>DASPVC010000027.1:0-13963 GCA_035622585.1 Candidatus Acidiferrum sp.
CAAGGGCCGCATCGGCGCCAAGACGCGCGAAGACGATTTCGTCGAGCACTTCTTCACCGCCTCGGCGCACAGCTACATCCTGCTGTTTACGTCGAAAGGCCGCATCTATTGGCTGAAGGTTTATGAAATTCCCGAAGCCGCCGCAGCCACGCGAGGAAAGGCCATCACGAATCTCGTGCGCCTCCAGGAGGGCGAAACGCTGAAAGCCATCGTCCCGGCGCGCAATCTGGAAGAGGCCGGCCGCTACGTCTTCTTCGCCACGAAAAACGGGACGGTGAAGAAGACGGAGCTCACGGAATTTTCCAATCCGCGTCCGTCGGGCATCATCGCCATCAATCTCGATGCCAACGACGAGGTGGTCGGCGCGAAGCTCACCGACGGCAAGCAGATGATTTTCCTCGCGAGCCGCGAGGGCCAGGCCATTCTCTTCCGCGAAACCGAGGTTCGCTCGATGGGCCGCAACGCCGGCGGCGTCAATGGCATGGACCTCGCCAAGGGCGACTACGTTGTCTCGATGGACGCGGTGCAGGTCGATTTCGGGATCATCCAGAAGGAATACAAGAAAGAGACGCAGAACCTCGACGATCTCGAAAGCGACGAGATTCGCGAATCGCTCACTTCGCTGATGCTCACGGTTGCCGAAAAGGGCTACGGCAAGCGCACGCCGCTCGCCGAATACCGCGTCACGTCGCGCGGCGGCAAGGGCGTCATCAACCTGAAATCAACCGAGCGCAACGGTCCTGTCGTCGCCGCGCTGCAAGTCCGCGAGGATTCCGACGTCATGATCATCACCGGCCACGGCAAAGTAATTCGTGTTCACGCGGCCGAAATCCGCGAGGCTGGCCGCTCGACGCAGGGCGTCCGCTTGCTGCGCCTCGACGAGGGCGACCGCATCGCCGCTGCCGCCGCCATCCTCGAAGAAGAATCCGAGGCCGAACCCGAGAAGAAGTGACCGTAACTTCCTGGGAGCGCCATTCTCCTGAACCGCGACAGTTTCGAATTGCTCTATGTCAACAGTCACCGCCCCGATTAACAATTGTCTGTTAACCAGATTTTTAAGTAGAATCCAGCCACTTGGAATGGCGCGCTATATAAGGAGCCGAGTAGAGCTTTTCGTCGTGAGTGCCGTCTTCGGCGCGGCTGCTACGACGGCGATTTTCGAAGCGAGGACTCTCGAGCCGTTGTGGATGGCGTCCCACTACAGGAGTGCGGCATCCTACTATGCGGTCTTGGCATCCGTCTCTATTCTGCCCAGCATAATTTGCTATATCGTTGCGTGCTGGATAAATCGTATTTTCATACGCCTCTTTGGCGGGGCGGAGTTGGCCGACCTCGAACGACAAATACTAAGAGGCCTGATTAGGGCAGGAAGCACCGGCGAGGGGATAACACGGGCGCCCGCCAACTTGCTCGAGGAAGAGGCGTGGACTCGCCTGAGGAGGTACTGGAAACGTAAATGATTCTATGGCGCGGAAGGGGAAGGGCCATCCCATCAGACGAGCTATCCCAGGCCATTCGACGTGAGGGTCTAGAAGAGGTTCAGCAATCGCTCAATCTTGCGCGAAGTGAACTTGCTGAACTAAGGGCGTTCCAAAAAGATCAGGTTCATTATCTGGCGAGAACCACGGCGGAGTCGTGGACCAATCCAACCCATGCGACGTCTGGCTGGACCTTTATCGACGACCCCGTCCGGAACCAATTATCGCTGGACGGCGACTTTGCCGCGCTCCTCTCACATCCGTTGCTTCAACGCCTTAATCGCGTAAAACAACTCTCATTTTCATATATGGTCTTTCCCAGCGCCACGCATACGCGCCTGTCCCACTCACTCGGAGTTTGCAAGCACGTTGAGATGGCCCTCGATGCGATTTTTCGAAACGATCGGGTGTACTCCGCAGGAGATTCAGCGGGGCAGCCGACGCGGATCGGGCCCGAAGACCGGACTAAACTCCTGCTCAAGGCGAAGCTGGCCGCCCTGCTCCATGATGTCGGTCATGGTCCGTTCGGTCACGCGCTCGATAGGTTCACAGGTTTTATTGACCCTAGAAATCAGATGAGCCATCCCGACAAAAGTTATTCGAGAGAATACATATCTCGGTATCTTGCGGATTTTCTACCCGCAGGGATCGCCGCCGCCGACTTGACCGCGATCCTAGATAAGAAGAGGGCGGACCTTCGCGGCTGGGACTGCTTACTTGCTGACCTAATCGACTCCTCCTTAGACGTGGACCGGATGGATTACCTCACGCGAGACGCTCATATGACGGGCCTGTCCATGGGGGTAACGAATGCGATCGCACTGATCGAGCGGATCTGCCCTTACCGCGAAGGTGACAGCATTGTCCTCACCTACGACAGCACGGCTTGCACCTACATAGAGGATTTCCTGAGGGCGCGAGACCTCATGTACCGAAATTGCTATGACCACGCGAGGAAACTCGCGGCCGAACGAATTCTTACGCGCCTTGTGGAGGCCCTAAAACAGCGATTTGGAGTCGAAATTCAACACATCATGCTGCTCGCTGACGACCAATTGCTTATGGTTCTTCGATTAGCAACAGTTGGTTCGGAGAGCGAGCGGAATCTCCTCGACGCTCTGATGTTTAACATCGAGTACGAGCAGATAAAGGAAGTGCCGGTTTCGGCCGGGGTCCCCGAGATATCGGCTTGGAACCAGCATCTGTTTCGCGGAAGGAAGAGAGAAGCTTACATCGAGAGTCCCACGAGTTGGGAGCGGGCAATTACGGAGGGAGCAGGCCTAGATCCCGCATCGAGTTGGCGCATCTTAGTTGTTGTTCCTGGCCACGGAGTATCGACACCCGTGGAAAGCGGGGCGCAGATTCTATATCGAGAAGGAGATCGCTGCTTCACGAGAGAGGTCTTTGAGGTTATACCTCGACTCAAAGATCACCTTAAAGAGTTGATGGAGCAGCGTCAAAAGATCCGAGTATTCTGCGACTCTCGGCTGACGAAGCCGGAGAAGGCTCGCGTAATAACAGCTGCGAACGAGCTATTTTCCTGACGTCGGCAGCTTCAATCCTAAAATCTTTGCTGCACGAGCTGCAAAGTCCGGGCTCTCAGATGCCTGTTCGCTGACTACATCTTCAAGCAGCCTAATCCCAGCCTCATTGAACTTGATCGGGCTCCTTTGTTCAGCATAACCCGATGCGATGTATCGACCAACTAGGTTTTCCAGGTCTTCGGAGTAATACCCTCCGGGAATCCTGCGCAGTGCGATTTCGCCAATCTCGACACCGCCTTCACGCAAGCGGAAGAGCCTCTCTGAAACTGTTTCGATTGTGGCTGGTTGTTGCGCTTGACTGTTGATCGTCGCCAGGATCGCAAGTGCCATCAGCCCTTCTTGCTTCATGGTTGCCTGGGCTTTTTCCATTGCTTTGCCTCCTCGCAGATTTGGCCGGGATAAATTCGGAGCTGCGCTGCACAGCTGCGGTCACACTATGAAACGACCTCAAGGGCACGGCCTTTTGCTTTGGACTGGTCCTCCCGAAGTTTCAGTCGCCGCAAGTTGAGCTCGGTTTGTTCGATCGCTTGCTTGAGATCGTTCTCTCGCCTGCAATCGTCAATAAAATTATCGATCGCCTTGACGATTAGCTGTGACCGATTCGGCTCGATGCCTGTTCTCGTCTTCCCTTTTTCCTTCGCAATTGCATCCAAGATGGCGATTTGCTCCTCATTCAGATTGACGTGACAGGGTTCCTTTCGCTTATCTGAACGATTGGCCATATATGGCCATATATGGCCAAATGTCTCTTCTTGTCAAGGTGCAAATTGTCTCACAGATTTTTTTCGACTAGTAATTCCGATAATCGTCTACCCTCCGGTAAACTTTAGAGAGCCAACCTCGATCTAACGCTGGATAAGCGGCAGGCGCTCACGTTTTTCGCGTACAATCCGTCACGAAGACAATGACTCACTGTCAGCAACTCGCCAATCTCCTCCGCGCGAAATCGATCAAGCGTGGCGATTTCACGTTGGCTTCCGGCAAGAAGAGTAACTACTACCTCGACTGCCGCCTGACGACCCTCGACCCGGAAGGCGCGCTGCATACCGGCTACTGCATTCTCGAAATGCTGGACGAAATGGGCATGAAGCCGGACGCGATCGGCGGGCTCAGCATGGGCGCGGATCCCGTGGTGTCCGCGGCGATCGTGGTGAGTGCTATCGAAAGGCGGCCGTTGCAAGGATTCCTGGTCCGCAAGGAAGCCAAGGGCCACGGGCGAAAGAAGCAGATCGAAGGAATGGAAGAAACGCAAGGCAAGCGCGTGGCGATCGTCGACGACGTATGCACCACCGGTGGCTCGACGCAGGAAGCTATCGACGCCGCCGAGCGCGAGGGCTGCGAAGTGATCGCCGTGATCAGCCTCGTCGATCGCGAAGAGGGTGGCTCCAACATGCTCCGCGCGAAATACAACTACCGCTCGATCTTCACCGCCCGCGAACTCCTCGCCGAAGAATCAAAGCCCGCCGGAACTGCTCGCAGCGCATCGTAGCTCACTCCTCGCATCACGTATCCTAGGTGGTACCGGAACTCGACCAAAACCGTACTTGAGTACAGTTCATTAGAACTCAGCGCGTGCTTAGCGTGGTTGTGGCTCCTGGTGTGTGAGCCAGAGAGGATTTGTTGAGCGCGATGATTGCTGCGCGAGCGTTTCTGCCGATCGACGGGAGGTCGTCTATCGTGGCACAGACACTCCTGTCTGTGCGCTTTCGATGCATTTCTACTCGACAATGTCTGCCGAGTAGAATTCGCTGCAACTCCATGAAAACAATCGGTCGAGGTGCAATCTACTCGACAATTTTTCGGGGGGGTGTTGCGTTGCGAAATCGCGCATCGGCTCGACAACTGTGCGCACCTGCTGGCAGCGCTCACGCTAGAATGGACCTTTGCGTTTTCTTCGGGGGGGAGTGATGAAGCGTTCCGGCCACCTGCCGATGCCCGATCTGGCGTATCAGGATCCTGTCTTCATGGAGAGCAAGCCGGCCAGGCCGCTGCGCATTCTGGCCGAGTACATCGATCCGCTCAACCGGCTGCGTCGCGCCGGCGTGGCCGATACGATCGTGATGTTTGGCTCGGCGCGGGTTCATCCGCGCGACGTGGCGCTCGCGAACTTGAAGAAGCTCCAGCGCGAGGCGCGCAAGCATCGCAGCGCCGAATGGCAGCAGAAAATTGCCGCGGGGCGGTCAACGCTCAACATGTCGCGGTATTACGAAGAGGCGCGGGAGCTTTCGCGCCGCATTACCTCGTGGGCGATGACGCTCGGCACGCAGCCGCGCCGCTTCGTGGTCTGCTCGGGCGGCGGGCCAGGCATCATGGAAGCGGCGAACCGCGGCGCGGCCGAAGCCGGCGGTTCATCGATCGGGCTGAGCATCCAGCTGCCGCACGAGCAGCGGCCGAACCCTTACATCAGCGCGGAGCTGAACTTCTGCTTCCATTACTTTTTTATGCGCAAGCTTTGGTTCGCGCAGATGGCCAAGGCGCTGATCGTCTTCCCCGGCGGGTTCGGCACCATGGACGAGCTTTGGGAAATGCTCACGCTGTTGCAGACCGGGAAGCTGGCGGCCAAGCACCTGATCCTCATCTACGGCCGCGAATACTGGGACAAGGTTGTGAACTGGCGTCACATGGTGCACACCGGCACGATGAGCGAATCCGATTACAAGCTGCTCCAGTTTGCGGACACGGTGGACGACGCGTTCGCACAGGTCCGTCGCCAGATGGAGAAGTACCACCTTCCGCTCGACACCGAGTGAAGCTGCACCGAGCTATCTCTCGATTTCTCAATTGACAACGGGCGCAAGCAACCTGCTTGAGCTTCCGGCCATCCCCATTGTAAGCAGCCAGCAGGCGAAGCCACCCAGCAGGCTTCGGGGCTGCGGCGGAGGTCGGTCATGCTAAAGCATTTCAAATTATTCGGAATCATTCTGGGGTCTTTGTTGGTGTTGGGAGCTGCTGGAACTGCTGGCGCCGATGATTGGTGCTACAAGCACATTCGGCACGAGCAGCACGAATTGGATAAGGCCATCGCGCATCACGGCTACTACAGTCGGCAAGCGGAGCACGAGCGCCGCGAGCTGGATCGCATCCGTGACGAGTGCCGCTATCGCGGCTTTGGTCCTGACGGCTACCGCTGATCAGCAGCGGGCAGGCAGACGAAAAGGCGAGGGGCACATCGCTCCTCGCCTTGTTTTCGCCGCAGTTCGCGCGGTTAGTTCTTCGAGACTTCGAGGTCAGCCTCGAAGACGGCGTGGAAGCGCCGCTGCTCATCCCGGTCGTGGACCAGGACGATCGGCGACACGCGCACCGACTTCTTGCAGCTGCGGCAGACGCCAGTCTCGCCTTCGACGTCTTGCACGAACCCGTCGGTGAAGTGATACGCCGAGCGGGGCCGGCGAGCAGCCTTCGACGCATGCGCGCCGCAATGCGGGCAGGTGAATTCGACCTGATCCTCAAGCGGATCGCGGTTGAGCGCGGCCCAGCCCGTGTACCGAACTCCTACAGCTTCCAATCCAGAGCGATTCATGATGACCACCTCTATGTATGACCCCAATACGAGGGATCCTTCGGACAGTTAGACGCGCGCCGGCGCAAAACCGATGCATCTTTTGTGCTCAGAGCACAAGCTCTTGCGACAGAGCACGTTAGGCCAGCCTGGACTCAATGGGTGCTCCGCCGGGAACCTGGTTCCTCCAGCGGTGTCTATTCTTCGCAAGAGATCGCGCGAACTCCTAGGCCCTTACGGCACAGCCTCACGCCAGGCTGAAGCGCGAGGGCCGATGCGCAATTCCTATTTTGTCCGCTTGAACGGAGGAGGTGTGTCCATGAGCGATCTCGCAGATTTTTCGCAGTGCATTGTGGACAGCGATTCGAAAGAAATCGGGCGCGCGCGGCGGTTGCGTGGGAAAGCACTGTTCGCGTCCATCTGTCTGGAGGCAACAGTCGTCGCGGTGCTGCTGCTCTCGCCACTGATAAATCCGGCGGTGATGACATCGCAGCCGATTCTCGCGCCCGTGCCCATCTTCCGCTCCGCGCCGCAACCCGAACCGCCGCGCCCGCAGGTGGTCGAACATCCAGTGCCAACTCGGCAGACGTCCAGCGTGACATTCCTTCAGCAGCCACCTCGAATTCCGCAGCACCTCCTTGCCGATGGGAATAACGAACCGCCGCCAGTTTATGACACGGTTGGCGTGGCGCCTACAGAGGGACCTGGACACGGAGTCGGAGGGGATGGATCTAAGCCTCCGCACATCGCGCGCCCGGATCCAGCCCGGCCAGTTGTGATGAGCGGCGGAGTCATGGAAGCGCGGCTCGTTAATCGCGTTCAGCCTGAGTATCCCCAAGCGGCGAAAGTGCTTCATCTTTCCGGCGTCGTACAACTGCGCGCGATTATCGGCACCGACGGAGCGATCAGGAACCTCGAGGTCATAAGCGGGAACCCGATTCTGGTCAGAGCCGCTGTTGAGGCGGTTCAGCAGTGGCGTTACCAGCCGACCCGATTGAGCGGGAAGCCTGTCGAAGTCGAGACGGTAATCACCGTTCAGTTTCAGATGCAGTAGAGAACACGAGCGGGAGCAGCGTGCGTAAGCACTTGGCACGCCGCCCCCACTGCGCTGAGAGAAGTCTTGCTCAGAAGTGAATTACGATCCCGGTCGAAATGCGGGCGTTATCCTGCCGGGTGCCGAAGAAGTTCGTCTGCAGATAGTCAGCCTGGAAAACACGCCAATAGAAGTGCGGCACAATTTCGGTGTCGATGCCTCCACCTAGCGCGAGCGCGAAACCGGTATCTTCCCCGATAGCACTGGCGTGCCCTGCGCCGATCAGCAAGTGAGCGAACGGCGACACGCGGGCGGGCCAGGAGACCTGCGGTCCGAAGAGAAACGTGTGGATCGAGTTGCCCGAGCCGTAGTGTCCGTCGAAGTCCGCGACGCCGCCGAGCCAGTCGTTGACCTTGTACTGGCCCGATAGCTCCCAGCCGTTCGTGCTAAACGACGGGGAATTATCGACGTGCATATAGGAGTACCCGCCGAACACTTCGACCTTGTCGCCCAACCCCTGGGCATGTGTCGTCAGGCAGACTGCGAGAACCAAACCACACAAGAGCGATAGCTTGCGCAGCATAAGATCACCCTCCTTGAAAATGATGGGATTGCTACTTCCGCCCAAAAACCGGCTGCCGGGAGCCTGCAACCCGCCCCTGACACGGCGGCCACCTAGGCGGCGAAGACAGCTGAGGACTGGAGTTATCTATGATGCCCTATTTTTGGCTTTAGCTGGCTCAAAAGTGATCATAGTTATGCCCTGACGAACATCGGTTCGATGGGCTCCAAACGGTAGCGTATGGAAGAAATCTTCTTCGGACAAATCCTCGACGGAGCCTAGGTTGCTCCCACCGACGGACGGCTCGTTGTGGTGAGCAAGAGCTACCAATTTGCGTATACAGCAAACAGTAGCAATTGCGAATTACCAAATTTCGGTGCGGTCGAGGGCTTTGATAATTAGACACTTAGCCCTAGATTCCAATGGACGCACAGTTGCGTTATGGCGCACCAGGCGTGTGTGTTCCTTGGTCGGGCTAACTTTCTTGGGGGCGTCATTTCTGCGGGACTTGCCCGGCGCCCAGCTTTCAGGAGGCGAGACATGAATCGCAAGTTGCTGACCGTGGTCGTGTTGCTGGCGGCAGTGCTTCTATTCCAAGTGGGGGTAGCCCGGGCCGATCTGTACGGTAGTATCCGGGGCACAGTGACCGACGCGACTGGTGCCGGATTACCGGACGCGGTTGTGACTGCGACAAACATGGCGACAAATGCCTCGCAACAAGTGAGGACTCAGCCAGACGGTAGCTACACCTTCCTCCAACTGGCGATCGGCGACTACTCGCTTAAGATTGAGAAGGCCAGCTTCCAGACCTTCGCCGTGGCGAAAATCCATTTGGACGTCAACACCGTTTACACGCAGGACGCTCAGATGACGGTTGGCGCAATCAATCAGCAGATCACTGTGGAAGCGAACGCAGCGCAGGTCGAGACGACGACACCTCAGCTTGGAACGGTGATAAGTTCGCAGCAGATCGTAGATTTGCCTTTGATCGGGCGTAACTGGATACAGTTGCAGCAGCTGCAGCCGGGCGTGGTGGGCGCGTCCGATCGTTTTGGCGCAAGTGGTCCCGGGACAAACTTTGCCACGAATGGCGGAGAATCCCAATTCAACGTGTTCTTGATAGACGGTACTGATACCAACGACTTGGTCCTCAACACGCAGACTTTGACGATGAGCGAGGACGCCGTCGCGGAATTCAGGATGGTTACGAGCACCATTAATCCGGAGTATGCGCGCTCGTCAGGGGCGATCGTAGACGCGATCACGAAGTCAGGGACGAATCGGTTCCACGGTGACGCGTTTGAGTTCTATCGCGACACATTTCTGGATTCAACGAATTACTTCGCCACGGCGCCGAACCCATTTCACGAGAACCAGTTTGGCGGGACGATCGGCGGCCCCGTGATCAAGAACCACACATTTTTCTTCTTTTCGTATCAGGGTATTCGTGAAGGCGTGCCTCTGAACAATAACGGCGTTACAAATGGCTTGCTCCTCACACCCGTCTTCACACAGGCCCAGCGGGGCGGTAATTTCAGCGGATTCGATTTCAACGGGACGCCACCCGTTGTGGGCCCGCCTCCCATTCCCCCAGTCAATCCCAATGTATCCCCGTTTCCGCTTTTCGGGGATTCTCAATCGCCCTGTCCCGTTTCGGGCGGGGTCATGTGCCCGGCCGGCACCTTCTACGGCAAGGCGTACGCCCCGAACGGGACTGTGATCACGAATGGTTTATTCAGCACCGGCATGATTCCCACGCAGGACTACAACTCACTATCCTCCGCATTGCTAAATAAGTATGTTCCTCTACCGACGCCAGGGCAGGGGAACAATTTCCTAGTCGTTGCTACACAAACCGAAAGTGACAATCAGTACCTCGCGCGGATCGACCAAAACTTCAACTCGAAGGATTCGTTGTGGGGCACATGGTATATGGAATCCACGCCTACGGAGGAGCCCATACCGTTCATTGGCGCCACTCTCCCGGGTTTTGGGGAGATCGATCAGCAACACTTCAAGCTTCTGAGTCTATCGTGGACGCACGTGTTCAACGACCACATGCTAAACGAGTTGCGCGCCGGATATAATCGCTTCAATTTTGGCGCGGTATTTCCGCAGAATCCAACGTTGCCGTCTGCGGCCCCTTACAACTTTCAGATTACGCCCCAGGACCCAAGCGGAGCGGGGCTGCCTGTGATCCAGGTGACGGGTCTCTTCAATCTCGGGTTCTCTGAGGACGGCCCGCAGCCACGCATTGACCAGGTATATCAAGGCGGCGACAATTTCCAGCTAATCGAAGGGCGCCACACGATCAAGCTTGGCATCGACATACGGCACTGGGAGGTGTGGAACCCGTTCCTTTCCACCAATGACGGCTTCTACCAGTTTCAGCCTTTTGGCACATATAGCACCGGCAACACTGGAGTCGACTTTCTGCTCGGCATTCCAGCGTTGTACATCCAAGGCAGCGGCTCGCTCGAGAACACGCGGACACGGCAATACTACAGCTATGCTCAAGACCAGTTCAAACTGCGCTCCAATCTGACATTCATCTTTGGCTCGGGTTGGACGGTCGACACGCCCCAGGTCAACTACGCTTTCAATGGGCATGGCCAGGTGGCGTTCAGCGCTGGTCAGCAGTCAGTAGTGTTTCCTGGTGCGCCCATAGGTGTCGTTTATCAGGGCGATCCCGGAGTGAATTCGGCCGGTCCCACTCAGTGGAAAAATTTCGGCCCCCGACTCGGAGTTGCGTACAGCCCAGACTGGGGATGGCTGACCGGTGGTCCAAACAAGACGAGCATTCGCGCGGGATTCGGGATCTATTACGACAAGTCGGAAACGGAACAGGCCGATCAAGTCGTCGGTATGCCGCCCTTCGCGACCACCGTACTGAACGGAGCTTTGGCGCCGGGCGTCATCGTAGGGGTGAATCCGGGTTTTAAGAACCCATATGCTGACATAGCGACGGGTGCCGTCGTTCCCAGTCCGTTTCCGTTCCACGGTTTTCCATCAAACGTGAATTTCGCAACAACTCCGGGACTTGAGCCAATTTGGGGCTTCTGCTGCGCGTCAGTTGCACCGAATACGACAGATCCTAGGGTCACGAACTACAACCTAACGGTCCAACGTCAATTCCCGAGCAACACGATTCTCACGGTCGGATACGTGGGATCCCAGGCGCGACACTTGACGCTGGGCCTGCCGCAGAACATCGTGACCGGACTCGGCATAAACGACACTCCGATAAATCTCTACAACATAAATGTGTACGGCTCGATCGACACACTGTTTAGTGAAGGAAATTCCCGCTACAACGGTCTCCAGATCAGCGTAGACAAGAGGATGTCTCATGGGTTGCAGTTCTTGATTTCGTATACGTACAGCCATTCCATCGACGATACCTCTGGCTTTGAGAACAGCAGTTTTGGGACTTTTGGTAGCGAACTAGGAGGGTTTGGAGGCTCCATTCGCGCGAGCAACCCCTATTGCTTTCCAAAGTGCGACTGGGCGAGCTCAATCTACGATGCAAGGCAACGACTCGTGCTTAGCTATGTGTACCACCTCCCGGGTGTGCATGGTAACTGGATGGTTTCCAGGTTGACGCAGGGTTGGACGGTCACAGGAATCACGACATTCCAAACCGGCTTCCCGTTCGATGTTGCCGATCTAAACACGCCGTCGGGAGGCTGCGATTTGGGCGGAGACTTTTCTTGCTGGGACGGTCCCAATCAGGTCGCACCCGTTAGCTACTTGAATCCTCGGGTTGTGCAGACCATCAACGGGGCTGTGGGACATTTCTGGTTTAATCCGAATTCGTTCGCCCAAGTCACTTGCGCGCCGAGCTGCCCAGCGGCGGGAGTTTCACCGACGAGTGTCGCGGCGTACGGTGACACGCCTCGGAACGCCCTTCGTGGTCCTGGCCTGAACAATTGGAATTTTGTTCTGTACAAGGACACGAGCATATCGGAATCCACGACGATCCAGCTGAGGCTCGAGGCCTACAATGTCTTCAACCACACTCAATTCGATCCCGCTGGCCTTACGGGGAACGTCAGTAGCGGGAATTTCGGACAGATATTGGGTGCGCATGACCCGAGACTGATGCAGATTGCAGCGAAGTTCATATTCTGACCCGCGCGCTGAGGCCTTTCCGGCGTCAGAGCGAGCAAGCAGTAGTAGTTCAAGGGCGTTCCGGTTGACACCGAGAACGCCCTTTTTGTTTGCGTCCCAGACCTAACCGGCGCTGGGCCCCGGTGGCCTAACCGGTGGCGTTCCGCCGCGTGAACAGCGCCCCGAAGTGTCGGTAATTTGGCGAGTTACCCGGCAGCGGGCTGCAACTTCGGACGGCTCCAGTGCGTATGATAGGATGAAGCGAAACGCGCGAAGTGCGGAATGTTGCGGACGGGTGTCTGAGCAAAGGTGAAGAGGCCTCAATGGCAGGGCAAGCCTCCAAAACGAGCAAGACCTCGATGACGATGGGCGAAGCGATCCGAATCGCTGTGGCGAGCCTGTGGTCGCACAAGCTGCGCAGCGCGCTCACTCTGCTCGGCGTGGTGATCGGGGTGATGTCCGTGATCGCCGTGGTCAGCCTGATCAACGGGTTGAACGACTACGTCGGGCAAGCGATCTCATCCAATCTCAGCGCCGACGTCTTCATGATCAACCGCGCGCCGTCGAACATCCACAGCGTTGACCAATGGGAGGCGGCCCAAAAGCGCAAGAAGTTTCATTACGATGACTACGAAGCCGTCCGCGATACATGCCGCAGCTGCGTGGCCGTGGCCGGAAGCCTCAACAAGGTGGGGCAGGTCAAGTATGGCACCGACTACCTCTCCGATACGGCGATCGTCGGATTCACGCACGAGATGCCGGAAGTCATGAGCCGCGAACTGGCGGAGGGGCGTTACTTTACGCGGCTCGACGTGGCGCGTTCGGCCCCCGTTTGCATTGTGGGGTACGACATCGTAGACAAGCTGCTCTCCGGGTCGGATCCGATCGGGAAAGTGATTCACGTTGACACCAGCGAGTGTGAAATCATCGGAGTGGCGAAGAAGCGCGGGTCGGTGATGGGGCAGTCGCAAGACAACTGGGTGATCATGCCGCTTACGACGTATCAGGCGACGTATGCGAGAGATGATTCCGTTCGGCTGTGGGTTAAGGCAAACGGCAAGGAGGCGCTGGACTCCACGATGGACGAGGTTCGGTTGATCTTGCGGGCGCGCCGACACGTGGCGTATCAAGACGCCGATGATTTCGTCATGGAAACGAACGAGTCGTTTCTTGAGCTTTGGAGCAGCATCAGTGGGACGTTTTTCGGGGTGACGATCGGGATCGCATCGATCGCGCTGATCGTGGGGGGAATCGTGATCATGAACATCATGCTGGTGAGCGTGACGGAGCGGACGCGCGAAATCGGGTTGCGAAAATCGCTAGGCGCGCGGCAGAGCGATATCCGGATGCAGTTCCTGATTGAGTCGTCGACGCTGGCGGCAGCCGGCGGAGTGTTTGGCATCGTCTTGGGAGTTCTGCTGGCGAAGATTGTCACCTGGACAACGTCGCTGCCGAGTTCGGTGCAGATCTGGTCTGTGTTGATTGGATTGATCATGGCCACGAGCGTGGGGCTGTTTTTTGGAGTGTATCCGGCGACAAAGGCGGCGCGGCTCGATCCCGTGGTGGCGCTGCGGTCCGAGTAGGAATTCGGGGCGAAAAAAATGCGAGCGGCGAGACGTATTGGCGAGATCAAGGAATCAATTGAACTGGCGCTCGACGTGCTGCGGCGCAATCCGCTGCGCTCGTTCTTGACGGTCCTCGGCATCATGATCGGTGTGACCACGATCATCCTGATCG
>DASPVC010000028.1:0-5953 GCA_035622585.1 Candidatus Acidiferrum sp.
CCATTCTATGGAGCGTGCAGCAGGCACACAACCGTCGGCGGGCAGCAAAGGTCACCGGCAGCGCGACGACTATTGCAGGTTCGCGTACTCGGCTTTGGCTTGCTTCAGGATGGGAATGTCGGAGTCAGACAGGCTTGCGGCGGTTGCGCGATTGCGAACGGCGTGATGTGTCAGCGGTCACAAACTTGTAAGCCATGCCGAGCAAGTCCCGCAGGACACTGGGCGTTACGCGGGATAGGCGAACCAACACGGCGTTGTAGTTGAGATAGTGATCGGTCACGTAATAAACGTCTGGAGCGGCTGCGAGCAGTTCGGCGCGGTCGTCGAAACCCGAACCATAAGAGAACCCGGTTCAGCCGGACGATGAGTAGACACACATGCCAAGAGCTTCCCTCGAACTTTGAGCGCGGGTGACCCGCAGGCTGTGCTCTCCTCCACACCGGGCAACGCCAAGCCGATTTTCCGCACGGTGTCGAAGTTGATTCCGCTTGATGGCATGGACGCGTACAATTTATCCGCACAAAGACGCTATCCGAACGGCTATTGCAGCCTCGCGTACTCAACTTATCTTATGCTCTCCAGACTCGGAAAGACATTGCTCACGGCTACTCTGGCGTTGTACTTCCTGATCGTAGCTTTTAACAACATGATCGACCATGAGACCAACTTGAAATTTGTCGAGCATATCTTGAGCATGGACTCGATCCCCGCCGATGCGAATGTGCTGTGGAGGGCCATCCGTAGCCCTCAAGTGCACTACGTTGCCTATTGGACAATTATCCTGTGGGAACTCACGACGGGCTGTATTTGCGGGCTGGGAGCGAAACGGCTGTTTTTCGCTCTGCGCTCTGAACAAGAATTCGAGGTTGCGAAGACAACGCCGATAGCAGGTCTTTGGCTGGGACTGCTGCTCTGGTCGCTGGTGTTCATTACGATTGGCGGAGAATGGTTCTTGATGTGGGAATCAAGCCAATGGAACGGCGAACTCGCAGCCCTGCGAATGTTCGTTCTGAATGCAATCACGCTGTTGTTTCTCTACTTACCGGAAACTACCGCGACCCAATGGAGCGCAAAATAATGTCGCTGCCGTTCGCGGCTTCAACTAAAAGGGGCTGTTCACCGATTTGAGTACACGCATTTGAGCTGATACCCGGCCGCCTGCGCGAACCGCAGTTGGGGTGGGCGGTCTGCTCGCGCACTGGACGATTTCCGCAACTGGCTTATTCGCTTATTCCGGAGCCGCGTGAAGCCGGTTCGAATCCCCACTCTCTGCGCAGGGACTCGAAAACCGATGCAAGCTATTGGCTATTCGTATTTCAACGCCCTCATCGGATCCACCCGTGACGCACGGTGCGCGGGGATGAAGCCGGCGCAGAGCGCAACCAGCGACAGCGCAACCGTCGAAAGGACCAGCACCGTCGGATCCGCACCGGTCATTTGAAAGAGCATCGATTGCGCCCCTTTGCCGACGGCGAGCGCGCCGCCGAGGCCCACAAGCGCGCCCGCGAGCGTCATGACCGCCACCTGCCTCAGCACCATTCCGCGAACGCGACCGGGTGCCGCGCCAAGCGCCATGCGCAGGCCGATCTCGCGTGTGCGCTGTGCGACGGTATAGGCGAGGACGCCATAGAGACCGATCGCCGCGAGCAGCGTTGCCAGCAGCGCGAATGCCGCCGACAGCGACGTCACCATGCGATCGAGAAACGTGTTGTTGCGGACCTGCTCGGGAAGCGTCTCGAGCTCCTCGATGGGCAGATTCGGATCCAGCCGTTTCACGACGGCGGTGATCGCCGACGCCACCTGCGCGACATCACCCGAGGCCCGCACGTAGACGTGCAGCGCGTCGAGCCCCTCGTCCTGCCGATACGGCACGAAGAATTGCGGCGGCACGTTCTGCTTCACTTCGCTGTACTTCGCATCCTCGACGATGCCGACGATAGTCGTGTCGAGTTTGCTCCGATAGCCTTCGCCCGGGGCCCATCCCATCAACTTGCCGACGGCGTCGTTCCCCAGGCCGAACTTCTTTGCGAACGTCTGGTTGACGAGGGCGACCTTCGCGGAATTCACGGTGTCGGCATCCGTGAACTCGCGTCCGGCCATGAGCGGGATGCCGAGCGCGGAGAAGTAGCCCGGACCGACTCTGTTGTAGCGGGAGTTGCTGTCCGTGTCTGGTCCGGCCTTGAACCCTTGTACGGCGACACCTCTTGACAGGTTGTTGCCCGCGAGCAGCAGCACGTTCGACGCCGTCACAGCCGTCACGCCCGGCGCCGCCCGAAGCTCGTCTTCGAGGCGCTGGTAGAACACACGAGTGCGGTCGGGCGAGTAGCCGTTCAGGTCGGGCGAGAGGCCGAACGTGGCAACGTGATCGACCTTGAATCCGAGATCAAGCCGACTGATGTTCAGCAGGCTCTTCACAAACAAACCCGACGAGGCGAGCAGCATCATCGCGAGCGCGATCTGGGACGTGGCGAGCAGCAGCCGGAAGCGCGCGGCACCTTTCGCGCCGGACGGCTGGCCCGCCTGGTTTTTGAGCGCCGAGGCGAGGTCCGGCCGCGTGTTGTGGAGCGCGGGGAAGAGCCCGAAGAGCAGCCCCGTGGCGAACGTCAGTACGATTCCGAACAGGATGACCGTGCCGCTGATGCTGAATGGAATCCTGCGCTGCACTTCCGGCGGCAGCAGCGAGGCGACGAGCACGAGCGTCCAGTGTGCGACGACCAGGCCGGCAATTCCGCCGAGGACCGCGAGCAGCAGCGATTCGGTGAGGAGCTGTCCGATCAAACGCGCGCGGCTCGCGCCGATCGAGAGCCGGATGGCCATCTCGCCGGCGCGCGCGGCCGATCGCGCGAGCAGTAGGTTGGCGATGTTGGCGCAGGCGATCAGCAGCACGAACGCCGTGACGCCGAGCAGCAGGCGCAGCGGCGTCTTCGCCTGGTCTGGAACCACGCTCTGGCCGCGTCCGCCCGCTTCGACGAGGATGGGCTTCGCGCGGAAACGCGCCATCGTCTGCGGGCTGATGTCCTTCTGGAGCGGCGCTTCGACATCATTGACGATGGCGTGATACTGCGCGCCGAGTGACGCGCGCGCCCGTTCGATCGTGACTCCAGGCCGCAGGCGCGCGAACAGATACGCCCAATAATCGGTCCGGAGCGACCAGCTGTTGAAGTTGGCGTCCAGCATCTCGCGCAGCGTGATCGGCACGTATATGGCCGGCTGCATGCCGATCGTCGTGCCCTCGAAGCCCTTCGGCACGACGCCGACAATGGTGAGGCGTTGGCCGTTGACGATCAGCGGTTTGTTGAGGATCGTTGGATCGAGCCCAAATCGCGACGACCAATAGTTGTAGCCGAGCACCACAACGCGCGACTCGCCGACGAGTTTGTCGTCATTCGAATTAAGCAGGCGGCCGAGCGCCGGTTGCAGCTCCAGCACGGGAAAATAGCTCCCAGACACGAGCTGGCCTTCGCTGCTCGACGTCCGATCTTCATACGTGAGGTGCGCGGCGAAGCCGACGTGAGCCGCGATGTCCGTGAAAACGGTTTGGACCTTCTGCAAGTCGCGGAACATCGCATAGCTGAAGACCACTTCGCAGTCACCTTCGCGGCCGCAGCTCCCGAAGCCTGGCTTCGGGCCGGGCGCGCTCAAGTTCACGAGTGCCGATGGATCGGGAACCGCGAGCGACTCCAGCAGTACCTGATGGAACACCGAAAAGATGCCAGCGGTGGCGCCAATACCGAGCGCGAGCGAGACAATCGTGATGGCCGTGACGAAGGGAGTGCTGGAAAGCGTGCGGATCGCGAACTTGAGGTTGCGCATAAGTGGTTAGACGGGCGAGGTGCCGCGGCGTTACCGGCTCGAGCGTGACCCGCGGGCTCGCTGACCTGCCTCTTTGAGGCGCCACGGGAAAAGTGTGGATCCTCCGTTCAACCGTCCGTTCGGACCGACAGTATTGCCCATCCACTCGGGATAAATCGGCACCCGCGCGCGGAACAGATCGTGTCAGAGTGGCTCAGGGGCCTGGACGCAAAGACTCGATCCCACTTGGCCATCCGGAAGTTGGGTGGTCTTCTCTCTTGATTTGCTACCAGCAAAGGGGAGGACAGGTGGGATCGCAACGCAATTGTACGTGGATTCTCGGTCTGTCTCGATTTCGCGTGGTGATGATGGAGGAAGAAGCGAACGGCCGGCTGGTGATTCGGATTGAGCGGCGCGGCGTCCGGCGCTACACGTGCAGCGGCTGTGGGCGGCGCACCGGACGCGTGCGGTCGACCCGCGATCGAACCTGGGACGACCTGCCCTGGGCGGCGCATCACGTGACGCTCCTCTATCGCCAGCGCCGGATCGTCTGTCGCCACTGCGGCATCCGCACCGAGCGGATCGAGTTCGCCGATCCGAAGGCGCGCGTCACGCGACGGTTGCGACAGCAGATCGGCGTCGACTGTCAATCGATGCCGACCAGTCACGCGGCCGTCCGGCACGGCGTGAGCTGGGGGAAGGCGCGTCGCGCCGAGAACGCATTCCTCGCCGAGTGGGATCGCACGCGCGTCAAACGCCAGCCGCGGCACATCGGGCTCGATGAAATTCAGCGCGGCAAAGGCCAACGGTTCTGGACGGTCCTGTCGGACGTCGTGCATGGCGAGGTGATCGGGTTGCGTCAGGACCGGAGCGAGGCGACCGCCACGGCGTTGTTGGCCGAGGACTTGACCGGTCGGCAGCGCAGCGCGATCACCGCCGTCTGCACCGACATGCATCGGCCCTATCTCAATGCGGTCGGCACCGCGCTCCAGAACGCAGAGATCGTCTTCGATAAGTTTCACGTGCTCCAGCACGCCAGCGCCGCGCTCGATGAAGTCCGCCGCCAGGAGTTTTTTCGCTCCGGCGCGGTCATGCGTGAGCACGGGCGTGGCAAGCGGTGGCTGCTGCTGCGCCGGTGGAAGACGGTCCGCGGATCGAAGCGCGCGGAGCTCCAGGCGTTGTTCGTCGCGAACCGGCGGCTGTTCAAGGCCTATGTGCTGCGCGAGCAACTCGATCGGCTCTGGACGTACAAGACGCGGCCCGGCGTCCTCAGCTTCCTGATGGGATGGTTCAAGGCGTTGCGCTGGCAGCGGCTGCCCGAGATGGAGCGACTCGGGGACTTCCTGCTCAAACACATCAACGGCATCGCCGCCTTTTGCGATCATGCGGTGCGCTTCGGTGTCGTCGAATCGATCAACACGACGATCAAAGCCGTGCTACGCCGCGCTCGCGGCATGCGCGATGAGGAGATACTGCTGCTGAAATTGAAGTGGGCCACCGCCCACCCGATTCGGTCCGCTCGAGACTTGATGCGCTTTCTAACCGTTCAACCGCAGTACTCAAAGCGGTGAAGACCGTATAAATGGGTCAACAAATCCGGATGACTGTCTTCGCCCTGATGGCCTGCGCAGCTTTTGCTCAGAATGGTCCCTCGTCGCAGGGCGAGACTGCGCTCAAAAGCCAGTTCGTCTCCGTTCAACCGGATGTAAAGCTCGAAGTGCTCGACTGGGGAGGGACCGGACGCAGCCTCGTGCTTCTCGCAGGTCTTGGAAGCACAGCTCATGTTTTTGACAGCTTAGCGCCGAAGCTCGCGGCACATTATCACGTCATTGGGATCACACGGCGCGGGTTTGGTCAGTCCTCCGCGCCCCAAACGGGTTATGACCCAAGGCGGCTCGGGGATGATGTCGTCGCGGTTCTTGACGCCTTGCACATCGCGGATCTTGTCCTCGTCGGGCATTCGATTGCAGGAGAAGAACTGAGGGCTATCTCCACCTACCATCAAGGGCGCGCTGCAGCGCTCGTCTATCTGGATGCCGGAGCACCTTTCGCTCTCTACAACCCCAGGCATGGCGACTACACACCGGCACTGGCGGAGCTCAGAGACGATCTTTCGGCATTACAAGAGAAGCTCTTCGACGACGGTCTCATATCGAAGACA
>DASPVC010000029.1:0-74346 GCA_035622585.1 Candidatus Acidiferrum sp.
GGACCACGACGGTTGAGCTCCGCGGGCGGCGCTCAACGTGCCGATAACCTCGTCAGGCTTATGGCTCGTGCCCTTGAGCATCGCTTGCACCTTTTCTTCGGTGGGAAGGATGATGGGCATGAAGTCGGTCATGTTGTTATCGAGGTAGATCCGCTGGAGATTATCCGGCGTGTCCACGTAGGTAGCCGGGCCGATGTCCGGGGTAACCTGGCCGCTCTTTTGCTCCTCGGCCGTGAGTGGCTTGGTGAGCGCGTCTATGATTTCCGGCATGAGTGGCTTGCCGGTGACGGGGTCCTTGCCATCGAGAACGGCGTACATCTCCTCGTCCGACTTGTTGGTCATGGGGTGAGGGAGGAAGCAGATGCGCTCGCCGGGCATGCCGCGGTTCGCGGCGTTGGTCTTGGCGAGATCCTTGAAGGCGATTGTAACCAGGGGGGCGGTGGGGAGACCCATTTTCTCAACTTGTGCGCAGTGACCGACGGTCGCTGGTGTGCAGGTGCTTCAATGGCCGTACGCCATGATCATGGCGTTGCCGCTAGCTTTCATTTCCGCCATTAGCTTGGGGTCGTCATCGAAATACGACCCGGCTTTCAGGCGGTAGACCGTCTTCACGTTGGGCATGTTCTTCTGGAACCAGATGGCGATCTGGTTCAGGAAGCGATCGGCACCGGCGAAGCCGTCAGACACTAAGAAAATCGTCTTACCGTCAAGGCTCGAAAGGCGGGGCGCCATGGGAATGAGCTGGATCGGGGGCGGTAGGCCCTTGGGATTGAGTGTCTCAATCTTGACAGGGCCCGGCTTTACCGCAGGCTTCGCAGTGCCCGGCTCCGCGAGCGAGGGAGTGCCAGCCAATACTGCGGGAGTTACGCCAATCAGGGACAACAGTTTTCGCCGATTGATCTTCATGGTTTCTCCTCGCCGCGATCTTGGTTCATTGGTCGCCGTCCGACACGGACCCGCATCATACCCCTCTTACACAACAATTAGGACTCGCGCGGCCCACATTTGGTTACGGCAACGCAAAGACATAGATTGCATTATGCCCGGTCGGTGTTCTCATCTCCGGGACCTCGGCGCTTAGTTCCGGCACCTTCAGGTTGTAACCTGTCATCACGCAGATGTATTGCTTGCCGTTGACAGCATACGTGATCGTGCTGACGGAGATGTTGCCTCCAAGAATGGCCTCCCACAGTTTCTTGCCTGTATCGACATCGAAGGCGCGGAATCTGCGGCTGATATCCCCATGGAAGACGAGGCCTCCTGCGGTCGTCAGCATCGCTCCGTTGCCCGGCGCGCGACCGAGATCAAATCGCATCTGTTCGCCCGTGGAGAGATTAATTTTAGAGATTCCCGTGAACTTGTTGGGATCCGAACCGGGGCGAGGAATGACGGTCCAGCCACCCTTCACGCCGGGGCCGGGGATGGTTAGGTCACGGCAGTTGTCGGTATACGGCACGTAGAGGGAGTTGTTGGCTTGATGATACGCCGTCGGCCAGTAGCTTCTCGTATTCCAGTAGCACGTGATGTGATGATCGCCGGGATGCTTGAAGACGACGTCCCAGTTGAGAGTCGTCCGGCCGGTTTTCACGTCGATGTCCGACATCACAAAGTTGGGATCGTCGTATGGGAATGGCGTGGCCCAGAGGAACTTGCCGTCGTTCCGATCAAGGACAAAAATCGCGCCGCCCTCGGAGACCATCGCTGCGATGTCGTGCATGGAGCCGCGCGGGACGTCTGGATTGATCCATTTCACGAATTGGGGATTCGGATTGAACGCGACGCGCGCGAGTGTTCGCTCGTGCGTGTGGTCGGTGTCCCAGTCGTCGCCAGGGAGGTGCTGGTAATACCAAATGAGTTTGCCGGTCGCCGGATCGAGAGCGAGCGTGCAGTTGCTATAGAGGTCTGCAGGAGTGGTGCGCCCGGTGCCGTCGGGATCGCCGTTGTGGCGCTGCATGCGCTGGTCGGGCATCGGATTGGCCACGCCCCAGTACAGAACGTTGCGAACTGGGTCGAACGTCCCCGGCATGCCCCAAGTGGAGGCCATCGATTGCGAGTTATCCGCTTGATTCCAAGAAGCGAATCCCGGATCGCCCGGATGTGCGACAGTGAAGAACCGCCAGATCTTCTGCCCGGTTTCGGCATCATCCGCTTCGATGAAGCAGGTGTCGCTGCCTTTACCGCACGTGCCGCCTGAGATTACCTTGCCGTCGACAACCAGAGCACCGGAGGTGTTTTGCGTTTCGGTCTTGTACGTCTCCCAGCGAACCTTGCCGGTACGGGCATCGAGCGCCACGACGTATCCATCGACCGCGGTGAAGTAAACCATGTCGTCATAAATCGCGAGGGCTTTGGTTCGTTCGACGCCGCCGAGCGAGGGATTCTTGAAAGTGCGCTTGTACTCCCAGATCAGGTCGCCATTGGTGGCATCGATCGCATCGACAATCCCGCCCGGCGCGATGACGTACATGACGCCATCGTGGACGATGGGAATGGTTTCCGTGACGCCTTCGCCTAAGCCGCGCACCCAGGCCATACGAAGTTGACTCACGTTCTTTTTGTTGATCTGCTTCAGAGGGCTATCGCGGAAGGCGTCGTACGTGCGGCTGTACATCAGCCAGTCGCCCGGATCGGGATTCAGAAGCATCTGCTTCGTGACCGGCTTGTAGTTCCTTACTTCTTCTTGCACCTCTTGGGTCTTGATTACCAATTGTTGCGCGCCAACGGGTGCAGCTTGTGCGAGCGCGAGACACAAAAAAAGGGCCGACAATCTGGTCATTCCATCCCCCAAACCGTGATCAAATTCTACCTTCCAGCGGCGCACGCCACAATCCGCGCGATATCCTACAACAGTTCCGGTAGATAGTGACGCTGAGCACGCCTACTAGGTTCCTGCTCAGGAAGGTGTCTTGCTACAAAGTAGCTCGAAGAGTTGGCCCCGGCGCCAAGGGCTGCGCGCGACTAGGGCTTTTGGGGAAATCAATCAAATGAACCGACTCAGGAGGGCCGATTGTTTCGAAATACGGCGACCTCCTTTGGAATGACAAAAATCACTTCGTCCTTCACAAGTTGCAGCTCGCGCAATCGCGCCTGCGACATTTCGATATGAACCGGTGCGCCCCAGTCAGTGACCGCTTCGATCTTGACCAGTGCACCGGCGGAATTTATGTGTCTCGTTCTGGCGCGGAACGAATTCGGAGAGCCGGGTTGGCGATCGATGTCAAGAAGGTGAGGCCGCATAAAAACCAGGTTACCCGTGGCCGATTCGTGGATATAGGCTCTGTCGTTATCGACCCGACCATGAAACAAATTCACGTTTCCGAGGAAGTTGTAAACAAACGGGCTCACGGGGTGATCGTAGACTTCGTCGGGCCTACCCACCTGCTCGATGCGGCCTTCGTTCATCACGGCGACGCGGTCGGAAACTTCCAGCGCTTCGTCCTGATCGTGCGTGACGAACACGCTGGTGATATGAACTTCGTCGTGCAGTTGGCGAAGCCAGCGGCGCAATTCCATCCGCACCTTCGCATCCAAGGAGCCGAAGGGCTCGTCGAGCAGCAGCACGCTCGGTTCAACCGCCAGCGCACGAGCCAATGCGACGCGCTGTCGCTGGCCTCCTGATAGCTGCGAAGGATAGCGCTGCGCCTGATTTTGCAGTTGGATCAGCCGCAGCAACTCGTTCACCTTTGTGCGAATCTGGTCGCTCGACGGACGAAACTTTCGCGGACGCACGCGCAAACCGAAAGCAATGTTCTCGAAGACGGTCATGTGCCGGAAAAGCGCGTAGTGCTGAAAGACGAAGCCGACGCGCCGTTCGCGCGCCGTTTGGTCCGTGATGTCGTTGCCATCGAATTGAACGGTTCCGCAATCCGGAAATTCCAATCCCGCGATGATCCGCAAGAGGGTCGTCTTCCCCGAGCCGGAGGGCCCAAGCAACGCGACCAGTTGCCCGTCCGGAATTTCGAGGCTGACGCCGTCGAGCGCGGTGAAGCGTCCGAAATTTTTTCTGATGTCGCGCACCGAAATACTCATTGTCCCATCTCCTCGCCTGCAGTGGCCTGCTCTGCGAGCTGCTGCCCTGCTTTCCATTCCACGATGCTTTTCACCAGCAGCGTCATCAATGCGAGCAGCGCCAAAAGCGACGCGACCGCAAACGCCGCGACGAACTGGTAGTCGTTGTAGAGAATCTCGATGTGAAGAGGCATCGTGTTCGTGAGGCCGCGAATGTGTCCCGACACCACTGATACCGCGCCAAATTCGCCCATCGCGCGCGCATTGCACAGGATCACGCCGTAGACCAGTGCCCATTTCACGTTGGGAAGCGTTACGCGAAAGAAAGTCTGCCAGCCGCTCGCGCCGAGGGTCAGTGCAGCCTCTTCCTCATCGTTGCCCTGTGCCTGAACCATGGGCAGCAGCTCGCGCGCCACAAAGGGAAACGTCACGAAGATCGTCGCCAGCACGATGCCCGGGACCGCAAAAATGATTCGGATGTTATGCGCGATCAACCAGGGTCCGAGAAATCCTTGCAAGCCGAAGAGCAACACGTAAATCAACCCCGAGACGACCGGCGACACCGAGAACGGTAAGTCGATCAGCGTGATGAGCACGCTCTTGCCGAAGAATTCGAATTTCCCGATGACCCACGCCGCCGCGACACCGAAGACGAGATTCATCGGCACTGCGATCCCCGCCGCCAGGAGCGTCAGCTTGATTGCAGCCAAGGCGTCGGGCTCGCTCAGACTGGCAAAATAGAAACGAAGGCCTTTTTCGAATGCGGTGCCGAATACGACGCCCAAGGGCAGCAGGAGGAACGCACCGAGAAATATAATCGCGACGGCGATCAGCAACCAGCGGACGAGTGTCGGCTCCGTCGTCGCCTTGGTCGCAATGTGCGGACGAGGCACGGCCCGGTTCGGGGTTATCCACGGTATCGAGGCAGCCATGGAATTCGGAAGGCGCGAACTACGCGCTACCGGCCTCCTTCTGCAATCAGCAGCGGCGCCGAACTCGGGGCTCCTGCGGAGGAGTCAGCACGGGGGTCATCGAGCTGTCGCTGACGCGCACTCCACTTCTGGACGATGTTGACCGCGAGCAACATAACAAAGGACGCGATCAGCATCACCACGGCAAGAGCCGTTGCGCCCCGATAGTCGTATTCCTGGAGTTTGGTGATGATCAGCAGGGGTGTGATTTCGGTCTTCATCGGCATGTTGCCGGCGATGAAGATCACGGAGCCGTACTCGCCCACTGCACGCGCAAAGGCGAGCGTGAAACCCGTAAGTGCTGCCGGCAGAATCGACGGCAGCAGCACGCGCCTGAACGTCTGCCAGCGGCCAGCACCAAGGCTCGCGGCTGCTTCCTCAAGCTCTTTGTCCAAATCCTCGAGTACCGGTTGGACTGTACGCACCACAAAAGGCAGGCCAATGAAGGTCATCGCGATCACGACTCCAAGTTGCGAGTAGGCCGTGCGAATACCAAGTGCGGCGAAGGGATGTCCAAGCCACCCGTTCGGCGCGTAAATGGTCGTCAGCGCGATTCCTGCGACGGCCGTCGGCAGAGCAAACGGGAGATCGACGAGCGAATCGAGCAACCGTTTCAGCGGAAACTCATAGCGAACCAATACCCACGCGACAAGCACGCCGAAGAAGAGATTAACGAGTGCTCCGATCAGCGATCCGCCAAAGCTCAACCGGTAAGACGCTATGGCTCGAGGGGCTGTGGCGATGCGCACAAACTCATGCCACGTCAATGTGGACGTCTTCAAGAACGTAGCGGAGAGGGGAATGAGCACAATCAGGCAGAGATAGAGCAGCGTGAAACCGAGCGCCAATCCGAATCCCGGTATGATGCTGCGCTGTTTGAATCGCACCTTCACGGTCTCAGGTCCCTTCTTGTGCGAGAACGGTCAGCCCAATTTCCGCGCTGAACGACGTCGTTCGAGCGCGGAAATTGGGCCCCGTCGCGCCGAAGTTTCCGGCGCTTGTCCGCCGCCTCGTTGGGGGTCCGGAGGGGCGGACACTCGCGCAAACCGATTACTGTGGCTGGTAGATCTGGTCGAACACTCCGCCATCGGCAAAATGGGTTGCCTGGGCCGTGTGCCAGTCAGCAGCGACATCCGCCAGCGTGAATAGCTTTATTTTCGGGAAGGTCGAGGCGTATTTCTTCGCCACCGATTCGAGACGTGGCCTGTAGAAATTGCGCGCCGCGATCTCCTGTCCTTCGGGCGAATACAAGTATTGAAGGTATGCCTCCGCCACCGCTCGCGTGCCTTTCTTGTCCACAACCTGGTCGACTACGGATACGGGCGGCTCGGCCAGGATGCTCTGAGAAGGGACGACGACCTGGAACTTGTCTGTCCCCAATTCCTTGACCGAGAGCAGTGCCTCGTTTTCCCACGCGAGCAGCACGTCACCGATGCCCCGCTCGACGAACGTTGTCGTAGAACCGCGGGCTCCGGAATCGAGCACGGGAACGTTCTTGTAGAGCCGCGTGATGAAATCTTTCGCCGCAGCGTCGCTCTTCCCGGACTTCAGGTACGCGTAGCCCCACGCCGCCAGATAAGCCCAGCGGGCTCCGCCGGAGGTCTTGGGATTTGGTACGACGACAGAGACTCCCGGCTTCACGACGTCGTCCCAGTCCTTGATGTTCTTGGGATTCCCCTTGCGGACCAGGAAGACAATCGTCGATGTGTAGGGCGTGCTGTTGTTCGGCAAGCGCGACTGCCAATTGGCCGGCAGCAGTTTGGCTTTCTCGGAGATGGCGTCGATATCGTACGCCAGCGCCAACGTCACCACATCTGCCTGCAAGCCATCGATTACTGACCGGGACTGCGCTCCGGATCCGCCGTGCGATTGCTGAATCACAACGGTTTGTCCGGTCTTGGCCTTCCAGTACTGCGCGAACGCCTTGTTGTAGTCTTCGTACAACTCCCGCGTGGGGTCGTACGAAACATTGAGAAGGGTCAGCTGATTCTGAGCATGCACCCGCACGCCCAGAGCCAGAATCAAAGTCGCCGTAACGAGGAAAATGAGAACTTTTGCAGAAATTCGGGATCTCATCGTTCTCTCCGTTACAACCTGTAGAGTACGTCGAACTGCAATCGCTTCAGGTCTGTCTCGGCCGGCGCCGGCTGGGGCCACGGTTTTCCGAAAAGGCCAGTGAAGCCCAGTTGTAAGCGCGTTTCACTGCGTTTCGGTCTTCTTCGTAAATCAGTTTTCATTGAAATCTCCTGATCGATTTCGGCGTCACGCCTCCAGAAGTCTGGTCGGCTGCTTCAAAACCGGTCCCACTCCTCCCCATGCGGGGTCGGTCGCTAATTTCACTCCTGCGCTATCCTGGGCTCTTGCGGACCCGCTCCGTCTTATTCAGCTCGACGATACGGCCGTCATGAACTGTCAGAGTTACCGACCCGTATCGGATGCTTCGGAGCGCCAACGCAACCTCCTTCAAGAGTTCGCGCTCAGTCGTGGAGAGGTCCTGTTGCCAGTCTTGCGTTGTCACTGCGCTCATTTGCTCATCTCCGTCGGGCCTGACTTAAAACACCTATTCACTATTGCTTTTCGCTATTAGCTGAACTGCGGCGAATCACTAGTTGCGGCTACAACACAAATCTGCGAGGGAAGTGTGGTCGAGAATGCGCGCCGTCGCATTCCGAACGTCCAGCAGGACGCGGAACAAAGGACGGTGTTTGGGGTCGGAACTGATGCGTTGGCGAAGCGACTCGGCATCTTCAAACGGAGCGAGCGGACCATCGATCCGGCGAATCACTTCGCCGAGAGAGATTTCTTCCGCCGGCCGTCTGAGCCGGTAGCCGCCGTTTGCACCGCGCACGCTGGAGACAATGCGGGCACGCTTCAGCTCAAGCAGGATGGCCTCCAGAAATTTTTCCGGTAACTGCTCTTCGGAGGCGATGTCTCGGATTCTCGTCACACCCGCTCGATGCTTTGCGAGCACCGTGAGTGCCTGCAGGGCATACAGTCCTCGTTGAGAAATTCGCATCGGTTCCGATATTCCCTATGTCTAAACTAATTTCTATTGACTTACTAGACTTTGTCAAGCCAAAATACGCCCGACTTTTGTGGGCGCGAGGGGCAGCACGCGATGAAGTGGCCGGCGCGAGGCCTTCCTGTTGAGGATTCTTGCCTCGAGATCGGGCCCCTCTCTTCGGCGCGCTGTGCCCGGCGCCTATGGGCGGGCTCCGGGAAGTCAGTAACACAGAATTAACAATTGAGTCATGGAGCGTTCACGCGGAGCGCTTAACGTGCCTGTCGTTCGCGGGTGTATCCGAGAGCAGAGTCACGCGGTAGCCGCGCCCCCGTCGGCTCTGCAAGGGTGGGTTCCCCGCACTAGATTGGCACCGCGCCTATGGACGAGCGGGTGTCCGGGTTTCAACGGCCTCATCCAAAGCCCTTTTTGAGCACGGGTATCACCGGGTAATTCGCAGTTAAATTTAAGGAGGAAGGAATGCGAGCATTTGCTACGTGCATTGTAGCGCTTGGGTTGGCTGCGTCGCCGATTCTGGCGAAGGCGGCGGGAACGGGCGCGAATGACAGTCCGTCGTCGACGGAGGCAAAAAACACCGCCGCGGCTCAGCCCGGCAATGGATCGAATGCCGAGGCAAAGGCCAGCCCGGCAGCGAAAGCCGAGCCGTCCAGCATGGAGCTGGAAAACGAGCTTCAAGAACTCCGCGGTCTCCTGGAGTCGCAATCCAAGCAGATCCAAGAACAACAGGAGAAGATGGAGGCGCTCGAGGATCAACTCAGGACCGCGACATCCGAGCGCGAAGGTTTCGCCTCTGAACCCGCCGATCCCGCCGGTATTGGTCCAGCGGTTGCTCTAGCAAATGCCGCGGCGAACGCGGGTGCGGCGGACGAAAAGTCTGAAGAGCCACCTGCCCTCCGGTACAAGGGCGTCACTTTGACGCCGGGTGGCTTCTTCGCAGCAGAAACCGTGTGGCGTCAAAAGGCGCTCGGGGCAGACGTCAACACGCCTTTTAACTCGGCCCCATTCGACGGCTCCTCAAACGCCCATATGTCGGAGTTCCAGGCCAGCGCACGAGAGTCGCGTATTACCTTGCGCGCGCAGGGCAAACTCGACAACGTGAAGATCGGCGGCTACTACGAGATGGATTTTCTCGGCGCCGGCGTCACGGCCAACAACAACCAGTCCAACAGCTATTCGCCGCGCGTCCGTCAATTTTGGGGCCAGGCTGCGTTCGACAATGGCTGGACCCTGACGGGCGGCCAGATGTGGAGCTTGATCCAGGAAACGGCGCATGGACTCGACAACCTCACCGAACTACCCCCGTCCGTGATCGACGCGCAACAACATGTGGGCACTAGCTGGGCTCGCCAGTACGCGTTCCGCGTGACCAAGAACTTTGACAACAAGGTCTGGTTGGGCTTCGCAGTGGAAGAGTCGCAAGCTACTCTTACAGTCCACGGGAACCCGACCGTCACTTGCGCGCCCCCCAATCCGAGTGGGCTCAGTTCCACTGGGGCCGCGACGGCGGTCACCACGGACGGGACGTGCGCAGCGTCCAACCTGAACGGCACGCTCGTCTACGTGCCCACCAAGGTCACGGCGACCACCGGCGACGTTGGCACCGGCGTTATTCTGCCCACCTCGTACAACAATTTCCTACTCGGAGCGTTCGGCACGACCGGCGGTGCTTACAATCCGCTCGGCAACTACCAGTACAATCCGGCGCCGGATCTTGTGTTCAAGGCCGCGTTTGAGCCCGGATTCGGCCACTATGAGATCTTTGGCCTACTGGCCCAATTCCGCGATCGCGTATTCCCATGCGCTCTCACGACCGCTGCAGCTCCGATCGCCGGTTGCGGGACGTTGCCCGCTGCGGCCGGAGGAGGGGCTGACGTCTTCTCGGCGGCCGGCGCCTTCAATGATTCCAGGACGGGTGGCGGCGCTGGTGCCAACGCGCGATGGTCACTTTTCAGCAAGCACGTTGACGTCGGTATTCACTTCCTTGGCGGAACCGGCATCGGTCGCTATGGCTCTGGCCAGTTGCCGGACGCGACGATCCGATGGACGACCCCGGTCAACCCCGCCGTGGATGGAACGATCGCCCCGCTGCACAACTATCAGTCGCTCGGGGTGGTGATGCTGCATCCTACACCGAAGCTTGACATTAACTTCTATGTCGGAGGCGAATACGACGCTCGGGCCGAATACACCAAGCCCGGGACAACGCCCCCCGCCGTAGGCTATGGAGCGGTGGGCCTTTCGAACTACGGCTGCACGACGGAGCTTTTACCGTTTACGTCGCAGTCCACTTCGATCGCCACCGGGGTTCCGACCGGCGTTGCCGGCTCGAACGGTTTCATTCCTGCTGTGCCCGCCAATTGCACGGGCGATACCAAGGACTTGATCGAGGGAACGGTTCAAATCTGGTATCGCTTCTACAAAGGCTCGAAGGGCACCGTTCAGTATGGACTGCAGTATTCCAATTACGTTCGGAACACGTGGCCGGGCGTAGCGACCCACACCGGCGCGGACGGTATTACATATTCGGCCGCGACCAACGGTGCACCGCACTCGGACGAGAACATGGTCTTCACCTCGTTCCGCTACATCCTGCCGTAAGTCGTTCGAGAATGTGTGTGGGGAGCTGAGATCTTAGCTCCCCATACGCTTTCCCTCGGTATCTTCTGCGCGGTAACGCGCTGCTCGCAATCCTCCGCACTCCTCCTGAAGCGCGCGGATTTCAAGTGCCGCATCCTGATTGGCCAGACGGTGTCGATCTGTGGCACGATGCACTGCATGTTGAGCAGGTACACGAGTATCGCGTTCATCGTGCTTATCCAGTTGAACTATGCGATTGCGCCGAAGCTTTGGCGTCGCCCGGAGTGACACCTGAAAGCGTCCCCGGTGATGCACGTCACAGCAGCAGAAGAAATTCCATTTACACTCGAAACCGGTGAGAGTACGATAGCGCGTTTGTAGCTGCACTTTATCTCTAGGCAATTAAGAGGGTCTTTTCTTGCGACCCGTGGTTCGTTTGAGCAATTATTTTCGGATTGCACTTTTAATCGGTGTGTTCGTGCTTGGCGCGGCGATCTTTTATGAGATTTCGTCTGCGCAGGGGACCGAATCAACGCCCCAGGCGGCGGTTTCCGACGTTTTCACCACGGAGCATCGCACTGTTTCCGATTCTGTCCGCGAGTTTTTCGGCTTCCGCGCGACGCCCGTCCAGCCGATCGCTTATACCCACAAAGTGCATCTCGGCAACGGTATGCAGTGTACCGATTGCCACGTCGGCGTCGATCAGGGACCCGACGCGCGAATCCCAAGCGTCAATTTCTGCATGACCTGCCACCAGGTGATCGCCACGGACAAGCCGGAGATTCAGAAACTCGCCGCGTACCGTGCGCGCGGGGAAGACATTCCGTGGCAGCGCGTCTACGGATTTCAGCCATCGGCGCACGTGAAATTCAATCATGCGCCGCATATCCGGGCCGGAGTCGATTGCGCCGTCTGCCACGGCGACATGAGACAGCAGACCGTGGCACAGCGCAAAGTGGACCACACGATGGGATTCTGCGTCGGCTGCCATCGGCAGAAGAATGTCTCGGTGGATTGCGTGACGTGTCATTACTAAGGCTTTCGGCGGCTGCGGCCTAGACCCGCAGTCAAAAGGAATCCATGGAACGTCGTGACTTCTTGAAAATCTCCGCAGTGGCCGGAGCGACAGCGGCTCTCGAAGGCTGCGGAAACCCGGATCACCAACTCATCCGGTTCGTGCCGGAAGAAGATCTGATCCCCGGCATCGTCACATGGAAACCGAGCATCTGCACGCTCTGCCCGGCGGGCTGCGGCCTGATCGCGCGCGTGATGCAAGGCGAAGCAGAAGTCATCCGCAATGGGCAGCTCGGCCTGCTCAAGATGGGCCTTGCCAAAAAACTTGAGGGCAATCCGGCGCACCCGATCAACCAGGGCAGGCTTTGTCCGCGCGGCCAGGCGGGATTGCAGGTCACATACCATCCCGACCGCGTCAAGGGCCCGCTGGTGCGCAATGGGCCGCGGGGCTCGGGGCAGTTTCGTGAGATCAGCTGGGATGACGCGATCAAGCAATTGATATCGCAGCTCTCGGACCTGCAGGCAAATCAGCCGGAGGGCGGACTCGCTTTCGTCACCGCTCCCCTCCGCGGACAGCGGAAGATGATCGTCGCTGCGTTCGCAACTTCCTTCAAGCATTCAGCGCCGGTCGAGTTCGCTTTCTTTGATGACGGCGTGATTCGTGCGGCCAACGCTGCGAGTTTCGGCCACGCTTTGCCGCCCACGGTCGACCTCGGCCGATCCAACTACGTGATTTCCTTCGGTGCAGACTTTTTGGGCACGTGGAATTCTCCGGTTGCGCAATCGCTCGGTTTCGGCCAGATGCGCAAGGGCCGGCCCGGGCAACGTGCGAAATTCGTGCAGTTCGAGCCCCGTATCTCGCAGACCGGTGCGAGCGCGGACGAGTGGATTCCCGTGCGCCCGGGTGCGGAGGGCGCTCTCGCTCTGAGTCTTGCCCACGTGATCCTTGCCGAAAAACTGCGGCCCGCTGCCGCTGCAGGCCACGCCGGTTCCTTGATTGATGGTTGGTCGCAGGGTTTACCGGACTACGCCCCCGAAAAGATCGCTTCGGAAGTCGGCGTGAAGCCCGAAACGATTGCGCGAATCGCTCGCGAAGCCGCCGCGCACGATCCCGCGATTGCGATCGTTGGGGATTCGGCAACGGCACAAACGAACGGTCTGTTCAATGCTCTGGCGGTCAATGCCTTGAACGCATTGCTCGGCAGCGTCGGAAAGCCGGGCGGCGTGCTGTTTGCACCGGCGTCTGGCGCCAAAGAATCGTCACCTTCGCCCCAACCATTGTCGTCACAGCTGGCTTCGAGCTTTGCCGCCGCTAAGGTGTTGCTGCTCTACAACGCGAATCCTGTGTTCGCCGCGCCCGGGGCCTGGGGCGTTCAGGCGGCCATCGACAAGGTCCCGTTCATCGCCAGCTTCGGGAGTTTCATCGACGAAACGAGTGCGCTTGCCGATCTGATCCTGCCCGATCACTCGCCACTCGAATCATGGCTCGATGACGTGCCGCCGTCTGGCTCAGCCAAGCCAGTTGTCAGCGTCGCGCCGCCTGCCATGAACCCGCTGCACAACACCCGCGCGATGCCGGACGTTCTTCTCGACATTGTGCATCAACTCGGCGGGAATCTGGCCAAGTCACTTCCCTGGAAAACGTACGATGAAGCGATCCAAGCTTCCTTCACAGCGCTTTACAAGGAGAAGGGCGCCAAGGCTGCGAAGGATGCGGACGAATTTTGGAAGAACGCCCAAGGACAAGGCGGTTGGTGGAGCACTGACGAAAGCAAAGCCGCGCCGGCCGGCGGATCGTCAGCCGGTTCAGCTGCAAGAGTGGCCGCACCGCAATTTGAAGGCGACCCGAGCCAGTACCCGTACCACTTTCTGCCGTTTGCTTCTCAACTGCTCTACGATGGCTCGCTTGCACATCTGCCGTGGATGCAGGAGACGCCCGATCCGCTCTCAACCGTGATGTGGGGCACGTGGGTGGAAATCAATCCCAGCACAGCGCAGAAGTTGGGGATTCAACAGGGCGACCTCGTGGAAGTTGTGTCCGCATACGGCAAGCTGCAGGCGCCGGCGCTACTTGCGCCCGGCACTGCGCCGGACGTGATCGCCATGCCCGTCGGGCAGGGTCACGCGAACTTCACGCGGTATGCCACCGGCCGCGGCGCCAATCCGATCTCAATTCTGGCGCCTGCGACCGTAGAGGGCACCGGCTCGCTCGCCTGGGCGGCTACGCGCGTGAAGGTTTCTCTCGTAGGCAAAGGAAAACTGATCTTGTTCGGCGGCAGCTTGAGCGAAGCGTCTCCGGAGCTTAAGCACCGTTAGAAGGTCTGAGCACATGGCGCATCAGTGGGGCATGGTGATCGATCTCGACCGTTGCAATGGCTGCGAGGCCTGCGTTGCGGCTTGCCATGCCGAAAACAACATTTCGACGGTCGGTGAGGAGCAAGCTGCGCTGAGCCGCGCCAAGCACTGGATTCGCGTCGAGCGCTACTACGAGGGCGAGTTTCCCGACGTCCGGGTGAAATTCATGCCGGTGTTCTGCCAGCAATGCGACGCTGCGCCGTGCGAGCCGGTTTGTCCTACTTTCGCGAGCTATCACACGTCTGAAGGGCTGAACGGGCAGGTGTACAACCGCTGTATCGGCACCCGCTACTGCGCGAATGCTTGCCCCTACGTGGTTCGCTATTTTAACTTCTTCAATCCGGTTTGGGAGAAACCTCTCCACTTGCAGCTCAATCCGGACGTCTCGGTCCGCGAAGTTGGCGTGATGGAGAAATGCACATTTTGCGTGCAGCGGATCAAAGCAGGAAAAATTCAGGCCGCCGCCGAAAAGCGGGAACTCAAGGACGGCGAAATCCAGCCGGCCTGCGTGCAATCGTGCCCCACTAAAGCGATGGTTTTCGGCGACCTCAGCGATCCCGAAAGCGAGGCCTCGCGGCTGGCGGCTTCAAGCCGCGGGACAAAGCTTCTTGGCGAAGTGGGCACGCGGCCCCGAGTAACTTACCTTCAACGGGACTCATGGCATGGCAGCGAAAACACCTGAACAAATTACAGACGACTTACTCCGCCCGATGTCGGGTCTGTCCGCACCCTACGTGCTCTCGGCAGCGTTTCTGGCTGGTGTGGTCGTGGCCGCCGGTTGCGCCTTCTTCTATCAGGTGTACGCGGGACTGGGCGTATCCGGCCTGCGCACGCCGGTTTTCTGGGGCTTCTACATCACCGATTTCGTCTTCTGGATCGGTCTCAGCCACGCGGGCACTCTGATCTCAGCTATTCTGCGTCTCGCGAACGCGACGTGGCGACGCCCCGTCACTCGCTGCGCCGAGGTGATCACCGTTTTCGCGCTTTCGATTGGCGCCACGTTTCCAATCATCCACTTGGGCCGCCCGTGGCTTGCATTCTGGCTGTTTCCATATCCGAGCGAGCGTGGCATCTGGCCCAACATCCGCTCGCCTCTGCTCTGGGACTTTTTCGCGATCAACACCTATCTGATCAGCAGCGTCACGTTCCTCTTGCTGCCCATGCTTCCGGATTTCGCGCTGATCCGCGACCGCGCTACAGGCTGGAAAAAGAAAATCTATGGCGCATTGGCGCTCGGATGGACCGGGACGCCCAAGCAGTGGCACCGGCTCGAGACCGCCATGCACGTCATGGCGATCGCGGTGATTCCCGTGGCGGTTTCGGTACACAGCATCGTGTCCTGGGATTTCGCGATGGCGCCTGTGCCCATGTGGCACTCCACGATCTTCGCTCCCTATTTCGTGGCGGGCGCAATCTTCAGCGGCATCGCGGCTCTCATTCTCGCAATGGCGCTCCTGCGCAAGTTCCTGCACCTTGAGGAGTACCTGCTCCCCGTTCATTTCGAGAACCTGGGGAAACTGCTGCTCGTGATGAGTCTTCTCTGGTTCTACTTCGTCTTCGCCGAGCGCTTGACCTCATGGTATGGCAACGAGTCATCCGAAATGGCCGTATTCTGGACTACCCAACACGGATCGTACTCGCCGCTTTTCTGGTTGATGGTGTTCTGCAATTTCCTGATTCCGTTCCCCATCCTTGCGATCAAAAAGTTCCGGACGATCACCGGAACGGCGATTGCATCCTTCACCGTGGTTGTCGGCATGTGGCTCGAGCGTTTCTTGATTATCGTGCCGTCTCTTTCGCACAAGTATCTGACTTACAGCTGGGGCACGTATCGTCCGACCTGGGTTGAAATCACGATCACGGCGGGCACGTTCTGTGCGATGGCTCTGCTGTACATGATCTTCTCGAAGATTGTTCCCATCATCTCCATTTGGGAACTCAAGGCCGGGTTGCATTTGAAGCCGCAGGCGGTGCGCCTCGTCGTGCGGGAGAACGAAGCGGGGGCAGACTAACATGCCAATTCCACCTGTCATCTACGGGCTGTTCCCCGATCCCGAGTCCGCTGAGCGGGGAATGAATGCGCTCAATCGCGCAGGTGTGAGCCCAAACCGAATCGTCGTGATGTCCTCAGAGCCATTCGATGGATACTCCTTCAGCAAAATGGACCACGCGACGCCGATGCCTTGGCTCGCGGCGTGTGGCGGCGCGGTGGGCGGTACGCTCGGTTTCCTGCTCGCGCGATTGACGCAAGAGGCGTATCCGATCGTCACTGGCGGCATGCCCATCCTCGCTGCGTGGCCCAGCGGCATCGTCACCTATGAGCTCACGATGCTCGGCGCGGTCTTGACCACAATCGTGACGCTCCTCGTCACTACGAAACTGCCGAATTGGAAATCCAAGCTCTACGATCCGGAAGTCTCCGACGGCAAGATTCTCATCGGCGTGCTGGAACCGTCTGACGCCTCACGCGCCGAGATCGAAAACCGCCTGCGCGGCGCCGGCGCTGTGAAGGTCAAAGCCACGGGCGTTCGCCCTTAGCAACATTCGTTTGCAATCGGAGCTTCGCCGCGGTTCTGCGCTCATGCTCTCTGCAAGGCTAATTTCGCGGTAAGATGTGTTCACGCGCCCGTAGCTCAGCTGGATAGAGCATCTGGCTTCGAACCAGAGGGTCGGGAGTTCGAATCTCTCCGGGCGCGCCATTCCTTCCCCTGCGTCCTCATTGAGTTACGCCAAAACTTCTTCCAACTCTCCTTCCTGATTTTTTGGAACACTTGGAGCAACTTCGGGTTCTTCAGTCGGCAGAGTGAAGCCGTATCCCACACGCTCGGCCTCGTCTAGCCTTGCCTGCACATCGTCCTTCAACTTGGAATACAGTTCGGTCATGGTGTGTGGCTTGTGACCCATCCAATAATTCAGGATGTCGTCTTGCGCTCTCTGGCGTCGAAGCCAAGTATTGCGGTAACGCCGAAAAGCATGGAAGGCCATACCCTTTGGAAGCACAACCTCCTCCGCTTCGACGCTTTGAATCGCCGCATAGGCTTCGCTCAGACGAGGTTTCAACTGCCTTTTCGCCACGTTCCTCGGGTGCCTCGGCGTCCCCTTGTCTGAGGTAAACAGCAGTCCGGTTTTCCCGCCAAAGTATCCAGCAACACACGCCGCGATGTCCGGATGCAAGTCGACTTCACGGGTGCTCGCGTCGGTTTTCCCGTACGGGACGATTTCGCCGAAACGGTTCACCTGTTGCTCGATGCCGAGAGTGCGGAAGCCGTTCTTGAAGTGCTTCGCTTCCACCGCAAGAACCTCGGAAATCCGCCCTCCTAACGCTGCGAGAAGGATGTAGAGCATCTGTTCCCATCCTTCCGCCAATTCAATCATCGTCGTCACAACAGCGGAACTGGGACACGGTTGGTTCTGTCCTTTGATCTCCGGCATGTCCATGAACTCTGCGTTCCACTTCCGCTGATAGATTGGCTCGCCGTTCTTGGGGTCGCACGCAGACGACACAACGGATTTGACGATCTGCACGTAGTTGACGATGGTCTTCGGCGCGAGTTCCGCCGCGTACATCTTTTCGATCACAACTTTGACCGCGGCGTTATCCACGTCGGCCAACGCGAGGTCGCCGAGATCCGGCAAAAGCCAGTTATCCAACGCTGACTGGATCGTCGGAACGGAAGTTTCACGAATCGGCTTCCGTTTCCGGGTTGTGGCCTGCCGGAGCCAGACTTTCGACTGCTCCCGAAAGGTAAGGCTTGCACCGACGACGGCCCTGTTAAAGTGTTCTTCCGAGTTTGCGCCAGATGAGGCGACGATTTCCCGAGCGCGTCTTTCGATCTCGGGCTTCGTCAATTTTCCCGGCCCGGAAGCTGGGCAGATTTTCTCGTTCATCTGCTTCCTGCTCGTCTGCCCCGGAACATCCAGCCTAAATCTGACCCGGTACCACTTTCCTTGAACGACAACCGTGCCGCTTTGTCCAGAACGTCGGGACATTGACCGCTGTCCTTTCCGTTCCGGCACCGCTGCAGGCACGCTACCATGCAGAGCCGCCGCTCGCAAAGTCGCAGCAGTATCGACAGTGGACGGTTGAGGCTGCATAACCAGCCCATTCCGCGACGGCCACGAAGTCACGCTACTCGCAACAAAAACGTCCCCCGATCCGGCGTGCAATGATGCGAAGCCGCAAGATTGAGGCTCGGGACTGCTAGAGAGTTTGTTGGGACGTTGCTCTCGGAACAACTGCACTGGCGCAGCCACAGGGAGGGCCGTGGCGGATGCGCCTGTGTCGCAGGGAACTCCGAAGCGTGACGGATCGCAGATTGCAGTCTGCATTTCGGTGACCGCTCTGCCATCGTCCGGGCACACCCGTAGCGGCTGGCAACACCACACGGGATGCCGCTCCGCTGCGGCTAGAAACGATGCAGGGTGCGCTTTCGCGCGAATCCCTCAACCTACGTCCTCTATTTTACCATCGACGCGTTACCTCGTAACGCAGTTGGCCCCATCCCCTCGAAGATTTTTCGTGACTGGCGCTGTTACGATGTGGCGAAAGTACGGTATGGACGGTCGGACCGGGGCTGCTTGTCACATCGCAATCCCCTTCATTCAGTCGCGATTGCCGGTGGTCAAAGAAATGGTCAAAGTCGTCGCCATAAAGGCACGCCACCTGAGATAAAGTGAATTGCCGTGCGCGGACTGGAGTCCCGAGATGAACTGGACCGATATCTTCAAGACGCTCGCCGGTTCTCTTGTTGTTTCTGGCGCAGCCGCATGGCTCTTACGAAGCCTTTGGTCGCAGATGTTATCTCGTGACCTAGAAGCGTTCAAAGCTAAGCTAGAAAACAGAAGCGCCATCGAGATTGAGCGGCTTAGAGGCGAACTCAAGCGAGCGGCGTTTGAGCACGAAACCCGCTATGCAAGGCTTCACGAAAAACGCGCCGAGGTTCTGGAAGAGTTGTTCAAGCGATTGGTCAAGGCGAACCGGGCCTTCTCCGATAGATTCCGCTCGGGTCACTTTGCCGGTGAGCCATCCTTAGAGGTACAAAGCGAACGGGCAGCGGAAGCAGCCAACCAATTTGTCGATTGGTTTTCTGAAAACATGCTCTTCATTGACGATGCCCTGAGAGAAAAAATCTACAGTGTCAACAGTCACTTTTGGAATCTGTGGCGCACACGGACACCTATGTCGGGAGAAGAGCGAGGTAGGATTATTTCGGAGTTCTTCAAAGAATCACCCGTGCTGTTAGACGAAATCCGAGCAAGAATCCTCGAAATGCTCTCGCCGCCAGCGGATGGGGGCGGGCCTCGGCGAGATCACCGAAGCCTGCCGGGTGCATGATGTTAGTGCTGCGTCGAAAGGAAAATCCATTCTCGAAGTTGCGTGTGCCTACACCGCAATGGAATGCCGCTTGCCCTGCGCTTCCGTTCGTCCTTCATGCGTGCGCGGTCCTATCGAGATTGCGGGCGAGGGACTTCTTGCTGGCTCGCGACGCACGTCAAAACAGTGAGGCGTTCTTCACAGCGAATACGAGCATGAGCACGAAGGCGCACGCGATGGCCAACATGGCCCAGTCGCCGAGTTTGTTGGAAGTCCGCATCGTTTTCCGTGCCGTGTCGGCCATTCGGTCGCGCAGCTTTTCTGCATCGACGCTCGATTTCTGCACTGTGTTTGCTACTGCGTCAAAAAAAGCCGACACGCTAAGTTCCGGCGATTCGACACCCTTGAACGCATTCGCCGCGCGCTGCCACAGTAACGCCTTCTGATTCTCGTAGTAGCTTCTCGCCCGAGCAACCTCGGCGACAATTATCGATTCTATGAAATAGCTCCTATGCCGGTTGTGCAACCAGCTAAGGAAAATGCAGACGAGAATCAAAACCCAAGCCGATTTGAGGCACCACGTTGCCGCCATACCTGAACTAGGACTGTGCCGTTGAAGAGAGCCAAGGAATGTGACGCTAAGAGCGAAGGTCCCGCTTGCAAGGAGGATGATCTTCTCGGAAAAGGAAATGCGCATCTCCGCGATCCTGACGAACTCATCGGCCATATGGCGTGTCTCGTCGAGGTCCTTGCTGGCCGATTCCCTAAGCTGCCTGTAGAGGCGAGGGATTTCCGCAGCGAAGGTCTTCAGCATCTCGGGCGGTATGTGTATCGTTGCCTTGTGATCGTTTTCGCCCATAATCTGCATACTGACCAGCGGAGCCGATGGAAGATCGTTAGTGTCAGCGGTCAGTATCCAGCTCGACGCAGCGCGGACCGAGTGGCGTAAGCCATATCCGAAACAGAGCGGCTAGGCTTCGCTTTCTAAGCAGAATCCCGATCACATTCGCCTTGCGCCCTTGCGGTTCCGCGCGGACCTAAACACATCTCCTTTGCGACTCGCAGGTCTAGGGAAGACGAACCGATCCGACCATGCTTAGTATCCTAAGAAATACACACTTTTTCCACAGTACGTACTTCGAGCATCAATGTATTAACTTGACATAAGAATTGCCGTTGAGAGAGTCTCATCGGCGAAAGTCTGACTCGTGGGAGGGATTTATGCGCGCCTCGCGGTTGTTGCCCTTGGTCTTGATCGTCTGCGTTGTTTGCTCATCCGCTTCGGCTCAACAAACAGCTTCGACATCCAGTCCGCCAGCCACGAGCGATCCGCAGGCCGTCGCGCTGGTCCAGCGCGCTTTGGTTGCGCTGACAGGTGGCGCCACCGTTAGCGACGTGACTCTCACCGGCACCGCGCGCCGCATCGCCGGCTCCGACGACGAGACCGGCACCGCCACTCTGACCGCGACAGCCGCGAGCGATAGCAAAGTCAGCCTGAACTTCCCCTCCGGCCAGCGCACCGAGATTCGCAATCACTCCGCCGTTCCTCTCCCCGGTGCTCTGCCACCGGGCGTACCCGCTTCCGTTTTGCAGGCCGTGCAACCGGTCGGCGCTTGGTCCGGCCCCGACGCCGCGATGCACGGCATGGCGGGCCACAACATCATGACCGACCCGTCGTGGTTCTTCCCCGCGCTCACGCTCGGAAATCTTCTGTCTTCGCAAGCATACGTGTTGTCATATGTCGGTCCCGAGGCGTTGAACGGCCAAGCCGTCGTGCACGTCTCCGCCACGCAACAGTTCCCGCTTCTGTCAAATGCTGACCCTCAATCCGCGAGCCTCTTACAGCATTTGAGCCAAATGAATATCTATCTTGACCCCACAACGTCGCTTCCCGTAGCGCTCGCCTTCAACGCCCATCCCGATGCAAATGCTCTGGTCGACATCCCTACCGAAATACAGTTTTCCAGCTATCAAGCTGTCGGCGGAGTGCTGGCACCATTTCACGTACAGAAGCAGGTCAACCACAGCCTGGTCCTCGATCTCCAATTCAACAACGCGACGTTTGACTCCGGCCTTACGGCCGTCTCGTTCCAACTCCAGTAAGGAGACTGTCAATGACTTTCCTGCGCCGCGCTCTCGTGTTTGCAACGTTATGGGCGGCTACAGCATTGCCGTCCGTTGCCCAAGCTACGACCGGCACACCACCGTTTGGCTCCTTCGGTGGCGGACCGATTGACACAATCGATCTCGCGAACTTGAATGTGCACCTTGTGATCCCGGTGCTACAGAAAGCGGGGCGCGGTATCCCATTCAACTATAACCTGACCTACGACGGGTCGATTTGGACTCCGATGACATCAAGCGGATCCACCACTTGGGAACCAACGGGCTCCTTCGGTTGGGTCCTTCCGGGAGTTGGTTACGTCCAGGTATTCTCCGAGGACGTAGGCTACGGCATTTTCGCGCAACTCATCAATTACATAGACGCTCGTGGAACGCCGCACAGTTTTGGGGCTTCTTATGTTCTCGCCGAGGTCGGGAATTGTAAATGGTATGGAAGCCCGACGACTCCGGATGGTTCTGGTTACACGGCTTCTGTCGCATGGGTCACGTCCTGTGTGTACACCATTACGGCAAGAAACGGCGAAGTCGTGGTGACGAGTAACGGGCAGCTAGCAACAGATAGCAACGGAAACCAAGTCACCGTCAATTCAAACGGGCAACTCTTCGATACGCTCAATTCAACAACACCTGCACTGACATTTGCAGGCGCGGGTACCGCGGCGAGTCCCAACACGTTCACATACACTGCGCCGAACAACCAGGCCGCTGCCTACACGATGAACTACACCAACTACACGGTTGCGACCAACTTTGGGGTGACTGGAATCACGGAGTACAAGTCAAGCGCCGCCGTGCCCCTCGTAACCAGCATCGTCCTGCCGGACGGCTCTCAATACACGTTCACGTATGAATCTACGCCAAGTACTCCAGCGTCGGGCGCGTGCATTCCATACACTGGCACGACCTGCGTCACGGGTCGTCTCACATCGGTTAAGCTACCGACGCAAGGAACCATCACCTATTCGTATTCGGGCGGGAACAATGGAATTCTGTCTGACGGCACAACGGCTACCCTAACTCGCAGCACTCCCGACACCGGATCCAGCGCTTGGACTTACGCTCATACGGAGTCCGGCACCGCTTGGACAACGACCATAACCGATCCAAGTTCACAACAAAATCAGACAGTGATGAACTTCCAAGGCATTTACGCGACGCAAACACAGGTGTACCAAGGCTCCGCTGCGCCCGCCAACCTACTCAAGACCACATACACGTGCTACAACGGCTCGGCAGCGCCCTGCAACTCCACAGCGATTACATTGCCCATCACGCAGAGCACGACCTACGTGCAATGGCCAGGTGGACTGGAATCCGAAATCAATACTTTCTACGACAAAGAAACTGTAAACGGGAGTACTTCCAGCTACGGCAACGTAACCGAAAAGGACGAGTATTCCTATGGAGCAGGTGCACCCGGCTCTCTAGTGCGCAAGACGCTGGTCACCTATGCAAGCCTTGGTAACGGCATCGTCGGTAAGCCGTCCACAGTCACAGTGGAAGATGGCTCGGGCAACGTTAAGGCGCAGACAACGTATTGCTACGACGAAGGTACGCCGTCAGGCACAACAACCTGCAACGCGACAGGGTCACCGACGGCAACGTCAGGCACTCCGCAGCATGTCTCGGTTACAGGTTCGCGTGGAAACGCGACGACCATCACCTATCTCGTTTCGGGCTCGGCAACACTGGGCAGGACTTTCACTTACTACGATACCGGAAACGTCAACGTCGCCACCGACGTGAACCGGGCGCAAACGACTTACACATACGGCGGTTGTACCAATTCATTCCCCACACTGGCCACCGAGCCGATCGGCGGCATGACCAAGTCGACGGCGTGGAATTGTATTGGCGGTGTCACCACATCGATCACTGATGAGAACAATCAAACGGTTTCGACTGCCTTCACTGACGCGCACTTCTGGCGACCCAACTCCCAGACTGATCAGCTATCAAACAGCACGAGTTTAGCGTACAGCGCCGGAACAACCCTTGCGTCCGTTGAGAGCACGCTGAATTTTAACGGCAGCACGTCAACGGTCGATGTTCTAGCGACCGCAGATGGCCTTGGCCGACCGCATATTTCCCAGGCTAGGCAAGTTCAATCGTCGACCACGTACGATTCGGTCGAAGTCGATTACGACAGTCTCGGCCGGCCAAATCGAACGACCCTGCCCTATTCAGCCACGGCAGGCCAAACGAACTCTTCCGCGCCTTCAATTAGGACGGCGTACGACGCATTGTCAAGACCACTTCAAATTACGGACGGCGGCGGCGGGACTACGACTTACACTTACAGTCAGAATGATTCCTATGTAGCAGGAGGTCCAGCCCCATCGGGCGAAAATACGAAGCGGAAACAACTCGAATACGATGCACTCGGCCGCCTTACTTCTGTCTGCGAAATCACGGCGGGGACAAGTCTTGCTCCCGCCGGGAATTGTGCGCAATCCTCACCCCAAACCGGCTACTGGACAGAATATACGTATGATCTGAACAACAATCTAACCGGCGTCACACAAAACGCTCAATCATCCGGCAAGCAGACGCGAAGCTACACATATGACGACCTCGGCCGCATGACCTCCGAGGCGAATCCTGAATCGGGAACCACGACCTACACGTACGACACCGACTCAACCTGCGGCACATCCGAGGGCGACCTGGTTAAGAAGGTGGATGCCGTTGGGAATACGATCTGCTACGCGTATGATGCTCTGCATCGGCTAACGAGCACCGCGTACCCTTCCGGTACGTACGCGGGCGCGACGCCGCAAAGGCATTTCGTCTACGACTCCGCGACCGTCAACGGCGTCACGATGGCCAACGCCAAGGCGCGTCTGGCTGAAGCGTACACCTGTTTTTCCCCATGCAGCACGAAGCTGACGGACGAGGGCTTCAGCTATACGGCGCGCGGGGAACAAAGCGACGTGTACGAATCCACCCCTCACTCTGGTGGCTACTACCACGTCAACGAAACGTATTGGGCAAACGGCGCGCCGAATCAGCTCAACGGAGGGACCAATCCGCTCCCCGGCGTGCCTACGATCACTTACGGCGTCGATGGCGAAGGCCGCACTTACTCTGCGACAGCTTCCTCCGGTCAAAACCCGTTATCGAGCACCACATACAACATGGCCAGCTTGCCGACTGCCGTGAACCTCGGGTCGTCCGACAGCGATTCTTTCACATACGACAGCAATACGAACCGGATGACGCAGTACAAGTTCACCGTGAACGGTCAATCCGTCGTGGGGACGCTGAACTGGAATCCCTTGGGCACTCTCGGCAGCCTCGCAATCACCGACCCGTTTTACAGCGCCAATACGCAGACGTGCTCATACTCTCATGACGACATGACTCGCATTGCGAGCGCAAGCTGTGGGTCAATTTGGTCGCAGACGTTCACCTACGACGCGTTCGGCAACATCCAGAAAAATGGCACGAATTCATTCCAGCCGAACTACACGACCAGTCCGCCGACAAACCAGTATTCGTCGATCGGCAGTTGCACTCCGTCCTACGATGCTGACGGCAACATTCTGAATGACTGCCTAAATACGTACACATGGGATTCCAATGGTCGACCGGTCACTGCGGACACGGTAAGCCTCACGTATGACGCTTTGGACCGCATGGTAGAGCAGAATCGGAGCGGGACCTATGCGGAGATCGCGTACGCGCCGTCCGGAGGCAAGCTTGCTCTCATGACCGGCTCGTCGCTGCAAAAGGGGTTCGTGCCGCTCCCCGGCGGCTCAATTGCGGTGTACAATTCGACTGCCCTTGATCACTACCGCCATTCCGATTGGCTCGGCAGTTCGCGCCTCGGCTCCACGACCTCTCAAACCGTACTGTACGACGTTGCTTACGGCCCTTATGGAGAACCGTACGCGCAGTCCGGAACGCCGGATCTGTCGTTCACTGGGGCGAACCAGGACACCGCTCCGAATCTCTACGATTTCCCCGCGCGCGAATACGGCATTCAAGGCCGTTGGCCTTCACCCGATCCGGCTGGCATGGCTTCGGTGGCTCCGTCAAACCCGCAAACTTGGAATCGCTATGCCTATGCCTTGAACGACCCGTTGACTGTTATCGACCCGGCTGGCTTGGAAAACGACCCGTACTGTTCCGAGGTGGAATGCGGTGGCGGCGATTCCAGCGGCCTGCCGGACTATTACGGCAATAGCGACGGCCTCTTAGCCGGGGCCGCGGGCGGATCAAACGACAACCAGGACCCGAACCAATGCCAGCCGCCACTCTGTCAAACCCAAACCACTTGCAATGACAACGGCTGCACGAATGTAACGACGGACATCGTTCCCCTCGATTACTGCGATCCCTCGACCGACGATCTATGCCGCCTCTATTTCAACCAAATGCTGAATCACTATCAGGCTTTCGGAAATTTACTGGAAGCACGCTATTGTCCGATTCCCACTTTATGCCTAGCTGGGATGATGACGAGCGCCTATATGAGGTCAGTCTATGCCAACCTAGTTGTGGGAGCGGTGGGGTCGGGAGCGGGCATCGTTGGCACCCTTGGGAAGGCCGCAGCCCTGGAGATACCCGCGGCCACCAGCACTAGGGTATTTTGGGTTGGGCAGGACGGCCTCCAAGCTGCACTAGGGTCAGGAGGACAACTCTTGGAGCTTAGTCCAGAGGCTCAGGCGGCCTTGGAGGCGGGCGATCCTTCAGTTATGCAGGCTGAATCAGCGGCATTCGCCCAAGGTGCAACTGGTACTGTAGAGGTATTCCTGGGAAACGGCGTAGGTAACACATTCTGGAACTACGAATGGCCCGAACTGGCGAATAACTTAAGCAATGGCGAAATCCAAAATATCATCATTCATTTCTGATATGGAAAATTCTGCTGAAGCCAAAGTAATGTTTGGGAAGGTCGCCGGGACGCTAGTGTACGAAGACGAATTGGGGCAAATGGTCTTTGTATTCGACGTTTCACCTGCCAAAGACGATTCGACGGGGAAATGGAAACTCTACCTCAACTCCCAGCCGCTGGTGAACGGCAAAGTTGCTCAGCCGAAGACAGAATCAGAGTGGCAGCGGATCGCGACTGCAGTAGAGGGGACAAAGCAGTACGCCGAATCCCGCGGCTATCTAATTGAGGTTCGATGAGCGATTAACGGTCCCCATAATCGTTTGCCCAACAGTACACGAAGCTCGTTTCTGCCCTTGATCTCCCCCTAGATTCCGCCCGCGGGATGACACAAGACTTTCGCCGCTGACACTTTTTCGCCTGTCAATCCGTACAGGCGCGCGGACTGGAACGAAATCTGGCCCCACGATCTATTTCCCTTCGCAAGCCGCAACGTGTCTTGCGGAACAGAGGAGGAAGCTTGCGCCCCTCGGGACCCTCTCAGCTAAATAGCCACAATTACAGAACGCAGGTTAGTAGCTATCGAACGCCCTGCTTCACCTCCCGCGAATACGCTCGAAGCGTTTGTCCCAACAGACTTCTGACTTCATCGTCGGGTAGGTCTTCAAGACCGCGTGCGATCTCGTGTTGAGTTGGTTCCGGTTCATTAGGTGGGATGAACGCTTTTAGCGATCCCGCTGCGTCTCGCTCGGCCGATTGACAAGCCGTCCACGCTGAGTCAAGCAATGCGAGCGTAAGAGGCCGTTCAGCAACGAAACGCTTGATAAACTCCTCGCGCTCGGGCGTAGGCGCATAGTCGTTCTTCGCATGCGTCCAAACGAACCATACCGCGGCATCGCAAAGCGGTCGATACCGCGGGTCATCCAAGATTTCAAACGCGCTGTCGATCTCGCGCTTGTTGATGGCGAAGTAGACGTAACGGCCGATGGCCTCCTGCGTCATTCCAAGCTGGGAATAGCGGATGACTTCGAGTTTTTCCGCTTCTGTCAGATCGCGTATGTCACTCGCGCGGTGCTTACTGAACGCACGAGCGGCTGAGACCACGGCGATGTCGTATGAATCACCGACGAACGTTCGCCGCGCCCCGTCCGCCTGCACCACGCACTGCCACGAGCCGTCTTTGTAGAACACTCGGCCCTCAACATCACCGGGAAGGATTACGGTATTCGGTTCGGACGGATTCTCGATCCCTTCTTTTTCGAGGATGCGTTTGACTTCGGCATCCCGGCCGTTGGCGTTCACAAACCGCACAATTTCGTTTCGCAGTCGCACCGGCCGATCCTGTGCGAGCGGAGCGAACCTCGGGTCAATCAGGCTGTCGTCGGCGCTGTTCTCCTTTCGCTGTCTCGCCTGAACGCTCGGCAAGCCGGTCGTATCGACCTGCCAGCCCGCGCTCTGTTTGACGAACTCGTCGTACGCTTTTTCCTGTGCTTCTTTCGTCGTGCCCATCTTCGTATTTCTCCCTACTCGTTATTTTCGGTACGCGCTGCCCCGAGCAAGGCACCGCTCTAACTCTTTCGCTAGAAACCCAAAACTCGCTGATGCGAACATCCAGAAACCGTCTGGGAATTTCGTGTACGCTCGCCACTCGCCATCCACAAACCGGACGGGGATCGCACGCCCGCAAATGACCAACTGTCTCGTGTAGTTCGGCGGGAAGAAGCGTTGGAGCTTTGCGCTACCAGAGTGACTGTGGGATGTTGTGTTGCGTGAGTTTCTTTCTTGCTTCTGCAACTTCTGCTTCTCCGATCTTTCGTAGTTCTGCCTCTGTATTGTCCGCGCCGTACAGAAATGGCACGAGCGTCGCGGCGGGTGACGAGGTGTCATGCGCGAAGTAGCCCTGCCAGAATTGAATCGACGATGCCGCGTCGCGAAGTTCGTTCAGCAGCGCGATGTCATCGGTGTCGTACTTCCGCGCGAAGTGCTCCATAGAAAGGTCATTCACGTCGCTCAACCTCGAAACGCCGCTGCCGGTCAGCAACTCGTCAAGCATCGCAGCGAGTTTCGGATCGGGCTTGCGGATCGCTAATGTTTCCCTGTCGCCGTCAATCTGCTCGGGACATTCCGCGTTGAGCAGGTCCGCCAGCGCTTCCAATCGAGCCTTTGCCGACTTGCGACGGTCGCAGGCGAGACGGCGAAGCAGAGACTCCCGGCTTTTTCGCTTGTACGGACCGAGTGTCGGAGGCAAATTCATGCCGAGGAGCCGCAACGCTTTCTCGCGCGTGCCGGAGGTTCCGCGCGTCGCCAGTTCGGACAGAAGGTGCTCTGGTGACGGGTAGCGCATCTACGCCGCCTCAGCCAGTAGTTTCGGGTCCGCCGTCGCGGGCATGTCGCCTTTCTGCGGAGCGGCGTAGGTCACCCGCGATCCGCATTGCGGACAGGGATCGACCAAGATGCCTTTCGCGCCGTAGTAGCGGTGACCGCTCCACCGGCAGATTTGGCACTTCACTTCGCGTTTGGGTTGCGTTGGCATGGAAATGTCCTTGTGAAATGGAAAGTCGGCTAAAAACCTAGTCTGTGCGCGATTTGAGCGGCTTTAGAGGCGCTGTCTCGGGTTGCTAGCGTCACTTCGAGAGCCATTCGCGGTTGGTCGGGCATCACTAGGTCACGACGCGCCACGCACACCTACCCCCGAGGTCCCCGGCCCTCCGGGGGGTACTTGAATCGAAATAGGGTCCCCTACAATCGCTCGGCGAAACCTACGGGCAATCGCAACGACTGTCATGGAATGCTCGGCAGACTTGCCGAGGAGTACGTCGATTCAGCACCGGCGCGGATGTTCTTCGCTTTGTCGCGCTTGCCGTATCAATGCGCAGGCGTTGTCCTAACAAAATCAGTACGAACGGCCCATTGACGAACGCATGAAAAGAAAACTATCCTTGCGTCAGAGGAAATCAATGAAAACTAAACCGCGCTATGCAAGACCAATGACCTTTCTCATGCCGGACGAACTCCTTGCTCTGCTGAAAGCTGCACGTCAGCATTCAAACCGAGCATGGGCGGCGATTCTGATTGGCTACAAGCACGGGCTGCGCTGCTCCGAGATTTGCGATCTACGACTCGACGATCTCGACCGGAAGGCAAATCAGATCACGCTGCGACGGAAGAAAGGCAGCATGACGAACGTGCAAACGCTGGAAAAGGTCCAAGGTCAACCGCTGCTGGACGAGAAGAAAGCTCTGGCAGCATGGCTTGCGGAGCGCGACAACCCCGGTCCGTATCTGTTCACGTCGCAGAAAGGCGCGAAGCTCGACACGTCGGCGATGTTCCGGCTGTTCCAGTCCGTTGCTGAGGCCGCTGAACTGCCGCGCAGCAAACGCCATGTTCACATCTTGAAGCACAGCCGCGCGTCTCACCTTGTTGCGGCGGGGACCAATCTCGCGTACATCCGCCAACGACTAGGACACATGAGCGCATCCAGCACCGCACGCTACACGCATGTCACTGACGAACAAGCCAATGCAGAAGCCCGCCGTGCTGACGCGGTGATCTTCTAACCCCCGCTCGTCCCGTCTTACATAACGCATGACTCTGCGGCAAAGTCATGCGTTCCTCTTCCCGCTCGGTTGCGATTTGCTGAATTTAGCGGCACAACCATAGTCAGGAAAATGCCGCGTACTCATGCGTTTTCGCATCCGGTGATCGTCTGTGCACCGCGCCACGATCCCACCAGCTAACCGCCAATCGGTCGCAACGCCGCGTGGTCTCAATCTCAGTCGTGTTACGGCGTGCCTTCGATTCACCGCGCCAAAAGCGCTATGCCCGAAACGGGACTGGACGTTCCGAACCGCAGATGTGTTCGCGTGGCGAGCAAAACGGGCGAAAATTTCATCTCGTAGCGGCGATTCCGCAAGGGCCACGAAACGCCCGTTCCGGGAACGCGGTAGTCGTCCGGCTAATCGACGATTGGGGCACAATGGAGCAATGGACGTGCTTTCACGGGCTTAGACTCGTTGGTATCGGGCGGCCGAGGTGATTGTTGAGATAACTCAGAATCCCATGGAACTCAAACCTCCGCGCACAGGAGAACATCGGTACGCCGTGGCGATTCGCGCGGGCGCGAACCTTTGGTTGACTCTATGGGTCCGACGATCCCCGAAAGGCGAGTTCTTTGTTATGGTGCCGCGTACGGAACGAGATTGGACTCCCCACGCGAGCTATCATCTTGACGGTACTCACCACATGAAGAGCTACGGCCACCCGTCCTTCCCTAGGAAAAGACAGCCGTTGACAGGACTGTTCAAAGGCACAGAGAACCTTTGTTGTTTTGCAGGCCATGCCACGAATCTCGCGACCTGCGATGCGGCGCTTTTTGATGGAGTTCTGGAAGTTTCGTCTGACGTGCTGGGGCCGAAGCACGGTACTGTTTGCGTGGACCTCGTGGAGCCGGGATGTCAACCAGTGATGGCGCTGTCAGCTCATAGCATTGTCCGACGCGAAACTTTCACGACAACCGTGCCTCACGTAGTCATCACAATCTATTCATCCGACGAAACGCGCGGCATACGTCAGGATGGCGAAAGTGGAGGTGGCGTGAAACAGGACGAGAAAAGATTACTCAAGCTAGGTCTGTTTTGGGCAGCGATCTTGGCCGGATTCTGGCTGTCGGTGAGCGTCATTCATAGGCGGGTCTACACAGCGGCAGCAATCGCCATCTGGTCGGTATTTCTGTACGTTGTCTTCTACCGAGATGCACAACGACGAAATCCAAAATGATCCACCACCGCTCGTCGCGCCCGTTTTGCGGACATGCCGGTGCTTGATATAATTCGTAGTGAGCCAACCTGAAATCCTGAAGACCCGCATCACCCACCCGCTACCTTTTGTGCCTCCGCCATCGCTAGAAGAGATCGAGCGTTTCACGAATAACTTCATCCGACTAACAGGCCGAGCGCCGCGAGATTTCGAGTTGAACTGGCACTCGCTTCTCTGGCAGACCAACGTGGAGCGGAGACGGAAGCTGGCGGAGGAGAAATTGCGAGCCGAGTGACGCGGTGGTGCGGAAGACCTATCGAACTACAGCGAACGATGCTTCGTATTGCTTCGCGAACGGCATGTTTTCTGACCGCCAATTTTCATCCGATTATTCGAGCTTGGCGAAGAACTCGATCTCGTCGTCGCAGACAAGTTTCAGCGCTAGTCGGTCGAAGGCGTCCTCGATGGCGCTCTCGCGCTGGTAGTCCTCCAGTTCGCCAAGCGGGTAAGCATCCCGGTAATAGGAGACGGTTTCCGGCCAGTCGCCGTGCTTCTCGTGACGGAGACACGCGGTGAGCGCCGCCATCTTCACCCCGGAGTCGTACCCACGCTCCTCGTGCAACACCCTCGCGCCGATTGCTAGCGTTTTGTACCAAGGTCGTTTGGTTTGTTCGCCGGTGGGTGTAGGTGTTAGGTTTTCTTCCGGCAAAAAGTCGGAGAAAGAATTGTCCCCACGATTGTGATCGGAACGATCACATCGTGTTTCTGGTTTTGGTTCTACTACAAGAGAACTACTTATGCCCCCATTTTGGGGACTGGTGGAAACCCAAAATGGGGACTGGTCCTGTCCCCAATTTGGGGGCTGGCTTTGAAGGTTCCCTGCCTCCGTTTTCTTCTGCGTGCGACCGCCCTTCTTGCCATTGGCGCGTGCAGCCGCTTGTTTCTTCAATGACTTGTCCGAACGACCTGTCCCCATTTTGGGGACCGGATCACGGCCGGTGGAATCGTGCCGCAACCGCGACAGGTAGCGGCATTCTCCGGGATGCTTCGCCGCCCACTCATCGTGCTCCAACACGGTGTATGGAATCGACTTGTACATTCCGGTCTGCTTGTTACGATGCCTGCCGTCTTGCTGTCGAATGAGCCAGCCGTGCTGCTCCAGAAATCTCACCCACCGCGTGACCCGGTTCTTGCTGACGCCGTAGTCATCGGCGACCGCGCGATCGTCTCGCCTGTACACGCCGCCCCTGCGGCAGCGATTAACGCAAAACCAGTAGAAAGAATCCACATCTGGCGGCATGTGGCGGCGCGGGAAGCACTGCTGATGCGCACTGCTACCGCGCCCGCTGGATTGATTTTCGTTCCGCGTTGGCATCGGTTGTTCCTTCTGCCGGAGTTGGCTTGATGGTTTCCGTCTTGCGTATGAGGACTACATTCCCGTCTTGGAAATCGATTTGGATGCAGCCCCACAGACGGTCTTGCTCGGCCTGTTGAATTAGTTCGTCTACTTCTGCCGTCATGTGGTCCCCGTCTTTCAGTCCGGTTTATGGTGTGGCGGGCGAGCTTTAGGCCGCTTCCGGTGACGCCAGTTCGCCCAGCTCGCCGTCTGGCTGTTCGCTGTGAATCGCGTCGCCCCATCGCATGGAGTCACGCTTCTTCCGCCAGTGTTTGCTCGTCTTCGGTTCGACGTGCAAAATGCCCGGCCGTCCAATGTCCTCGAACGGATAGCGCGTCAGAATCCAAGCACGGCGCTCGTCGCTAACAATCAGATCGACCAGCGTGTCTCGCCGGTCCGAGGGATTTTCTGGCGGAGCAGAGTTCTCGATCATCGACCACGCGTTTCCCTTCCCTACGCCGCCACGTATAGGTGCATTCTGACGCTCTGTCTCGTGTCAGTCGGAAAGCGGTGTTCAAGCTCATCGAACTCCGCCTGCAACCGAGCGATGTGGTCTTTGACAAAGGGAACTACTCCGACAAGGACAGCTTCTCTCCATAGAAGTTCGCGAAGTTGATTGATCTCTTCGATGATGGCTTTCTTGCGACGGAGCGCGTTCTTTCTGTCGGTGATCATGCGACCCTTCTTTCTGCGGTCCCTTCATGCCGTAACGCATGTCTCTGGAACTCCACGAACTTAAAAAAGAACAGGCGCTTCATCCGTTGAACGAAGCGCCTGTTGGTCGAGAAGCGGTGGCTCCTCGGAATTTTGGTTGTACCTGCCTGCTGCAACAGCCCGCCGCATTACCGTCGCGTTGTTGGCGCTAACGGGAGAGTATGCGCGCCACGATGACGAATTTACGGTCCGCGGATTTCGGTCGGGTGAAGGAAGCGGGGATTCGATACCGCAGAGCGGTTGTTTTGTGCCGCAACCTTCACCTGACCTACTCTCTCTTGTTAGTGGCATAACCCGCTAAAACCTGCTATCCGCTTGGACTCATTGAGCTTATGGACGCTAATAAGATGTTTTGGCTCTCTGCAACGGCATCTGTGTTCGGAAAACGGACGAACATCATGCCGCCCGCAACTGAAGCCGATCGAGTTCCTTGCATCCTGTGCCCGCCTGCTCTAACCGTCCTTGCCGTAACGCGCGATCGCGCTGCGAGAGCACGGCCACATTTGCGAGTAGATTGGGAGGATTCCGGCGCGAATCGTCGCCAGCGGTTTCCTGTTGCCAAGCCAGGATCTCAATGGGCAGATCGTTCGAGTCAGCCAAGTAGCGATGTCGGTCCTGAAGTTTGCGCTTCGCACATGAGAACATTTGCGAGACGCGTCCTTGGCTCTTCCCAAGCCGTTTTCCAATCTCTTCTTCGGTCTCGCCCGACAATCTCGCGTTCCAAACTGCAACTTCTTCCGGATCAAGTACGCCAGCAAATTTCGGTGATGTCGGGAGCCACAACAACATTCCACGCGCGCGCTCTCGCGCACCGGCGTCGCGGAATACCGGAACTGTCGTCCGTCCTCGATGCAAATCGGTTACGTCGCCCGGGACGGCGGCGACTTCATCGAGTGCCATGCGGACAACCCACTGCGCGATCTGAATGGCCTCGATTGCGCTAGCGTTGCGAGTTAAGCGAGCGATTTTGTCTAGGGCCTTCCGCCGATCCTTGAGCGGCAACTTGAGTCCTCCAGCCCGAACAAAGCCGGAGGGAAACTCGGGTGCGCGGCCACGCTCGGATGGCCGCACTTCTCCACGGATGGGTGTAACCTTCTTGTTGACTGACATTTGAATTTTTGGATCAGCTTTGGAGCAACTGCGTGAGGGATTCGCAGGAGAAGGAACGACGTTTAGCGGTGCCGGAACAATGGGTTAGAGTCTTCCCGCCCACCGGCTACTGCTGGCTTCGAACCAGAGGGTCGGGAGTTCGAATCTCTCCGGGCGCGCCACTTCTTCCCCTGCGTCCCACGGACACGCACCATTCGAGCGCGAAGAGCATCACAATGTCCTGTGACCGAACTCACATCCGTCGGTCCATCGGTAGGAGAGACTGACAAATGTCTCAGAGAAGCGGGACGATCGAGATTAGGAGGTTGGGGGATAATCCATGTGTAACGTCCATCTACGGTTCGGCAGGCGAAAACTTAGCGCGCGTCGAGTTCTCGCATTGATCTCCGGACTCGCTGTCCTGTCGTGGGTGTTTCCTGGTGCGCACGCGACATTTGGCAAACCGCCAGCCGGCAAAGCAGGCGCCACGCGTCAACAAGCTTCCGACGAGAAATCTCAGACGGCAGCCGCAGCCCATTCACAAGTAAAAGCGGTGGTCGACAAGATGACGGCAGCTGGGGTTATTCACCTCACGACCGTCGATCAGGTGCGTAAGGCCTATCTTTTCTATCCCACCCTTTCAGGGACACCGGAGCAAGTATTTCACGTTGAGAATCGCTCAATTCCTGGGCCCGGCGGAAACATTCCCGTTCGGCTCTATGTCCCACGGGAGGGACGAGACTTGCCCATCTTTGTTTTCTTTCACGGCGGAGGGTTTGTGGCGGGCAGTTTGGATACGCACGACGCGCTTCTACGCGCCGTGGCAAACCGCTGCGGTTGCATCGTCGTGTCGGTCGCATACCGGCTCGCACCGGAAAGTCCCTATCCCGCCGCGCCCGAGGATGCCTACGCCGCAGCGAAATGGGTCTCCGAGCACGCGGCAGACATCGGCGGCGACGCTCGACGGATTGCTGTGGGCGGAGACGGCGCGGGCGGCAATCTTGCGGCGGTGGTCACGTTGATGGCACGAGACCGCGGCGGGCCGCACCTGATCTATCAGGTTCTGATCTACCCGACGCTGAACGCCATTATGCAAGCCTCCGGATACACATCGAAAGATCCCATACTGACGCCAGATGTGCGGACCGCCATCCTTGCCGCATATGTCCCTTTGACCAAAGATCTCCAAGATCCGTACATCTCTCCCGTTGCTGCGAAGAGTCTGAAGAATCTTCCTCCGGCCTTCTTGGTAACGGATCAAGACGACCCGGCGCGGGACGAGGGAGATGCCTATTCCAGACGGTTGGCGGAGGACGGCGTCAAAGTCAAAGTCTCTCGATATCCGGACATGATCCACAACTTCGTCTTGATGGCTGGGGAGTTGGACGCAGGAAAAAAAGCCATCGAAGAGATATCGGAGGCCCTGAAAAACACATTCGAACAAGCACCACGTCCGTTGGCGCCGCCAAGTCGAGGAGAGTCGCGATGAGAATTCAGAAAGCAACGATCCACATCGTGGGCCGACCAATGATTCTGTCACTGTGCCTGTTCGCGATGCTGCCGGTCAGAGCAATTGCGCAAGAGAGTGGTATTGGTCATCGCTCGACGCAGGAATCATCGCCACAGAGTGCGTCGCCCGGAACTGTTCCAGTCAGCATGATCGTGTCGGTAGAGGCCAAACAAGGCAAAGAGGTTCCCACTGTTAGTCGCGAGGATGTAGTCGTATTCCAGGCGCATGATCGAGTTCGAGTCACCGACTGGGTTCCCTTCCAAGGCGATCAGGCAGGCTTGCAGCTCTTCTTGTTAATCGACGAAGGAACGACGGCGACCATTGGCCTGCAATTCGATGACCTGCGTCATTTCATCGACAACCAGCCCCCGACGACCGCAATTGCGGTTGGGTACATGCGTAACGGCACGGTTCAAGTGGCTCAGGACTTCACGACCGACCACACGCAGGCCGGAAAGGCCCTCCGACTGCCCCTGGGTTACGTTGGTGCAGTGGCCAGCCCGTACCTGTCCGTGACGGACCTGATGAAGCGATGGAAACCGAGCGCCCAGCGCAGGGAAATCTTCATGGTTTCAAACGGGATCGATCCTCTGCAACCGGGCGTGGTCAACACGTACCTTGACGAGGCGATCGACGTGGCCCAGCGAAGTGGGATCCAGATTTACACCATCTATGCGGCAAGCGCCGGCCACTTTGGGCACACGCTATGGAGAATCGACATTGCGCAGAGCAACCTGTCCCGGCTGGCGGATGAGTCGGGTGGAGAAGCCTACTTCCAGGGCCTTGAAACGCCGATCGCCTTTGCTCCATTTCTGGATGAATTCGCGGATCGTCTGCAACATCAGTACAGGCTGACGTTTCTCGCCAAGGCCCAGAAGAAGCCTTCTTACCAAAGGATCAGACTGCAGACCGAAGTGAGGAATGCACAGTTAGTGGCGGCCGACCGGGTTTACGTACCCGCAGCGAAGTAGCCCACTAGGTCCGTTGGGCGTGCTGGCGGACGAAGAATCAAGTGCGCTCCATTCGAAATGCTAAGGAAGTTTCGCTCCTGAGCTGGGCCGTGTCACCGCTCCGAGTTCCCGGGGCGATGGCATCCGGGAAACGTTCCAATCACCTCCCAGTGCTTTGATCAACTGCACGCTGGCAACCATTTGCTGCATTCGGAAGTTCACTGCGGCTTGCTCGTCGTTTAGCAAGATGGTTTGCGCGCTGATGACATTGAGATAGGGATCGAGGCCCGCCTTGTATCGCACCGTGGCCTCCTGCAGACTTCTCGCGGCTGCATCGACTGCAGCGTCCTGCTGCTGGATACTGTCTGAAAGAATCCGCAACGCCGCCAGGTTGTCCTCGACTTCTTGAAATGCAGTCAACACGTTCTGCCGGTAATTCGCGATGGTCTGATCGTACGTCGCGCGATACTGCTCCATGGTGGCCTTCCGCAAACCGGCATCAAAGATCGTTTGGGCAAGACTCGGGCCCACCGCCCAGAAGCGGCTCGGCCAAGTGAACCAACTCGTGATGCTGGAATTTCCGAATCCACCCGTGGCGCTCAATAGAACATCGGGAAAGTAAGCCGCTTTGGCCACGCCGATCTGTGCATTCGCCTCGGCGACCGCTCGTTCCGCTGCCGCAATATCGGGCCGTCGCTCGAGAACGTCGGAGGGAACCCCGACGGGAATCGCGGGACGGTTTCCGCCGAGCGGGCTCGGAGGAATCGAGAAAGTTGAGGCGGGCTGGCCAGTCAAGACGGCGACGGCGTGCTCATACTGGGCTCTTAGGATGCCGAGATTTGTGTCTTGCGCTTGCGCAGCTCTGAGCTGAGCCTCGGCTTGTGCCACTGCTTCGTCGGAACTGAGGCCGCTCTTGTAAAGGCTTCGATTGAGATCGAGGCTGTCCTGATATGCCGCAACGGTGGAGTCGAACACCTGCTTCAGCGAGTCTTGCGCGCGCAGTTCGTAGTAATCGACGGCAAGTTCGGCCTGTTCGCTGAGGCGCACGTTCGCGAGATCGGCGGCGCTCGCCTGTGCGGCGAAGACATTGGCCCTGACGCTGTTCCGGACCCGGCCCCAGAGATCCGGCTCCCACGACGCATCCGCCGGAAGCGAGAAGTCCGTAAAGGGCGTCACGGTGAGTTGGGTATTCGCTGAGGCGCCAGCGCGGACGCCGGCAAATTGTGCCGGCGACGGGCGCTCGTTGGTAATGCTTGGATTGGTTGTCGCGGTCGGGAAGTATTGTGATCGGGCCTCTCTCACGAGAGCGCGCGCGACCAGAAAACTCGAGGCGGCTGCGGCGATGTTTTGGTTTGCAGCAGACGCTTTTTCTTCGAGTTCATTTAGCTGCGGATCATTAAATTCCTTCCACCACTCGCCGCGGCTCGCGCTGTCGCTGGGCTGCGCCTGTTTCCAGGTGCCCGCCGCGGCCGTCTCCGGCGTTCCAATTTCTTTGTACGCGGATGGAGTCTGCACGGAAGGCCGTGTGTATTTCGGGCCGACGACACAACCGGTCAACAACAGGGCCGCAACGGCAAAGAGAGTCAGCCATGGCCGCACGGCCGCGCGCATCCGGGCCGGGTTCGAGTTGTCACTCTCCGATGTAAACATCGACCAGTTCACCCGGGTACAGATTGACGTCCTTCGGCTTCTCGACTTTGAAAATGATGGGCAGCACCCGGACGTCCACGCGCTCTTCTCTTTCGTCCGACAGTTCGATCTTCGGCGACACAAATGGCTGCATCCTCACGTAATCCAGCGGAACTTTGACGACCGAGCCGCGGATCGACATCTGTGCCTTCATCTTTGACGGAGAAGGGAGGCGCGGCACGAGGATTTCGTCGATATAGCAGCGGACCTGAATGTTTTTCTGGGGTGTGCCCAAAACCAACGGCGGGTCCATTCCTTGTGTATAGCTGTCATAGCCGCCCTGCGGCGAAACGTAGTTCCCGACGATCGTATTGATCGAGAGCACCACGCCGTCCGTCGGCGCACGCAAGACGTACTTGTCAAGCAGATTCTTGTTCGAGAGGTAGGAATTCTCGAGGGCATTGTATTGCCTCTCTTGATTTTGAATATCGAAGCTCCAGGCGCCTGCTTTCGTGAGGTCACGCTGCCTTCGGGCGACTTCGAGATTGGCCTGCGCCAGCGCCTCGGCGTTGATGGCACCGTCCAAGGCGTCCTTGCTGATCGATCTGGGGTCCAGCTCATAAGCTGCTCGTTGTTTCGTCAGCTCGTCCTGAGCCGTTTTCAAGGCGGCCTCCGCGGAAACCACCTGCGCTTCCGCAACATCCAGCGTTTCTTTTCTCGGTTCCGCCTTCAGCTCTTCGAGCAAGGCGTGAGCAGCCTCCGCGGCCGATTTCTGCTGCTGCGTCGTCGCTCTCTGGACGGAATCGCCGATGAGAAGAAGTGGCGCTCCCTTCCGGACTTCCTGACCCTCGGAAACCAGGATTTCGACCACCGTGCCGGGCACTTCGGGATACACGTTGATGTTCTCTCCGCTCGATTGGGCGCTCTCCACGATCCCTTCTGCGTAGATGCCAGTGGCGTAGGGATTCGACGGCGGATCGAATGCGGGCGGTAGCGCAGGCTTTTCGATGCTGAAAAAATAGGCAGCTACGCATCCGGCCAAGATGCCTGCAAAGGCGAGCGAGAATAGCAGTTTGTACCTCATAACTTAGACTCTTGCCTCCGTGGCAGCGTCGCTCATGGTCCCGATAATTCGACCGTCTTCCATCTTCAAAATCCGCGAAGCAAATTCATAGATTCTGCTGTCGTGAGTGACCACGATGATGCAGCGGTCCGCGTTAAGGATATTGTCGTGCACAAACTTCACGATCGCGTGTCCGGTGTCGCCGTCTAGCGAGGCCGTCGGCTCGTCCATGATCAGAATGTCGGGCTCCCCGACCATGGCTCGAGCGATGGCCACTCGTTGTTGTTCCCCTCCACTCAATTTCACAGGGGGAAGATCCGCCCGGCCCTTGAGGCCGACGATATCCAAGTACTTGGTCGCTTCCTGAACCGATTCGTCCCAGTCTCTTTTTTTCAAGATCAGCGGGATCGCTGCGTTTTCGGCTGTGTTCAGGCGCGGGAACAGGTGGTAGTCCTGAAACACAAAGCCGATCTTGTTCAGGCGGAAATCGGCAAGCTGGTCCGCATCGAGGCTCCAGATATCAATCCCTTCCACCGAGACGCTGCCGGAGTTCGGTTTCAGGATCCCGGAAAGAACGCTCAGGAGCGTCGTCTTCCCGCTTCCCGAGGGGCCGACAATGTAGACCATCTCGCCAAATTCGGCTTCCAGATCCACATGCCTGAGAGCGACAGTTTTGGCTTCACCCTCGCCGAACCACTTATCGAGTCCGCTCGCTTTGATCGCTAGACGCGACATCTCATCCCCTAAAGATATCGAAGGGCTCAATCTGCAAAACCCTTCGGACGCCCACGTAGCTTGAAACGCCGGCGATAATCACTACCAATACTAACGAAATCAGCAAACTCGGATAGGTGATCATGGCTGCGTAGCTCGCCAATCGCAGCTTGGCCAGGTAGACCACCGACGTGCAGAGGCCCACCCCCAGACCATACCCGGTGAGCGCTGTGAACGAGGCTTGAAACAAAATCATGCCCACCAGCTCCCTGCTTTTCGTGCCGATAGCCTTCAAGGCGCCGAAGCGCTCCAAGTTCTCGAGAATAAACGTGTAGAAGGTCTGGCCGGAAATGGACAGCCCGACAATGAAACTGATCAACGTCATGATCAGGATGTTGGTTCCTCCCCCCGTTTGGAAGACGTAAAAGGCGGCGTTCTTCCTGATGAATTCGTCTTTTGTCACCGCGAGATACCCCAATGAAGCAACTTGTTGCTTGATCTTCTGCACGTCGGACCCGCTTTTCGGTTGAACCAGGACATAGGAGATGGTGTAGCGGGGGTTCGGAATGTACTGAACAGCGCGGTAGTATGTGGTGTAGAGCGTCGGCAATCCGAAAAGGCTGGAGACCGTCACCCTGGCGATCCCCACGATCACGCCGCGGTGGTCGTTCAGTTCAAACTCGGAGCCTATTTGAGGGTTTTCCAGCTTGGCGTAGTCCGCGTCGGCGACCACGATAAAGCCGTTTTCCGCGTAGATGTTTTCGATCTTCCCCTCGATGAGCTGCGGACGGCCAAACAGACTCGTATCGTCCAGACCAACCACGCTAACCGCTTGATAGGTTCCGTCGGGAAGCTTGACCAGAGCTCCACCGGAATACAGCGGTACCGCGTACGCCACGCCCTGCATGCTTCGGACTGCGTCTAAAACGTAATCGGGCATTCCGATGGAACTGGTGATGGCCTGCACAGAAGGATCCATCACCCACATCGGAGCTCCAATATTGACGACCGTTGCAGAGGCGTGCTCCAGCACGCCCATGAACATCGAGGTGATGAACGTCATCAGGAAGACGGCAAAAGTGATCCCGACGAGCAAAGCCGTAAATTTCGCTTTGTCGTTGACGAGGAGTTTGTACGCGAGCCTTAAAATGCCCTTCATCGGTGACTCCCCTGTCCTCCGTCACAGCAAGTAATCTTGACCTCTGACGGTTATCCCGTATGTGCATCCTGTCACCCGCCAAAAGTGACGTGCATCACACAGAAACTAAGCCCCCTGCGGTCAGTGGATTAAGCGAAGTCCCTGACCTCTCAGGTTTGTGGAGAACATGGCCAGCACATACCAAGACTCAAAAACTCGGCAGATTTTGACCCTCCCGTACACTCTGTCAACAGGTGCGCTCGAAAGGGGCACGAATGGTGAAGAATGGAGCAAGCCGCCACCGTTTGCCAAGACAATAGCTTAGGATGGCCGACGTCCAGCGCAGCTTACCTCTCGCCACGGCCCACGGGTCGCAGGTCGAAAAAGGAGTTGCCCCTGATCTTTGAAGTCAAGGTTGGTCAGCGCGGAAATCCTGCATCAGCATGCCGAAACCCTCGCTAGCCGGATTTTCCGCTCTCAGGTAGGCACTAGAATGGTCGTTGTAGAGCGCGTGCATATCAACACCGGCTTCATAGTCCGCGGGCGTACTCCCGGCCAGATGCCAACCGCTAGGGACCGTCGCATTTGCTACCAAACAACACACACCGAAAACCGCAATCACTTGGCAGACCAACTTCCTTCGCAGACGAGGAGTGTCGGGCATACGTACCTCCTGATGATTCTCAGAACAGGCACAGACGGGAAGGGTTGCCAGGCAATTTCTAGACAGATCCGCCGGTGCTCGTTGTGTATCACACAGTTAGTTCAGAAGGAGATTGGCCCTCCCCGTTGCCGAATTGGGAGAAGTTTTGGACTGCAGCAGACCATTTCGGGAAAGAGCCTTCCCAGTGCGATCAGAGTCTCTGACGATTCCGACTTCGGAGTCCGCAGGCAAGAAGATCTTTGTAACGTCTTCGAACATACGTCGCCGAAAAAGCCTGAAATGACGAAGTTCCCAGTCCGCGCTGACCGTGTAGAACGCCGTGGCGCTCGCTCCTCAGAAGCTCGAATCGTCTGCCACGAAACTGGAATACCACTTGCTTGACCACGTCCATTAGTTGTATGCTTGCGCCGTTTCTCACCGCGAGTGGCATCTCCCTACCGCTGAACACTCGCACTGGTAAGGTTGCGGGCCGAAGTTCGGCGCACTTCAAAAAAACCTGGCGGTCCGAAGTGCAATACGCGGGCCGCTCAACGAGTGTTCAATCCCCTTCGAGCATTTGAAAACGATGAGATGTGCTAATTCATCGCAAGGCGGCGCGGGAGCGCAGCTGGCCCGCGCCGATAGAGTAGGACGAAGGGCGAAACCAGTGTTGGAGCGAATCCCAGTGCTGAGTTCGAATCTATGAGAGTGACAAGACGACGTGCCTCACACGCGTGCGCTTTTCTGGCCGCGAGCTGGTTTGTGCTTGCTGCCAGCGCAGCCTTTGCGCAGAAGATGCCCGAATCTTCGCAAGGCCCCTCTGTCTCGAGCCAACTGCCGGAATTCAATGCCGCGCCCGGCGACTTCGTAGGCGTGGACCGATGCCGGTCATGCCACAAAGAAGAGGTCATCGAGTTCCAGAAAACCACTCACTCGAAGCTGACCTTCCCCGGCAAGGACTACATCCAGGGCTGCGAAACCTGCCATGGACCAGGAAAGGCCCATTCTGACGCCGTTCAGGCAGCCCATGGAGACGACGCCGCGATCGCCGAGGCCCTGAAAAAGTATCCGATGTTTTCGTTTCGCAGCACAGCCGAGGAGAACGCCGCCCGCTGCCTGACTTGCCACACCAGCAGCAAGCAGCAGGACTTCTTCGCGCATTCCGAACACGCGGGCCATGGGATTTCCTGCAATCAGTGCCACGCCACACATCTGGTCGATGAAGTGAAAGACCAGAGCAAGGGCGATCTGAGCTACCCGCAGGGATATTTCTTTCAGCTCCCGAAACTCGCCGACGAGACCCGCTGGCTGCACAACAGCCTGCTCAAGCAGTCCGAGCCTGACGTTTGCTTCGGCTGCCATCGGACTCTGCAAGCCGAATTCGCGTTGCCGGTGCACCACCGCGTCCCCGAAGGCTTGATGAAGTGCACCGACTGCCACAACCCGCACGGCACGCTGAATACAGCGAACCTGAGAAAGCCGGGCTGGGAAACATGCGTCAATTGCCACGTCGAAAAGCGCGGCCCGTACATTTACGAGCATCCCGCGGTGAAAGTGGAAGGCTGCGTCACCTGTCACAATCCACACGGAAGCACGAATCGCATGCTGTTGGTGCGGCGCGAAGGCCGGCAACTTTGCCTGCAATGCCACACGGGATTCCATACGCAGGCGCAGGTGCCTCACTCGCGTCTCGGCTATCAAACGAGCGGCGAGTGCGTCCGCTGCCACGTGGCGATTCACGGCTCGAACTTTGACCCGGATTATCTACGGTGAGGGAAGTCACCATGAGTTCACGCTATCGCTTCTTCATCGTCGTAGTTGCGCTCCTGGTGCTCGCGCCAATTGCGGCAGCACAGGATAATTCCGAAACCGCTCCTCTTACTCTTGGCGACTTCAACATCCAGGGTTCGGCGACGGGCGGCTACCGCTTCGAAAGCTTCAACGGCTACAAGCCCGAGTTCCGTGAGCTTTTTGATCTCGGGCGTGGCTTTCGCGTGCTGGATCTCAATCTGATCGGGGACTCGCAGGAGGGGAAAAACCCCTTTGCCGACAGTTTCTCACTGCAACTCAGCAACTTGGGTGGCGACCCCTTCCCGAGCGCACAATTCACAGTGTCGAAGAAAAAGCTCTACGATCTGCGCGTTAATTGGAGACAGAGCTACCTCTTCTCGAATCAGAATGACAGTGCGGTTCTCCCGATTGCTCCCCTCGTTTCCGGGTACGCAGCACTCCCGCCGGCTAAAAGAACAGGACTCACGAGCAACCAGGACTGGACGACGGTACGAAAGTTCGGCTCGGTCGATCTGACGCTGCACGCGACAAACAATCTCCGGTTCACTTTCGAATACTACCGGCCGTCCGATGAGGGACCCACTTTCACCACGCGCTCGCTCGATTTCCTTGGCGCCCCTGGATACTGGGGCACTTTTGCCAGAGCCAATCCGTACTACTTGTTTGCACCTCTTGATGACGAAACGAACCGCTTCACGGGCGGAGTCGACTACACGTGGCATTCATGGAGCTTCCATTACAGCATCGGCTACCAGACGTTCACCGAGAACATGAGTTTGAGTAACAGCGTTCCGTCGTACATCGGGCTGACGGATGGTTTGAATCTAACCGTCCCCGGACTAATCGGGACCAGCATTGATCCGGTTACGAGCGCGACGGTGCCCTTGAGCAACGTGTCGTGGTCGCAGTTCCGCCGACTGACGACGCCGATCAGCGAATTCTCGTTCCTCGGTAAGCCGCTCAAAAAACTCGAATGGCGTGGCGGATACATCTTCTACCGTTACGATGGCCCGGCCACGCTCGCTCAGGGCTTCAACGGTTTGGCAGCCAATAGCGCGGGCGTGGCGATGCAGCCATACACGGTGACCGAAAGCGCACGCGCCACGCTGTCGGAGCCGGACAACGTCGTGAGTCAGGGTCTCACCTACCACTTCTTCGACTGGTGGAGCGCGGACCTCGATTACCGCTATTCGCGGTTCAGCTCGAACGCAATCGGCAACTTCGAGAGCCTTTTCCAAGTTACTACGCCGGCCCCTGCGACGACTGTGACGACCGCCACAACCGACTCGGTCTGGCGCGACGGCCTGAGCCAACTCAGCTTCAGCATGGACTTTACGCCTCTCCGCGGCCTGATCATTCGTCCCGGCATCCAACTGATGGAATCAAACGTGGAATCTCTGCAGAACGGCGTTGTCCAGCCGGAAATCACGCTGCGGACGAAGACTGCGCGGCCGGAGCTTAGCGTCGGGTATGAACCCTCGAAACTTTTCAGCATTCGAGGTGATTTCCACAGTCTCACGAACGGCGCGGAATACACAGCGATGACTCCGCACACAGAGCAGGGCGCTCATTTCATCGCTCGCTTCCATCCGACCGAAAAGCTCTCGATCGAGGATGACGCCCATATCCTGAACGACAAACTGATCACAACGAATTTGCAAAATAATGTCCGTGCCAACGCCACGACTGTGTCGTATTCTCTCGGAGATCGTCTGTCGGTTTTCGGGGGATTCACCTACGAGAGCTACTACGCGCAGGGCAACGTCGACTATGTCCGCGGCACAGCGCCCCTGACCGACTTTCTGCGTGATCAGGAATTGAACCGCGTGTGGCAGGGCGGAATCGAACTCAAGCCGACGAAGCGCGTCGGCCTGCGCTTAACCGGCAATTACGATCGATCAAGCGGCGTAGGCGCGATCTTCGGCGTACCTCCCGCTTCTGCGCCCGCGAACCACAATGAGCCTCCCGCCTACGGCCCCGTTACTTGGCCGCTCGTGACCGGGACGGGCTACTACGAGTTCCCCATCGCTGGGCGGCTCTCAATTGACCTGCAGCGAACGTACTATAGCGAACAGATCGTGCCCGTAAACAATTTTGGGGCAAACCTGCTCACGATCCGATGGACGCGGGATTTCTGATCACCAGCACGACCAGGCAGCTTTGTAAAGGGCAGCTCGAAACCCTCTTAGCTATAGTTGTGAGGCGAATCTCTCGGAGGTAGGCATGAACCGTGTCTCGAAAGTACCGACCGCAGGGCTGCTCGTGGCCGTGTCCTTTCTTGCGTGCGTCGTCTTGCTATCTAGACCACACAAAGCCTCGGCGGCCACTCCTGCCCCGGCTGACGTGCAGGATGTTTATCTCGACAAATGCGCCGTCTGCCATGGCAAGGATGGATCGGGCAACACGGCGAAGGGCCGGAAGGTCAAAGCCAAGGATTTGCGGTCGGCCGAGATCCAGAAAATGACTGACGCCGAATTGATCAAGGACGTCTCTGAGGGAAAAGGCAAGGACATGGACGGCTTTGAAAAGGAATTGGGTGCCGACATGGTCAAGCAGCTTGTCGCCTACTGCCGCGCATTTGCCAAGAAATGACCCTCGGGCCGTACGTCGTATTTGTCGGCCGCAAGGATGCGCCTGGGCTGGGGCGCGCCGAAGTTAGTCGGAACGGAGCCGCTGCATTCTCATGGACAAAACGGCACTGATTCTGATCCTCTTCACTGCGATCGTGGTGGTTCTCGCGTTCCTGATCTCCGCGAGGGCGGAGCTGACCCGAGCGCGCGGCGGCAAGATACTCGCCTTTGTCGCCCTGTGCATTTTCCCGGCGCTCGCCATGTGGGCAGGGGCTCAGGCGCAGATGGAACGCTCGACGACGACGCGATTTTGCCTCTCGTGCCACGTGATGCACGATTTCGGGCAGAGCCTGTATATCGATGACAAGAGCTATATCCCCGCCGTCCATTTCCAAAACAACTTCGTGCCGCGCGATCACGCCTGCTTCACCTGCCACACGGACTACACGATGTTCGGCGACTACCGCGCGAAATGGCGCGGAGTGCATCACGTCTGGGTGCAATACTTCGGCACTATCCCCAAGCCGGCCGATATCAAGCTCTACACGCCGTATAACAATCGCGAATGCCTGCACTGCCATGCTGGCGCACGCAAGTATCAGGAAGCGTCGCACCACGTAAAAGACCCGAATACCCTGGCGCTCGCTGCCGCAAACAAACTGTCGTGCATGTCAAGCGATTGCCACGACGTCGTTCACGACGTGGATACATTGAAGGACGCGACTTTCTGGAAGCCTTCCGAATAATATGGCGCCCAACTCTATTGAACGCCGCATTCGCTGGTCGGGAATCCTCGTAGGCGTGGGACTGATCATCCAGATGCTTACCCTGCTATGGACGCACCCGCTCGCGTTCATCGCCTTCCTGCTGGTCGGCTGCCCGCTCGTGGGAGCCGGCATTCTGCTCTACTTGTACTCGATCGTCTCGCACGGCGAAGCAGCTGCGCACGTCACCGAGCCTCCCTCGTCGGCTGCGCGCTAGGATTGGGGCGTTTCTCTTGCGCGAGAGAATTGCATGCGCGCGCATGTTCGCCAAGAGTCTGAGTTCCCTCTTGACTGGTTGCGGACGCTGCTGGCCTTTTGATATACACTCGGCGCGCTGTCAAACCCAAGGGGGGCGGAATGTATAGAAAACGAGCCATTGCGGGTGCACTGGTAGCCCTGTTCGCGCTTGTCGTCTGTGGCGTCTCGAATCGGAACTGGGCGTCTGGAAACCAGGTCGGCGCACCGGTGTCGAGCGGTTGCGACCGCGCGTGTCTGAACGGCTTTGTTGATCGCTATCTGGATGCGGTTGTCGCGCACGATCCGTCGCCGCTACCGTGGGCGAAGATCGTCAAATTCACCGAGGATGGCCAGCACCTCGAACTCGGCGACGGCCTTTGGAGAACGGCAACGGGCCGCGGCGGCTACAAGTTCTATATCGACGATCCGCAGGCGGGCCAGGTGGGCTTCCTTGGGACCATGCAAGAGGCTGGCCAGCCCGTCATTCTTGCGCTGCGCCTCAAGATCGAGAATCAGAAAATTTCCGAGGTCGAAACGATCATAGGGCGAGGACAGTTGGCGCAGGGCGGTGCCGCCAGTCTCGAGAAATTGGGCAAGCCTCGTCCCGGTTTTTTGCAAGAGCTGCCCCCGGGCGAGCGCGTTTCCCGCCTCGACCTGATCAAAACGGCGAACAAATACTTTTCTGCAATGGAGCAAGACGACGGCAAGGGCGACTACTCATTCTTTGCCGACGACTGCAATCGCCTCGAAAACGGATTTCAGACAACGAACAATATGAATCCCATGCCCGGCCTGACCGCTTCCGGCGCGCCGCGCCCGGCTCCCTCGCCCAAATACGATCCTGCGGCGAAGCCGACGATGTATTCCGCAGGATGGTCGTGCAAAGACCAGTTCCGCTCGGGCTTACTGCACTTCGTTACCTGGATTCATGATCGCCGCTACCCCGTGGTGGATGAAGAACGCGGAATCGTGTTTGCTTTGGGCTTTTTCGACCACAGCGCGGGGAATACGCGCACATTCCAGACGCCGACCGGCGACACGGTCACGGCCGGCCCAACGACTCCGTTCACATGGGAGATTGCCGAGGTCTTCAAAGTGCGTGGCGGACAGCTCCATGAAATCGAGGCAGTGCTCACCCAGGGCATGTATGGAATGTGTTCCGGATGGAGCTCTTGGGAAGATTGCCGGTCCGATCAGCCCCAATGGTGAAGCGGCGCGGCTTCACGAGCCGAAACAGCCGTAAGGCAGAGGCGTGACATGCAGCCAAGACACTGGATTACCTACGCGTTAGGATTTTTGCTGGCGCCGGTGAGCGCTCTCGCGGCGACGCCGGCCCGCTCCGCAGACGAGACCTGCGACCGCGCATGTCTCAACGGATTGGTGGACCAATATCTCGATGCGGTTGTGGCGCATGATCCTTCCCACCTCCCTCTAGCAAAGACGGTGAAGTTTACCGAGGATGGCCAAAGGCTCGACCTAGGTGATGGGTTCTGGCGCACCGCAACGGCAAGGGGCACGTACAAGTACTACATGGATGATCCAGTGGTCGGGCAGGTCGTATTCTTCGGCACAATGCGCGAGGCCGGAAATCCCGTAAGCTTGGTTCTGCGACTGAAAATCAAAGACAAGAAAATCGCTGAAATCGAGACAATCGTCATCCGGACGGGCATGAATCCGGCGCGTCCCGCCGACACAGGCGCCGAGAGCTTTGAAAAACTGGGCGGTCCCGATCCTCTCTTTCTGCAGGAAATCCCACCCGCCGAACGCGTTTCTCGAGACGAGCTTGCCAGAACCGCGAATAAGTACTTTTCGGGAATGCAGTTGAATGACGGCAAGGGCGACTACTCCTTTTTCGCCGACGATTGCAGCCGAATCGAAAACGGCCAGCAAGCAACGGAGGGACGCAACACGGTGGCGAGTGGCTCCGGCCAGGGTAATTCGTACACCGTTTTCTCAGGCTGCAGAGCTCAATTTCAATCTGGCCTGATCCATTTCGTCACGCGAATCCGCGACCGCCGCTTCGTAGTGCTCGATACGGAATACGGCGTGGCGCTCGCGTTCACCTTCTTCGACCATGCCGCGGGCAACACCCGCACGTTCCAAACGCCGGACGGCAAGACTGTCACCGCTGGCCCCACAACCCCGTGGACGTGGGAGATCGCTGAAGCGTTCAAGGTAGAGAACGGTCAGATTCACAGGATTCTGGCGATTTTCCAGCGTTGTCCCTACGGCATGAATTCAGGATGGAGCAGTTGGGAAGATTCCATGTCTGACAAGGCGAGGTGGTAGCGCTCGCCTGCAAGAGACGGCGGCAGAGATGCGAGCCAAACTGCGGTTCGGTTTGATCCTGGGATTAGCGCTCCTTGTTTGTGAAGCGCCTCATATCGGCGCCGCGCGAGCGGCGGACGAGACTTGCGACCGCGCCTGTCTGAGTGGAATCGTCGATCAATATCTCGCCGCGATGGTCGCGCATGATCCCTCGCGGCTGCCTCTCGCGAAGACGGTTAGGTTCACTGAAGACGGCGTGCCCTTGCAGCTCGGCGATGGGCTCTGGGCCACGGCCGGCAGTCTGGGAAGCTACAAGCTGACATTTGCCGAGCCGGAATCTGGGGCGGCGGGCGCTTACGCAGTCGTCCAAGAGAACGGCGCGGGAGCGATTTTGGCCTTGCGGCTGAAGGTGGCGAATCGGCGGATCACTGAGATCGAAACGCTTGTCGCGCGCAAACCCACGACTTCAATCCTCAACACGGACAATCTGACCGAACCTCGCCCGATCTTTCTCGAAACGGTGGCTCCCGCCAATCGCCCGTCGCGCCAGGAAATGGTCTCCATGATTGGCAAATACTTCGACGGCATCGAGCAAGGAAACGGAGACATCGTGCCTTTCGATCCGGATTGCATTCGCATCGAAAACGGCATTCAGACCTGCCCGTCGTCCGCGTCCTCCCCTCTCGGCGCGCTCAGTTGCGGAGCGCAGCTCAGCACAAAGATTTTCACCTATATTCAAACTGTCAGCCCTCGGCGGTTCCCCATCGTCGATCGCGAACGCGGGCTGGTGCTTGCTATCGTTCGATTTAACCATCCTGGGACGCAGCAAACGGTCGAAGTTCCCGGGCGCGGCAAGATGACGATGGGGCGCTACTCACAGTGGCCCAACAGCACCCAGATTGCGGAACTCTTCAAGATAAAGGACCGCAAGATCAAGGAAATCACCGCCGTCATCGTCACGGCAGCCTATAAGGCGCCCTTAGGCTGGGAATAGTGGTGTCTTTTTCGCGGCGCTTTTTCTTGAACGACAAACTATAGGACAAGCCGAGTCCGCCGCGGTGTTGCGCTCGCCGTTATCGTGTGGTTAGATACGGTCCGTTCGCTCGTCGCTCACCTCGGAACGGAGGACTCCGTGGAACCCGTTGAACTGAGGCCTCTCAGTTTGGGAGAACTCCTCGATCGCACGTTCCGGCTCTACCGGGATCACTTCTGGCTCTTTGTCAGCATCATGGCGATTCCGGCAGCGTTTTCCATCCCCAGTCAGGTGCTGCTGCTGACGTTTCAAGGGTCGATGTTTAACTCCGCTGCACAGGCGCCTGACCGGCCGCCGTCACTGCCGTCGGTCAGGATCATCATCGGCGGGCTTGTCGTCTATGCTCTTTTTTTCGTCATCTTTTGGACGGTGTACTGTCTCGGCGTGGCGGCATCGTCGTCGGCCGTTGCCGATGTCTATCTCGGCCGTGCATGCACTGTGCGCGGCTCCTACGCTAAGATTCGCGGCCGGTTCTGGAGACTGATCGGCGTCGTGTTCAACGTTGCGCTGCGCCTGCTCGGTCTCTTCCTGCTTGTACTGCTCGCGCTAGGCGGCACTGTTGCTGCGATCGGCTACTTTTTCGGAGGCGCGCGCGGCAGCGCCGTGTTTGGGGTGATTGTTGGCCTCGCGCTGATCTCCGCGTACGTCGCCGGGATCGCGCTTTGCGTCTATTTCGCGATTCGCTATGCTGTCTCGGTTCCCGTGCTGATGATCGAAAACCTTGGAGTGTTTGCCACAATTCGGCGCAGCGTGTCGCTCACGCGCGGCCGGCGAGGACAGATTTTCCTCTCGCTGCTGGTGGCGGGAATCATCGCTGCCGCTGGAACGTACGTCCTTCAGGGTCCATTCATGATCGCCACGTTTGTTTCGGCACTGCAGGGACACTGGCCGCCGTGGCTGGCTTTCGCGTCCGCCGTTGCCGGCGCGGTCGGCAGCGCACTAACTGGGCCGGTATCCATGATTGCGATCGTGCTTCTGTACTACGATTCGCGGATCCGCAAGGAAGCATTCGATCTCCAATTCATGATGGCCTCACTCGACCAACGCGCCCCGGCGGCTGGTACGGTCTCTCCCGCGTGAGGCCCGCACTTCTTCTTATGCGGCGGCACATGATTCTGGCGTGTCTGCTATACGCGCTCGTTTCTCGCGCCGCAGCTGCGCCCGCGACAATCCAGCAGGTGAGCTTGCACGAATACATCGGGGAACTCGACCGTTGTTCCTCCGTCCTCTCTACTTCGGCGAATGATCCAGGCGCGCTCCGCAAACTGCGGATGTCTTTGCCGGGTCAGTGGAGCGTGAACGTCGACGGCCAAACGTACAGCGTGGACACCAATTGGCTCGCTGACGGCTTGGTCAGGGCGGAGACGGCCCTTCACGGCGACAAGACCTCCCTGCAGCAAACGCAAGCGCAGATTGCCGTGCATCACGACGCCGCCGAGGCACTTTCAAAGGCAGCTCGGCCGCAAAATCTCGAAGATTCCCGCGCCAAGCTGAACGCCATCTTGGCTGGAAAGGACTTTCAGGCCATACGTGGTCCGACGTGGTTTGAGCTGCTCCGCGCGCGCATCTACGACTGGATCGCGCGCCAGCTCGCAAAGCTCTTCGATAAGATCGGGCTCCCTCACGGCTTCGGTAACGTGATCGCCTGGACGTTGATCACGCTCGCGGCCCTCTTGTTGATCTTCTGGGCCGTTCGTGCGGCCGCCCGCGCAGGATCGCGCGCAGAAATGGATCTCCGCGGTGCAGCGGGCGCAGGGCAAGACGCGCACTATTGGCTCAGCGAAGCTCGTGACGCAGCCACGCGCGGAGACTATCGCGCCGCCATCCACGCCGCCTATTGGGCCGCAATTGCGCGCCTGGAAGAAATGAAGTCGCTACCGGAGGATCGCTCGCGCACTCCCCGGGAGTCCTTGCGCTTGATCCGTCGCGAGAGCGCGGCCTATGCGCCGCTGCTGCAATTGACGCGACGCTTCGAACTCGTGTGGTACGGCTACCGCTCCGCCGATTCCAGCGATTGGAGCGATGCCATGCGGCAATTGGAGACACTTGGATGCCTGCGGCCCTCGACACCCGCGATCTCCGCCTCCTGATCGGCGCCGGTGTTTTGATGCTGGTACTTCTCGGGTTGACGTACGCCGTCAGCCCGCCGACGGCGCAGCAATCGATCGGGTACCCATCGAGCTACTCCGACGACTGGGCTGGGGCCAAAGCTGCTTACCTTCTGCTTCAGCGCATGGATTACCGTGTGGAGCGGTGGGAACAGTCGCCGGAAAATCTGCCGACGGACTCGCAAGGCGATATCCTCGTTCTCGCGGAGCCATTGGAAGGCGCATCAACCTCCGAGCGGATCGCGCTGAGGAGGTTTGTCTTTGGCGGGGGCCGCGTGCTGGCGATGGGAGCATCCGCTGCTGCGATTGCACCAGACGCTGATGCTAAGCCCGTCCCTGACTGGAATCTTCAACCGAAAACCTACGCGGCGCTCGCTCCTTCGCCCTACACTCGCGACGCCACTGAAATCACAATGGTAGCGCCGGATACCTGGACTTCCAGTCCGCACACGTGGCTGGCTCTTTACGGCAAGGGGGACCAGATCGTCGCGCTGTCGTACAAAGTTGGGAAAGGCGAGGTCATCTGGTGGGCATCTGCCTCGCCTCTCACGAACGGCTCGATCCGCGACAAGGGCAATCTGGCGTTCTTTCTGAACTCGATCGGCTCGCCGGCCGAATCGCGGGTGCTATGGGACGAGTACTATCATGGCGCGCGCGCCTCGCTCGGCTCGTATATCGCCGGCACGCCGCTGCCGTCGGCTGGCTTGCAGGTCCTGATCGCATTTCTGGCGATCATGTTTACGTTCTCCCGGAGATCGGGTCCGATGCGAGCGCCTGCGGCAGAGTCGCGTCTATCTCCGCTGGAATTTGTGGAGACTTTGGGAGACCTTTATCGATCTGCGCACGCTGCACCGGCGGCCGTCTCCGTAGCCTATCGCCGTTTTCGGTTTGCCCTCTCCCGCAAGCTCGCAGTGCCGTCCACAGCAAAGCTGCCGGACCTGTGCCGCGCCGCAGCCGCGCGATTCGGCTGGCAGGAGGCTGCGCTTCTCGATACACTCGCGCGCTCGGAGCGCGCCATGCGAAACATCAGCCTCGGCGACCGCGAGGCTCTCGATCTGGTTCGCCAGCTTCACGACTATTCAGCCACCTTGGAGCCTTCAGGCGGCGCCGAACAGGAGACACCTGCATGGAGATGAGCGCAGCCGCCTTGGCGGCGCATGTCCGCAAGGAATTTTCGAAAGTTATCGTCGGACAAGGCGAAGCCCTCGATCAGCTCTTGCTCGTCGTCCTTACGGGCGGTCACGCGTTGATCGAAGGAGTTCCCGGCCTCGCGAAGACCCTCGCCGTGAAGTGCCTCGCGCAGATTTTCCATCTGCAGTTTCAGCGGGTACAGTGCACGCCCGATCTGATTCCCGCCGATATTCTTGGTGGCAATATCTTCCAGCCCGCCGAAGGCACGTTCCGCCTCCATCGGGGACCCGTCTTCACTGATCTGTTGCTGGTTGATGAAATCAATCGCATGCCGCCCCGCACGCAATCGGCACTTCTGGAGGCCATGGAAGAGTTACAGGTGACGATCGACGGCAAGAGCTACCCGCTCTCGCGTTCTTTTTCCGTGTTCGCAACGCAGAACCCGATCGAATTCGAAGGGACATACCCTCTGCCGGAAGCGCAGCTCGACCGCTTCCTAATGAAGATCCGCATCGGTTATCCCGACGCCGCGCAGGAATCCGAAATCCTCGCCCGCTACCAAGGCGGATTCGAGGCGAGAAACCTCGACAAAGCGGGGCTCGAAGCCGTCTCACGCGAAACGCTGCAAGCCGTGCGCGAAGAAATCGCTCGTGTGCGCGTCGAACCCAAACTGTTTGATTACATCGTCGCCATCGTCCGCGCGACGCGCGATTCCGCCGCGGCCAGCCTCGGAGCCAGCCCGCGCGCCGCCGTCGCCATGATGCTCGCTTCCAAGGCCTTCGCGGCGATCGAAGGACGCGATTTTCTGATCCCCGACGACGTGAAAAGCGCCGCTTTGCCGATCTTGCGCCATCGGCTCCTGCTGAAGCCGGAGGCGGATCTCGAAGGCATCACACCAGATCAGGTGCTCACTGAAGTGGTCGCAGGTATCGCAGTGCCGAAATAGCGCCGTGAATCGCCTCGTTCCTTCGAATGTGGCCGCCCGCGCGGTACGCGCCCGCCGGCTTCCCATAGCATTTGGCCGGCGCAGCTTTCTCCTCCTATTCATCGGACTGGTGTGGATTGCTCCGGCATGGCGTGACCCGCGCTTTCTCTACGCTCTCGCCCTGTGGGATGGCATCGTCTTGCTGCTTTGGGCCTGGGATCTCGCACGCCTGCCCGAGCCGAATCAGCTCGAGGTTCGGCGCCTCTGGAGCGAGCCGCTCGGTCTCGCCCAGCAGAGCATGATCAAGATTGAGATCAACAATTCAGCGGGCGCATCTATCTCCGCGCAAGTTTGGGACGAACCGCCTCCGACTTTCTGCCGCGACCTGCCGCACGTGGAAATCTCCGCACCCGGCCAAGGAGTTGGCAGCGCTTCCTATCCGATCGATCCCCGCGCGCGCGGCGACGCGAACTTCGGCGATATTTGGCTGCGCTACCAGAGCCCGTTGAACCTCGCCGAGCGTTGGGCACGCGCACGCCTCGCGCAAACGGTGCGCGTCTATCCCAATATCGAGGAAACGCAGAAACTGCGTATTTATTTGATTCGCAGCCGGCAGATCGAGCTCGAAAAGCGTCTGAAGCGCCAGCGAGGGCAGGGCCGCGAGTTTGAAAGTCTGCGTGACTACCGTGAGGGTGACGAATTCCGCGATATTTCCTGGAGCGCCACCGCGCGGCGCGGAAAGCTCATCACCAAGGTCCATCAAATCGAGCGGAGCCAGGCTGTTTGGCTCGTTGTCGATGCCGGGCGCCTGCTGCGCACGCAGGTCGACGGCCTCACGAAGCTCGATTACACGATCAACGCAGCGCTCTGCCTCGCGCAGATCGCGTTCTACTCAGGGGACCGCGTTGCGCTCCTTGCCTATGGCCGCAAGCCGCAGCAGCGCGTCGGACCCGGGCGGGGCGTGCCTCATCTCCGCGTACTCATGGAGAGCATGGCGCAGGTCCGCGCTGAACCGTATGAGGCCGACCATCTCTTCGCCGCCGAGCATCTACTCTCGCTGCAAAGCCGCCGCAGTCTGATCGTGTGGCTCACGGATCTTGCCGAAACGGCGGCCACGCCGGAAGTGATCGAATGTGCCGCAAGGATGGCCTCCCGGCATCTCGTACTTCTTGCGGTCATGGGCCAACCGGACCTCCGCAGCCTCGTCGCTGCCGCTCCCAAGCGCATTAGCGACATGTACCACTACACCGCTGCGCTCGAAATCGTACAGCGGCGCGGCCTCCTCCTGCGGCGCGTCCGCCAGCAGGGCGCGCTGACTCTGGAAGTCGATCCTCGGAAACTCTCTACGGCGCTGGTGAACCGCTATCTAGAGGTGAAAGAACGCAGCCTGCTCTAAGCCGGAGTGGAGGCGCTTGTTGCCAGCTCGTGTTGCTGTAGCGCGGGCGCTTGCTTCGGCGCCTTTCGTTTCACGTAAAGCAACAGCAAGCAGAACATTCCCGCACCGACTCCGAATTTCACCGAAATCGGAAGCTCGGACGGTGAGATGAATCCTTCGATCGTGCCCGCCACAATCAACATTGGAATGATTCCGAGCACGAGCCGCACCGCCCGGCCGCCTTCACGAACGAGCGATGCGCGTCGCGGTAGCGTCCCGGGAAACAGCAACCCCTTTGCAAGCAGTAGTCCTGCTCCCCCAGCGATAAAAATGGCGGGTAGTTCGATCACTCCGTGCGGCACGACGAAGCTCCAGAGCTGCTGGGACATCCCCGCCTCCCAGCACGCGGCACCCACCACTCCGAGAAGCAGCCCGTTGAACATGAGTTCGAAGACGGTTCCGATGCCTGCCGTGATTCCCAGCGCAAACGTCGTGAATGAAACGGACAAATTATTTGTCATGATGAGGCTGGACTCGAGGGGCTTTACCGAGACAATCGAATGGGTCCACATCTGTCGCTTCTCGATCGTCTCCATCATCGCCGTGCCCAGAAAATATCGTTGGAAGCCCGGATTCATGACCGCCAGCATCGCGCCGGCTCCGGCCAGCGCCCAGAAGATCGCGAACGCCGTCATCGTGTATGCGAACGTGTCGTGAAATACCTGTGGAAAGGTTTCGCGGTAGAACTTGATGATCCCGCTGGGCCGCGAGCGGCGCCCCATATAGATCAGATTATGTGCGCGCCCGAGCAGTTGATTCAGATAGTGCGCGAGGCTCCGGCTGGAAGCGTCTTCGCGTATCGTCGCCAGGTCCGAGGCCGTCTGGCGATATAATAAGGCCAATTCCTGCAGCTCGGGGTGAGTGAGGTTGCGCACGCCGCCGCGGCCCGAGCGTGTAAGGAGCTCATCGATTCGGGCCCAGTAAGGACGCCGCTTCTGAAGCCAGCTAGTGGAGATCACGGATGTCCTCTTCCGACAAGCTTACCATCGAAACTCCGGAGCAGACGCTGCTCGAGTTTCCACTGGCAGGAATCGGCAGCCGTTTTCTCGCGCTCGCGCTGGATACGCTGCTTCAGTGGGCCGCGATCTGGGTGATCGCACTCGCTCTGATTCTTATGGCCATGCCGTTTGCCCGCGTCTTTGAGGCGGTCGGAACCTGGGCGATCGCAATTGTCATCTTTATCGTTTTCAGCATTCAGTTCGGCTACTTCGCCATTTTCGAGTCGGTGTGGAACGGCCAGACCCCCGGCAAGCGCTGGACTCACTTGCGCGTCATCAAGGATTCCGGGCGCCCTATCAGCTCGTACGACGCCATTCTTCGGAATCTCTTGCGCATTGTGGACTCGCTGCCGACGTTCTACGCGACAGGTCTCATCACCATGCTCATCAGCCGCGAAAATAAGCGCGTCGGAGACTACGCGGCTGGCACCGTTGTGGTTCATGAGAAGCCGCTGCAAGCCGTTGGCTCGATCTGGAACGCGCCCGCAACCTCGGCGCAGGCCCAATCCGTGCCGACGGTCTCCACGCTTCAGGTCACGGCAGAGGAGCTTCAGCTGATTGAGACTTTTCTCGAGCGCCGCGGCAGCCTGGAACCGGACGTCCGCTGGAGCATGGCCCGCCAGATCGCCGACCGAGTGGGCACGCGCATCGGCGTGCTTTCGGATGCCCGTCCCGATTCCGAGAAATTTCTGGAGGCACTCGCGGAGCAGCGCCGCGCTTCCGCACGATTCCGCTAGGCCGTCCTAGCCGTTTGGCAATCTCTTTCGGTCTGTGATCAGGCTGGAGTTGTGCAGCAACGGCTTGTCAGTGTGAAAGTATTTTTTGTACGCGGAGATCCAGTTCGTCGCCATATCGCGTTGCGCGGTGGCTAAATCCAACTTTCCCTCGCATACAAGATTGTGTAGATGATCTTCCAATTCGTCCTTCACGTGCGCATTCCAATCGGATGAATACGATTCAGGCCACAGATTGCGGATGTCGTCGGTGCCGCCCAGCGCGGGCGTGATCAGATGGTCGACCTCGTATTCTTGCGCAGGCGCTCCATCCATTCCATACTCGTGGAACACGGCTTGCTGCACGGATAGCGGTGGACGTCGCTCCACAGGTTCGTCCGTCGCGCATACTTGATTGACTGTCACTATGGCCACAGCTCCGGGCGTCAGATTCGCATCCGGGATCAAAGGCCCGGCTCCGTACGCGCCTGCAACTTCATTTCTTCCTGCCGGCCCAATCGGCTGGTACCGCAATGCGAGCCAGATCGCACCCAAAACAAGCACTCCGGCGACGTACCCCCACGCGGGCGCTCGGAGGATTGCGGCCAGTTCCCGAATCCGTGGCGCTCGGTGGGCCTCGCTTTCAGCAGCCAAGCGTGATTGAAGTGCCGCACGGGACGCAGCTGCGGGAGGCAATGGCGAATCGAGAGTATCGCGGTAGGAGTGAGCCGCCGTCGCCACGAGATTCTCGATCTGCTTCATCCGCGCGCGGCATGTGTCGCATTCGGCGATGTGCGCTTGCAACTTTCTGGCGCGCCGCGAAGAAAGTTCGCCATCTGCCCCCCACAACAGCTCTGCATCCGTCAAATGCGGATTTCTTGCGCGCATCACTTTACCGCCTGTCCGCCCGCATCAGCCGCTCCATCGACTTTGCGATCGAGTTCGATACTGCTCCGAGCGACATGCCCACGACGCCTGCGATTTCGCGGTAGCGAAGTCCTTCCGCGCGAAGATACAGGCACCAGCGGTCAAGCTCCGGTAGAGCTTGCATCACGACCTGCAGCCGCTGTTGGCGCTGACTGTTTGCGAGCTGCTCTTCGGGGTTTGCGCGGGGATCGATTGCAGTGGCTGCCGCCCCTGTGTCCGCTGCGATCCGTGCTTGTTGCTTCTGTCTCCCGTTACGCTGCTTCAGCGCGAGATTGTGAGCCACTCGAAAGACCCACCCTCGCAAGTTCGCGCGCGGCCCTCCCAGTTTCAGATGCCGGAACAGGTTCAGGAAAACTTCCTGAACTACGTCCTCGCCATCATGAACAGAAAGGCCGATCGAAACCACGTAGCGCAGCAGCCGGTCTCGAAACTCGTCGAAGAGAACGATCACTTCGCGCTCGATCATCTCCGGCGCGTGCGGAACTGCGGCGTCGATCGGGCCCGTCAGCGCCAGATCTATCGCCGCATTCTGTGTTCGCGTGCTCATACGTTCCGCTACGTTCTATAGCGCGTTCCCGCGATTCTGTCCATCGGCTACTTCGATTCGCGCAGTTCCTGCGGCGCGCGATGGAAAATAAATGCTGAACAAAATCGCCCAAAGGAGAATACTTAGATGTAGAGCCAAATAACACATCAAGGCAGACGCAAATTAACGGGGCCCATCGTTCTTGAAGAGACTTTTCACTCTGTTTTTTCTCGGCGTTTCCCTTCTCGGCGCGCAGACGAACACGGGCGAACTGCGCCTCAAAGTCACGGATCCTGCCGGCTTGGGCGTCAAAACCACCGTGAAAATCACAAGCGAAGCGAATCAGTATCACAATACACTGGCGACCAACGATCAGGGCAGCCTGGACGTGCTGCGCCTTCCATTTGGCATCTATCAACTCGAAATTAGTCAGCCGGGTTTTGCCGCGATCTCCGACACGGTGGAAATTCGCTCTGCATTGCCGACCGATTACGCCATTCAGCTCGAGATCTCGGCGGTCAGCCAATCGGTGAGCGTCAGTGCCTCGAATACGCTGATCGATCCCGATCAGGCTGGCTCGGTCAGTCAGGTCGGCTCGAGCTTCATACAAAATCGCGTCAGCTCCATCCCCGGCCGCTCGATTCAGGACCTCGTGAATTCGCAGCCTGGCTGGCTCTACGAGGGCAACGCCGTTCTACATCCACGCGGCTCCGAATATCAGACCCAATTCGTGATCGACGGCATTCCATTCACAGACAACAGATCGCCCAGCTTCGGGCCGGAGATCGAAGCGGACGACGTTCAATCGATGAGCGTCTACACCGGCGGAATTCCCGCGGAATACGGGCGCAAGATGGGCGGCATCGTCGAAGTCAACACGTCTCAGAATTGGCAGCAGGGCTTCCACGGTCAAGCCGTTCTTTCCGGCGGCAGCTTTGACACGGCGGGAGCATTTGTCGAAGGTCAGTACGCGTGGGGTCGGAACACATTCGGTGCGAGCGCCAGCGGCGATATGACGGCGCACTATCTGAATCCCGTGGTCATCCAGAACTACACGAACCGGGGCACGATCGGCGATTTTTCAGTCAACTACGAACGTGACCTCACTCCCGACGACCGCCTGAGTCTGATCGTCCGGCACGAATTCTCGCGCTATGTGCTTCCGAACGAGCAAGTGCAGGAAACGGCTGGCCAGCTCCAGACGGCTGATAATTTCGAGACGATGGGCATCATTTCCTATCAGCACACTTTCTCGCCGAACATGGTGGCCGACATTCACGGCATGGTCCGCGACAACGCGAATGACTTCTATTCCAACGCCGATTCAACCCCGATCGAAATCCTGCAGCACAATTGGTTTCGTGAAGGATACTTCAAGGGCGGGGTCACGATCAGCCACGGACGGAACGAAATCAAAGCCGGCGTGGAATCGGATAATCTGTTTCTGAACGAACACTTCCACTACAACATCACCGACGACACTCAATTTGATCCCAGCACGCCGCTCGCATTCAGTTTCATGGCGCATCGGCCGGACCTCGAACAAGCCGCCTTTGTGCAGGATCTGATCCGTCTCGGCAATTGGACGGTGAATGCCGGTCTTCGTTGGGATCACTATCAGTTGTTCCTGAATAATCAGGCGCTCAGCCCGCGCTTCGCAGTTTCGCGCTTTTTCCCGTCCGCCAATTTCGTGGTGCATTTCTCTTACGATCGCGTTTTCCAGACGCCGTCGTTCGAAAACATGCTGCTCTCGAGCTCCACCGCAGCAGCGGGACTTGACACGATCTCGCTCCAGCTGCCGGTTCGACCGTCGGTGGGGAACTACTATGAGGTGGGAGTGACGAAGGTTGTTTCGAACAAGCTCAAGCTAGACACCAACTACTTCCGGCGCTTGATGAACAACTACACTGACGATGACCAGATCGAAAACACGACGATCAGCTATCCGATCGCGTTTCGAAAAGCCATCATCTACGGCGCGGAAGCGAAGCTCGACCTGACACCCACGCACGGATTTTCGGGATTTCTCAGCTATTCCTATGAAGTGGGAAACGCCTGGTTTCCGGTTACCGGCGGCCTGTTTCTTGGCGACGATGCCGTGATTCCCACCACAGGCCACTTTCCGGATTCACAGGATCAGCGCAATACAGTCCGCGGACGTCTGCGGTATCAGGTCGCGCCGCGCCTCTGGATCGCTGGAGGCATTCAATACGACACCGGCTTACCGTTCGACTTCGTGTGCGATCCGAGCCTTACTCTCGCCGAATGTATCGCTGGCGAAGTTCAGACATACGGCCAGCCGGTAATCAATCGCATCAACTTCGCGCGTGGCCGGATCTACCCTGCATTTCAGGTCAATGCCTCGGTTGGCGCCGATCTCTACAAGTCGGAGCGCCTCAACGTACGCTTTCAAGCCGATGGGGAGAATCTTACGAATATCGTGAACGTGATCGATTTCGGCGGCCTGTTCTCAGGCAACGCCATCGGCCCTTCGCGAAGTTTTGCCCTGCGTCTCAGTACGACTTTCTAGCGGCCATTCGCGCTCCGCGCCGCTTTCCCTCGAATCACGTCCACCATCGTCTGCGCCGCCGCCGTCAGCGGCCGGTCGCGCCGGTAGACCAGATACAGCTTCCGCACGACGCGCATCTGGCGAATTCGCACTTCGTGCAAAGCGCCGGCTCCAACTTCCCGCTCCACGCACATCTGGGGCACAATCGCCACCCCCCGCTTCATCTCCACGAAACGCTTGATGCTTTCGATCGTCGGCAGCTCCATCTCCATCCGTAGCGGAACGCGGTGCCGCGCGAAGATCTGGATCACGCGCTGGCGGTAGGGCGATTCCACGATGTGAGCAACGAACGTTTCCTGCCCGAGCTCACTGATGTTTACGTCGCGGCGCCTCGAGAGCCGGTGCCCGGGCCACACGATCATCACGAGCGAGTCCCGATAAAACTCCACGGCCTCGAGTTCGCGCTCTTCCGGCAAATAGGAAATCACGCCGATGTCGAGATGATGATTCATCACCTCGCGCGGCACGTCCCGCGAAAACACTCGGTGCACGCGCACCTGAATTCCGGGATGGGCCTTCCGGTACCGGTCCAGCGCGGGCAGCAGCGCGTGAATCGAACTTTCGTTCACGCCGATGGACACCTGTCCTCGCTCGAGTCCGCGGAGCTCCTGCATGCCCTTGCGGATTTCCTCCCTCAGGTTCAGCATTCGATCCGCGTACTCCGAAAGCAGCGTGCCTGCATCCGTTAGCGTCTGCGCGCCCGCTCCGCGAACGAAAAGCGGCTGGCCTACCCAGTCTTCCAGTTTCCGGATCGCGATGCTCACGGCCGGCTGCGTTCGGTAGAGCTTTTCCGCTGCGCGTGAAAAGCTCCGCTCGCGCACGACCGTCTGAAACACTTGCAACGACGCCAGATCCACATATCCTCCTTGACGACCGTTTCCATCATATAAGATACATTTATTCCGCCTGCAATCATTATAAATTGGACTCCTTGCGCAGGTCGCGGTTCACTGGCATCATGGATGGGAGGAGTTGATATGGATATCCTGCAGATTTTCGATACGACGCTGCGAGATGGCGAGCAGTCGCCCGGCTTTTCCATGAACAAAGAGGAAAAGCTGCAGCTTGCCCGCCAGATCGAACAGCTCGGCGCGGACATCATCGAAGCGGGCTTCCCTATCGCCTCCCCCGGCGATTTGGAAGCCACGCGGGCTGTAGCCGCCGAAATTACACAGGCTCGCGTAGCGGCGCTCGCGCGCGCCCGTCAAGAAGACGTAGAGGCAGCGCTGAAAGGTCTCGAGCCTGCCACGAAGCCCCGCCTGCACGTCTTCCTCGCCACATCCGATCTGCATCTGAAACACAAGCTGCGAATCAATCGCCAGCAGGCGCTTGAGCAGATTTCCAAAATGGTGCGCTTCGGCAGCCAGCATTGCGACGAAGTCGAATTTTCCGCGGAAGACGCGAGCCGTACCGACATCGACTATCTTTCGCAGGCAGTCCTCGCCGCCGTCGAGTCCGGCGCGACGATCATCAATTTGCCGGACACGGTCGGCTACTCGACACCGGACGACTACGCAGCGATGTTTCGCCAGATTCGCGCGGGTCTCACTGCATACCCGAACGTGGTGCTAAGCGCGCACTGCCACGATGATCTCGGCCTGGCGCTCGCGAATTCTCTGGCTGCCATAGACGCTGGCGTGCGCCAGATCGAATGCACCATCAACGGCATCGGCGAGCGTGCTGGAAACGCCTCGCTCGAAGAGTTGGCGGTCGCCATCCATGTGCGCAACAATCGCTATCCTGTCACTACGCACATCAAGCTCGAAAAACTCTATCCAACCAGCCGGATGCTTTCCACGATTACTGGCGTCGCCGTTCCGCCGAACAAAGCGGTTGTGGGCGCAAACGCCTTTGCGCACGAAGCTGGTATCCATCAAGACGGCATCCTGAAGAATCCACTGACCTACGAAATCATCGTTCCGGAAAAAGTCGGTGTGCCCGCGCGGCGGCTGGTGCTCGGGAAACATTCCGGGCGGAACGCGTTTCGCTCGCGCCTTTCGGAGCTCGGTTTTGAGACCACCGACGCGGAGCTTGCGGAATGCTATCGTCTGGCGATTCTGCGGGCCGACGAGGAAAAAGAGATTACCGATCGCGACCTGATCACGATCATCCATCAGGTTCGCCGCAGCCAGACGCCTGCTCCTGCGGGTTCAGGTTCCAGCGCCGCGACCATTCACTAAATCGCAAAAGGATTCAGTCGATGACGCAACTGCGAAAAACAATCGCGGTGTTGCCCGGGGACGGCATCGGCCCTGAGGTCACCCGCGCGGCCATGCAGCTTCTGAAAGATTGCGCCGCCGCGTTCGGTCATCAGTTTGAATTTCGCGAATATCCCTTCGGCGGTAATGCCATCGATAGCTGCGGTGCGCCGCTGCCGCCGGAAACGCTGGCTGGATGCCGCGCGTCGGACGCCGTTCTTCTCGGAGCGATCGGCGGCCCCAAATGGGAGTCTCTTCCTTTTGGCACGCGACCTGAAGCTGGCCTCTTGGGAATCCGCAAAGAAATGGGCCTGTACATCAATCTTCGGCCGATTCGCCTCCGGCCCGCGCTGCGGAATATTTCTCCACTTCGTCCGGAGCGATTGGGCGACTGCGATTTCGAGATCGTTCGTGAACTTGCTGGCGACATCTACTTCGGCGAGCACAAGATCAGCGCCGAAAAAGCCAGCGATCTCGCGGAATACTCGGTCCCCGAAATCGAGCGTGTCGCGCGCTACGCTTTCGAGCGCGCCGCAGCCCGCAAGCGCCACTTGACGAGCGTCGACAAGGCCAACGTGCTCGCCAGCTCGACTCTCTGGCGCGACACCGTCACCTCCCTTGCTCGCCAATATCCCGCCGTGGCGCTCGATCACCAGTACGTCGACAACGCCTCAATGCAAATCCTGCTTCGTCCCGCGCAGTTCGACGTCATCCTTACAGGCAACATGTTCGGCGACATCCTGAGCGATGAAGCCGCGGCGCTGGCCGGCTCGATCGGATTGATTCCGTCGCTCAGCCGAGGGCGTAAGGACGAGCCCGCGCTCTACGAGCCGATTCATGGGTCGGCACCCACGCTCGCGGGAAAGGATGTTGCGTGCCCGCTCGGCGCGATCTTTTCGGCGACGCTGATGCTGCGGGAATCGTTTGGCCTCGATGCCGAATCGCAGTGGATCGAGGATGCCGTGGACCGCGTTCTCGAGCAGGGGTATCGCACGGCGGACATTGCCGAGCCAGACAGCCGCCTGGTCGGCGGCTCTGAGTTCACGGAAAAAATCCGTACACAGTTGCGCAGCGCGCCGGCCACAGGCGCTCGCCGCGGCTCGACCGCCTAGCAATCTACAGCTAGATCTTCCTCACGACGAGGCACCCAGCCAGAATGTCGTGGAGAGCCTGCTTCCTGCGGGTGAAGCCTGCAAATAAAAATCCGATTCCCAGGGTTAGAGCCGAAACGATCTTGCCTAGATAGCGTGCCGAGGCGCGGACAAAGCTGAGACGTTGGCCTGCCAAATCCGTCACCATCAGGTGAAGAATCTTTTTCCCCGGTGTCGCCTGCCAGGCCGAACTCTCAAACGACGCAAGGTAGAGCCAGTTCGCCATCAACAGCAGAAGTAGGAACGCGGTTCCCTGCCGGGTGCCGCTTGTATAGAACCTGGTCAGATCCTGCAAAGTCACGACGCGATTGTCTTTCAGGATTGGTTCGAGGGCCATGTTCAACGGGACACCGAGAATAAAAGAATCGAGGAGGTACGCAACCGCGCGTAGCCAGAAACCCGCGTACACGACCCTGCCGCGGGTCGCCCCAGAACCAGAAGTAATCGTAGGGCCCGCGGAGGCACCGGGAGCGGGCTCGCCGCACGCCGGGCACGATTCACTTCCCTCCGGCAGATCGGCCCCGCATTTTGGACACTGCAAATGGTCCCCCTGTGGCCCTTGTGGTGATCAGTTCGCGTCGCCGCGCAGAGCTCTATGCGTTCCGCTGCACCAGACAGCCAGCGATCATGTCGTGCAGCGCCTGCTTCTTCTCTGTGAAGCCCGCCATGATGCAATCAACCAAGTAGTAGAGGCCACCGAGATACGGCACCATGCCCAGGCCGCGCCCTGCAAAGAACCGGCCGCTGGCCTTCCCAAAACTCAACCGGCTCCCACTCAAGTCGGTGACGTACAGTCCAAGCGCTTTCTTGCCGAGACTAGCCTGCCATTGAGAGCTTTCCGTCAGCGCCCAGTACAGCCAGCTCGCCACCAGCACCAATAGCAAAATAAAGAAGATACGGGGCAGAATAGTCGCCATCAACACCATCGGATTCGGATTCTCGTGGTCCACGTGCATCAGGGTGGGGATGGCGCTGATCATGGTCATCCCGACGATGAAAGCAAATGGAATTCCGAGAATCAGTCCGTCGATGATTGCAGCTACGAGGCGCAGCCAGAAGCCTGCGTATCGGCCCGTGTCTCCGCCAGCCGCGGCAGATCCGCCCGTGGCAATCGGTCCAGCGGAGGAAGCACCCGCCGATGCTTGACCCACGCTATAGCCAATGATCGGTTTGCCGCAGGATCCGCAGAACGCTGCACCCTCTTTCGCCGTTGCGCCGCACGATGCACAGATCATCGAGCTCTCCTCTAGGACAGATTCAGCCCCCGGGCTGGTGTGCGAACCTTGCTGCGCATCCTATCGGACTCAAAACAAGTGGGTCAATATGGCGCGGGCCGAGTTGTGCCTAGTTTGCCTGAGCGCGTTCCTTTTGCAGCTCCGTTTGAAAGACTCCTTCGGCCCGCGCAATGTACGCTTGATAGCCTACCGGATCGATGAACGGGTTCCGCGCCGGATTCTTCGACATCGCCTCGCGCTTCTGCGCGAGCGAATACATCGATCCGTGTGCCGCGAGAAACACATCGCAAGGGAGCGATTTCAGCACGCGAAACGTCTTTTCGTAATCCGCCTCGATGCCCGGGTAGGTTGCCGGAGCGCCCGGCCGGTCGATCAACTTGTATTGAGGGAGTACAGTCGCGCTGCCCACGAAAACCACGTTGTACATCTTGCCGCCGTCTTCCGTCGTCATCGTCCACGTCGTGCAGCCCCGGGTGTGTCCTGGAGTGAGATGCGCGGTCAGCGTCACGCCGCCGAGCGTCACTGTGTCGCCATCATGAATCACGCGATCGGGGGCGGCAGCCGGGTACGCCGTGCCTGCCGTCAGCGCGGGAACGTCGCCGTCCATGGCGACGAATTGCGCACCCGTTAAGCGGCGCAGTTCGGAAATACCTCCAGCGTGATCGAGATGCGCGTGGCTATTGAGCAGGATTTTCACGTCGGCCAGCTTGAAGCCGAGCGTCTGAATGTTCCGCTCAATCTGCGGCGCAGTCTCGACAAAGCCGCCATCGAGCAAAATGTCTCCCGCGGGAGTGACGATCAGATATGACGTGATATCCGATGCGCCCACATAGTAGATGTTCCCGATGATGTGAAACGGCGCCACCGGTTGGTTCATGGCCCGCGATTGATCGTTCGCCTGCGCGCCCGCCAGAGCCGGGAAAGCCATCGCTAACGCGATCACTGCGATTTCCGCCCAAGCCGCTGCCAAGCCTCGCACGGTCATCGTCCTCCTCTTTCCAGCTCCCCGCGCACTTCGATTGTCGTCAATTGCAAGCCGCGCGAGTAACCTAGCAGAGCGAGCCTCGCGGGGCAAACAGTCGCCGGTGCGGGCTTCCGTGAAAGCATTGTGACGCGCGACACAGCCGGATGTCAGCCGGCTTGGCAACCATAGCGGCAGGAGGACATTGTGATGATCAAGAAGGTTAGAGGCGGGTATCAAGTCATATCCGAAACGACCGGACGGAATCTGGGCGGCCCTTACAAAACGCTGGAAGAAGCCAAAAAGCGTCTCCGCCAAGTGGAATTCTTCAAGCGCCGCAAGGGCTAGTCGGAATCGGGTCGCTGCTAGCGTTGTGTACTTGTCTAGGATTCGATCTGTACGAGGGCGTCTTGAGAGGTTGGGTTTGGGGCGCTGGGTATCCACCGAGTTGGCTGAGCGGGGCGCGCTCGCAACCGGCTCATGAAGGCGCCGATCTTCACCGAACTTCCAATAAAATGATCGACTCTCAATGGACCCACGACCCTCACGCCACGGACCCAGTGCAGGCCGGTACTGGCAATGCATCCGCACTGCGAACAATCGGGATTACCGCCGAAAACGCACGGCTCGACCCGGCTTTGCAAATCCGCTGAATAATTCGCAGACATTTTTGCAAAGAGGCAATCGCTGGGGTTCACTGGCGGGTGAGCAAATGCGCCGGCGATGCCCTGATGGAACAGCAGCTTAGGATAGTGCGCCGTCAGGGCGGGTAATTCCGTCGCGATCATGGCGCGATCTTCAGGCCGTAGCATTTCGGCGCTTCGCTCTCCGACCTGCGGAGTGTAGCCGCTCACCCAGATGCAATTCACCTCAGGCCGCTCGCTCCAGAAGGAAACGTATTCCTCGAGATAGCCGGGACGAGCCAGCATCGGACGCGTGATCGTCCAGTGCACATTCACGTCGCAGCCCGCGATATTTTTCAGGATGCGTTCATAGGTAGCCGGCTTTCGGCGAACGTTGTGGTGCTCGGGCAGGCCATCGACTGAAATCGCGACGCGCACGCGCGGAATTTTCATCCATTCGGGCGGAACTCGAATCACCCCGCTCGTGACTAGGAGAGTGAACACTCCTATCTCGTTCAGCGCGGGTAGAATGCGGCTCAGCTCGCGATGCCGGACCATCGGCTCGCCGCCCACAAGCGAAACGTGGAGCGACTTGTGCTTTTGCACCAGGCCGATCACGCCGTTCACTAGAGCATCGCCCCGGAAGTCGTTCAGCTCGCTTAGCGTTACGCCGCCGCCCAGGTGTGCGTCACCATAGGCGTAGCATCCGGGACAGCTGAGGGGGCACTCACGCGTAATCTCGATCGAAAGCATCGGCACGTTGCCGGCCAGAATCCTGCTCCACGCCGTCAACATCTCCCGAGCGGTAAGACTGGGTTTGGGAGCCTTGGTAGTCATGGCCCTACGATGCGGTTGCGGGCCTTCCGGGGTGCTTGGTTTTTCTCGATGCGTATCAGCAAGAAAACAAATGCAGAAGCTGGGATCAAAACCGCGTGGGCGGAGCGCGCCTTTATCTTTTCGCAGCTCTGGCAGAGCCAGGATAGGTCGTTATTTGTCTCCGATCACCACAGTCCAGGGGCGAACTTTCCAGCTCTTCACAAGCCCGTTGATTACGTAAGGGTCCTTGCGCACGAATGTCTCGGGCACGCTCCGATCGTCGGCGCGAAAGACGAGCAGCGCCTGATCTGGCGGCTCTGCAAATGCTCCGCCTAGTTGCAGTTCGCCACGCGCGTGGGATTCTGCCGCCAGCTTCAAGTGCTCCTCTCGAAACTGGCCGCGAAGAGCCAGGTAGTCATCGACGAGATCATAGATCAGTGCATAGTAAGACATGAGCCGTCCTTTCCGCCAAACGCCATGCTGCCTGAGTATGCCTCATTGTTTTCCACCCGCCCAAAGTGTCAGACGTTCGCTTCCTTCGCGCCGATTTGGAGTTCGCCCGTCGGTGGCGTCGCAACCGGAAGTCGATAACGGCTAGCTTGCAGTCGTGGTGTGATGGCGGTCACAGCGACCGCCGCCCGTCCTTTGTTAAGTGTCGCATGGAGGTGGCATATGTTAATCGGTAAATGTCTGCGCTTCGCTTTGGCGGCGGTCTTGCTTGCGGGAGGTGGGACCGTTCTGCTGGGGCAGCAAGCGGGGGCCACGAATCCACCACAGAAAACTCTGGAAAAAGTGCCACTCACTCACAGCAGCCCTGCGTCCGGGCAGCGGATGTTCAAGGACTACTGCGCGGCTTGCCACGGTGCTGGCGGCAAGGGAGACGGGCCCGCGGCCGACCTCTTGAAAACTGCACCGCCGGATCTCACAGTGATGGCCAAGAACAACAACGGGAAATTCCCGGCAGATCATTTCGTCGCGGTGCTTCAGTTCGGAACCGAGGGCCACGCGCACGGCACGGTCGACATGCCGGTGTGGGGACCGCTGTTCCGCAAAGAAAACAAGGACCTTACGCAACTGCGGATCAGCAACCTGGAATCGTACGTCGAGTCGATCCAACAGAAATAGGTCCGGCCGGCCTACGTGCAATTCCCTGGCGGGGCCGGAAATCGCAGATGGAGGGCACCCCGCGGCCGCGATGCTAGCCGAAACCGCGGGGCGGTCTCTCTTACCCTGAACTAGGCAAGCGTCCGAAGCACTTCCGGCCTAAACGGCGTCAGATCTGCGAAGCGGCTTTCGCGGACTTTCAAAGCCCAATTCGGATCCGCGAGCATCGCGCGGCCGACTGCGACGAGGTCGAAATCCCCTCGCACAAACATTTCGAGTAGGCGATCCATGTGCGCCGCGCGTCCGTCGCCGGCCTCGCCCGGTTTTGCTTGCGGCGTTGGCATCCGCCCCAGCGAAACCAGGAAATCCAAATCCAGCGTCACCGAGCCGACTGTGATCGTCGGCTTGCCGGTGATCTTCTTCGTCCAGCCCGCCAGATTCAAATCACTGCCTTCGAATTCGGGCTCCCAGAATCGCCGCTGCGAACAATGAAATGCATCGATTCCAGCCGCTGTCAGTGGCTCGAGAAAGCGCGCTAATTCCTGCGGCGTGTTGGCGAGCCGCGCGGTGAACTCCTGCCCTTTCCACTGTGAGAATCGGATCTGCATTGGAAAGTCCGGGCCCACGCGACGACGGCACTCCTGAATGATTTCGACCGCAAAGCGCGTGCGCGCCACGAGGTCGCCGCCGTACTTGTCGGCGCGCAGATTCGTACCATCCCAGAAGAATTCGTCGATGATGTAACCGTGCGCACCGTGGATTTCGATGCCGTCGAATCCCACGTGCTGCGCGTTCGCCGCGCCCTGCGCGAAACCTTCGATTACGGCATCGATGTCGGCCCGCGTCATCGGCTCGCCCACTTTCACTCCGGGCTTCAAAAGTCCTGAAGGGCTGACCGGAGCACCCGGCAGCTTTGGCTCGCTCTGGCCCTGCACCGCGCCCACGTGCCAGAGTTGCGAAAAGATGTGCCCACCTACAGTGTGGACTCCCTCGACCACCTGCTTCCAGCCGGCCAACGCCTCGTCACCATACATGTGCGGGACGTTGGGCATGTTTTTCGCCTGAGGGTGATTCGGCGCCGTGCCTTCTGTGAGAATCAGTCCGACGCCTCCCTCGGCGCGGCGACGGTAGTACGCGGCCACGTCCGCGCCGGGTACACCGCCCGGCGAAAAATTGCGCGTCATCGGCGCCATTACGATGCGATTCGGCAGCGTGACGCCCTTCAGCGTAAACGGCTTGAAAAGCTCTGCAGTCGACAAATGTGAAAGCCTTTCGGAAAGGAAAGATTTGAGCTCCGATTGTACTGGATGTGCGTTCCGGACAGGAGAACCGAAGTTTGGCATCATTCGTGCGATGACAAGGGATTTCAATTAGGTGACAGACTTCTCAGTGGCCAAGTCTTCGGCGAGGAAAGTATGAGACATTTCGTCTTCTTGGCGCTGTGCTTCGCCGCTCTCGTGTCCAACGATGGTATTGCGCAAGCGCAAAGTGTGGGACTATTTGGCGCAATTCCCCCCGCTAAGAATGAGGTTAGCGTTCCGCCTCGCATACGCTCTCTTCTCCCACCTGGCGCCAAGGTCCGCGTCTGGGGACGCACCGAGCTCACGACACACGGAGAGGAGTTCGTCCTTTTTGATGTGGGCAGCGATCGATTCTACGCTGGTCGCTCTATAGCAGCATTTGTACGCGGCACAACACTTCTTCAGAAACTCTACCTGACTGACGAGTGTTACTTGTCCCATATCGCACTTTTTAATCTCACTCCAAATGCGCTGTCACTGGCCATTACCTTCCGATGCTTCGGAGACGGCGCCGAGGCGCAGTTCGTATTTCTGGCAGCGTCTCCAGGGCATGGATACAGGAAAATCCTCGATCTAAAGACAGATGAAGGTAGGGTTCGAATACACAAGGGAACGCCGATCCTGCTCGAAACCTGGACTGCAAGGCCTGATCATGACCCTCCAGATCCCGAGCAATCGTGCGTTTGGTGCGAACACCACTACGAAATTCGCACATATGAACTTCGGGACGGCCGGTTTCAGCCTCGGCCGAAATCAGAGATCACAGACGATACCTTTGATCCCGGAGACTTCCTGCTTAAGCCCCTAGAGGTTGTCCCTGCCGACGAAGAGTAACTTGGCACAGTCCGTGCACTCTCCCTCCCCGTGCTGCGCTCGCAACTCAAGCGGCGGGGCGGAGGCAAAGGGCCGTGAGACACAGTGTACGAATGGTTCAATTTCTCGGGCTGTTCTTCCTGCTGTGGTTTCAACCAGTTGCGGCGGCGCAGCAAGAGACGCCTTTCCAGGTAGGCCCGTTTGGGGCGGTTCCCGACCCCGTGAAGACGATCCAGCCGCCGCGCGACATCGCGTCCCTGCTGCCACGCGTGGCGTTGGTTCGTGTCCCGCAAAACACGAGGCTCGCGCCCGCCGGAGAGACGACGATCGTGTACGACATCTATGAGCGGACCGAAGACGACGACGCCACAATCACCGAGAAGAACGCTCATGTCGTGATCGTACGCGATGGAAAAATCGCAAGCGATCTTGGCGCACCGGACGAAGACTGCGATCTTGCCGGCTTTGCAGAATTCCGTCTCGAAGGAAAATCCAACGCGGCGGTGATCGCGTTTCGTCGCGGAGGCGATGGCTCGCACACGGATTTTTTCTTGCTCCGATTTGACGGGCAGTCCTACACGCTCGATAGCATCGCGGAAACATACGCGGGACGAATGGAGATTCTCGAGACTGATCCCGCTCAAATTCGCATCTGGTCGGCGGGCGTGGACGAAACCTGCGTTTGGTGCGAGCAGCGTTACAGCACCGATGTGTATGTTTGGGAGAACGGCCAGTTCGAACCGAAATCACACGCGATCACGCCCACCACGTATCAACCCGGCGAGCTAAATCAGCATCTAATTGTAAGAAGCGCGGTATTGCCAAAATCAACGTCATGAGGGGCCGACGCGTCCGTCGGAATTTCCACAATAGACAGTGAAATTCACAGGGGCATTGAGACGGGGACGTAAAAAAATCTTGAATGCCACTTGACGGAATTTTGGATATTGCTATACTGGCTTGAAGTTGGTGGAGCCCTGATTCGCGGGGAAGTCTACTGACGGACCGGGCCTGCCGACTCATCCAGAGGTGAGGTTGGTTACGAACACCGGGTAGAAGGAAACCGAGCTTCGAGCACATCCGTCCGAGGGCGCGCGGAACAAGCGCCCAAAGAGATGGACGGATTCGCCCGGCGCTCGTCGCCGGGTTTTTTATTTTGTTCGGGCTTTATTCGCGGCTTCGGCTCCAAACCGATTCCGCGCTCCGCCGGGAGCGGAGACGTTCCGATCGGAAACTGTTGAACGGAACGACGATCTTTGACAACTGAAGGAAGTAGGCATTGCGTCGCGCGATTTTCAAGTTTCGCGTGGCGCAAAACCGCAAATTTTGCTCGAGAGTAGCGTTTTGTGGAAAGGCGAACTTGCCTCTTCGCGTCGCTTAAGTGTGCGTTTTGGGACCGATTTTGGCCCTTAAACCCCGCTTAAACACCCTTAAATGCCACAGAAGTGAGGGCTTGCAAGACCCTTACTACTGTCTTTTCAGGGCCTTAGATCTTTTTAAGGCGTGTTGGGTAAGTTTTATGGTCAAGCTACTAAGGGCGTACGGTGGATGCCTTGGCGCCAACAGGCGATGAAGGACGTGGTTAGCTGCGATAAGCCTCGGGGAGTCGCAAACAGGCTTTGATCCGAGGATGTCCGAATGGGGAAACCCTATCGGGTAAAACCCGATAACGGCCCGCTGAATCCATAGGCGGGTGCGAGCCAACCCAGGGAAGTGAACCATCTCAGTACCTGGAGGAAGAGAAATCAAACGAGATTCCGAAAGTAGCGGCGAGCGAAATCGGAATAGCCCAAACCCCGGTATTTATATCGGGGGGTTGTAGGACCGCGTGAGTAGAGTTACCAATCCGGAGGCTAGGTGAACCCGCTGGAAAGCGGGGCCAAAGAATGTGATAGCCATGTAGCCGAAAGCTTACCGGACTCGAAGCGGTATCCTGAGTACTACGAGGCACGAGAAACCTCGTGGGAAACTGGGGAGACCACTCTCCAAGGCTAAATACTCGTTGGCGACCGATAGTGAACCAGTACCGTGAGGGAAAGGCGAAAAGCACCCCTGCGAGGGGAGTGAAATAGAACCTGAAACCGTATGCCTACAAGCAGTCAGAGGGCTATGGTCCGGCTTCGGTCGGACAATGCCTGATGGCGTGCCTCTTGCTTAATGAGCCGGCTAGTTATTCTCACAGGCCAGGTTAAGCGTAAGCGAGCCGTAGCGAAAGCGAGTCCGAATAGGGCGTTCAGTCTGTGGGAATAGACGCGAAGCGGGATGATCTACCCTTGGCCAGGTTGAAGGTCGCTTAACCGCGACTGGAGGACCGAACCGTTGTGAG
>DASPVC010000030.1:0-61524 GCA_035622585.1 Candidatus Acidiferrum sp.
ACCAGGCTCAGCGCCTTCCCGTGGCCCAGCAGGTAGTCGCGCGACTCGCCGTTCATGCACAGAAGAATCACCACCAGCAGCACCGCGCCCCATGCCAGGAGCGGAGGCACGCCCGGATACTTCCGGATCATCGAGAGGAATTCGCCCGGCGGCTGTCCCGCCGGAACCCACCACGGCAGCATCGGTGCCACGCCGGCCGCCAGCGAAAACGTGAGCAGCTTCCGCGTGAACCAGCCCTTTACCTTCGGCCGCGCTGCTTTCCAAACCAGAAAATCCCACGCAAGCAGCGCGATGGCGATCGGCACCCAGCCGTAGAGCGCCGCCTTGTGGTCAAACCAGAGCCACGCGCGGAACGCGAATCGCGTGTGGTGCCCTTCGGCCAGCCGCGGAAGCAGGAGCAATCCCACCAGCGTGTTGAAAAGCACGGCGACCAGCAGCGTCACCACGCTCATCATTTGAAGCCAGTGCCGCGTTGCCGGCACCTTGCACCGGCCGCACACGGATTGTTTGGGCAGGAAACTCAGGCCGCAACGTTCGCAGAACATGGTTTCCCTCGCTCGCTTTTGCTACGGACGTGATTTGCCCCAGCAGGCTACCTCGAACGTCCGCTGAATAACTACTGGCCTGAAGTTCAGCGAAACGTGATGCCGCCTTCGCCCGTCCTGCCGATCTATCCCTTTTCCGGCAAATGCCACGTGATTCCCTGCGAGGTAAAACCGAGAACCACTACCCGGACATGTCCGGCTGCCCCTGGCAGGCCACCGATCGGTGACATCTCACGTGTTCGTATTTTTCGCTTGACTGTTCTATAGAACTAGAACACTATATGTGTAGATGGCGTCGGCGACCAAGACGAGGAGGAAGCCACTTCAGTTCCGGTTGGATCTCCAAAGCGGCGTCCCGGTGTACCGCCAGATCATCGACCAGGTAATTGGCGGCGTCGCGGCTGGAGTCTTGGCCGGCGGGGACCAGCTTCCTACCGTCCGGCAGCTCGCCGTCGATTTATCTGTCAATCCGAATACCGTCATTCGGGCCTACCGCGAGTTGGAGATCCGCGGAGTGCTCGAGACTCAGCAGGGCACAGGGACATTCGTCAGCCACCAAAAAGTACAGCCCGATGACGCAGAGCGGCAGCGCCGCCTGAGCCAACTGGTGAGCGAATTCGTGGCCCGCGCTGGGTCGGGGGGCTTCACCGTCGAGGAACTGCTGGGCGAACTCCAGGACTTTCAAAACGAGGCAGGAAAGAAGGGGAGGTGACCATCCATGCTACCGCAGCGAGATCAGACTCAGATGAGTGGCATCGCTGTCGCTCTATTCGTGATTTCGGTGACATCCGGTATTGGGCTGATGCGTGCGCTTGGCAGTCGCACACCATTCTTCGCAGGCTTGCTCATAGGTGTCTATCTACTCTTTTCCATCCGAGTCGCCGACCAATGGGAAAAGGTCGCCGTGCTGCGTCTAGGCCGGTTCATTGGTCTCCGAGGCCCCGGCATCTTCCACATGGTACCCATAGTGGACCGGCTCAGTCGCTTCGTGGATCAGCGGGTGCGCACCGCCAGCGTGACCGCTGAGTCCACCCTGACTCGTGACACCGTCCCCGTCAACGTAGATGCCATTGTTTTTTGGTTGGTATGGAACGCTGAAAAATCGATCCTCGAAGTGCAAGACTTCGTCGAGGCGATCGCTATGAGTGCGCAAACGGCTCTTCGCGAATCCATTGGCCGCCATGAGCTGGCGCAAATGATCACCGAACGCGAGTCCCTCGGCCGCGAGCTCCAGCGCATTCTCGATGAAAAAACCAATCCCTGGGGCATCACTGTTCAATCGGTGGAAATCCGCGATGTCCGTATTCCCCAGGCCCTGGAAGACGCCATGTCTCGCCAGGCACAAGCCGAGCGCGAACGTCAGGCACGCAATATCCTTGGCCAGGCCGAGACGGAGATCTCGGAGAAATTCTCGCAGGCTGCCGCTACCTATCAGGATAATCCTGTTGCGCTGCACCTCCGCGCGATGAACATGCTTTATGAAGCCATCAAGGAGCGGGGCTCCATGGTGATCGTGCCCTCGTCGGCCGTGGAGACGATGGGGCTAGGCGGAAATCTCGCAACGGTTGCGCTCGCGAAGAACCCAGGAACGTAGGAAGTTTGCGCGCTATCCACCCAAACGCTGCCATCCCGCTTGCCCTGAGGTACGAAGCGCTTACCCTGAGGCGTGAAGGGCTTGCGCCGAGAGCATTCGAGGAGACCGAGTCCCGGCGGCCGCAAGGCCGGTGCCGGGACGACGAGGCCTGCCTGCCGCAGGCAGGGATCTGCTCTTTGCATTTGGCGCAACCCACCCAAGCGCTGTCATCCCGAGCGAAGTCCCGCGTCTTTCCTTTCGCCCGTAAGGGCGCGCGGGACGGAGTTCGAGGGATCTGCTGTTGATTTTTTCTGCGGAAACGGACGATGGAATTTCAGCCCACAACGGACACGTCAACTGTGTCGTCGGCTCGGCATCGCGCAATAGAGCGCGTCGCTGCCAGCGTCGAACACGCGATTCCACCGCGCGCGATAGTTCTCCTGCGCCGCGTCGGCTGCCAGCTCGATCAATTCCTCCTCGGAGAAGTGCCGGCGCAGCTCGGCGTAGAGCTCGTCGCTTACATTCACGGGAGCGCCGCTCAGCGCGTCCGCCATGCGAATCAGCGCCTGTTCCTTCGCCGAAAACCCGGCCACATCGTCCCGCAGCAGCGCCGCGATCTCGTCGTCGCTCAAGCCGTACATCCTGCCTCCGGCAGAATTGCTGTCGATTCAAAACGGGCACCCAACGCGCGCCGCCGTCCGCAGTTGCACGATCGACCGCCACCGCCGGGACACCTTCGCCTTCTGCCCGAGCAAAATCTCCAGGATGACGTTCGCCCAGAACACGCGCGGCACACGCGCCTGAATCTTTTGCGGCGTCAAATCCTTCCCCAGAATCTTCCGCACTCGCGCGAACACCTGCCGCATCAGAAACGAAGTCTTCTTCGGATCGATCCCTTCCACGCGCGCCATAGTATTCCCTCTAGCCACATCGGATGAGCAGTGCAAACCTCCCGTCGCAGCCCACCGGCTGCCATCACTGAGTCTGACTTGGGTGGCACAGACAATCCTGTCTGTGCTCCGACGGATTTGACTCGGCGCAATAGTCCACAGACTTTCGCGCTTGCAATGTCTCCGCGAATTGCTAGCCTACTTGCCGCGCCGAAGCCTTCCGGGTGGAGGCGGGGATCGCGACGATATGATGTGGATTGACAAATTCAAATGCGACGGCAGAGCTTGGCCGCGTAGTTTCTACTCGACAATGCTGTCGAGTAGAATTCGCTGCAAGTTATTGAAAAAAAAGACTTGGTGCACTTTCTACTCGACAATGAATCGAGGGGCTCCAAGCCCGAATTTGACCCGTTTCGGAGCGCCGCCTAGACTAAACTCAGGTCACGCGAATGTTTGAAACCCTCACCGAAAGACTGCAGCGCGCGTTCAAGAACCTGCGCGGCCAGGGCAAGCTCACCGAGGAGCACCTCGACGGCGCGCTTGGCGAAATTCGCGAAGCGCTGCTCGAAGGCGACGTCAATCTCGGCGTCGCGGAAGAATTCATCGCGCACATCCGCGCGAAGGCGCTCGGCTCTGAAGTCCTGCTGCAGCTTTCGCCCGATCAGCAGGTGGTCAAGATCGTGCGCGACGAGCTCGCCGATCTGCTCGGACGCGAAGCGAAGCCGCAATTCGGCTCGCGCCCGCCGTCGGTCTGGCTGATCGTCGGCCTGCAAGGCTCCGGTAAGACGACTTCCACCGGCAAGCTCGCGAAATGGCTTGGCGAGCACGGGCATCGCCCGATCGTCGTTTCAACCGACGTCTATCGCCCCGCGGCGCGCGAACAGCTTGCGCAAGTCGCGAAAGCGGTCAGCATTCCGATCTGGCCCGGCGCGGGCACGGACAAGCCGCTCGAAATCGTTCGCGGCGCCACGCGCGAAGCGAAGCTTTCTGCCTACGACGTGATCCTCGTCGATACCGCCGGCCGCCTGCACATCGACGACGAGTTGATGACCGAGCTGCAGATGCTCAAGCGCGAGCTGAATCCTGCGGAGATTCTGTTCGTCGCCGACGCGATGATCGGGCAGGACGCGGTTCGCTCGGCGGGCGAATTTCACAAGCGCCTCGGCGTCACGGGCATCCTCCTGACGAAAATGGATGGCGACGCGCGCGGCGGCGCGGCGCTCTCGATCCGCAAAGTCACGGGCGCGCCGGTGAAGTTCGTCGGCGTCGGCGAAAAATACGACGCGCTCGAACCGTTCATCCCCGATCGCATCGTCGGGCGAATTCTCGGCATGGGCGATGTCCTCGGGCTGATCGAAAAGGCGCAGAAAACGGTCGATGAGAAAAAGGCGCGCGAACTCGAACGCAAGCTGCGCGAAAACGATTTCACGCTCGCCGATTTCCGCGATCAGCTCCAGCAAATCCGCAAGATGGGCTCGATGGAGCAGTTGATGGGAATGCTGCCCAAGGTCGGCCCGTTCGCGAATATTCCCAAGGACGCGCAGATCAACGAAGGCCAGCTCAAGCGCACCGAAGCGATCATCAACTCGATGACCGCCGCCGAGCGCGCCAACGACAACATCATCGACGGCAAGCGCCGCAAGCGCATCGCCCGCGGCAGCGGCACCTCCGTGCAGGAAGTGAATCAGGTGCTCAAGCAGTACGCCGACATGCGGCGCATGATGAAGCAGTACGGCAGCATGGCCAAAATGAAGATGCGCGGCTTAGGAAAGCTCGCAGGACTCAAATAGAGATGCCAGAACTACCGGCATGGTCGAATAAGGTCGAGCGGGGCCGTATCCTGCGCGAGATACGCAGCGTCCTGCTCGAAGTCTGGGATCCGATTGGCGTAAGAAAGTATCCCCAAGCCCAGGACGAATACGACGGTTATATCGGGCGAATCTTCGCGCTGCTACTGGAACAAAGCAGCGACGACGCAATCCTCGACTACCTTTTTTGGGCAGTGAAAGAGCACATGGGATTCGAGCAAGCGAAGCGGGAAGACATGCTGCCAACAGTTCAGGCGCTCCGAAATATTCGGCTGCCTCAACCGAAGTAGAACAAAATGCCGATTGTGATCGACAACACGCTCAATCAAATTCGCTCAACCGCAGCGACGGGCGGAGACCGCGCCGAGCGCGCCAAGCGTCTCGCGGAATTGATCCGCAAGCTCGGTGACTATCGCTGGGTCGGCGTGTACGACGTGGGTGCTGAAAACGTGTCGATCATCGCCTGGAGCGGCCCCGGCGCGCCCGAATATCCGACGTTTCCGGCGACCAAGGGTCTGACCGGCGCGGCGATTCGCGAGAAGCGAACCATCGTCGTCGGCGACGTGCGCAACGATCCACGTTACCTGACCGCCTTCGGCAGCACACTCTCTGAAATCATCGTGCCGGTTCTCGCGCCGGGCGAAGACCGCGTGATCGGCACCGTGGACGTCGAAAGCGAGCAAACCAACGCCTTCGGCGCTCGCGATCAGCAGATGATCGAGCAATGCGCTCAGGCCGCGCTCCCCCTCTGGCTACTCCGCTGAGCATTTTGCTGCCCCGACGCTTGTAACGATTCCTCGGCGCTGATCACTATCCTTCGACCGAATCGGAAAACCAAAAGAACGGCCTATAGAAAACTCAAGCGAGTCGGCGAGGTTCCCTATGCAACTTCTCGACGGCCTCTACCCCTACGAAGTCGTCCTGCTCTTGATGGGCTTGGCGCTTTTCGCCGTACTGCTGGTTCTTCTGGTCTTCACGATCCTGAAGAACCGCCCTTACGGCTCGTTGCTCTGGTTCTTCGTGCTGCCCATCGGGATGGTCGGTTACTCCGGAATCCAGAGCTTCAGCGTCACCAAGGACGGACTTGACATTCAAAAGTACAGCGACGAATTGCAGCAGAACCCAGCCGACCAGAGTGCGCGCACCGCTCTCTCAAGCGCTATTGCGAACGTGGCCGCGCGGCCGTGGTCGAACCCAACAACGTTGACCAACATCGCCCGCGCGCAGCTCATGGTCGGCGACAAGGAGGGCGCGCAAAAAAACCTAGCCCTGGCCCTGCAGAAGAATCCCCAGCTGGAAGCCGCACAGTCTTTGAGCGTGCGGATCGAAACGGAAAAGCAGGTTGCCGCGCTGACGAAGCAGGTCGAACAGAATCCTTCGGACGAGGGGGCCAAGGCGACGCTTCGGCAGAACGTCGCCAATCTTTCAAAGACGGGCGTGGCGAACCCGGCGACTATCGCGAGCATCGCTCAGGCTCAGGCTGCCCTCGGAAACCGGACCGAGGCTCTCAAGAATGCCGATCTAGCCCTCAAGATCGATCCGAAACAAACTGCCGCCATTGAGCTGAAGAATCATCTGCAAGTGGCGCCGGTTGAAACGTCGCGATAGCTTCAGGGAGCGACCGGCGACCGCCGTCACTTTCCAGCGGCGGGCCGCTCGTTCCAGGCGACGTCCCAGTAGCGGCCGAATTTCCGGCCGTTTTCGGTAAAGACGCCCACCCGCTTGAAGCCGAAGCGCTCATGCAGCGCGGCGCTCGCGGGATTCGGCAGCGTGTACCCCGCGACGAACATGCGAATGTCTTCGCCTTCGAGCGAATCGAAGAGCGCGGCATAGAGACGCGACCCGATTCTCTTGCCGGTTGCTTCCGGCGCGCAATAAATCGTCGTTTCCACGGTCGTTTCGTAAGCAGCCTTGGGGCGGAAGCGCGTCGTTCCGGCGTAGCCGAGGATCGTGCCATTTTCCTCGGCCACCAGCAGCCGATAGCGTCCCTTCTCGGCGAATTGGCCGAACCACTCGGCGCGCCGCTCCACAGTGTACGGCTCCACATCGAACGTAACCGGCGTGTTGATGACGTAGTAGTTGTAGATTTCCGTCAGCCGCGGCAGATCGGCGCGCGTCGCCAGGCGCATGGAAATGTCGGCCATCAGTTGCTCCCTGCAGCATCATAGCCGCAGTCCGCGGCAGTTTGCGATTGGTGAATGGCGCGCCGTCCGCTATACTGAGTGGATTGAAATGAGGAGGAATTGCGAGTGTTAACGATACGCCTTGCCAGAATCGGCAAGAAGAAGCACCCGTTCTACCGCGTGGTGGTGACGGAAAAGACCCGGCCGCGCAACGGCCGTTTCGTCGAGATTGTGGGCACGTACGACCCGCAGAAGAAGCCCGCAGCCGTTCAGCTCAATAGCGAGCGCGTGCAGTACTGGATCGGCAAAGGCGCGCAGCCGAGCGAAACAGTCCGCAGCCTGATACGCAACCCGAAGCCCGCCTAGAGCGTCCTATCCCACGGAGCCCAGTTCATCTCTCAATTTCAAGCTCACGCGAGTTTTTCGGCTGAGCCTGGCGGACCGTGGGGGAAATGCAATGAAGGACCTGGTGGAGGCGATTGCGAAGGCTCTGGTGGATCATCCAGACCAAGTGCAGGTAAGGTCAGTGGATGGCGAGCAGGTGACCGTCTTGGAATTGCGGGTTCATCCCGAGGATCTCGGCAAAGTAATCGGCCGGCAGGGGCGCACGGCGAAATCGATCCGAACGCTGCTCGGGGCCGCGGGCATGAAGCTGAAGAAACGGTACACGCTGGAAATCCTCGAATAAGTGGCCACCGAAGAACCGGCGGGCGTCACCATCGCGCGGATTCTGCGTCCGCACGGGCGCCGCGGCGAAGTGGCCGCCGAAATCCTCACCGATTTTCCTGAAAGACTGAAGACGCTTGCTTCGGCGTGGCTCTGGGACGGGCGCTCGGCGCCCAAGCGCGTCGCGGTCCGCTCCTGCTGGCTGAGCCAGAGCCGCGGCGGCCAGGCGATCTTCCACTTCGAAGGCTCCGATTCGATTTCGGACGCAGAAAAACTGGCCGGACTGCAGGTGCAGATTCCCCTTTCCGAGCGCGTGCAGCTTCCCTCCGGCAGCTACTACGTCACGGATCTGATCGGTTGCGAAGTTCGCGAGCAAGGCGGCGCGAAAATCGGTGTCGTGCGCGACGTGCAGTTCACTGGCGAGGACGTGGCCGGTACGCCGATCCTCGCGCTCGATTCGCCGCGCGGCGAAGTGCTAATTCCGCTCGCGCAAGAGATTTGCGTGCATGTGGACATCGCCGCGCGCATCATCGAAGTGATCCTCCCCGAAGGCCTCCGCGATCTGAACGAATAGGACTGCGCACCTGCCTGCGTTAGTATGAACAACGATGCGGTTTGACATCATCACCATTTTTCCGGAATTTTTCGCGGGGCCGCTCGATTACGGGATCGTGCGGCGCGCGCGCGAGACGCGCCTGATCGAAACGCACATCCACGATCTGCGCGATTTCACGCACGACCGCCACCGCACGGTGGACGACCGTCCCTTTGGCGGCGGCGCTGGCATGGTGATGAAGCCCGAGCCGATCTTCGAGGCAGTGGAGTCGTTGGTCGGCGGACCCGTTCCGCCCTCGCCAGCCGGAACGGCGATTGTGCTCTTATCGGCGGCGGGAAAGCTGTTCCGGCAGGAAACGGCGCGCCGATTTGTGCAGCTCGAGCGGATCGTGCTCATCTGCGGGCGCTATGAAGGAGTGGACGAGCGTGTAGCGGAACATCTGGCCACGGACGAAATTTCAATCGGAGATTTCGTGCTCTCCGGCGGCGAGTTGCCTGCGGCGATGATCTTGGACGCGGTGACGCGGCTGATTCCCGGCGCACTGGGAAATGAGGACTCGGCCGTGGATGAGTCGTTCAGCGCTGGCGAAATGCGCCAAGCGGAAATTGGGGCGCCGCGTGCCAAGGCGGAAGCGCCGCGCGGCATTCTGGACTATCCGCACTACACGCGGCCGCAGTCGTTCCGCGGATGGGACGTGCCGGACGTGTTGATGAGCGGAAACCACGAAGAGATTCGCCGCTGGCGGCGCGAGAAGGCCCTCGAAAAGACGCGCCGCAACCGTCCCGACTTGGTCACGGCACAGGCGCCCGCATAATCGTTCTCACCATCGAGGCGCAGGGAAGAACCCGCAGGGCTGGCGCCGTGCGCCACATTCGGTCCCGGTAAGGAATTGACTCGGACCGCCGATTCGGCTAAAAGAGGTGGCCTCGCAGGATCGGCTATCACGGGTGGGGTTCAGCTAGTCCGCTGGGGAATTCCGACAGGGAGACGAAATTGAAAAGCACAGGACGGCTTGACATTCGCGCGTTTGTGACTGGCGCTTTCGTTGTCTTGACAATGTTCGCCGTAATGGCGCCGCACGCCACGGCGCAGGCGGCGAAGGGAACCGCCGGCAAGCCGGCGTGCGATCGCGCGTGTCTGGAAGGCATCGCGAGCAGGTATTTTGACGCCATGGCGGCGCACGATCCGTCGAAGGCGCCGCTTGCGCCGAATGTCCAGTACGCGCAGGACAATGTGCCGTTGAAGATCGGGCAGGCGCTTTGGGCGACGATCAGCGCCCGAGGCAAGTACATCCACTACTTCGCCGATCCCGAGCAGGGCGACATCGGCTTCATCGGCGTGGTGTATGAGAACGGCGTGGGCGCGATCCTGATCGTGCGGCTGAAGGTGAAGGACGGCCAGATCACCGAGGCCGAGCAGTTCGTCGCGCACGATCCATTCGGCGCGTCCAACTACGAAAAGATGGGCGCGCCCGATTCGCTCTGGCTGCAGCCGGTTCCGGAAGACCAGCGCGAAACGCGCGCGGCGCTCGATCAGGCTGCGTGGATGTACTACGAAGGTTTGCAGCTCAACGACGGCAAAGGCATCTACGCATTCACTCCCGATTGCAATCGCATCGAAGACGCCACGCGGACGACCAACCAACCGCGCCCCCAGAACTACGGCCATTCGGACCTGGACATCAGCGACTTCACGACGATGAATTGCACGGACCAGTACAAGCTGGGCTTTCTCGGATTCACGACGGGCTGCCGGCATCGCCGGTTTCTGGTGACCGACGTGGAGCGGGGAGCGGTGCTCGCCAACGCATTCCTCGATTTCGACGGGACGATCACGGAGGCCCACCTGACCGACGGGCGCGTCTGGAAAGTGCCGCCCTATTTCATGGTGCCGCGGACGAACCAGTCGAATGAGGCCTACCGGATCGAAAAAGGCAGCATACGGCTGATTGAAATGACGATGTACGAGATTCCCTTCAACATGGAACCCGCGTTCCAATAGAGGCTGGAAAAGACCATGATCAAAAGAATTCTTCGCGGCTCAATTCTTGTGCTGGCGCTCGTTGCAATCTGCGGTGTGGCTCCCCGCGTGACCGCTGCTCCCGATGAAGGCAAGAATCTCGTGCACGCTCCGCTGCCGGTGACACCGGGTTCGCCGGGCCTGTGCGACCGGGAGTGCCTGTACGGATTCGTCGACAAGTATTTCGACGCGATGCTGTCGCGCTGCACGTGCAACGTATCGCTGGCGCCGGATGTGAAGTACACCGAAAACGAGCTGGCGGTGAAGCCGGGCGAGGGAATGTGGAAGACGTTCTCCGGCCGCGGCACGTATCGCGTCTATCTCGCCGATCCGGCGACGGGAGAGGCCGGATACTACGGCGACGTCACCGAGGACGGCGGCTTGCTGGTCGGGATGATGGCGCTGCGGATTAAAGTGAAAGATCACCGCATTACGGAAATCGAAAGTATTACCGTGCGCGAGCAAAAGAGGCCCAAGGGCGGTCTTGGGATGAACACGGCGGGCGTCATGACGCCGCGGCAGATCGACGAGCTCGATCCCAAGGGCTTCGTTTCGCCTAGCGCAGTGTTACTTGAACCGCTCGCCGTCGCGGAGACGCACGATCAACTGGTCGGTGCGACAAACGGGTATTTCGAGGCGTTCTCGCAGAGCAAGGGCTCGCTCGCCCCGTTTGACGCGCAGTGCTCGCGGAGGGAAAACGGCTTCGCGGCGACGAACAATCCCGATGGCCCCGTGCCCGACAAAGCGCAGCCGTCGTTTCATGTGTTCAGCGAGAGCTGCGCGGGGGAACTCGACCGAGGATTCTTCAGCGCGCTTTCGAAGGTGCGCGATGCGCGGCCGATGGTGGTCGACGAAAAGCAAGGGCTCGTGCTGAATCTCGCGTTTTACGACAACGAGGGCAATGTGAAGTCGGTCGCGGTTCCGGGAGTGGGCGCGGTCGCCGTTCCGAATGAAATGCTGCGGCCGATGACGTTCATGGCTCCGCAGCTCTTCAAGATCGAAGGCGGCAAGATTCGCCAGATCGATGGGGTCTCCTGGCCCATGCCGTTCGGCATGAAAGCTGCGTGGTAGAGGCTTTCTGCTGTGGTACGGAACACAAAGCCAACACTTTCGTATAGGCAGGGCGGCGGGATTTCGCTATAATTGCCGTTTGTGCGTTGTGTGCTGGCCCCACCTGAGCGGGTCTGCCTGGAAAACGAGCCATGAAACCGATCATCGCCAAGGTGCAGGAGTCACAGCTGCGTAAGGACCTCCCGGTATTTCGTCCCGGGGACACGGTGCGCGTCCACGTGCGCCTGAAGGAAGGCGAGGGCGAAAAGGAACGCATTCAGCCGTTCGAGGGCGTGGTGATGGCGCGACGAGGCGAGCTGCTGGGCGAGAGCTTTACAGTGCGGCGCGTCAGCTTCGGCATCGGCGTGGAGCGCATCTTTCCCGTCAATTCGCCGATGATCAGCACGATCGAGGTCGTGCGGCCAGGCCGCGTCCGCCGCGCCAAGCTGAATTATCTGCGGGCGCGCAAGGGCAAGGCAGCGCGCATCAAGCGCGCCGAGACGGTGGAGACAGCAGCGGTCGCTGCCGGCGCAGCAGCAGGCGCAGCGAAAGAGTAAGAGCGCTTCGATATCACCTTTTGGCCCGCTCCGGGAAAATCGGGGCGGGCTTTTTCATTTTCTGACCGTGTTCAAGTCCCTGTGATCAACGGAGCGTGTGTTAGAATCCGTGGCCGATGGAACGGTTCGGCTTCGCTCACCGCAGGCGACTCTGCTCCGCGAGGTACGAGCGCGACGCGCGCCAGCACGGCTGGCAGCGCATCGCTGGACTTGACGAAGCGGGCCGCGGCGCTCTCTTCGGGCCGGTGGTCGCGGGTGCCGTGGTTCTCAATCCCCGGCGGCGAATCGTCGGGCTTGACGACTCGAAGAAGCTGACGCCCGAGCGCCGCACCGAACTCGCCGAGCGCATCCGCGAGCACGCGCTGGCGTGGGCGGTGGCGGAAATCGATGCGAGCCGGATCGATGCCTGGAACATCTACCAGGCAAGCCGGCAGGCGATGGTCGCGGCGGTCTCGCAGCTTCGTCCCTTGCCGGATTTTCTTCTCCTCGACGCGATCGAACTGGATCTGCCGATCGAGCAAAAAGCGCTAATCCACGGCGACGCTCGGTCAGTTTCGATCGCGGCCGCATCGATACTTGCCAAGGTCGAGCGCGACCGGCAGATGGAGGAGTTCGACGAGATCTATCCGCAGTACGGGCTCGCTCGCAATAAGGGTTACGGCACGCCGGACCATTTGGACGCGCTGCGGAGGTTCGGGCCGTCGCCACTGCACCGGTTCTCGTACGCTCCGGTGCGCGAAGCGCGTTGCTGGGCGAGCGGGGCGCAGCAGGCGCCGCTGCCGCTCGAAGGCGCGTCGAATATGTTGAATACCTAGCGCAGCAAGGAGAGCGAAATGATCAAAGTCAGCGTGTTCTACCCAAACAAAGAGGGCGCTCGATTCGATATGGATTACTACCTCCAGAAGCACATACCGATGGTGCGCCAGAAGATGGCCGGCGCGATGAAGGGGATGGGAGTCGAGCAAGGGATTGCCGGTGGCATGCCCGGAGCGCCGCTGACCTACCGGGTGATCGCCCACATGACGTTCGACTCTGTGGAGGCCTACCAGGCTGCGTTTAGCGCTCACGCCCCATCGATCTTGGCGGACGTCCCGAACTATACGGACCTTCAACCCGTCGTGCAGATCAGCGAAGTGAAGATGTAGACCGGACCGGCCCTCCGCGCCGGGGGGACCGAACCCGTCCGGCCGGGCATGCCCGGCCTGTTATCCCGTTCGGCACCAGCCCGGTGGCGGTTCATAGACCCCCCTTTTCCGCGCATGCTACGCTTCGAGTTCGAGTCGCGGGTGTGGTCTGTACGCACTCCACGCGGAGGGCGCCAGACCGCTCGAACGCATCTATGGCCTTCAACAAGAGCAAAGCGCTTGAGAGCGCGCTGAAGTTCCTCAACCAGGGCAAGGTGGCCCAGGCCATCGGCGAATACCAGCAGATCCTGCGGCACGATCCCAAGGATCAGGCGACGTTGATGACGGTAGGCGACCTGTTTGCGCGCCAAGGAGACATGCCGCAGGCCGTCGAATACTTCGAGCGCCTCGCGCAGGTCTATCTCAGCGACGGTTTCAACAGCAAGGCGATCGCGATCTATAAAAAGATCGCCAAGCTGGCCCCAGCGGAGCTCGCTCCGCTCGAGCGGCTGGCCGACCTGTACGTCCAGCAGGGCGTGCTGAGCGAGGCGCGGCCCCTCTTCCTGCAGATCGCCGAAGCGCACCTGAAAGGAAACAAGGCTCCCAAGGCCGTGGAGGTGCTGCAGCGGCTGCTCGATGTCGAGCCCGAGAACCCGCGGGTGCAGATGCGCCTGGCCGAGCTTTACAACGTGATGGGCCAGAAGAAAGAGGCGGCCCAGACCTACTTCAACTACGCGCAGCGGCTCTACGACAGCGGCGACGCCGACGAAGCGGAGAAGCTGATCGAGCGCGGGCTTTCGCTTGAGGGCGGCAATCCGGCCGCGATCCTTTTGAAGGCGAAAATCCTCGCCGCAGCGAACAAGAACGAACAAGCCATCGCGATCCTCGAAAGCCATCCCGAGGCGGACGCGGGCGGCGACGTTACCAACATGCTCGTCGATCTGGAGCTCAAGGCCGGGGAATTCGAGAAGGCCGCCGACCGCGGACGCAATCAGCTGCTTCGCGGCAGCTCGCATTCCGCGCTGCTGCAAAAGGTGGCGGAATCGATGATGGAAGCGGGGCACGCGCGGGAAGCCTTGCCGCTGCTCAACGAGCTGCGTGATCCGCTGATCGAGACCAGTGAGCACGACAAGTTCGTGAAGCTGCTTTCGAATGCCATCCAGAAACTTCCCAACGATGCCGAACCGCTCGAAACGCTTGCGGATTTCTCGCGGCACGCGAGCGACCCTTTCCAACTGAGCAGCGCGCTCACCAAGCTCGTCGATCTCTACGCGGGAGCAGGAGACTTTTCGCGCGCCGAAACGGCGTTGCTGGAGCTGATCGACCGGAACAAAGGCGACGAGCGGCTGGTCGCCCGGCTCGAAGAGCTCCGCGCACAAAGCGGCAAAGGGGCTTCTCCGAAGGCGAAGGCCGAGCCGCCCCAAGCAGCCGCGCCCGCCGTATTGAAGGAGGAAACTCCTGCGCCAGAGGTTTTCGCGCAGCCCGCTTCGGAGGCGCCGGCTTCTGCCGAAGAGGAACCGCTGGACGAGGAAACGCAGCGCTACGTCGCTCAGGCGCTCACGGACGTGGATCTCTTTTCAAGCTACGGCCTGACTCAGAAGGCCACGCAGCTTCTCGAAAACGTCTTACAGCGGGCGCCGCGGCACACGCCCACACTCGAGCGCCTGCTTGATCTGTACCTTGGGGCGGGCAACGATCGCCGGACCGCCGAACTGGCCGCGCACCTTGAGCAGATTCACCGCGAGCGCGGAGACTCGGTCAATACGGAGCGTTTCACCGAACTTCGGCAGAGATATCAGAAGGTAGCCGGGCTGACGCAAGAGGAGTTGTCGCCCGCGCCAGCGGTGCCATCCGCACCAACCCCGCAGATCGAGGAGCCGCCGGCGGCGGTCGAGGCTGCAGCTGCGGCAACACCCGAGATCGAGGCGGAGGTCGCTCCTGCAGCGGCAGCTCCAGCGGAGTTCGAAATCCCATTGATGCCGATCGAGCCGGAGCCGCCGGCAGTGCCTGCCGCCGAGGTGTCGGCACCTGTCGCTGCGGCGCCGTCCAAGGCATCAGAGCCTCAGCCCGCTGTCGAGACCGAGGTGGATCTATCCGACGAATGGGAGGCGATGGTGCAGGAAGTGGCCGAAGTTGCTCCGGCGGCTGCGCCCGAGCCTGTTTCGGCCGAGCCCGTGCCTGAAGAACCCGAGGCAATCACGATTGAAGAGCCTGCTGCGCCGCCCGCAGAACCGGAGCCAGTCGAAGAGAAGGCACCCGAGCCCACGTTCGAATTCGATGAGGAGCCCGCAACGGCAGCACCCGCTCCCGAGCCTGTAGCGGAGGCGGAGTTTGAACTCGAACTGACGCCTGAGCCAACTTCGGCGCAGGGCAAGGCCGGCCCGGCAACTACCGAGGATTTCCTGAGCGAACTCGCCGCCGAAGTCGAGGACATGGATGCGCCCGCGCCGAAACCGGTTGGGGCGGCATCCCACGCGGCGCCGCCCACGCCAACGCCGGTTGCCTCGACCGCACCCCCGCAAGCCGCGCCGCCTCCGTCGCAGCCGGTTCCCGAAATGACGGCTGCAAGCCTCAACGAGCTGGCCGAGGTATTTCAGGAGTTTCGCGACGAGCTAGGGGAGATGGGTCAGGATGAGGACGAAGACCTCGAAACCCACTACAACCTCGGCATTGCGTACCGCGAGATGGGCCTGCTCGACGAGGCAATCGGAGAGTTCCAGAAGGTCGCGACGGCGGTGCAGAAGGGCAAGTCCTTCTCGTACTCGATGAACTGCGCCACGCTGCTCGCGCTGTCGTTCATGGACAAAGGCGAGCCCAAGATCGCTTCACTGTGGTATCAGCGGGCGCTGGCACTGCCGGGGCTCGACCAGGAAGCGGTGCTCGCGCTGAAGTACGACCTGGGAGTCGCGCTGGACATGGCTGGCGAAGCCGACGCGGCGCTCGACAGCTTCCGCCAAGTCTACGCCATGAACATCGATTATCGGGACGTTGCCGACCGCATTGCCACCCTGCAGAAGCACTAAGCTTCGTTTCGCAAGCGGCACGACTCGCTGTTGCTACTCCAGAAATAATCTCCCATAATCCTTAGCTTCACGATGAACCGGATTCTCCGCACGCTCTTCCTTCTGCTCTGGATCGTGTTCGGCCTGGCGCTCATTTTGGTGCCGTGGTCGAGCATTTGGGACGCTAACTACTTTCTCTACCAATATCCGGCCCTCGGGTTGGTACTCAAGAACTCGTATTTCCGCGGCGCTATCTCAGGGCTGGGATTCATGAACGTGTTGCTCTCGCTTGAAGGATTCCGTCGCCGGACAGCCTCCGTTGCCAAACGCAGCTAGAAATCCGCAAGGCAGGCGCGTCGTCTGTTATGTGACGGACCGCAGGGCGCTCGATGCGGGCGGCCACCGTGCCGGCGTTCTCGCGCAAATCCGGGCAGCTGTCGCCGCGGGCGTCGATTGGGTGCAGATTCGAGAAAAAGATTTGACGGCGCGAGAGCTGCTCGCGATGACGCGCGAGGCAGTGCGCGTGGCGGCGGAAAACGGCGAAGCACGGGTGATTGTAAACGACCGGCTGGATGTAGCGCTGGCCGCAGGAGCGGCGGGCGTCCATCTGGGCGGCGAATCACTACCCGCACGCGAAGCGGTTCGATGGTGCCGCCAGGGCAATGCCCCGGAGGACTTTTTGATCGGTATCTCGTGCCATGCGCTCGAGCAGGCGCGCGAGGCCGAAGACGCAGCAGCGAGCTACGTCTTTTTCGGACCGGTATTCGACACACCGGCGAAAAGGCGGTTTGGCCAGCCCCAGGGCGTTTCGAAATTGGCCGAGGTCTGCCGAACCGTACGCATTCCCGTGATCGCCATTGGAGGAATCACCGAGCAGAATGCACTGGAATGTTTTCGCGCCGGTGCAGCCGGAGTTGCGGCGATTCGGTTGTTTCAGGAGCTGCGCGACGCAGCCGAGCTGAAGAGGGTGATCGACCGACTGCGCGACGCCCGGTAGCGCGTCAGGCGCCCAGCCAGCGGCCCACAGGCTGTAGGCTTTCGACGTGGTCGCAAATCACCTTGATGACCGCCGTGACCGGTATCGCCAAGATAAGGCCCATGCCGCCCCACATCCATCCCCAAAAGAGCAGCGCGACCGTCAGCGCCAGCGCGTTGAGACGCACCTGCCAACCGACGAGCGCCGGAATCAGAAGGTTCGCGGTGACGATGTGAAACACGGTCAGGACCGTGAAGATGCCGACGAACGGCCCGATGGTGTGGTATTGCTTCAGGCCAATCAGCAGCGGCGGAATCCACGCAAGAACCGCGCCGAGATACGGGATCAGATTGCACACGCCGGAGACGAGCCCCGTTAGGAAGGGAAAGTCCAGCCCGAGAAACCAAAAGAACAGCCAACTGCCGAGGACGAGAATCAGCCCGACGAGCGCCGTCCCCATCAAGTAGCTGCGCAACACCTTCGTGACGTCGGCGAGGGTGTCCCGCACCTCCGTGCGCCTGTTCGCCGGAAAGAGCTGCATCGTAGCGTGCCAGACCTGGCGCTTGGCGGCGAGCATGAAGAATACGAGAAAGGGCTGGAACGTCGCTGCAAGCATGAACGTGGAAAGCGAGCTCAATCTGCCGATCAGCGTGTCTCGCACGGGATGACTTTCTGCGATGGTGACCACGCGCTCGCCGGCGCGGGCAGCCGGCTCGATTTCCGACACGTGCTTTTCGAGATTTTCCAGACGCGTCTCGACCGCCTGCGACGCGGCGCGCAGCGGCTCGCGGTACTTCGGCCAGTCGCGGCCGAATTGGTCGGCTCGGTCGATCAAGAACCAAGCGACCACGGCCAGCAGCGCAAGAGTGAAGAGAACGACCAGGAGCGACCCGAGCGCGCGAGAAATGCGGATTCGCTCGAGCCATGTGACAACGGGATCGAGGAAATAGGCCATCAGCACGGCAACCAGCAGCGTCATCAGAACGGTTGACGCCCAGTAGCAGAACGCGATGACGATTCCGGCCGCAATGATCCGCGCGCTGGCCGATCCTCGGGCTTGAACGACGGTTTCGTCTGCAGGCATGGGCAATACCATAGCACAAGCATTTTCCATGCCGGCATCCACACTGGAGCGGGTGCCCACGCGGGTAACGCTTGGGGCGTTCGAGCGGGGCCCGGCGGGCCGGAGCTTCGGGCACGGTGGTAGAATTGGTCACCTGCTCCAGCACGGCGAGAGTTTCTCTTTTCATGGCGAAACAACTTTTTGGAACGGACGGCATCCGCGGCGTCCCCGGGCAATACCCGCTGGATGACGCGACGCTCGACCGTGTAGGCGTCGCACTCGGCGACTATTTGCTCGCTCAGCAGCAGGACCGGACGCAGCTGCGAGTCTTGATCGGCCGTGATACACGCGAATCCGGGCCGCACATCGCAGAGCGGATCGCGATCGGCCTCGGCTCGGCGGGTGTGGACGCCGTCTCCGCAGGCGTCCTGACAACTCCGGGAGTTGCGTGGCTCGTGAGCCGCGAAGGTTTTGCGGCGGGCGTGGTCATTTCCGCCTCGCACAATCCTTATCACGATAACGGCGTGAAGCTGATTTCCTCCTCCGGCATGAAGTTTCCCGACGCGATCGAAGGGTTGCTTGAAGCTGCGATTCTTTCGCCGAACGGTGCGAGGCCGCCGGCCGTGCCGAAACGGATTGGCCGTCATGCGGGCGCCGAAAAGCTTCACGAAGATTACTTGGCGGGCTTGCGCGCGGCGGTGTTGCCCGGCGCAAACCTTAGCGGAATGAAGATCGCGCTCGATTGCGCCAACGGTGCGGCGAGCAACCTGGCGCCGCGGCTTTTTCGATCGCTAGGCGCGAACGTGATGGCTATCAACGACGCGCCCGATGGGCGCAACATCAACGCCGGCTGCGGCTCGCTCCATCCGGAAGCTTTGCGGAAGCGCGTGGTGGAAACGGGCGCAGCGCTGGGCGTCGCGTTCGATGGCGACGCGGATCGCGCGATTTTCTCGAGTGCGTCGGGAAAGCGCGTCGATGGAGACGGCGTGCTGCTGGCGATGGGACGTTACCTGCAATCGACTGGAAAGCTGAAGGGCAGCGTCATCGTCGGCACGACAATGGCGAATCTCGGCCTCGAGCGGGCGCTCGAAAAATCAGGCATGAAGCTCGCCCGGACAGACGTGGGCGACCGTTACGTCCTCGAAGAGATGCAGCGCATCGGCGCGAATCTGGGCGGCGAGCAATCCGGGCACATTCTGTTTCTCGACGACGCGACAACGGGCGATGGCATGTTGACGGCGGTAAAGATCGCGTCGCTGGTTGCGATTGCTGGGCCGCTCGATGCCCTCGTCGCCGACCTAAAGGTTTTCCCGCAGAAGATCGCCAACGTGAAGGTGAAGTCGAAACCGCCCATTTCTTCCCTGGAGGATGTCACGCGAGTGATGTCCGAGGCCGAGCGGTCACTCGGTAAGTCGGGGCGGGTCGTACTGCGGTATTCGGGTACTGAGCCGCTCGCGCGCGTCATGGTCGAGGCCGAACGCGAAGAGGATGTTCTGCGCTGGACCGAGGCGCTCGCCGCGGCGTTGCGCTCCTCCATCGGCGCTTAGTACTCGAACTTCTGGGCCGCTGCAAGGAATTCCCTCCTATCCGTTCTCTTCCCGTGAAGCCTTATTACTCAGGAAGCGCTCGTGCGCGGGAACTTTTTCCCGGCTGGCGACATTCTAAGAGTGAAGGGCCGCAGGCATGAGGCGCATGGATTGGCCGAAATGACGACAGACGATCAACTGGCGATCGAGTTCCAGCAGGGTTCGCGCGACGCATTTCGCGAACTCTTCGAGCGCTATCGCGAGCCCATATACGGCTTCTTTCGGCGCCGGCTGGACAATCCCGCGCGGGCCGAGGAGCTGGCGCAGGAATGTTTTCTCGCGCTGCTGCGTAATGCGAAACGCTATGAGCCTAGAGCCGCCTTCCGCAGCTATCTTTACGGCGTCGCGCTCAACATGCTCTCCGCCGAGCGCCGGAAAAGCGGCCGCGAAGTGGCGAACGATGGACAAATGCCCGATCCACCAGTAAATGAAAACACGGACGCCTCCGTGTGGGTGCGGCAGGCACTGGAACGACTCGAGACGAATGACCGGGAGATCTTGATGCTGCGCGAGTACGAGCAACTGAGCTACGCCGAGATCGCCGGGCTACTGCGATTGCCGGTAAATACCGTGCGCTCTCGGCTCTTTCGCGCACGCATGGCGCTGAGGGAACAGTTGGCGCCGGTGCAAGGCAAGGACTGAGGAATACGATGAGCCAAACAACACAACACGAATTCGCACCGGAAGAGGTGATGGCTTATCTCGATGGAGAACTCGATTCCGCGCGAGCGGCTGCGCTGGCCGGGCATCTGGAGCACTGCGATGGGTGCAGTGCAGTTGCAGCGGAGTTTCGGCGGCTCTCCGGACGCCTGCTCGATTTTCAGATCGATGGGGGGGCGAAACATCTGGACGAACGTGTGCTGGATGAACTTAGCGGCGTTGCTCCAGCGACTGCAAGAAAGGCGAATGCTGAAAAGCCGCGCCGATGGCGCTTGGCCTTCGCTAGCCCGTACACTTGGGCGCTTGCAGGCGTTCTAATCGTTGCGTTGGTTGTGAGATTCGGAATCCCAAACCTACTGCTCTCGCACAAACCTACGAGTGCGGCGACGGAACCAGTGAATACATTCGATATCCCGTACCTCGCAAAGATGCAAAGCGCGCCCATCGCGAAAGCTACTGCCGGAGCAGGGGGCGGAGGTGGTGAAGAAGGTGCGATCGAGGCACCGCAGCCCACCGGCCCGATGATCGCGCAGACGGCGTCGCTAACGATCATCGCGAACAACTACGATGAGGCCAGCGGGTCGCTGGGCCGCCTCGCAGCAAGCGAAGGCGGATACGTCCAAAAACTCGACGCCCAGGCGACGCCGGATACGCCGCGCCAGATTTCTGCGACTGTGCGCGTGCCAGCGAAACAACTCGCCGGCTTCCTCGCCGAACTCCACAAGCTCGGCCGCGTCCAGCAGGAGTCGCAAGCCAATGAAGAGGTCACCGATCAGTACGTGGACCTACAGGCGCGGCTCAAGAGCGCACGGGCGTCCGAGCAGCGGATGCTGCAGCTTCTGGCGACTCGCACCGGCAAGCTCGAAGATGTGCTGGACGCCGAGCGCGAACTGGCCCGCATCCGCGGCGAGATCGAGAGCATGGAGGGCCAGCGGAATCTCTTTGCGCATCGCGTCGAGTATGCGACGGTCGATGTGCGACTCCAGGAGGAGTACCGCGCAAAGCTCGATTCTGCGTCTCCGTCGGCGCGAACAAGAATCTGGAATGCCGCCGTCGAGGGCTACGGCAACTTCGCAGACGGCGTGATGGCTCTGCTGATCTTCTTGCTGAACTACGGCATGTCGATCGTCTTCTGGTGCGCTATCGTGATGGTTCCCGCCGGATTCGTCTGGCGCTGGTGGCGTTCTCGCGCGTGACGGTCGACGCTGAGTGCGGAGACGATTTCGCCCGCTGGGCTGAGGCGTTGGCGTCCGCGATCCGCTTCTTGGTCGGGGCATAGGAGGCGCTCAGCATCCAGAGACGTTTCGGGCACCGCCTTGCTCGTTCCATTCCCCTTGCAAGAACGTTAGGCTTTGTGTATTCCTTGGCATCGATGCGCCCGGAGAATTCGACATTCAAGGCCTAATGATGCTCAGGGTACGTCTCGCACTATTTGGATCAGCAGTGGCCTTCCTAACTCTGGCGGCAGTGGCCCAGCAACCGACGAGCGAAGCTGCAGCCGCCGCTGCGGCGCCTGCGTCCGCGTCCGGTTCTGCTGCGACAAGCCCGGTGAACATTCCCTCCTATCCGGACAGCACAAAGGGATTGGAGAGTTTCGTCAAGGAAATGCTCAAGCTGGAAAAGGAAGGCAATCAGCAGGAGCTCGAACTGTACGAGAAATCGCTCGCGTTGCCCGATCCTGACGGCTGGTTCAAATCCGTGTTCGGGGAAGAGCTGGGAGCCGAAATGGCACGCGTTTCCGCTCCGATGCGAGCCGATGCCGAGCTCCACACGGCCGACATGCTCGCCACTCAGGTGGCGGAGAAGCGGACCGATGTCGAGGCAGTGCGTTTCGATGATTCGTGTAATTCGCGGGCGACAGCCATCGAGTATCCGTTCTTGCTGCTTCGCCAAAGGCCGGAGCACCTCTATGACGTCCGCTTCCTCAGTTCTTCGGCCGGCTCCCTCTGGGCGTACTTTACCTACGTCGATGGCGGGTTTCGGTTCATCGGAAACATGAAGAAGAAAGAGCTCGGAGTGCGAGAGGCACACCCTCCAACCGGATCAACCCAAAGAATTCGTCTTGGGGGAAACGTTCAGGCAGCGAAACTCGTTCATCAAGAGCAGCCAGTCTATCCGCCAGAAGCGAAGGCGGCGGGCATTCAAGGGACGGTGATCCTGCATGCGATTATCGCCAAGGATGGATCGATCCGAGATCTCTACCTCGACGAAGGGCAGTGCTGGCTGGCACAGTCTGCAATGGAAGCCGTCAGAAAGTGGCGTTATCGCCCAACGAAGCTGAATGGAGAACCCGTTGAAGTCGACACCACGATCCAAGTGATCTACACACTCGGAGGCTAAGGCTGAAGTTCTTCCAAACAACATAGAAAATGATGGTCGGAGTTCTCAGAAACTGGATTCATTATTCCACTGGCTGCGAATGCGCCTCGGCTTCCATGACGTAACTCATTCTCTGAAAAGAAGATAATTTCGATTTGAAATGTAGGCAGAGGTGGCACGGCGCGTGCAAACAAAACGTCCGGCTGTCTCTTATCCCGGGGTGGGCCGGTTTCGTCGCGCCGAAACCGGAATTCTGGGGGTAGAGCAAACAGGGGGTCCGGGTGGGCCCCCTATTTTTTTGTACTCGCTTTCAGCCACGGTGGACCTCCCTGTTGTAGAGATTGCTCGCCAAGTCGGTTGGGCCTGTGCTGTAATACGCGCATTCTAGGCGGTCGCGCTCCGGCAAAATGGAATCCGGATTGGCATTGCTGGCCCTGCTGGTGGTTGCACTGGTGGTCGTCGGGCCCATCCTGGCGATCGCCGCACTCGTGCAGGTTTCGTCTCTCAAAAAGCTCGTCGACCAGATACCTCGGCTCACGTCCCGGATTTACGATCTCGAGCGGAAGTTCGGAGCTTTAGATACGCTGCTGAAGGAGCAGGGTAGTTCAGCGAGCGTCAAGCCGGTTCCGGCTCCCGCTACCCACCTGCCGGAAGCAGCGACTCCTGAAAGAGCGCGCCCTCCGCTCACGCAGCAGCCGCAGACACCGGCCCCACCGCGCGCGGTGTCCGAGCCGCCGACGCCGCCCGCGACACCATCGCACATTACTGCTCCGCTCTCTTCCCATCGCGAACCCGCAGGGCAGCCCGACACAGACGTGGAGACGATGATCGCGGGGCATTGGTTTTACTACGTGGGAATCCTGGCGCTGGCGCTCGCGGCGACTTTCTTTCTGAAGTACGCCTTCGACAACAACTGGATCGGGCCGACCGGCCGCGTGGCGATCGGGCTGCTGGTCGGCAGCGCGATGTTTCCGCTGAGCCACTGGCTGCTCGGCCGCGGCTACCGGTATTTCTCCGAGGGAATCGCCGGGCTGGGCACGACGATTCTGTATCTCTCGATCTGGGCGGGCTGGCACTACTACGCGCTCTTCGAACAAAGCACCGCGTTCGTGCTGATGATCGTCGTGACGGCGGTGACGACGATCGTGGCGATCGGAAGAAAGTCCGAGCGGATCGCGGTGCTGGCGCTGATCGGCGGCGTGCTGACGCCGGCGATTGTGAGCACAGGGCGGAACGAAGAGGTCGTGCTGTTCACGTATCTGGCGATCCTCGGCGCCGCGATGCTGGTGATCGCGTGGAAACGCGACTGGAAAACGGTGCCGCCGGTGCTATTCGCCTCGACCGTCTTCTACTTCTGGGGCTGGTACGCCGAGTTCTACCGGCTCGACGAACTGACTCGAACGCTCGCCTTCGCGACGATCTTCTTCGCGCTGTTCGGCGCGCTGCCGGCGATCCGCAGCATCAGGGACGGCGAATTGCCGGGCCTCGAAATCGGCCTGGTAATCGCGAACGCGATGGAGTTCCTGATCGCGCTGCGCGTGATGCTCTGGCCTGAGTACCGGTGGGGGCTGACGCTCGCCGTGCTGGCGCTCGCGGCCGCGCACCTGCTGGCCGAGCGCGCGCTGCCGCAAAAGCCGGGCCGTACGACGCAGATCACTCGGATGCTCTACGCGGGGCTCGCGCTGACGTTCGCGACGCTCGCCATCCCAATCCGGCTCGAAGCACACTGGATCACGCTTGCGTGGGCCACGGAAGGACTGGTGCTGGTCTGGTGCGGACTGCGAGTCTTTTCGCGGGCACTGCGAGCTGCGGGTCTGCTGATGTTCGCAATTGTGGCGGTCCGCGTAGTGGTGCTGCCGATTGAGGTTGGGTTTGCACCATCGTTCTTGTTGAACGCGCGGTTTCTGACGATGACGTATTGCGCCGTGGCGGCGATCGCCGCTTTCGCGCTGGCACGCCGGTCGGAGGCGGAGATCGAGGGGATCGAGGCGCGCATATTCTTTGCGCTGGCTATCGCCGGGAATTTCTGTTTTCTGGTGGCGATCTCCCGCGAAACGTGGGACCTGCTTGGGCGCACGCCGTCGCTGGGGATCGATCGAGGCCTGGCGCAGCAGTTGGGTCTTTCAATGCTCTGGGTCGTGTACGCTCTGGCGCAGATCATTCCCGGTGTGCGATGGAAATCGGTGGCGCTGCGGTGGCAAGGGCTGGCGTTGCTCGGCGTGACGATCATAAAGGTGTTTTTCTTCGATCTGTCGTTTCTCGCGCGGTTCTACCGGATCATCTCGTTCTTCGCGCTGGGGCTGGTACTGCTGGGAGTATCGTTCTTCTATCAGAAGATGTCGGCCAAGACGGCGAAGACATGATCTCGCGCTCGAAGACGGGGCCGCGCCGCGGGTGGATGGCGGCTTGCGCGCTGCTGGCGCTGGGATTCACGGTCGCGGCCGTGCCGCTACCGTCCGCATGGAAGAACTGGCGGTACTGGCGGGCAATCGATTTGGCGCCGACGGACACGGAACGGCTGGCCACGATTGTCGTTCCCAACGAAGTGTTCCGTTGGTCCCGCACGACTCTTCCCGATCTTCGCATCATCGATGACGGCGGCGCCGAGGTCGGCTACGCGACGCGCATACGCGAGGGCTCGGTCAACAACGTGCCGACGCCGACGACCGTGGTGGAAAAGAGCTTCGCGCCGGGAAACTACACGCAGCTCGTGCTGAATCTGGGAGCGGCGCCGCCATTTCACAATGCCGTCGAAATTCAGACCGCGGAGACCGACTTCATCGAGTGGGTTTCCATCGAGGCGAGCGATGACGCGCGCGTCTGGCGCATCGTGCAGCCGCGCGCGCCCTTCTTCCGGTTCCATTTGCAGTATCACGAGGGCGCGCAGGTGGTGCCCTATTCGGAGAACAACGCGCGCTACCTGCGCATCCGCATTCTCGACAAGGACAAGGCGTTCGCGGCCACCGGCGCGACCGTGTATCACAAGACGGAGACAGAAGCGGAGCGGGTTCCGTTTGCGGCGGCGTTCGCGCCCGGCACGCCCTCTGATCCGAAGCGCAGCGCGTGGATCACAGATTTCGGGGGCTTGGGCGCACCGGTATCGGAGGCGAGCTTTGAAGTGGCCGGGCCGGCGGAATTCATCCGCACCGTGGAGATGTTCGGTAGCGATGACGGAATACAGTGGTACCGGTTCACGCAGGGCGAAATCTATCGCTACACCGTGGATGAAACGACGCAACAGCATTTGAGCGTACAGATTCCGTTCGGCGGTGCTCAGGGCCGCTTCTGGAAAGTCGAGGTCGATAACGCCGACGACCCGCCACTGAGCGGAGTGACGCTCCATCTCTACACAAGGCCGCGGCACGTCTATTTCGAGCAGCAACCGGGACGCAGCTATCGGCTGATCTACGGACGAGGCTACGCGAGAAGCCCCGAGTACGATCTGGCCCGGCGGCTGGAGGCCACGCGAGAACAAGGCGCCGTAACGGGGAGGGTGGGCCCGGAACAGGAGAATTCAGCGTACACAGACCCGCACCCGGAGCCGTGGACGGAAAAGAACCGCTTCGTGCTGTGGATCGTGGTGGGAATCGCGGCGATTTTGCTGGGCTACTCGGCCATCCAGTCACTGCGGCGCAGCGCATCGACGCCGCAGTCCAACGCCTAGCCGGAAAAATAAAAAGGCGCCCGCTGTGGCAGGCGCCCTTCTTGATTTCCAACAAATACGTTAGGGATCAGCTGCAGCCGGAGGTCGAGCCGCAGTTGGCGCACTTGTAGCAACTGCCATTCGGCGTCATGAGCATGCCGCATTCGGAGCAGTAGGGCGCGTCGTCGATTGCGGCGCGCGGACGCGTGGTTGTTTCAACCTCGGCCGCCTTAGGATCTGCCGCAACCGCTGCCTTCGGCGCCGCCGCTTCCTCCTCCACTGCCGCTCCGTCGTGATCGAGATAGTCCGCCGAGATAAACTTCCCACCCAGCCAGCGGCCAATGTAATCGACCACCGATTTGGCGTAGCGGATCTCCGGATTGCCTGTATATCCCGAAGGTTCAAATCGCGAGTTGCAGAATTTATCTACGAGAGCGCGGAGCGGCACGCCATACTGCAGCGCAATCGAAACGGACAGCGCAAAGGCGTCCATGATGCCGGAAAGCGTGGAGCCCTCCTTGGCCATCTTGATGAAGATCTCCCCGGGGTTGCCGTCGTCGTACTTGCCCACGGTGAGGTAGCCTTCGTGGCCGCCGACTGAAAACTTGTGCGTGATCGAATTGCGCTCCGCGGGCAGTTTCTTTCGCCGGGCCGAGGCTCGGAAAAGCTCCTGCTGTTCCGGCGGCGTCGGAACTGGCGCCTGAGTTGCCGGCGGAGCTGCGGCTTTCTCCTCCTCCTTCTTGCCAGCGGCAGAAAGAGGCTGCGAGCGCTTCGAGTTATCGCGATAGATGGCCACAGCCTTTAGCCCCAGTTTCCACGACTCGGTGTAGGCCTGCATGACGTCTTCGACGGTCGATTCCTCCGGCATGTTGATCGTCTTGCTGATCGCGCCGGAAAGGAACGGCTGGGCCGCCGCCATCATGTGCAGATGGCCGCGCCAGGGAATCGAGCGGCCGCCGTCCGCAGGGGCAAGCGAGCAATCGAAGACGGCGAGATGCTCGGCCTTGAATCCCGGCGCGCCTTCGATCGTGCCCTGCGCGTCGATGTGATCGACGATCCGGGCGACATCCTCCGGCGCGTAGCCGAGCCGCATCAGCGCCTGCGGCACCGTGTTGTTGACGATCTTGATCACGCCGCCGCCCACAAGCCGCTTCTGCTTCACAAGCGCGAGATCGGGTTCGATGCCCGTGGTGTCGCAATCCATCATGAAGCCGATCGTGCCGGTGGGCGCAAGGACGGAAACCTGCGAATTCTTGTAGCCGAATTTCTCGCCGAGCTCGAGCGCGGTGTCCCAGGATTCCCGCGCAGCGCGCAGGAGCGACGGCTGCACGTTTTCTTCCTTGATCGGCCGGAGCGAATCGCGGTGCATGCGGATCACTTCGAGCATCGGCTCGCGGTTGCGCGGGTAGCCGCCAAACGGCCCCATGCGCTCGGCGATGCGGGCGGACTGCGCGTAGGATTCGCCGGTCATTAGCGCAGTGACCGCTCCGCAGAAATCGCGGCCGCCGTCGGAATCGTACGGCAACGCGAGCGACATCAGTAGCGCGCCCAGATTCGCGTAGCCGATGCCCAGCGGGCGATAGTCATGGGAATTGCGAGCGATCTTTTCCGTCGGATAACTCGCGTTATCGACCAGAATCTCCTGCGCCGTGATGGTGACATCAACCGCATGGCGGAATCCTTCGGTGTCGAACTGGCCGTTGGGGCCGAGGAACTTCAGCAAATTGAGCGACGCGAGATTGCAGGCCGTATCGTCGAGGAACATGTACTCCGAGCACGGATTCGAGGCGTAGATGCGATCCGTGCCCTTGCACGTGTGCCAGCGGTTGACCGTCGTATCGTACTGCATGCCCGGATCGCCGCAATGCCATGCGGATTCGCCCATCTGTCGCATCAGGTCGCGCGCGCGGAACTTATCGAGCGGCTTGCCGTCGGTCACCTGGCGGGTCCACCAGTCGCGGTCTTCTTCATAGGCGCGCATGAAGTCGTCGGTGACGCGCACGGAGTGGTTCGCGTTCTGGAAGAAAACGGAGGCATAGGCCTCGCCGTCGATCGACGAATCGTAGCCCTGCTCGATCAGGACGTGCGCCTTGCGCTCCTCTTTCCTTTTGGAGTCGATGAACTCGACGATATCGGGGTGATCGACATTGAGGATCACCATCTTGGCGGCGCGGCGCGTCTTGCCGCCGCTCTTGATCACTCCGGCAAACGCGTCAAAGCCCTTCATGAAACTCACCGGACCGGAGGCAATGCCGCCGCCCGAGAGCGTTTCGTGGCTGCCGCGCAAGGTCGAGAAATTCGTGCCCGTGCCGGAGCCCCACTTGAAGAGCATGCCCTCGGTCTTGGCGAGGTCCATGATCGAACTCATGTTGTCCTGGACGGAGTTGATGAAGCAGGCGGAGCACTGCGGCTTGGCCTGCACGCCCACGTTGAACCACACGGGCGAATTGAAGGCCATCTTTTGTTCGACGAGCAGGTGGGCCAGCTCGTCGCGAAACGCGTTCTTGGATTCGGTGGAGGCGAAGTAGCCGCCGTCCTGTCCCCAGCGCACGATCGTATCGACCACGCGGCCGATCAGTTGGCGCACCGACGTCTCGCGCTCGGGCGTGTTGATTTTTCCGTGGAAGTATTTTGAAGCGACGATGTTCGTCGCCGTCTGCGACCAGCTCTTGGGGACCTCGACATTCTCCTGGCGGAAAATTACCTGGCCTTTATCATTGCCTATGAGTGCGGTGCGCCGTTCCCATTCAACGGCCTCGAAGGGGGAAGTCGCTCCGTTCGTGAACCGGCGCTGGAATTGCAAACCACTCGCGCGCCACGTTGCCTGTTCGACCTGTAGATTGGAACTCAATGCCGTTCTCGTCTCAGCCATCTCTGCCTCCGCGCCGGCAGTTCCGCTGCCGAATAGTTGGCCGGGGCGCCTCGCGGGAGCAATTGATTCATTTTACTCCCTATTCGGAGCCCGGAATGTTGTCGCGTGCATCGAGCGGCACGCTAGAATTGAAGGGTGCTTCCCGAAAGAGCGGCGCGTCCCGACCCCCCGAAAACGACCGCCCAGAATCAAAAACAGAGAAAAGCGCAGCTAAGCCGCGCAAGGCAACAGCGCGGATCGCAGTGAGCGCTTCCTCTGGCTATTCGATTGAACTCGGTCGGGTCATGGCGTTGCGGCCGCTGACGCTGCGTGAAAACGGCCCGCACGCGCTGCCCGAGTCTGGGTGCGGAGTATCGCGGGTTGTGGAAAACTTGTCAAGAGAAATTCATATTCGGACCACAAAATATTCGGTGCCGCGTGTCCAACCTGTCTATCCATAGTGGTACACGCGCAGTAACGGCAACTGTCGAATTTCGCCGGATGGATCGGGCGATGTGCCGTTCGAAGCAACGGCGCGAGATTGACAGCGGCGGCCGCTTTGAAAAAAATTCATAATCAATGCCATGAGCGATCCAGCCATCGAAATTCGTGGGCTCACGAAGGATTATCCCGTGGGCTTCTGGCGCAAGCGGATGCGCCGCTCGCTTGACAACCTCACGCTTCAAGTCGAAGAAGGCGAAATCTTCGGCTTCCTCGGCCCGAACGGCGCGGGCAAGACGACAACGCTGAAGCTCCTGATCGGCCTGATCTTCCCCACGGCGGGCACCGCGCGCATTCGCGGCCGCTCGATCGACGACGTGCAGATGCACAGCGAGATCGGCTATCTTCCAGAGCAGCCCTACTTCTACGATTACCTCACTGCGCGAGAGCTCCTCGATTACTACGGCCGGTTTACAAACTACACGAAGGCAGAGCGACGCGAGCGCGTCGCGCGGCTACTGGAGCGCGTCGGCCTGGCCGACGCCGCTGACTTGCAACTGCGAAAATATTCGAAAGGCATGCTGCAACGCGCCGGAATCGCGCAGGCGATTCTGCACGAGCCGCAGGTGGTGTTCCTAGACGAACCCATGTCGGGCCTGGATCCGGTGGGCCGCCGCGAGGTGCGCGACATCATTCTCGACCTCAAGAAGAGTGGACGGACGGTCTTCTTCTCGACGCACATTCTTTCGGACGCGGAAATGCTCTGCGACCGGGTCGCGGTGCTGGCGGGAGGCAGGCTGCAGGGAGTGGGCGCGCCGGAAGAGATCATGTCGCTCGAAGTGCATGCCATGGACATCCTATTCGAGCCGCGTGCCGGCCGCGCCCTGCCCGCCGCTCTCGCCGACCGAGTCACGCACATCGGCGGGCGCTGCCACATTGCCGTGCCCGAAGCGGAGCTCTACGCCGCGCTCGATGAACTGAAGAACTGCGACGCCAAGATCCTTTCGGTATCGCCAGTGCGGCCGACGCTCGAGGATTACTTTCTTCGTCTGGTGGGCAACGAGCGGCCGGTTTCTCACGCCGTTGAGGTGACGACGCGATGAACTCCGCGCCGCTGCCCGTTGCGATCAACACGTTCCGCGAGGCCGTGCGCGACCGCGTCCTCTACAACCTCATCTTTTTCGCGCTGCTGATGATCGGCGCGGCGATCCTCGTGGGACAGATTTCGATCGGGATCGAGCGGCTGGTGATCGTCAATCTGGGACTATCCGCCATATCGCTCTTCGGACTGGTGATGGCGATCTTCATCGGCGTGGGCCTGGTGTCCAAGGAGATGGAAAAGCGGACGCTCTACAGCCTGCTCGCAAAACCGATCCACCGCTGGGAATTCCTCGTCGGGAAATATGCGGGCCTGGTGCTGACGCTCGCCGTGAACACGTCGTTCATGACGCTGGGCCTGGCCGAGGCGCTCTTCTACGTTGGGCGGCCTTTCGTCAAAAGTGATGCGCTGATCCTGGTCGCGGTGTATTTCATTCTGCTGGAGCTGGCGCTCGTGACCGCGCTTGCGCTCTTCTTCTCGTGCTTTTCGACCCCGATGCTTTCCACACTGTTCACGCTGGGCATCTACATCACAGGCGTCTTTGCGGGCGAGATTCGCGAGTTCGGTGAGTTTACGAAAAGCCCGGCAGTCAAAGTCATCATGCGAGTCCTCTACTACCTCGTCCCCAACTTTCACAACTTCAACGCCATAGCGGCCGCTGCTCACGGCGAAACGATTCCGTTGTCGCTCATCGCCCAGAACACGCTGTACGCGGCTCTGTACGTCGCATTGCTGCTGGTCGCCGCCTCCGCGGTGTTCTCGAACCGCAATTTGAAATGAAACAAGGCAGCCAAGCTCGCGCCCTTTGGACCGCTTTCATCGCGGTGCCGCTGCTGTTTGCGGTGATCGCCGGATTGCAGGCGAGGATCGATTCGCAGACCCGCTCCGTCGCGCAACAAGAAGACGAGCTTCTGCTGCGCTCGCCCGCGGTGATCCAGAAGATGAGCCTCGGGTACGATCCGCTGCTCGCGGATATCTACTGGACCCGCGCCGTGCAGTATTTCGGCGCACGCTTCGGGACCAAAGGTGCGAAATACGAACTGCTTTGGCCGCTTCTCGACATCTGCACCACGCTCGACCCGAAACTGATAGTGGCCTACCGCTTTGGCGCCGTCTTTCTCTCGGAGAGAGGCACCGGGCCCGGCCGCGCCGATCTGGCCGTCATGCTGGTGAAGCGCGGCATCGCGGCGAACCCGGATGAGTGGCGCCTGAACATCGACTTGGGATTCCTCTATTACTGGAGGCTGAAGGACTATCAGGCGTCCGCCGGTGCCCTCTATGAAGGCAGCAAGAAGCCAGGCGCGCCGCCGTGGATGGCGGTCATGGCCGCGCGCGTAGCGCAAAAAGGCGGATCGCTCGACACTTCGCGCATGATCTGGTCCGGGATTTACGAGTCGAACCGCGACCCGAAAATTCGCGCGCAAGCCTTGCAGACGATGCAGGGGCTCAAAGCCGAAGAGGATGAAGCGCAGCTCGACGCGCTTGCGGCGGAATACCAGAAGCGCTTCGGGCAGCTCCCTTCATCCATGGATGAACTGCGCTCCGCGGGACTTTTGCCGGCAGTTCCAGTCGACCCGCTCGGATATCCCTACGTCTTCGGGCCAGACGGGAAAGCCGCTCTAAATCCCGATAGTCCCGTCGTTATCCCCAAGGAGATGGGCTCCGCGTCCAGTCACTAGCCGCTAAGGTCTCCCGAAAACGGATTGTCACCACGGCTCCGCAAGTCAGCCCGTCTGCCCGAATCCGGTTAGAATGGAGTGTGGCGACCGTTGCCTAGCCCCGCGAGTCCCCCGGGGGATGCCCATGAGTACCTTTGAAAGAATTGTAGTCTCGGCCTTGATCGCAGTGCTGGCGTCTCTGGCGATGCCGGTCGTTTCGCGGCAGGCGGGTTCGCTGGTGGCTCGCCCGCAGTCAGGCTCCAGTGACCCTTGGCAGATCAATCCTCAGGGCAAAGCTCCCTCCGACCAGGAAATTCGCGCCCGCGCCGAAAAATTCGTCGAGAATCAGCATCGCGACGACCAGGCTCTCGAGCAGTATGAGCGCGTGGAGCATCACGTCGACCGCACCGCAGGAGTGAGTCCGCGGACGCTTGAGGACAAGATCTATCGCATCGTGCCGACGGGCGCGGGAAACTCGAAAATCGTGCTGCGCGATGGAGACAAGCCCGTCGATGCGGCCACCTACGATCGCCAGCTGCAGGCTTTGAAAGACCTCCTGCAAACGATGGCGAATCCAAGCGATCCGAAAGCGAAAGCGGCCTTTGCGAAGCGCGCCAAGCACGAGCACGACCGCGCGGATTTCGTGGACGCGGCGAAAACCGCTTTCCTCATCAAGTGGCTCGGAACCTCGCCGTGGCATGGAGGCACCTGCGACGTCTTCGAGCTCGATCCCGATCCTGCGTTCCACCCGCACGGGCTTTTTCAGGACGCGCTCGCGCACGTCACCGCGAAAATCTGGGTCGATCGTGAAACCGATCAGATGGTGCGCGGCGAAGCCCAGGTGATGAGCGATATTTCCTTCGGCGGCGGAATCCTCGGCAAGCTGTATCGCGGCGGCGTCGTCTCCCTCGAACAGGCGCCAGTCGCTCCGGGCGTCTGGCTGCCGACGCACATGCAGTACGATTTTTCCGGCCGCAAATTCCTCTTCTCCTTCGAACAGCATCAGATCATCGACGCCAGCCGCTACCGCCGCGTTGGGCCTCCGAACGAAGCCCTGCTGCTCGTGCAAAGCGAGTTGGCGAATGGGAAACCCTTCATCGTAGACCCATAACTTCCCGCTCGTTTCGGTGTTCAATAGAGGAAGGATCGTTCCCGCTCTGGGGAGGCTTTATGCGACGCGCACTCTTGTCTCTGGGCGCCCTTTGCCTGATCGCAATCTTCGCCGGTTCGGCGACCGCGCAGGACACTTCCGCGGCGTCAGCGCCTCCGTCCGGTCAGCCCGCGCCGAAGAAAGTCTGGACCAACGACGATGTCGGCGACCTGCGGGCGGATGCCCCGATCTCGACCGTCGGCACCAGCGCTGGCAAGTCTTCGAAACCGGCGCGCGCATCCGCAGGCGCGCAGGGGCAGAAGAATGCGCAGTGGTATCACGATCAGATTGCGAAGCTCGAGGACCAGCTCCCGCCGCTCGACGCCAAGATCGCGCAGTTGCAGGCTGGCATCTCCGGCAAGTTCACCGGAGACGGCAAGGAATCCACGCGTCCCTCGTATGGGAAATTCGGCGACTGGACCGCCGAGCTGCAGGACCTTCAGAAGAAGCGCGACGACATCGCCGCCCGCGCGAGCGCGCTTCGCGATCAGGCCCGCCAGGTTGGCGTTCCCGCCAACGCGTTGCCTTAGAGGCAGACGCGAATAGCCGAAGCTGCGCGAGGAGCCTGCGCGCAGGCGTGCCGGTGGAAGCGCAGGGCTTCAGCCCTGCGGAAAGCGACTACGCGAAGCGTGCTTCCTTTGCGCCGCTTCACCCGTTTACCCTGAGCGCGGCTACGAAGGGCGGCATGTAGTCGAGTTCGCGAGCGCTGCGACGCGCCGAGGCTGACGAGTTCGCTCGGAGCCTGCTACCGCGCCGCGGCCGCGATTTCTTTTTCGATCGGCGCGCCGATCAGGTTGCCCCACTCGGTCCACGAACCGTCGTAGTTCTTCACGTTGCCGTAGCCGAGCAGATACTTCAGCACGAACCACGTGTGCGAACTCCGCTCGCCGATGCGGCAATAGGCAATGGTCTCGCCCTGCCCGGTCACGCCCTTGCCCTGATAGAGCTGCTTCAATTGATCCGCGGATTTGAACGTGCCGTCCTCATTCGCGGCCTGCGCCCACGGGATGTTCGCGGCGGTAGGGATGTGCCCGGCGCGCTGCGCCGTCTCCGACATTCCCGGCGGCGCGATGATTTTTCCGGTGAACTCGTCCACTGAACGTACGTCCACGAGCTGGCCGCTGATTTTTTTCGCGAGCAGGGCGGAAACGTCTTCCTTGCGCGCGCGCACCGATTCATCGGGACCCGTCGCGCGGTACGTCGCCTGCGCCGCTTTCGCCGCGTCCGTCGTGAGCGGCCGCTTCTCTTCCAGCCACTTCTTGCGCCCGCCGTTCATCAAGCGCGCGTCCCTGTGGCCGTAATACTTGAGCTGCCAGAACGCGTACGCCGCGAACCAGTTGTTGTTGTCGCCGTAGAGAATCACGGTCGTGTCGTTCCCCACGCCCGATTGGCCCAGCAGCTTTTCGAGCGCCGCCTTGTCGATCAGGTCGCGCCGGACGTTGTCCTGCAGCTGCGTCTGCCAGTTCCAGCCAACGGCTCCCGCGATGTGGCCCTGGTCGTACGCCGTCGTATCCACGTCCACTTCAATCAGCCGGACCTTCGGATCGTTCAGATGGTCCGCAACCCATTGCGTCGAAACCAGCACTTCCGGATGCGCGTATTCAGCCATGTCACTTCCTCCTCGAAAGATTTCGTATGACTACCGTCGAATGCCAAACGTGCGACGCGAAAACGTAGCGCCGGGTACTTTAGCCCGGCATCTGGACGCCTTTGTAGCGGCGGCCTTTTTCACCCTGAGCGGAGCCGAAGGGCAGGTCGGCTATCTGTCTTTCCCGCCCCAAAACAAAAAACCCACCGGCCAGTTCCCTTCTGGCGGTGGGTTCAAGGAATCTCGCTAACCTTCTCAGATGCCTCGCCTGCCCGCGCCAGAGGACACGCCCGTACAACACGCGCAACAACACGCAACCATCCTCCGGCAGCAGCTCTTCATGCCCCGCAGCATACACCCGATTCGATCGGGACGGCAACGGCGGCCCGGTGCAGGCAGGGAGCAGTCCCGGGTTGGCACGATTAGGATAACTGTGGCGATCACTTCCGAGTTGCCGACAAGCCGGGAGCCGACTGGATTGCTCAACACTCGGCCCTTGCCATTACGGATCTAGGGGAACTCAAACAAGGCTCAGGAGCCATTCATCGATGGGGACGCTTCGATCCCCGTAAATTTCGACCCGTGTTCTTGAGGTCAGAAGGAGCGGAGCATAATGCAATTGTTTGGTCTCTTCCGTGATGTAGAGGTCGCAGTACATTGCCTGAAGAACATGGAGCATGTCATCGGCCAGATCCAACCGATTGGAGCGGTCCTTTGCACATTTCCAATTGGAGTACAAATCGGCATGCACCGTGCCTCTCGATGCATCAGCCAGCGGAAAGCTCAGCAGGCCGTGGACATACTGCGGCGTTCGACTGGGTCCCGCTCGCAAAAGAAAACGCTTGTAGAGTGTGCTGACGCCGGAGGCTGTTAGGGTTTCCTTCGGCATCCATGTCGCTAGATCATCTTCGGAAATTGCTTCTAAGTATTCCCTGAGCTTCTCATTTTCGATGATCCGCGCCGCCTGCTGGGCCTTTGTGTCTCTTGCAAACTGCCTTCGCTTTTCAAGGAACGTTCTTACGGGCCCCTCGACAATGCCATCGGCTAGCTTCTCTACTTCACGCTTTTCAATCCCCAACTCCTGCGATGTGGCTAACGGGTCAATCACCGACAGATTGTTCCTGAAAGCCTCGTCCTCCGCCATGATCAGTTCCCACAATTGCTTGGTGGACGGAATATCGAGGGCGAGATATCGCTTGAGATAGGAGAACAGTTGCTGGCCACGCGCATTTCCGGCTGCATTGTCACGTTCGAAATTACGGGCAAGTTCGTAGACCGTGTGGAAACTGACAACGAGGGTGAATCCCTTGGCGCGGAGTAAGTCGAGAAGTTTCCGGGGGTCGATGTTCTGGTCACACAGCAAATTCCAAATGATCGTGTCCGGGTAGATGAGCCGCAGCTGCTGAGTCAATCGGCAACCTCTTCTGGCGGCGCGTTTTCCACTTGGCAGATGTAGTTCATTTTCCTTCGAAACGCCGCTCGCTCTCTAGTCGACTCGGGCTTTCTCAGGAGATCCGAATACTCATGGATCGTCTTTTCCAGTTGGGCATGGAAAGCCTTTGCATTCACTATGACGCCCTTATGGTCTTCTGTGAAGGAGATCAGCGGAAGTGTCGAGTTGCGCTTAACCAAAGACAACTTAGCTTCACCTTGGTGAAGAAGGCCACATCTGACATTCGTGTAAAAGAGGCTAGCTTGCTCTGCGCTAACGTGCTCCTTAAACGAAGTGCCCCTCAAAAAGGAAACGAAGTACTTCTCGCCCTGTTTCCAAGGGGTTTCTTCTGTTCCTTGCCTAAACTGCTCTAGCGTTTCGATGAGTGCGCAGTCAAGAGTAAGTACCGCGAAACCGCTGGTCCTATGGCCAATTATTCTGTCGATGTGTTCCAAATATCGCGTTTCAATCCGATCCTGAAATATCGCAACAGCAATCTTCCAGTCAGCCTCAGTCTTGAAAGTCAGCGCCTCCCAGTCTTTGGCTTTGTATTTTCTTGAAATAAGCATGGCTGGGACCGTATTTTATCAGCCTCAGTCCGCGCGGACTGAATCAGGTGCCCCATCGGCACCTTCGCACAGGCAAGAAGGCCACTAACCATCTTGGAAGTGGGATTGGCCCCCTGCCGTTGTTTGTGCGAAGAAACGTAAAGCATGGACAGGACAAGTTCATTCCCAATCCAAGACTTCGAGGGCATGGTGGCCGAGGTCTGGCACACGCTGAATGTCTGCCTTTATCACGCAGCGTACGTGAGAGTTTATGCGGACACGGGTGCGATGCGCTTGGTTGGAAGCAAGCGAGCCCATGCAGCCACTCAACCCTTATCGCAAGCTGAGCGTGACATGCTGCAAGAGGACGCGCTCGTGTTCCGTGCGCATTTCGCGGGCGTTCTCTGGCAGCTTCGCCATCTTAGTGAACTGCTGTGCACGGCATACAGGCGCTGCAAGCAGGAAGGCATTGTGACGAAAGAGCGGCACGACGAACTGGTCAAGGCCCTCGTCGCCGACCCGATGGTCGAAGAGATTCGGTTATACCGGAACTTGTCCCACCAGTTCTCTGGAGTAGTCATCACGATCCACGATGTCAGTGACGCATTCGTCGCCCACGTTTTCCCGCCGTTGGATGCGAAGGCTCCCGAACAGCGTGCGTCGCTCGACGAAGCGGAGATACAGAAGGCGGTGCAGGAACGGGAACTGAACATGAAGCTGGAAGCGTACTGGAACCATCTCGCAGGATATTGCGAAGGTCTTTTCAGAATCATAGATGCCAAGTACAAGATGACTGTGATTCCTCGTAGTCAGGGATTCTTGGTCACCGTTCCGCACTCCTATCAAGGACAACTACCCAAATTGCCGCAAGCGATTTACGTGAAGGCCGTGGGGTCAGCGCGGAACGCGGTCTCACCCGTAGAGCCGACAAATGACATTTTGGGCTGAGGTTCTCGCTAATTTCCTAGGCGCTGTTTTCGCAGGTTCTCTTTTCGTGCTGCTGTACAGGCTAGTCCTGTGGTTCTTGCGGGCCACCGACGTTATTGTGGGTTACAACTGGTCATGGGAAGGCACACAATTCCACCCGAATTTCGACATTCGGAATCGGTCTTGGACGAAGCAATACCTGCTTGCGAACATCGCCTACACGAGAAACAACGGGAAGGAAGTCGTTTGGTTCGACAACAAGTCAATTTGGGATGCGGTACTCCCGCCCAGTTCGATACGCCATTTCGATAACGTCGCTCCGGTGCCCAAAATAACGTCGCGCTCCCAATGCCTAGAACTGGAAATCACCGTCCGCCTCCAGACCGGCAGGCTCTTTTGGCTTAAGGGGCAGGGACCGAGTCAACTTTGCGTAGGCAAGCTTCAACATGCCGCATTTTGGCTGCGCGAAAAAATCGAGAGAAGCGCCATACCCTTCGAGGGGTGATATGGAACCTCTAAACATTTTTCTGAGCTACTCGCATAAGGCGAAGAAGCTCGCCGGAGGACTAAAGGCGGGTCTTGAAGAGTTCGGCTTCAGCGCGTTTCTGGCCCACGAAGACATCCGTCCGTCTGCCCGCTGGCGCACCGAGATTAGAAAGGCTCTGCGCGAATGCGACATTTTCATCCCGCTGCTCACCAGAGCCTTCTCTGAATCAGAGTGGACGGACCAAGAAACCGGGTTTGCAGTCGCCCTCGGTAAAACGATAATCCCGGTCAAAATCCACCGCGAAGAGAATCCTCACGGTTTCATCGACCACATCCAAGCGTTGAAATGGAACAAAGAATCGTCGTACGCATGTGCTTGGGATGTATCTGCGTGCATCGGGAAAAATGAGAAATTCAGCTCCGTCGCTCGCGGTGGAGCGATTAGGGCGTTCTTGGCGGCGAATGATTTCAAAACCGAAGTCCCGATTGCGGCGCGGGGGTTGCTGAGCTTCCGTCCGTTCTCGGCGAAGCAACTGCACAGAATTATCGACGAAAGTTCGGGCAGGCACGCAATCTATGGATGTTGGGCGGCACAGCATTCCATGCGAGAGCTAATCGAGGATGCCGAAGGCAAAGTGAGCAAGCGTGTCATTCGGCGTTATCGCGAGCGCGTAAGAAAATGGTGACTTCTTGGGGCGGTGAGCCAAAGAGAGCAAGGTGAAAAAGAAAAACGGGAAATCCAAGCGATCCCGACCGCTCCGCGTGGCAGGACCTCAGTTGCGGCAGACGTGATCAGGTAACCCGAGATGTAATCCGAGCCGATGTTTTGGCGAAGGTGGCAGGATCACGAGCGACTCGGAAGCGACCCCGCCGAATCGGCCGATAACCATCAGAGGGGTCGATCTCCGTCTCCAAAGCGCTGTCCTGACTCGCAGAATGCGGGAGCACCTAGTCCTAGCCCTGTACTTCTCCTGTCCCACTGCCGAGGTTCGCGCACGGATCCAATTTGCTAGCGTGGTTGCGGAGCTATGCGACACGACGACAATTTCGGTGGGCAGTCAGCGCCACTGGTGACGACGCGCCATCGCGGCTCAACACCCGCATCGCCCTCGTCGCCAGCGCCGTCACACGCCAACGTCGAACCGCACCTAACCCCCGACTCCTCAGCCGTATGCGATCTCACCTCATTTCTACTCGACAATGAAATACGAGTAGAATTCGGCGATTCGTTCAGAATCGCCGTCCCGAGCGAATCCGCCACGGCGGATGAGCCGAGGGACCTCTCTGCCGACCTCACTTCTACTCGACAGCGCTGTCGAGTAGAAATCGCTCTATCCCCTTCAAAACAAACGGTCGGCGCTCAAGTTACTCGACAATTTTTCGGGGGGTATTCCGCGGCGTCTTCCGATCAGCCAATCGCATCTACTCGACAATGCTGTCGAATAGAATCCTCCGCAACTCGCTCAAAACAAAGACTTGGAGTCTCGTCTACCCGTCAAGCCTCCAGCGCTGCGCGAAGCAGCAAATCGTCGAATGCCGCGCAACTGCTAGACGGATTGCAGCGAACCGCTGGCGGCAGACTCGAGTTCGATGCGCAGCAGCCAATCGAAATGATACTTCTCGGCGGCGAACCACTTTTCGAGGTCCTCGCGGCTGGGCGCGTCGAATTCGACGAGCATCTTCCCTTCGTGCATGTTGACGAGGACGCGGCGCGCCGACACGTCTCCCGGCCGGTGCATGCGCTTCGAAAGCTCTTCGGCGCCCTGACGGGTCAAGCAGGCCAGCGTGTGCTGCGAGAGGTAGCGAGGCATCGAGTCTCCTGGTCGCGAAATGTGATCTGCGCCGCGAGCATCTCGAATACAACGGCTGCGGCGAAAAAGCAAACGCACCGCCGGCGAACCAAAGTCCAACTGACCGCCCAACTGAACAATGGGACAGGTGACCGAGCGGAAAACGATATCTGGAAATCGAAGCCCGCTGCGCCAGCGCTCACTACAATGGACGCAGGAAGCCGCGAGGTGCCCATGATGAAGCGAGCGATATTTCCAGTGCTGATTCTGATGCTCGGCCTTATTTCGCCCTTGCAAGCCAGAGTCGCGATCGGAACGATGGCGGGAACCGTCGTCGATTCCCACGGGAAGCCCGTGGCAGGCGCGACCGTCACCATGCAGACCTCCGATGCGATGCATCCTTACGCCACGCACACCGACGCTAACGGCCACTTCGAGTTTGTGCGCTACGAGACCGGCCAATACGATCTGCGCGCGTATTGGAACGGCATGTTCTCCGACTGGGTGAAGCGCATCTCGATCCGCTCGGGCAAGACCACGGAAGTGATCCTGCATATGCCGCCGGCTGCGGACGAATCGGTGACCGTTTCGAAATGACTTCAGTCCGTAGTCACAATGGATGCGATCTAACCTCTGCAACGAGAATGGGTTAGAAGGATTCGGCCGGCTCGGATTTCGGATGGGAGCGCGGTAGTACCCCGGTACTTTGCAGACCATACCTTCGCGTCATTGGGCCGTTCTGCTTGGTCTCCTAAGCTAAAAATGCGGGTTGGGAGCTGCGTTGCGGGGACGACGGTTCTGAAGAGAACCGTAGCACGCTGACCAACCCGTTCAAGCCCTCCTGCCGACGATCCTCCTGACCCCCGTTAGCAGGCAGGGCTTTGCCTGCCTTCTCGAAGCACCGCTCGATCATTCGCCGCTGGCGCCATTTGGCAGCCGCGATGCATTGACTCACGATCATGCGGGCATTCCGCATCCTAAGTTCCGAGAATTCTTCGATACCTCACTGTTTCGGGGGCGCGGAATTGCGACAGGTGAAGGGCAAATCCGACAGAACGGTTCTGGCGGCGATCACCGTTGTTCTGGCTGCCTTGTCTGGGCTCGCGCCGACTGCGCGTGCTACGGATCTCGAACCCAAGACGATTCAGGCCTTCGATCACTACGTGCAGATCGCCGAGACACGAATCAACGCGGAGCTTGAAGACCGCGGCCCGTACCTGTGGGTGGAGCGCCTGCCTCCTGATCGTCGCGCCGCCGCCGAAGCGCAATTGCGCGCGGGACAGGTCGTGATCGAGCGCGTGAATGCGTTCGAGCCTGACGGCCAAGACGACCCCAACAAGCCGATCGCCGTGCCAGATGGGATGATCCATCACTGGATCGGCACCGTCTTCATTCCGGGCGCGACGCTCGATCAAACGCTCGCGCTCGAAGAGGATTACGATCACCATCAGGAATATTTTCGTCCGGATGTAATGCGCTCGAAAATCCTGCGGCACGATGGAAACGATTTCCTGATCGAATTGCGGCTGTACAAGAAGAAGGTGATCACCACAATTCTCGATACCGAGCATGACGTGCACTACACGCTGCTCGACGCGACGCATGCCTGGAGCCGCTCGCGCACCACGCGCATTCAGGAAGTGGATAACGCAGACGAAGCGAACGAGCGGCTCGAGCCCGTGGGGCACGATCGCGGATTTCTCTGGCGCATGAACACTTACTGGCGCTTCGAAGAGAAGGATGGCGGAACCTACGTGGAGTGCCAGTCGATTTCGCTGACGCGCGACATTCCGACGGGACTGGGCTGGATGATCGGACCGTACGTGAACAGCGTACCGCGCGAATCTCTCACGTTTACGCTAGCCACCACCCGCAGCGCGGTGTCGAAGCGCATTTCTTCTCGTGCAGGTCCCTAGAAACGCCTGAGAATTTGAACGCTACTTGAACGTCGCCGTGGCGGTGTTGTTCGCGATCTCTCCGAACGCGCACGTGCCAGTGGTCGTGCTGCCGGAAGTGACCGAGCAACTTGCGTTCGTGACACTCGGGGCAGTGCCACCCCATCCCGTAAAGGTATATGAGGATTCTGCCGAAGCGGTGAGGGTCACCGTGGTGCCGCTCACATACCGCGCCGAACAAGTTCCCGATTCTGTGAGCGGTGTCGTGGATGTGGCGGCCGTTTGGACGCAGCTGATTTGTCCGGTGCTGTCAGTCACGGTTCCGGAACCTGTGCCCTGCAAAGTCACGGTGAGGTCAAAGATGAGATCGGCTCCCGCCAGGAAGAAGTCCGGCAGGGCGTTCGTATCGTGCGCCACGAGGTTCGTCGCCGAAGATATGAAACCGACCGTCTGACCATCGCCGCTGATGGAGGGAGCGATGCTCGCGCCATTGGCCGGTGCAGGCGAAGTGCCGCCCGGCTGAGTGGCAAGGAACGTGTAGGGCGCGCAGAGAGTGGTGCTCGTGCTGACGATGGTGATGCCGTTGCAGGTGTCGCGGGTAAAGATGTTCTCGACACCGTTCTCGACGTTCGCTCCCAGGTTCGATGCGAGAGATGCAAACGCGATGTATTGCCCCGACACGCAAGCGTTGGTCGTTGTCGTAGTCGTCGTGGTGCACGTTGCATTGATGCTCGGATTCTCGCTCAAGGAATTCGCGGCCGTCATGCCGTCGGGGGTGGAAATCAACTGAGTCGAGGGAGAGCAAGCCGGCACAGTTAGCTGTCCCGTGCAAGTGTCGCGCACATAGATTTCCTGCGTCGGGCCCACGCCCACAATGAGGTTGGTGCCGGCGGAGGCGAAGGCGACGAAACGCCCGTCGCTCGAGATGGCTGGCTCGATGCTCGCGGCGTCTGCCGGTGTGACGCCATCGGGCGTGGAAGCAAGGGATGTTGCTGGCACGCACGTGTTCCCCGTTGCGCTGATGGTTGTGACGCACGTGGAACGGACGAATACCTGCGAAGTGCCGTTGAGACCGTTTTTGCCGGCAAGCAAGTTCGTCGCGTTCGAGACGAAAGCAACGAAGAGGCCTGTATTCGCAATGGCCGGATCTGAGTTTGAAGCGTTGGCTGGCGTGGTGCCATCCAGGGTCGAGACGAGATACGTGGTCGGCGTGCAGGAGCCGGAAGCGACGGGCGGTACGGCGCTGCACGTATTGCTAACGTACACTTGCGGCGTGACGCCATCCACCGTGACATTGCTCACCAAGTTCGTGGCGAGCGACACGAATGCTACGTATTGCCCGTCGGCACTGATCACCGGATTGTAGCTGTCGCCGTTGCCCTCGCTTAAACCGTCCGCAGAGATCGATACGAGCACCGCGGAGGCGCTCGTGCCAGTGCATCCCGCAGTGCCGGAAGTGGCGGCGCAGGTCTGCTGCCAATAGACCTGCTGGTGGGTTCCGGAAACAGCCACATAGTTCACGAGGTTGCTTGCGGTAGACGTGTAGGCAACGTGGGCACCACCGCTGTCGATCGTCGGTTCGGAACTAGGGCCATTGGCGTCGGTGCCGCTGGGCGTCTGGCTAATCTTGAGCGTCTTGGGACTGCATGCTGCGCTGCTACTGCTGCTGCTCGTAGTGCTGGTAACGAGGCAGGTGTTCCGCACGAAAATGTTGCTTACGCCGGTCATTTGATTCAGCACCAAGTTGGTGGAATCAGACGCGAAAGCAACGAACTGGCCATTCCCGTTCACCGAGGGGCCAGCCGTTGTAAGCGTAGGAACGCCGCTGCACGTTGGCCCGCAAACGCCGTTGTTCGCCTGGGTGCCATCCGGCGCGAGGTCGAGGAGTACCGGCAGTCCGGCCAAAGGCGTCGGATCCACGGCAAACGTGACGGCGGTAGAGGTGCCGCCACCCGGCGGGGGGTTCACGACTTCCACGGAATTGATTCCGGCGGCCGCTACGTCGCCCGCGGTGAGAGAAACCTGAAGTTGCGTGCTGCTGCCAAACGCGGTGGTTTGCGGCGCGCCGTTGATATAGACCACCGACGTCGAGACATAGCCCGTGCCCGTCACGGCGAGAACTCCTCCCGCACTGCCGGCCGTGAAAGCGACAGGGGTGAGAGACGTGACGGTGGGCGTCTGATTCTTCACTGTAAACGGAAAGTTGTCGGAGGCGCCGCCATTCGGCTGGGGATTGATCACGGCGATTTGCAGCGTGCCCGCTTGGGCGATGTCAGAAGCGAGGATCGCGGCCGTGAGCGTGGTTGAATTGGTGAAGCCCGTCGAGCGGGGATTGCCGTTGACGGTGACCACAGCCAGCGAAGCGAAATTGCTGCCCGTCAGAGTCAGAACGAAGCTCGCGCTGCCGGCGAAAACGCCGGATGGAGAGACAGATGTAATCTGGGGAATTGGGTTCGATACCGCATCGATTGTGAGAACGAGCGGCGGCTGCGAGGCCTGAGGCGACGTTCCACCGCCGGGCTGCGGCGTGAAGACCAGGACCTTCGCCTGGCCTGCGTTTTGGATGTCGATCGCGGGGACCTGCGCCGTTAGAGTCGTTGTGCTGACGAAGAGAGTGCTCAGCGGCTGCGTGCTCGCTCCGACATTCCACTCGACGACCGACGATGGAGTAAAGTCCGAGCCTGTTACCGTGAGTGTGAAAGTAGGCTGGCCGGCCGAGATGTGTGTCGGGGAAATGGCCTTCGCCACCGGCACCGGGTAGTTGAGCTGCTGCTGGCAGCCTGCGACGAATATCGCCAGGAATCCGGTCAGCAGCCAAAAATTGAGACAAGACTTGCCCTGCAAATCCTTCACCTCTGAGCCCGCAGGCTGGAGCAGGCGGATAAGAGCAATCGTAGAGACTACTAAAGATGGCCTTGACGGGCAATCGGGATGCCTCAGATTTGGCGCTGCGAGGGCTGCCCGCACGGGCTGCCCAAAGCGGCGGTTGAGACGAGCTAAAGCACGGCGTAATAGGTGAAGATCGTATAGTCGGGATTGGCGTGACGCTTTCCCGTGCCGACGATGACGGTGCGCGTGAGCCAATCGTGCAGGCCGACGGGCGTATCGAACACGGGCGTGATGCGGAAGTAGAACTCGCGGTCGCCACCCCAGCTCGGGTCGTTGCGATCGATAGGCTTGCCGTCCAACGGATAGAGATAGCCCTCGTTATGGATGTAGATCATCGTGCCGTCGGAGGCCTTGAGCATGTAATGCGCATTAAGGCGGCCATTGCCCGCATAGTCCGCACCACTGTGCGGCACGACGATGCCCTGCAGGCGCGGGCCTTCGATCACACCGGAGACAGCGGGGACGTAGGCGCGGCGGCCGTTCGGCGTCTCGAACGAAACGCGCTCACTGAAGTCGATGCGGATCTGAAACACATACTCGAGCTTGATGGGCACAATTTCGCCAAGCGATTTCGCTTCGGCCTGAGGCGCAGCCGCGGGGGCGGCGTTTTGCGGCGCGGCCAGTGCCGGATCGGGAAGGAAACTAAAGAGACTCTCGGCAAGCGCGGCGCCGCCGAGCACGGACCCTTTCAGCATTGAGCGGCGATCGATGGGATTATGCGTATTCATGTGACATGACCTCCTGTTTCAGAGACGCAAACGCCTTTGAGGGTAAAGTCTCCTGATACTCGTCAGCGATTCCTGGCTGAAGAGAGATTCTTCGACTCCGTGACTGGACGTCCCGGCTTCGCCGGGACACGAACAAGAATCCGGTCACTCCGCTCAGAATGACGAGCCGACCACATGGCCGTCATTTCACACACTCGAAACTGGCCGCATCCTCGGGATTTCCCTGTCCCCTGTACTGCGCGTGCTTGGGATAGGCGCAGAGCGGACGGCTTCGGCCGGGAAACGCCTTTCCTGTAGCGATCACAGAATCGGGCGCCTTACCGTTTTCGACCCAATCGACTACCGCGCTGAGCAGATCGAACTTGTCGAGCGTCGCCGAGCCACCTTCGCAGTGAAGCATCCCCGGAACGAAGAAGAAGCGGCTGGAATTCAGGACCTGGTCGAGGCCGCCATTCGCCTCCGCCATTTTTTCGTAGTAGGCCAGGGTGTCGAACGAGCTGAAAACGGGATCGCTCGTACCGTGATAGAAAACGATCTTCCCGCCGTGGCCGAAGAATGAGCTGAGGTTCGTCCAGGTGGTATCGGTAAGAGTCTGATTGTCGTCGTTTCGCACTCGATCGACCAACGTGTCGATACTCACGTCGGTGGGCTGCTCGACGCTGGCCAAAATGCTGGGCCCCGAACTCGGCAGGAAGCTCGTGAATGGCGCGAACGGGCCGATGCCGGCCTGCAAATGGCCCGTGTCCCAAGGAAACGCAGGATAGACCTGATTACCGCGCGAGTCCTTCGGCCCCGCAAACGCGTGCTGCAGCGCGTCCACCTGCTGCGACGTGAGGCAGGAGCCCGTCTTCGCGCTCTTGCACTTCAGCACCGCCGGATCGTAGTGGCAGGCCTTTGGGTTGAAAATCATTCCGTCTTTCAGGCCGTCGAGTTCGTCGCAAGCCTTCATGATGGAGTCGGCGAGCAGTTTCCTATCGCCGTCAGAAAAGTCCTTCGCAGGGTCCGGTTTGCCGGAGGCGTCCTTGGGGGCAACCTTCGCCCATTGCGCGCGCGCATTGGCAAGGCCGATATTGGAATAGCCGGTGCGCATCGCCGGATCGCCCACGATGATCCCGTCGAAATAGGCGGGATAGCGCTGCGACATCAGCATGCCCTCGCGGCCGCCAGTCGAGCAGCCGCCAAAGTAGGAATGCTTCGCGGGCTGGCCGTAATACTGCGCGAGGATCTCTTTGGAAACGACCGCGACGCGGCCGACCGCGATGTAGGCGAAATCGAGGCTCGCCACTTGATCCTTCATGAACGAGGCATCAAACACCGCGCCTTTGTGCCCCGTATCGGTTGAGACGACCGCGAAGCCGCGCGCGAGTGCCGGATTATCGCCAGCGCCCGGCATGCCAAGAGGTGGAATGATGTTTCCGTTGAGTCCGCCGCCACCCTGAAACAAAAATCTGCCATTCCAGTTATCGGGCAGCGCGATTTCAAATCCGATGGCATAGGGCTTGCCCTCGAACCCGGTGCGCGGATCGATCACGCCTTCGACGCGGCAGTAGGGAGGAATTGCGACGGAAATGAATGTTGGCGTCAGAGAAGGCGTGCGCAAAGTGTTGGCGGGAGTCGTGGGGACGGCTTCGGTCTTCGTGATCTGAACGTCCGTCCCTGCAATCTTGAGATTCACGAGGTCCGCGCACTTAATGGCCGGCACGACCCCGCCAGATGTCTGCGCTTGACACGACACTGCAGCCATCAAAGCCAGGCAAACCGCAAACGCCGTCCTCTCCACAAATCGCATGATCGTTCCCCTTGCACAGCCCGGTCCGTCGCGGGCGCGCACCTTTGTTTGACTGCGCCACGCCGGGCGAAAATACATCACACGTACGGAAAATCGCAAATGGAAAGAGGCGACAAACGACAGCTGGCTAGTTGCTAGGGGCGGGGGGTGCGGCGGAGTGCCAGTCTTGTTGCGCGAATTCGACGCCCCAGAAGTGCGGGCTCGGGCAAAGGAATTCGACGCCGATGCGCGTTCCCTTGTCGGTGGTGTCGCCGAGGTAGACGATGCGGCATTCCTGCTCTTCTTCGGTGGCGGGATTGATGAGAACCAATTCGCAACCGATTTCGAGCGGTTCGTTGAGGTAGAGCAGGCCGCCGTGCGCGTTGATCACGATCGTTTGGCTCTTAGCGTGGAATTTCCGGCCTTCCACGTTCTTGCCCCTAGCGTGCACGGGAATGCGCGTGAAGACGCGGGAACTGCGGCGCTCTTTCGTGATTTGCATCTCTGGCATCGTCACAAATATCGTGCAATGCGAGCTGGAAGGAGTCAATTGCGCAAGTGCGCGCCGTGCTCAAAAAAGCAGTTTCGCAAAAGCCTGTTGAATTGGAGCGGGCTTGCGTAGTATGTGAGCTGTACCCAGCCGCTCAGCTGCCGTATCGCCGCGCCGAGGCTCTCTGGATCGGTGCGAGCAGTATCATTCCCTTCGGTGCAGGAGCCCGGCCATGGACTTGATCGGTTACATCGACTCGAAGCAGGAAGACCATCTGAACGAGTTGAAGGAGCTGCTGCGGATTCCAAGCGTCAGCGCCAAGAGCGAACACAAGCCGGATATCGAGCGGGCAGCGCACTGGGTGGCCGAAAAGCTGCGCGCCGCAGGTCTCGAGAACATCGAAATCGTTCCCACGAAGGTACATCCGCTGGTGTACGGGGAATCGCTGCGGGTGCCGGGAAAGCCGACCGTTCTTTTTTACGGTCACTACGACGTGCAACCGGCTGAGCCGCTCGAACTGTGGACGACACCTGCTTTCGAGCCGACTGTGCGCAACGGCAACCTCTACGGCCGCGGTACCGCGGACGACAAAGGTCAAGTCCACATCCATCTCAAGGCGCTCGAAGCGCTGCGGAACACGGCCGGAAAGCTGCCGATCAACGTAAAGGTGATGATTGAGGGCGAGGAAGAGGTCGGAAGCGTCAGCCTGTGGGATTTCGTCCGGCACAATCGGGAAAGGCTGAAGGCCGATGCGCTGGTCGTCTCCGATACGTCGATGCTTGCCAAAGGCGTCCCGTCGATCACCTACGGCTTGCGCGGGCTGAACTACTACCAGATTGAAATCACGGGCCCGGCGCAGGACCTGCACTCCGGTGTCTTTGGAGGCGCCGTTCCAAATCCGATCACGATCCTGGCAGAAACGATCGCAAAACTTCACGACCGAAACTTCCGCGTGACGATTCCGGGCTTCTACGATGATGTCGCCACGCTCTCGCGCGAGGAACGCAAAGCGCTCAATTCGCTGCCCTGGAAAGAGAAGGAATTTCGCAAGACGGTTGGCGCACCGGCGCTTTGCGGTGAGAAGGGATTTACGATCGTCGAGCAGGTATGGACGCGTCCCACGCTCGAGCTGAACGGCATCTGGGGCGGGTATACGGGCGAGGGCTCAAAGACAGTGATACCTTCGAAGGCATACGCCAAACTTTCGACGCGGTTGGTTCCGAATCAGGACCCCGCGAAGATCGCGAAGTTCGTCGAGCGGCAGATTCGCAAGCTGCTGCCAAAGACGGTGACGCATAAGTTCGAGGTGCTCAGCATGGGCAAGCCGTGGGTCGCGCCGTACCATCATCCAATTTTCCAGAAGGCGCTGCACGCGCTTGAGGCGGGCTTCGGCAAGAAGGCCGTTTTCATCCGTGAAGGCGGATCGATACCGTTCGTCACCCAGATGCACGACACGTTCAAGATCCCATGCGTTCTGCTGGGTTTCGGCTTGCCGGATGAGAACGCACATGCGCCAGACGAGCACATCGCGCTCGAGAATTATTTTGGCGGCATCAAGTCGGTTGCTCTGTTTTACGAGCAGCTCGCAAGCCTGTAGATCGCGGGTAGCGGTTCCCAGAATGGAAAATGAGCGTTTTTTGGGGCTTTTTTGAACATTTGTACTTGCGTTCGATCAACTGGGCAGCTATAGTCGCTCGCGGCCTCCGGGACGCCGGGAGCTGACGAGCAATTCATTCTGAGGAGGAAAGACACACTCGATGGCAACTCCGCTGAGCAAATCCAAAATTATCACGCACCTGGCTGAGAAGGTGAGCACGAAAGACAAGCCGGTGTCCAAGAAACAGGTCGCATCGTTTTTCGATGAGCTATTCAACCTCGCGGTGAAGGAGGCGAAGAGTTCAGGCAAGTTTGTGATCCCTGGACTGGGACGCGCGGTGAAGGCACATCGCAAAGCGCGCATGGGCCGCAACCCGGCCACGGGCGAACCGATCAAGATCAAGGCCAAGACGGTTGTTCGCCTTCGCGCGGCAAAGGCGTTCAAAGACGCCGTTTTGAAGTAGGTCATCCCGGCGCAAAGTTTCGCGGCGAAACCCCCAGCAGCGTCCGACCCGCACGGCGGGAGGAGGCTCGGGGGTTTTGTCTTTTCCTCCCGCCGCGGACACTCGGCGCACGATTTCAAACTCCATGCGCGAATACTCGGGCCTTCTAACCGATCTCTACGAATTGACGATGGCAGCGGGCTATTTTCAGACCCGCTTCGACGGACGCGCGACGTTTGAGCTGTTCGTGAGGCACCTGCCCCCGCACCGAAACTATCTTGTGGCGGCCGGGCTCGAGCAGGCGCTTGAGTATCTCGAAAACGTCAATTTCTCGCCGGAAGAAATCGATTACCTGCGGCGCCACCCAGCGTTTCGCCACATCCAGAAGGAGTTTTTCGACTATCTCGGGCGCTTTCGATTCAGCGGAGACGTTTGGGCGATGCCCGAAGGCACGCTCGTGTTTCCGGGCGAGCCGCTGATGCGCGTTACCGCTCCGATCATCGAATCCCAAATCATGGAAACGTATCTGCTCGCGATGATCAGTTACCAGACAATGATCGCCAGCAAAGCGGCGCGCGTCGTCACGGTGGCCCAAGGTCGCGAGGTGGTGGATTTCAGCGCACGGCGCGCCCACGGCGGCCTTGCCAGCCTGCTATCCGCGCGGGCGGCCGCGATCGGAGGATGTGGAGGCACTTCGAACACGCTTGCGGGCAAGGTGTTCGAAATGGGCACGTACGGAACTCAGGCGCATTCGTGGATCATGGCGCATGAGACGGAAGCCGAGGCGTTCAGCCGGTTTCTCGATGCGTTCCCCGAGGGCTCCGTTCTGCTCGTCGATACGTACAATGTGCATCGCGCCGTGAAGACGATCATCGCGAATGGGCGCAAGCCGTGGGGCATCCGGCTCGATAGCGGCGATCTCACGGCGGACAGCCGCTGGGCGCGGCGAGAACTCGACCGAGCCGGCTGGAAGGATGTGAAGGTATTCGCGTCCGGCGACCTGGACGAGTACAAGATTGCGCAGATGCTCCAGGACGGCGCCGCCATCGATGCGTTTGGCGTCGGAACGGCACTCGGCACGCCGGGCGACGCGCCGCACTTGAATCTGATCTACAAGTTGACCGAGGTCGAGCGCGGCGGCAAAGTGCGCGAAGCGGCGAAATTCAGTCACGCCAAAGCGACGTATCCCGGGCAGAAGCAGGTTTTTCGCTACTCAAACGGGCGCGGTAAATTTTCAGGCGATAAGATTGCGCTCCACGACGAACAGGGCGACGGCGGCGAGCCGTTGCTGATCGAGGTCATGCGCGCAGGACGCCGCGTGGGGCCACCCGAACCGATCGGCGCACTGCGAGACCGCTGTTTGCGAAACCTCGCAAGGCTTCCCCAACGCTTGCGTCAGATCCATCGGAGCGCCGTCTATCCTGTGCGGTACAGCAAGCGGCTTACGGCGATGCAGCAAGAGGTCCGCCGGCGGATTCGCAAACAAGCGCTAAAATAGAGTCTGCAATGAGTAACCGACCTTACGCGCGAACAATTGTCTTCTGGGAAGTAGACGCGCAGGCCGATTTCATGCTGCCGGGAGGAAAACTCTACGTTCCGGGTGCCGAGAAGATCATTCCGAATATCCGGCGTCTAGTGAATGCCGCAACCGAGACTGGAGTGTTTCTGGTTTCGAGCGGTGATGCGCATCCGGAAAACGATCCGGAGTTTCGGAGATTTCCTCCCCATTGCTTACGCGGCACGCCCGGCGCGCAAGTCATTCCGGAAGGCCTCACCCGAGACTTCCTTACGATTCCGAACGATCCATCGCAAAAGCTGCCGGACGACGTTCTCCGGCACCGTCAGGTCGTGCTCCAAAAGCAGACGCTCGACGTGTTCGACAATCCGCACACGAGCGAGCTGGTCGAGCGTCTCGGAGCAGGTGCGGAGTACGTGGTTTTCGGCGTCGTCACCGAATATTGCGTGCGCTGCGCCGCCAAAGGCTTGCTCGAGCGAGGCCGCAAAGTCGAAATCGTGCGCGACGCAATCGAGACACTCGACTCCGCAGAGGGACGCCGCGCTCTCAACGAATTGGAATCGCAAGGTGCCCGACTCATCACCACCGAAGAGGCGCTGAAGAAAGTCGGCGCGCCGGCAGTGCACTAGCCTTCTGCAATGTGAATTGTCAGGTGGCTTGGGACGGCGCCCTTGATGGCTTGACGACAATTCCGTAGATCCACATCAGAGCAGCTGTCAACACGCCAATTCCGAGAATCACCCACCACATCGCGGCGGGACGGTGAAGTACTTCGCCAAACTCCTGCAGCAAGTAGCCGCCCAGCGATCCTCCAACAAAATAGCCGATGGCGATAGGCAGAAACGCATATCCCATGTAAAGCCCCTGCTGGCCCGGAGGCGCGAGACGCGAGATGTAGTCGTAATACCGCGAGGCCTGCGTGATTTCTCCGAAAGCCATCACAACGAGCAGGATCGCCAATGAAATCATGGCTGGATGCAGCGCGAGAATCGCCCACGAAAGACCCGTAATCAGGAAGCCGAGGGCTATGGCGTTAACGGCCGACGCCTTTCTCGTGAAGTACGTGATGAGAATCTGAAAGCAGATGACGGTGACGGCCTCGATGGAAAGCGCGCGGTCCACGTCCGCGTTTGCGTCCACATACCGCCGCATGAAGATCGGCGCCGAAATCCATATCTGCCAGAACACGATGTAGAAGCCAGAGCTAATCAGCAGGAAGACGAGAAAGGGCAGGTTCGCCAGAACGACGAACATGTTCTTGAACGCGCTCGAAACGCTCTGCACTTTGACTTCCTCAGACGAGCCCGGCTCGCGGTAGAGAAGCAACGTCACCAGAAACATCAGGAACACGCTGAGGGATGCCACGCGAAAGACGTTCTGGATTCCCCATCCCAGCTTCTTGCGCACCAGCCACGCCATGCTGGGCCCGATCGCCCCGCCGACGTTCACGAGCGTGTAGTAGATCGAATAGCCGAGCGAACGCACATTTTCAGTCGAAGCACGCGCCGTGGTGCCGGCAACGCACGGTTTCACCAAGCCCGGCCCGAGCGTCGGAAGCAACAGCACGAAAAGGACGAGCCACTTGTCTCCGATGGCTTTGCGAAGCGGCTCCATCCAGGATGTTTCGAGCGATCCGAGCAGGAAATAGCCGGCGGTCAGCACGAGATAGGCGAAGATCAGCGACCGGCGGAATCCGAATCGGTCCGCTAGCGTTCCGCAGATAATCGGCAATCCGTACGCGGTGAAGCCCACCACGCCGAGAATCGAGCCGGTAAGCACGCTCGAAAACCCGAGGTGCTCGGTAAGATAGATGGCAAGAACGGCTTGGGTGCCGTAGTAGGCGACGCGCTCGAAAATCTCGGTGAAATTCGCGACCCAGAACGAGCGCTCGAAACCGGATCGGATTTCTTGGAAACGTTGCGAAAGCGCCAAAGTGTCCTCGCAAGGCGCCGCACAATGCAGCAGGCGGCAAGGCGCGATTGTAGCGGAAGCGCAGGGAATCAGCCTGCTGATTCTGGTCGCTCGATGCGGGCGACGACAGTCAGCCTACGCTGCAGCCGGGAGCTGCGGGCGCATCTTCCGGTGAAGAGCGAGCACCAGTGCGCCCATGCCCCAGCAGGTGACGACGACGTTGATCCAGAAAGCGACATACGGCACCATGGTCACAACACGGATGACCGCGAGCCCGAGGGCCAGTCGCCCGATGACGGCTCCGGCTCCCACCCCCTCGCCAAGAAGCTTTTCTCCCACCCATGAACCCACGAACACCTGAGCAGTGTAGATGGCGATCAACCAAAGCAGCAGACCTGTGATGCCGACACCCAATCCCACAATTGTGACGCAAGCGATGATGGCCACGATCGGCGTCGCGAACAGGAACAATGCACCAAAGCCGAGCGCTGGCCCGATTCTCCTCACAGCGTGCCCGGCATCGACGAAAAATCCTGGTGCCAAAAGGAACAGCAGAAGGCCGAACAGAAAACTGGCTCCCCACAGCAGCACGCGATGCCAGTAATAGCGGACCCGCGTGTAGTCCGGGCCGGTCTTCAGCATGGTGATCTGAATCGGGCTGCCGAGTTTCGCACCGGGAGAAACATCCGGCTGGCGTCGGCCCGTGTACTTTGTTTGGCCCTGGATTTGAGCGTTCGGTCCGATGATGAGGCGGTCTCCGCGAATCGTGGCATCGCGCCCCAGCAAACCGTTGATTTCAAGATTGCCTGCAAATGCGAGCAAATCCCCGGCCACTTTGCCGCTCAATTCGCTGGTTCCTGAGAACATCGTCAGCGAGCCACCAACAGTGGACTTTTCATTGAGCTCGAGCTCTCCCGTCCAAGCCATCACATTTTTCGCGATGGCGGAATCAAGGACCACCGACTGGCCCCAAGCGCGGACGTTGCCATCTACCGGGCCGTTCACGCGAACCTCTTGTCCAAAGGCGAGAATGTCTCCCTTCACGTGACCGTTCACGGTCAGGCTGCTGGAGAATACGATCAGGTCGCCGTCCACGTCTCCATCGATCCGCGTCCGGTCGGCAGCCACAATCAGATCATTTTTTACTTCCTGGCCTGCAGGCAGCGTGTAGCTGGGGTCTCCGCGCTCGATATCAGCGGCGGCCGCCGCGGGCGGCAGCAGCAAGGCGCAGGCGAGCGCGCCCATCACGAACACAATGGGGGTGAAGCGCCGCCACTGCTTCCTGAGCAGCCAGATCCCAAGGCCGCCCAGAGTCATCAATGCCAGGAGTTCGGTCAGGCTTCGCATTGCATCCCATCCTTTCCAGAAAGCGCCGTAGAAGAAGAGCATGTTCAAAACATTTCCCTGCGAGAAACCGGCCTGCGACATATTTGCAATCGCGGGCGCCACAATCCCGTTCCAGACGGTATAGAGGCCGCCAGCGCAAAGCCCAAACGCGGCGATCCAGCCCCAGTGGGCGGTGCCGCGCTCCGGCGCGGCGACCAAGCGGGCCGGAATCGGCTCGTCTTCGGCCATGAGGGACTCTTGCAGCCAGACGGTCTCGCTCTGCAGCGCGCGGAGCAGTTGGCTGCACGGGGCGCAAGAGGCCACATGCGCCGCTACGTCCCGAGAGTGCTCCTCATCGAGCTGGCCTTCGAGGTACAGCAGAGCGGTCACTTCATCAAAGTGACTGGCCAATGGATCGTCAGAAGGATTCATGGTTTTCTCCCGCCGGATTTCGCCGCCATGCTCGCGCCGGTCTCGCTCAGCGCGTCGCGCAACTGATGCCGCGCACGCAAAAGCAGGACGCCCACAAACGCGCGGCGCACGCCCAGCGTGTCTGCAATCTCGTCGTAACTCATGTCTGCGTAGTAGCGCAGCACGAGCGCCATTCGCGCGCGATCCGGAAGCTTGGCAAGTCCGGTGCGCACTTCCTTGCTCGTGTGCTCGTTTTGAAGACGTTGAAGTTGGCCAGGATCCGGGTGCTCGAGCGGAAGCGCGTCCACGTCGCCGGTTTCCAGGTCCTGCCGGATGCGGCGGCGGCGCAGCGTGTCCCAGCAATGGTTGCTGGCGACCTTGTAGAGCCACGCGGTGAAGGGCCGCGAAGAGTCGTAGGTCCCGAGTTTCTGCCGCACCTTCATGAAGACTTCCGTAGTCGCGTCTTCCGCATCCTCACGCGCCGGCAGAAGCCGCCGGCAAAACCGGAAGATCGCCGGAGCGTATTGCCGATACAACTCGCCCCAGGCGTCTGCGTAGCCCGCCTGGACGTGGGACAGCAACTGCGCCAAATCGGCTTCGTTCATCGCCCCGGTGGTCTTCTGTCTGTCCATGGATTGATACGCAGGGCCGCCTCGGAATATTTCACAACTATCACAAACTGCCGCACTTGTCTCCGAAACAAAAACCCGCCAACTTGTAGGCTAGGTGTGGGTGGACGAGCCAGATCACAGCATCCGCGTCTGCTATACTCCCGTGGCTGTGTGCCGTCTGACTGCCGGGAGCCGTCCCCGGCAAGCGGCCGACGAAGGCCGACTGAATGCCCGCCAAGGATCCAAAGCGCATCTTCTTAGTCGACGCGATGGGTTACATCTTCCGCGCGTTCTATGCGCCGATGGACCGCCTGCAAAGCTCGGCCGGTCTGCCCACGAAGGTGCCGTATCTATTTGCCACGATGATGCGGCGGCTGCTGCAAAACAAGGACTTACGACCCGACTATGTGGCGGTCGTCTTCGACGCAGCGGCCCCTACGTTTCGCGACGCGCTTTTTGCTTCCTATAAGGCCCACCGACCGCCGATGCCGCAGGATCTGTCCGTGCAAATCCCTTTCGTCCGGCGGTACTGCGCCGCAATGAACATGCCCATCCTCGAATATCCCGGCTATGAAGCGGACGACGTGATCGGTTCTCTGTCCCGTCAGGCAGCCAAGAAGGGCCTCGACGTTGTCATCGTGACGAGCGACAAGGACCTCATGCAGCTCGTCGGCGGGCGTGTGCGCGTTCTAAACCCCACCAAAAACGATGTCGTGATCGATGAAAAAAAGGTCGAAGAGATCATGGGCGTGGCGCCAGACAAGGTCCCGGACGTGATGGCCTTGATGGGCGACGCCATCGACAACATTCCCGGCGCGCGCGATCCGAACGAAAAACCTGCTCCCGGCGAGCGGCGCAAGGCGGGGATCGGAGACGTCGGAGCGCGGCAGTTGATTCAGCAGTTCGGCAGCGCCGAAGCAGCTGTTGCGCGGGCGGCCGAAGTGAAACGAGCGAGCTATCGCGAAGCGCTGGAGAAGAACGGCGAGTTCGTAAGACTGAGCAAGCAGCTCGCGACGATTCACGTGGACGCTCCCGTACCGCTTTCGCTCGAAGCATTGGAACTGAGGGAGCCGGACGACGCCGCCCTCCGTGCGCTTTACACCGAGCTAGGCTTCACTTCGCTGCTGAAAGACCTCGCTCCGCTTGTGGACGACCGCGCAACGGACTATGTGACGCTCGATTCTCCGGCCGCGCTCCACCAGTTTCTCAACTCGATTGCAGCTGGCCACGCTGCATCGGTGTGGTTGTCGCTCGACTCCCAGGAGCCGGAGGAAGAAGGCTTTGGCACGCAGGTCCTGGGAGTTGAGGTGTCCGCGAAACCAGACACGGCCCGAATCGTTGCCAACGACGTGGAGAACAAGACTCTTGCCGCGATGAGCGAGTGGCTCGCCGACCCGAATCAACCCAAAGTGATGCACGATCCGAAGCTATTTCAACTGCTCGTTTCTCCCGGTTCGTCTGCACCCAAAACCGTGGCGGGAATCCGCGATGCAACGATGCTCTATTCCTATCTGCTGCGGCCCACGACTGCAAATCACGCATTCGCTGAGGTTGTCTTGCGACACCTGAATCGCACGCTTTCGGGCGCGGCTGGCGAGCGCGCGGATTTCCTGCTGCGCTTGGCGCCCGTGCTGCGCGCGGAAGTGGAAAAGCACGGGCTCCTCGACGTCTACGAGAAAATCGACCTTCCTCTGGCGCCGGTGCTGGCGCGTATGGAGGCTGATGGCGTTCGCGTGGATCCCCAGCGGCTTGAAAGCATTTCCGCGAAAACGCAGGCGGAAATTTCCCGGCTCGAAAAGGAGATCTACGAACTCGCAGGCTTCGAATTCAAGATCAATTCGCCGCAACAACTTGCCGAAGTCCTTTTCGACAAGTTGAACCTGCAGCCTCCGCGCAAGAGCCGGATGAAGGTGCGCTCGACCGCCGCCGAAGTGCTCGAAGAGCTGGCGCTCATGCACGACTTGCCGAAGAAAGTCCTCGACTACCGCGAACTCGCGAAACTTAAGTCCACGTATGCCGATGCTCTGCCGCGTCTCGTCCACCCGTCGACCGGCCGCCTTCACACGCACTTCAGTCAGACGGGCGCCGCCACTGGCCGGCTCAGCTCGTCCAATCCGAATTTGCAGAATATTCCGGTGCGGACCGAACTGGGGCGCGAAATCCGCGCAGCCTTCATTGCTGCGCCGGGCCATCTGCTTCTTTCCGCCGACTATTCTCAGATTGAATTGCGTATTCTTGCCCATCTTTCGGAAGATCCGGTTCTCGTGCAAGCCTTCCGCTGCGGCGAGGACATTCATTCCCGCACCGCGCAGGAGGTCTTCGGCGTCGCGCCCTTCGCGCAGACGCCCGAACATCGCCGCGTCGCCAAGGTGATCAACTTCGGCGTGATCTACGGACTCTCAGCTTTCGGGCTCGCCCAGCAGCTCGGAATTGATACGAAAGAGGCCGCGAAATTCATCAACGCGTATTTCGAGCGGTATAGCGGTGTAAAGAGATACCTCGATGGCCAGATCGCCGAGGTTCGCAAGACGGGATTCACGCGAACGCTCTTCGGGCGCACGCGGCCGATCCCGGAAATCAATTCGCCGCAGCCGAGCCTGCGCAGCTTCGCCGAGCGCACGGCGATGAACACGCCCATGCAGGGCACTGCGGCCGATTTGATCAAGCTCGCCATGATCGAGCTGGATCGCCGCCTCGCCGATGGCTTTCAATCGCGCATGATTCTTCAGGTCCACGATGAGTTGCTATTCGAGGCGCCCGAGGACGAATTGGCCGGTCTCACGAATCTCGTCAAAGAGGTGATGGAGGGAGTGCACAAGCTAGGCGTGCCGCTGGTTGTGGACGCGAAGGCCGGGCCGAACTGGCGCGATATGAAGTAGCGAAGAAATTGGAATTCCGAGCGCGCCTAACCAGCCTGCTCTTCTCCACAGGGATTCGCGGCACTGACGTCCCAAAGTGCTCCGCGACAATCCAGAGTGGTGTTAGGATCGGCTCGATGAAAACTCCGGACGACCCCTCCCATTGGAACCTGATCAGCCTGACGGTCGGTGTGCTTGGTCTCGCGCTCGCCGGTCTGTTGGTCTACGCCGGGGCGCATTTCGTGGTTTGGTAGGGTTGACCGGCGCGCAGGCTAAAAAAAAGACAGGCCCGGACTGCAGGGGCTTTCGCGAAATCTAATCGAGTGTGCGAGGTGAATCAATGGCGCTGGATCACTCGGAAGCCTTTCTGAAGCTTGTGCGGGACGCGAAGACGCGCGTCAAGGAAGAAGACTTTCGCGAGACGAAAAAGCGGCTCGACGCGGGCCAGAAGTTCGTTCTAATCGACACGCGCGAAGACTCCGAATGGGCGCGCGGCCACATTCCCGAGGCGGTTCATCTCAGCCGGGGCATCATTGAACGCGACATCGAAAAGACGGTCCCCGACAAAGGCGCTCAGATCGTTCTGTACTGCGGCGGTGGCTACCGCTCCGCGCTCGCCGCGGATAACCTGCAAAAGATGGGCTATCGAAACGTGATTTCGATGGACGGCGGCTGGCGCGGCTGGACGGAAGCCGGCTTCCCGGTCACCAAGGACTAGGTCGGGAACGAGGCCGAAAAGCGTATCGCACGCGGAAGCTTGCGCTGAGGAAGGAACTCGCCATGGCAGGCACTCCACGCCGAGTCGTTACAGGTCACGACAAGAACGGGAAATCGATTGTTCTCTCCGATGCACATCCGCCGAACGGACTGAAGATAGCGGATCGCGGTGTCGATTTCTTCGAAATCTGGAACACTAATTCGGGCCCAGCTCCCATCGCTGCCATTGAGGCAGAACCGACTGACCGGCCAATCGAACTTGCGCCGAAACCTCACGGTACGGTTATTCGTATCCTCGATTTCCTGCCGGGTTTCTCAGAGAAAGAGTCTGGCAATCCGCCTTTCATGCACCGCACGGAGACCGTCGATTACGGAATCGTACTGGAGGGAGAGATCTTTCTTCTGCTGGATGACTCCGAACTGCATTTGAAGGCCGGAGACGTGGTAATCCAGCGCGGCACTAACCACGCATGGGAAAACCGCTCGAATAAGCTCGCTCGGATGGCGTTCGTTCTCGTGGATGGCGCGTTTTCCGCGGAACTGAAGGCATCCTGGCCCGCCGGCACGCTTGAGCGAGTGATCCGCGGTCCGTTGAGCGCCGCCAGGGGCTGATCGCCGAAGAGAAGTGGCTGGGGCGGTTGGACTCGAACCAACACCATCCTCATTAACAGTGAGGTGTCCTACCGATTGGACCACGCCCCAACCGATTGACTCCATTTTAACCAAGATCGCAGAAATCCCGGAGCGAACTTTTGGGGGGCGGAATGATCCGCGCCAAACTTTTCACTACGCGTCATGAAAGGAAATGGATGAAAGCACTTCCGCCGTGCATTCGATAAGGGTGAGTGGGAGTTACGGTCCGGCAGGAAGTGGCCGGGGGAAGGAAGCCGGCCCAGCCCTCAATCCCCTAAAGGGATCCTCGGCTTTCCTCCCCCTGACGCGAAATGTATGGCACGCAGGAAACCAAAGCTAAGCTGCTGAAAGCATGGGCTTTTATTCCGGGAGCTTGCGTAAAAAGTCCCCGGCGCTAGTAAAAATTCCGGCCTGGGCAGAGCCACGCGCGGCTCGTAGCAAAAGACTTTCCCTCAGGGGAGGCTTTCGCCGGAAAGGAAAGGCGAACAAGGCCTACTTCCGCATGCTGGTGAAACTGAGCGAGAGGCGACGTTGATCGAAACGGATCGCCTCCTATTGAGGAATTGGGAAAGCCGCGACCGCGAGCCATTCGCACGTCTCAATGCCGACGTGCGCGTTATGGAGTTCATGCCTGCGCGATTGTCCCGTGCCGAGAGCGACCTGCTTCTCGAGCGCATCCAGGATCACTTTCGCGTGCACGGCTTTGGGCTATTTGCGGCCGAATCGCGCCCGGAACGCGCATTCATAGGCTTCATCGGCCTCGCCGTGCCAACGTTTCAGGCGCACTTCACCCCGTGCATTGAGATCGGCTGGAGGCTCTCTCCTGATTATTGGGGCCGCGGCCTGGCCACCGAGGGGGCAAGAGCCGTTGTTCGCCACGCATTTGACGTTCTAGGGATCGATGCCCTCGTGTCTTTCACCGTCCCGGCGAACATGCGGTCCAGGCGTGTGATGGAGAAGATCGGAATGACCCACGACTCGTCGGACGACTTCGATCATCCGAATTTAGGCCTTGGCCATCCCCTGCGGCGTCATGTTTTATACCGCCTGCGCCGTGAGCCAAACGAGCTCGTTCCGCCACCGTTGGCCTCGCCTTGACCCTGCTGACAGGCCCCTGCTATGTTGGTGGATTAAGCTGGCCCTTTTCTACCCAGTGAGCGATGACCCGCTCTGTACCGGGGCCCTTCATCCATGGCTCTCAACAAAATCATCGTCCGGGGCGCGCGGCAGCACAACCTCAAGAACATCAGCCTGGAAATCCCGCGCAATACGCTGACCGTCATCACGGGCCTTTCGGGCTCCGGCAAATCCTCGCTCGCATTCGATACGCTTTATGCGGAAGGGCAGCGCCGCTACGTCGAGTCGCTTTCGGCCTATGCGCGGCAGTTCCTCGACCAGATGGAACGCCCGGAAGTGGACTCCGTCGAGGGGCTTTCGCCCTCGATTGCCATCGAGCAGAAGACCACCACGCGCTCGCCGCGGTCGACGGTCGGCACGATCACTGAGATCTACGACTACCTTCGCGTCGTCTACAGCGCCATTGGCGCACCGCATTGCCCCAACTGCGGCAAGCCCATTGCCCGTCAATCCACGGAGCAAATC
>DASPVC010000031.1:0-40879 GCA_035622585.1 Candidatus Acidiferrum sp.
AGGGAATCCACGGGCTTGTGCCGCCGCGCGTCGAGGAATACATTCTCAGTCAGGCTCTGTACAGGTGACGCACAACACCCTTCGCCCCGAAATCCGCTGGGCCGTGGAGGCGGCCCAGGACAAGCAGGCCGTCGATATTACGGTGCTGAAGCTCGCGGGTGCGTTTGCAGATTACTTCGTGCTCGCCTCCGGGCGCAGCCAGCCGCAAATCAAGGCCATTAGCGAAGCGACCGAAGAGCGGCTGCAGCGCGAGGGCCTTCGCCTCGCACATCGGGAGGGCAAGCCGGGTGCGGAGTGGGTCCTGCTCGATTACGGAGACTTCGTGGTCCACATCTTCAGCGAACGCGCGCGGCAGTATTACGATCTGGAACGTCTCTGGCGCACCGCCGAGCGCGTGGACTTTCCTCCGCCCGCGCGACTTCCCGAGCATCGGCCTCCAGTCGAGGGCGACGCGACCCAGCCATGAGCGACACCGGCGTCGTGTGGATTGCGGCCGATCCGGCCTCGCTGCGCGTCCTGGAAATCGCGGAAAAAATCGCCGACACCGCCACAACGCTGCTGATCACGGGCGAAAGCGGCACCGGCAAGGACCAGCTCGCGCGGTGGATTCACGAGCACGGGTCTCGCCGTGACGCGCCGTTTCTGAAAATCGATTGCGCCAGTTTGCCCGCGGAACTCGTCGAATCTGAGCTTTTTGGCCACGAGCGCGGAGCGTTCACGGGTGCCGTGGCGCGCAAACCCGGGCGGTTTGAATTGGCGCAGGGCGGCACCGTCGTGCTCGACGAAGTGGCCGCGCTCGCGCCGGGGATGCAGGCGAAGCTCTTGCGTGTGCTCGAAGAGCGAACTTTTGAGCGGCTCGGCGGTTCTGAAACGCTGCGCATGGACGCACGGCTCATGGCGCTCACGAACACCGACTTGGCCAAAGCCGTTTCCAGCGGCCGCTTCCGCGAAGACCTTTTCTTCCGTCTGAACGTGCTCGCGATACCGGTGCCGCCGCTGCGCGAGCGCAAAGCGGATATCGGACCCCTCGCTGGCCATTTTCTGGCGCGCCTCGGGCCCCTTCACGGCCGCATCGGCGCAGATCTGGATCCCGAGGCGAAGCAGTTGCTCGAATCCTATCTGTGGCCGGGGAACGTGCGCGAACTGAAAAACGCCGTCGAGCATGCGCTCGTCTTTGCCAAAGAGCCGCTGCTTCATAGCGAGGATTTTCCGCAGATCATGAAGTCAGCGAGCAGCTCTCAGGGACTCGCGGGAAACCTGAAGTCACTCGAGGAAATCGAGCGAGAGGCGATCAAGGCGACGCTCGAAGCGGTGCGCTATAAAATCGGCGAGGCCGCTCAGATTCTGGGGATCAGCCGGAAGACTCTGCTGGAAAAGCGCAAGAAGTATGGACTGACTTAGCGCATGACGATTCGGCTCGTCATGCTCGGCAAGACGCGGCGCGAGGAAATCCGCGCGCTCTTCGATGATTACGTTCTGCGCATACGGCGGTACGCAGACATTGGAATCACTGAATTGCGCGACGCCTCGCCCACCGCAGTACGCAGGTTGAAGATCGAGCCCGGCGCCATCGTCGTTTTGCTTGACGCCGCGGGGAAGCAATTCACGTCACAAGAGTTCGCACGCTGGCTGGGCGGCCTGCGCGACCGTGGTAGCCGCGAAGTCGTTTTTCTATGCGGCGGCGCCGAGGGATTTCCGGACGAGTTGCGTGCGAAAGCAGAACAGAAGCTCTCGCTTTCGACGCTGACCATGCCGCACGAATTCGCACGCGTCGTCCTCGCCGAGCAAATCTACCGCGCCTTCGCGATCCTCGCTGGGCATCCTTACCCCAAATAGCGAGCGCCGCCAACTGTGGCGCCGAGGCAACTCGCGTCTTGACGTTTTGTGCGTGCGTGGCGAGTATGGGAGACTGTCTCGCGGGGCGCCTATTGATGCCGGAAGGCAAGGGACTCCTCATCGTTTACACCGGCCCGGGCAAAGGCAAAACGACCTGTGCGCTTGGCACGGCATTTCGCGCCGTCGGGCAGGGGATGCGGGCGCTGATGGTCCAGTTCATCAAGGGTTCGTGGCACTACGGCGAGCTCGATGCGGCCAAAATGCTCGGCGACGACAAATTCGAGATTCGGCCGATGGGCCGAGGTTTTGTGAAGGTCGGCGGCGCGGAGACTGATCCGGAAGATATCCGACTGTGCGAGCAGGCGTGGGACTACGGGCGCGAGCAGATATACAGCGAGAAGTACGATCTCGTGATTCTGGACGAGATCAACTACGTGATCAGCTACAAAATGCTCGATGCCGATCGCGTGGTCGATTCTCTCGTGCGACGGCCGGAGCGCGTGCACGTGATCTGCACGGGGCGAAACGCCCATCCGAAGCTCGTCGAAGTAGCCGATTTGGTCACTGAAATGAAGGAAGTGAAGCACCCGTACACAAAGGGCATCCTCGCGCAGCGGGGAATTGACTACTAGCAGCGAGCGAAGAGGAAATTCATCCCAGATTTCAACTATGGCTTGGTTTAAGCGAGAGAAAGGCGCAATCGAGAATCCAACGCCAGTGGACGAGCGGCGCGTCCGCACAGAAGGCCTTTGGATCAAGTGCAGCGCCTGCCGCGCGATCATCTGGAAAAAAGATCTCGAAGCGAATTGGGAAGTATGTCCCAAATGCGAGCATCATTTCCGCCTGGGCGCGCGCCGAAGACTGGACCTTCTGCTCGATGACGGTCAGTGGACCGAGCACGATGCGGAACTTGCTTCGAGCGACCCGCTGCATTTCACGGATACGAGGGCGTATGCGCAGCGCCTCCGGGAGGCCCAAGAGAAGCTTGGCATGAAGGACGCGATCATGACGGCCGAGGGAAAGCTCGTCGGCCGGCCCGTGATCTGCTGTTCGATGGAGTTCGGATTCATCGGTGGCTCGATGGGCGCGGTGGTCGGAGAAAAGGTCACGCGCGCGATCGAGCTTTCGCTTGCGCAAAAGGCGCCTCTCGTGATCGTCTCCTGTTCCGCCGGCGCGCGAATGATGGAGGGAGCGGTCAGCTTGATGCAACTCGCGAAGGTCGCGGCGGCGTTGGCGCGGCTCGACGACGCGCATGTGCCCTTCATTTCCGTACTGACCGATCCGACTACCGGCGGCGTAAGCGCCAGCTATGCCATGCTGGGGGACCTGAACATTGCCGAACCCGGCGCGATGATAGGTTTTGCAGGCCCGCGCGTGATCGAGCAAACGATCCGTCAAAAGCTGCCGGAAGGCTTTCAGACGGCCGAATTTTTGCTTGAACACGGTTTCCTCGATGCGATCGTCTCCCGCAAAGATTTGAAGTCCTACATCGCGCAGGCGCTCGGCTTTTTCCTCGATTGAGCATGACGTACGAAGAATCTGTTCGCGCGTTGTTGGCGCTGGGGCGGGAGTTGGCCGCGCCGCAGCAGGCCCGCGTGCAGAAGTTCGGCCTTTCCAATATCGCGACGCTGGTCGAAGCTCTCGGCAACCCGCACCGCGCCGCGCCTTGCGTTCACATTGCGGGCACGAACGGCAAGGGCTCGACGGCGGCCATGCTCGAATCCATATTGCGCGCGGCCGGATTTCGCACGGGTCTTTACACTTCGCCGCATTTGCAGCGGATCAACGAGCGCATACGAATCGGCGGCGAAGACATCTCCGACGAAAAGTTTGCCGCTGCGTGGACGCGCGTGCACGACGTGATCGAATCGCTGCTGGCCGATGGAAAGCTTGCTGCGCATCCGACGTATTTCGAGTGCATCACCGCGCTGGCGTTCGTGGCTTTTGCCGACGCAGGCGTGAATTTCGCGGTTTATGAAGTGGGCCTGGGCGGCAGGCTCGACGCGACCAACATCGTGGAGCCACAGGTTGCCGTCATCACCTCAATCGATTTCGATCACGAAAGTTTTCTTGGATATTCGGTTGCCGAAATAGCCTGGGAAAAGGCGGGCATCATCAAGCCCGGCGCCTGCGTGGCCAGTTCGGTGGAAAGGCCGGAAGCTCGGGAGGTGATCGCCCGTCGCTGCAAAGAGTTGGGCGCGCGGCTGGTAGAAGTAGATGCTGCCTGGAACGTTGAAAATGCAGAAGTGTCGGGCGGGTGCTATCGCGCCGCCGCCGTGCCGCGAGATTCCAGTGCCAGAATCAAACTCCAACCTTCGCTTGCAGGCCGCTTCCAGATTCGCAACGCGCTGGCGGCCGCAACTGCGGCCCGGCTCTTGGCCGAGTGCGGGTTTCGCATCACGGATGACGCGATTGAGCATGGCATACGCACGGCCAGGTGGCCCGGTCGGCTGGAGCGCCTGAGCGAGAAGCCTGCCGTTTACTTGGACGGCACGCACAATCCTTCCGGTGCAAAGGAACTGCTCAGATTTTGGACCGAGAACTTCGCGGGACATCGCATCTTGCTGGTGTACGGCGCGATGCGTGACAAAGCGGTCGATGAAATCGCGGGATTGTTGTTTCCGGCTGCGGACTTCGTGATCTTTACGCAGCCTCTTCAGCCTCGCGCGATTTCCGCCAATCTGCTGGCTGAAATGACGGGTCATCTCGCGAAAAGCTTGATCGTCGTCGCCGATCCGGCGGATGCGCTTGAGCACGCGATCGACATTGCGTCGCCGGAGGATGCCATTTTCGCTACGGGCTCGCTGTATTTGGTAGGTGACTTGCGCAGCTACTGGGCCAGGCGGCGTGCCTCTGACGCAGCCGCTCGTGTCCCGGTTCTACGTAACCCGTTCGTGCGCAGACAGTAGGAATTCTTCCAGAAACGGGAGTCATCGCGTCCGAATTGCCGGATGCGGTTGGCTTCTTACAGATTTCGCTCTGCCTTGCCAAATTGGCTGTTTATACCGCGGGTTAATCTGCCTAGACTGGCCGTGATTTCGTGATTGAGCGACGCAAGAGCGGTGCTGCGCGGTCAGACGGTGATGTGGCGGGATTTCTTCGACTGTTCCAATCGTGGCGGAAAGCCAAATCCTGTCTCGCGCGTCTAAAGACAACAATGTAGTCCTAGAGGTGCAGATGACACGCGATGAGCGACGCCAACTGCTCGAATCATTCGGCCGCGCCCCTGCGCTGCTTTCCGCTGTCCTGCGCGAGCTCCCGAAGAAGATGTGGCTCTACAAGCCGTCGCCGGAGCGATGGAGCATTCACGAAATCATCGTCCACTTGGCCGACAGTGAAGCGAGTTCGTACGTCCGCTGTCGCCACCTGATTGCCGAGCCGGGCAAAGCCGTGCCTGAATTCGATCCCGCGCGGTGGGCGGGCACACTTGGGTATTTCCACCAGAGCACGCGCGAGGCGCTCGATCTGATCCGGCGGCTGCGTAAGATGAACTACAACTTGCTCGTGACGCTCCCTGAACCCGTGTGGTTGCATACTCTCCAGCATCCCGAGGAGGGCGAGATCAGCCTCGAGAAGTGGATTGAGCGCCAGGAGCGTCACGTTCCGCACCACATCGAACAAATCAAACACAATTACGCCATCTGGCTCGCAAAACATCCTCCGCGCAAGCCCGCGACTCGTTCGGAGAGACCGAACCCGCCTTCCCGTTTGATATCGCTTCCAGCGGAAGTCTGCTAGCCCAGCCATTCCCGCACCCGCACAGTGAGAAGAGGGCGGGCTGCGCACTGATTTCATGCCAGAGTGGCCCCCCTGGTTGCTGTGATCGTCGCCGCGATGGTACGATGAACCATCCATGATTTCCCGCGACACCCGTAAACCACGGATCGGCATCCCGTATCGCACTAGAAAAGAAGAACTTAATGGCGATTTCGGTAAGATCGAGAAGTATATCGGGCCGCTCCGTCAGGCTGGCGCCGAAGTAGTGGTAATCTCGCTTGGGCTTTCACCCGAGCACCTTGAGAAGATCGCCCGGACCTTGGACGGCGTTCTGCTGACCGGGAGTCCCGCGGACGTTGATCCCTCCCGTTTTGCGGCTGCGAGACACCCTCGAAGCGCTGATCCGGACCGCGATCGGGAGCGAATCGATTTCGCGCTGCTCCACCACTGCTTTGGAGAGCAGAAGCCGGTGCTGGGGATCTGCTACGGCATCCAAAGCCTGAACGTGTTTCTTTCCGGCACTCTGGTACAGGACATCCCCAGCGAACTGCAAACCACGATTGAGCATGACTGGGATGATGAGCCCGGCGCGCCGGACCGCACGCACGAAGTTCAGATTGAGTCCAATTCGCGGCTGGCCCGGATCGCGGGTGCCCAAGAAGCGCTCGTGAACAGCTCGCATCATCAATCGATCCGAGAGCCCGGGCGCGACTTGCGCGTCGTTTCGCGCGCGTCAGATGGAGTGATCGAGGCAGTGGAATGGATGGGCGACGCGAATTGGGTGGTCGGCGTTCAATGGCATCCGGAACGCATGGCGGAGACCGATGCCCTTGGGCGAGGATTATTCAGTGACTTGGTTGCGGTTGCATCCATGCGTAAGATGCCGGCGCGAGCCTAAGCGATAAAGGGAAGGCTCCGTCTTATCCAATCTCGGAACCCGATCTTCAATTTTTGACTCTCGACGGACGTTGATTCTCGACTTGCTCCTGGAGGACAAATGATTTCGCTGGCTGGCAAGGCGGCGCTGGTGACCGGCGGCTCACGCGGCATCGGTGCTGCGACTGTGAAGCTTTTCGCGCAAGCCGGCGGCGACGTCGTCTTCAGTTATCTTCGCAATCGAGATGCTGCCGCGCAGGTGGAGCAGGAGGCGCGGAAGCACGGCACCCGCATCGAATCATTTAGGGCCGATTCGGGGAAAATGGCAGACGCCAGGAAGCTCGTCGAGTTCGCGCACGAGCGGCTTGGACGGCTTGATATTCTCGTAGCCAACGCCGGTATCTGGAACGACGCCGGCATCCCTATCGAAAAGCTCGGGGAGCGCGAATGGGACGAAATGCTCCGCGTCAATTTGAAGGGCGTTTACGCAGTGGTCCACCACGCCATTCCTCACATGATCGCGCAAAACGGAGGGCGGATCGTGATGGTCACTTCGGTGGCGGGGCAGCGAGGCACCCCGCTGCATTCGCACTATTCCGCCTCGAAAGGCGGCATGATCAGCTTTGCCAAAGCGATTTCGGCGGAGCTCGCGCGGTACAATATTCTGGTGAACTGCGTGGCGCCCGGCTTTGTCGGAACCGATATTTGGGCTTCAACCTCGAAAGACAGGGCTCGCGCGAAAGCCATGCTGGCAGCCTATCCTTTGAAGCGAGTGGCCAAACCGGAAGAAGTGGCGGGGCCGATCCTTTTTGCCGTATCGGATCTGGCAACCTTCATCACAGGTGAAGTGATCAATGTGAACGGAGGTTCTTTTCTGTGCGGATGATACAGCGTTCGATTGTGGCGGCGATCGCACTGGCTGGGATTTGGTTCATGGAAGGTCGCTCTGTGCTTGCTCAGGATGACCAGTTCCTGATGCCGGAGCAAAGCGCCGCGAAAGCCAAGGATCTCATTAGTCAGGCCATCGAAGCGCTGGGCGGCAGTACCTACCTAAACGTCCGCGACGCGACTTGCACGGGCCGCCTCGGTACCTTCGACCATTCGGGCGAGTTGACCGGTTTCGGGCACTTCATCGACTACACGATACCTCCTTTCAAGGAGCGCCAGGAGAATCTGCCAAAGCGGAACATCATCGAAGTCTATAACGGCGACAAGGGATGGCAACTCGATCGCGGCGGGGTTGCCCAGGCGCCGCAGGCCGATCTTGTCGACTTCCAGGAAGGGGTCAAGAAAGATCTCGACAACATCCTGCGCCATCGAATCCACGAACCCGACATGACATTTCGCTACGGCGGACCGGACATCATCGATGGCTGGAAGGCCGACTGGGTTGAGTTGGTGGACAGCGAGAACCGCACGATCCGGATTGCGTTTGCGAGCAACACGCACTTGCCGATCCGGAAAACCGTTGACACCCGCGATTCGAAGACGCGCATGAAAACACAGGAGACCGAATACTACTCGAACTACCACCCGCTCGGCGGGATCCAAACAGCGTTTCAACTGACGCGCGAGCGGAACGGGATCAAGATCTTCCAAGCGTTCTTTGATAAGTGTGAGTACAACACGAACCTTCCCGATGCTCTCTTCACCAAGGAATCCCTCGATCAGCGCTGGGCTCAAGTCGGCAAGAAAGAAAGCGAGAAGTCGGCCAAAACCAAGGACAAGAGCTCGTCGGGCGAGAACTAACGACTCTCGCTTGCCGTGGTGGGCGGCCCGCCGCTACGTGCCAAAGATCGATTGCAGTCACACCACAGACTCCTCATGCTTCATTCGGCGTTTCGCGGCGTATAATGGGCGGATGGCACTGAACCAAAAATCTTCGCAGATGCACGGCACAACTGTTCTTTGCGTTCGAAAAGAGAACAAAGTCGTGCTGGCTGCCGATGGCCAGGTCACGCTCGGCGAAGCGGTGATCAAGCACAACGCGAAAAAAACACGGCGCCTCTACAACGACAAGATTCTCGCCGGGTTCGCGGGCAGCACCGCCGATGCCCTCTCGCTTTTCGCCCGCTTCGAAAACAAGCTCCAGGAATATCACGGCAACCTGGCGCGCGGCGCGGTGGAGCTGGCCAAGGAATGGCGTACGGACCGGTCGCTGCGGCATCTCGACGCACTGCTCATCGTGGCCGACGCGAAGGGAACGTTTCTGCTTTCCGGGAACGGGGACGTGATCGAGCCGGACGACGGCATCTGCGCCATCGGATCGGGCGGACCCTACGCCCTTTCAGCGGCGCGCGTACTCGCCAAGCATACGAAAATGAGCGCCAAGGACATCGCGCAGGAAGCCATGCGCATTGCGAGTGAAATCTGCATCTTCACCAACGCGACTTTCAGCATCGAAGAATTGTGACCGGTAGGCGGAGAAAGAGATGGTGATTTACTTGTCTGGAGACCAGCAGGCAGAGGAGACCGAGGCGCTGCCGTCATTTGACGAACTGACCCCTCGGGAAATCGTCGCCGAACTGGATAAATACATCGTAGGGCAGAACGCCGCGAAGAAAGCGGTCGCGATTGCTCTGCGCAACCGCGTCCGGCGCCAGAAATTGCAGCCGGAAATGGCGGAGGACATCCTCCCGAAAAACATCTTGATGATCGGGCCCACCGGGGTGGGTAAGACGGAAATTGCGCGCCGGCTCGCGCGTCTTGCGGGCTGTCCGTTCGTGAAGGTCGAAGCGTCGAAGTACACCGAAGTCGGCTATGTGGGCCGCGACGTCGAGTCGATGGTGCGCGACCTGGTCGAGACCTCGATCGACATGGTGCGGGAAGAGAAGCTCGACGAAGTCGCCGAGCGCGCCGAGCAAGCTGCTGAGGAGCGCCTGCTCGATCTTCTTCTGCCGTCGTCGCCGATGCCGGCCGATGCCGGCGCGGCGAATGAGGCTCAGCGCCGCGAACAGGCGCAGCGTACTCGCGATAAGCTCCGCGTCCAGCTCCGCGAAGGCAAGCTCGACCAGCGCCTCGTCGAGGTGGAGGTGCGCGAGCGCTCGATGCCGTCGTTTGAAATCATCACGAATCAAGGCGTCGAGGAGATGGACATCAACGTCAAGGACATGCTCTCCGGCATGTTCGGCCAGCAAAAAAAGAAACGGAAGATGACTGTATCCGAAGCGTTTGACTACCTCATTCAGGAGGAAGAGAACCGTTTAATCGACATGGACCAGGTCACGCGCATCGCCGTGGACCGAGTCGAGCAGATGGGGATTCTTTTCATCGACGAAATCGACAAGATCGCTGGGCGGGAATCGGGCCACGGGCCGGACGTTTCGCGCGAAGGCGTACAGCGCGACATTCTGCCGATCGTCGAAGGCACGACGGTCAATACTCGCTACGGCATGGTTCGCACGGATCACATCCTCTTTATCGCGGCCGGCGCATTTCACACCTCGAAACCATCGGATTTGATTCCCGAGCTGCAAGGGCGCTTTCCGATCCGGGTGGAGCTGAGCTCGCTCACGGAAGCCGATTTCGTCCGCATCCTTACGGAGCCCAAAAACGCCCTCATCAAGCAGTACACTGCGTTGCTCGATACCGAAGGCCTTAAGCTTTCTTTCGCCGATGATGCGATTGCGGCGGTCGCCCGGTTCGCGGCCACCGTCAACGAGCAGACCGAGAATATCGGCGCGCGCCGCCTGCACACGATTCTCGAGAAAGTGCTCGAGGATATTTCCTTCGAGGCGCCGGAGATGAAGAAGAAATCGGTGAAGCTGGATGCAGCTTACGTCCAGAAGCAGTTGGCGGACATCGTCAAAGACCAGGATCTGAGCCGCTACATTCTTTAGAAAAGTGACAATGGACAGAGGAAAAGGGGCGCCGGCGGGGGAGCTCACGGTGAATCGGTGCGTGCATTCTGACGCGTTCTTGCTTCTTTTCGCATTACTCCTTTGTTCCTTTTATCCCGCTGGATGCGCCTCGCCGAGCGAACCGATTGAACGCACGCCGCCGGTTCCGCAAACGGTTACAGATCTTTCGGCGACGCAAACGGCCAACGACGTGATCCTCACCTTCACCCTGCCAACCGAGACAATTGATCGCCGGGCGCTCGATCAGCCTCCGACAATCGAGATCTATCGCGGAATCGGCCCTGCCACGGACTCTCAGCCTCACCTGTCGCTTTTGGCAACGGTCCCGTCCGCCGCGGTAGACCAATATGCCTCGCAGGGACGAGTCCGGTATGCGGATTCTTTGAAGCCTGAGGACTTCGCCGGACGCGATGTCGCCGGAGCGTTTTACAGTGTTCGCACGCGCGCTTCGGCGAAGAGGGAGTCGGAAGATTCGAATATCGTCTCCGTATTCATTCGGCCTGCCCTCGACCCGGTCAGCGACCTGAGGGCACAGGTTACGCACGCCGCGATCGTGCTCACCTGGACTGCGCCGCAGAAGACGTTCACAGGTTCGCCTGCTTCCGCCGCGGGCTATCGAATCTATCGCGCGGAGGGCGCGCCGCCCGCGGGCGCGAGCGAGGCTCCGAGAGCGAAATCCCCACTCGCGAAAATCGGGGAGAGCCAGTCACTCTCGTTTCAGGATACGCAATTCGAGTTCGGCAAGACCTACATGTATTCAGTGCGAGGCGTCGCAGGATCAGGAGCCGAATCGCTCGAATCCGCGGATTCCAACCCGGTGATCGTCGAGGCCCACGACGTGTTTCCTCCGGCCGCACCGCTCGGGCTGGTGATCGCGACGGTGCCGCAGCACGGAGAGGCGGCGGCGCATCTCGAACTTTCCTGGGCGGTCAGCCCCGAAACCGATGTCGCCGGTTACAACGTCTATCGAAGTGAGCAGGGAGGTACCTCGGGCACACGGCTGAACACGGACCTGTTGCCTACACCTGCGTTTCGCGATATGAATGTGCAGCCCGGCCACCGCTACTTCTACTCCGTTACAGCTGTAGATCGCTCGGGGAATGAAAGCCGCCCGAGCGAGGCTGTCTCCGGTGGCGTGCCGGCCGAGAGCCAGCCGAACCCATGACGCACGTAAGGCATGTCAATCAGGATGCTGCCACAGAGGCTTCCGCCTTGCACGCCGCACTTCGGACGGGCATCTACTCCGGCGCTCTGCTGGTGATCGTGATGCTGGGTGCGCTCGTTGCGGCCAACCGCGTTCCCACGCTTGAGCGCTACGCACTGGAGCGCAACGCAATCTCCTACACGTTGTTTGTCATGTTCATGTCGATTCCCGTGGTTCGTTTCTGGAATCGCCCGCTCAAGATGTTTACGTCCGCGATGATCGGCTGGACGATCTTCGTGGTTGCCTATGATGTTGCGGGAATGGTATTTGAAAACCTCTTTACGTCCGTTCGCCACACTCCGTTCATGGCTCTGGCCGAAGGGGCCGTGGTTTACGGAGTCTGTTCCGTCGTGTCGTGGGTTGGCGGAATGATTATTCATGCCCGGCGTCATCCGATTGCGCGGAAACGAAAGGTGCCAGGCGAGGCAGCTCGCCATACCCGATGAAACTCTGCCGATTTGAACCGATCGAATCTGCCAACAAGAGTACCGGCCGAACTCAGGCTCAAGCGTACGCGAGTTCGCACGCTGGAATCGTGGAGGATGGCGTCATCCGCGAGATTTCCGGCGAGATTTGGGGAGATCGAAAGCCCACCGGTCGCACGTGGCGCGTGAGCGAGGTGAGATTCCTGCCGCCTTCGTGGCCCAGCAAGATCATCTGTATGGCGAGAAACTATCTGGATCACGCCGCCGAGATGAACATCGAGGCGCCCAAGCAGCCTGTGATCTTTTCCAAGCCTCCGTCCGCAATCATTGCGCCTGAGGAGGAGATCGTTCTCCCGCGGATTTCGAAGCGCGTCGACTATGAAGGAGAGCTAGCCTTCATCATCGGCCGTCGGTGTACCCATCCGAAGCCAACGGAAGACTTCAGGCCTTACATCGTTGGCTACACGTGCCTCAACGACGTGACTGCGCGCGATCTCCAGCGGCTGGACGGTCAATATACACGCGGCAAAGGCTTCGACACGTTCTGCCCGTTTGGACCGATCGTTGAAACCGAACTACCCTCCGCTGACACCACAATCGAAACCTTCGTCAACGGCGGGAAAAAGCAATCCGCGCGAGTGCGGGATATGGTCTTCGGTCTCGAAGTGATCTTCCGTTGGATCGCCGAGGCGATGACGCTCGAGCCGGGAGACCTGATCGCCACCGGAACGCCCGCGGGTGTCGGACCTCTGGCTGCCGGCGACGTGGTCGAAGTCCGCGTCGGCGGCATCGGCGCACTCCGGAACACCGTGGTCGCTCCAAGGGACTAGCGGCTGTCGAAGCGGTCCCGTTGATTCACGCCGTAACTTTCTCGCAACTATCGCCGCTTTCGACTGACAGCGGTGCCGCTTGCCATATAATTTAGAGTCTGTTCGGTCCGGCATGTCTTCTGGCACAGGAATTCCTGGCATCTGCCGGGCCGGTTCGAGAGAGCCCGAGCGTTGAAAGACCTTCTGAACGATTGGCACAATCTGGTTCCAGCAGTCGGTCTGGTCGTCCTCGCCACTATCGTTATCTTCTTTTGGCTCCGGCGTAAGCCGGAGGACGCGAATGAAGTCGAGCGAGCGCGCCGCGCTTATATCAATCGGATCGGGCGCATTGTCGAAGGGCAAGTGCTCGAAATCGTTGACCACGCCCGCGCGTCGGCTTCCGGAAACGGCGATGCCAAGCCGTCGACTTTCCTCAAGCGGGGGAACACAAGCGAGACCCCGCGAAAGCTCCTTTATTATACGTACGCGATTTCAGGCGTGAGCTACGAGACTGCGCAGGATATTACCGGTCTCGAAGAGCGGCTGCACCTCAGCCGGGTTGCGTCCGGGCAGACAGCGAGCGTGAAGTACGATCCCTCGAATCCCAGCAATTCGATACTTCTGGCAGACGATTGGTCGGGTCTGCACTGATTCGGCCCAAGCCATTCCAACCCAGCGCTGTAATTGCAAATCGCGCCAGTCTTCGCGCCACCTGGACCATTAGCCCTCAGTTTTCCTCAAGGTTCTCACGCCGTCACGCCCAGCTACAATGACTTCCTTCGCGAGCCCGAGGAACAGTCCGTGTTCGACCGCGCCCACCACATGATCCAGGTGATGGGCAATCTCTTTCGGGTTCGCGATCGGCCCGAAGGCGCAGTCCATGACGTAGTTTCCGCCGTCGGTGACGAAGGGTTTCTTGTCGGCTCCTAGCCGCAAAGACGGATTTCCGCCGATTTGTGTAAGGCGTCTGCCAGTTGCTTGCCAGCCGAACCGCACCACTTCGACTGGCACAGACACGAGGGATCCGAGTTGCTCTACGAGCTTGGTTTCGTCCGCCACAATCACGAGGCGCCTCGATGCCGCTGCAACGATCTTTTCTCGCAGCAGCGCGCCGCCGTGTCCCTTGATCAGGAAAAGCGATCCAAACTCGACCTCATCCGCTCCATCGACGGTGAGATCGACCTGAGCGTGCTCAGCAAAACTCGTCAGCGGAATCTGCGCGCTGCGTGCTTGCGCCTCGGTCCGCTCCGAGGTCGGGATTCCTGTAATTCGCAGACCGTCTTGCGCGAGGCGCCGCCCGAGCGCCGCAATGAAGTACCCCGCTGTCGAACCTGTGCCTAGGCCGAGGACCATGCCGTCCTCGACGAGATTCGCAGCCGCTTCGGCCGCCGCTTTCTTCCACTCATTTTGTTCGGACAGTTCCACTCGATCGCTCGCTTTCGGCACGCTCAAACGGCGCCATCATAGCGGCGCGCCACATGCTTGCCAAGCGTGTTCGGCCCGTCACTTCGTGTCGGGGAGTTTGCCGGAGGATTCGAGAATCTGACGGGCCAGATAGTTTGTGACGTGCGCTTCATCGCGCGCTTCGACCAAGTAGGCGGAGCGCAGAAGCTGCTCCTTGCGCGTCCGCAGGCCATCGCGAATGGCCTGCTGCACCTGTACGTCGGAGATCTCACGCTGACCAGCCGCTTCCTTCGCAATCAACTTGACGATGATGTACCCGCCTCTGTTGTCGCGAATTGGCTGAGTCCATTGCCCGACCTTCAGCGAAAGCACGGCCTTCTTCAGCACGGGGTCGGACTTGTTGAAGGCGGACTCCGGCTGATATCCGAGATCACCTCCGGTGGAGGCGCTAGAGTCTTCCGAATAGTCCGTAGCCAATTCCGTGAAATCCGCACCCTTGTCGAGCTGCTGGATGAGCATCGCAGCCTTGCGGCCCGCCTCGGCCTCATTCGTGGCCTTATCGTTCTTGCGATTGTGGACTGTGGGATCGGCCCGCGGAGTGACCACGATCTGCGCGATGTGGTATTGCGGTTCGGCTACGTTGAACTGCGCGCGGTTGTTGTCATAGAAGTTCCCGACGTCCTGATCGGTGATCGAAATCTTGGCCACAACTTCGCGGTTCAGCAGCTTCTGGATCGAAAGCTGCCGCCGGATGTCATTCCGCAGATCATCGACGGTCAGTCCGGTTTCCTGCAGCTTCTTCTGGAATTCTTCCTCGGTGTAGGGGCTCTTGGATTCCGTAAACTTCTCATCGACTTCGGCATCGCTCGCGACCAGATTCATCTTATTGGCGCGCTCGAGCAGGATTTCGCTGTTGATCAGCTCGTCGAGGATGCTGAGTTTGAGCGAAAGCGCCTCTTCCTGCGAGGGTGCAGGTGCTTCGGTGGTCACGCGCGACCGAAAGATCTTCTCGACGTCCTGACGGGCGATTTCCTTGCCGTCCACAACCGCCCAGACGTCCGGCCCCGGGGCCATCTCTTTCTTACAAGCGGTCAGCAGCGAGCACGCGGCGAGCGCCGCGATCGCGAGGATTCTCCGCGTCAAAGGGGAGCTCCTTCTGAAGGGAACAGGCTCGCCTGCCAAGCAGGCGGGCGTCAAGCAGCTTTCTTGACTTTGCCGGAACGAATGCAGGCGGTGCAGACACGCACCTGCTTGCGCACACCACCGACTACGGCGCGAACTCGCTTCAGATTCGGATTCCAGCGGCGGCGCGTAACGTTGTGCGCGTGGCTGATCGTATTTCCGTACCGCGGCTTCTTGCCGCAGATTTCACATGCCAGTGCCATCTTTGCGTTGCTCCAAACTTCGAAATTGCCGGGCGATATCGCACCACTATGCTATCAAAATTAGATCGGCGCTGGTGGTAATTTAGGCCGCCTTAAGCAGGCTTCGGCGTTTCGAAACGCCCTCGAATTGCTCTCACCGCTTCTGGCCAACCAGGCCGGCGATCGTGTCCATCAGGTCGAATTTCGTCAGCACTTCAAACTCGCCAGACTCCATCTCGACGAACACGGCCGGACTCTCGTGGCTCAAGAGGTGAGTGACGCGCTCGACGGGAGCGTTTGAGGGGACTTGCGGCAGCGGCGGCCCCATCACTTCGCGGACGATCAGCTTGCGCAGATCCTTCCCTTGCAGCGCGAGATTCAGAATCTTGTCCTCGAATACGGTGCCGACGGACCGCCCATCCTCAAACACTGGAAGCTGGGAGATGTCCTGTTGCTGCATCGTCTGCAGCGCCTGAAAGACCGTGCGGTTTGGCCCGACGACAATCAGTTCGCGCCTCTTGCCGCGCTCGCGCTTCACGCGAATCACATCGGCTGCTGTCAGCGTCACTTCTGCGTCGGCGTAGCCGAGCTCACGCATCCAACTGTCGTTGAAAATTTTGCTCAGATAGCGCGTTCCTGCATCCGGCAACAGCCCGACCACAACGTCGCCTTGTTTGCAGCTTCTGGCAACGCGCAGCGCCGCGGAGACGCAACCACCGCCCGATCCGCCCGTGAAGATCCCTTCTCGTTTCGCAAGCCGCCGCGCCCAGAGGAAGCACTCCTCATCGTTTACCTGCACGATGTCGTCGAGCACCGAAAAATCGAGCGCTCCGGGCAGGATGTCTTCGCCGATACCTTCCACCACATACGTTCGCGCTTTGCCGATGTTGCCGGTTTTCCAGTATTCGTAGTAGAGCGAGCCGTACGGATCGACTCCGATCACCTTCAAGCTCGGATTCTGTTCCTTGAGAAAGCGTCCGGCGCCACTGGCTGTGCCGCCTGTTCCGAGTCCGCAGACGAAGTGCGTGATTTTCCCTTCAGTATCTTTCCAGATTTCGGGGCCCGTCGTGCGGTAATGAGCTTCGGGATTTGTCGGATTGTCGTATTGGTTGGCGTAGTATGCATTGGGGATTTCGCGCGCGAGTTTTTTCGCCACCGAGTAGAAACTCCGTGGATCTTCCGGCTCGACCGCCGTGGGACATACGATCACTTCCGCGCCGAATGCTTTCAACTGGTCGATCTTTTCGCGCGACTGCTTGTCGTTGATCGTAAACACGACCTTGTATCCGCGAACCGCCGCGAGGATCGCGAGGCTCATGCCCGTATTGCCGGAAGTCGCCTCCACGATCGTTCCCCCCGGCCGCAACAGGCCCTTGCGCTCTGCTTCGTCGATCATGGGGACGGCGATGCGGTCTTTCATCGAGCCACCCGGATTGAGGTATTCGGCCTTTACGTAAACTTCGGCCGCAATATCCTTGGCCACGCGGTTCAGCTTGATGAGCGGTGTGTTACCGATTGCATCGAGAATACTGTTGCATTTCATGGCGGGGAAGTTCTCCGACAAACTCTTTGACGGCAAGTAGATTAGGGGCTTCGCGATACTCTGTCCAGCAACAGTTTGCGGCCAGCAGGCAAGCGAGACGGCGAATGTCCTGTTCGGACGCGTGCTATGCTTTTGGGAGCGTGTCACCGGATATTCCGAATCCAGAATTGCTTTTCTACGATGGACACTGCGCCCTATGCCATCGCGCCGTGAAGTTTGTGCTGAAGCATGATCGCTCCGGAGAGGCTTTTCGATTCGCTCCGCTCCAAGGCTCGACGTTCCAGTCGCGCGTCCTGCCCGAGCAACGCGCGGCTCTGCCCGATAGCATCGTCGTCCTCACGAATTCGGGATCGCTGCTGATTCGGTCCGACGCGTTCGTCCATATCCTTCGGCGTCTCGGAGGCGGCTGGGGATTCTGGGCTGGCGTGATCGCTTTGATTCCACGCCCAATAAGAGATGTAGCCTACGATTTTGTCGCGCGAGTTCGGTATCGCGTATTTGGCAGGCGCGACCAGGTGTGTCCTCTCGTGCCGCCCGAGCTGCGCGCGAGATTCGATCCTTAGGAAACAAATGGAGGCCGGAGGCAATATGGAGCGAAAGAACATTGCGACAGGCACGCCGTGGGAGCCGATCGTCGGCTATTCTCGAGCGGTGCGCATAGGCCCATATGTCTACGTATCAGGTACGACGGCTACCGATGCGCAGGGAAAGATCGTCGGCGTGGGCGATCCGTACGCGCAGACGGTGCAGGTCTTGCGCAACATCGAATCTGCGCTGGCGAAGGCGGGTGCGCGCATGTCGGACGTAGTGAGGACGCGCATGTTTGTGACGCGCATTGCCGATTGGGAGAAGATCGGCCGGGCGCATGGCGAGTTTTTCGGCGAAATCCGTCCAGCCACCGCGATGGTCGAGGTTAGCCGCCTAATTTCTCCCGAAATGCTCGTGGAGATCGAAGCGGATGCCATCGTGTCCGCAGCCTAGGCGTTGGACCGTGCTCGGCCATTCTGCTGCACGGACCGCCAGCGCGTAAATTCCAGCCATCCTGGCAAGATTTACTCGGTCGTCGCAGGCTCGGCGCGCAAGAACTGCATTACCCCCAATAACTTACGACCCGTGAATTTGGAAGCGACCGTGCATGCCCAACGTCAGGAGAGTCATTCTACTAGTCGTACGTGCGAGGTCCGTATCACCCCTAACTACACGCGCGGGCCTCGCACGCCCACCCCTTCCGCGCTCAATTTCGGCAAGATCCTAGGAGGACGCTTCGGCGCTGGCACGGATTTCCTGCCAGCGTTTCGGGCGCTTCTTGGAGTCGAGGACTTTTTTTCGCAGGCGGATCGACTTCGGAGTCACCTCGACGTATTCGTCATCGGCGATGAATTCGATGGCCTTCTCGAGCGTCATCTCGCGGGGCGGGATCAGCCGGATGGCTTCGTCGGCGGTGGACGAGCGCATGTTCGTAAGTTTTTTCTCTTTCGTGATATTCACGCTCATGTCTTCTTCGCGCGAGTTTTCGCCGACGATCATTCCTTCATAGACCTCAACGCCGGGACCGACGAACATTTCGCCGCGTTCCTGAATGCCCCAGATGGCATAGGCAGTCGAAGGGCCCGGGCGGTCCGCAACCAGCGCCCCGGTCGGACGCAAGGCCATGTCTCCGGCGTACTCGATCCAGCCCTCGAGCAGAGAGTGAATCAGTGCGGTGCCGCGCGTGTCCGTCAGCAACTGGCCGCGCAAGCCGATCAGACCGCGCGACGGAATCGTGAACTCCATGCGCACGCGCCCGGAATGGTGGTTCACCATTTTCTTCATTTCGCCCCGGCGGCTGCCGAGCGATTCCATCACGATGCCGATGAAATTTTCCGGGCAGTCGATCACGAGCAACTCCAGCGGCTCCAGGCGGCGGCCGTTCTCCGTCCGCACGACGATTTCCGGCTTGCCGACCATCAGCTCGTATCCTTCGCGGCGCATCGTTTCGATCAGGATCGCAAGCTGCAGTTCGCCACGCCCCAGCACGCGAAATGCGTCTGTCGTAGCCGTGTCTTCAACGCGCAGCGACACGTTCGTCAGCAATTCCTTCTCGAGCCTGGCGCGCAAGTCGCGTGATGTGACGAACTGGCCTTCGCGGCCCGCGAAGGGCGAGTTGTTGATCGTAAAGACCATCGCGAGCGTCGGTTCATCGATCACGAGGGGATCGAGCGGCGAGGGATTGGCGAGGTCCGTGATGCTCTCGCCGATCTGAATGCCTTCCACTCCGGCGATCGCTACGATATCTCCTGCGGAGGCTTCTTCCGCTTCATCGCGCTCGAGCCCGCGAAAAGTGAAGAGCTTTGTGATCTTCGCGGGCTGAATCGTTCCATTGAGCTTCGCGACGCCGACCTCAGTGCCGCGCGGCAGGGTTCCCTGAAAAACGCGGGCGACTGCGAGTCGGCCGAGAAAATCGCTGTAGTCGAGATTCGTCACTTGAATTTGAAGCACGCCCGCCGGATCGCCTGCCGGAGGCGGAATCGACGCGAGGATCTGCTCGAAGAGTGGCTGGAGGGTAGTCGAGTCATCGCCGATCTTGCGGTGCGCGACCCCCGTCTTCGCATTCGTGTAGAGAACCGGGAAGTCGAGTTGATCCTCCGTAGCGTCGAGATCGATGAGCAGATCGTAGATTTCGTCGAGCACCGCGGCGGGCCGTGCATCCGGCCGGTCGATCTTGTTGAGCACCATGATGGGCGGCAGTTTGGCAGCCAGAGCCTTCTGCAGCACGTAGCGCGTCTGAGGGAGCGGACCTTCACTCGCGTCCACCAGCACAAGCACGCCATCGACCATGCGCAGCGCGCGCTCGACTTCACCTCCGAAATCGCTGTGGCCGGGTGTATCGACAATGTTGATCGTCGTGCCGCGGTAGGTGATCGCAGTGTTTTTCGCGAGAATCGTGATGCCGCGCTCACGCTCGAGTTCATTGGAATCCATCACGCGCTTCACCACTTCCTGGTTCTCGCGGAAAATGCCGCTCTGGCGAAGCATGGCGTCGACGAGCGTCGTCTTGCCATGGTCCACATGGGCGATGATGGCGATGTTTCGGATCGGTCGGTTCATTGGCTTTGCGGTTGCCCTGCGGTCAAACAAAAAGGGCTGCAAGCGCGGTCTTGCAGCCCCGATCAAATTCCAGGATTCCAAGGAGCAACAAACGCACAATCATCTTAGCACGCGCCTCGCGCTCCGGCCATCCCGCACCGACCTAGAAGTCGCTTGTTAAGCAGCGGATGCCGCGATCTGCTAACTAGGAGCATAGCGGCACCAGTCGCCACCCAAAGTTAAGTCATTCGCAACAGGCACAAGCTGTTGGTTCTCCGCAGTGTGCCGGTCCGGGCTAACCTGAACGTGTGGGGTCGCGGACACTTGGGACTTCGGGCGAATAACTCGAACGCTGCGCGCGTGTGGCTTACGCCGCAGCGGCTGGTGTGGCTCTTCTGCGCTGGCGCGGCGGGCGTATATGCGCTCTCGGCGTGGTTTCGGCATCTAGGGGTCGAACTCGACGTCTGGATGTACGGCGAAGTCGAGATCACAACCGGCTTCCTCGCGCTCACTTTTGCCGTCATCGCGCTGGTTCGGTTTCGCGGAACAAGCGATCGACTGCCGCTGGTCCTCTGTTGCGGCTTTGTCGTGGTAGGCGTCGCGCTCATCAGTTCGAGCTTCGTGACGTTTCATTCTCCGGAGCCCGATCGAGACGTGATTCTGCGCGATCCGACCACTTGGGTGATGGATTGCACGATTGTGGCGCTGCTCATGGTGGTGGCATTGTATGTCGAGCGGCGCTTACCGATGTCCCGCCATCCCCTTCGGGAAATCGCCGCTGCGCTTTGCGTGGTCGTGGTTCTGACGGTTGCGCTCAGCAACGCGCACCGCTGGCTGCCCGTCGAATTCGTCGCCCAACCGGATGGGCTCGTCCCCAGACCGGGGAACCTGCTTCCCGCGCTGCTGTTTTTTGTCGCGACGATCGGGTACTACCGCCGCCTGGACTACGCGCGGTCCGTATTCGACCATGCGCTCTATATGATGACAGCGTTGAGCACCGCTTCCTGCCTGGCGGCCAGCCAGTCTGAACGCCAACTCGACGGTCCGTTTGCTCTGGCAGTCGGGCTGCAGTTCACGAGCTATGCGGCGCTGCTCGCCGGCGCGCTGCTCGACAACGTGAAATTGTTTGAAAGGGTTCGCCACCTGGCCGCGAGCGATCCGTTAACGGGGCTCGCCAACTACCGGCGGCTGGTTGACGCGCTGGGCGGCGAGATCGAGCGCACCAAACGTACGGGTCGGCCGTTTTCCTTGCTGCTTTTCGATCTCGACGGCCTCAAGCTGATCAACGACGACTATGGACACGCAGTCGGCAGCCGGGCCATCTGTAGGGTGGCCGACGTCTTACGATTGAATTCCCGTGCGATCGACACGGCAGCGAGATACGGCGGAGACGAATTCGCGCTGGTTTTGCCGGAAACAGGCAAAGAGGCCGCGCGCGAAGTGGCGCGCCGCATTCGCGAGGCTGTCGCAAAGGACGAAGAACTGCCCCGCATCTCCGTGAGCGCGGGCATCGCGCTCTATCCGCAGGAGGGAGACTCGCTGCTTGCCCTCCTGGCCACCGCCGACCGCGCCCTCTACCAGGAGAAGGGCCGCGCGATTCGCAGCCTCAGCCGAGTGAATTGAGGAGCGCTCACTGCGGCTCTCAGGATTCGCCACCGAACCGTATGCGATGCGCTTCCGGTCCAGCAGCAATCACGACCGAACCAAGGATAAATGCCACGGCAACAAATCCACCGATCGCCTGAGGGTACGTGAAATGCCGGCCGAGCGCCGCTTCAATCGTCCCTGACGGCGAGGCGATCACAACGCCAAGCTGGTAAGCCAGCCCCGGGAAGAATCCACGCAGTACACCGGGCGAAAGCTCGTTGATGTGTGCGGGAACCACGGCCCACGCGCCCTGTACCATGAACTGCATTAGGAACGCACTCACGGCGGCCCGAGGGACGGTAGGTGACGCGAACATCCAGAGCGGGGTCACGAGAAGTCCCAGAAGCGCGGACACTGTCATGGCGCGTCGGCGCCCGTAATGATCCGAGCAAAGTCCCACTAAAATGCCACCGATAATTGCTCCCACCATTGAAATAGCCGTGACGATCGCTGTCGATTGCGGGCTGAAGTGGTGTTCGATTTGGAGGAATGTCGGATAGAAATCCTGTGTGCCGTGCGACATGAAAGCCAACATGCCGATGAGGATTGTGAGATAGACGAATCGCTTCCAGTTAACGGCGACGGCGCGCCAATACTCGCGCCAGCTCCATTTCGCGGCCGCCTCAGCCTTCCAGGCATCGCTCTCCTTCACTTTCATGCGAATGAACAGCACCAGCAGCGCTGGAAGACCTCCCACAAAGAACATCGGGCGCCATCCCCAGTGCGGGAAGATCGTCCAAAACGCGATGGCGGCGAGCAGGTAACCGGCTGAGTAGCCCTCCTGCAACAAGCCGGAAAGCATTCCGCGCCATTTCACGGGAACCGATTCCATCGCCAGCGACGCGCCGACGCCCCATTCGCCGCCCATACCGACGCCAAAGAGCAAACGCAGCATCAGAAAACTGCGGTAACTGTGCGCCAGTCCGCAAAGAACCTCGAAAATCGAAAAAAAGAGAATATCGATCATCAGCGGCAGGCGCCGCCCATAGCGATCTGCCAGAAGGCCAAAGATCAGCGCGCCGATGGGCCGCGCCAGCAGCCCGCCGGTGATCGTCCACGACATCTCCACAATCGAGCGGTGAAACTCGGCACCGATCTGCACGAGAACAAAAGTGAGGATGAAGTAGTCGAAGGAATCGAGCGTCCAGCCGAGACAGCTGGCGATGAGGGCGTTGCGCGCATTCGCGCGCTGCTCGCGAGTCAACGTGGCCGAGGCGGCGCTCATGGTGAAGCAAGCCTTGCCGCGACCGCGCGGGGATTTGTAATCGCATCCGCAACGCGGGCGACCTGCAGCATTTCGGCAACATCATGCACGCGAACGATGTGCGCGCCACCCAGAATGCTGGCAGCGACCGTCGCCGCCGTTCCCCACACGCGCTCGTTACTTGGCGCGCCGCCCAGCACTTTGCCCACGAAACTTTTGCGCGACGCGCCCACGAGCATCGGAAAGCCGAGGCGCGCAAGTTCCGGGAGCCGCGCGAGGAGTTCGAAGTTTTGCTCAAGTTTCTTGCCGAAACCGATGCCGGGATCGACGACGATCTGTGATTTCGCAACGCCCGCGCGACGCGCGGCTGCAACAGCGCGGCGCAAACCGGCCGTCACGTCTTGCATTGGATCGCGCGCGAAGGGCTGTCTCTGCATCGTGCGCGGCTCGCCCCGCATGTGCATCAAGATAATGGGCATCTTGCGGCTTGCGGCGATTTCGGCAAGCTGCGGATCGGCGCGAAGGCCCGTGACGTCGTTGATGATTTCCGCGCCCTGATAGACGGCCGCTTCGGCAACTTCGGACTTGCTCGTATCGATCGAAACCGGAATCTTCAGACGTCCGCGCAACTTTTCGAGCACGGGGATTACGCGCCGCAGCTCTTCCTGCGCTGAGACGCCTTCCGAGCCCGGACGCGTCGATTCGCCGCCAATGTCGAGAAGATCAGCGCCTTGACGCTCGATCTCCAGCGCCCGCGCAAAAGCCGTTTCGGTGTCAAGGTAACGCCCGCCATCCGAAAAGCTGTCGGGCGTGACGTTGAGGATGCCCATAATCAGCGTCCGCTCGCCGAGAACCAATGTTCGCGACGGCAGCCGCAGCTTGTATTTCTTGCGCTTAAACACGGACCGCTATTGAATCACGGTTTTTCCAAAACGCTAAGCGAAGTGCAGGCTCGGTCGGTCAAAATGAAGCCGGGACATAGTAGGCGGCGCGGTTAGAGACTCGAATATTCGGCTGACCGGCGACCTCGACGCCTAGCGAATGCCAGCCGGAGCTCGCACCCGCCGAATTCGTCGGGCTCGCCGGATAAAAGCCGAGCGTATATTCGGCGCGGACTTTTTCTGCGATCTTGCGAAACGTGTCGGCCATTGTTTGGGTCTCGCGAAGAAAATAGAGTTGTCCGCCCGCGCGGCGGACCAGCTCCGCGAGGTAGAGCGTGTATGGCGGGATGCCCGATGTGCGCGCCGATGCGGTCACGAGCGTTGTGCTCTCGTGCGCTGCGAGCCAGTCGGGCGTCATCACCCTCGGACGATTCTCGGTTGAAACCGCGAAAAGTTGAATATCCTGCTCCGCGAGGAGCCGCGCGACATCGTCGAAGGTTAGCCTGTCGGCGGGCCGGCCCGGCCCAGGGGCAGCACTCGTTGGGTCAAGTGTGAGCCCCAGGCCGCTGTCCTGCCCGTCGGTCAGCAGCAGAATTGCCTTGCGGCCGGTGCGCCCCGGGAACAACTCGCGCGCCGCGAGATAGACGGCTTCATAGATGTTCGATCCGCCGGTGTCACCCAAGAGCTGACGCACATCCACGCGCGCCACCGCGCGGCGAATTTGTTCACGCACGTCCGAGAATCCCAGCTGCAAGTAGGTGTGCGCCGAGAAGTCGACCACAGCGGCCTGATCAAGCGGCGCAAGCGCGCTGATCAGCGCGTCGGCGGCTTGCTTCATCTCCTCGGAATCGCGCAGCACGCTCGGGCTCGCATCGATCACGAGCGCGATGCTTGCCGGCTGCGTGGAGGCATCGAAATACGAGATTGGCCGCTCGACGCCGTCATCGAAAGTGCGGAAGTCTTCGCGTCGCAGGCCCGGCACGACCGCGCCATCCGTGGTGGACACATTACACGTCACGGCGACCATCTGAGTGCGCACACGCATCGCGAGAGGATTTGCGGGCTGGGCATCGGCTCCCGCGGCCGCTGCGCCGCCCGTCGTAAAGGCCTGCAATTCACCCGTCGCGGGATCGCGGTGCCATCGGATGCCCCGATCGAGCTGGCGCGGCAGCTTTGTTGACTTATTGGTTTGTGAACCGAGGTTGGCTGCGAATACCAGCGCGAAGAAAGCGCAGAGCGGAAGGAAGAGAATGACTGGGGTCGCAGAACGCGGGCTCCCGCTCAGCCGCGAGCCGAGCCGCCGTCGCATGGCGCGCCTAATCGAGGTCGAAATCGCGCATCGGCTTTTCGATGGGAGCGTCTTTCGCCTTTTTCAGGCCTTCGGCAAACTTCCGCGCGAGCACGTCTTCCTTCATCTTCTCGGCTTCCACTGACGCGCGGAATTTGGCCTCGACGGCGTCTTCGTGTGCGCGAAGTAAGCGTGCCGTGTCATCGAGGTCAATCGACGGCGGCCTCGCAGGCGCCGTGTGCGAAAGCACGACGCCCAGCGACGCATCCACAATCAGCTTCGCGCTGCAGCAGGGGCAATCAACTTCAAAGGTCTCCGTGGGACGTTTTGCCATGGCCGTATTCTACGCCTATTCCATTTCTGTCAAGTGCCGCGTTCCTGTAAACAGCTCTTTGCGAGCGGCCGCCTCTCGCCGCTGCAAAGAGCTGAATTTCTAAGAATTTCGATAAAGGTGCGGAGCCACTGCGCCGATGAGAGTTCAGGCCTGAGTCAGGGTGTGCGCCGGCCAAAGCGAACATGGATGTTGGTCCGTCCGGGAGCTAAGTCAATTTCTCGCAGACATTTGCAAGTCCATCTAAAGCGCTACAACACGGATGCCGCGAAGGCCTCCAAGGGCGACGGGAATTCGCCGTCGCTCTCCAAATCACCAGCGAAGCATCCCGCAGGATCATCGGCCGACCGCCGCAAGCGCTGGCGCGTCAGGATTGAAGAGAAGGTCCACATTCGCGGCGGCATCGGCACACTCGAGATGTTTGAGGACGTAGCCCAGAGCATAGATGTAACGCGGGATGGACTGTTGATCCTGACCTCGCGCGGCGGTTACTGGGTGGGACAGATTCTTCACGTCACGTTCCCATATCGGCCGGTGCCCAACGCGATCAACGTAGCGCGGCGGGCCAAAGTTGTCCGCAACCAATCGCAGCCACCTTTCCGGTACACCGTCGCTGTGCAATTTGAACAGGGCGAGGCTGCAGGCGCCGGATTGCTGGCCGCTCCGACAACTCGCCACGTACGCGTTCTCGGAGTCGAGTCGGATCCGGGCGCCGCTCGCGCGATTCGTGACTTGCTCGAGCAGGACGGCTACCAGGTGGTCATGGTTCCCAGCGCACAAGACGCCCTCGACATACTGCAGAGCCATACGCCGGATGTCGTGTTCGCTCAGGCAGAAGGGGGCCGCGTGTCGGGCCGCGACCTTTGTACCACCTTGAAAAAGACTTTGCGGTTGCAGCACATCCCCGTAATTCTGATGACGAACTCCGCGTTGCCCTCTGACTACTCGGCGAGCCACCGAGCCGGCGCCGTGATGTGCATCCGCACTCCCTGCGACCCGAGGCGGGTCCAGCGGGCGATACATCTGGTGGCGCCGCCCCCTGCGCATCGGTCGCCGTACAGCGGCTCGTTCAACATGTCGTCGTTCACGCGAACGTCGTAGCCGGGCGCGACTCTCAGAAAACTAAAAGGCTCGCCCATCGCTGAGCGAGCCTTGGCAAACGAGAGTGTACTCGGAGCGAGCTTAGGCCGGAGCCGGCTTTTCGCCCTTGGCCATGCCGGGGATCGGCCGGGGTTCCGGACGCAGCGTGAGCTGCGGCTCCTTCGCTGGCACTGGCGGCGCAGCGGGAGGAGGTGGCGGCGCCTTTTCCGGCAGCGGCTTGCCTTCCATCAGGAGCTTGAGTTCGGCCGCGTCAAGCACTTCGCGCTCGAGCAGTGCGCGCGCGATGCGTTCGAGCATATCCTTGTTCGTCTCGAGAATGTTGCGCGCCCTGGTGTAGCCCGTATTGACGATGCTGCGGACTTCGCCGTCGATCTTGATCGCCGTATCTTCCGAATAATCGCGGTGTTGTGCGATTTCGCGGCCGAGGAAGATCTGCTCTTCTTTCTTGCCGAAGGTGAGCGGACCGAGCGGACTCATGCCCCACTCGCAGACCATCTGCCGCGCGATTTCGGTGGCACGTTCGATGTCGTTTCCGGCGCCAGTCGTGATGTGGTTGAGGAAAATCTCCTCGGCTGCGCGGCCGCCCATCAGAACCGCAAGCTGCGCTTCGAGGAATTCCTTCGTGTACGTGTGCTTATCGTCGATCGGCAGTTGCATCGTTACGCCCAGCGCCATGCCGCGCGGAATGATCGTGACTTTGTGCAGCGGATCCGCGCCCGGCGTCATCGCCGCGACCAGCGCGTGGCCTGCCTCGTGATACGCGGTATTCTTCTTTTCCTCGTCGGACAAGATCATGGACTTGCGCTCGGCGCCCATCAGAACTTTGTCCTTCGACATTTCGAAATCCGCCATCGTGACGAATTTGCGGTTCTGCCGAGCGGCCCAGAGCGCCGCTTCATTCACCAGGTTCGCCATGTCGGCGCCGGAGAATCCGGGCGTGCCGCGCGCGATCACGGACAGATCCACGTCCTCCGCCAGAGGCACTTTCCGCGTATGCACGCGCAGAATTTCTTCGCGGCCCCGTACGTCCGGCCGCGGCACGACCACGCGGCGGTCGAAGCGGCCCGGCCGCAGCAGCGCCGGGTCGAGCACGTCTGGCCGGTTCGTTGCCGCAATCAGGATCACGCCTTCGTTCGATTCGAAGCCGTCCATTTCGACCAAGAGCGCGTTCAGGGTCTGCTCGCGCTCATCATGGCCGCCGCCGAGACCTGCTCCGCGGTGCCGCCCGACCGCGTCGATTTCGTCGATGAAGATGATGCACGGCGCGTTCTTCTTGCCCTGTTCGAATAGGTCGCGGACGCGGCTCGCGCCGACGCCGACAAACATCTCGACGAAGTCCGAGCCCGAAATCGAAAAGAACGGCACGTTCGCTTCGCCCGCGATCGCCCGCGCCAGCAGAGTCTTGCCTGTTCCCGGAGGTCCGACGAGCAGCACGCCCTTGGGAATGCGTCCCCCGAGCTTCTGGAACTTCTGTGGATCTTTTAAGAAATCGATGATTTCGTAGAGCTCTTCCTTGGCTTCGTCGATTCCGGCAACATCCTTGAATGTCGCTTTCTTCTGCTGCGCCGTCAGCAACCGCGCCCGCGATTTTCCGAAGCTCAGCGCCTTGTTACCGCCCGCCTGCATCTGCCGCATCATGAAAATCCAGAAGGCCAGTATCAGCACGAAGGGCGCCAAGGTAATGAGAATGCTGAGCCAATTCGCGTCCCGCACTTCCTTGTAGTTGAAGGGAATCTTCTGATCCTGCAGCAGCTTGGTGACGTCCGGGATGGCAGTGTTGGCAACCGTCACGCCGTGGAATTTCGTGTTGTCCTTGTAGTCGCCCACCAGTTCCGCACTGTTGGGCGAGAGCATGATCGTAACGTCCTTGACGCTGCCCGCCGAAACCTTGTCGAGGAAGTTGGAGTAGTTCGCTTCCTCTTCGTGCGGCGCGGGCCCGCCATGGGAGGCCATCTGCCACAGCACAGCGGCGAGCGCGATCATCATCACCCAAAATAAGATTGTCCGAACTGTTGAGTTCACCGTGTTACCTCACCTTGCCGATACCTTCTTGCGAGCCTTGGCGCGTCTGGTCCGGCTGGCCGGGCGCGAGTTCCGGGCAACGACATACGGCAGATTCCGGCAGAATCCGCGCGTGTCGCTCAGCCCGTAGCCTACCCAATCTTTAGATGCCGCATCGAAGCCGGTGTATTCAGCGCTGACATTCACTTTTCGCGACGCCGGCTTGTCGAAAAGTACTGCAAGCCGCAGCGACCGCGGCCGGCCCTCCTCCAAACGCTTCAGGAGGAAGTCTTGTGTCACGCCCGTGTTCAGCACGGCGTCCACTACGAGAACGTCACGTCCCCGCAGCGCGGGCGGCGGGCTGAAAAAAACCTCGCGGTAGTCGTGCCCCGCCAGCCGAACGTCGCGCATTTCCGAGCGCACAAAATGGCACGCCACCGGTCTTGAAATCTCGCGAACCAAGTCCGCGGCGAAAAGAAACGAATTCTCGAGAACCACTACAACGTCGAGCGTCCGGCCTGCGTAGTCGCGCGAAATCGTGCGACCCATCTGCTCCACTCGCTCGGCAAGGCGCTTTCGAGTGAACGCGATCCGCAAGCCACCTCTCAAAGGCGCTCTTCCTCAACCACCACGCCAACCCGCGTATCCTCTTTGGCGCAAAAATCATCCGCGGGCGGCATGCCCCGAACCCAGGCCACGCGTCCGGCGCTTTCCAGCACCGGCCAGCCGGCCCGATCTCGGATCGGAACGCGTCGCGCCAGAAACATCCTCTTTAACTTCTGGACCTGTCGACGGCCTCGGGCGCGGTAAGCATCTCCCGGTCGCCAATTGCGCAGCACCAGCGGCGGGCTAAGGCGGTCAGCATCGAGGGTCGAGTCCTGTCTTTTAGTGTCGCGCTCCCCGATAGGCCAGTCAATCACTTTCAGGCAGAAGCGGCGTTTCAGTTCAGGGACAGCAACGCTTGTCGCGCCGCGGTCGGGCAGCGCCACCACATGTTGATACGTCCCCCCGCGATCGCAGGTTTCCCCGTATTTCGAGGAGCGGGCCTCGCGGCGCGCCCGCGAAAAAATCACGTCGTCGAACACTCGTTCGGCGACGATTCCGCCGGGAAGTTCCACGCGATGCCCGCTTGAAGACTCCTCGGCCAGACGAATCACCTGTGCGACATGCGCCGCCGTGAGTCCCTGCCGGTTCTGGCGCACCTCCTGATATAGACGCCGAACCAGCCGTTCCGTCAGCGCGCGCAGCGGACGCCGTGTGCCGCTTTCCCGCAGGCCTTCGCCGCCGCTTTCGTCTCGGAACAATTGCAACGGCGCGAGCAAATCTCGAATTCGGATGCGTACAGCTCCTTCGTCCCAGCGCGCCAGAACTCGAAACCGGTCTCCGATGAGCGCCATCCAGAATGCTTCGTCTTCTCGCGCCAATTGCGCCAGTCCGGCGAGGTGATCGGTCGCGTGCGGAGAAAAGTCGTGCTCCAGAAGTGGAACCAGATGTCTGCGAATGCGTGCCCGGAGACGCCGCACGTCAAGATTGCTCGAGTCTTCGCGCCAAACCTGTCCCAACTCGCTTAAGTATTCGCGCAGGGAACGGCGGCGCTCGCCAAGCAGAGGCCGGACGACAGCGCCGACCACCGGGTAGATTCCCGCCAGCCCGGTGGGACCAGTTCCTCGCAGAAGGTGCGCGAGGACGGTTTCTGCTTGGTCATCGGCCGTGTGCGCTACGGCGATGCGGCTCGCCCGGCCTTCTTTGACAACCCGATCGAAAAAACCGTACCGAAGACGCCGTGCGGCATCTTCGAGGTTCCATTTGTTTTTCGCAGCCGCTGCGGCAGCGTCTTCCCTGTCGAGAATGAAACCGACTCCGAGCGCTTTCGCCAGGTCTCTCGTGAAGCTCGCATCGGCGTCGGATTCGGTGCCGCGCAATCGGTGATCGAAGTGGACCACAATCAGAGTGATGCCGATTTCGTCGCGGATAGCTTCCAGTAGTCTCAGCAGCGCCACTGAATCCGCGCCGGCCGAAACGGCTACTCCCACACGGTCGCCCGGCTCCAGCATCCGCGCGCGGCGGATGGTTTCGATGACGCGCTTTTCAATCGCTCTCATAACCGGAGGGCCCAAACGGATGCTTCTAGCCTGTTTTGATGTTAGCAGGGGCACGGCGGAAGCGTCGAGCGAAGGGCGGTGATTACGGGCGGTCCGCAGCCTGCTGTAGGAAAAGGTCGCGGCTCGAAGATATCCGTCGATCAAGCACAACCGCGGCGAATTGCGAGCAGCTTCGTCGCTCGCGCTGGGTCCACGCCGAAACTGCAGGCATCCATCCGCTGCACGCGTGATCGGTCGCGCGAAGCAGACGGTAGTAGATGGAAACGGCGCGAATTTGCAGCGCGTCGTTGTGCTGTGCCGGACAAAGCTGGACCAACTGAAAGAGTTGCTCGAAGTTGGTCGGAGCGAATGCTGCGTCCCTCTTGCCCGCGACCCGCAAGACGTGTTCCGAAAGTTCCACATTTTGCGCGAAAACCAGGGCTGAGCGGCAATAGCAGACAAACTGAGTGATCGCTGCCAGTAAGGCGACGCCGATCAGCACCGCGATCATCTGGTTGTTTTACCCATGCAGACTTCTGGGAGGGCCAACCGCCTTCGGTCTCGTCCCGGGGGGTGCTCCCGTCGCTAGGGAACCGTCCGGCGCTCCCTTCGCTGGCAACAGACACCCCTGCTTTCAACTACCGGCATGAAGGCGATTTCAAGTTGTCGAGGGTAGGCTACGCGCCGAGAGGCTTCAGGATCAATGTTACCAACGTACCAACCGACTAGACTTGGCAGCGCCGAGGCAGGGGCTGAAAAGCTCAGTCGACGTACTTGACGAAGACGACTTCGTTTTGCGCTTCGTTGTAAAGGAGTTCGTCGACGCTGGCTTTTACCATCACCAGTCCGAATCCGCCGGGACGGAGTCCCTTTTCCGCTCGGATTTCCCCGTGTTTCATGGGCTCGTCGCCGTATGTGATGGCGGCGTGGTCCAGATCGGCCAGTTTGAATCCAGGCCCGGGGTCGGCAATCCGGTAGAGCACCATGCGCTTGGCCCGGAGATACGAAATGCGAACCCTGCGCCGAGGGTTCAGTTTTCCGCCCCATTCGATCGCGTTCATTAGCAACTCATGGAAGGCGTGTGCGACGGCGCCGCGCACGTCCTCGGGCAGCCCGGCGTCGAGGTGCGTCATGAACCCTTCGAGCCGCCCGGCTGCCTCGAGCGAACAGGGGACCGAAAGCTCGACCCACTCCGGACGGGCTGAAATCACCTCGATGGGAGGCAGCTTCTTCTTCTTGCCAATCGAGTCCCGGACCAATGTGACCAGAGCGTCCTGATCGATCGGTTTCGCTATGTATTCGTGCGCGTTTTCTCGGATGGCAGCAAGCAGCGTCTCCGGCGAGTCGTCCGAAGTAATCACGATGACTTTCGGTTGACTCTTTTTGCCCTTCAGTGCGGCCAGCACATCGAGGCCGTTCATCCGCGGCATCCGCACGTCGAGCAAGACCAGGTCGAACTTTGCTTTTCGAATCTTCTTCAGCGCCGCTTCGCCATCTGCGGCCGTCGATACGGCGAAGTTTTCGGCGCGCAAGATTCCGGAGAGCCACTCCCGAATCGTACGGTCGTCATCCGCCACAAGAATGCGCTTCAACATTTCCTCCGCTGTGCCGAATGCTGGCGCCGCGAATCCCGCCAAGGGCCTAAGCTCTCGCGGCTGAAAAGATCCGGAAGCAGCTCGCCTGTCGTTAGTGAGTGTACCTTGTCCCGCGTGAATTTCGTGTGATGACTTCGTTGCATTGCGCGCAGCGATCAACGGCCAGTTGCCATCGCCTGCCGCTCGCGGGACAATGGCGTGCCCCGGCTGCCCGTTTGACGGCACGCTGACTCTCAGCGCAAGTGCATCGAGGACCTATGAGCGGTCGAGTCTTGGTTGTGACCTTGGGAACGATTCTGGCCTTCGGCGGTCTGCCCGGCCATTCTCGAGCACAGTCGGCAGGTCCCGGCTCGGCGCCAGCGAAGAAACCGGCGGCCGCTTCTTGGAAGTTTGCCGTCTCAGGCGATTCCCGCAACTGTGGAGACATCGTGATGCCGGCGATTGCGGCAGGAGTAAAGAAGAGCGGAGCGTCGTTCTACTGGCATCTCGGTGATTTCCGCAAGATCTCCGACATTGACGAAGACATCCAGCATCAGCCGGAGCATCTGGCCAAGCTGCTCACGAAACCCGAGTACGAAGACCTCGCCTGGAAGGATTTCATCGCGAACCAGATCGAACCTTTTGGATCTCTTCGCGTCTATCTCGCAAGGGGCAATCACGAAACGATTCCGCCGAAAGGCCGCGGCGAATATCTAGCGCAATTCTCTTCTTGGCTCGACGCGTCGAATCTCCGCGCCCAGCGCCTGCGCGACGATCCCGGCGCTGTCGAGCCGCGGACCTATTACCACTGGATCGTGAAGGGCATCGACTTTATTACTCTCGATAACTCTGAGGGATACGAATTCAACGCCGATCAGATGGCTTGGTTCGAAACGACGTTGCGCGCAGATTCGGCTAAGCCGGGGATTCGCACCATCGTCGTCGGGATGCACGAAGCTCTTCCCGAAAGCATCTCGAAGGGCCACAGCATGAACGAGTCCGAAGGCGGAACAGAAAGCGGACGCCGCGTCTACGCCGATCTTCTCGACGCGCAGAACCAGGCCCACAAGCGCATCTACGTCCTTGCGAGTCACTCCCACTACTTCATGGACGGTACCTTCAATACCGACTACTGGCGCGAACACGGGGGCATATTGCCCGGATGGATCATCGGGACTGCGGGCGCCGAGCGGTACGCCCTTCCCGATGATTCCGCGCATGCCAACGCTGCGGAGACGAATGTGTATGGGTTCCTTTTGGCGACGGTGAGTCCTTCCGGCAAAATTCGATTTGATTTTCAGCGGCTCAGCGAGCAGGATGTCCCGGCTGCCGTGACCGCGCGATACTCGCAGGGATTCGTTCACTGGTGTTTTGAGCACAATTCCCAGGCGCGCTGAGCGAGGTTCGTCCCGCTCCGGAGGTAAATCGATGGCTTCTCAACCCACCCCCGCAAAGCCGGACCCGCTGCGGGTCTATATGACTCTGAACGCCTATCAGAACACCGCCGCGCTCCGGGCCGCGATCGATCTCGACATTTTCACGGCAATCGGCGAAGGAACCAACACAGTTGCGGTTCTCGCGCAGCGCTGCCGCGGCACCGAACGCGGCGTGCGCATCCTCTGCGACTATCTGACGATCATTGGGTTTCTCGCCAAGCAAGATGGCCGCTACTCGCTGACTCCGGATTCCGCTGCGTACCTTGACCGGCGCTCGCCGCTCTATCAGGGTTCGAGCGCGGGATTTCTCACCCTGCCTGAGACCGTCGCGGCATTCATGCGGCTCGCCGACACGATTCGAACAGGGCACCCGGCGCTTTCCGAGGGAGAAGGATCGATCTCCCCCGCGAATCCGATCTGGGTGGAGTTTGCACGCTCGATGGCGCCGATGACCCGCCCTTCTGCGGAGGAAATCGCCAAACTCCTGCATGCGTCGGCCGGGGAGAAATGGAAAGTTTTGGACCTGGCCGCGGGGCACGGCACGTTCGGCATCACGCTGGCGACCCACAATCCGAATGCCGAGATCTTCGCTCAAGATTGGGCGCCGGTTTTGCAAGTTGCTGTCGAGAACGCCCGTGCGGCGGGCGTCGAAAACCGCCTCCATCTGTTGCCGGGTAGTGCGTTCGAAGTCGAATTCGGCACGGGCTACGACGTCGTGCTCATCACGAATTTTCTGCACCATTTCGATCCGCCGACGATCGAATCACTGCTGCGAAGGGTGCGCGCGGCGCTCGCTCCGGACGGCCTCGTCGTCACGTTCGATTTTGTGCCCAACGAAGACCGCGTTTCTCCCCCGCGTGCCGCAAGCTTCAGCATGATGATGCTCGGCATGACTCCCGCGGGAGACGCCTACACATTCCCGGAATACGAGCGGATGTTCCGCAACGCAGGCTTCTCGTCCAACGAACTCCCGCCTCGATTAGTCGGCGGCCTCAGCCTGATTCTCTCGCGCCCGTAACGAAAAAGGCCGGACCTTTCGGCCCGGCCTTTTTCATTTCTCGGAAAAGTCGTTTACAGGATATCGGTGATTCGCTGCGCTCGCTTGCGGCAAGGTTGTTAGATTCCAAACGCGAGCGTGAGGAGCGTCTTCTGCTCCATCTCGTGCGCCTTGGATGATCCGGTCGAGGGACTGGCGCTTTCCGAGCGATTGATAGACAGCACCGCGCGGCCCCGGGCCAACCGCTCAAGTTGCGGAATGACGAAGTCGTGCGCGCCCATGTTGCCCGGCTCCTCCTGTATCCACACGAATTCGCGCGCATTTGCATGGCGGTCCATCTCGGCCCCAAGCTCGTCTTCCGGAAAAGGATAGAGCTGATCGACGAAGATGATGGCTGTGGAGTTATCCTGCCGGCGTTTTCGCTCAGCTTCCAGTTCGTGTCCGATCTTGCCGGTACACAGCAGGACGCGTGAAGCGGAACCATCGCCGCGATCCGGAATCACAGTCTGGAACCGCCCGCTCGTAAAATCGGCGAGCGCCGACGACGCTGCAGGGTGCCGCAACATGCTTTTCGGCGTGAAAACCACCAGCGGCTTGCGCCACATTCGCAGCGCCTGCCTGCGCAGCAGATGGAAATACTGCGCCGCTGTTGATGGCTGGCAGATCTGAATGTTGTCGCGGGCCGCCAGTTGCAGAAAGCGCTCGATGCGAGCGCTGGAGTGTTCCGGGCCCTGGCCCTCGTAGCCGTGTGGCAGCAGCATCACGACGCCGCTGAGCAAATTCCATTTGTCTTCGCTTGCTACAACGAATTGGTCGATGATGATCTGGGCGCCGTTGGCGAAATCGCCGAACTGCGCTTCCCATAGCACGAGCGCTTCGGGAAAGTCGCGGCTGAATCCATACTCGTAGCCGAGCACCGCTGCCTCGGACAGCGGGGAATTGCAAATCTCGCACCACGCCTGATCCGGAGCCATGTGTTCGAGCGGCACGTATTCCTCTTCCGTCTCTGTGTCGATCAGTGCCGCGTGCCGCTGGTTGAACGTGCCGCGCCGGCTGTCCTGTCCCGTCAGCCTCACTGGCACGCCTTGCAACACGAGCGACCCGAACGCCAGCGCTTCCGCCATGCCATAGTCGATCGGACGCTTTCCTTGCGCCATCTCCAGCCGCTGCTCCAGCAGCTTCTTCACCTTCGCGTGAATATGAAAGCCGTCGGGATAGGTGACGAGGGATTCCCCGATCGCTGCAATCGTCTCTTCAGGCGCCGCCGTGTCGACTTCGCATGAAGCGTCATACCTTCCGCCCGTGAAGCCGCTCCAGTAGCGCGGCAATCGTCGCATCAGTGGGCGCTTTTCGATCTCCTGTGCTTCCTTTTGCGCCGCGTCGAGCTCCTCGCGCACACGCTTTACGATCGGTTGTGGATCCGCGCCGATCTTCTCCGCGTAGATTTGCCACATCGGCGGATGCGCTTCGATTTTCCTGTAGCGGAGCGGTTGCGTGATCGTCGGATCGTCCACTTCGCTGTGCCCGTGACGGCGGTAGCCGATCAAGTCCACAATCACGGGCGTTCCAAACGCGTAGCGGTAGTCGAGCGCAATCCGTCCCACGCGGACCACTGCGTCCGGATCTTCCGCGTTCACGTGGAAAATCGGCACGTCCAAGCGCTTCGCCAAGTCCGAGGAAAATCGCGATGAGACGCTGTCGCGCGGCACCGTCGTGAAACCGATCAGATTGTTGACGATGATGTGCACCGAGCCGCCGACCGTGAAACCCGGCACGCCGCACAGATTCAGCGTTTCGGCGCAAATCCCTTGCCCCGCAAACGCCGCATCGCCATGCATGGCGATCGCGATCACTTCCTTGCGTCCGCTCGCGCCGCGCCGCATCTGTTTGGCGCGCGTCCGCCCCATCAGCACGGGATCGACGGCTTCCAGATGGCTCGGATTCGAAACCAGGTGGATGCTAACGTCCTGACCGTTTGCCGCGTGAAAATCGCCGGTCGCGCCCATGTGGTACTTCACGTCGCCGCTCCCCATCGTGCTGCGCGGATCCACATCTTCAAATCGCGCAAAGACCTCCGCCGCCGCGCGCCCCACCGTATGAACCATCACGTTGAGCCGACCGCGATGGCTCATCGCCAGCATGCCCTTCGTTGCCCCGTGCTCGGCCGCGGCGCTCAGGATCGAATCCAGCAGCGGCAGCAGCGCGCATTCCCCTTCGAGCGAATATCGCTTGGTGCCCAAATAGCGCGTCTGGAGCACCTGCTCGAAAATCTCCGCGCGAATCAGGAGGTCCAGGATGCACATGCGATCTGGTTCGGGGGTTTCCTGCTCCATGCGCGCCTGAACCCAGAGCCGCCGCTCGCGGTCCGGTATGTGCATGAACTCGGCGCCGATCGTTCCGCAATAGACTCGCCGGGCTGCTTCTGCCTCCGGCCCGACGACATCCAGTTCCGGCATCGAAACAGGTTCAAGATCGCCCAGCGGATCAAGGTTTGCCTGAAGGTATCCCCAGCGGCGGAAGGAATCCCATACGCGCTGCTGCTCCTCTGCCGATGCGGCCGATTCCGCCACCGCGTGTTCCCGAATCATTGCCTGTCCCTTAGACGCCATCATGACCGCACTCGCACACCCATCATAAGATGCCCGGTTTCAACCGCGAGGTCCGAACCGCCGCTCAGGTTTCCGGCCAGCAACCCAGCAGCCGCCGCACCAGCACAAGCTGGCCCAGATGGTAAGCATTGTGGTCCGCAATCAGCAACGCCTCGCGCAGGATCGTCTGACCCGATCCGCCTGGTATTGGGGCCAGCAGGTCGGTCTTCGGATCAGTCACGAGCTTGCCCATCTCTTCCAAATCGTGCTCCAGCGCCTTCACGCTTTTGTCCCACGCGGCCGCATTTGGAGGCGCTGGCTTCTTCGGCCAATATCCCGCGGGCCAGTCTGGTGAGACGTGTTTGGGATTGCGGCTGAACTCGAGAATGTCCCACGTGGCGAGGCGCACGTGCTCGAGCAGTTCCCACGGAGAGTGCTCAGCGCCCTTTGGTCGCCTGCCCTGATCTTTCGCCGGAATGCCTTTGACCGCCTTCTTCCAGTCAACGTGAGCCTCGTGCCAGCTCAATGCGCGCCGCAGATAATCTCGTACAGCCTTCTCGTCCATGGACGTTGACCGGCCTCCCCGCAGTCACAATCTTAGGCTGTCATCTACACACGGTCAACCAACGTAGCTTTGCGAATCCGACTTGCAGTGCGCGGCCCCGAAAAAATACGAAGACCCTTCCCACCAACGCTTTCGTGGGAAGGGCCTCCGGCGGTTGTAGAGGACACTGCCGCGAGATTTTTGTTTCGCGCCAGCGCCAGATAGTTCAAAGACTCGGCGGGTTCGTGCCTGGGCAGCCTCTGATGCTCAGGTTATGCCGTGGCGTTCTGCGCGCCCATGCCCCGCCGCTGCTGGAAACACTCGCGGCAGTAAACTGGGCGCCCTTGTGTAGGTTTGAAAGGGACTGTGGTCTCTTTTCCGCACTGCGAGCAGACCGTCTTTGTTTCCACTCGTTGGACGCTCGACGAATTTGAGCCATTCGTTCCTTGCGCGCGATTGGCCTTGCACGCCTTGCATCGTTTCGGCTCGTTCTTGAAGCCTTTGTCGGCGAAAAACATCTGCTCGCCGGCCGTGAAAACAAATTCCGCTCCGCAATCCGCGCACTTCAGAACCTTGTCATGGTATTCCATACGTTGCTCCGGGGGCGGGTTCGCGCAGAAAGGACTTCCAGGTCGCCAAACTGAAAAGGTCCCCGAATCTTCAGGGATAGGGGTTCGGGAGATCGACGACCCTGGGAGAAGAACAGCACTCCCGAGCCGACGGCGAGTCGAGCTTGGGAGATCTGCATAGACAGCGGCACAGCCGCGAACGAACGGTGTGCCGTGTACCCGCCTGTACCCGCGGATATCACTGCACCGCTGGCCCGGAGCTGCTTGGAATGGTTCCCGTGATAAGTTCTGCTAGTCTTGCTCACGCCGCTGCTTTTTCCGGAGGCGCTTACGCGAGAGGGCTTCCTTGGCGCGACGCTTTTCGCCCGGCTTCATGTAGTAGCTGTGCTTCTTGATCTCCTTGATGATGTCCTCCGACTGCACCTTCCTCTTGAAGCGGCGAAGAGCGTTCTCCAAAGACTCACCCTCTTGAATAACAACTTCTGCCACGCGTATTCACCCCCAACTCTTTCTGGATTTTCGATTGTTGGATTCAAACAGTGTAACCGGAATCCTCGCGAACCGGCTATTGCCCACTTCTTCTATCGGAGGCTATCCCCCAAGTCAAGGCTTAAATTGCATAACGGCGGTCTGCCTCTGGCGTAAGTAACTCTTCGATAAAATCCAGGGCCGTTCGGCCGCAGTTTGACCCGGCGGAACGGGTCCGCAACCTCTGCTACGCCACGCTCCGTCGCGGGCTTCATGCTGGTAGAATGTCTTTCCCTCGTGAAGGTGTTTTCGAGGGAACCCCATCGATGGTCTCGATGCGCAATGCGATCGGAGTTCTTCTGGCGGGCGGCCAGGGAGAGCGCCTCTGGCCTCTAACGCGTGACCGCGCCAAGCCCGCGGTCCCCTTTGGCGGCGTTTACCGCATCATCGATCTGACGCTGTCGAATTGCCTCAATAGCGAGCTCCGCCGCGTCTTTGTTCTCACGCAGTACAAGGCGTTGAGCTTGAATCGCCACGTGCGCCGCGGCTGGTCTTCGCTGATGGGCATCGGCGATTTCATTGAAGTTCTTCCCCCGCAAATGCGCGTCTCGCAGCAGTGGTATCAGGGCACGGCCGATGCCGTGTACCAGAACATCTACTCGATCGGCAGCGAGCAATCGAACTACGTCTTCATTCTTTCGGGCGACCACATCTACAAGATGAACTACCAGAGGATGCTCGAGCAGCACGTCGACTCCGGCGCTGACGTGACGGTCGCAACCATCGAAATGGACGCTGGCGCCGCCGCCGGGAAGTTCGGCGTCATCGAAACCGATGAAAACTGGCGCATCGTGGGCTTCGAGGAAAAACCGCTCAATCCAAAGGTGTCGCGCGTTCATCCCGGGAAATGCAACGCCTCGATGGGCGTCTACCTTTTCAATACGCAGCTCCTGGTGCCGATTCTCATCGACGACGCGGAGAACACCGCTTCTTCGCACGACTTCGGCAAGGACATCCTCCCGCGCATCATCGGCAAATACCGCGTCTTCGCTTACAACTTTCGTGACGAAAACAAAAAGGAAACTTCGTACTGGCGCGACGTCGGCACCATCGATGCCTACCACGAAGCCAACATGGATCTGGTCGCGGTCACGCCGGTCTTCAATCTCTACGACAAGAGCTGGCCACTCCATAGCTGGCAGCAGCAATATCCACCAGCCAAGTTCGTTTTTGCCGATCCGTCGCGCATGGGTATCGCCCTCGATTCCATTGTGGCCGGTGGCTCGATCATTTCCGGCGGGCGCGTGTCAAACTCGGTCATTGGCTACGACGTCCGCGTAAATAGCTACGCCGAGGTTGAGGAATCGATCATTTTTAACCACGTGAACATCGGCCGCCACTCTCGCATCCGCCGTGCCATTATCGACCGCCACGTGGAGCTTCCCGAGGGTACGGTCATCGGGCACGACCCGGAAGCTGACCGGGCTCGGTATTCGGTCTCCGATAACGGCATCGTTGTCGTAGTCCGCCCGGAATCGATGATCGAAGAACCCGAGTAGCTTTTGCCGACCTGCCCGCGAGGCTTGGCCCAAGCAGCAGATTCCCGTAGACTCTGAATCCCTGGCTGGGAGCGAGAAGAGCCCGGCAACTCCGCGCAGGTTTTGACAGGGCTGAGGAGGCGTGATGTCTGTGAAAATCGCGGCTGTTCATGGCCGCCAGATTCTCGATTCCCGGGGAAACCCTACCGTGGAAGCCGACGTCCGTCTGGCGGATGGGGCAGTCGGTCGTGCCGCGGTGCCCTCGGGTGCCTCGACCGGAGAGCATGAAGCCATCGAACTGCGCGACGGCGACAAACGTCACTATCTCGGCAAGGGAGTCCTCAAAGCCGTCGCACACATCAACACCGCTCTTGCCGACGCGGTCACCGGCATGGACGCGACGGACCAGCGCGCGCTCGATCGCCGCATGATGGAAGTTGACGGCACACCCAACAAATCAAAACTCGGCGCGAATGCGATTTTGGCCGTCTCGATGGCCGCTGCGCGCGCGGCGGCAGCCGCAGCCG
>DASPVC010000032.1:0-31721 GCA_035622585.1 Candidatus Acidiferrum sp.
CACCCTTTCTCAAGCGCAGCTCGACCAGGTCTCGCTGCGCTTGAATCAACGCCCAAGAAAGACCTTAGGATTCCAAACTCCTGCGAGTAGACTTCAAGCAAGTGTTGCGTCGACCGTCTGAGCCGGCAGGGGTTACCGGACAAGTTCCGTGATCCGACTAACCAGGAGTTGGACCGCAACGCCAGAGAGCAACCCACATAGACTTGCAAGAATGCGCCGATGTTGTTGTCGGGTGCGTGCAGGCGAAAGGGGCTGGGCGCGTGGACGCCGCGCTTTGAGAGTTACAAGCTGTTGCGAGTCAAGTTTGCGAGGATGCCCAACACTATAATCATCTGTCCCGACGATTTTCGTCTGCACTGTCGATATCGGTGGGTAACGGCAGCGTCGCCCTCACTGTAGTTCCCCGAACACTGGAACTGATTTCCAACCGGCCACCGAGTTGTCTCATTCGTTCGCTCATACCCAGAATCCCGACTCCAAGTGTGCGTGGGCCGACTGGCCGTCCGTGAAGATCCTCGGCCCGCATTCCGCGACCGCTGTCTGTTATTTCCAGGACAATCTCGCGCTCTTCCTTCGTAAGCCTCATTCTGGCTGTGGAACTTCCCGAATGTCGTTGAACATTAGCGAGAGACTCTTGGACGATTCGAAAAAGCGCTGTCTCGTATTCTACCGGCAACCGGCCGAAATCCGCTTTCATTTCTAATTCGAGATCTATGCCGCTGCGCTGACCGAAACCCTTGACGTACTCCTCGACCGCGGCAGCCAACCCAAGCTCATCGAGCAAGGGTGGATGCAAGAGATAGGAAAGAGAACGAATCTCCCTAGACAAGCCCCTAACTATTCTTCGTACGTCTGTCAGTACCTGCTTTCTCCGCTTGCTCCGGACATCAGCCAAGCTGCCAAGTTGCGTCAGGCCCAAATTGATGGCCACCAGACTCTGGGAAAAACTGTCATGAAGATCGCGCGCAATGCGCCTTCGCTCCTCATCCTGCAACTGAAGCAGACGCCCTGAGAGTTGGCGCAACTCCTCTTCTTTCCGCGTTTGATCCGTGATGTCCTGCGCAACTCCAATCGACCGTTCAGTCCGTCCGTTCGGTCCTGGAATCTGAATGGCCCTCGCAGAGAGAACGCGGTAGGTGCCGTCTGGCGTTCTAAATCGCACCGTGTGCTCGAACGATTTGCATTCGGCGATCGCACGTTCAACATCTGCGCGGGCGCGTCTGCGGTCTTCCGGATGAACTCTCGCCCAGTACTCCTCAAGGTCCCATTTCCCCTGCGAGAAGGAGAGACCGTGAATCCGACGCAAGTTGTCGGAGAGCGTCCACTTCCCGGTCTTGAGATCGAGGTCCCAACTGCCAGAATTGGTCAACTGTTCGGCTTGCGACAACTGCGCTTCACTTTTGCGCAGTTGCTCTTCTTCGTGTTTCCGTTCCGTGATATCACGCACGGCCGCAACAACGCCGATGATGTTGCCCTGGTCATCCCGGAGCGGGGCAAGATTATAGTGCGCCCACCCTCGCTCATTCGTCCGCGGAACCGTGTAAGGCGTGTCGTGGGAAGATATGATCTCTCCGGCGAGTGCTTTTTCCAGATCGGCGTACATCCCCTCCTTCATCATGCAAGGGACCACCTCGAGCGGATGCTTCCCGATTACCTCGGATGCCTTCAAGCGGCTCATTCGCTCCATGTAAGGATTCCAAAGCGCGTACCGGAGTTCGCGATCATGGACGGCAATTCCTTCCTGAGCACTCAGTAGAATCTGGCGGTTTAGTTCAGCGGCCTTTTGCAGTGCAGCTTCCATGTTCTTTCGCTCGGTGATGTCCTGATAAAGCAAAACCGCACCAGTTACTCTTCCCTCCGCGAAAAGCGGTACGGAAAAGCCCTCTACGTCAACGAGGGTTCCGTCGCTGCGGCCCCGGCGCGTCACGATGTGTGTGGATTTCCCTTGGCAAAGTCTTTCTCGGCTGGAACCCACTTCGGAGCGAAGCTCAGGAACCGCGAGCAGTTCGTATAAGGGCCGCCCAAGGATCTCTTCCTGACGATATCGGAACAGTTCTTCGAATGCCGGGTTGCACATTTGCACGGTATGATCGGCGCGGATTGCCACTACAGCCAGAGGCGTCCTCTCGATGAGGGAGTTGAGGAAAGTCGTCCGGTCCGCGAGCGTCAACTCTGCCTGCTTGCGTTCGGTGATGTCCGTCAGGGTGCTGATCGCACCCGTGACAGTTCCATCGGTTGCAAACTGAGGCACGGCAGTGACCTGAGTCCAGCGGACGGAGTTCCCGCCAGTGCGCCGCCAGCCGAGCACTTGCTTGAAAACAGGCTGTCGCAAGTCAATCGCTCGCGGTACGGGGCGCATCGAGAACGGACACTCAGATCCGTCCTCTCGAAGCACACTGAAACCCAGATCCTCTGTCATACGACCGGACAGCTGCTCTTGGGTCATGCCGGACATATCGAGTGCGGCCTTGTTGGCGAAGCGAATCTCGGCCCGCGGACCATGGAGGATCACGCCTACATCGAAGGAATCAAGGAGAGTATGGACATCTTTTTCGCCTGATAGGCGCGGGTCAACTGATGGCACCGCACGGGCTGTCGTTCCTTGCGAAGATCGTCCCGTTAGCATGTTCCATGTCTCCCGGTGTCAAGCTATAGGATCGCTATAGGGTCCAACCATCTTCTTTTCGGCGGTCACTTGCGGGCATTGAAGCACCCGCATCTCGGAAAAGCAAGTGGCGAACCGAGAGCGCCCTGTTTGGCGCGACCGTGCGCCAAAGCGCTCGAAGGAGTCGACTGACAGATAGACAATCAGCAGCCGTTTGCATGGTTAGGCTCGCGTTCGGGATTTGTCTAAATGACAGGCCCCCTCACGCGTTAAAGGTTTTCTCGATTTCGCCGAAGTAAAGATTGCGCTCCGTGCGCCCTCATGGACGCCATTCACATCATGTCAGGCCAGAAGGCCGGCAACGAAGGGACGCGAGCGACGCCGACCGTGAACCCCGCGTCCTCCGCAGCCGCAGAGAAGCAGCTCACGGCGGTGCTCGTGATCGACGATTCGCCGGTTGCCCGGAAGCTTGTGCAGTATGCGCTCGATGATGAGCGCTACGCCGTGCTGTCAGCCAAGAGCGGAGCGGAGGCTCTGGAACTCTTCGCTGAGCACAAACCTGGAATTGCAGCTCCTAAAAATCGACGCCGGGGATGTACTGGCTCAGCGGAACTGTTTGGAAACGATTCGGATTGGCGTTCGAGAGAGCGGTGGCCAAGTCGTCCGGGCCGCGGTAGCGAGTGCCGGTATCGTTATCGACGAACACGCTCTCGCCGCGCAGATAGTCGGACATGCCTTGCGCCATCCGGTCCGACGATTCCATCGACTGCTGCACCATCCCGATCGTCGCTTTTTCCTGCATCAGTCCCTGTTGAATCTGGGAGTTGGTGATGGCGAGCATTTGCTGGTTATTCAGGCTGTAGCTGGAAAAGATTTCGGCGATGGTCGCGGATTCCTGCGTCATCACTTGGACTGGACCAGCGATGTCTGAAATCGTGACCTGGAACTCGTTCATCATCATGGGCGATTTCACTACATGCGCGATCACGGACTGCTGGCCTTGGCCGTCGTGCTTGTCGATGTCCGCATAGATGAAGAAGTTTTGCGGACCAAGATTCTGCGTGTTCGTGATGTTGATCGTCGGCGGCTGTATCCGTTGTCTTTGCGCGGCTTGCGTGAACAGTTGCGTGAATACCGTTGCCGGGTCCGAGTTATAAGGAATCGCCATCAGATTTCCGCCCCGGCCGCCCGATGCGTTGACGGCCGGAATCCGGAGTCCGAAACGCAGCATTTCACCGCTGGGGCCTTTGGCGGCGACGTCGCCCTGTTGCGCGTGGGCCACGACCCATCCTTGCGGCAGACCTATCCTTGCGGACCCGTCCGGGAAATTGACGGCCGTAAGTTGTGCCGCGGGAGCAGATTTCACGTTGGAGACAACAGCTGGAGTCGAAGCAGCAGACGCGCCCGATGACCCCGAAGCCGTTGTGCCCTTTGCGCCGCTGGTCACTTGCTGCACCAGGAGTTGGAACATGGATTTCAGGGATTTCGGGAAATTGTCGGCGGTGTCAATCAAAGTGGCGCCGCCCGCCGTGCCGGTCGGAGGCGCGTAGACAATGACAAGGCCCGTCATCTTCGCGCCCCCGTGGTCTTTGTTGGTGAGGCTGAAGAATCCCTCCCAGAAGCTCCCGGTACGGCTTTGGAGGAGATTGCCCATCTCAGGCTTATCGCCGTAGTCGGCTTCAACTTGCTTGAGCGTTTCACTGAGCGCCGCTTGGTACGAGAGTTGGCCGGAAAGGGGGCCGTAGACGATGGTGCCACCTCCCGGATTTCGGATCGTTTTGAAGCTGGCTGCCGACGCGGCGAGTGGTTGGGTAGCGACGAGAATTACGGCAGAAAACACCATCAGCTGCTTGAAAATGCGCAACAGTATCATCTCTGTGCGGACGAGTATAAACAGGACGTGTTCGTAAGGCAAGGTGACGATGTAAGCAGACTTCCATGATAGGTCCTTGTCAACAGGGTAAAAGCTCTCTTGACGCACTGCGGAGGACCGCGGGTGCAAATTTCTTCTGATTCCTCGTCGCGTTTATTGGCCTCTCCGCCGCGGTTGCAATTCAAATTGGAACCAGACTTCCATTTGCTGTCTCGGCCTGCCTCGCACCGTCTCCTGAGGAAGGCCTATTGTCGTTGCTTGTCGTTTGTCTGTGAGGTTTCGACCGTCTACAGTTCCGCCTACAGCGATGAGAATGCAACACCAGGCGGTCGAGGCTATCTCATTGAATTGAAAACGAAAGAGTGGTCGGGGCGAGTGGATTTGAACCACCGGCCTCCTGGTCCCGAACCAGATTCCAAGCCTTATTGAAACCTATTGAACTTTGGAGTTTCTAAGTGATTGCTGTTGAAAGCGTTGTGGCTCGCTCGTTGAAATCTATTGAAGCGCGAAGAAGTTTGAGGCTCTGGCAGTTACGATTTTGCCCTCATGCGGTTCCGCCGTCTGCTGGCATTTGGTGAACTACAGGTGCACCCTCGCTACGAGCGAGTCGCCTCGTGGACAGCAGCAGAATTCTACGCGCGAGCGCTTAAGTCAGTTGCCATGCCTGTGTCCCTACGACTAGCCAGCGAGCGAGTTTGCAGCGAAGCTAGATCATTCTGAGACCTCGGAGAGACTGCGACGTCACCACAACGCGTGCGAATGGAGTTTTTAGTAGGGACAGGTTCTCACAGCGCCGCAATCGCCCTGGCAGAATGCATACGTCGAGCGATTGATTGGCTCGATTCGTCGGGAGTGTTTGGATCACGTGATTGTCCTGAACGGAACCGGTCTCCGCCGAGTCCTAAAGTCGTACTTTGACTACTACGAGCGAACCAGGACTCATCTATCGCTGGGAAAGGACGCGCCTGTCAGCCGGCCGGTCCAACAAGTCGGGAAGGGAAGGATCGTTGAAATCCCGCAAGTCGGCGGCTTGCACCATCGCTACGAACGAATCGCTGCCTGAACAGCCCAGAATTCTTCGCACGAACCTCTCGTTTGTTTGCCCTACCTGTGTCATTGAACGCGCTCGACGAACGGGATCGTACTGAATCTCAATGCTCTCGCGTGATGGGAGAAGCCGCGACACCGCTACACGTGCATAAATGGAGTTTTTGGTAAGGACACCGGAGCTACGGTCAGGGTAAATCACACTCATTGACTCCGCCACCCGGCGTCACTCACCCATTTCTCAAGTGGCCTCATGCGCTCATTCGCGGGAGCTTGCTTCGTGTGTGATCAAACTGCACAGTCGGCGTGCTCCCTCCGGGCACCGCGACTGCGCGTTTCGTAATATTTCTTGCCGAATGTCATCGTTAAGAGTCGAGTCGGTATGCCTCAACACAAATCGCTCAAATCCCTTGTCGCGTCTTGTCAAGACTTGCAGGCGTCTAAACTCGCTCCAGTGATTTGCAAGTAGTTGGCCCACCGCATTGCTATAGCCTTCCGCGACCGACCCGTCATCACACTGAGAAAACCTGCGGTATGAGCGATAAACAGCATCCCAGTCCTTCAGAGAATCGATTTCGCTATCTGCCTTGATCGCGTCTTCCTTGGTACAGGTTTTGTCGTCAGCTCTGTTCACGAAGCCAGTTGGTCCGAAGATAAGCACAAACAGGAAAATGCCACGGGGCAACGCTCCTCCGAACCTCTGAAGGTTTTCCGACTTGACGACACGAACCTTGCTAGAGCATTGATTCATAGACGTTACTCCACTACGAGTATGGTGAGTGGGTCTGTGGCGTTAAGATCAGTAATCTTCTCCATGCACGGATCATCGGTGCGAACGCAACCGAATGTTGGGTGACTCGGACCTCCGCTGTTCGCCTGACCTGAATGAACTCCCATATTAGATCGCCCAGGGACGTCGAATATGAAAATCCCGTAACTCCCGAAACTGCCGTTCGGGTTAGGAGGATGATAGTTGTGGTGGTCATAAGGGAATTGTCCGACGGGCCAAGGCCCCTTACTACGGTGGTCTGTTCTGTTGGCAGCAGGGCAGGAAAACTTGAAAATGTTGTTCTTGTCGAACGCGTAGAGTGTGTTCAGATATCTGTCAAAAACAAGCGTCGATAACCCGCTTGGGTCAACCGCGAACACGGGCTCGTTTCCGACGTACTCGTAGAAGTTATTACCTGCTGCAAAACCGACAGGGTCTTGAGAAACGAATCTGCCCGCAGAGGGATCGAAGTACCTGGCGCGGTAGTAGTAGAGATTGGTCTCGGTGTCAAATTCTCGCCCCGTGTATTGGAATGGATTTGCCAGTGAGCTGCTAGAAGCGGTCAGCTTACCGAAAGAATCGAACGTGTAGGTTTGGGTCAAAGTGCCCGCGCCGTTGCTCAGCGAAGTAATCGAGCCGATCCCGTCTTGCTCCAAGTAGGTCGTTGTTCCGGACCTGGATTCAGCCAAAGGTTCGTCGATGTTGGTTGTCCGGCTATAACGCGCCAACAAGTTCCCGCTCTGATCCCGCTCTTCGACTGAATCCGCGAGGTCGTAGAGGTAATTGGTCGTGGTCGAATTCAGTGCGAAAACCTTCTGAACACGACGACCGAAGGGGTCGTATTTGAAGGTGACCGTCCCATCGCTACCGGGCAGTGACACGCTGGTTAGGCGATTCTCGAAATCCCATGCGTAACTCGTCATCCCGGTCGAGTCGGTCTTGCTCGTCAAGTTGCCGTTGTTGTCGTAGACGTGTAGGGCGGTCGGAGTCGAGACCATCTCGTTGGACGGGTTGTACTGATACGGCGACACACCGAGCGAACTCAGTCGGTTGCCCACGGGATCGTAGCTGTAGCTCTCTGTCGTGGTCGCTCCCTGTGTCACCTGCGTTAGCTCGTAGATCGCGTCATAAGCGTAATTCGACGTTACGCTCGTCCGATTGTCCGTTTTCGCCGTCCGATTGCCTGCATTATCGACCGCGTACGTCGCTCCGTCGATAGTACTCCCGGACAGTTGGTGCAGCACGCTCAAGAGCCGCGAGAGGTTGTCGTAGGTGTAGCTGGTAGTGACGTTGTTGGGCCGCGTCATCTGGGTGCGGCGGCTGAGCGCGTCGTAGCTGAACCCGAACGATCCCGCCCAGGAATTGGCGAGCGTCGTCAGGCGGTTCACGTTGTCGTAGGTGTAGGTGTTCGTGCTGCCGTCCGGCGCGGTATAGCCCGTGCGGTTCGATGCCGCATCGTAGCTGTAGGCATTTGTGAAAGTTCCGGTCAGGAACGAATATTGTGTCGAGGTGCCCGTCAGCCGCCCCATGTTGTCATAGGAGAAACTGTAGGTCCCGGTCGGATCGTTGACCTGCAAGACTTTGCCTACGAGATCGTACGTGTATTCCACACTGGTCGAATCGGGATAGGTCTTCTGCGTCAGTCGGTTCAACGCGTCGTAAACGTAGTTGATGGTCTGGTTCTTCCGATCCGTTTTGCCAATGAGGTTGTTATCCGCGTCATAGGAGTAGGTCTCGACGAGGGTCGACGGGAACGCGGTCTGCGTCACGCGCCCAAAGGCATCGTAAGTGAAGTTCGTGACGTGGTTGTTCGCGTCCGTGATGCCCAGTGGGTTGTTCTCGGTGTCGTAAGCATAGGTTGTGACGTTGTTCGCGGCGTCGGTCACGCTGGTGAGCCGGTCGGCGTCATCGTAGGCGTAGGTGGTCGTCTTGCCGTTCTGGTCCGTGGCGGTGATTCGTCGACCTCGGTAATCGTAGGTGAAGCTGGCCGTCGTGCTGTCCGGGTAGGTGATCTGCGTGAGCCGATTGCCCATGTCATAGGTGAACGTGGTCGTGTGACCCAGCGCGTCGGTGACCGACGTGCGGTTTCCGCGAGAATCGTAGCCATAGCTCGTGACATTGTTCTGCGCGTCGCTGATGCTGGCAATCAGGCCGACCGAGTTGTATGCGATGTTTGTAACGTGCCCCAGAGGGTCGGTGATCTGGGTCAACTCGCCGAGCGCGTTGTAAGCAAACTGCGTGACGCTCGCCGCCGTGTTGCCGTTGGGCGCGGGAGTGGCGACCGTCAGCAGGTTCCCATGCGAATCGTAGGTGTTCCTGGTGACGTTGCCGAGCGGATCGGTCGTCGTCAGTACTTCGCCAAAGCTGTTGTACGTATACGTGGTCTGTGACGTCCCGGCGCTCACCGTCGGCTGCGTCATCTGCGTCACGTCGTTGTTCGAGTCGTAGGTATAGGACGTAGTGAGTCCCAACGAATCGGTCGTGGATAGGATGTTGCCGAGGCCGTCGAACTGTCTGGTGATATTGCCCCGCAGGGTGCAGCTGGAGCACCCGGGACCTTGAGCATTTGAGACGTACCACTTTCCTCCCGCGATTATCGACGTGTAGCTCGTTTGATTGCCGAGAGAATCGCTCAGTTGCACCGTCGCGCTAAGTTCGAATAAGGGCCCCTCGGCAGCAATGTTCGCCACAGTCACGCTGACGGGTCCGGTTGACGCGCCGGAGGGCACGATTGCGGTAATGGCCGTATCACTCCAGCTCGTAATCGTCGACGGACCGGCGCCATAGAAATTGACGGTGCTCGTGCTCTGCGTCTGGCCAAATCCCGTGCCCGTGATGGCGACGGCCGTGCCGACCGGTCCAATTGCCGGAGACACGCTGGTGACAGAGAGTGTGCCGGTGACCGTGAAAGGCACGGGATTGCTCGTCACGTCGCTCACTGTGACAGTCACAGGACCACTCACCGCCCCGCTTGGAACATAAGCCTGGATGCTGGTGTCGCTCCAGGAAACCACGGGGGATACGACACCGTTGAACTGGACTTCGCTGGTTCCTTGACTTGCGCCAAAACCGAATCCAGTCAGCGTTACGAGGCCAACTGTGGGACCTGCCGGAGGTGTGATGTCCTCGATCGTCGGGTTGACGACCGTAAAGATGAAATCGGAGTTGCTCGGGACGGCGTTCACTTGAATTGTGACCGGTCCCGAAGTTGCCCCCGCGGGCACGCTGGCAACAATTTGCCAATTGCTCCAACTCAAGACGGATGCCGGCGTGCCATTGAAGCTGACGGTGCTCGTGCTTTGAGTAGCGCCGAAGTTTGTGCCGCTGATGGTCACAGCCCGCCCTATTCCATCCGCACTGGGAGAGAGATTGGTGATGATGGGGCCGGATGCGGGAGCATTGAAACTGACCGTTACGTTATCGAACGTGGCTGTTCCAAGGCTCGTGCAGCCGATGCAGCTCATTGCCAGACCGACGTAGACGTTCTGCGCCATGGGGATCGTTTGGCTCGTGCCAATCTGAGACCAGCTCACTCCGTCAGCAGACCGATACCCGGTGAAGGTGTTGCCGCTGCGTACGAGTTTTACCCATTGAGGCAGCGTCCAGTCGAAAAGAGAGCCGTGTGCGGTAACCAACTGATAGTTCGGGTTGCCCCCGGTGCTCGGGCGATCCCAGAACTCCATGGTAGATCCCTGCGTCAGGCCATAGGCTCCCACGAACGCGTTGGACGAGTTGGTGTTGAGCGTTTCCCGAACCATGACTCCCGCTTGCGGTGTGTTGTTTCCCTGGGCAGTCACGACGCGTGCGATGATCGTCCCGTCACCCGATAGTGGGAGGTAGGCAAAGTGCATCTGGTCGGTTGCGCCGTAGTCGATCGATCCCACCCCGTTCAGCGTGAAAACGCCATTGGCAAAGCTCGCGCTTCCCAATAGAGACACGGCGCCGATATCCTGATCCAGCCAGGAGCTAGGCAGGGGTTGGCCCGTGACTGTGAAAGTCACCGGATTGCTGGCATTCATGGTCGGCGCTACGGAAACCAACAGAGGCCCGGATGTCGCCCCCGAAGGAATCGAAAGCGTGATCGAGGTGTCGCTCCACGAGGAGGGAGTCGCCGGCACGTCGCTCAGCATCACGAGGCTGCTTCCTTGCGAGGCCCCGAACCCTGAACCGGAGACCACGACCTCAGTTCCCGCAGGTCCTGTCGTCGGAGAGACATCCTCGATGAATGGCGCTGGAGACGACGGTGTGCTGACCGAAACACCGTCGAAGGTCGTCGAGTACGGCGGCGAAGTGGAATAGCCGTCGACCGCCAATCCGATGTAGACGTTTTGAGCCATCTCAATGGCCAAGCTGGGTCCGATCTGAGTCCAGTTCACTCCGTCTGCGGATTCGTAGCCGGTGAATGTGATCCCGCTCCGCACCAGCTTCAGCCATTGAGGCAGTGTCCAATAATAGCCCCCGTTCAACACCAGTTGAGAGAAGGGTGGCTCCCCTGCGCTGGGTCGGTCGAGGAACTCCATGTAGTAATAACCGCCCCCGCCCCTGACGCCTAGGAACGCATTGGCCGCGTCGGCACCGAGTGTTTCCCGAATCATTAGGCCGGCATCAAACGCCGACGTGGACAGGACGCGGGCGATGATCGTTCCGTCACCCGACAGAGGCACGTAGGCAAAATGCATCTCGTCAGTGCTGCCCGAGTCAATCGTGCCGGTCGCATTGGGGGCGAAATTCAGCGTAAAAATCCCGCTAGAAAAGCTCGCGCTCCCCGGAGGGGCAGGCGTTGGGCCGACATCCTGGTCCAACCAAGTCGTCGGAAGCGGGTAGGAGGTCACCGTGAAGATGATGTAGTTGCTGTCGTTCATGTTCGGGGCAACCGAGACCAGCAGGGGTCCCGTGCTGCCGTTCGATGGAATCGTCGCGGTGATTGCCGTGTTGCTCCAGTAGCTGACGGGAATCGGCTCGGCGTTCAAGGTCACCACACTGTTCGCTTGCGACGTGCCGAAACCAGAGCCTGAAATCACTACCTGAGTCCCGGTCGGTCCCGTCGTGGCAGAGAGGGTGGTAATCACGGGTGCCGGATTCGACGGAGTGCTGATTGACACGTTGTCGAAAGTAGCCGTTCCGAGACTCGAACAATCAACACAGCTCATGGCCAGACCGATGTAAACGTTCTGTGCCATGGGGATCGTCTGAGTCGTGCCATTCGGAGACCAGTTTATTCCGTCGATGGACCGGTAGCCGGTGAAGGTGTTCCCGCTTCGCACCAGCATCACCCATTGTGGCAGCGCCCAGAAGTAGGAGCCCTGGGCCAGCTGAGACGACGGGTTTGCTCCTGTGCTCGGTCGGTCCCACAACTCGATGTTGGACTCCTGGGTCACGCCATATGCGCCCGCGAAGGCATTCGCCGCGTTGGCATTGAGCGTCTCTCGAATCATGACGCCGGCCTGGGGAGCGGAATTCCCGCTGAGTGTGACGACGCGCGCGATGATCGTGCCGTCGCCTGACAGGGGCAGGTAGGCCAAGTGCATCTGGTCCGAAGTGGTCAAGTCGATGTCGCCCACGCCATTGAGCGTGAACGTGCCGTTCAAAAAAGTCGCGCTTCCGGGCAGGCTGACCGAACCGACATCCGTGTCCAACCACTGGCCGGGAAGCGAAGAAGATGTGACCGTGAAATTGACGCCGTTGCTCGTTTGGCCGGAGGCGCTGACCACCACATTCCCAGTGGTGGCTCCAGACGGAACGGCCGCGATGATACTGGTCGCGCTCCAGCTCAGCACAGACGCTGGCGTTCCGTTGAACGTCACGCTGCTCGCGCCCTGGGTTGACCCGAATGCGGTTCCGGCGATGGCGACCAACGTTCCTACGGGTCCCGATACCGGGGAGACATTCTGAATCCCCACGGTCGGCAGTACCGTGAAGTTGGGGCCGGTGGCGCTAACTCCGCCAACCGTGACAACGACGCTTCCGCTGGTCGCCCCCGGCGGGACAGTCGCCACGATTGTGGTTAAGCTCCAGCTCACTGCGGTGGCGGTCGTTCCGTTGAAGGTCACCGTGCTGGCTCCCTGGCTGGAACCAAAGTTCGTTCCCGAGATAGTGACCTGAGTGCCAGCCGGTCCCGATGTGGGCGATATCCCGGTAATAGCGGGTGAATTCGATCCGCTACCCCCAGTCGTCACGGGATCGAAAAAGATGCCGCTGACGACGGCATTGGGACCAGTCATATCGATCGCATTGATTCTCACGTGTCCTGAGACATTCCATGCGAGATAATCGCCGCCCGTGAACGTGCTGAGGGTTTCCGTGTCGAGCACAGCCTCCGTAGCGGCGTCCAGTACCTGAATGATCTCCGACCGACCCTGACTGTCCCAATCCACTGCGTACAAAGAAACTTGGTGCGTGTTGCCGTCCGTCAGGTTGACATCGAAACTGAAGCTGGGATTGTTGTACCAAGTGGCGGCGATCCTCGCAGAGCCGCTGCCTGTTTCGAGGGCCCTCACATCTGCGGGATTGGGATTCCAAGTCCAGTTGGATTCGTTCTGGATCGCAACTGAGGCGTATGACGGAAAGCTCTGAGAGGCATTTGCGAGCGAATACCCATCCGCCCCGTAGGTCCCCTGCCAATTACCCTGTGTCGTCGCATCGGAACGAACAAAACTGGCGCGGGAGTTGATGGTGCTACTCCCGCCGAAGAAGACGCCGCTCACCACCGCGTTGGGGCCAGAGACCTGGACGACGCTTATGGTCACATGGCCGGAAACATTCCATACCAAGTACGTTCCCCCGGTGAACGAGGAGACGGTGCGAGTGTCGAGCAAGGCTTCAGTCGCGGCATCGAGAACCTGAATAACCTCCGACCTTCCTTGGCCGTCAAAATCCAATGCGTACAGTGAAATTTGATGGGAATTTCCGTCCGTGAAATTGACGTCAAAGCTGAACGCGGGACTGTTGTACCAGGTGGCGGCAATCCGTCCCGAACCGCTGCCCGTCTGCAGTGCACTGATCTGCGACGGATTTGCGTCCCAAGTCCAGTTCAACTGGTTTTGGGGGGCAAACGAAGCGTAGCTCGGCAAGCTCTGTGAGTCGTTGGCTACGGAGTATCCATCCGCCCCGTAGGCAGCGTGCCAGTTCCCCTGCGTTGTGGTGTCGGACCTGATGAAGCTGGCCGTTGAGCTGACCGAACTGCTGCCTCCAAAGAAGACTCCACTCACGACAGCGTTAGGGCCTGCACTCTGAATGACGTTGATTTTGACATGGCCGGAAATGTTCCAGACCAGATACTCCCCATTTGTGAAAACACTGACCGTTTCTGTGTCAAGCACCGCCTCCGTGGCGCCGTCTAATACCTGAATTACTTCCGATCTGCCCTGGATGTCCCAGTCCACTACGTACAAGGAGACCTGGTGCGTGTTGCCGTCGGTGAGGTTCACGTCGAAGTCGAAATCCGAGGCGGCATACCACGTTGCCGCCATCCGCCCCAAGCCGCTGACCGTTTGCAAAGCTCTCGGGTCCGTCGTGCTCGAAGCCCAGGTCCAATTCGACTGATTCTGCGGCGCAAGCGAGGCATAGGCAGGGATGCTCTGACGATCGTTCGCCAGCGAATATCCATCGGCTCCGTAAGCCCCGTGCCAATTTCCCTGCGTTGTGGTGTCGGAACGGAGAAAGGTAGCCGCTGAGGTGATCGTGCTGCTGCCTCCAAAGAACACTCCGCTCACAACGGCATTCGGTCCGCCATTCTGGCTGATGCTGATCGTGACATGGCCCGTAATCGTCCAAACGAGATAGACTCCGCCCGTGAAGCTAGAGAGGCTCCTCGTATCCAATACGGCCTGCGTGGTCGCATCGAGAACCTGGATCGTCTCCGACCTTCCTTGGCTATCCCAATCGATGGCGTAGACGGCGACTTGATGGGGATTCCCGTCCGCGAGGTTCACATCGAAGCTAAAGGTTGAGGAGTTGTACCAAGTCGCCGCGATCCTGCCTAAACCGCTGCCTGTTTGAAGTGCTCGCGGATCGGCAGTGCTGGAATCCCAGGTATAGTCCTGCTGGTTCTGAACGGCAAACACCGCGTACCCGGGAATGTTCTGGGAATCCTCCGCGACTGAATAGCCGTCCGCTCCATAGGCGCCGTGCCAATTCCCCTGAGTGCTGGTATCCGAGCGCAGAAAAGTGGCCGCGTTGGGATTTTGCGCCGCAGCCCGATTGGGAGCCAGCAGGAAAAGCAGAAGCCCGAGCATCGGAACAACGATCTTGAGTTTCATCATCGACTCCCAACTCTCCTCGTACAGTTCGGGCTCGGCATGGAAGGGAACTGACACACCGCTGAGAAAACCAGTGCGCGCTCCAACTACGGGTTGCCGTACGAAACCGTGATGGCATCCACGCCATTTGCTCGGGATGAGGTCAATCCTCTGCCGCTCGTGTCATAGGTGTGCGACTCCAGGATTTTTCCCTGCGAATCCAGCACGGCTGAGACGAAGGAATTGGCGTCGTATTGAAACGCTAGCGTCGAACCATCGGGCTCGGTGACTTGGGTTAAGCGGCCATTACTGTCGTAGGAGTACGTCACGGTCAGACCTACATCGGTTGTCACGCTAGTCACCAAGGAGCCGGTTCCCGTCGAATAGTTGAAGTACAAGTGGCGCGAGGCGGGATCGGTGACTGTTGCCAGACGGCCCAGCGAATCGTACGACAGCGTGGTGATGTTTCCGTTCCGATCGATAATTGCGGTGAGCTTTCCGCTCGTGTTGTCGAAAAGCCGCTGCTCTCCATTCTGAAAAGTGAGTGTCCAGGGACCTCCGCTGTTACTCCAAACCAGCGTTGCCGTCACGTTTTGCGGCGCGGCGGGTATATAGGTTCCATAGCTGCTCCAACCGAATGACCAGAAACTGCCGTCGCTTCGCCCGTACTTGATGTAGTTGTCGGCGCCTACGAAGACGCGCTCTTCATAGGTCGATCGCCAGTTGGGTCCAAATAGTCCAATCTGAAAGCCGCTCTGGGTTGCCGGCCATAAACTGTTCCATGTTCGCTTCAGCCTAAGCCCTCCTCCGAGACCGGGGATTCGTAGGTCGCTCTGGTGGATATTCGTATTGCCACTGGCCAGCGAAATGGACCCACTACTACCGCTGGCTCCGCTGACGCCACTACTGCCGTTATCGCCGCCGCCGGTGCTACCGCCGTCGGCGCTTCCGCCATCGCCGCTTCCACCTCCGCTTACGTTTCCGCAGGTTGGACAGGTTTCTGATGGAGCCGCAGGCGGGGGACAGACCCATCGCCAGAACGCGTATGTGCTCTCTCCGCCAAGTCCAAGCACCGTGTTCTCGTAGACCTGGATCGCACCTGGTGGCACCGCGACTCCTAAATCAGCTCCCAAGTCGTTCGCCGTAAGGTAAAGTTGACAAGGATTGCCCCCGGCCCACGCTGTTTGAGCACCCACAGAGGAGCTGGACCCGCAAACAAGCATCACAAGGGCAAAAACGCCCAAGCAAACATTCCTAATCACGACAGCCTCCGGACGATTTCAAGCATGACGCAGGGATCATTCGGTTGAATCTGACCATCACTAGTGCACTGACTGTACGACGCTCGCAACCGCGATCTAGTGCATTCTTTGTACCTAAACGCGCAGGCTTATACCTCAACCTACAAAGTAAAGGCAAGAAAATATTCTGTGAATAAACATAATGTCGCCCGGGCTCGGGCCCGCCCGCTGCTGTCTGAACGATCCACTGAAGAGCGGCCGGGCGCTGTCGAGAGCCCGGCCCTCTGGTTTGAAACCAGCGGCTTGGCTTGGAATCTCACTCAGTTTACAACCCCTTAGATCGGCGATTCACTGAGCTGTAGGCGGTTCCGTAATCGTCAGAGCCTCGAGTTTCCACGATCAGCAAACACGCGGAGTAAACCGCTGGTCGCGCGATGCGAAGAAATCTCGGTGCTATACTCCAAGCGCGACTGGTTGCTCGCCTCAGTCGCCGAACGGAGGTAGAACCAAATGGTAATTGCAGAAAGATTGCGTGAATTGCGCGAAGCTAAAGGGCTATCGCAGGGAGATATCGAAAAGCGCACAGGTCTGCTTCGATGCTACATTTCTCGTGTCGAGAACGGTCACACCATCCCGGCGATTGAGACATTGGAGAAACTCGCCCGTGCGATGGAGGTTCCGATGTATCAACTCTTCTACGACGGCGAGAATCCAGCGAAGGTACCGAGTCTTCCGAAATCTGCGACTCCCGATGACAGCGCATGGGGCAATTCTGGCAAGGAAGCCAAGATGCTAGAACAGTTTCGAAGAGCTCTCAGCAAGACTGATGCGAAGGACCTCAAGGTTCTCCTCTTCATGGCGCAGAAGATGGCTCGACCGAGTCGTCTCAAGGCCTGACGCCCAAGTGCCCAGTCCCCGGGCCGTACCGCAATGGCGTGGCTTGCAGCCAGCATGATGGTTGCACCGAGTCTTCATTCGATTCGGTCGTAATCGTATTGATCGAGGCCTCGAGCAATCGTTACTTGAACGAGTCTATGCTCTGGCCCCTGCAGCTCACCGCAACTCTGACAATTCTAGACTCGAAGAGATGTACCATGCGCAGCAGTTGTGGCCGCTGGACCGCAACTGGGTCTCAAAGTTCGGCGTCATAATTACGTTTGTTCTACTCTCACACGTCATTGGAATGACCTTGACCAGCTTTGCTCCGTAGGCGCCACAGGGAATTTCCTCTTAAGACCGGTCACTGATCGGGGACACGGGAACAACTTCACTTGCTAGAAAAGTCCCCGTCAGATCACCCGTGGGCCGCCCACGCTTGACACTTCAGCCAGGTCCTCAGGGTACGCAAGTAGGATCCAAGGGCATTACGGTCCCGCCAGCCGCTAAGGACAACAAGTGAACATAGCTCGTCAGGTAGTGTTCGCAGGGAATATCGAATTTAACCAGAACCTTGGGCGGTATGCCGAGCTTGACCGGATTTAATTCCGAAAGTCCCAAGACGTGATCGTAAAGTGGCGGCAGCGGCAACTTCGGTACTAAATCCATCCGATTAGCGATTCGAACGGTACTTGGCACCACATGGTCATAGATCGTTACGAACCCTGGATCCCCAACCTTCGGACTAGCGTACGTGTATGTGGCCGGTGTATTGAATGGGGCACTGGCGTTAGCCGCGAGATCCAAGGCAAGTAGTGTCGCGAGTGCACCACCCAAACTGTGCCCGCATACGGTGAGAGACGAAACAACATTCTTCCACGGCAATGTTGGCAGGGCTTTTGCTACGGATGGTGAACCGGCTGTCGTTCCAGTTACCATCGAATTGTACATCGCCGTGAATCCGTCTTCCGTGTTACCCGCACTCCGGAGAAACGGACAAGGGACCGAGAGGAACTTTGCATCTTGAACCCACTCGAGAATACCTTCCGTGCCCCGCAATGCGATGACGGCATCTCCGCCGCCGAGGACTTGAAAAACGAGGCCGATCGACACGGTGTTGTTCGCCCGCTCCGGATTCATGTCTGTAGCGAGATCGTTCGCATATAACGTAGCCACGACTTCGTATGGCTTTCCCGTTCCTCCAACCCCCGCGTTAATCACTTTTCCTATCTGGCTAGCCAAATTGTTCGGAGGAATGGCATACGCGGCGTTAACAAGCTGTGCGAATCGGATGGCGGTGTTTAAGTCCATTTCTGATTTGCCCCTTTTCCCGTAGATTCTCTTGCAAAAGTCAGGACTCGTCCGAAACATCTCCGTTGGATTCCGAAAGGTAGACGAGAGAGTGTGCAGTTTCCGCTGAACGAGAAGCTGGCAGAAGCGTTCCTCCATTCGTTCACGTCACCGCGAGGTCTCACCTAGCAAGCCGCGAAGAGCCTTGATCGAGCTAAATAATAACTTGACAAGTATCTGAAGATAACTATACTGCACGCTTCGTAATTCACATTGTTTTTTTGGCGCCGGACCGGTCATCTCAGCAGTTAAGGTGCATGCCAGCATGCCCGTGCCAGCTCAACCTCTTTCCAGTCGGCCGTGGGCACTGATTATCTCAAGTGCGGCCTGTCTAATCGCGGTATTGGTGTTCTTTTGGCTCAAGTGGAAGGGCCTGGACCTCAGCGTGAAGGTCGCGGATCTCCCGGGTCTATTGGCTCCGGTTGCCTTTGCGGCTGCTGTAATCGAACGAGCGGTGGAGATATTGGTTAGTCCGTGGCGCGATGCAGGAGCTAGCAAGCTTCAGAGAGCCCTAGACAGCATAAAGGCACGGCCTGCATATCCAGCTTCGAATGTGCAAAATGCTCTCGACCAGCAAAATGCGTCTAACGCTCTCGACGATTACCGCGGACAGACGCAGCGCTACGCGTTTGCTGTCTCGCTGATCTTAAGCACGCTCGTGAGTATCGCAGGCGTGCGTGTGCTCTGGCCTTTCGTTAATCAGGTCAAGTTCAGCGACAAGACTGCAACGTCGCTCGCTCAACAGATATTTTTTCTAGCGGTGGACGTCTTGGTTTCCGCTGCACTTCTCGCGGGTGGGGCAGATGGCATTCATTCGGTCGTGAACGCCGTCACGACATTCTTTGAATCAACCGCTGATCGCACCAGCAAGCCAACGAGCTAGGATCCCCATGAGAATATCCGTTGACCCCGTCATCGGCGGCCGCATAAAAGCTGCCTGGGCCAAGCTCCCGCCTACCAAGCAAGCCGAAATCGCGCCAGCCATATTGCGAGCGCATCAGCAGGCTGTGACTGTCACCCAGACAGGGAAGGCCCCCGCAGACAAGGCTGCGCCGCACCACCTAGTGCTTGCACATAGCATACTCTCCGACGACTCTGACGGAGTACTGAGCAGCTTGGAGGCAGGAATTGTCATAGACGTCGGTGCCGATGGAGTGATATGGGGCACCGGTAAGTATGAGCAGCTGGATCCCGGCTGGGCGGAAGCACTTGCGGTCTTCTTGGAAACCCTTCTGCTCGGGAAACACCCATTTCAAGTCAATCCAGCAACGATCCCAATGCCGGACAAAGTACAAATAGGACTCGTCGGAGATTGGGGCACTGGAGACTGGAGGCCGCAGCCGAACCTTGCCCCGAGCACCGATGTAGCCAGTCATATGGATTTCTTGAAACTGGATATCACCATTCATCTCGGCGACGTCTACTACGCCGGCACCGGAGATCAGGAGCAGCACAATCTGTTGAACATCTGGCCCAAGGGATTCATCGGATCACTCGCGCTCAACTCCAATCATGAGATGTACTCTGGAGCGAAGCCCTATTTTGAAGCGATCGCCGCCACACAGTTCGGTATGCAGAACGGTTGCAGCTATTTCGCCCTCGAAAATAGCAATTGGGTGATCGTCGGCCTAGATTCAGCTTACTTCTCGCCAGAAAGTGGACTTTACATGGACGGTTCTTTGATCCCTGACGGAGGCGTGACCCAGATTATTTTTCTTCAAGCCCAGGTTGCGAAAGGCAAGAAGGTCATCGTCCTCACTCATCACAACGGGTTATCAGAAGACGGCTCGACGACCACGAATCTATGGACTCAGGTGATGAGCGGCTTCGCGCCGGGAACTGGACCGAACTACTGGTATTGGGGTCACGCGCACGCGGGAGTCGTCTACAAACCTTACGGTCCGGGTGCCTTGTGTCGGTGTTGTGGGCACGGGGCTTTGCCTTGGGGGCAAGCATCGGCCCTTGGAAGTGCTGCGAACGTCGGTTGGTACGAGACGCGCTCTGCGCGTGATCCCGACATTCCGCAGAGAGTTCTCAACGGCTTTGCTGTTTTGCGTTTCGACGGACCAAACTTGACAGAGACCTTCTACGATGAAAACGGCGGCATCGCATGGCAGTAGCGCGAAGCATTCGTCGCGTCTATATCTCCGGTTACATTTTCGCCGTGCCACGAGCCATTAACGACAACCGGCTCGATGGTCAGATCCCAACGGCTTTCTCTCCCGTATGAGCGTCGTCACGGTCTTGAAGCCCGATTTCATATGAGGGAGTCTGAGCAGTCTGACCCCACGCGGAAGAGCTAATCAAGAGAAAGAACGTGAGTCGTCGCATGAGAATGCTTGAACCTCCTTATGTTGCGACGTTGCAGCTTCCCGAATCATGCCAAGTCACACTGATTCGCAGGGGAGCTAGGCAATGGTTAACGCACAAGTGAGACTGTTGGAGTCTGGCGCTTCGTTAAGAGCGCTGGAGACCTGAGCACCACCTTCGCTGCAGAGTTCGAGAAGAGCAGCTGCGATGGGCTTGGCGTAATCGATGTAGACATCCTTGGTCACAATGTCGGTCAGGAAGTTGAGCATGTCGCTCCATTCCTTAGAACTCTGAACATTCGCGACGCCGGCTGCGAGGGTCTTCAGCTGGTCACACAGATTCATGAAACCCTGACTCGCTTGAAGGAAATAGGCGACTAGCGCAGGCGGGCCATAGTGTTGCAGAAAGCTCGGTGGGACGGCGCTCCAATTCCCAAACTGCCTGCGGTCAGGAGTCTTGGTCGAGCCGACTTGATCCCACGAATCTAGATTGAAAATCATCCATGCCGCGTAATTGAGATTTCCTGCAAAGTTCACGTCCGGATCGAGGATTTCCGTTGCGGACTGGAAGGCGTTCCAGTTGTCATGATCCTGTTGCTGAGGCTTCGGCGGCGGCGTGTTGCCGCTATAGGGGCTGCAGGAAAGCTTTTGATAGGCGGAGCTCTTAAACGTCATCTTAAGGTCGAGGGTTCCTGTGGGTTTGGCGGCGACGAACGTCACCATGCGCTCCTGCGCAGAATTCACAGCGGCGCTGCCGGGCAGAAATCCAGCGACATTGGCCAGCGCCGCAGCGTACTTGGATTTGCCCGTCTCCGAGAGTTCTACGCATAAATCCACAGACGATTGAGAAATGCCACCCGAAGCGGCTTGCGTCGCCGTAGCCTCGAAATAGATGCGGAACACCTGCATCGCCCGCTTGGTCGCGGACTGCTGCTCCTGCCCGAGATCGCGGAAGATTCGAATGGTGCCATCTTTGCCGAGCTCGGTGTAGCCGTTGGAGAAGTAGTCGGTGACTTGCTGAAAGGAAAAAAAGTTGAAAAACTGGAACTGGATGTTTGAGGCGCGCTTGAGACTGTCGGCGACCCCCGAACCCGGCTGCAGCGTGAACCCCTGAAGCAAAAGGGCCCGCGTCACGCTACCACCCACGAGCGCAGCCCAGCTCTCCTTGGCAAGATCGGCTTTGGTCAGGTCAACCTGAAATACGAAAAGGGCTGCGTGCCCTTTTTGGCGGCTTAGACCAAAGCTGAGCCCTACGCTCCCCGAAACATCGGAAGCCCAGTTCTTCAGCTTACCGTTAAGACCGTTTTGTAAGGAATTGAGGGGTTGCGATACGGCGCTGGCGACTTGGCTCGCGATCGCGCTGCTGCCAGTAACGTCCTGGGCGAGGGATTGGAGCTTACTCTGATCAATTGTGACTGATGCAGCGGTAGTGGTAATGCCGGCCGTGATTCCGATGGATACGCCGGCGTCGTTCTGGGAAGAGCGAACGAGATAGAGCATCGCAGTGGTATCCTTAGTCTTGTTAATGATCAGGGCGAAATGATCAGCGTGCGAATAAGTGATCGAGCCTTTAATGCCTACGTTCACTTCGACGGAAGGCGATTTGAGCTGCACGACGTTCGCGAGACTCTGCTGTACGGAGGTCAAGTCCGGTGCAGAAACCTTGTAATTGCCAAGGCCGTAGGTCACATCCAGCTCGCAATTAATTGCCCCGTCGAAAGCGACCTTTGCGAGCGTCCCGGTTTGCATGTTCTCGGTGCATGCGGGATCGAGCGGGAAGATCAGTTGCTCGAAAGCCATCCTGACGGCGTCGAGGGTGTTGAGAGAGTCCGAGACGGGCTGGCAGAAGCTCAACGTCGCAGCCTCGGAACCCGATGCCTTGCCAGCGATTCCCACACCGCCAAACGTTCCGCTGCCGGAAACCGAGCCCGTAATGCTGAAGTCCAGATCGATGTTCACGTACACGATGCCCGGAGTCGGCCCTGCCGAGACGTTCTGCGTGTTCTTAGGATCGGTTGATTCGATGTTCATCGCGACGGGGAACGTCTCACTGACAGTGGCGATGCTAACGGAACACTTGGCCGTGGGCGTCAGCGAGAAGCCAATACCGTTGGAAGTCGTCCAGCTTGCTGTCTCGGTCAAACTGACGGCCGCAGAAGCTTTCGAGGAAGCTGCCTCCTTCACTGGTTGTGTCGCGTATTTGCCTAGTTCGCCGAGGATTTGAAAAATTGCGCCCTTTTGGCTGGTCAACATCGACTGCAGGGCGCTGGCAGACGTCAGATCCTTCGAAACGTCGATCGAAATAGTCGGTGAAGACGCAGAAGAACTCATATGGCTTCCTTCTTCGACCTATTGCGAAGATGTCGGACAGTAGTGTGTGGCGGAAGGTGCTAGCTTCCGTAACAGGAGCGACAATCTACCACCCGTGTAATGAACTTGCAATTAGATTTTATTGGCTTCAATAAGCGGAGTCTTTCGCAGACGAATAGTCACGGTACCAAATATGCGTTCTGGAGGGTTACCGCTGCCCGATACGTCACCAACGAAAGGCTCCAAGTTACGGCCGAGACCGACAGGCGTGACACTCAGTTTTGAGTTCAGGTCACAGTAGCGATAATTCCTAGTTATCCCTACGTACGACAGCATCTTGAGGATGCGCCCTACTCGGAATCGCTGGTTGATAAGGCCGGGAGATAACTTCCGGTTTGCCCGTTATCCAGGAGTTTCTGAGATCGATTCACACAAGCCGACTTATCGTTCCTTATTCGAGTGAGTCGACGATTTCGTACTTTCTGGCGGGAGCCATCTCGCGACCAATCCGGGGCGATGAGTGCATTTTTCGCCAACGATGGTGATCCTCGCGTGCAAAAACCATTTAAGATTGAACTCCGAGATGCAAGATGAATAGCTCTCCGACAGGTCACGTGCTTGCCTTTGGCGCTTTCATACTCTTGCTGACAGCGTATCCGACAACCGCGCGGTACGACGGAAAGTGGACCTGGGAGGACAGCCAAGGCAGGGCCAGGACGCGCGCCGACCTGGACAAAGTTCTGAGTGAGCATCGAGAATGGGAGTCTTCGCAACGCAAGTCAGGAGGGCAGGCGGACCTGCACGGAGCGGACCTGGGCGGAGCGGACCTGGACGGAGCGCACCTGGAGTACGCAGACCTGCACGACGCTGACCTAGTCCAAGCGCACCTACACGGAGCTAACCTGCTCGGCGCGAACCTGGCGAGGGCGGGGCTGAACGGCTCGGACCTAAGCGGTGCGATCCTGTACGACGCTAACTTGGATGACGCGCGTCTGTACGGTGCTAACCTGCTCGGCGCGAACCTGCACGGTGCGCATATGAACGGCGCGAACCTAAACGGCGTGGATCTGCACGACGTATACCTTTCCGACGCACACTTGGATGGCGCGACAATGTTCGGCGCGCAGTTGGATGGCGCACATCTGCAATACGCGCACCTGAACGGTGCGGATCTGCGCGACGCCAACCTGGTCGGCGCGCACCTGTACGGAGCGGACTTTGCTGGGGCAAAATTCGAACCAAAGTCGCTTCCTGAACTGAGAGAGGTTGCGTCAACAAAGAACTTGGAGCTCTTGACCTACGTAACCGATCCCGACGCCCTAGTTCAACTGCGGAAGCAGCTAGAAGATGGTGGCTTTCGTGAACTGGAGAGGAAGATCACATACGCACTGAAGCGGAGAGAGGCAGAGCTCTCTTGGATGGGGTGCAGGACGAGAGGACTTCCCGATGGCAAAACACGGGCGATTCTATGGTCGTCAGACAGCAATTTGGCGAATTGTGCGTCTTTTGTCTTGAACAAAGTATTTTTTGACCTAACCTGCCAGTACGGTATGAGCCCTGGGCGCCCGCTAAGCTTGGGAGTCGTGCTTTGGTTTGTTTGTTCAGTGCTATATTTCGTATGCATCCGCGCCCCAGGGGATACGGGACTATATCGCGTTTACGCGCAAAGCATCGAGAGAGGCACCTCAGCTCATCGAAGTGTGGAGAAAATATCACCTGCCGCCGTTGCCCGAACGCCGGGGGTGCGATGGCTCGTGGAATCCTTTTGTCGAGAATGGGCGGTCGTGCGCACCTCTATGTTGTTTAGCCTTATGAGCGCCTTCAACATCGGATTCCGGGATATCAACTTCGGACGCTGGTTGCGGCTGTTGACCCGACAGGAATATGACATAAAGGCGCTTGGTTGGGCGCGTGTAGTGGCGGGATGGCAGTCTTTGATCAGTGTGTACCTGCTTGCGCTGTGGGTATTAACTTACTTTGGTCGACCGTTTGAATAACGCGGCCACTCCTAGAGAATCCTACGTTTGGGCTGCTCATATCTAGAATTCAAACGTCGGCCAAGATTGTTTGTGGATGACTGGCGCTAGCAGTACAACTCGCTCATCGAGAATTGGTTTCACGTCACATGCAGGATAGGTATCGGTAAACGGGCTTGTGGGAAGCTGCGACAGGACGGTCACCAATTGCTGCGGTGGACTACAGGTCACATGTGGTCCGCAGATTTGCGCCGAGGAAATGCCGAAGCTTGGGTCCGCTTGGGACCAATAGGGCCCGAAGACTATGCTCCTTCGCAAATCGCTAAGGACGAGAACGGAGCAACCGCGAAATAGGAAGTAGATGAGAGCATTTCTGTGCCACAGACTGTGCCAAAACTCGATGTCTTCTATGTGATTGGGGTTAGCTCAAAACCGCACGAGAATGGCTTCGTTTTATGGAATAGCCGAAACCTCACAGCCGCGATGGAACTGTTGGAATCAAGCCGGACGCTTCCAGAGCGGACGCCTGGGCTTATCGGAGAGTACGGCTAGACTGCCAATAAACAGGGTAGTAGTGGCAACGCCAAATTCGCCAGACCGTTGCGTACTTCGCGGCTAGCTTTGGAGCAAAGCCGGAAAGTAGCCGGAAACCATGACATACTGTACTGACTGACAAATCATCGCCTCAGGCAACCCGCGAGCACTTTCACACAACCAACGTGGTAATGCAGTAGTCCGATTAAGAAGGGGGTGGGACCCATGCACCAGCCCCGTCGTTCGAGGTTCGCGCTTCTCTCGTTTCTGTTTGTCGTCACTCCCGCGACACATGCCAATCAGTTCCTACGCGTCAACGAATCGGCCACGAAAGCGCGCCTGCACGAGCAAACGCTCGCAGTGTCTCTTGTTGTCGAAAACACATCGGGCGCGAGCACTCGCGCGCAAGTCGGGCTCGAGTTGCTGAACCCCAAAAGCGAGTCCTGCGGCCGCGCCATGCAGGTCGCCGAGCTCTCGCCCGGCTCGAAGAAGATCGAAATCGACATCGCGATGACGGCTCTAAAACCCGCCGATGCGAACGATGTATTCTGGTATCGCCTCGCGTACAAAATCTCCGCCGCTGGCCAATCGGTAACCGCGCAATTCGAACCCGTGACCGGGCTGATTTCTGTCTCCGAAATTTCCCCTCAAATGTTTCAGCTCGAAATGGAGTACCCGGGCCTCGTCAAAGTAGGAACGACTGCGCACGCTTTCGTGCGCGCCGTGCAGCCTGTCTCCCTGCGTCCAGTCGCGGGCGTAAAGATCGAAGCGGCTCTCGCGTTCGACAACACTGCGGGGCGCGCGACTATCAAGTCATCATCGACCACGGATTCGCGCGGCTACGCCCCGATCGATTTCATGGTGCCGCCGAATACAGATGACGATTCCCCCGATCTCACGGTTATTGCCAACCATGGTGGCTACACCGCGAAGATCGAAGACGCGGAAATCTCCACGATCCGTTTCTCCAAATTCCTGATGAGCACGGATAAACCGCTTTATCAGCCTGGGCAGACCGTGCATACGCGTGTTCTCGCTTTTGGCATCGATAAGTACGCGATTCCCAATCTGCCCATCGAGCTTCGTGTTCTCGATCCGGACGAAACCCTCGTCTACAAGACCGAAATGAAGACTTCGAAGTTCGGCATCGCGAGTGCCGATTGGACGATCCCCGCGAATCAGCTTCTTGGCGACTACCGGTTGCAAACGGATCTCGGTGAAGACGACGCCGAAAATGGCGGCGGCTCCATCAGCGTCAAAGTGAGCCGCTACGAACTTCCGAATTTCACCGTCCTCGCGAAGGCGGACCGCAGCTACTACTTGTCTGGGCAAAACGCCGAAGTCACCGTTCACGCGGACTATCTTTTCGGCCAGCCAGTGAATCGCGGCCATGTGCGCGTCGTCCGTGAAAACAGCCGCACCTGGAATTATCACGATCAGAAATGGGATATCGATGAGGGAGCTGTCTACGAAGGCGACGCGGATACGTCAGGAAAATTCGTCGCGAAACTCGATCTTTCGGATGATCACAAAACCCTTGCCGGCGAGGATTACATCCGATTCGAGGATCAGCGCTACACCGCCTATTTCACGGACCCGAGCACCCGCCGCACTGAGGAGCGCCGCTTCGATCTGCGTCTCACTAAAGAGCCCATCCACATCTACGTCATCCACAATGGCTCGATGCAGATGCAGCATAGCGTCGACTTTTACATTTCCACGTCCTATGCCGATGGCACACCGGCATCGTGCGATGTCACGGCACAGGAAGCGAATTTCGATTCTTCCGCTCCCGGCAACCCGATTCACACTGTTCACACGAATCGCTTCGGCGTGGCGAAAGTCATCGCCATGCCAATGACGGGCGAAGGCGACAACCGGAGGCATCCCCTCGTCTTCCACGCCACGGATGCGAAAGGTCTTACTGGCGTCCACACGGAGGATTTCTATTTCTCCGGCACACATTCTTTTCGGATTCGCACCGACAAAGTTCTGTACCGCCCGGGCGATCCGATCCAAGCTCGCATCGAATCTGACGATTCCGATACCACGGCCGAAATCGAGGTCTCGGTCGAAGGACGGTTCATCTCCTCGCAATCGATTCATTTGCGTCACGGCCATGCCAGCTTCACGCTGCCCGCGGACGACAAATTTCTCGGACCGGTTACGATCTCTGCTTACAGGCTTGGCGTCCACCCGACCGGTTATTTCGAAGAGACGTCTATCGTCGCCTCGCGCACCGTCCTTTTTCCTCATGACACGTCTCTTCAACTCGATGTCCATACATCGAAAGCGACATATCGTCCTGGCGAGGAGGCGCGCGCCGATTTCCACATCAGCGCTTCCGACGGGACCACTCCAAAAGGCGCCCTTGGGCTCGTCGTGGTCGATAAGGCTGTCGATGAGCGGGTTCGAACCGACCAGGATTTGCGAAATGGCTACGGGTTTTATGCCTTTTGGTATGACTGGTACAGCGATGAGCAAATCTCGGGCATCAGTCTCGAGGATCTGAACAAGCTCGATCTCTCAAAGCGGCTTCCCGATGGCTATGAATTGGCCGCTGAAATTCTTCTGGAGGGCATGGCGCCCTATACTCGTTTCGATACCAGTGAAGATTCGTCCCTGAATCTGCATGGATTATTTCAGGATGTGATCGATCCCCCGCTTGCCAATCCGCTCGGCGTCTTACGAGCAGAAGCAGCCAAGCCTAGGATTCCGCTTACTGAAACCGACGTTCGTAGCTTTCTCGATTCCATAAATCTCACCGGCTTACGCGATCCGTGGGGTACGCCTTACATCACGACCATCGAAGCTGCCGGGCCAACCTACTTGATTCACCTCAAAAGCGCAGGTCCGGACAAGAAGCCGGATACGGGCGATGATTTCGAAATCACGCAAATCGCTTGGCCCTACTTCGCAGGCTATTCCGCCGCGATTCAGAAAGCGATGGGCGATTATCATGCGCGAACGGGCGCCTACATCCGCGATCTGGAAACACTCCGGTCTGAACTCACGAAACAAAATATCGCCGTCGATTCTCTTCGCGATCCCTGGGGACACGCCTACCGGTTCGAGTTCGGCATCGAGCAGTCTTGTTACACAATTGCCGTCACGAGCGCAGGCCCTGACGGAAAATTCGCGGCGGGTGGCGACGCGTCCTACGATGATTTTATCGTTTCGACGAATCGCATCGACTACTTCCAAGAAACGCGGAACAAGATGGATAGTGCGCTCGAACGTTTTTATCAGGACGCGGGCAAATTTCCGCAGACCCAAGAGGATCTACTCAAGATCCTCAGCGCCGCGGGAATCGACTGGCAGAGCCTGCGCGATGGTTGGGGCCATCCGTATTACGCAACCTTCCGCCAGGAGGCTCGCTATATCGATTCGGTCGTCGTTCAGAACTATGCCGATTACCAGGGAGGGAAGCACGTCTCGATCCATCCGGTGACGGGCGAAATGAATTATGTTGATATCCGGAGCAGTGGACCGGATGGCAAGCTAGGGACAGAAGACGATTTCGACGCAGCCACATTCTCACGAGCCGTCTACTTGGCGGACTCCACGGGGCGGAATGATCCGTTACCTCGGGCCGTTCTTTCGGGAGAACTCGGCGCGATTAGTGGAACTGTCACCGATCCCTCGGGAGCCGTGATCGCAGGAGTGAAAGTCACGGCGACGCGCATCGGCACCGATGAAACCCACGAGGCTGAGACCGGCGCCGACGGAAAATACACCATCCAGAATGTCAGACCCGGAACGTATCAACTGCGCTTTTCCATCGCCGGTTTTCGCGACACAATCGTCACGGCTGTGCCGGTGAGTTCCTCAGCGATCACGCAGTTGAATGCCGCCATGCAAATCGGATCAGTCAGCGAGACGGTTACGGTCGAAGCGGCAGTAGAGAGTGTGCAAACGCAGAGCGTGAGTCTCATCTCAGAAGAGCAGGTTAAGTCTCTGCCATCTTCGAAATCTCCCAAGACAGCCACGGCCAAAATCGTGAACGCCGTCTCCACTCCTCGACTGCGCGAATATTTTCCTGAGACGCTGTTGTGGCAGCCCGAAGTGATCACCGACTCGGGCGGGACGGCGCATGTGAAGTTCGCGCTCGCCGATTCCATCACCACCTGGAAGCTATCCGCGATAGCGTCGACCGCGGACGGTCGCATCGGTACGGCCGAGAAAGAAGTGCGTGCGTTCCAGCCCTTTTTCGCTGATCAGGACTTGCCGCAGTTCATGACGGCAGGCGACGAAATCGGGTTGCCGGTGATCTTGCGAAACTATCTCGACCATTCCGAAAGCGTCGATCTCAAAGTCGATCCGCAGCCCTGGCTAGCACTTCTGGGTCCTGCCACTCAGCACACAAGTGTCGACGCGAACGATTCCGCCCGCGCGATTTTCTCGATGCGCGCCGAATCGCCCGTGAAGGACGGCAAGCAGCGTGTCACCGCACTGGCGAAAGACGCATCGGATGCGATCGAGAAGAAAATCACCGTGCGTCCGTTCGGCGAAGAAAAGACCGCGAACGGGAGCCAGTTGCTCGAGGGTTCCGCTGCGCTCACCATTTCGATTCCTGCGGATGCTCTGCCCGGCTCGAGCGAAGCCGAACTGAAGATTTATCCGAAGCTCATGGCCCACGTCTGGGAAGCGATCGACGCGATTCTCGAACGTCCCTACGGCTGCGGCGAGCAGACAATTTCCTCCACATATCCGAGCATCTTGCTTCTGCGATACGCGAAGCAGGCGGGCCGCGAAAATGCGCCTGAGATGGCCAAGGCCCGGAAGTACGCGCAGCTCGGATACGATCGCCTGTTGTCCTATCAGGATTCGAGCGGCGGCTTCAGCTATTGGGGTCACAACGAAAAGCCTGACGTGGCTCTCACTGCATACGCCGTCATGTTTCTGCACGATGCGAAGGACGTGATTCCCGTCGACGACTCGGTTGCGCACCTCGCGCAGACTTGGTTGCTGAACCAGATTCAAGAAGATGGGCATTGGGCTGCCCACTATTACTGGAATGACGACGAAAACGTGCGCCAGAGTGCCATGTTGACGGCCTACGTGGCGCGCGTCCTCGCCCTGACTCTGCCTCGCCAAACTTCCGATTCAGTCGATCACGCCTTCCTCGATCTATCGAATCGCGAGCTCGTAAGCGCGCTCTCATGGCTCTCCAATCATTCGCAAGAGCAGGACGAGCCGTACATGATCGCTTCGTACGCGCTCGCGTTGCTCAATTCCGAGACCGAAGACAATCGCGCCGCCGCTCTGAAGGTCTTGGATCGCTTGCGTTCTCTCGCGCACACCGAAGCTGGCACAAGCTACTGGTCGCTCGAAACGAATACACCGTTTTACGGCTGGGGTCGCGCGGGTCGTCTGGAAACCACTGCGCTGGTTCTCGAAGCACTGGAACGCGGCACAGCTTTGCAGCCTGCAGCAAACGATCGCGCGCTGATGGATCGCGCCATGCTCTTCCTCCTGCGGAATCAGGATCGCTACGGCATCTGGTATTCCACGCAAGCCACGATCAATGTCCTTCGAGCGATGGCCGCATCGCTGTCAGGTTCCGTGAACACCGCACGGGATTCGCAAGCGACAATCCTCGTCGATGGAAAACCGGCTGCGACGATCCGAATTCCCGGCGGTGGCGAGATGAGCTCACCTGTTACCGCTGACCTTTCGAAGGCTCTAGGGCCGGGCGAGCACAAAATCGAAATCAATCGGGCGGCGGGCGCGCCGGAAGCTTCCGTTCAGCTTGCCGAAACCTACTACGTTCCATGGGCAGCCGGGGCACACGCGGAAAGCGTTCACAAGGAGAAGAACTCGGACGAATCTCTTCGCCTCGCCGTCAGCTACGACAGAACCAGCGCAAAGGTCGGCGAGAAAATCGACTGCACGGTAAAAGCGGAGCGCGTCGACTTCCGCGGCTACGGCATGATGCTCGCGGAAATCGGCCTGCCGCCCGGAGCCGAGGTCGATCGCGATTCGCTCGACAAAGCGATGACTACCTCCGGTTGGGGCATCCATCAATTCGACGTATTGCCGGACCGAATCATCGTCTACTTGTGGCCGCAGGCGGGCGGGACGACCTTCTCGTTCGACTTCAAGACGCGGTTCAGCATCAATGCCGAGACTACGCCTTCCATTCTCTACGACTACTACAACCCGGACGCGCAGGCGCTCGCCGCGCCGACGCGTATTGTCGCGCAGTGACGCCGGCTCAATGCCCGCTAACCTCCGTTAAGCCGGATATCCGCACAGTATTATTAGCGATGAGGACCTACGGTGTCAGATCGACTCTGTAGAGCGTTACCACGATCTGCTCCGGCTTGTGGCGGATCATGCGCGTGATCATCTCCCCTCCAGGTGCATCTCGCTTCAGGTGTGGCAAGAATTCTCCGACCGATAGGCCTAGCGTCTGCCTGCATGGCAGATGTCCCTTTTCCATAGGTTTTTGTAGCGAATGTGGCAGAACACCGGCCTCCGGGAAACGGGCTCGGGCTCTATTCTTGATGTTTACGCCCTCCTACTCGCATCGAATTGCCTTCTCATGTAATCACGGTGCTGATAAGCCACTTCCCAGAAGCGGACTTCTGG
>DASPVC010000033.1:0-4067 GCA_035622585.1 Candidatus Acidiferrum sp.
CCATCCTCGGCCAGACCATCTCCCACTACCGCATCCTGGAAAAGCTCGGCGGCGGGGGCATGGGTGTGGTGTACAAGGCGGAAGACACGCGGCTGGGCCGTTTCGTGGCCCTCAAATTCCTGCCGGAAGACATGGCCCGCGACCCACAGGCGCTCGAACGCTTCCGCCGCGAAGCCCGTGCCGCCTCCGCACTGAATCATCCGAATATCTGCATGATCCACGACATTGGCGAGGAGCACGGCCGCGCCTTCATCGCTATGGAATACCTCGATGGGCGCACGCTGAAGCACGTGATCGCCGGACGTCCCATCGAGATGGAGCGGCTTCTCGAGATTGCCATCGACGTTGCGGAGGGTCTGGACGCCGCACACGCCAAAGGCATTGTCCACCGCGACATCAAGCCGGCCAATATCTTCGTCACCGAGCGCGGCCACGCCAAGATCCTGGACTTTGGTCTGGCCAAGGTGGCGCGCAAGGGCGAAGGTCTGGACGACGCGACACTCGACGCCGGTGCGATTCCCCGGCAGGAGCATCTGACCAGTCCGGGCACGGCCGTCGGTACCGCCGCCTACATGTCGCCGGAGCAGATCAGGGCCAAAGAACTGGATGCGCGCACTGACCTGTTTTCTTTCGGCGTAGTGCTTTACGAAATGGCCACCGGGGCTTTGCCGTTTCGTGGCGATAGCTCCGGCGTCATCACGGATGGAATCTTGAACCGCGCCCCGGTGGCTCCTGTCCGGCTCAATCCGGATATTCCGCCGAGGCTCGAAGAAATCATCACCAAGGCGCTCGAGAAGGACCGCAAGCTGCGCTACCAGTCCGCCGCCGATATGCGCACCGATCTCCAGCAACTGAAGCGTGATTCGGAGTCCGCTCGCGTCGCCGCTCCGGCGGCAAAGCCCGCGGAACAGTCCGTGGCCGTGCTCTATTTCGAAAACCTCAGCAAATCGGAAGAGGACGAGTACTTCCGCGACGGCATGACCGAAGACATCATCACCGAGCTCTCCAAAATCAGCCAGCTCCAGGTGTTTCCTCGCGCCGAGATGCTCGCCTATCGCGACAAGCCCGTCACCGCGCCCCAAGTGGGACAGGAACTCAACGCCGCATACGTGTTGAGCGGCAGCCTGCGCCGGGCCGGGAACCGCCTGCGCATCACGGCCCAACTGGTCGAAACGCGCACGCGCACCTCCGTCTGGGCCGAAAAGTACGACCGCCAGATGGAGGACGTCTTTGCCATCCAGGACGAAATCGCCCAGAGCATCGCTTCGGCATTGAAGCTGAAGCTCACAGAGACCGAGAAGAAGGCGATCGCCAAAACACCCACTGCGGACGTCAAGGCCTACGACTATTACCTCCGCGGCCGGCAGTTCTTCTACCAGTTCCGCCGGCGCGGCTATGATTTCGCCCGGCAAATGTTCACCCGTGCCATCGAGATCGATCCCGGATATGCGCGCGCCTACGCCGGTATCGCTGACAGCTATTCCTACCTCTACATGTACTGGGACGCGAGCGAGGCCAATCTCGTCGCCGCAGACGATGCCAGCCGCAAGGCCTTGCTGCTCGACCCCGGACTGGCCGAAGCACACGTCTCGCGCGGCCTGGCCATCTCTTTGAGCAAGCGCTACGACGAGGCCGAGCTCGAATTCCAGACCGCCATCCGCCTGGATCCGCAACTCTTCGAGGCGTATTACTTCTATGCGCGGGCCTGCTTCCAACAGGGCAAGATGGAAGACAGCGCGCGTTTATTCGAGAAAGCCTCTCAGGTCAAACCCGAGGACTATCAGTCGCAGAGGTCGCTCGCTATGGTTTTGCGGAAGATGGGCCGTGATAAGGACGCGCTTGAGGCCGACCGCCGCGCGTACCAAGTGGCCGAGAAGCATCTGGAACTGCACCCGGACGACGCGCGCGCACTCTACCTCGGCTCCTCCGCGCTTTGCGAACTCGGGGAGAAAGCACGAAGCCTGGACTGGGCCCGCCGCGCTCTCGCCATCGACCCGGAAGACTGCGGAATTCTTTACAACGTCGCGTGCACCTACGCCCTGCTCGGAAAGACCGAAGAGTCTCTGGATTGCCTCGAAAGAGCCATGACCCACGCCTTTTGGTATAAGCGCTGGGCGCAGCACGACCCCGATTTGGATTCTCTCCGCAGCCATCCACGTTTTCATGCGCTGATGGCGCGTGAGTGAGTCCTGGCCGGTCCGGCCCCGCTCGAATTCGCGTAGAGGCCGTGGGAGAATGCGATTGGAAGCAGAGGCTTCAACATAGGGAACTTGGTGCGACGGCCCTTGCCATGATCCTCAAGCAGTTCTATCTGCCGTGTCTGGCGCACGCTTCCTATCTGATTGGCGATGAATCTTCGGCCACCGCGGCCGTTGTGGATCCCCAGCGCGACATCGACCAGTACCTCGCCTTCGCCCGGGAGCACGCGCTCCAAATCCGGCATGTGTTCCTGACGCATTTCCACGCCGACTTTCTTGCCGGGCATCTGGAGCTGCGCGACCGCGTGGGCGCGACCATTTATCTCGGAGCCGCGGCTAAGGCGGATTACGCGTTTACGCCTCTTCGTGATGGAGAGGTTCTCGAATTCGGACGCGTTCGTCTGAAGATCCTGGAGACCCCAGGCCACACTCCCGAATCCATCTCCATCCTCGTTTACGATCTGAATGCGGCGGACAGCCGTCCGCATGCCGTGCTCACCGGCGACACGCTGTTCATCGGCGACGTCGGCCGCCCCGATCTCGCGCCGGATCTGACGCCGCAGCAGCTCGCCGCGATGCTGTACGACAGTCTGTATCAAAAACTCATCCCGCTAGGTGACGATGTGGAGGTCTGGCCCGCTCATGGAGCCGGCTCGCTGTGTGGAAAATCGATGCGCGCGGAGCTCCAGTCGACCATCGGCCAGGAGCGCGCCCTCAACTACGCCCTGCGCGCCCGATCGAAAGAAGAATTCGTAAGACTTCTCACCGCCGAGCTGCCGGAGCGTCCTGGCTATTTCGCCCTGGACGCCGCCATCAATCGCAGCGGAGCTCCTGCTTTAACCGACCTTCCGCCGATCGCTCTGCTTTCGCCGGAGGAACTGATCGCGAAACAAGCCGCCGGGGCGGTGGTCCTCGATACGCGCCCCGCTCCGCAATTCTTCGCAGGCCATATCCCGGGCGCCGTTCACATCGCGCTCGCCGGACAATACGCATCCTGGGCTGCGACCATCCTCGGTCTCGACAAGGAGATCATTCTCGTCGCCGAGGATGAAGAGCAGCTCGACCAGTCGCGCACGCGTCTGGCTCGCGTCGGTATCGAGCGCGTGATCGGCGCGCTCGACGGCGGCATGCAGAGCTGGGGATCGCGGAAAATGGCGGCGATCGACCAGATTTCCGTCGAAGACCTGCATCGCCAGCTCACCGATATTCAGGTGATCGACGTTCGCCGCGAGTCCGAATGGGAGGAAGGCCACATCGAGGGCGCGCACCTGATGGCGCTGCACGTACTGGAAACGAAGCTCGCCTCGCTCGATCGCGACCGTCCTGTCGCGGTGCATTGCAAGGGCGGATATCGCAGCGCGATCGCGGCCAGCCTGGTCCAGCGCGCCGGTTTCCAAAATGTGAGGAACGTCACCGGCGGATTCGACGCGTGGCGCGCCTGCGGACTTCCCGAGATTCGCGAGAAGCTGGTCTCCGCCTGAGAACAGATCGGCTGGCTTATACCTCGTCGCCGAAATTGCTGGACGCGACGGCCATCCCCCGAATCGCCGCTTCGCGCTTCTTGCGCCGCTCCATTCGGAGCAGTTCGCGGCGCCGGCGCAGCTTCACTTGATCGTCCACGCGGCGCCAGAATTTGCGGAAATAATCGGCGGCCGAGACGATGCCGAACAACATCACCGTCCACATCGCGATCCATCCGGCCTGGTTCAGGCTCGCCCAGCGAATACCCGCGATGGTCAGCGCGATCGCCACCACCTGCGCGGCCATTTTCGTCTTGCCCAGCTCGCTCGCGCGAATCGTGTAGCCCGACGCCGCGGCGATCGACCGCAGCCCCGACACCGCGAACTCGCGCCCGATGATCAGAATCAC
>DASPVC010000034.1:0-8158 GCA_035622585.1 Candidatus Acidiferrum sp.
GCGTCCGATTTTTGATCTCGCTTTTTCCGTGGGCGTTCTCCACCATCTGCCGGACCCCGGCGCGGGCTTCGCCAGCCTGGCGTCGCGCGTGCGCGATGGAGGACGCGTGGCTTTCTGGGTGTACGGCTACGAAGGTAATGAATGGATCACGAAGTTTGTGGACCCCTTTCGCAAGGCGGTCACATCGAAGCTGCCCGCGGAGCTGCTCCGCGCTGCCTGCATCGTGCCCTCCTTTTTTCTGTGGGCGTGCATCAAGCTGTTTTATCGCCCGCGAGCTGATGGGCACGGCCCCGCACATCTTCCCTACGGCGATTACCTCGCCGCGATGCACAGCTATCCCTTCGACGAAATTCACGCCAACGTGTTCGACCAGTTGGTCACGCCGGTGGCCTACTATTTGCGCGAAGAGGAGGTCCGCCGGTGGTTCACTCCGGATTTCCCCGGCTATCTGCTGCGGTCCCATCGCGGTTACAGTTGGACTGGACTCGCGACGGTTCACCGGTCCGCGCCCCTCGGGAACCGCGTGGGCGCGGCATAGCACAGTGCGCGAGCTCGTTCGACCGTTAGTGTAGAATAGGGCTTGCGAATCGAAAAACGCGCCGGACGGGCGTGAATCTTGTGAAAGGATATTGAGCCGGATGTTCTCTCAGGCCGCCTATTTGTCGCGCGTGTGGCTGGGCACGAAAGTGTCCGAGAAGCTGCTGCCGTCCGTCGCCAGACCGCTCTCCGCGCACCTCAAGCTGACCGAAAACTGCCAGGCTAAGTGCATCAGTTGCGACTACTGGAAGACCCGTTGGCACGACGCGATCGACACCGAACGCGCCATCGACGTGGTCAACCAGATCAGCGAATGCGGGATTGGGTCGCTCCGGCTGACCGGCGGCGAACCGCTGCTCCGGCGAGACTTGTTTCAGATTCTGGACCGTGCGAACTCCTCCTCTTTCAAGAGCATCGTCATCCAGACCAACGGCCTGCTTATCAAGAAACTCCACAAGGAGATCAACGCCTCGCCCATCACGAAAGTCGCGGTCTCCATCGACGGCCTGAAAGAGACCAATGACCAAATTCGCGGGATTCGCGGCTACTTCGATTTGGGCATGGAAGGAATCCGGCTCCTTCGGAACAAGCAGGTCGCCATCTCCGTCACGCTCAATCGAATGTCTGCAGGGGAGTTGGAAGAACTCGCGAGTCTTGCCCGACGAGTGGGCGCTCAGCTGGAGTTCAATATTCTGAGCCGGAGTCTCTTTTTTCTCAGCGGCGCCGATCTGGATTCCATGTGGCCCGAGCGATCCGACGTGGCTGCAATCGAAAAATTCCTCACGCACACGATCAAGCGGCCTGCCTACGAGGCGGATTACATCACGCGGTACTACAACCGCGAGGATCTCGCGGAGCCCCCTTGCGTTCTCGGCTTCACGCAAGTGTTCGTGCTATCCAACGGCGACGTGCTGACCGGGTGCTACCCGCTGAAACCGGTGGGAAACATTCTGCGCGTGCGTCTTGAAACGATCCTGGCATCGGAAGCATATCTGCAGCAAGCCGCCGCGATGGTTCGCCGCGAGTGCCCTGGTTGCACCTGCGGCGTGGAGTCCTCGCTGGCGATGAAACATGCCGGTTCGAGTGCGTTCTTTGAGCTAAGCCGTCTTCTCAATCGCCAGAAGCCTGCCGACAAGCCGATCCCCGCAACTCCAACCGCTGAAGAGGCGTAAGTCCCCAAGATAATCTGCGAGCACACTTCATCACGATTGTGTGCGCCGCCACACAAGACCGTAAATGAGTGTCTTTGATGTCTAGCGGCCTGAGGCCGTGACCGAAGGACTGGTCGCGCCCAGCTGGCGGTGACGGTCGTTTCGCGCGTTGCGCCAGTTGACCTGCGGCATGAAGAGAGAAGTGTCGATCCGGTCGCGATACTCGATGGCGATGTTCATCAACGAATCGAGGAGCGAATCGGAAAGGTGGTGCGGCTGTAGACCCAGGTCGATCAGCGCTGAATGCTTGGCGTTGTAATAATGCGCTTCTGCCTCGACGCGCGGATCGGGAATGTGGTCGATATCGACCTTGATCCCCATTTTCTTCCCTGCGGCCTGGACCTTGTAAGCGAGATCGAGCACCGAGAACTGCTCGGTGAACTGGTTGAACACGCGGAATTCGCCCGGCGCCGCCGGGTGCGTACACGCAATCTCGATGCACCGGACGGTGTCGCGAATATCGAGGAAGCCGCGCGTCTGCCCGCCCTTGCCGTAAACGGTGAGCGGATGGCCGACGGCGGCCTGCGCGCAGAAGCGGTTGAGCACAGTGCCGAAAACCTCGTCGTAATCGAAGCGATTGATGAGCGCCTCATCGAGGGCGCTCTCATCCGTGACCGTGCCGTACACCACGCCCTGGTTCAGATCGGTGGCGCGCAGCTTCCACGCCTTGCAGCAGAACATGATGTTGTGGCTGTCATGTACTTTCGAGAGGTGATAGAACGAGCCCGGCTGCTTCGGGTACGGAAGCACGTCCCTGCGTCCGTTGTGCTCGATTTCGATGTAGCCCTCTTCAATGTCGATGTTCGGCGTTCCGTATTCGCCCATCGTCCCAAGCTTGACCAGATGGCAATCGTGCGCGAATTCTCTCAGCGCGAAAAGAAGATTGAGCGTTCCGACGACGTTGTTCACCTGTGTAAACGCCGCGTGCCGGCGGTCGATCATCGAATACGGGGCTGAACGCTGCTCGGCGAAATGGACTACCGATTCGGGCTTGAATTCGCGGACCGCTTCAGAGAGGAATTCGTAATCGGTCACATCGCCGATCAGGAGATCAATCGTCTTGCCGGTATGCTCGTGCCAGGCGCGGAGCCGCTCCGGCAATGGGCGAATCGGAGTGAGAGTCTGAACGCCCAGCTCGAAATCCCACTGCCGCCGAATAAAATTGTCGATGATCGCAACCTGATGGCCCTTTTGCGAGAGATACAGGGCGGTCGCCCAACCGCAATAGCCATCTCCGCCGAGCACGGCAATCTTCATGTTCCCTCCCGCGCATTTCGCCCGCGCGTATACACGTCAAAATCTGGCCGAATTCAAAGTTTTACGCTCAGTCATGGAGCGGCGCAAGCAGCAAATTGCCGTATCGACACAATGCGGCACGCCCGGAAATCGCTGATCGATCCGATTCGAGACCGCAATGAAGCCAGGGAGGACTGAGACGTGCAGCTATCGGCCGGCCCCCGCGGTCCGAGGAGGCTCCCGGCGGCCCAAGCCCGCGGCGCGCCGCCCGCGCAGCTCGCGCACTGAGTACACCGGTTTGTCCTGTGATTCGAAGTAGGTCCGCGCGAGAAGTTCGCCGATCAAGCCAATCGAAATAAACTGAATGCCGCCCATCACGAGCGCTACGCCCAGGATGATCAGAGGCCCGTGATTGGCGAGCAAGCCTTCGTCAAAGAGCGCCTTGCGACCGAAAATCCAGATTCCGATTCCGGTGCCACCCGCCAGGCAGGCCAGCCCCGGCAGACCGAAGAGCTGCAACGGTTTGGTCGAATAGTCGAGTAGGAATTTGACGCTCACCAGATCGAGGAGCACACGGATGGTCCGCGAGATCCCGTAGTTCGACTTCCCGTTCTTCCGGGGAATATTTGTGATCGGCACTTCCGCAATGGAAGCGCCCGCCCAGCTTGCGAGCGCCGGGATGAAACGGTGCAATTCCCCGTAAAGATTGATTTCCGAGAGAATTTCGCGCCGGTAGGCCTTGAACGTGGTCCCGAAATCATGCAATTCCACGCGCGATAGCTTCGCCATCATGCGGTTCGCTACGCGGCTGGGAAGCTGCCGCATCAGCCAGTGGTCGGTGCGCTCGACGCGCCATCCGCTCACGATGTCGTAGCCTTCCTGCATCTTCTCGATGAACCGGGGAATCTCGGCGGGATCGTGCTGCAGGTCGCCGTCCATGGAAATGATGATCTCGCCGTTCGAGTGGTCGAAGCCGGCCTTCAGCGCCGAGGTCTGGCCGAAATTCCGCCGCAGCCGCACCACGACGACGCGATCGTCGTGCTTTGCGATTTCCGAAAGCTGCCCGAACGTGCCGTCTTTACTGCCGTCGTCCACAAAGACCATCTCGTACGGCGCGCCGATCGCGTCCATTACGTCGATGATTTTGACGTACAGCTGTGGGACGTTCTCCTGCTCGTTGTAGAACGGCACAACGATCGAATAGGAGACCCGCGGTTCCGCACTGTTCATGCGAGACATTCTAGTACATCCGCAAAGCGCCAAGGAAGAAAGAACGCGTGTTCACGGTGCGGATGGTAACGCGTGGTTCGTCAGCAGAGCCTTTCCACCGCTGGCCGCCACCGTCTGAAACACCGCTCCCGGGGCCAGCGCCTCGTACTGCGGCAGTTGCGGCAGGTTCACGAGCAGGTAGGCGCGAGCGGGCGCCAGCCACAGGTTCCTGAACTCTGAATCGTCAATAAACACTTTCGGCGCGCCCGGCGCGTTGGCGCCGTACTCCAGATTCAGGCGACGTTCGTACGGCGTCGAAAGCAATCCCGTGCGATTCGCGTAGAAGAACACGGATGAAAACTCGTAGTAATGCCCCTGCGCAATCAATGTTCCCTCCGGCGACTTCAGCAGAGCTTCTGCCAAAGGCCGGGACGAAAGAAACGGGTCGAATGCGACCATCGCCACGCGCGCTGCATGAAAGAACAACACCATCATAAGGGCAGCCGCCATGAAAGCTCGCTGGCCGGCCGCCCGCATGGTGCCGATCGCGCCGACCAGGAATGCCACGCCCGCCAGCGCCAGTGGCAATCGAAGATACGCGAACGACTTCATCCTAAGGTCCAGCATGTGTCCCAGCGAAAGCGAATTGACCTTGGGATCGTGGATGAGCGCGGAAGAAATATCGCCCGGCGCGGGCATCCCGCGGACGTAAATCAAGATCGCAACCACCGCAATGGCCGCGCAACCAGCGATCACTGCCAGCGCGCGTGTGCCTCGCCGTATCCACTCGCCGCCCGTCGCCATTGCCGAGCCCAGCAGAAGCGCCAGCGCCGGGTAGATGGGCATTGAGTAATACTCCTGCGTCGTCGAAAACGTGAAGAACACCATTACGAACCCGATCCACACGAGCGCGAGCAAGCGCGTGCGCCCCGCTCGATCCACCGGCTTGAAGGAAAGCTTCGCGATGGCCGGGAAATACACGCTCCAAGGGAATAGCCAGAGCAAATGAAAGAGCCAAAACCATAGACGTGGGACTGTGTTGTAGTCGCGCGGATACCGAAGATTCAGAAATCGCAGCACCTGCTCGTTGAAAAAGAAAAACCACAGGAACCCGTGATACTGGCCGGGGCCGGCGTGCAGCGTGAAATCGAAGTACGGCGGATTGCGTAGCGTCGCCAGAATGTGCCACGGCGCTGCAATCGCGAGCGCGATCAGCGCTCCGGTGAAGGGATGCAGGCGTTTCCAGGTCCGCCGCAGAAAGAGCTGCCGCGTGACCAAGAGATAGATCAGGCCGACGGCCACCGGAATCGCCACGGAGATCAAACTCTTCAGGAGCATTCCGATTCCGAGGCAGGCTGCCATGACGATCGACCAGAGCCGCGGATGGGGCTCCTCCTCTCCAAGCGCGCGCAGCAGCGCCCACATCGCCAGGGCCACATCGAACGTCAGCATGACGTCCGGAATCAGGATGCGTGTGAAGAGGAACAGGCCTATGCACGTCGATATGCACAGCCCCGCATAAAAGCCCGCGCGTTTGCCGAATGCCCAGACTCCGAAGGCCATCGTCAAAGCGGCAAGCCCGATCGCCGAAATCGCAATGGGAATGCGCGCTGCCCAGTCGTGGACACCGAAGATGCGGTAGGACGTGGCAATCGACCAGTAGACAAATGGCGGCTTTTCGAGAAAGACCAGGCCATCGATGTGCTCGGTCACCCAGTCGCCAGAGACAAGCATGTTCCTGGCAGTCTGCGCCTGCTCGGCGTCCACGTCGTCCATTAAGGACGGCGGCGAAATCACCGTGCCGAGATAGATGCTGGCCGCGAAAAGCAGGACGATTACGTAGAGGTGAGCACGCCTTCCGTCATCCTTTGGTTCGGTACGGAAGTGGGTGCCGTTTGGATCCGCCATTTCCTCATCCACAGAAATAGAATCATCAATCCCCAGAGGTGATAGCCCAGATTGGCGCGCCGCTCGAGATGGTCGCGCACGCAAGCATCAATCGCGCTCTTCTGAAACAAGTCAGCGTGTTCGGAGGTTCCGTAGTCGATTGCCTCGAGCATCAGCGGCCGCAGCGGCCCGCGCAGCCATTCGTGCGATGGAATGTCGAGGCCCGTCTTTGCTTTGCTCAAGACCGCCGGCGGGAGTTTGTCCCGCATCAGCTCCTTGAGCAGCACTTTTTGGCGCGAGCCGCGAATCTTAAACGAGGCCGGCAGCGAGTCCATAAACTCTACGATCCGGTGATCGAGCAGTGGTGGCCGCACCTCCACCGCATGAGCCATGCTCATGCGGTCGACCTTCATCAAGATGTCGTCGGGCAAGTAGCATTTCTGATCGAACCACAAGTACGCGGCCAAATCGTCCGGATCGCTCGCCGAATTCGGAAAATGACCGCGCAATTCATCGAGGATGCCGCCGAGCGCATTCGGCAGCGCCGCCCGTAGCAGCTGCGCCTTTCGCGACGCCGAAAATGTGCCGTTCCAATAGACATGCGCCTGTTCCGCTGGCAGCAGGCAGCCCTCCAGAAAGCGCTTGAGCTTGTATTCGAAACTGATTTTTTCGTCCGATACCGGCCAGAAACGCAGCGTGCCCAGCGCAAGCCGCGTCAGCGCGCCCGGAAACCTCCGCGCGATGCGCGCCAAATGATTCGCCCGATAGGTCAGATATCCGCCGAAAACCTCGTCTCCGCCCTCGCCGCTCAGAGTGACCGTCACCTTGGTTTTGCTCATCTTGGAGAGGAACCACACCGGCAACGCTCCCGCATCGGCGGTCGGTTCGTCGGAGTAGTAGGCAAACTCCTCGATCGCGCCCACGAGATTTTCCGTCGGATTGAGGTCGAATTGCTCGTGATCGGTTCCGTACTGCGCCGCGACCTGTTGAATGTACGGAGTCTCGTCGAAGCTCCGGCCTCGGAACGAAATCGATAGCGTTTTCAGCCGTGAGCTCGACACCTGCGCGGCATAGTGCAGGATCGTGGAAGAGTCGATTCCTCCGCTCAGCCACACGCCCAGCGGAACGTCGGACAGCAAATGCTCGCGCACGCTCTCGCGCAAGAGATGGCCGAGCTCTTCCTTGGCGGAGTCGAGCGTCCGTTGCTGTGGTTCGGCGAACGGCAAAGTCCAGTACGCCTCGGAACGTGTCTCACCATCGCGCCATTCAAGCCAATGCCCCGGCGGGAGCTTCTCGATGCCATCCACCAGCGTCCAGGGGCACGGAACGTAATTCAGCGACAAATAGCAATCGAGCCCGGGCAGGCTCAATCGGCGGTCGATCTCCGGATGAATCAGGATCGCCTTCAGTTCGGACCCGAAATAGAGGTCTTTGCCGCGACGCGCGAAGTAGAGCGGCTTGATTCCCATGCGATCCCGCGCCAGGATCAGACGCCGCGCCGACTCCGTCCACAGCGCGACGCCGAACATCCCCCGCAGCCGCGAAAAACAGGCTACGTCCCACTCGAGAAAGGCATGCAGCAGCGTTTCCGTGTCCGAGCGCGAGTGAAACCGGTGGCCCAGCTTTTCCAGCTCGGCGCGCAATTCGAGGTGATTGTAGATTTCGCCGTTGAAAACGATGACGCTATCCGCGTTGTCAGAGATGATCGGCTGATTGCCGGTGGTGAGATCGATGATCTTGAGCCGCGCCGTGCCGAGCGAAACGAGGCTGGACTGAAAGACGTCCTGCTGATCAGGCCCGCGATGAATCAGTGTGTGCACCGCGCTTTCGATTCGCGCGCGGTCGGGCGATCCGTTTCGATGCGTGAAGCCTGCAATTCCGCACAAGCTGCGACGCTCCTCAATGCCGAAGACGCGCGGCTGCTGCGCGCGCCGGCTCTATTCGTAACGCAGAGATTCCACGGGATGAAGCTGAGCAGCCGTCTTAGCCGGCAGGTATCCGAAAAGCACGCCGGTTCCGCAGGATACTACAAACGCGGAAAGCACCGAAAGCCACGAGATCGGAATGGTGACTTCCCC
>DASPVC010000035.1:0-2928 GCA_035622585.1 Candidatus Acidiferrum sp.
ATTTTTCCCGCGCCGTCGCCGGCAATTAACAACACCGCCTTTTTGCGCAGCCCTGAAGCAAGCATTCGAAACGGCGCGACGTCAACCGTCGAATCCATCCAGATGAGATCTTTGGCGAGCGCCACGACGGTGATTACGTGATCGAATTGCGCAGGCGATGGCACGGCCGCATCGAGTTTGCGACTCGACGGAATCAGCGCGGTTTCGGTCGAAAATCCCGCGGCCTGGAGCATCGCGGAGAGAATCGCGTTTTTATCTTCGGAGTTGCCGTACTGGCTCGTGAGAACTTCGCCAGCCGCGCGAGGCTGATATCCGGCCGCGCCGAAAGTGAGCGGCGTGAAACGGATGGACTTCGAAACGAAATCGTAGATGGCCCGAATCTTGTCGAGATCGGTCGCGCTGCCGGCGATCAAGTCCTGCGTCTTCGCGCGAATTTCGGGCGTAGGTTGGGCGGCAGCTTGCACCAGCTTGGCGTACCATCGCGCGACTTGCGCCCAGCTTGCAAACGTCGTGAGCTGCACGTCCGGCGATTTCGCCTTCGATTGGTCGGCGGTTTTTTGCGAATCGCCGGCTGCCGGTTTCAGATTCGCCCGCTTCCAGCGATAGATCGTGCGGCCGCCCGCCGTTTGCGAGGTATAGGTGGATGCCGGCGAGGATTTGAGCGTCAGTGTGCGCGTTGAGGGGGCGCTGATCTCAAGTCGCTCGTCGAGCACGACGGCGCTGTCGATGAATCGGTGCTCGAACCAGAATTCTCCCGGCGCTTCGGCGGCGACAATCCGTTTCGCGATTTCGTATTCGAGCGTGTCGCCGGGCGCAAGCGACGCGACCGCGATGTGCTTCTCCTTGCAGTTGGCGTAAGCCGGAAAATCGCGCACCGTCGGCGCGGGCGCGTCCTTTGTCGCGTCGGCTGCGATCTCGACCGTCGTGCGGTCGGCTTTGTGCAGGCGCACGTAGTGCACATCGATCGCTTCGGTCGACGCGTTGTAGCCGAAGACGAGTTCACTCCACTGTTGCGCGCCGGCGTCGCTTTGTATTTTGGCGCGCACGCGAAGAGTTTCCTCGCCCGTGCCGTCGTTTTCGAAACGAGCGATCGTTGCGTAGCGCTCGATGACGAAGGGCTCGTGCGAATAATCCGCAGAAAGTTTTTCGGCCGGGGCTTTGGCGGCGGGAGCTTGTGCGTTTGCGGCGGCCGGTGACATCAGCAGCAGCCCGAACAACGCCAACGACGCACGATTCATCGGTACTCCCTGTTGAAAACTGCGGGCCTAAGTTTAGGTGTCTGGCGCACCATCGGTAAAGCCCTGGTAATGGCGCAGTTGAGAAGTTTCCAACCCTCTTCATCAGGCGAATCCGCCGACAGGCCGTCGGTAGCGGATTTCGACGCATAGCGCGGTGTCAGTGATTTTCAAGGTCTCAGGAGGCAATAACCCCTTGCATGTCAGAACATTACGGGAAAACCGCTCCACTCCCTCGTGTTTTCCGAGCTGAATGCGAGAGCGAATTCGGCGCGGTTTCGCGCGCGAAGCCGCGGATTTATTGCCCGAAGGATTACGACCGGCTCGGCCTCAGTTCCAAAATGGGACTGACGCTGCTGCGAAGCAGAATTTGCCCCTAATGTCCTCATTTTCCACAGTCGTATGGTGTTGACACGTTTTGTTGTTTTACCTATACTTTGTTGGTTTGACAGGGCCATTTGGCCCGGTGGTGAAAGGGAAGTCTTCCAGCCCCGGAACAAAGAACGACGGAACGGGGGTGGGAAGAGCGGCCGAAATGGGGCGCCAGCCCCGCAAAGCCGTGCGAGCCCTCCGCATTCGGCAGATGCAGTCACTCCTCGGGGTGAAGTAGCGTCAGCGCGGAGTACCTGGTAGCTCCTTCAGGTTGGGCGACCTTTTCTGTTCATGCACCCGCAAATTTCTGCGCGGGCTGGTTTGGACTGCGCGGAATCACATTAACCGAACGCTCTCGAAACGAGGGGAACAGTGCCGACGTTTTCACAACTTGTGCGCTACGGGCGCGAGCAGATTCGCACGAAGACGAAATCTCCAGCACTCGAAGGATGTCCCGAGAAGCGCGGAGTCTGCGTTCGCGTCTATACGCAGACGCCGAAGAAGCCGAACTCAGCGCTGCGCAAAGTGGCGCGCGCGCGGCTGACGAACAGCGCGGAAGTGACCACGTACATTCCCGGCATCGGGCACAACCTGCAGGAACACTCGATCGTGCTCGTGCGCGGAGGCCGCGTGAAGGATCTGCCGGGTGTCCGCTATCACGTGATTCGCGGCACGCTCGACGCAGCAGGCGTCGAAAATCGCAAGCAGGGGCGCTCGAAGTACGGCGCCAAGCGGCCAAAAGCCGCACAGAAGTAGGAGAGCAGATACATGCCACGTAAAGGCTGGGTTCTTCGCCGAAAGATTCCGGGCGATCCGGTGTACGGCAGCGATCTCGTGCAGAAGTTCATCTCGAGCATGATGTACGACGGCAAGCGCTCGACCGCGCAGACGATTTTCTACGACGCGATGGAGCGGGTGGCGAAGACCTCGAACGACGACGCGTTCAAGCTGTTCAAGAAGGCCGTCGAAAACTGCAAGCCGACGCTCGAAGTGAAAACGCGGCGCGTGGGCGGCGCGAACTATCAGGTTCCGGTCGAAGTGAACCCATTCCGGCGGCAGTCGCTGGCGATCCACTGGCTGGTGCTGTATGCGCGCGAGCGGTCGGGCAAGTCGATGACGGACAAGCTCGCGGGAGAAATTCTGGATGCGGCGAACGGCCGCGGCGGCGCGGTGAAAAAGAAAGAGGACGTGCACCGCATGGCGGAGGCGAACAAGGCCTTCGCGCACTATCGCTGGTAGGGCAAACGAATTTAGACATGGCACGACAGGTACAACTCGAGCAGACGCGCAACATCGGGATCATGGCGCACATCGATGCGGG
>DASPVC010000036.1:0-36608 GCA_035622585.1 Candidatus Acidiferrum sp.
GATATCTTCGCGTTCGAGTTCAGACACAAATTCGCCCCTGAAACGTTTCATCGGTCAAGCATGCCCCCAGCTTTAGGAGTCTTTTGTGCTTGAGTTCACGTGAAATGCTCGCACGATGAAGCACGGTAAGAGTACAATCGCGATCGGACTATTGCGCGCTGCTACGCGATGCCGCCGATACACCCCCCAAGAAAACTTGGGCGTTGATTCCGCCGCCATCCTGTGCCATTTTCTCTGGGGTTTTTCGGTCCGGCCAGGATATATGACGGGTCAAACGGTGTCTGCCGGGCTTCGTGCTTTGCACTCGAATGCAGAGTCACGGCGTCAACAAACGGAATTAGAGGGGGGACATTGAAAGCCTTAACGAGAGCAACCGCTATTCTGTTGTTCGCAATCGGGGTTCTGGCCGTCGCGCGGCCATCGCAAGCAGCGCAGTGTGATCGCGCATGCCTGGAGAGCACGGTCGACAGTTATCTGGCGGCACTGGTCGCGCACGATCCTTCGCGCGTCAAATTTGCGCCGGATGTGAAGTTTGTCGAAAACACCGTTCCCATGAAGCCGGGCGAAGGACTTTGGACGACCGCCTCGGGTTTGCCCACGACTTTCAAGATATACGTGCCCGACCCGGTTTCCGAGGAAGTCGGCTTCATGGGCGTGATGCAGGAAAGCGACAAGCCCATCGAGTTCGCCCTCCGCTTGAAGATTCGCGGCGGGAAAATTATCGAGGCCGAGCACCTCATCGCCCGGAACCTTAGGGAGAACTCTCTCAAGAATCTGCAGACGCCGCGTCCCGGCTTGCTGGCAACGGTACCGCCCTCCGAGCGAGTCCCACGGGACGAAATGCTGAAAATAGGCGCTTCGTATTACCAGGCGTTAGTCTCTGCCGACGCCAACGATGCGCCGTTTGCCGACGATTGCGTTCGCCGCGAAAACGGAATGCAGACCACCAGCAATCCGCCGCCGAAGCCGGGAGCCACCAACATGCAGATCATGGGCGCGATGGGCTGCGCGCCTCAACTGCGTACGCACACTTTTGATTACATCAAGCGCATCGAGCCTCGCCGCGTGTGGATTGCCGATCCCGAAACCGGACTCGTCTTCGGCCTCTCGCAATTCCGCCATCCGATGGTGGAAAAGACTCTGAAGATTGTCGGCGTGCCTGGTGTGGATACGGTACCCATGAATTTCAACCCGTTCGATCTTCCCGCGGCGCATATCTTCAAAATCAGCGGCGGCAAGATGCACGAAATCGAAGCGATGGGCTTCACGATGCCGTACAACTCGAAGACCGGCTGGGAGTGATTCCCGGGCTCGCCGCGACCAGCACGCGCATCACGTCTTGATATTCCGCCATAGTTCACCGTGGCTCACCCGAACCGCGGCCGCTCCTGAACGAGCGCGCGGCGCGCACCATGCTCCGGCCTGGCCCATTTGAACAAGATAACTGGATGCATTTCGCTTGTTTTGTGTTAAGTAGCGCTGGCTCCGGCTCGGAGGCAGAGCGATGAAAAAGAAACAGTCAGTTCAAGGACCTGAAGAACCGCCACAGATTGCGACTTCCTCGGCGCGTCCATCCATCGGACGAAGAGACTTGCTGAAAGGTGCGGCTCTTGCAGTTGGCGTGTCTGGTGCGGCGGCCTTCGGCGTGGCCAACGCGATTGAGACTGCTACACCTTCTCTCTCGCCGCCTGGTATCTCTAACGTCCGAATCATCGCTTCGGACGAAAATGCGATCGTGGAGACAACCGCAGGCAAAGTGCGGGGTTTCACCCGCAATGGAATCTTTACCTTCCTGGGCATTCCCTACGCAGGGTCGACCGGCGGAACGGGCCGATTTCAGCCACCGACAAAGCCCACGCCCTGGACGGGCCTTCGCAGTTCCATGCAGTACGGATTCGTGAGTCCGCAGGAACCTCGAGCCGGGTGGGCGAACGATGAAGTCGCCTGGATGTTCGATTGGGACGATGGCCGGCCGGGCGAGGATTGTCTGAGGGTTAACATTTGGACTCCGGGTGTCAACGACAACAAGAAGCGGCCAGTCATGGTCTGGCTGCACGGCGGCGGCTTTTCGGCTGGTTCCGGTCAGGAGTTGAAATCCTACTACGGTGAGAATCTGAGCCGGCGCGGAGACGTCGTCGTAGTCTCTCTCAACCATCGGCTGGGCGTGCTCGGCTATCTGAATCTCGCTGAGATCGGCGGCGCGAAATACTCCGACTCCGCCAATCTGGGCATGCTCGATATCGTGGCCGCCCTCGAGTGGGTGCGTGACAACATTGCGAACTTCGGGGGCGATCCCGGCAACGTGCTGATCTTCGGACAATCCGGCGGCGGCGGCAAAGTGAACACTCTGATGGCGATGCCCGCGGCCAAAGGACTCTTTCACCGAGCCGCCGTGCAAAGCGGATCTTTGCTGAACGCCTCAACCGCCGAGGACTCCGCAAAGTTGGGAGCGGCCGTGGTGCAACAACTCGGATTGAGCGCCTCGCAGATCGACAAGATTCAGGAAGTGCCTGTGGAACAGCTGGTTCAGGCGGGCATTGCCGCCGTCAGGAGTCTCTCGCCTCCATTCCAGCCCGGCGGTGCGTTTCGATTGCCGAGGATCGGCTGGCAACCGGCTGTCGATGCCAAGAATCTCCCGTCGCAGCCGTTCGATCCTGCGGCGCCAGCAATGTCCGCGCACGTGCCGCTCTTGGTTGGCACCGTGCTGAATGAGTTTTCGTCAGCAATGTTTGATGCGAAACTCGCTTCACTCACCGAAGATGAATTGAAGCAGCGCGTCTCGGCGCAATACAAGGACAAGAGTGACCACATCATCGACGTGTTTCGGGCAGCGCATCCGAAGGCGACGCCGGGTGAATTGATGTCGCGAATCTCGGCCTCGCCGGTCCGGCAGAGCGCTGTCACACAGGCGGCGCGTCAAGCTGCCCTGGGTGGCGCGCCCGTCTACACGTACTGGTTTTGCTGGAAAACACCGGTGCTAGATAAAAGGCCCGGTGCCTTTCATTGTTCCGAGCTCGCGTTTGTTTTCGACAACACGGACCGCTGTGCTCCGATGACCGGCGGAGGTCCCGTTCCCCGCGCACTTGCTGCCAAGGTCAGCGAAGCGTGGATCAATTTTGGGCGGTGTGGTGACCCGAATCATCCGGGTCTTCCGAAGTGGCCAGCTTTCACAGCTAGTGACAGGGCAGTGATGATCTTCGACAACATCTGCGAAGCGAAGAACGATCCGGATCGGGACGAGCGTCAGGCACTCGGACTGGCTTGATCGATGCGACCGCAGTTTCGCACTTGCGAACGAGGAGGTTGCCGCCGAATATGAACCCGGGGGAGAGACGTAGCGAAGACAGGAGGATCCTTGGACACAAGCGCGGCTGATCTTCGCTCGCCCGCAGGCAAATTCGTCTACGTGGCCGCTGTCTTCGCGGGACTCGGGGGCTTGCTCTTCGGCTACGACACAGGAGTGATCTCGAGCGCCGAGCTTTTCTTGAAGAAGGAGTTTGCACTCTCCCCGTTCGCGCTTGAAGTAATCGTCAGTGGAGTGTTGGCTGGCGCCGCGGCAGGCGCTTTGGTCGGCGGGCGCCTGGCTGACCTGTTCGGTCGGCGGGCGCTGTTGATCGTCACCGCCAGTATCTTCGCGATCGGCGCGATTCTTTGCGCCGCAGCTGGCTCACCCGCGATTCTGATCGGCGGCCGCATCATCGTGGGGCTGGCAATCGGGCTCTCCTCCGGCACGGTTCCCGTCTACATCTCGGAGGTTTCGCCGCCGGCCTCACGCGGTTGGACCGTTTCTCTCTTTCAGCTCTCAATCACAGTCGGGATCTTGCTCGCGTACATAGCAGGTTACGCCTTGGCGGCCATCGAGGGTTGGCGCTGGATGTTCGGTTTGGCAATCATTCCGGCGGTTGTTTTCGGCCTTGGAATGCTCTTCTTACCTGAGAGTCCTCGTTGGCTGGTCAAGCAGGGCAAGATCGGAGATGCGCGGGGCGTCTTGCAGAAGATTCGTAACACGCCAGCGGTCGAAGATGAACTCTCGGAGATCGAGCGGAGCCTCGAGCTCACGACGGAGCAGGGCAGGCTGTCGGACCTGCTGCATCCTTCTTTGCGGGCGGCGTTGATCGTCGGACTCGGCCTCGCAGTGTTTCAGCAAGTCACCGGAATCAACACGGTGATCTACTACGCGCCCATCATTATTCAGACGGCGGGGATACCTTCTGCTTCGGGCGCCATTCTAACAACGGCCGGAATCGGTCTGGTGAATGTCCTGATGACCGTGGTGTCGATGTGGCTCATCGACCGTGTAGGCCGGCGCCCGCTCTTGCTCACTGGAATCGCTGGCATGGTGCTCACACTTGGCATTCTTGGCTTATCGTTTCAAGTTTCGGCGCACAACGGAGCATTGGCCTGGGTGGCAGTTGTCAGCATCATGCTTTACGTGGCGTCGTTTGCCATCAGCCTCGGCCCCATCTTCTGGCTGTTGATTTCCGAGATCTACCCGCTCCGAGTGCGAAGCTCCGCCGAGGGTCTGTCGGCAACCTTCAACTGGGGCTCGAACCTGGTGGTCTCGCTGACCTTTTTGACCCTTCTGCAAACGATCGGCACCAGCCGGACGTTCTGGTTGTACGCAGTCTTGGCTGTCGGGGCATGGATCTTTTCCTACTACCTGGCGCCCGAAACCAAAGGTCGCACGCTGGAAGAGATCGAAGCATTTTGGCGGAAGTAGTTTGCGCCGACGAGGCTGGCCCATTGGTCGATCGACGACCGGGGTGCACTTCGCCGGATATTCTCAAGATAGGGAAATGTTGCGAGTCCACATGAAACGGAACTGGCGAGTGGTGCGGAAGGCCGCACTGATTTGTCTCCTGTTTTGCGGTCTTGCCCCATTGTTATTCCCGCAGGACACGAACACCGAGCAGCAAGTCGAAAAGATCCTCGCGCAGATGTCCCTCGAAGAAAAGATTGACCTGCTTGGCGGGGTCGACGGTTTCTATACGCGCGCGGTGCCCGCGTCGAATCTGTCGCGCCTAAAGATGGCCGATGGCCCGATGGGCGTCCGCAACTTTGGCCCTGCGACCGCGATGCCAGGTGGCATCAATCTGGCCGCCACCTGGGACCCCGGTCTGGCGCGGCGCGTCGGCGAACAAATCGGACGTGATGCCCGGGCGAAAGGTGTGAATGTTCTTCTCGGTCCTGGCGTGAACATTTACCGCGCGCCAATGAATGGCCGCAATTTCGAATACTTCGGCGAGGACCCGTTCCTGGCTTCCCGCATTGCTGTTGGCTACATACAGGGAGTGCAAAGCGAAGGCGTAAGTGCGACAGTCAAGCACTTCATGGGCAACAATTCCGAATATGCCCGTCACGCGACAAACGACATCATCGACGAACGGACGATGCGCGAAATCTATCTTCCAGTTTTCGAGGCAGCCGTGAAGGAGGCTCACGTTCGCGCTCTGATGGACTCCTACAATCTCGTCAACGGCTCTCACATGACGCAAAACGCTTTTCTGAACACGGAAATCCTGAAAAAGGAGTGGGGTTTCCAAGGCGTGCTCATGTCCGATTGGTTTTCTACCTATGATGGAGTGGCCGCGGCCAACAGCGGTCTCGATCTGGAGATGCCGGCGGGCGCGTTCATGAACCGGACCACACTGGTCCCCGCGGTTGATGGGGGAAAACTCTCCGTTGCGACGATCGACGATAAGGTCCGGCGCATTCTCCGATTGGCACTTGAGTCGCAACCGGGACAGGATCAGACGGATCCTCAAATTCCGCGATACAACCTGCCGGGCCGCCAGGTCGCACTCGAGGCTTCGCGCGAAGGCATGGTCCTTCTCAAGAACGAGAATGGCGTCCTCCCGCTCGACAAGCAGAAGATCAAATCCATTGCCGTAATCGGACCCGGTGCATATCCCGCAGTTCCGGTGGGAGGCGGCAGCGCAGGCGTCCGGCCATTTGCGGCCGTGAGTTTCCTGGAGGGAATTGCGAATGAACTCGGTGCATCTGTGTCGACCCTCTACGATCCAGGAATTCCCCAGTTAAGCGATCTCGCGCAGCGGACAGCTCTCTCGACCTCCGAAACCGCAGCGAGTTCCGGAGTGATTGCTGAGTACTTCTCCAATGAAAATTTAGAGGGCGATCCGATCGAGCACCGCACCGAGTTGCACATCAATTTTGGGGCAGATCCGAATGCCGACCTTGGTTACAGTCCGCCTGCTTATCCGTCCGGCGTGGGCTCGGCCCGTTGGACCGGCTACTACACGGTTCTTGAGAACGGATCATACGACTTCTTTGTGCAAGCGACCGGCGAAGCAGGCGGCTACTATCGCGTGTACGTCGATGGCGCAACGATCCTGGATAGTTGGACCGAAGCCCGGGCCTTGGTCGGAGTCGCCACCATGAACCTCAATGCGGGTTCGCACAAGATCGTGGTTGAGCATCATGGCAGGCCGGGTTTCTTGGGCGGAAGGTTTCGGTTCGGGATCGCGCGTCAAGGCACGTATGTCAGTTCAGCCGCGGAGAAGATTGCATCGGCAGCCGATGCGGTTGTGGTCTGCGCTGGCTTCAGTCCCGAGACGGAAAGCGAGGGTGCCGATCGGACCTTCCGGCTTCCTCCAGGGCAGGACGAGTTGATTGAAAGAATGGCGGCCCTGAACAAACACACCATCGTCGTCGTCACTTCAGGCGGAAGTTTCGACATGCGGAACTGGATCGATCGCGTCCCGGCCTTGCTGGAAGCTTGGTACCCGGGTCAAGAGGGTGGCACCGCGTTTGCGCAAATCCTTTTTGGCGACGCCGATCCCTCCGGCCGCTTGCCTGTGACCTTCGAGCACCGCTGGGAGGATAACCCGGTCCATGACAGCTACTACCCCGAAGCTGGCACCGAGCAAGTCGAATACAAAGAAGGCGTATTTGTCGGCTATCGAGGCTACGAACACAACGGCACCACACCGCTTTTCCCCTTCGGCTACGGTCTGTCGTACGCGACCTTTGAGTACGCGAATCTCTCGGTGCGATTTGTCGCGCCCGCGAAAGCTGTCGCCCCGTCCGAAAAGTCGGGCCCAACCTACGAAGTCTCCTTCGACGTTACCAATACCGGTCACAGAGACGGTGCCGACGTCGCGGAGGTATATGTCGGTGAGGTGAATCCTCAGGTTTCGCGCCCTGCGAAGGAACTCAAGGGATTTGCGAGGGTCGATCTGCGCCCTCGAGAGACGCATCGAATCAAGGTGCTTCTGAATAGTCGCGCCTTCGCCTACTTTGATACGAACAGCCACGCGTGGCACATTGACCCTGGGGAATTCATGATTTCTGTCGGCCGTTCGGTCGATGACATCCGGCTCAAACGCACAGTTTCATTGACCATTTCTGAGGCGACTGCAGCCACCGCTCTGCAGGCGAGTCCGTAGACCATAACCTAGCGGCTCGACAGTCAGAGAAAACTACCGCAGGGACCGGACCGGCTGGGGTAGGCCTGCCGCCGGCTCGAGGTGCCGCGCGACTGGGGGCTCTTCAGCGTTGTTACGGACGGCGGCGAGGTCCGCATCCACCATCATGCGGACGAGTTCGTCGAACGAGACGGTCGGCTCCCATCCGAGTTCGCGCCGCGCTTTGGAAGAGTCTCCCAGCAAGTGAAACACTTCAGCCGGGCGCAGAAGATCCGGATCGATCTCGACATGCTCACGATAATCGAGACCCGCATGTGCGAAAGCCACTTCAAGCAGATGGCGCACGGTATGCGATACGCCGGTCGCGATTACGTAGTCCTGCGGCGTGTCCTGCTGCAGCATTAGCCACATCGCTCGCACGTAATCGCCGGCGTATCCCCAGTCTCGCTGAACGTCGAGGTTGCCCATTTTCAGGCTCTTCCGAAGCCCGAATTTGATCCGCGCGATGCTGTAGGTCACTTTGCGCGTCACGAACTCCACGCTGCGCCGCGGCGATTCGTGGTTGAAGAGGATGCCCGAAGAAGTGAAAAGGTCGTAGCTCTCGCGGTAGTTGACCGTGATCCAGTGTCCGTACAGCTTCGCGACTCCATACGGGCTGCGCGGATGAAATTTCGTCCGCTCGCTCTGGGGCATCTCGCTTGCTGCTCCGAACATCTCGCTCGATGAAGCTTGGTAGAACCGAATGCGCGGATTCACCACGCGAATCGCTTCGAGCAACCGAGTCACTCCCAATGCCGTGAATTCCGCCGTCAGTACCGGTTGATTCCAGGATGTCGGAACGAAGGATTGTGCCGCGAGGTTGTAGACCTCGTCCGGCTCGCTTTGATTAAGCGCCGAGATCAGAGAATTTTGATCGAGCAGGTCGCCCTGTATCAGTTCGACTTTGTTTTGGATGTGAGCCAGCCGTTCCAGGTTGACCGTGCTGCTTCGGCGCACGATTCCGCAGACTTTGTAGCCCATTCGAAGCAGGAACTCTGCAAGATACGATCCGTCCTGTCCAGTAATGCCGGTAATAAGTGCTCTTTTTCCCATGATCACCTCGAGAGGGTGAGGTTGATTGCGTTTGACTCCCGATCCTCAAACACGATCCCACTGAACTCTTGCGTCACGCCTAGACCAGTCCGACAGCCCAACTGTTGAAAGAAGGTGCGGGCGCGGCCATGAGGTCGTCCGTTACATCACCGCGCCCGCTCCACGCAACACCGCGCGGCAGGTGATCGGGCTTCACTGCGCTGTTTGGCGTTGCATTGTCGTTCCGTGCGGGCGGTTGGGCTGTTCCGCCAGCGGCTGCGGGGTTGGCAGGCCGCCGTTCACCCGGAAACGACGAGACCATTTCTTTGAATTCCTGTGTCTGCAGCTTCAAGGCAGCATCTTCTTTTGAATTCCGGAAAAAACTGCAGGGCCGCGAGCGCACTTTTCGCAATCCGGCAGAATTTGCCCAACAATTACGTTCCAGTCGCTCCGATCCACGCAGTTCGCTCGGGGAAGGTGCACACGGGTGGCCCTATTAGAGGATTGCAATTTTCGCGGGGCGAAAGATGCACGGCTGTGCCATGACCTGGCTCAACTTAGAGCGTACTTTGCCGATATAGACATTGAGGCGTCACGCGCGTCGTCCACGTGTACGTGGACGTGTGTGGCAAAAGGCGGCCGCTATGATCCGACTCACACGCCTGAACAATCAGCCTTTCATGATCAATTCGGATCTCATCAAGTCGGTTGAGAGCGCGCCGGATACCGTCATCACACTTGTAACCGGAGAAAAGGTCATCGTGCTCGAATCCAGCGACGACATCTTGTCAAAAATCGTTGATTTCAGGCGAAGTGTTCTTGCGGGCCTTCCCGTGCCACCTATGTTTCTGCCGGAACCTGCTTTGCCTTCTCGCGATCTTGGCGGCGAGGCTCGGCCTCCCGCGAAAAAGGCCTAAGGGACTAGACGGATGGACAAGAGCACGTTTGCAGGAATCTTGGTAGCGCTGGGCGGTATTTTCCTAGGTCTCACGCTCGAGGGCGGGAAAGTAGCGCAGATCCTGCAGCCCACGGCAGCGATGATCGTTTTTGGTGGCACGCTCGGCGCGGTCATGATTCAGTTTCCGTTGCCGGTCGTGCTCGAAGCGTTCAAACGGCTCGGTTCCTTATTTTTCAATAACACCAAGGATCCGCACGACAGAATCGCAGAAATCGTGGGATACGCCAACAAGGCACGCCGCGGCGGGATCGTTTCGCTTGACAAAGAAATCGATACGATTCAGGAGCCGTTCCTCAAGAAATCGCTCATGCTGGCCGTCGACGGAACCGAGCCGCACGAGCTCCGCAAGATGATGGAGTTGGAACTGGACAATCAAGCGGAGCACGATGACCATATCCCCAAGGTATTCGAATCCGCCGGAGGCTTCTCGCCAACCATCGGCATTATCGGCGCGGTGCTGGGCCTGATTCAGGTGATGCAGCACCTCGACGACATTTCCGAGGTAGGGCGCGGAATTGCCGTTGCTTTCGTGGCCACCATCTACGGTGTGGCTTCCGCCAATCTGTTTTTCTTGCCAGCGGCCGGAAAAATCAAGATGCGGATCCGGCAAGAGCAGGTCGCTCGCGAGATGATCCTTGAAGGCGTCGTTTCGATTTTGGAGGGCATGAATCCCCGCATGATCGAAACCAAGCTGCTCGGGTTTTTCGCTGAGGCGAACAAGACGGCAAAGTCAGGGAAGGCGTCGCTCCAGACCGAGGAAAAGACCGCGTGAGCCGCAAGAAGCGTCACGAAGAGCACGCCAACCACGAGCGCTGGCTCGTTTCGTATGCTGATTTCATCACGCTCCTGTTTGCGTTTTTCGTCGTTCTTTACTCGTCCTCGCAGGTGGACAAACGCAAAATCGGCCAGCTCGCCATGGCGATTCAAGTCGCATTTCAACGCATGGCTGTATTCGACAACTCAAATACCAAAGTTCCGCTCGCTACGACCGAGCCGATGCCATTTCAGGACGTGCAAGCCATCGAAAACGTTTCACGCACGCAGGATATGCAGCGCTTCATTCAACCTGAAAACGGCGAATTGAGCGGCAGCATCGTGCCCGGGGAGCTGAAAGACATTCAAGGTCAGCTAGAAAAGGCGCTCGCGCCGGAGATCAAGCGCAACGTTCTGAAGCTGACTGCGCGCCACGAAGGCCTGGTGATCAGCTTGCGCGAGATCGGGTTTTTTGAAAGCGGTTCCGCCAACCTCCGTCGCTCCTCCATGGACGCGCTCGATCGGATCGCAGCCGTTCTCGGTCCGCGCGATGAAATGTTGCGCATCGAAGGTCACACCGACAACGTGCCGATTCACACGCGCCAGTTTGATTCCAATTGGGAGCTTTCAACGGCGCGCGCAATCGAACTCATCAAAGCTTTTATTCTGCGATATAAATTTTCTCCGGCCCGGCTGGCTGCCGCCGGTTATGCCGAATACCATCCCGTCGATTCAAACGACACGGCGGAAGGCCGGGCCCACAATCGTCGTGTCGATATCGTTGTCCTCAATCCCGCAGCGGGAGGCGTATTCAGGAGCAGTCCGCAGCCTCCGAAAGCTTCGCCGGCGAAGCCTCCATCCATCGCGCCGGACCTGGGACATTTCGTTCCCAACTAATGTTCTGCCAGAAGAAGCCTAAGCGCGGGTGGGCTTGAGTTTTTCCAGTTCTTCCGTCAGTTCTTCGCGCGTGAGGAGCCCCTTGCGGAAAAGCAATCTGACGACGGCCTGAAATGCCTCTGGGGTCGCTGGCACGTCCTTGACTTCAACGCTTCGCGGCCCGGGTGGCCGGCTCTGCGCGGCGACGGCGCGGGCGCTTGCCATTGGCGCCGCGGCACGCTGACCACCGACGGCAGTCCCAGCGAGCTTCGGTATTGCGACGGGTCTGGTCGGCGCGGGCGCGAGTCGCTGAAGCTGTGCGAAATCTGCTGGGCGCATCCCTGTGAACGCGATTCCCATCCCGAGCCCCGTCTGCGACGAGCGCACCCTGCCGAACATTTGCGCGGTCGTTTGGTCCAGCTGGAGTAGCACTTCGACCGCAGTATCGACGGGCAAGGGTACCAGCATTTCCACATAGCAGCCGCCGAGCGAAATGTCTGTGACCGTTCCGGGCAGCCGCACAGCGCCATTGTCCGTGGTCACCTGCGCTTCGATTCGGCAGGAACACCGCGGAAATTGGCGGCGATCGGCGCCTGACCAGGCCGGTGCTCCAACATGCGCTGGAGGCACTTCCACTGGCTCTGGAATCGCCGGCTCAGAGTGAGATGGCTCGTAGTTGTCAGGCACCCATTCTTTCGGTGGCACACCCCAGATATAGTTACCGGGCTCAAGGCATCGTACGCCCGCGCGGCCGAGACCCATTGGCGAGTTATCTGCCCATTGGACGCGATACCACGCCCTTTGATCCCCGCACTGGATTTCGACTCTACTTCCAAGCTCGACAGACTTGCCCACACCGTTCAGGCATGCCCCGGAGCAACTAATGTCGTGCGTCTCCGTCGTCGTCTCGAACGGATGGCCGTGGGGATCTAATCCGCGTACCGTGACCGGCAACGAAATGGTCATGCGCTGCTCTGTGCGATGGCCCATCGAAACCTCAAAATCTTTCCTTGTCAGCGCCTCGCGGGCCCGCTAGTTGATGACTTCTGACTTCGAAGTTTCCAGGGATCGTTCCTCTGCCGCCTGCAGGGCTACCTTCCGGTGTCCGATCTGGTCGAGGATCGCGATTAGTTCGGCTGTGCGAATCGGCTTCGCCAGATAGTCGTCCATCCCCGCCGCGTAGCATTTCTCATCGTCACCCTTCATCGCATGCGCCGTCATGGCGACGATCGGAAGATGTTGGCCGGTCGTCCTTTCTTTTTCGCGAATGGCTTGGGTTGTCTCCCAGCCATTCATCTCTGGCATTTGGACATCCATCAGGATCAGGTCGTACAAATCCTTCTGCAGCATATCGAGCGCTTTCCTGCCGTTCGCGGCAATGGCCACCCTGTGACCCCATTTTTCCAACAGCCGGACAACAAGCAACTGATTGACCGGGTTGTCTTCGGCGAGAAGTATGTGGAGCTTGCACGGAGCTTCGCGTGTCCGGCGCGCGGCGAGTGGAGACTTTACTTCTTGCCGCGCTGGAGTGCCCAGCGCGATTAGGATTGCGTCCAGCAGTTCTCCTTGACGTACGGGCTTGGTCAGATAAGCGGCGACTCCCAGATCGCGGCAGCGGACGCTGTCTCCGCGTTGGCCCGCCGAACTCAGCATCATCACTGTTCCCGCCCGAAAGTCGGGATGCCGCTTGATGTATTCAGCCAGCGCGAATCCATCCATCTCGGGCATTTGAGCGTCGAGTAGGATTAGCGGAAAGTGCTTTCCAGCGCTCTTCGCCTGTATGAGAGCGGCCATGGCCTTGGTCCCATTTTCCGCTTCGCAAGGCTTCATGCCCCAGTTGCGAAGCAGTTTGAAGAGAATCTGGCGGTTCGTCGCATTGTCATCTACGATCAGTACCGGCATACCGTGCAACGCCGCGGGATCTCGCATGGCCGCCACTCTGGCGGCGGTGCTCTGCGGTTTGAAGCACACTGTGAAATGGAAGCGGCTGCCCTTATCGAGCTCGCTTTCTACCCAGATTCGGCCTCCCATCAGTTCCACCAAGCGAGACGAAATGGTCAGGCCCAATCCCGTTCCGCCGTATCTTCGGGTCATCGAGCCATCAGCCTGTTTGAACGGCTCAAAGATCGTGCTCTGCTTGTCTCGAGCAATGCCAATGCCGGTATCGGTAACCGTGCAGTGCAGCCGCACGAAGTCTGGTTCGCGCGACTCCACCTTCACCTGAAGGACGACTTCGCCTTTCTCAGTGAACTTGATCGCGTTGCCGACTAGGTTGTTGACGATCTGCCGCAAGCGGCCAGGATCACCAGCCACGCCTTCCGGCACTTCCGGCTCGATCTCATAGGCGAGTTCCAGCCCTTTTTGATGGGCGCGAAGACTGAGCGCCTTCATCGTGTCGCCCAGGCAATCACCCAGGCTGAAATCAATCGAGTCGATGTCCATCTGGCCGGCTTCGATTTTCGAATAATCCAGAATGTCGTTGATCAGCGAAAGCAGTGATTCCGCCGACGCTTTGGCCAGGTTTAGCTGTTCACGTTGCTCTGCATCCAGTTCGGTGTCGAGCACGAGCTCCGTCATGCCGATGATCCCGTTCATCGGAGTTCGGATCTCATGGCTCATGTTGGCCAGGAACTCGCTTTTCGCCCTGCTTGCCGATTCCGCCGCTTCTTTGGCGCGCAAGAGCGCCTCTTCTGCACGTTTGCGTTCTGTGATGTCGTAATAGATGACCATGACCTCTGAGGTTTTGCCGTCGCGTATGACGGGTACGCCGAAAACTTCTACATCCACGAAAGATCCGTCACGGCGTCGCCGGCGCGTAGCCAAGCGCGTCAGCTTTCCTTCCATGACTTGTCTGTGCGAATCTTCCATTTGAGCGCGAAGCTCGCCCGAACCTAGCAGATGAAAAACCTGGCGGCCCGCGATCTCTTCCTGGCGATATCCGAAAAGTTTCTCGAAAGCGGGATTGCACATAACTACAGCGCTGGTCGCGTCAGTTAGGACGACGCCGACGGGCAGTTGATCGACGAGCGAGTTGAGCAAATTCGTTCGCTCCGCCAGTGCTTTTTCCGCTCGTTTGCGCTCGGTGATGTCTTGGTAGAGCAGCACAGCTCCGGTGTTGTTTTCATTGCTTATGATTGGCACCGAGAACGCTTCCACGTCGATCAGGCTTCCGTCGAGGCGTTTTCGGCGGGTAACGATGTGAGTGGCCTCGTTCTGCCGCAGCCGTTCCCGGTTCACGTCAACCTCTGGACGAAGCTCCGGGGTGGCAAGCAGATCGGGGAGCGACTTGCCCGTTATTTCCTGTCGCTGATATCCGAATATCGTTTCAAACGCGTGATTGCACATCTGCACCGTGTTGTCCGCGGCGATGGCCACGATGCCTACCGGCACATTCTCGATCACCGAGGCAAGGAATCCTTGTCGTTCCAGAAGTTCTCGTTCCGCCTGTCTGTGCTGGATGGATTCTTTCTCGAGCGCTATCGTCCGCTCGTGCTCGCCTGGGACGGCGGCTCCACTGCCTCGGACTTCGCCCTGCATCTTCCTGCGGAGGCGCGGAGTCAGCATCCACACTGCGGCCAATGACGTGCCCGTTACCAACATGAGAAATGCGGCCAGCTGGAAAACAGGCACATGAGATCTGCTTGGACCGGCCAGCGCATGCGTTGCCGTTCGAATTCCTACGGCCTCGAAGGCCACGATTCCCGCGCACGCGATGGCTACCGTTTCTGCCCATACGCAAAGGACGACCCTCGTAAGTTCTCGCTGAATCGACATATTTCGATTCGCCTGATCTCGCGTCTTTTCGATCATTGTCTGAATTGATGGCTGCGATTGCGTTGAGTCGGAATTGAGGGTGGCAAATGCCGCCGTGCGCCTAGCTCTCACCGGTCAGCAATCAAGCAGACTCCCCCAAGCGAATCGCCTGACTAGCTAATCGGCTGATTGGCGTAAAGCTTTAGAAATGAGTAACAAATCGAATGCTTTCCGCTTCCACAAACCATCGGTAACGGAGCGTGAGCGGCGTTCCAGGATCGCTTCCTGTTGTCCAAATCCAGTTAAAGTTTTGTTCCCGGGCTGCCGAAGAACAAGTGTGGAGACTTTGCGCGCAACTAAGCCGGACCAGTCTGGCTCGAACAAGTTCCTTCGGTACGCGGCCAGGCAGCCAATTCTCACCGCCGACCAGCAAGTCTACGGCTACGAGCTGCTGTTTCGAGATAGCCTCGAGAATTCATTCACGAGCTCCGATCCCGACGCCGCCTCCCGCAGCCTCCTGGATTCGTCGATTCTGATGGGGCTAGATGTCCTGTGCGACGGCCGCCGCGCCTTCATCAATTGCACGCGCGATCTGCTGCTTCGCGGTTATATCACTTTGTTGCCGCCAAATCAGACCGCCGTGGAAATTCTGGAGACAGTTCCAGCCGACGAACTCGTGATCTCCACGTGCCAGCGCCTCAAAGATGCCGGTTACCTGATTGCGTTGGACGATTTCTCCGAAAATGATCCCCGCGAGCCGCTGGCCTCCTTGGCCGATATCATCAAAGTTGACTTGCGCACCACGCCCTTCGAAACGTGTTCCGCTCTGGTCAAACGTTACGGCAATCCCCGCCGTCGCATCCTGGCGGAAAAGACGGAGACGCGTGAGGAGTTTCTCGCCGCTCGGAAGGCCGGCTTCAGCTATTTCCAGGGATACTTCTTCCGCAAACCGGAGATCGTGCAGGCCCGCGAAATTCCTGCGAACCGGATCAACTATTTGCGTCTTCTGCAGGCCATCTCTCAGCCGGATGCGGACCCGCGCAAAATCGAAGAAATACTCAAGGGAGAAACATCGCTCTGCTACCGCCTGCTGCGCTACCTGAACTCACCGATCTTCGGTTTCCGGCAGGAAGTTCGCTCGGTGCGCCATGCGCTCGCAATCTTGGGTGATCGCGAGATGCGTCGCTGGATTCGCCTCGTCACCACGCTCACCGCCGGGCAGAACAAGCCGACCGATCTCGTTCTTACAGCGCTCACGCGGGCGCGCTTCTGCGAACTCATTTCAACCAAGGTCGAACATGGATCGTCCGACCTGTTCCTCGTCGGCATGCTTTCCGTGATGGACGCAATTCTCGAGATGCCGATGGGCCTCGTTCTCGACGGCATTGCGCTCGAGGCCGATACGCGGGCCGTCCTTCTTGGGGAACGTTGCCGGCTCACTCCAATCTATGACTTGATGCTCGCTCAGGAAGCCGGCCGCTGGGAAGAGGCCGAGAGGTTGTCAAGCGAGTTGCGCTTGCCCGATGGCTCGGCGGCAGATGCTCAATGGACCGCCATGCAGTGGGCCTCCGAAATGACGAGCGAGGCCTAGGTCACCGCTTCGGCGGCCAAGGGCCTAGCAATAGCTCGCTTCGCGCGGGTCCCCAGCGTCACCCGTCGAAGTCTCTGCGTCAGTGCCTTTGCGTTTCCCGAAAACCTCCGGGAAAAATCTGCGAATTTCGTCGAGAACGTTTTCAAGCGACGTGCTCTTGTCGAAATATTGGTCGGCCGGCCCGGCGGATTGCGAAATACCTTCTGGGTTCTCTGACGAGCCGGTGACGACGATGAACTGGGTATCGGGCATCAACTCGCGCAGCCGCAGCACACATTCCACTCCGTTCAGCCGCGGCATATGAAGGTCGGTTATGACAACATCGGGCTGCAGTTCCTGTGCCCTTTCTAGGAGTTCGAATCCATTCTTGGCCGTTCCGACGACCTCGATTTCATTGTGGGCTTCCAGTTGCGAGCAAATTGCGGCCGAAGAGGTCACAGAATCATCTACAACCAACACACGTACTGTTCTTTCCAACTTCAGTCCCTTCCTTTCACTCGTTATGGATTGCAATGCTGTAACAATGCGGCCTATGGCGGCGCCCGTAAATTCGGCGTGTATCCTAGGGAAAAGACTGTAGAGGGTCTTTGCCGATTTCTTTATGTGTGAATCATTTCGTTGCGGATTGCATAGTGGACGAGCTCTGTGATCGAATGCAGGTTCAGTTTCAACATGATGTTGGCCCTGTGGGTTTCCACAGTCTTCGCGCTGATGCTCAGCATCACCCCAACTTCCTTATTGCTCTTGCCCTCCGCCAGAAGTTGGGCGATCTCTCGCTCGCGCGGAGTCAGTCTGCCCCGTCGCGCGACCCCATGGCTTCCGTCGATCTCCTGTACAGCCCAGTCGGCAAGCTTGCGCGTGAAATAGGGCTTGTGCTGCCGGACCGCCTCGACCGCGGATAGCAAATCTTGATCCGCGTCCTCCTTCACTAGGTATCCTCTTCCGCCTGCCTCTAGTATTTCCCGAGCCAGTCTTTCGGACCCATGTGCACTAAGAATCAGGACCTCCGTCCGAGGTGAGGCAGCGCGAATTTGTCGCGTCGCCTCCACTCCATTTAGCTCGGGCATTCCGATATCGAGGATGGCCACGTCTGGCTTGTGCTGCTCCGCCTTCGCAACCGCCTCCCGGCCATCGGCTGCTTCGGCGCATACTTTCCATCCTTTCTTCGATTCCAGGAGCCCTTTCAGTCCTCGCCGCACGATCCCGTGGTCATCTGCCAAGAGGATTCTAAGCGGCATTGTTCCTCTCATCGTGAACGGGCAAAACTGCTCTGATCATCGTACCCCAGCTTCCCGACGCGATTTCAAGCCTTCCGCCCAATTGCCTCATCCGTTCTCGCATTCCAAGTATGCCTACCCCAAGCCTTCCCGCGCCAGTCACCCTTTTCTTGCGATCGTCTCTTGCGATTCCACGGCCCGTGTCACTTATCTCCAATACGATCTCGCCGCCCGCTCTGGCAAGGCGGATACTGCCCGATAAGCTTCCAGAGTGCCGCTGAATGTTCCCGAGCGCTTCTTGTACGATTCGGAAGAGTGCCATCTCCGATTCCTTCGACATGCGGCTCACGTCATAGGGCATTTCAAATTTCAAATCAATGCCGCTCCGCTTGCTGAAGCCCTTTGCATACTCCTCGATGGCCGACGCGAGTCCCAGCTCTTCTAGCAGCGGGGGATGCAGCAGGTAGGAAAGGGACCGAATCTCGCGAGACAGGTCCCGCACAGCCTTTCGGGTGTCAGCCAATATCCGGCGGGCCGCCCTGGTCCGAATGTCCTCGGATTTGGAAAACTGCGCAAGATTCAGATTTATGCTGAGGAGCTTCTGGGCAACGCTGTCATGCAAGTCCCGCGCGATCCGCCGTCTCTCTTCATCTTGCAATTGCAGCAGACGTGAAGAAAGCTGGCGCAGTTCTTCTTCAGTCCGCACCTGTTCCGTGATGTCGTGTGCGACTCCGATCGAGCGCGCGGCTCGCCCGTCTGGTCCGGGGACTTGAATGGCGCGAGAAAGGTGGACCCGGTACGCTCCGTCCGATCCCCGGTAGCGAACGATCATCTCGAATGGTTTGCATTCCTCTAGCGCTCGCTTGACCATCGCCTGCGCTCGCATGCGGTCATCCGGATGGACCCGCTCCCAGTACGCTTCGCGGTCCCACTCTGCCTCCGACGCGAGGCCGTACATTTGAAGTAAGTGCTTCGAGAGCGTCGATCGACCGCTTTTCAGATCCGTTTCCCAGCTGCCAAAATCAGCGATCTGCTCCGCCTGCGATAGCAAGGCTTCGCTCTTCCGCAGCCGCTCTTCTTCGTTCTTGCGTTCGGTCACGTCCTGCGACATTCCTTGAACACGCACCGTGCGGCCAGTTCCGTCTCTTATCGCGACCGCGCGCGAGTGCAAGATGCGCACAGCGCCGTCTGGCCTGATGATTCGCATTTCGTTATCCAGTGGTTGGCCGGTGCGAATTAGCCGGTCCATGTCGCGGTTCGCCCGCTCCAGATCTTCCGCGTGAATCGTCTTGATTCCACGGCAATAGTCGACGGGGCCCGGTTGTGGATCTTGGCCGAGCATGCGGAAGTAGTTTGCCGACCAATTGAGCGCCTGCGTTTCGACATCCAATTCCCAGCTCCCTAGGTCGGCGAGTTGTTCGGCTTGAGCCAGCAGGTTCTCGCTCTCTCTCAACCTGTCTTCGGTACGCTTCCGCTCGGTGATGTCGCGGACAGTGGCCACCACTCCGATTATTTCGCCCTTTGCGTCGCGCAAGGGCGCGAAGTTGTTGTTGCACCAGCCCGATCGCTTTGTTTGGGGTATCACGAAGGGGGAATCCAGTGATGAACCGGCTTCTCCCACTAGCGCCCTTTCCAAATCGGCGCACATGCCCTCTGCAATCGTGGATGGGAACAATTCTTTAGGGTGCTTCCCGACTACATCCTCTTCCCGCAAACCAGTCATGCGTTCCATATACGGATTCCACAAAACGTACCGAAGTTGGCGGTCGTGAACGATGACGCCCTCTTGGGCACTCAGCAGAATTTGGCGGTTCAGGTCACCCGCTCTTCGCAGGGCGGCCTCTGCGTTCTTCCGGTCTGTGATGTCGGTCAGCGTGGTAATTACTTCGCGGACCTGACGCTCCTCCGTCAACTGCGGCACCGCCGTGACCAGCGTCCATAGAACTGCTTCGGAACCCGCCCGCCGCCAGCCAACCACTTCGCTCACAACAGCCTGCCTGGTTCGAATCGCTCGCGCCACAGGCCGCATCGATAGCGGACATTCCGATCCGTCTTCTCGCAGGCACACGAGATCTACGTCGCGGATGCTCTTATTGCGTACTTCGTCCTCGGTCGTTCCGAACATTTGGAGTGCGGCTTGATTCACAAAGAGTATTTCCCCGCTCGGGCCGTTTAACATCAGGCCTACGTGGAATGCGTGAAGAAGAGAGCGGAGAGTCTCGGGAATTGGTGTGGACGTTTCGGTCGAGTGTGCGACGCGAGCTGCCACTCCCTGCGAAGATCGCGCAGTTGGCATATTCAGCCTCGCCTGGAATTTTCTTCCAGAAGCGCCCTCACGGTCCAGCCGTCTCCCTTAGAAGGAGCCAGCGATTGGCGCTATTCAAGCACCGGCATTTTCAAAAAGCAAGTAGTCAAAAAAAGAGGTCGGAAGGGATGCTCTACTCGGCGGCCCTAGGTTACCGTCTGCATACTAGGTTGAGCCGATGCAACCTGAGGGAAATGGTTCGAGAGAGGACGACCCGCCAGCGGTGCCCCGATGTTTTCGTGGAGCGTCTTCCGTCAACTCATCTCAATCGAGTTGATCTTGCTGGCAATGAGAAACGCCAGATCCTGCTGGTCGCGCGGCAACCTGCTGGTTGCCGGCATCTCGGCGAGCACATCTTCATATGTTGGCCGCCTCGCCCCGCGCACCACTTCGAATCCCAGAACATCCGCAAGCCTGCAACCATGGCGAACAATCGTCAGAACGCCAGGATCGTTTCCGCGAGGCAGATCATGGTGCTCGGACGCGACCAGCACCAAGTTCTTCGGTATGTTCCACCGCAACATGAGCGTCTCGCCCGCCTCGCAGTGATCGATTCCGAAAAGTTCGCGCTCGGCTTCCAGGATTTCCAGGGATGTCGGCTCGGGGTTCATGATGAATTCGCTGTAGCGAGTCGGATACGCCATGGCGAGTGCCAACCGTCCGATATCGTGCAGAATGCCCGCGGTGTAAGCGACATCCTCGCTTGTCTGGCTTGCCTTGGCCAGTTCCTTTGCTAACAAGGCGGTCGCCAGGCTATGACGCCAGCAGATTCGCATCCACGGTGCGCCGAGCGATCTCCCGATGTAGTGCCGCAACGCACTCGTGACCACCACGCTTTTGACCCGGTCGAGCCCCAACAACACCATCGCCGTGAGCGCGCTTTCAACCTCTGTTCGCAAGCCGTACAGCGCCGAGTTGGCGATCCGCAGTATTTCTCCGGAAAGCGCCGCATCCGTGCCGATGAGTTCGCCCAACTCACGCAGTGGAGCTTTTTCGTTCGAAACGAGTTGCAGGGCTTTGATCGCGACGACCGGAAACGGAGGAAGATCGTTGAGTACCGATGGCAGCTTTGCGGACTCGCGCGTCTGGCTTGGCATATTGCGTCCGGCTCGTATTCGTCGTCCAGTGCTGCCTAGAGCGTGCGTCCCGCGTCCGATGGAGCTCCGGCGTTCGGCGCCGCTATCTCAGCCCGGTTACGCCCGAGCCGTTTCGCCGAATACAAGGCGACATCCGCCTGCACCATCAGCCGTCCGAAATCGCACTCCTGGCCAGAGCGAATTCCTGCGATACCGATGCTTGCGGTCACACGAACATCGCGCTCTTGAAATGAGAACTTCTGCGCTTCCAGCTGCGCGCGAAGGCGTTCTACCGCGACTCGGACTCCGGCTTGGTCTGTAAAGGTCATCACCAACATGAACTCGTCTCCGCCTATCCGGCCGCAGATGTCGCATTGTCGGCTGTTCCGTTGGATGATCTCCGCAAAGCTCCGGAGAACGGTATCACCGGCGTCATGCCCAAATGTGTCATTCACCGTCTTGAATTGGTCGACGTCGACCATCACGATCCAGAACGGAAACTTGTGCCGCAGTGCGCCGGTTAGCTGCCGCTTTCCCCATTCCTCAATCGCTCGCCGGTTCGGCAGATTCGTCAGACTATCCGTGAGGGCGAGTTGCTGCAGCATCAGGTTTTTCGCTTCGATTTCGCGGTGCAGCTGGACGATTCGCCGGCCCGCGTCCACCCGCGCCGAGAGTTCCTCGGCATTGAAGGGCTTCGTCACATAATCGTCGGCTCCGGCCTGCAGCCCTTTCACAACCTTGCTTTTTTCGGAGACGCCCGTAAGGATGATGATGTAAGTGAATCGCGAACCGAACTCCGTCCGAATTCGCTCGCAGAGTTGCAGCCCGCTCAAATCCGGCATCAGCCAATCGGTGATGACGATTCCGGGCTTGTGTTCCGCGAATAATTCCAAGGCCTCCGCCCCTGTTTTGGCCGGCAAGAGGACGTAGCGATCCTTATCGAGTGCATGTTCCACCAGCTTGCGCGCCACTGGCGAATCGTCCACGACAAGAACTTCTGTAGGTTGTTTCCCCGTGTCCGCGGCCCGCTGAGTGCCGCCGCCCGGCGTAATCTCAGTCGCGTCGTTACAGGGAATTGATCCCGACACTGCCTCTGTGCTGTCCATGATGGAAAAGGTTTGGCGAGCCCCAGGTTTCTCTGTGCGTTGCCGTTGTCATCCTCGCATCACGTGGAGGCCCCTTGGCTTTGGGCTGGTGCCTGAGTCGTCTGTGGACCCGCGTTCGAAAGCGTCGCGGTGATTTCCTCGATTTGCAGCTTGAAAGCTACGAACTCGAGGCTGCTTCCGGTTGTACTCGATCCTTGTGACGACGAATTCGAATTAGCAGACGCTCCCTGGGTTTCATTGGATGGGTTACTCGGGTCCGCCTGTCCTTGTACTTGCACTTCAGAGAACTGGATGCTGACTTCCTCAATCTGCACGGTGTTACCAGACGCCGAACTTCCGCTGGCAGTGCCCGCCGAACTTCCGCTGGCAGCGCCCGCCGAACTTCCGCTGGCAGCGTCCGCTGAACTTCCGCTGGCAGCGTCCGCTGAACCGCTGCTCGTGGTGGGCGCGGTGCTTCCGCCTGAGGTGGATGCGCCGCTATCTGTGGAGCCCGCCGCATCTTGTGTGTTCGCCGCGCCTGCAGCTTGTGCACTCGTTGTCGGCGCCGGCACCTGCCCGACCTGTTGTGCCAATGATTCGATTTGCGTCGCGAGGTCATTGAACGCGGCCGGACTGATGCTGTTGATGATTTGAGCGATCTGATCGAACAGTTGGATTTGCTGTTGATTCAGGCCCAGCGCTTGCAGCGCGCTGTTCAGGCCCTGCAACAAGCTTGAGTTGTCGGCGGTCGCGCTAGCCGCTGCCGTCCCGGTAGTGTCCGACGCCGGCGTGTTGGTCGCAGTGGACCCGGTGCTCTGCGCGCTGGTCGGCGCTGCGCCTGCGTCGGTCGCATCCTGAGATGTTGTCGTGCCGCCGGTCGGATCGCTTTGCGACGACGGCCCCTGCGCAACGATGAATGCCGCGGCGAGCGAGATGAACTCCATTTGGGTCACATTGAAAGCCCCGGTATCTCCGGTGTCCCCCTGGTCGCCGGAGCGGTCGAATCGATCCCTATCGTGATCGTGGTCCCATCTGCTGCCAACCGCTCTGCCGCTTTGTGCCGCGTTCTGGTTCAGACTCTGCTGCCAGGGCTCGGCGACACTCTGATTGGTCAGGTTTCCAACTCCTGTGGTTACCATTTCTTTTCCCCCCAACGCGGACAAAAGGCTTCAGATGCATGCGATCTGAGCCGCGCTCTATGGCAATTAGAGGCGCTTTGGGCCTCTGTGGGCGAGTGCCCGCGACATCCTGTTCATCGGCAAATTCATAGAAAGCTTTAGAGATAACCGACAGGTCGGTTCCGTGGGGCATCAAACGGCCGCGCCGGAATATAGCTTGCATTATGCAAGTAGTTTGCTACCATCCCTCACCGTGCCTGGGAAGTCTAAGCGCAAACGCCGTTCCACCTGCCCGGTGAGCGTTTCACTCGAAGTTTTCGGGGACCGCTGGTCACTGCTGATCGTTCGAGATTTGATGGTTCGCGGGTTTCGAACCTTCAAGGAATTTCAGGAGTCGGGCGAGGGCATCGCGACAAACATTCTTTCCGACCGTCTAAAGAAACTCGAAGCCAGTGGAATCATCACCGCCGAGATCGATAAGGTGGATCGCAGAAGGGTGAGCTACCAGCTGACCGAGAAGGGGATCGGTCTGGCCCCGGTACTGCTGGAGCTGCTTGTCTGGGGCGCTCGCCACAATGAAACCGCGGCGCCTTGTGCCATCGTCGACGGCATGGTAAGGCATCGTGACATGATCCTTGCCGAAGTCCGGCGGCGCTGGAAAGACCGCGATCCAACACCCCTGCAAATCGACGGCGAGTGGCGATTACCCTGGTGAGATAAGGCTCATTCTGCACGTTTCGCGCGAGGGATTTCGATGGCTGGGGCGACGCGGACACTCGCGTCGAAAAGGAGCGATCCATGAGCAAAGTACGAGTGTTGGTCGGTACGCGCAAAGGTGCATTCATACTCAGCTCGGACGGCAAACGCCAGAACTGGGAGATCAGCGGGCCGCACTTCACGGGTTGGGAGATCTACCACGTTAAGGGATCGCCGGCCGACCCGAATCGGATCTACGCCTCGCAGACCAGCGGCTGGTTCGGCCAGATCATTCAGCGCTCAAGCGACGGCGGCAAGACGTGGGAGACACCAGGCGGCGGCATGACCATGGCCTCCGGTCGCATGCCCGCCGGTGAGAGCAATCGGTTCGTCTACGACACTTCGTCCGGAACCGGCAAGCCTCTCACCACGCATCAGTGGTACGACGGCACCCAGCATCCATGGGAGTTCAAGCGCGTTTGGCATCTGGAACCGTCGTTCACCGATCCTGACACGGTCTATGCCGGTGTCGAGGACGCTGCATTGTTCCGCTCGACGGACGGCGCACACTCCTGGCATGAGCTCTCCGGACTCCGGGGCCACGGCACCGGGCCGAAATGGCAACCAGGTGCCGGCGGCATGGGATTGCACACGATCATTCTCGACCCGTCGAATCCGCAAAGAATCTACATCGCGATCTCCGCGGCAGGCGGGTTCCGCACCGACGATCGCGGCGAAACTTGGAAACCGATTAACCGCGGCCTGAAATCGCCGTATCTTCCCGACCAGACCGCCGAGGTCGGCCACTGCGTTCACCACGTCGCCATGCATCCTAAGCGCCCCGGCGTTCTCTTCATGCAGAAACACTGGGACGTGATGCGCAGCGACGACGCCGGCGATCAATGGCGCGAGGTCAGCGGCAATCTGCCCACTGATTTCGGCTTCGTCATTGATGTCCACGCGCACGAACCTGAAACCATCTACGTCGTCCCGATCAAGAGCGATTCCGAGCACTTTCCGCTCGAGGGCAAGCTGCGCGTCTACCGCAGCCGCAGCGGCGGAAACGAGTGGGAGGCGCTCACCAAAGGTTTGCCGCAGAGCAACTGCTACGTGAACGTCCTCCGCGATGCCATGGCCGTCGATTCGCTCGATTCGTGCGGGATCTATTTCGGCACGACCGGAGGCCAAGTCTACGTTTCGTCCGATGCCGGAGATAGCTGGATGCCCATCGTCCACGATCTACCGGGCGTGCTCTCGGTCGAGGTGCAAACGCTGGCATGATTCGCGTAGAACTTCCGCAGCATTTGCGCACGCTTGCGCGGGTGAATGGCGATGTGCAAATTGAGGTCGAGGGCCGGGCGACGATCCGCTCGGTCCTCGACGCGCTTGAGGCTGCCTACCCGGCGCTCCGCGGGACGATTCGCGACCACGACACGCTGCAGCGCCGCGCCTTCCTCCGCTTTTTCGTCTGCGCGGAGGATTGGTCGCACGCGTCGCCGGACACACCGTTGCCGGAAGAAGTTTGCAGCGGCCGCGAGCCCTTCATGGTGATTGGAGCGATCGCTGGCGGCTGAGACTCACCGCCGTTCGGGTTCGCGGCCGGGTTTGTCAGCCCAGGTTGAATTGGACCTTCACGTCGAATCGGATCGACACTGGCATGCCGTCGAGGATCGTCGGCTGATACTTTCGCGCCGACACCGCCTTCAGCGCCGAGTCCAATAGCAGTGGCGGGCCACTGACGACCTTCACTTGAGTCACGTTGCCCTTGTCGTCGATCACCGCTTCGATCACGACAGTCCCGGAAACGTGCGCTTGTCTCGCGATGAGGGGATAGACAAGCGGCGGTGCGTAAAGCAGCGCCGGTTCTTTCATGCCGCTGAAGATCCGCACCGGCTCCTTCGGTTTTGCAATCGCTGCGGGCGGAGGAGGCGGAGGACCCGAAAGCGAACCGCCGATTACGTCGCCCGTTCCGCCTGGCACGCCTCCTGCCATGTCCGAGATCACGGGAGCTCCGCCAGCGTCCGGCGCAGATTCTGCGATCTTTCGTGGAATCACAGTTGGGGCGGTGAGCTGTGCGTGAACAAGCGACATCTTGGGAATTGCCTGCACATGCATGGCTGGCGGTGGCGGCGCCGCAGGTGGAGGCGGCGCGATCAGTACGGTGTTATTGAGTTTGTATAGGTCGATGCCTTCGGTGAAGAGGAGCGGCACCAAGAGCAGTACTCCGATCACGGCCGCTTGGAGGGTGAACGCAAGGCCAGCTCGCACGGCGCGCTTGCCGCGGTCGCGCGCGTTTTCTTCGATGATCGCGTCCGAAAAGATTCCCTGGGCGCGAGTTGCAGTGGGAGAAGAAGGACTCGGAACACGCTTTCGCGTGTAGCTGCTTTCTAGACCGGACTGCCGAAGTGCACCTGCATTGGACCCAGACATCTTGATCTCCTTTTCCAAACAGCGTAGAGGCCGTGCAGGGTCGCTCGAATCTCTGCCGAGATCCAAACCGGGCCCCACAGCGCCGCCGCTTGACGAGAGCGGCGGATTAACCCTTCTCCACGTGGAAAAGCGAGATGCCGTTACCTACACTGATACGTCTCACTTAGTCTACTGGATGGGTCCTAAAACCGCAAACTCAAATTCCGAATCATTCCCATCGGATTCATTGATATTTGTCTTGTTTCTGTAATGATTTTCGTGCGCGGTTAGAACTTGGCGGCTACTGTACGTCTTGTGAGATGGAAGGAATCACTGCTCTCAACAAGGTCATGAACTGTTCCTTGACCCTTTCTCCCGTTTCCATTACCTCTTCGTGCGTCAACGGCTGATCCACAATCCCAGCGGCCATGTTCGTCACGCACGATATCCCCAGCACCCGAATTCCCATTTGCCGCGCCACGATTACTTCCGGCACGGTCGACATCCCTACCAAATCCGCTCCGATCGTCTTGAGATACCGAATCTCCGCCGGAGTCTCGAAGCTCGGCCCCGCGAGCGCGGCATAGACGCCTTGGTACGTCGCAAGCCCCAGCCGCTTCGCCTCGCTTAGCGCGATGTCGCGGTACGGTTTCCAATACGCCTGGGTCATATCTGGAAAGCGCACGCCGAACCGCTCGTCGTTCGGCCCGGTCAGCGGATTGGTCCCCTGCAAATTGATGTGATCGCGAATCACAACGAGCGCGCCCTGGCTGTATTCCAAGTTGATCGCGCCTGCCGCATTCGTGAGGACCGCCGCGCGAATCCCGAGCCGCCCGAACACACGCATCGGAAACACCACGTCCTTCGCCGAATACCCTTCATACAGGTGCACGCGCCCCTGCATGACCGCCACAGGCACGTCGCCGAGCCTGCCGACTACCAACCGTCCGGCGTGTCCCTCAACCGTCGAGCGTGGGAAGCCGGGAATTTTGTCGTAGGGAATTCGTGTTGCAGAGGCCAGCTCGTCGGCAAATGCTCCGAGTCCGGAGCCCAGCACCAGCCCGATCTTCGGCCGCAGTTTCGTTTTCGATTGGATAAACTTCGCGGCGCGCGACGCTTTCTCAAACTCTCCGGCGCGCGCCGATTTTCGCCGAAGCGCAGCGTTCATCGCAGCATGATTCCGACAATCGAGGCTGACATCAGATTGGCCATCGTTCCCGCCAGCATGGCGCGAATTCCGAGCTTGGCCAGCTCGCCACGCTTGTTCGGTGCGAGCGCGCCGATTCCGCCGATCTGAATTCCAATTGAGCTGAAGTTCGCGAACCCGCAAAGCGCGAACGTCGCAATCGTGAACGATCGCGGATCGAGCGTTCCTTGCATCGGCCCGAGCCGCTGAAAAGCGACCAGCTCGTTGGTCACCATGCGCAGGCCCATCAGATTGCCCACCGCGCGGCAATCATGCCAGGGCACGCCCGCCAGCCACGCGACCGGCGCGAAAATCCAGCCGAAAACCTGTTCGAGACTGGACGGAAACCAATCCTTTCCATGCGCAGCGAGCAGGTTGTGCATGCCCCCGAAAGCCGCGTCCACCAGATACACCAGCGCGATGAACGAGATCAGCATCGCTGCCACGTTGAGCGCCAGATGCAGCCCGTCGCTTGTGCCGCGCGCGATTGCGCCCAACAAATTCGGCTCGCGCTCCATTTCCGCGAGTTCCACACGCCCGGCAGTCAACGGAGTTTCGGTCTCCGGCACGAGCATCTTGGCAATCAGTATCGTTCCCGGTGCGGTCATGATGACGGCAGCCAGCAGATGCTTGGCCTGCACTCCGTAGGCCACGTAAGCGCCCATCAGGCTCCCGGAGACGTGCGCCATGCCACTAGTCATGATCGTCATCAACTCCGAGCGCGTCACCTTGGGCAGGAAGGGACGAATCGTCAGCGGCGCTTCCGTCTGCCCCATGAAGATGCTGGCAGCCACATTCAATGATTCAGCGCCGCTCGCGCCCATCAGACGCGTCATCAGCCAAGCCGCAAATTTCACGATGATCTGCATGATTCCGAAGTGGTAGAGAATCGCGAAAAACGCGGCGATAAAGATGATGATGGGCAGCGCCTGAAACGCGAAGATGAATCCGCGCGGTGAGTTCTGCAGTCCCAGCTCTCCGAAAACGAACGATGATCCGTAGTACGAAAAACTCAGCAGCTTCGTCGCTCCGCGCCCGAGAAACGCGAAAATGTCCTGCCCGATCGTCCACCGCATTACCAAGAAGGCGAACGCGATTTGCAGCGTGAGCCCCCAGCCGACCGTCTTCACGCGAATGGCGCGCCGGCTCGTCGAGAAGACGTACGCCAGCCCGATGATCGTGATCATTCCCAGGATGCCTACGAATCGATGCATCTACGCGCACCCTCCCGCCGTAAATGGCCGGCAGTATACGAATCAACCATCCGTTGCACAACAGGTTGTGATGCCAGGCCGAGGCTGCGGTCCTCGGCCCGGCGCAGGATCTACTTCATGCCGCGTGACTGGAGCGCCGTGGCGGAGCCGCTTCTAGATCACCCGCGCCTCTTCCAGCGACGCCGATATCTTCCTTTGATACTCGTGCGCCTTCGCAAGAATCCCCGGCTTGTCCATCGTCATCATCACGCGTCCGTCCATCACCACTTTTCCGGCAATCACCACGGTTCTCACGTCGTGCGCGTTCAGCGCGTACACCAGTTGCGAATAGACGTTGTACATCGGCGTGGAATGCGTCGCGTTCGTATTGATCAGGATGAGGTCCGCCTGCTTCCCGGCTTCGAGCGAACCGATCTTCTTGTCCAAATGAATTGCGCGTGCCCCGCCGATCGTCGCCATCTCGACGGTCTGCCGCGCGGGAAGCGCGCGCGGGTCCATGCGTGTCACCTTCTGCAATTTCGCCGCAATGTTCATCTCTTGAAACAGATCCTGGTTGTTGTTGCTCGCCGCGCTATCCGTAGCCAGCCCGACGGGCTCGCCCGCCGCCAGCAATTCCACCACCGGCATTACGCCCGAGGCGAGTTTCATGTTGCTCGACGGATTGTGAATCGATCCCACGCCGCGCCGCACCAGAGTCGCGATGTCCTCCGCATTCACCCACACGCTGTGCGCCGCGACGACGTCCGGCCCCAGCACACCGATGTTTTCCAGATAGGCCACCGGCGACGTGCCGTATTTCTTCCGGCTCAGCTCGCTTTCAAACGGCGCCTCCGCAACATGAATCAGAATCGGCACCCCATTCTGGCGCGCGAGCGCCGCCGCAGCCTTCAAGTTCTCCGTCGAGACCGTGTAGATCGAGTGCGGCGCCACCGCAGGCGTGATGAGCGGGTCGCCCTTCCAGCGGTCGATGAATTTCTGTGTGTACGCAAACGCCGCAGCAGGCGTCTTGTGATCGGGTGCCGGGAAATCAACGACCGTTTGCCCCAGCACGCCGCGCATCCCGGCTTCTTTCGTGACGCTCGCGACCACATCCTCGAAGTAATACATGTCCGCGTACGTCGTGATGCCGCCGCGCAGCATTTCCAGCACGCCCAGCCGCGTGCCCCAGAGGACGAACTCCTCCGTCACGTTTCGCGCCTCTGCCGGGAAAATGTACCTTTGCAGCCAGTCGTCGAGCGAATGATCCTCGGCCACGCCGCGAAACAGACTCATCGCCGCGTGCGCGTGTCCATTGATCATTCCGGGCGTCACCAGCGCCGTGCTCGAGTCGATGATCTTAGCGCCGCGGGCTCGCGGCTCCAGCTCCTCGCGCTTGCCAACGGCCGTAATTGTGTCGCCCTCGATGGCAACCGCGCCGTCCTCGATCACGCGGAATTCCGCATCCATCGTGATCACCGTTCCGCCGCTGATCAAAAGGTCCACGCCGCCGTTCCCCCCGGTACCTTACTTTGTTCCCACAAACTGCAGCGTATAGGCCGTCGCCGGATCAAACTGCTTCTCGATCACCTTCAAGTCCAGCAGTTGCGCGTACATCGTGCTCCATCGCTCCGCATTCATCTTGCCCAGCTGTGCTCCGCTTGGATCATCGCCTGACACAAAGTGCCCATCGCGCAGCGCTTTCCACGTGAAATCCATCCACTGCGCGTTCAGCGCCGGATTCAGCTTGGAAATAGCTGCGTGCGCCGCGCTCGGGTCGTCGAGATAGTCCCGCCATCCCCGCAGCGACGCGTCCACGAACTTGGCTACCGCGTCCGGATGTTGCTTCAAAAAGTCCTGCGTCGTGAACATCACGCGGTACGGGTTGTAGCCTGCGTCGCTCGTCAGCAGCACGCGCGTCTCGATTCCAGCCTGCTGCGCAAAGAACGGCTCGGACGTAGCGAACGCCTGCTGGATGTACTGCGGATCGTTGACGAAATTCGCCACGTTCATCATCGCGGGGATCTCGTGCACGTTCGTCAGTTGGTATTTCTTTTCGATGAACTCGAACCACGTCGAGCCGGTCTTGATCGCCACGGTGTGCCCGTTCAGATCCGCAAATGAGTGGATCGGCGAGTCTTTCCGCACCATGATTCCTTGCGGATCGTGCTGCATCGTCGCTGCAACGGCCACCAGCGGCTGCCCGTCCGCAATCGACTCCAGAATCTTGTCCGACGAACTCATCCCCATCTGCGCCGCGCCCGTGGACACCTGCTGCTCCGGCGTCAGGTACGGTCCGCCGGGCACGATGCTTACATCGAGCCCCGCGTCCTTGTAGTAGCCCTTCACAAGCGCGGTGTAGAAACCGCCGTGCTCCGGCTGGGGATACCAATCCGCCTGCAGTGTGAGCTTGGTGAGACCGGAATCGCTCGAGAGCTGATGGCAACCGCCTGCCAGAAGGGCCGCAAGAATGGCGATAAGAAATGGACGGGACGAGCGGTAGGGCTTGCCCATGCGGAAGACTATCACAGCGCCCCGCGTCCCCGGAAGCCTCTCCCCGCTCTCTTCCAGGCCTTCCTTCTGCGCGTCGCCGTGATAAAATTCGGCATGGCGCGCCTCAAATCGGGACGCACGGGCCAGGCCCCTCTCGACGAGTCTCGCATGCGCGCGCTGTATCGCTTTACCGCCCGCACGCTGAACACGCCTCGCCCCGTTCCTTTCGGCGCTCTGATCGTCCACACGCGCACCGGCAAGCCGCTCATGCAAGCCACAAACGCGGTAATGCGCGAAAACGATCCCTCGTCGCACGCCGAGGTGCGCACCGTCCGCCTCGCTTGCAAGAAGCTCAAGCGCCCTTCACTCGCCGGCTACACGATGTATTCCACGTGCGAGCCGTGCCCGATGTGCATGGCCAACGCGCTGTGGGCACGCCTCGACCGGGTCGTGTACGGCGCCACGATTGCCGACGCCAGCCGCCACTGCTTCCAGATTCATATTCCGGCGCGCCAGGTCGCCCGCCGCGCGGACATGCCGTGCGTCGTTGACGGCCCCGTTCTTCGCGATCTTTGCGTGACGCTTTTCACGCACCCAAACATGCAAAAGGCGTTTCGCACTTGGAGTTCGTCCCGGACGAAAACAAAGAATCTTTAGTCGTAAATGGGAGTCGCTCGATGAATTCGCCTCACGCCGCCGCACTCGCTTCGCTCCTGGGCGATCCCGTGCGCGTCGTCACGCATCCGCCTACGGTCGAACAGCTTTCCCGCGATTTCTACTGGTACTCTCCAGTCCTTCGCCGCCAGCTCGATGGCAAAGTCGGCGATGTTGTCGTCCAGCCAATCAATGCAGCCGAAGTCCAAACGATCCTTCGCTACTGCCACGCCCACGACGTTCCCGTCACCGCCCGGGGCGCGGGCACGGGCAACTACGGCCAGGCGGTCCCGCTGCATGGCGGCGTGGTTCTCGATCTCGCGCGCATGGACCGCATCGAGCGGATCACGCCCGACGGCGTCGCCGTCTGCGAGCCCGGCGTCCGCCTTGGCGTTCTCGAAAATGAAGCGCGTAGAGTCGGTTGGGAATTGCGCTGCTATCCCTCCACGATTATCAAGGCCTCGGTCGGGGGCTTTCTCGGCGGCGGCTCGGGAGGCATCGGCTCGGTCGCGCACGGCAACTTGCGCGATTACGACACGGTGCGCGCGCTCGAAGTGGTCACCATGGAAGCCGAGCCGCGCGTCGTGCTCCACGAAGGGCAGGCGGTCCACGACATTCTCCATGCGTGGGGCACCAACGGTATCGTGACGCGCATCTGGCTCGCGCTTGCGCCCGCCGTCGAATGGTCGCAGTGCGCGATCGCCTTCGACACATTCGACGCCGCTTTCGATTTCAGCGAGCGCATCGCAGGCGATCCTGCGTGGACCAAGCGCCTCGTGACGCCCTTCGAATGGCCGATTCCGTCTTTTTTCACTCCTGTGCGCCAATACGCGCCCGAGGGAAAGGCTCTCATCTTTTTCCTCATCGCTGAAGATCAATGCGCGAAGCTCGAAGCAGCCGCGCGAGCGCAGGGCGGGGAAGTCACCTATTCGGGAAAGTATCTCGGCTTGCGCACGCGCCCGCTGCTTTCCGACTACACCTGGAATCACACCACGCTCTGGGCCATGCGAACGGATGAGGCCTATACGTACCTCCAGTGCGCCTTCGATCCTGCCACCGTTCGCGATCAGATGCATCGACTGAAGCAGCGCTTCGGAAGCGAATTCCTCTTTCATGTGGAGTTTTGGAAGGCCGGCGACGGCCGCATGATTCCCGGCGCGATCCCTGTTGTGTACTACACGACAGAAGAGCGCCTCAACGAGATGATTTCCTTCTGCCGCGAAATCGGCGTGTTTGTCGCCAACCCCCACGTGAACAACCTCGAGGGTGGCGGACGCTACCGTCCCGATAACGTGCAGTTGCTCGCCAAGGAGCGTTACGATCCCAAGGGCCTGCTCAATCCCGGGAAAATGGTCACGTTCAAGCCGCGAGAACTCACACGATGAAGACTTGGATTCCGGACGCGCGCAATTTCGCCTATCTCAATTGGAACCAAGTGGACGCTCTTCCGCGCGATACCACGCTTCTCGTACTTCCCACGGCCGCGATCGAACAGCACGGCCACCATCTTCCCCTCGCGACTGATACGCTCATCAACAATCTTCTCCTCGGCCACGCCCTCGCCAAGCTGCCAGCCAGCGCGTCCGTTTACGCCTTGCCGCCCGTACATTACGGCAAGAGCAACGAGCACATCGGTTTTCCCGGGACACTTTCCGTCAGCGCATCCACATTTATGGCTGTGCTGCGCGATCTCGGCGCCAGCATTTCGGCGGCGGGCTTCCAGCGCCTCGTGCTCTACAACACGCACGGCGGCAATACCGCCTTGATTGACGTGATGGCGCGAGATCTCCGCGCCGAATTCAAGCTGCGCACTTTCGCACTGCATGGCTCCGCGGGCGTGAAATTCGAGGAGCTCACCCCGCAAGAGCGTGCCTACGGTTTTCATGCCGGCGAGGTGGAGACAGCCTACCTTTTGGCGTCGGTCCCGGAACTCGTCGATCGCTCGGCCTATACGAGCAACTACATCGCGGATGTGAAAAAGCCCGAGCTGTTGGCTCCCGAATTTGCTCCGGCCACGTTCGCATGGCTCACGCGCGACATCGCGTCGAGTGGCGTGATGGGCGATCCGCGCCCGGCGACTGCCGAGAACGGCGCGCGCTGGCTCGACCAGGCCGCCACCAAGCTTGCGGCGGCCTTGGAAGCCATGCTCCGCTTCCCTCTCTAGGCGATGCTTGGGCTATGTCGTCATTCTGAGCGGAGCGTCCCGACATTTTCGTTTCCCGGCGATAGCCGGGTCGGGACGCGCAGTCGAAGAATCCCACTTTGTCTTAACAATTAGATAGAGCGCTCATCAATGTCGCAACGTCACGACAACGCTCTCCTCGACCTCGGCAACGGCGTTCGTCTCGAGCGCGCGGTCCGCTGCCGCATGTCCGACGGCGTCGAACTTGTCTCCGACCATTACTACCCGTCCGATCCTGGTCCGCACCCGACGCTCCTGATGCGCCAGCCCTATGGTCGGGACATCGCTTCCACCGTCACCTACGCGCATCCCGCATGGTTCGCCCGCCACGGCTACAACGTCGTGATTCAAGACGTCCGCGGGCGTGGCGATTCGGGCGGCGTCTTCTATCCCTTTCGCCACGAGGCGCGCGACGGCGCCGAAACCATCGCCTGGCTCAGCATGCGGCCCGAATGCAACGGAAGCATCGGCATGTACGGCTTCTCGTATCAAGGCATCACGCAGCTTCTCGCCGCTGGCGAGGCGCCGGACAGCCTGATCTGCATCGCGCCGGGCATGACCGCGCACGATCTGTATCACGGCTGGTTCTATCATCATGGCGCGCTTCGGCTTGCGTCGTCGCTCGGATGGGGTCTCCAGATGCTCAAGGCAGATGCCCGCCGTCTCAAGCTCCGCGAAGCGAGCGACCGCCTCGAACAGGCCTGGTCCAATCTCGCCGCACAGACCACGATTCTCCCGTACCGCGATCATCCTGCGCTTCACGGCCACGGGCTGCCCAAGTACGTGCTGGATTGGTTTGATCACTCCGAGCCCGGCGAATATTGGTCGTCACTCGACATCAGCAAGTCACCCGCGCACATACGCGTGCCGGCGCTTCACATTTCCGGCTGGTACGACACCTATCTCAAAGGCAGCATCGACACCTTTCTCACGCTGGACCAGTGCGCCGGCAGCCCTCTCGCTCGCGAAAATCAGTACCTCGTGGCGGGTCCGTGGCAGCACATCCCCTGGGGCGACCGCGCTGGCACAGCTGATTTCGGCGCTGAGGCCCTTCTAGACACAGACGCGCTCCTGCTCCGCTGGTTCAATCACTGGCTCAAAGGGTCGGGCGAATTCGCTGGCGAGCCGCGCGTCCGCCATTTCGTTCTGGGAGAAAACCGCTGGCGCAAGGCGGACGCCTTTCCGCTGGAGGCTGGCCATGCCCTTTACCTCAGCAGCGCCGGCCGCGCCAATTCCCGCAAGGGCGACGGCGTTCTGTCGGCTACGAAACCCTCGGCTGAGGAACCTGCCGACATCTTCATCTACGATCCGGAAGTTCCGGTTCTCGCGCCGGGCGGAGCAGCCGCGCCGCCCGGCCAATTCGATCAGTCGGTGCTCGAACTCGGCAACAACTTGCTCGTGTACACAAGTGAGCCGCTCGCCTTGCCACTGCGCGTGTTCGGCATGCCCCGCGTCTCGCTCTACTGCGCCACTTCCGCCGCGCACACCGACTTCACCGCGAAGCTCGTGCGCGCGCGCCCCAGCGGCGCAGCCGAATTCGTCTGTATCGGAATCGCGCGATCGAGTTGGCTCTTTGCGAGGAGCGGCTACGCCGCTGACAAAGTGCATCACTGGCAGTTCGATCTCGAACCCACCTCGTGCCTGTTTGCAGCCGGTGATCGCATTCGTCTCGAAATCGCCAGCAGCGCGTTTCCGCTTTACGACCGCAATCCGGGGAGCGGCGTTCCTTCTTGCCGTGCCACATCTTGGGATTGGCGACGCTCCATGCAAGTCGTGTTTCATACGAGTGACCGCCCTTCCGCGCTGCATCTGCCCGTCACCGAGGCGGCTGGATGAGCCCCGATTCGAACGTTCCGCAAATCGAGTTCGAGTCCGTCACCAAGAGTTACGGCACGGGCCGCCTCGTGCTGCAGTCGATCGACCTGAAGATCCTCAAGGGAGAATTTGTCAGCGTGATCGGCCCATCAGGCTGCGGTAAATCGACCGTGCTGAAACTGATTTCCGGCCTCACGCCGCCCAGCGCTGGGACGATTCGCGTGGACGGCATGACACCCGAAAACGCACGCGAGACGATCGCATTCATTTTTCAGGACGCGACGCTGCTTCCTTGGCGCACCGTGATTGAAAACGTCGGTTTGGGCCTGGAGCTGGAGCGCGTCGCAACGAAACGCCGCAACGAAAAGGTGGCATCGCTGCTCCAATTGGTCGGCCTCGGCGATGTTGCCACCGCGTATCCGCGCGAGCTTTCCGGCGGCATGAAGATGCGCGCCTCGATTGCACGCGCGCTCGCGACAAATCCGCGGCTGCTGCTGATGGACGAGCCTTTCGCCGCGCTCGATGAAATGACTCGCGACCGCCTCAACGAAGAATTGCTCCGCCTGCGCACCGAGCAGCGATGGACCGCTGTCTTCGTAACGCACTCGGTCGCCGAGGCGGTGTTTCTCTCGACGCGCATCATCGTCCTCGCGCCGCATCCGGGGCGCGTCCATGCCGTGCTTCCAGTCGATCTCCCATTTCCGCGCACGGCAGAGCTCCGCGAGCTTCCCGAATTCGAAGAGCTCGTCGGCCACGCCTCACACGTTCTCCGCGAGGCGCTCACACAATGAAGCA
>DASPVC010000037.1:0-39838 GCA_035622585.1 Candidatus Acidiferrum sp.
CGCTACCTACTTTTGGTTAGGCAGCGAGAGCCAACTGGGAGTTGCCAGTTGTGTTGTTTCACCCGATTGCGGGCAGGTGAGGCCCGGCATGCCTTCGAGCCGCGACAGCTTCCGTCGAAACCGTGTCGCCCCCGATGGATAAATACATTTTATCACCCTGCGGAGAGCTGCGCCAAAGGAGCGCGTCGGGAGTCGCTTGCGAGGAATCAGCGCGTGAGCATCGCGATGAGCGGAGCGTACATGGGGTAGCGGGCGCTTAGGTCGTCGCGCTTGCCGAGCTCGAAATCGGCTGGATCGAATCCGGGCGACATCGTGGTGCCCATCAGCGCGAACTTACCTCCGGGCGCGAGCCGCGATCCCTGCCACGTGCCTCCGCAGACCTTGTGCTGCACACGCATCCCCGCAGCGATGTCTTGGCCGATCAAGACGGCTTCCGCCGTGCCATCCGGCTTGAGCATCAGCATCTCGACCGGATCACCCAGATAGAAATGGTAGACCTCGTCGCCCTTCAGGCGATGCATCGCTGAAAAGGTATCCGGCGTGAGCATGTAGTAGATCGCCGTGGAGAGTGGCCGCTCGCCGGCATAGCAGTTCGGCAGCGCCTCTTTCGGCAGCCGGTGCGCGGATCTACAAACTTCCGCGAATAGCCCGCCCTCGCCTGGAAGTGGCTCCAACTTGAGCAGCTTACGCACCTGCTCCGCCGTCAGCATGGCTGCGAAGATACGGACGACCGTCCCTCAACGCAAGCAAAACCTCGCAGCAAAACTCCGCGACCGATCGCCATTCCGCTGGATGCTGCACGGTCAGGAACCTACTGCGGGAATGTCAGTTGACACCCCCAGACACCGTTTCCATAATCGAAAAGGCGGGGAATTCCTTGACAGAACGCCAAAAATCGCTTGATCGGTCTCTCGAAGACGCCGTCTCTCGAGCGCTGCGCGACAATCTGGTGCCGCTCCAGCGGACCGCGAACGATCTCCAGCAGGCGTACGCCGATCTCGTCGCTGCGTGCTCTTCCAGCCGCCCAAGCAATGCGCTGCCTGCGATGCTTCGCGCGCAGACGGCGGCCTCTGCCCTGGCCGCTGGGCTGTCGGTACTCTCGAACTTCGTTGCCGTGGCGCTGAAGCCGCGCGACACCGGCGACGAGGACGATCAGACGAGCGCTGCGACCGCTGTCGCCGAACCTGAGGCCGAAGTCGAGCCACCCCCGCCCGCGGAGGAGTTGCCGGTCGCGGCCGTTGAAGCGCCGGTTCATGCCGCCACGATTGAGCCGCCTGAAGTTGCCGAGCCAGAGCCGGCAGTTGAGGCTCCCGCCTTCGACGTTGCGAGTCTTCCCTCCGATCAACAGGACCTGCATCGCCGCGCGAACCGGGTAGCCAAAGTGGCTATGCAGGACATCAAACTATTGCGGCCCAAGGACGTTCGTCTGGGCTGCGAGCACAAAGATATCTGTGTCCGCCTGCGAACCGATCTCGATAAAGCCCGGAAGGAATACGACCGGCGTTTCCGCGCAATTCAAGATCATCCCGTGGACTACTTCCATCACTGGGCGGTGGAGATTCTCGGCGGGGGAGATCCGGAAACCCTCGGAGAGTATCCCTACCCCTCCCCGGTCCTGCGGCATTAGAATTTCGGCGATGAGATTTTTCAGCCGGCCCGTTGCCACGCTTGTTGTGTTGCTCGTAGTGTGCTCCGTCTGTCTTGCTGCGACAGGATCGAAGACAACCGCTCCGGCGGCCAAACCTGCCCTCACAGAGAGCCAGCTCGAAAAGCTTGCTCGGTCGCTGAAAGGCCCGCGCTCTTCCCAGGCTTACGCGCAGTTGAGTGTTTTCGCGTCGCAGAAGTCCACCGGCGTGTTGGGGATGCGCGCCGCACTCGCACTCGGCTATTTTGACTATGCGAAACAGAACTACGCGCAGGCGCTCAAGTGGCTGGCGCGCGCCAAGAGCGATCCATTGCTGGCCGATTACGCGCTCTACTGGACTGGCGCGGCGGATTTCGCGCGCGGCCACGGTGCCGACGCGGTTACAGAACTTAGGGAGTTTCTCGCCGGCTATTCGGATTCCGTCGTCGCTGATCAAGCGCTGCAGACGCTCGGCGAAGCTGCGATCGCCTCGGATCGCCCCGCGGCCGCTGTCGCCGCGCTCGATGCTTCTCCCTTGACTCCTCAACGCCCCGCGCTGATCCTGCTGCGCGCCGAGGCCCACGAACACCTCGGCCAGATGATCGAAGCGGTGGCGGACTATGAGTCCGTCTACACGCGGTTCGCCACGAGCGATCAGGCGCGCGAAGCCGGCGTGAAGCTCGGTTACCTGCGCGGCTCTTTGGGAGAAAAATTTCCGGCGCTCTCGCTTGAACAGCGGCTTTCGCACGCCGCCATGATCTTTGGAGCGAAAGAATGGCGCGACGCTCGCGAGGAATATACCGTCTTGCTGCCGGAGCTATTGGGCGCCGATCGCGAGCGCGCGCAACTCCGCATTCTCGAATGTGGCATGGCTCTTGGTGCGGGGCCATCCGAAGTGGCCGGACTGGCGATCATCGATCCGGACGCTGACGGCGAGCGCTTCACCTCACTTGCGGACTTTTACCGCTCTCAGAACCAGGACGCGCAGATGACGGCAGCAGTGGAATCAGCCATTTCGCGTGCGCCGCAGAGCCACTGGGCCGAATCCGCGCTGTTCTTGGCAGGGAATTACTACTGGGTGCAGCTCGATCGCGATCGCGCCGCGAGCTACTACAAACGCGTCGAGGAAACGTATCCGGCCGCGCCTGACGCAGCCTCGGCGCAGTGGCGCGTCGCATGGACCGCAGTCCTGAAGCGCCAGCCCGATTGCGCGGATTTGCTCAAAGAGCATCTCCGCCGTTTTCCGGGCTCGCCGTACACATCCGACGCGTTGTATTGGCTCGGCCGGCTGGCGGAGGAATCGGAGCAGTCGTCCCTTGCGCGAAGCTATTACACGAAACTTTCCGAGCGGTATCCGCAGAACTATTTCGAGAGCCTCGCCTCTGCTCGTCTCAGCGCGCTCGGCCCCGGCCCCGTGCAAGTCTCTGACGTGATCGCCCAGATTCCGCCCGTATCCGCGATACCGAAATTGGACGGCGTGATTCCACTCGCCGCTGTAGGGCATCAGGCGCGCGCCGATGCGTTGCGCTCTATCGCGTTCGATGCATCGGCGGAGCTGGAGCTGCGCGCCGGGTATGCGGCCACCGGTGAGCCGCGGCTTTTGCTGGAAGCCGCTGAAGCGGCCGCAACCTCCGGCCACTACGGCGCCGCGATCGTCACCGTGCGGCAAATCTTTCCGCAGCTCGAGTCGCAGCCGTTTTCAGAGGTCCCGCGCGACGTGTGGACCACTGCGTATGCTTTGCCATTTGAAGCGCCGATTCAGAAATGGTCATCGCATGCAGGACTCGACCCGATGCTCGTTGCAGGCCTCATTCATCAGGAATCCGCATTCGATCCCGAGGCCCGCTCGGGAAAAAATGCGATCGGCTTGATGCAACTTTTGCCCAAGACAGCCCGACTGCTGGCCAAACAGCAGAGGATTCGTTATTCCCGCGCGGAGCTTACCGATCCGGATTACAATGTGCGGCTCGGAACCGCTTACTTCGCGCAATTGGAGAAGCAGTTCGGCAGCGTCGAAGCGGCGCTCGCTGCCTACAACGCGGGCGAGGATCGCGTGATGGCGTGGACGGCCGGACAGACTTACCGCGACACGGCCGAATTCGTCGATTCGATTCCGTTCACCGAGACGCGCCAGTACGTCCAGATCATCGCGCGCAATACGGAGATTTATCGCCGGCTCTATGGCTCTGAAAACAACTCCCGCGGCACCCGGGTTAGCGGCGGCCACTAGCTCCAGACTTTCCGCCAAAGCGGAGCAGTTCACCGAATCGGTGATCCGCGAGATGACGCGCCTGGCCATCCAGCACAGCGCGGTGAATCTCTCGCAAGGCTTTCCCGACTTTCCTGCTCCCGCTGCGATCAAAGACGCGGCCAAAGCGGCCATCGACGCGGACATCAATCAATATGCGATCACCTGGGGCGCAAAGAAATTCCGCGATGCGATCGCCGCAAATTTCCAGCGCACGCAGGGCGTCAGTGTGGATCCCGAGCGCGAAATCACCGTCTGCTGTGGCTCCACGGAGGCGATGCTTTCCGCGATGCTCGCCATCATCAATCCGGGTGATGAAGTGGTCGTCTTTGAGCCGTTCTACGAGAATTACGGTCCGGACGCGATTCTTTCCGGCGCAACTCCTCGCTTCGTCAAGCTCCATCCGCCGGATTGGACGTTCGATCCAGCGGAATTGGCCTCCGCGTTCGGCCCTCGCACGAAGGCCATCATTCTCAACACGCCCAACAATCCGACGGGAAAAGTCTTCGAGCGCGCCGAACTCGAAACGATCCGCGACCTCTGCGTGAAGTGGAACGCGTTCGCCATCACGGACGAAATCTACGAACACATGCTCTACGACGGCGCGCGCCACATCTCCTTCGCCACTGTTGACGGAATGCGCGACCGCACCATCACGATCAACGCGCTGTCGAAAACATACAGTGTCACCGGCTGGCGCGTTGGCTGGGCGATCGCCGCGCCCGAGGTAACCGCCGCGATCCGTAAAGTGCACGATTTCGTGACGGTGGGCGCGGCGGCGCCGCTGCAAGAGGCGGGCGCCGTGGCTTTACAGGTGCCGATGAGCTATTACGAGACTCTCGCGCGCGAATATCTCATCCGTCGCGATCGTTTGCTGGGGATTCTCACGGCTGCTGGATTTAAGTGCTTCAAGCCGCGCGGTGCGTATTACATCATGACGGACATTTCTGCCTTTGGCTTCCCGGATGATGTCGCTTTCGCGAAATATCTCGTGAAGGAAATCGGCGTCGCCGCCGTGCCGGGATCGAGCTTTTACCGGAATCCCGCGGACGGCCGCACCCACCTCCGCTTTACATTCTGCAAGAAGGAATCCACGTTTCAGGCCGCAGCCGAGCGCCTCGCCAAGCTTCGCCCCCGGTAAACTCTTCTCCGGGGAGGGGCATAGCACGTTGTGCGCGAAAGCCCTTCCTGCCACTCAGGTGTTCAAATCGAAGGATTGCTTGTAATCCGGAATCGTAACCGGCCAGTGATATTGCGTCGCTATGGCAGTCCGGAACGAATCGAGTGCGTTCGGCTCTCCGTGAACCAAAAACGTCTGCCGCGGCTTTGCCTGCATGCCTGACAGCCATCGAAGCAGCTCGCTCTTCCCGGCATGGGCCGAGAGCTGCCCGATTTCTACGATCTGCGCCCGCACGGGAATTTGCTCGTGATGGATGCGCAGGTATTTTGCGCCGTCGAGCAGCGCGCGACCGCCGGACCCTTCCGCCTGATAGCCGACCAGCAGGACCGTGCTGCGCGAATCCGGCAGTCGGTGCGCCAGATGGTGCTTGATGCGCCCTCCTGTGATCATCCCGCTCGCCGAAATGATGATGCAGGGAGTGACGACATCGTTGATCTTCTTCGATTCCTCCACCGTTCGCGTCATGTGAACTTCGTGGCAGTTCAGAGGATCGTGATTGCCTGTCGTCTCCTCTTTCGAGAATTCGGCATCGTGGTCCTCGCGATGGCTCATGTAGAGGCCTGTCACGCTGATCGCCATCGGGCTATCGACGAACACGGGCAGATGCGGAATCCGCTGCTGCTCTTCCAGCCTGCGCAGGTAATACATGAGCGTCTGTGTTCGTCCGACGGTGAAGGCAGGTATCACGACCGAGCCGCCTCGCTTTGCCGTGCGATTCACGATGTCGGCAAGTTCGTCTTCAACGGAACCAGCCGGATGATCGCGATCGCCGTAAGTTGATTCGCACAGCAGATAATCCGCATGCGTCGGTGGTTCCGGGTCCTTCAAAATCGGCTGGTCGTAGCGTCCCACATCGCCGGAAAAGACGACCAGCGTCTGTTTCCCGTTTTCGGTGATCGTGAGTTCGAGCCAGGAGGAACCGAGAATATGCCCGGCGTCGTGGGGCCGCACAGAAAACTGCGGGCTGATTGCGAAACTGTCCGCGCGGGGAATCACCTGGAATTGTCGCAGTGTCGCCTGCGATTCCTCGACGGTGTAGAGCGGTAGCGGAGGTTTGTGGACGCTATAGCCTTTTCGTGCTGCGTACTCCGCGTCTTCTTCCTGCAGATGAGCAGAATCGGGAAGAAGCAGTCCGCACAATTCCTGAGTCGCCGCGTTCGCGTAGATCGGTCCGCGGAAACCATCTCGCACGAGCCGCGGAAGATACCCGGTATGATCGATGTGAGCGTGCGTGAGAAGCACCCAGTCGATTGTGGCCGGATCGATGGCCAGTTTTTCCCAGTTCCGCTGCTTGAGCTCCTTTGAGCCCTCGAAGAGTCCGCAATCGACCAGCAGGCGTTTGCCGCCCGCCTCGATCAGATATTTCGAGCCTGTGACAGTTCGCGCTGCGCCGAAAAACGTGATTTTCGCCATGGGCCAGATTCTAATGTGCGCTGGCGGCGAACTCCGCGACTTTTTTCAACGGTTCGGTGCGCGGGACACATTAACTTGTCGTGATATCAATTCTCGTTTTGTTTACTCGAATGTATCTGACTTCCTGCGGTCATTCGTGTCAACACAACGAAAGTTCGAGGGCCTTTGTTTGACGCTTCGCGTCGGCGGGTGTTATAAAAGAGCGAGCCGCAGTCGGTGGGGCCGTGGCGCAGTTGGGAGCGCGCCTCGATGGCATCGAGGAGGTCGAGGGTTCGAATCCCTTCGGCTCCACCAAATCGGTCCGGTTATGCGACTTCAGGCGAATTGCCCGCAACTCTCTCGTAACAGACTGAAACGGAGCGGCTTAGGTCCGGTTTGGCTCGAGTGGCAGTACTTTCGTCCTGTCTTGTGGAAACCGCCTTTCTGCTATGCTAGGAAACATAACGGCCTAGATGGTGTCTAAGGAAATAGGAACAAGCCCCGGGAGCGCGACGCAACCGATGGCTGAGCTGGCACAAAGCCTGTCTTGGGTACGCGACGAAGCCGAGCTGGTCGCAGAGCTTCAAGCCGGCTCTGATTCCGCATTCGACTACCTGGTCACCTACTACCATTCCAGCGTCTACAACCTGGTCTATGGGATCCTGTCTGACGCGGCCGACGCCGCGGACGTGACGCAGGAAGTCTTCCTCCGAGTCTTCCGCGGTATTCATGGATTCAGGCGCAGCAGCTCCCTCAAAACGTGGCTTTACCGCGTTTCCATACGCCAAGCCTTGAACCATCGGCGCTGGTGCTGGCGGCATCACCGGCAGCAAGTTTCCATCGACGCGGACGCGGAAGAAAACGGCTCCCTGCACGAGCTCCAGAACTCCGACGCGACTCCTTTCGAGCAGTGCGCCACGCACGAGATGCAGGTCAACGTCCGGCGCGCGCTCGCGGAGGTTCCTCCCATTTTCCGCAGCGCCGTGATCTTGCGAGACCTTGAGGGGCTTTCCTACGAAGAGGTTGCCGAGGTCCTCGAGGTATCGGTTGGCACGGTAAAATCGCGCATTCTTCGCGGCCGCCGCATGTTGAAGGAGATTCTCGATCCGCTGCTGCACGCGCCGGAACATCCGGCGACGGAGGCGTCGAATCACCCATCGCGAGTTGCTCAGCGTCTCCGCGAGAAAATACATTTCGTGCCGCCGGTGGATGCAGTCGTCGCTTCCGGCCCGGTCGTTCAAGAGACGGCGGAAGCGCGAGGAGCTGAGCCATGAACTGCCGCGAAGCTCAGCGTTACCTCCCTGGCTATTTGGACGGGGCCATTCTGGCCCGCGAACGCGCTCATCTGCGAAAGCATCTCGACTCTTGCGGCAATTGCCGGCGCGAGCTTGAGCGGTACTGTCTGCTCGCCGCGCACTTGGCCAAAGTTGAACCAATCGTTCCGCCCCCTGACTTGGCCATGAAGATTCGGGTGCAGGCATCGCGGAAGCGGTCCGGATGGGCGGGTATCGGCGAGTTGTGGGCCCGCGCTCATTTGATCGCGCACAATATTCTCAGGCCGTTGGCGGTGCCTGCTACGGGCGGCGTGATGACTGCGATCGTGGTTTTCGTGTTCGTCACGCAAGGCATGCTCATGGGGATGCCGGTCGGCACTGTCGCGGACGATCTTCCCCTGAATCTGGTTCAGCCGGCGCAACTCGAAAGCCTGGCGCCGTTCCCGGTGGCAGACATAGGTGACGCGAGCGACCACGCGAACTCGGGTGCTTTGCTGCTCGAAGCAACTCTCGATGCGCAGGGGCAGGTCGTCTACTACAAGATTCTGTCTGGCCCGACCGACGCCGCAGTGCAGCGTCAGATCGATCAGCTTCTTCTCTTTTCCCGCTTCCGGCCCCAGCTGGGTTTTGGGCGTCCGATGGGTGGCGGCCGCGTCCTGCTCAACTTCAGCGAAGTTCGCGTCCGCGGATGATATCGGCGCGCGCGATTCCGCACGCGTTCTCGGAATTCTTGACTCCCGCTGGCCCGCTCGTTACAGTTTGAACGTAAGTGCGGATGGCGCGAATGCCGCGTGTAAATCGGGGGAATTTTCCTGCCCGGCGAGTTGAATCGTAATTGACAAGGCTCCTATCTTGAAGAGTCCGCTCACCCGAAGGTTCCTGCAAGCCTCTTTTGCAGCCTCCTTCTTGACGCTTCTGATTGTGGTCGGCGCTGCCGTGCTCAAGGCGCAAACCGACAGCTTCGGCATCGGCGTGGACGCCAGCCCGCAGGTTTTTGCAACGATGTGCGCGCTTGACGCGGCGGGATTCGATGCGGACGAAAGCACCCTTGCCGAGATGCCACAGCGGCTGGCGCTTCGCGCCGATTTGCTCAAGATGCAGGGCCCAGCGGCCGAAGCGATCCGCCAATTCTATCGCGACCACGCTCTGGCGAATTCGGCCGATACGCTTTCGCGATATGTCACCTTCGCTCTGACGGCCGGGCCTCCTCCGGGCTTCCAGTTTGAAATGGATCGCGAGCTTCTCCCGCCCGACGTAGTCTCGATCGACGGATTCCAGGAGTTGCTGGTCGCCTTTTATCGAGAAGCGCGACTCGATGTTCGCTGGGCCAAGATTCAGCCTGAATACGAGCCCCTCGTGGGCCGCTATCGCGCTCCGGTGCGGCGCGTCGTGACGGTCTCCAACGCGTACCTGCGCGAGGTGGACAGGCCCTCGACGGGCCGCACGTTTTCGGTCTACGTTGAGCCCCTCGTCGGGGCGCGCACGAATTTCCGCAATTTCGGAGATCGGTACGCCATCGTCGTGGGCGCCAATCCTGACGCCAACATCGACGCGATCCAGCACGCCTATTTGCATTTCATGCTTGATCCGCTGGTGCTGCGCCATCGTCCTTTGGTTGACATTCGGCGGGGCCTTTTGAATGTCGCGGGCCGCGCCCCGCGCCTCCCCGACGAATATCGCGAGGATTTTGTCGCCTTCACTGACGAATGCCTGATCAAAGCCGTGGAGCTGCGGCTTCGCCGTCTTTCTGCGGATCGTCTTGAAGACACCCTAAAGGATGCAGACTCGTCCGGCTTCATCCTCGTTCGTCCGTTCGTCGCGCAGTTGCAGAAATTTGAAAAAGACGAGCCTGCGATGTCGTACTACTTTCCGGACTTGATGGCGGGGATCGACGTCGATGCGGAACAAAAACGGTTGAAGGATTTTGCATTTGCTCCGGCCGAAGGCGCGCCGGCCCAAGATGAGCATGGTGTCGCTGCTCAACCGCAGCCCTCCGAACTCGAGCGTTGGCTCGCGGAAGGCGATCGCGCGATCGCCAGCAAAGATGCTTCGGCGGCCACCGCCACCTTCGAGACAGTGCTGGCGAAATATCCGGATGAGCCGCGCGGCCTCTTCGGTCTTGCGATTGCTTCCGTCCTCTCCGGCAAGGCCGACCGTGCCCGCGGCCTTTTTGAGAGGCTGGTATCGTTGCAGAGGTCGGCGCCATCCGATTCGCAGGGATCGACGCAGCCGATCGATCCGGGAATCATCGCGTGGTCGCATGTCTACCTGGGACGAATTCACGACCTGGAAGACGAACGGGATGCGGCCGTGGATGAGTATCGAGCCGCTCTGGGCGTCGAAGGAGCGCCCGAAGCAGCGCGTGCGGCTGCGCAGAGCGGCGTCGAGACTGCCTACAAACCGCCGGAACGCCCCGGTGAGAATCGTCAGCCGCAACCGTGAACTTGGTACCTGATGGAATGGCCGCTTCGCGCATAGCCAGGGGAGGACGCTTGAACATGAGGGTTCGGTCGGCGCTATCCATGGCCAGGGGCCTCGCAGACCGCTGCAAGCAGGGAGCGGAAGGCGCGTCAAAGCTCGCCCAGCTCAAATAAAGGTATTGAACCGACAACGGAAAAGGATGAGAACCATGCATCGTTCAATGAGAATTCGACTTCACGTCAGTGCCGTCTCATTTGCGGCGGCCACTGTGTTTGCAGGAGTCTGTTTTGCGCAGGGCACCAATCCGAACAAGGTGGTGGACCAAGAGCAGCTCCAACAGCAGGACCAACAACTCAAGCAGCATCAGCTCGAGAGCGCCAATCCTGCGCCAGCGAAAGTGGATCCGCAGGAAGAAGCCGCGTACAAGGCCTTCTATGACACGAAGGCGGAGGACGCCGACGCCAGAATCCAGTTGGGCCAGGCTTTTGTGCAGAAGTATCCAACAAGTCACTACGCGGAATCCGTATACGCAGGGCTGACTCAGGCCTATTACGTGAAAAACGACTGGAAGGACTTTTATGCCAGCTCGGATAAGGCTCTGGCGCTAAATCCAGACGACGCCTCCGTCTTGGTGATGGTCGGATGGGTGATCCCGCACGCGCTTAATCCGAACGACCCGGATGCATCAAGCAATCTGGATAAAGCCGAGCGCTATGAGAAACACGCCCTCGTTGTCATCGGCACGATGCAGAAACCGGCGAGCATGACGGACGATCAGTTCGCCCAAACGAAGACTTCTTTGCTTTCCGAGGCCCACAGTGGCCTCGGTTTGGTGTATTTCCGCCGTCAGGACTCTGACGATTCCGTCAAGGAATTGCAGCAAGCCACGCAGAGCGCTGCCGCTCCTGATCCGACCGACCTTTTCGTGCTTGGACTCGGCTTGCAAAATCTGAGCCGCTACTCCGAGGCCGCCGACGCGTTCAATCGCTGCGGCCAAATCCCGAGTGCTTTGCAGGATCGCTGCAAGCAGAGCGCCGAAGCGGCCAAGAAACAAGCCCGGTAGCCGGCCAGAGCAACCGAACCCATGACTGACGACGAGCGGGGAGAACTCGAGGGGATTCTCGGCCACCGCTTCGAGCATCCCGAGCGCCTCGAACGCGCATTGACTCACCGTTCGCATCGGCAAAACACTGAGGGCATCGACAACGAGCGGCTTGAATTCCTTGGCGACCGCGTGCTGGGGTTGGTCGCGAGCGAGCAGCTCTTCGACTCGTTTCCGCACTGGGACGCCGGTAAGCTCTCCAAAGGTCTGGCGCGGCTTGTCAGCGCCACTTCCATTCATGCGGCTGCGCGGCGTCTGAAGCTGGGCCGTCATCTGCGTCTCGGCCCCGGCGAGGAAAAGACGGGCGGGCGCGAGAAGCTGCGTCTGCTTGCGGACGCGTATGAGGCGATCGTGGGTGCCATCTACCTGGACGCCGGCCTGCCGGCTGCGGCCGCATTCCTGCGCCGAACTCTCCTGATTCCTGCGCTCGAAAGCGGTGTCGAAGGCCTGGAGCGGCCAGACCATAAGTCGGCTCTCCAAGAATGGCTTCAGCAGCGCGGCCTCGGCACGGTAGAGTATAAAATTGGAAGTGAGTCCGGTCCCGAGCACCAAAAGACTTTTGAGGTTGAGGTTTGGCACAGCGGCCGCAGGCTCTCCTGCTCGCATGGCCGCAGCAAGAAAGAAGCCGAACAGTCCGCCGCGCTTTTGGCGCTTGAGGTTCTCGCCTCGCCTGGAGGAGTTGCCTAGTTCAGTGTGATGGCTACGAATGCCTCAGTCCCGGAGTCAATCGACGCCTCGGAGCCGATCGCGGCGCCGACCGTCCGTCAGGCGCAGCGCGGAACCCTGGTCGATTTCCTCGAATCGCTGCTCGTCACGATCCTGTTGGTTCTTTTCGCGACGACGTTCGTCGTTCAGGCATTCAAGATCCCGTCGCAATCGATGGAACCGACGCTGCTCGTCGGCGATCATCTCCTCGTCAATAAGTTCATCTTCGAAGGCGATGGCGCCTGGTACGACAAGCTCTTGCCTTATCGCCCCGTTCGGCGTGGCGATATCATCGTCTTCCGGTTTCCGTATGACGATCACCTTCACTACGTCAAGCGCGTCGTCGGCCTTCCCGGAGAGCGCATCCGCATCATCGACCGGCAGCTTTACATCAATGACTCGCTCGTCGCCGAGCCCTACGTTTACCACGATCCGTCGGTTTACGACCCGCTGAGCGACAACTTCCCGCCGCCGCCGGGTCATTTCATCGCGATGGGCTTGCGCCCGGAGTGGGCCAGCCAAATTCGCAACTATCTTCGCGACGGCGAGGTTCAGGTCCCTCCGGATCATTATTTCGTGATGGGCGACAATCGCGAGAGCAGTCTCGACAGCCGCTACTGGGGTTTCGTTGACCGTCGCGCCATCATAGGCCGGCCGATCTTGATCTACTGGTCCGTACGGGCCAGCGCGGACGACTACGCGGACCGCAGCCTCCTTGGCTCTTTTCGCGGAATCGCGGGGACGCTCCTCCATCTTCCCAGCGAAACGCGCTGGAATCGCATGTTGCGCGGCGTACACTAGACGGCGGCGCACCACGCGCTCCGACCGACCAACATGCCCGAGACCTATGTCGAATCCATCCCGCGGGCGAAGCCGCTCGATGCGACGCGCTCGCGCCCAGCTATCTGGAACCGCTGGCCGGCCCGGGTCCTGCTGGTAGTCCTTGTGCTCTGGGCTGCGTCCGAGGGCGTTTCTCTCGCGATTCGATACACGCCCTTGCGAGGGCTCCTGACGTCCCGAATCGAAGCCGCCATGGGCCGGCCAGTCGAAGTGGGCAGCTACGCTTTCAGAATTTGGAACGGCCCTGTTATCGAGGCGCGTTCTGTCACCGTCGGCGAAGATCCGCGCTTTGGTGCGGAGTATTTCTTGCGTGCGGACTCGATGGCCGTTCGCCTGCGCTGGCGGAGTCTGTTTCGCGGTCGATTTGAACTCGGCACGCTTTCGCTTAGCCGCCCCAGCTTGAATCTCGTTCGCAACGCCTCGGGCGACTGGAACCTGGCCGAATGGCTTCCTCGGCCCGCTGCAGTGGCTGCGCCGCGTGGCTTCGCCGGGCCGGTCCTGCCGCCGATGGCGACCCGCTTTCGCCGCATCGAGGTGGAAGGCGGCCGCATCAATTTCAAGCTCGCGGACGAGAAGCTTCCGTTTGCTTTCGTCGGAGTCAGTGGCGCGGCGGAGACGGACCGCTCCGGACGCTGGAGAATCGACCTTCAGGCGATTCCCTGGCGCGCCGCCGTGGTGCTCCAGCAGGCGGGCACTCTGCACGTCTCGGGCGAGGTTGGCGGCACTTCATCGCGCCTGCGCCCCGCCGCGCTCGATATCAGTTGGGTGGGCGCATCGCTGCCCGACGTCCTTCGTCTTGCGCGTGGCGATGATTTCGCCGTCCGCGGTGCTCTTGCCCTCTCGATCGATGCGCGCGCGGACGGCGACAGCGACGCTTGGGCCATACGAGGCCGCGCGGAGCTTCGCCAACTCCATCGCTGGGATCTGGCTCTCAGGCCGGATAACCCGTCGCTCAATTTGCTCATCCAGGCGGATTGGAGCCCATCCGCGCCCTATGTCGAACTGACGCAGGCCAAGATCGAAGCCCCGCATTCGAGCGCTGAGGCCAGCGGACGAATTTACTGGGGTCGCGATCTGCCATCGAGCAAACGCATGATTCCGCCTGCACAGGTTCTTTCGTCCTCAGCGGACATTGACGCGGTCGATCTTTTGGCCTGGATGCGTGCGTTTCATGCCGGGGTTTCGGACAACGTCTCGATCCGCGGAACCGCGCACGTCGACACAGCCTTCTCAGGCTGGCCGCCGCGCGTCGTGCACGCGGACGTGTCCAGTAACGGGGTTGATCTCTCTGGAACCGCGCTTCGGAAACCCATCCACGTTGGAGCGCTCGAATTGCATGACCACAACGGCCTCATGTCGTTCTCACCCGTCGATGTTTCGTGGGGCCCCGCCGCCGGCTCATCCGATGGCTCTTTCCGCCTGGAGGCGCCGGCGAAACCAGCCGCATTGGGATATCTTTCCTGGCGCCTTTCGGGAAAGGCTGACCAGTTTCGCGATCTGAGCGCAGCAACCTCTGCTCTCGGCTGGGATATTTCGCGTGGCTGGGATTTGACCGGGCCATTTGCTTGCGACCTCCGATGGCGGAGTCCGCTCGATGCACGCTTTGTCAGCTCGATTCGGGAGCCGACCGGATGGATGGAGTTCGGCCTGCCCGGGAAGGCATCGGGCGGTGCGGCCCTTCGCGTGCCGTTCCTGAATCTTCCTGTCGAGCAGATCAACGCGCGCGTGGAACTCCAGCCCGGCATGCGCCAAGTAAAGTTGGCTTCGGCGGAGGCGTTCGGAGCCCGTTGGAGTGGCGCGTTTGAGCGTCGCGACTTGGCCATGCCGTGGCAGTTCAATCTCTCGGCCGACCGGCTCTCGGCTGCCGGTCTCGACCGCTGGATCAATCCACGCTGGCGCGAGAGTTTTCTCGGCCGCATGTTGCCGTTCCTGAACTCGCATTCTGCCCCGGCCGCCTCTCCCGAAAGTCTTCGCGCCAACGGACGGCTCGGCGTTGACCGCCTCACTCTCTCGCCTTTGTCCCTCTCTCGGCTGCAGGCTGACGTCACCGTCGACGGCCGCCGCATCACCCTGACAAACGCCTCAGCGCAGTTCTACGGCGGCCAAATCGCTGGCTCTTTCGAGGCGAATTTGCGGGCTGCGCCTTCGTACCGCGCCGATCTCAGCTTTTCGCGCGTCGATGTAGCCGGGCTCACCTCCGCGACTCCCAGTCTCGCAGATCTCTTTGAAGGAAGCGCCACGGCGCGGATTTTTCTTGAGACGCAGGGTGCCGCTCGCTCCGACCTCGTCGCGAATCTCGCCTGCCGCGGCGAGGCCAGCGTGGAGAGTCCCAAACTGCGGCTCATAAATCTTGCGGGATCCGTCCGTGACGGTGCGCTTCGCCAGGGTTCCGATCGGTTCTCGGGTCTGGACGCTTCTTTCACTTGCGCCAACCGGAGCATAGAGCTTCAGAAACTTTCCTTCGTTCATGTCGATACGGGAATCGCCGGCTCCGGCACGGTCGGCTTCGACGGCAAACTGGATCTGAAGCTGCACGGCTACTCTGCGATTTCCGCTTCTCCTGAACGCGCGTCGCACGTCACAGGTTCGCTCGCTGCGCCTGAGTTCGTGCCGATTCCATCTCTGTCGGCTCGTCGAGGACGGTAACATTCGATGCGCAGGAATCGGAATTTCCCGGCGCGTACGAAATGGCTTGGTCTCGCACTTTGCGCGTGTGTTCCCACGGCTGCGATCGGCCTTTCGGCTGCGCCCGGCAAGCGCATCCGTTTGGCTCCGAAATTTGTGCGCGGAGAAACGCTGCGCTATCGCGTCGAATCCCGCACGACGACAACCGGAAAAACGACCACTCCAATCCTGAATCCGGAGGGCGGCACACGCGCGAACCTGCTCATTCACCTGTTGGTTCGTCTCGACGTCCTCGATTTTCCGGGGCATTCCGGTCTCGCTCGGCTTCGCGCAACCTACGAGAAATCGAGCGCCGAGTCTGATAGCGATGCGTTCGATCCCGCTCAGCCATCCCTGGCGGACGAATACGCTCATCTCCAGGGCCGCTCGATCGAACTCACTCTCGGGACCGGCGCGCAGGCCACCGATGTCCAAGGCTTAAGCGAGGTTCTTGCGGATCAATCGACCGCTCAGTCCGTGCTGACTTGGTTTGGCGGGGTTGCGGCCAGCAGTGGCTTTCCGTCCGGTGGTATCGAGATTGGCCAAAGGTGGAAGAGTGAGCGCCCTGTCGAGGGGGCGCCGCTCGTCGGCCTCGCGTGGCGCGTCGAATCTACCTATCTCCGCGATGAGCCATGCGCGCCCTCGGCGAACTCGAGCGCGTCTCCACCGCCCGCGAGTGGAACGGAATCGTGCGCCGTCATTCTGTCTCGCTTTGAAATCTCGCGACGTGGCGCCGCTAGCTCCGACGTGACGCCCGAAGACTACCGTCGCAACGGTCTGCGCGTCTCCGGCACGTGGACAGGTTCCGGCGAGGTTCTCGACTCCATCTCGCTCTCGACCGGCCTCCTCGTCCGGTCCACGCAAACTTTCGATCAGCAAATGGATTATCGGATCACAAGCGCCAGCACCGGTTCCAGCGTTCGCAACCAGAGCCACGTTCAAACGCAGTCCGAAGTTACCCTCGCCCCCGCCGCGTCCCCGGCTCCGTCTTCGTAGCGCCACCGTCTGCCATGCTCGGCAACCGTGCTCCGCATCCTGCTGCGGATTGCGGTCTTTCCGCGTTCGGTTTGTGGTAGCATGTGAAAAAGAATAATCATGCGATCTTCTGCATAATTATTCTAATTGGCCGATGGTTCACACGCGCAACGCGATCCTTCCGGATGTCAATAGCATCCATGCGATCATTCAGCCTTATGCCGAGGTAAGCACCTTGCTGCCTCGCAGCCGCGCGGAGCTCGCCGAAAATATCCGCGATTTCATCGTCGCGGAAAATGGCGGTCAGGTAGTCGGATGCGGCGCATTGCATTTGTACGGCATGCATCTCGCCGAGATTCGCTCGATCGCCGTCGATCCCGAATACAAGGGCCGCGGCGCGGGTCGCGCTCTTGTTGAGGCCTTGATGGACGAAGCGCGCCGGCACAGCGTCACCTGTGTCTGCCTGTTCACGCGTACGCCAGAATTCTTCGGTCACCTTGGCTTCGAAATCGCTCGCCGCGAGGAGCTTCCCGACAAGATTTACAAAGATTGTGTCTCTTGCCCGAAACTTTCCAGTTGCGACGAAATCGCCATGGTGAAGGGCCAGATTCCCCCGAACACGAACGGCTTCCGCGACCCTCGCATTGCCATCCCTTTGGTCCAGCTGAAGCGCTAGGGTGCCTGCGCTATAATGAAGGTTTTACGCTGCGCCGATTTTGCGCGCTGAGGCTTCCATTCCATGAATTTCAAGCTTGCCAGCGACTACGACCCCCGCGGCGACCAGCCGGAAGCGATTTCGCAGCTCGTTCACGGCGTCGCCGACGGCGAGCGCCATCAAGTCCTCCTCGGCGTCACTGGCTCCGGCAAGACCTTCACGATGGCCAAAGTGATCGAGCAATCCAACCGTCCTGCCATCGTCCTCGCCCACAATAAGACGCTCGCTGCCCAGCTCTTCCACGAATTCAAGTCTTTCTTCCCGCAAAACGCCGTCGAATATTTCGTCAGTTACTACGACTACTACCAGCCCGAGGCCTATCTTCCTTCGAGCGACACGTTCATCGAAAAAGAAGCCACGATCAACGACGAGCTCGATAAGCTGCGCATGTCCGCCACGCGCTCGCTCTTCGAGCGTCGCGACGTGGTTGTCGTCGCGTCGGTTTCCTGCATCTACGGCATTGGCTCACCCGAGGCGTACTACGGCATGATGCTCATGCTCGAAAAGGGGCAGTCGATCGCGCGCGAAGCGATTCTGCGCAAGCTCGTCGAAATCCAGTACGACCGTTCCGAAGACCTTCGCCGGGGCACTTTTCGCGTACGCGGCGATACGATCGAAATCTATCCGCCCTACGACGATTTTGCCCTGCGCGTCGAATTGTGGGGCAGCCAGATCGAGGCGATCCGCAAGATCGATCCGCTCACCGGCGAAATTAAATCCCGCGACGGCGAAATCGCCCGCCTGCCCGTTTATCCGAAGTCACATTACGTCCTGCCCGCCGAGCAGCGCGAGCGCGCAATCCAAACGATCTACGAAGAGCTCGACTGGTGGAAGGGCGAGCTGGAGCGCCAGGGAAAAATCGTCGAGGCGCAGCGTATCGTCCAGAGGACTCATTTCGACATCGAGATGATGCGCACGATCGGCTACTGCCACGGCATCGAAAACTACTCGCGCCATCTCTCCGGGCGTCTTCCCGGCGAGGCCCCGCCAACGCTGCTCGACTATGTCCCCTCGGACTATCTGCTCTTCATTGACGAATCGCATCAGACAGTTCCGCAGCTCCGCGGCATGTACGCGGGCGACCGCTCGCGCAAACAGACTCTCGTCGATTATGGCTTCCGCATGCCGTCCGCTCTCGACAACCGCCCGCTCAATTTCGAGGAGTTCGAGCACCGGACCAATCAAGTGATCTACGTTTCTGCCACGCCCGGCCCCTATGAGCTGACCAAAGCCAGCGGTGTGGTCGTCGAGCAGGTGATCCGCCCCACGGGCCTCGTCGATCCCGAAGTCGAGGTGCGGCCGGTCAAGGGCCAGGTGGACGATTTGCTGGAGGAAATTCGCGTTCGCGCCGCGCGCAATGAGCGCGTTCTCGTCACCACGCTCACGAAACGAATGTCGGAAGATCTTGCCGAATACTTCGGCGAAGTCGGTGTGCGATGCCGTTACTTGCACTCCGAGGTTGAGACACTCGAGCGCGTGCGCATCCTGCGCGACCTTCGTCGCGGCGAATTCGACGTGCTCATTGGCATCAATCTCCTGCGGGAAGGCCTGGATTTGCCGGAGGTTTCTCTCGTCGCGATTCTCGACGCCGATAAGGAAGGCTACCTTCGCAGCGCCACCTCGCTCATTCAAACCATCGGTCGCTGCGCGCGTCACATCGAGGGCCGGGCGATTCTCTATGCCGACCAGATGACTGACTCGATGCGCCAGGCCATCGGCGAGACGAACCGCCGCCGCGCCAAGCAGCAGGCGTTCAACCGCGAGCACAACATCACGCCGCAGTCGATCGTGAAGTCCGTCGACATGCAGCTCGCGCGAATCGTCGACGCGGATTACGTCACGGTTCCGGCGGAGGACACCGTCATCGGCGAGATCACGACCGAGGAACAACTGGTGCAGGCAATCAAACAGCTCGAAGCCCAAATGCGGGAAGCCGCGAAGAATTTCGAGTTCGAGCGCGCCGCCGCCCTCCGCGACCGCATCCGCACTCTCAAGCAGCGCGACCTCGGCGTGATCTCCTCAACCGGCGCTTCCGCGCCTACCGCGCCTCCGGATGTTCAGCCGACGCCAGCAGCGGCCGCCGCATCGGAAGGATCAGCGGCGCCCGTTGCAGCCAAATCGGCCACTGCTCGCACCCGCCCCTCTGCTTGATCGTCCTCCCGAGTGAGGCCGGTGTTGGGCCGACGAGGGATCTGCTGTGGATTTGCTTGGGTGTCCGCTACACGACGCCGCGTTTCAACTCTTCCAGAGGATAGAACGTCCCGCGCCACACGATCCCGCCCCGCCACAGCGTGACGATCGTCGACCGCGCCAGCATCCACGCGAAAATCAGCGCGCCCACGGGGTACGTCAGCGCGTAGAGCGGCGACTCACCGATCTCAATCGCTACGCCGCCCGCCACGCCCAGCGCCAATCCCACCGCCATTACCGCAAACGCCAGCCCCCAGCCGTGCGCGAGCGGCAGCGCCGCCACGGGAAATACGAACATCAGCAACAAGCCAAACACTTGAATCGCCGCAAGCCACAGCCTGTAGCCAGATGCCGCGAAAAAATTCTTCGTCGTCCCCCGAATCGTATTGCGAAGGCCCGCGTGCCAGTGGACGCTCACAGCTTTCCCCGCCTTCGCTATGCCAGAGCGCGCGCCGGCCTCCTTGGCCAGCTTGCCGAGCTTCATGTCATCGACCACTTCCATGGCGAGTCGCTTGTGTGTTCCCAACTTCTCGTATGCGCTGCGCCGGATTATCTGAAACGCGCCCACGCCCGAATAGCCGCGCGAAAGCGGATCGGTCGCCTTCCACGGCCGCGTGCCCATCAGGAATCCGACTCCAAAGAACGTCATCACGAGTTTTTCGCCAAACGTGAAAAGCTTAGGCGCAGCCAGCAGGGTGATGTGGTCCCAGCCCTTTTGCTCCGCCAGCGCGACTACGCGGCGCAGCACGTCCGGCTCGAAATGAACGTCCGCATCCGTGAAGACCAGCCATTCGCCGCTCGAGTGTTCGTACGCCTGCTGCAGCGCGTGTGGCTTGCCGAGCCAGCCCTGGGGCAGGGAATCGACGCGTACCGGTTTCAGGTGCGCATTCTTCGCCGCGGCCGCCGCCAGGATCGTGCCCGTCTCATCTTCGGAGCGGTCGTCCACCGCGATCACTTCGTAGTTGGGGTAGTCGAGGCCGAGCATCGTCTCCAGCGCGTCGGGCAGCTTTTCAGCCTCGTCGCGTCCCGCAAACAAGATCGAAACCGCCGGGCAGCGAGAATCCGCGAGCGGACCAACGTCCGCAAGCGACGGGATCGACCGCAGCCCGATCGCGAGCTCTATCACGCCCGCGATCCACAGGGACGCCACAAAACCGAGCAGCATTGTCCAAAAGATGTGCAACGCAGATTCTCCCACCGCGAGAAGGTTCCACCAGTTATGCTAGCACGCTCGATGAACCGCACCGTTTCCATCGTCGGCGCAGGCCGCGTAGGCAAAACCCTGGGGAAGCGCCTCCGAGAGCGCGGTTGGCGCATCGGCGCTGTCGTGACGCGCTCGCCTGCAACCGCGCGCGCTGCCGTCCGGTCTATCGGCGCCGGCAAGCCGTTCGGCCGCCTCAGCGGGGACTTGTTCGCAGCAGACGTAATTCTGTTCGGTACACCGGACGATGAGCTCCCGGCCATCGCGCGCGCCCTCGCCCAAATCGGCGGCGCCCGGTGCAAAGGAAAAGTGATTCTCCACACTAGCGCCACGCTGGATCAGTCCGCGCTTGCTCCGCTCGCCCGGCACGGCGCATCGACCGGCTCTCTTCATCCCATGCAGGCCTTCGGCGGCAAGATCATCCCGAATCTGCGTGGCGTAATCTTTGCTATGGAAGGCGATCCCAAAGCCCGCCGGATGGCGCAATCGATGGCAAAATCGCTCGGCGGAATTCCCATTGCAATCGCCACGCGCGACAAACCGGTCTATCACGCCGCAGCTGTGATGGCCGGCGGCAGCGCCTATCCCGTCATCGAAGCCGGCTTGCAGTTGCTGATGGGCATCGGCTTCACACGCGCGCGCGCCACGCAAACGCTCTTACCTTTGACGCGCCAAATCCTCGATAATATAGGGCGCATCGGTCCCCGTGCTGCTTGGACCGGACCGCTCTCGCGGGGCGATTACGCAATCGTGGCAAAGCACGCGCGCGCGCTGCGCCGCTTTCCGCGCGAGATTCAGCAATCGTATGCGGCCCTGGCGCTTCTGGCCGGGCGCGTCTTGGCGAAGGATCCGGACGCCGCGCTGAAGCGTATCAAGCGCGCGTTGAAGGTGTAGACGCAGCGCCGGGTTTTTTGGCGCGGCATCTTTGAAACTGTTTCCCGGAGGAAATTGTTGAACTCTACGGCCAAAAAGCTGCACATTCCCGTCGAACACACAACGCTCGCCAATGGCCTGCGCGTGGTCGCGTCGCCCGATCGCTCCGCACCATTTGTCACCGTCGGCGTCTACTATCAGATCGGTTTTCGCCTCGAGCCTCGTGGACGTAGCGGCTTCGCACATCTTTTCGAGCACATGATGTTCCAGGGCTCCGAGAACGCCGGAAAGATGGAGCACATCCGCCTCATCAATTCCTCGGGTGGCCTGCTCAACGGCACCACCAACTACGACATCACGAATTACTTCGAATCCGTCCCGTCGAATGCCCTTGAGCGCGTCCTCTGGCTCGAGGCGGATCGCATGCGCGCGCTGAAAGTCGACGACGAAAATCTTCGCAATCAGCGCGACGTGGTGAAGGAAGAAGTTCGCGTCAATGTCTTCAATCAGCCTTATGGCGGATTTCCGTGGCTCGATCTGCCGCCCGTCGCGTTTCGTAATTGGCCCAACGCGCACAATTTTTACGGCGACTTCGCCGATCTCGACGCCGCCACGCTCGCCGACGTTCAGCAATTCTTTCGCACCTATTATTCGCCCAATAACGCGGTGCTGCTGATGCTCGGCGACCTCGATCCTGCCGAGGCGTTCGCGCTTGCGAAGCGGTATTTCGACGATATTCCCGCGCAGTCGCTTCCGCCGCGCGCGGACATTACCGAGCCGACGCAAACCGAAGAGCGTCGCGGCGAAGTGCCCGAAAAGCTCGGCCCGCTTCCCGCCATCGCCATCGGCTACACGATGCCGCAGCGCGAGATGCCCGATTGGTACGCCGTCGGAATCCTCGACCGCATTTTGCACGGAGGGCGCGCCGGCCGCGTCTATCGCAAACTCGTCCTCGAAGAGCAGATCGCTGTGGACGCCGAAGGCGGCGTCGATCTCCTTGATACGAATGGCCCCACGCAAATGGTCTCGCGCATTTTTCACAAGCCCGAATTCACGTCCGAGGGCACTGTCGCCATCTATGATGAAGTGATCGAGGCCGTGCAGCACAGCGGCGTCCCTCAGGATGAGCTGGACGCCGTGAAGATGAAATTTCGCTCCGATTACTATTCCATGCTCGAAGGCGGGATGGGTTCGTACATGCCGCGCTTCGGCCTGATGCACTATCTCGCGTGCTTCACGCTCTTCGATGGCGACCCCAGCCGCATCAATACGATTCTCGACGGCTTTCTCGCGGTTATCCCCGAACAAATCCAATCAGTGGCGAAGAAATACCTCATTCCGCCCAACCGGGCCGTGCTCTTTCGCCGCCCGGTGAATCTCGGAGGTGCGCAATGATTTCGCCGAGCGCCCCCGTCGCGTCCGCGTCGCGCCGCGTCACGGCGCCAGCCCTCGCGCCCGAGCGTCCTGTCGCGTGGCCGAAGCGAACCGTTCGCACCCTCTCCAACGGTCTGCAAGTCGTGCTCGCCGAATCGCGCGCCTTTCCGAAGATTTCGGCACAGCTCTATTTCCGCAGCGGCAATGCTGTCGTGTCGCACACCGCGCCTGGCCTCGCCGAAATGACGGCCACCGTCGTCCGCACCGGCACCGCTTCGCGCCCCAGCCGCCAAATTGAAGAAGACCTGCGCCGGATGGGCGCGAGCCTTGGCACCAGTTCCGGCGCCGATTCGAGCGCGATTTCCGCTGCCGGTCTTGCCGAGTTTTCCTCAGGCATCTTGGAGCTCATCGCCGATCTCGCGCGCAACGCATCCTTTCCCGATGACGAATTTGAACGCGAGCGCCGTCAGCGCTTCGAAGAACTGAAAGTCGAACGCACCACGCCCGGCTTCCTCGCCAACGAGCGGTTCCGCAATGTCCTTTTCGGTAAGCATCCCTACGCGGTCATCGCCCCGACGAAAGCTCAAGTCGCTGGAATGCGCCGCGAACAGCTCGTTGAGTTCTATCGCGACCACTACGTCCCGGCGGATTCGCTTCTCATCGTGGTCGGTGATTTCTCGACGGACTCCATGCTGGAGCAAATCGAAAAAGTCTTCGGCAGTTGGAAGGCTCCTAAGCCCGTGGCGCCGAAGTCGCCCGCACCGCCGAGTCATTCCGGCCGCCGCGTGCATCTCGTCCACATGCCGGGCACCGTGCAGACGCAGGTTCTCGTCGGCAACCTCGCCATCACGCGCCGCGAGCCCGATTGGTACCGCGTGGTCCTCGCCAACGCGATCTATGGCGGCGCATTTCATTCGCGGCTCGTGCTCAACATTCGCGAGCAAAAGGGCTACACCTACAGCCCGCGCAGCGGCATCAGTGCGCTTCGCCAGCACGGCTATTTCACAGTGCATGCCGCCGTGCGCAACGAAGTCGCCGCGGCCACTCTCACTGAAATCTTTTACGAAATGGACCGCATGCGTTCGCTGCCGGTCACGGCCGAAGAACTCGATAGCGCGCGCAACTATCTTACCGGCGTCTTTTCTCTCGGCGTCGCTACGCAGGATGGCCTTCTCGGCCAGCTTTCGACCGTTTATCTCGATCAGCTGCCGGAAAACTATCTCGAAACATACCGCGAGAAAATTCACGCACTGACCGCCGACGATGTCGTCGCTGCCGCGCGCCGCCATTTCGATTCTGCGAACGCGCAGATCGTCCTTGTCGGCGATCGCGCCCAAATCGGTGCGCAAGCCGCCCTCTTCGGCCCAGTCACGGTGTATGATTCGCGTGGCAGCGTTATTCCCTGAGTGGACGTAGCGCCGCGTTCTTCTTGCCGTGGACGGAGTCGAAGGGTAGCCCGCCGCCGCTTCGGAACGAGCTCAGTGGATTATGAAACTAAGACTCGCCTGCTGGCCTGTGACCCTGTTCGCGATGCTCGTTTGGTCGGCTGCGAGTCCTGCATTCGCAAAGAAGGTTCCGCCTCCGCCGCACTCGGTCGATCTGAACACTGCCACCGAAAAACAGCTCGAGCAACTCCCCGGCGTCGGCCCGACCACTGCCAAAGCCATTGTCGAATTCCGCGCCAAGAGCGGCCGGTTTCGCCGCATCGAGGACCTTCTCGTCATTCGTGGTATCTCCGAATCAAAACTCGAGAAGATTCGGCCCTACGTCACCATCAGCCCGCCCCCGAAAAAATCGCAATAACCGCTGCACCGCGATCTCTGCTTCTTGTCATCCCGCCTGCCCTGACGAAGGAAGGGAGCGAGTCTGCCAGCCTTTGGCGGACGACGAGGGACCTGCTTTTGCTATTTCGACTTCTGCCGGGAAGCCTTCTTTGCTTTGGCCGCCTTCGCTGCCGATTTCGACGCCGTCTTTGCTCCAACACCGTTGGTGACGATGTGTTTGGTCAGGTCCAGAGTAAAACCATCGAGGCTGCTTGTCTTCTTCGTCGTCTGGTCCACCCCAATCGAGCTGACCAAGATCGACTTGGCCGATACCGTGATCCGCAGGAATCCGAAAGTTGTATCGTTGTAGGTTTCCAGCGTCAGGACGTTTCCTTTCCCGTCGCCCCCTGCAACTCCAGTCTTCGCGGCCGCTCCTCCCTTTCCGGTTTTGAACTTCGAGAGATTCAAATACCCGCCGTTTCCTGAAACCACGTACGGAATCTCGCGCCCATCGCTCTTCATCTTCCGCGTGTACCGTTCGTAAAGGTGTGCGTGCCCCGATAGAACCATGTCGGGCCAGATACCCGCTGCCGTGCACTGCGCGTCGATTTGGGCAAGCATGTCCGGACTCGGCGAATGCCCACTGCTTCCGGTGAACGGTGGATGGTGAACCGCGATGATCAGCGCCCGCACATCCCCACCCTTGCGCTGCGCAGCGGCTGCCTGAAGCTGCGCGAGCAGAAATTGCAATTGTGCGTTGCCTGCTGCTCCGCCACTGATGACTCCCGCAGTTTCCCCCGCGTTCGAATAAAGACCGATGATCTTGACGAAGGGCGCGTCGAGCGTGAAATACACGGCCGGCTCCGTCATCGTCGTGCGCGCGCAGCCCTGCGCGATCGGGTTGTGCACGGACGTCTTTGTGCAAAAGTTATCCACGAAAGGCTGCAGCGAGTAGGGGACAGGAATGCTCGGGGCAATCGCTGAATCGTGGTTTCCAGGAACTGCGAAGATCGGCGCGTCGTAGTCGCGATACGGATCGTAAAACTGGTCGAAGTAGTACTGCTCCTGGCCAAAGTAGTAGACGACATCCCCGAGGTGATACAGGAAGGCGGGCCGCCCCTTTGTATAATCCTTTCCTGCAAGATCGCCTATCAGCCCGTCGGCGACTGCGAATTGCGGTGCCGGGTTCTTCACTCCTCCGGTGTCGCCCACGGAGTGAAAGACGATTTGGCCCGACTGCTGGATCTGGCCGCTCGCGGCTGTGCCCAGCACATCGCTCAGGGCCATCACCAGCGGCGTGCGCGTCGCCGGCGGAATCGGTTCGATTTCCGGAGGCGGTACTGGCACACCGGAGTCCGCAAAAACGTCCTTGGGATTGAAGGTGTCATAGTTGTCCGGAGTGGGGCGAGGATCCGCGAAGGCAAAACCCGGGGTGGCCATGGGCGCGCTCCTTTCAGGTGCAGTGAAAGTGGACGACAATCTACATCACGAGCCTGTATTCACCATCATGAATAGTGTGTTACAAGTAAAAGTTTGGCTCAGCAGGCTCAGCGCCGCGCGCCGCGACCACGTGTACGGAAATCCACGCCGTTTCATCGGCACTTCATTTGACGGCTGCTCGCGGCCCGGCATACGATTGCCGCGCACCGAATTCGGGTGGCCGGCGCTGCCTCTGGAGATTGTGATGACACGAAGCCGTTCGTTTCATTCCGGAATCATTTCCGTTTTGCTCGCCGCTGTTGTTCTCGCTGCCGGCATTGCCCGCCTTCATCTGCCGGCAAGCCGCGTGCACGCGGCCGGGCCCGCGCCAGGCGCTTCTGGCTATCATCTCATCAAGACCATCAAAGTAGGCGGCGACGGCTTCTGGGATTACCTCGCCTTCGATTCGCCCACACGCCGGCTCTTCATCTCGCGCGGCACGAAGGTGATGGTCCTCGACGTCGACTCCGAAAAGATCGTCGGCGAAATACCCGATACCCCCGGCGTCCACGGCATCGCTCTCGCTCCGGATCGCGGCAACGGCTTCACGTCCAACGGCATGGCCGGCACGATTTCCATCTTCGATCTGAAGTCGCTCCAAGTGATTGGCCACGCGCAAGCCGAAATGAATCCGGATTGCATCATTTACGATCCCGCCACCAAACGCGTCTTCGCGATGAACGGCCGCAGTGGCAGCGCCACTGTGGTTGACGCTGTCACCGGCATGGTCGCGGGCACGGTTCCAATTGGAGGCAAACTCGAATTCGCTGCGGCCGACGGCGCGGGCCACGTCTACGTGAATGTCGAGAACAAAAGTGAGGAAGTCGAGCTCGATTCGAAAAACATGACCGTCATGGCCCACTGGTCTCTTGATCCTTGCAAGGATCCGTCAGGCCTTGCAATCGACGCGAAGCATCGCCGCCTCTTCGCCGGCTGCGGCAATAGGATGATGGCCGTGATCGACGCCGATTCGGGCAAAGTAATTGCGACGCCCCCAATCGGCGCTGGCGTCGATGCCGACGCATTCGACCCGGAAACCGGCTTCGCCTTTGCCTCCAATGGCAGTGGTACCCTCACCGTTGTCCACGAGGATTCGCCCAATATGTTCAGCGTCGTCGAAGATGTGCCGACGCAGCAGGGCGCGCGGACGATGGCCCTCGACCCCAAGACTCACGAGGTCTATCTGGTGACGGCGCAGTTCGCTCCGCCAGCCGCGCCCATGCCGGACAATCCTCGCCCGCGGCCGACCTTGCTACCCGACTCCTTTGTCGTCCTCGTCTACGGCCGCTAGCCGCCATTAGGAGGTCGCCGTGGGTGGCGCAGACACTCCTGTCTGCGCCGGTCGTGGTTGTTGCCAACCCTATCCTGAACGCCGTCGATTTTCCTCGTTTTCGTAGGGGCACGATATATCGTGCCCAGCAAGGATTCTTGGCGCGATGCTACCCATCCACTGCATGCGCTCGTCGCCTCAACGGTTTTGTAGCGGCTGCCTTTTCTTGTACAAGCGCCGTTGCTTGACTGTATCGCCCTTACCGGTGGAAGGGCGGGGCGCTAGCCCCGCCTAAGAGGGCGCCGCGCAGCGGCGAACCAATGCGCAGATTCACCCGCGGCATGTAGTCGAGTTGAGCGGGAGACAAACGCGCGACTGCTTCTACAGCACCTGGTGGGTCTGCTTCTTCGGAGAAATTGCCAGCGGCACCTGATCGGCAATCTCCAGACCGTAGCCCTTGAGGGCCACAACTTTCCGGGGAAGATTTGTCAGCACGCGAATCCGCCGCAATCCCAGGTCCTTCAAGATCTGCGCGCCGATTCCGCTTTCGTGCTGGATCACGCGCTGCACGCTCGGGTCGCGCTCCACGTGCTCGCGGTGGTGATAAAGAATTTGAGGTAGCGCCGCCCCCTCGTCGGTCCGCGAGTCGATTCGAAATCCGCGTCCCGTTTGGTGCAGGTACACAAACACGCCGCGATCCTCCGCCGCGATCGCTTCCAGCGATTTTTCCACCATTTCGCGGCAGTCGCATGCTGTCGAACCCAGCACGTCGCCCGTCAGGCAGTGCGAATGCACGCGCACCAGTGGCGGCCGATCCTCCGTGGTGAATCCCACCGGAGGATCTGAAATGTCGCCCCGTACCAGCGCCACATGCAGCTCATGGTCCACATCGCTGGAATACGCGATCATGCGAAAATCGCCGTACTTCGTCGGCAGCGCGGACTCGGCAATCCGCCGCACGTTCCGCTCGTGTTGCATCCGGTAGCGAATCAAGTCCGCGACGGTGACGAGCTTCATCCCATGCATTTGGCAAAACTCGACGAGCTGCGGGATGCGCGCCATCGTGCCGTCGTCATTCATGATTTCGCAGATCACGCCGGATGGCTCGAGCCCCGCAATCCGCGCCAGGTCCACCGACGCCTCTGTCTGTCCCGCGCGCACCAGTACGCCGCCGTTCCGCGCCCGCAGCGTGTAGACGTGTCCCGGTCGCGCCAAATCTTCCGGCTTCGTATGCGGATCGGTGGCGGCCAAGATCGTCGTCGCGCGGTCCCACGCGCTCGTGCCCGTGGTCGTGCCGCGCCGTGCGTCGATCGGCTCGCAGAATGGCGTGCCGAATGCGGATGTGTTCCGCGGCGAAATCGCTTTGAGATCGAGTTCTTCGCAGCGCCGTTCGGTGAGCGAGAGGCAGATCAGCCCGCGCCCGTATTTCGTCATGAAATTGATGGCATCCGGCGTGATCTTTTCCGCCGCCATCGTCAGATCGCCTTCGTTTTCGCGGTCCTCGTCGTCCACCAGGACGATCATCCGCCCCTGACGAATCTCTTCGATCGCCTCTTCGACAGTCGCGAACACAGCTCGATTCTCTGTCATTTCGGGATTCCCCACCTTTGCTCGACTATACCCAATCGCTCCCCATCCATCAAGAAACGCCTCGCTCGGCACCGCGACACCTGCAATCCCGGATGACATCATCTCGTGCGCACGGTATTCTTTCGCTTGCACATTCCGCATATCGACCACCCCATCTTCCTGTTTTTCGCCGCTCTTCTCGGCGGCACCGTGAACTCCGTCGCAGGAGGCGGCAGCTTCATTTCGTTTCCCGCGCTGCTCTTCACAGGCATGGCGCCGATCCCCGCCAACGCCACCAACACCGTCGCCCTCTGGCCCGGTACCGTCGCGAGCTCGGTTGCCTATCGCGGCGCCTTCACCTCGCACGCGCGAACGCTGCTGCCGCCGCTTTTGGTCACCTGCATCTTCGGCGGCGTTTTGGGGGCGTGGATTTTGCTGCGCACGCCGCCCGCGACGTTCCTGCACCTCGTCCCTTGGCTTCTGCTGATCGCCACGCTGCTCTTCGTCTTCAGCGGCCGCATGACCGCCTGGATTCGCAATCGCGCCGGCCACGCTCCTGGCGATGAAAAGCTCCCGCGCGGCCTGTTCTTCACCGGCCTGTTCCTCCAGCTCATCATCGCGATGTACGTCGGCTATTTCGGCGCCGGGACGGGCATCCTGGTCCTCGCGCTCCTCGCGTTGCTTGGCATGGAAGACATTCACGCGATGAATGGCATGAAGACTCTGCTCGTCAGCGTCGCCAACGGCGTCGCGATCGTCACGTTCATCTGGGCGCGCGTGATCGTTTGGCCGCAGGGACTGCTGATGGTCGCCGGCGCCGCTACTGGGGGCTACGGAGGTGCCTATCTGGCGCAAAAGATGAATCCGCAGTACGTCCGTCGTCTCGTCATCGCCATCGGCTTCGGCATGGCTGCTTATTTCTTTTACCGCTACTGATCGTTGCGCCCGTAAGCTGACTTCTCGCCGCTTCGCAGTTCCACTGAAACGAAATCAGCGCTCGCCGCACTATTCAATGTCGTGTACTCGCCGCTTACCGGAGCGCAAGACCATTCGGAGCGGCGCAAGATTCGCAGTGCTGCGGACAGGAGGTCAGATGTCTGCCGGAACGGACGCTGTGCCCAAAATCTTCATTGCCAGGGGTCACACGCAGAACTGGAAATTCAGTTGGTACCATCGCGAGTGGCGCGGGGATACGATCAATCCGCCCCGCCTCTTGAATAACGGCGCGTACCTGACCTATGCAATCGGGTCGCTGGCCTTTCACGCCAACGGCACCTGCTCGCTCAGTTGGTCGGTTACGAACCACGGTCCCGAGCCGGCCTTCTTCAGTATCGAGCCGACGAACTATTGAATTTGCGAAAGGAACGCCAGGAATGAACGTTGCAGTAAGCTACGACGAGGAAGGCAACATCCTCACGCTGTTCGATCCCGAAGCTCTCTCCACCGACGCGGGCTTTTTCACCTACATCCCTGCAATCGGAGAGCAGCATTGCCTGTTCGATCTCCCCGGGGGACTCGAAGGCACGCCGTTCACCGAACTTCCTTATCTGCTGCATGTCAACATTTCGGGCCAACGCCCTCGCCTCGAACGCAAAGCAGCTCCGGCGAATCTTCGCCTGGATTCGCCCAGCGTGCCCCGACGTCAACGCGAATCAAGCGCCTTCAATCGACCCGCAGATCAATAAGGTCGATTTACCGCATCCAATCCGATCCGGCGTATAATGCGTGCCCCGTCTCCGGAAGCGAACTCAGAAAGGAGCTGACGATGGCGTCCACTCAGAAAGCTTTGGTGAAGGATCGGCGCAAGGCCCCCTTAGCGACTCCCTCCGACATTCGTTCCGAAGGAGTCAAGGAAATCACCGGAGCGCTCAATGCGCTACTGGCAGATGTTTTCACACTCTATCTCAAAACCAAAAACTTTCACTGGCACATGAGCGGCCCGCACTTCCGCGACTACCACCTGCTGCTCGACGAGCACGCCGAGCAAATATTCGCCATGACCGACGACATTGCCGAGCGCGTCCGCAAGATCGGCGGCACCACGATTCGCTCCATCAGTCACATCGCTCGACTTCATCGCATCGCCGATAACGACGCCGACTTCGTCGACGCGGGCGACATGCTGAGCGAGCTGCGTGAGAATAATCAGGCGCTCGTCGCGAGTTTGCTCGAAGCCCATGGCCTGTGCGATGACGCGAACGACGTCGCCACCGCCAGCCTCATCGAAACTTGGATCGACGAGACCCAGCGCCGCGTCTGGTTCCTCTTCGAGGCGACCCGCAACGCTTAGCGCTTCGCAGTGGCACAGCATGCCTGCCTCGCCGCAGGCGGGCTGTGCCCGGCGCCAATTCTTGGCGCGATGGCGCCATTGCGCACCGGTTGTGTAGCGGCCGCCTTTCAGGCGGGCGCCTTTCTTGGTAAAAGCGCGGGCCTTTAGGCCCACGAAAAGTCGCTCAACTAATCCGGGCTTTAGCCCACGGGCCTGAAACTGCCTCTTACGCCTGTGCAGCCGCCCCTGCGGCAATGTGGAAGACCCGCTCCGCGTTGCCGTGATAGAGCTTCTCCCGCTCTGCGTCCGATACCGGCGCCGAGTCCATGAACGCCACGGCGGGAGCCGTCGGCTGATACGGATAATCGATCGCCCACAGCACGTTGTCGATTCCCAGCGCCTTGATCGAAAAATCGAGCGCGAGGTGCGATTCCTGCCCGCTCGTCGTAATCACGAAATTCTGTCTGAAATACTCGCTCGGTGTCAGCTTCGTTTTCGGCGCCGCGCCTCGATTCTGGGCGTTCTTGTTCATGTAGTCGAGCCGCCATAGCCAGAAAGGCACGGCCTCGCCCATGTGCCCGATGCAAATCTTGAGCTTCGGGAAGCGATCGAAGACGCCCGCCACCATCATCCGCACCGCGTGCGTCGACACTTCGATGCCGTAGCCCCATTGCGCGCTGTCGAGCCCGTATTCACGGAAGGGCTCCGCCATTCCGTCCGATGGTGCTCTCGGGTGAATGTAGATGCAGCCGCCGAGAGCCTCCGCAGCCTCGAGAATCGGAAAATATTTCGGATTGTCCAGGTACTCGTTGTGCGTGTGCGAATTCAAAATGAAGCCGTTGAGCTTCAGCGTCTTCATCGCACGTTCCATCTCTTTCGCCGCGCGCTTCGGCGATTGCGGAGCGAATGTGGCTAGGCCTGCAAAGCGCGTGGGATGCCGCCGAATCACTTCCGCGAGTCGGTCATTCGCGAGCGTCGCGAGCTCGGTTGCCGTGTCCGCATCGAACATCTGCACGCCCGGCGCCGTCAGCGAAAGCAAGTGCATCGCGACTCCATTCTGGTCCATGTCGCGTAGCCGTTCTCCTTCGAGATCGAGCAGACGCGGCAACAGCCGCGCCTGTGGGTCGTCCACCTTCGCGTCGTAGATGCGCGTCACGAGCGTGAGGTCGAGGCTGTTGCCCGGCGCGCGCGCCACGTCGCGCAGCGCGGCGGCAACTTCCGGAATCGAAAACGCTTCTTCCGTCGCAATCCGGCGAATTCTCTTTAGTTCAGCGGCCATAGTTTGCTCCTCCTATGATGACTGCCGGCGATTCGAGGCGCGGCACGCAATTCTTGGCTGCCAAGATAGGCGCGTTGCCCGCTCAAATGCAAGCTGCTGTCCCGTAGGGGCACGATATATCGTGCCCGGCACCAATTCTTGCCGCGATGCACCTTATCCACCGCATGCGCCCTTCGTCCGGTTTCGTAGGCGCGTAGCACCGCTACGCCCGGCGAGGATGCTTGGCGATTTTTCCCAATTCGCCGAATGCCGCACCCTCGGTCTAGGAACGTGGGACGGTTTCCGGCCAATCCAGCTCGTTCGACTTCATTCGCCGATTCTCCCGCATTTTACGCGGGCACGAGCTTCTCGAGCGCCGTCAACCGAATCATCAGCGGCTTCAACTCTTCGGCTCCGATTCTTTCCGCGCAGCCATCTACTACGTGCCTGCCGCGCTCAAAGAGCGCGCGCCGCAATGTCGCATCCATCGTCGCGGTGGCAATATCTCCCAACGCTCGCAGCAGCCGCAAACTAACCGCCACGTCGCCCTTCGAGTACATCCGAATCTGCTCGAAAGCCGAATCGAGCAGCCGCTCCGAATCGATCCATTGCACGCTCACGCGCGGCGTTCCCTGCAAATCGTAAAGCATTGCTTCCGGCATGTGTCGCGACGTAAAGCGGATCAGCAGCCGGCTCAATTGATCGACGCAGCTGATCGCCGTCGTCGGATCGTTCACAGCCGGGGAAATCGCTTTCAGCGCAATATCGACGATTTGCAGCACGCCGAACTCCACATCCTGCTGCAGCGTGCGCGACGGCCCGAAATCGAACGCGGCGCGAAATGCCGAATTGATTTCATCGGATAGCCGTTCGCCCTTGTTCGCCATCAGCAGCGGAGCACCCGCGGGCACGAACTGCCCGACGCGTCGGACCAGACGCACCCGCAGATGATGATTCGTCGCGATTGCCAGCACTTGCTTCAAATCGACGTACCGGATGTAACCCGACACGTCGTTCAAAATGGGCGCGGTCCATGTAAGCGGATCTTCGTGACCGCCGGTCTCGATCTGACTTTGCCTGCGGGCCAGCGGCATCAGGTCATCAATCACTCGTTCTGTCTCCCAGGCAATTCGGTCCACGATGTAATTCACGCTGATGGCCTGCGAAATGTGATGGATGAAAAAGAGCAGCAGCCCCACGCAAACGATCGCCAGCACGATCGCGCCAATGACGGTCGTAACGGGCGCGAATGGATGTGGCAGCGCATGCGCCGCCGGAAGCCCTGCCATGCAATAAAGAAACGTGCCCAGGAAAATCCCGAGCGTCCACTGCGTCACGCGGTCGCGAGCGAAACTCACGATGATCCGCGGCGAAAACTGCATCGACGCGAGCGTGAGCGTCATCAACAGAATCGCGAACACGATCGAGACAACTGTCATGATCGAGCCCGCGATTCCCGCGAGAATCACCTGCGCGACCTGCGGATCGCCGTGCGAAAGGAATAGGACGCGCGGTACCCATTCGCCGATCGACGGATGTGACTCCTCGAACCACGAGAGCACTGCGCCTACGCCGCCGAGCACGAGCGCGATGCTCAGCGGCCGCACCAGGAATCCGCCGCGCAGGCCATACAGCGTGCGGCGGATCAGCAATCGCAGTCGTTCAATCACGTTTCATCTCGTTGGCGGGCATTGTCATTCCGAGCGAAGCCGCGCGTCCTTGCCTTTCCCGCCGTGTCGCGGTGGACGCGCGGTTAACCCGGGGTCCCCAACGAGCCCGGTTCTGGCTCGCTGGGGTGAAGCAGTCGAGGAATCTGCTGTTCGTTCTTGAATTGCGGTGCAGGGTCCTGACTGGCCAAAATGCAACGTCTCGGCGCCCCAAAACGCACATTGGCGGAAAACATTAGCACAGCGGTTTCAGACCCACTACAAAATCCGGACTGATAGTGAGTCGATCGTCTCCAAGGGGTCGCCGAGACCTTTACATAGTGCCGTCGTTCAGGCCGGCTGGTCTTCCGGCCGGTGGAAGGGTCGGGCTTTAGCGCCGCCACAAAACCGTGCGCGGAGCGCACATCCAATGCGCTGTTTCACCCGCAGCAAGTATTCCACCGAGGTGACGCCGGCATCTCACCCTGCGTTGCGCTCTCCTCTGCTTGCGGTATGATCCTTCGTCTCTCATCCGATGAAGCAATTGTCACAAATCCCACGGCCAGAAATCGCGCCCGATTCCTCGCATCGCTCCGCTTCGTGGCGCGCCTGGTGGCCGGTCGTGATGATGTCGGCGTGTTCGCTCCTGAGCTACATGGACCGCCAGATTCTCGCCGTGCTCTCGCCGATGATCCTCCTGGACCTGAAGCTCAACGCCCAGCGATACAGCGAGATTCTGAGCGCCTTCAGCATCGCATACATGGTGGCCAACCCAATCTGGGGCGTGATCCTCGACCGCGTCGGTCTGCGCCGCGGTATGACGTTCTCCGTCGCGCTCCGGACGATTGCCTGTGCGGCTCATTCCGTACTCCACGGATTCTTCGGCTTTGCAGGCGCGCGCATCGTTCTCGGCTTTGGCGAAGGCACGACGTTCCCCGGAGGCCTGCGCGCCGCAAGCGACTGGCTGCCCCCGAGCCAGCAGTCGCGCGGAATGGCCATCGCTTATAGCGGCGGGTCGCTCGGCGCGATCCTCACGCCGATCATCGTGACGCCCATTGCCATTGCCTATGGCTGGCGCGCGGCCTTCATCGTCACGGCCGTCGGAGGCCTCGCCTGGGTGCTGCTCTGGCGCACCACGGTGGACTTTTCCGCGGCCGCGGCGCGGCAAACCCATCGCGTTATGCTGCCCAATCCGCTCGAGCGCCGATTCTGGAGCCTCGTCGCCGCCTACGCGCTGGGCGCGCTTCCCATCGGCATGATTCTCTATCTCGCGCCGCTCTATCTCGCGCAGGTGCTCGGCTTCACGCAGGCCCAACTCGGCCGCGTGCTCTGGATCCCGCCGCTCGGCTGGGAGATCGGCTACTTCATGTGGGGTTGGTTCGTGGACCGCTTCGTCGGCGCAAATCCGCGCCCGACTTGGCTATTCGCCGCGCTCGCCGTGTTGGGGCTTCCGCTTCTCGGCGTGCCGCTCACGAGAAATTCCGCACTTGTGCTCGGACTGATGTTCTGGTCGATGTTCGTCGCTTCCGGCTTTGTGGTGATCGCGCTGCGGACCGGCGCGCTCGCCTATCCACGCGAGCAGACCGGCCTCGTCGCCGGGATTGGATCGGGTTCGTGGTCCGCGGTCGTCGCGGCCGTCCTGCCCAGTCTCGGCCACATGTTCGACGTGAAGCACTACGCCAACGCCTTCCTCTTTTGCGCCATCGCGCCCGTCTTCGGCTCCTTCTGCTGGTGGGCGCTGACGTTGCCGAGGCGTAGCGTGCTCGACGTCACAAAGTGATGGACGAGCGCTCGTCGATCGCGCGTCACTTCGTCTTTGTTATATCGGCCAGCGCTTTCGTCGAAGTTGCGCTCTGCTTGCACTGATCCTGCAACGCTCCTGCGATCTGGGCGCACGCGCCATATGCGTCGGCTGCTTCACCGTAGCGTTTCAGGTTTTGCAGATCGGTGCCGAGAACGAATAGATCGGTCTGATCCTGAATTGGATTGCCGTTCGTGGCCAGCTCCAGCTCCTTCGCAGAAGTTTCGTAATCATCGCGGCGGAAATAGACAAGCCCGAGGGCGCTGTGAGCTTGAAAGGACCTTTTGGCTTTGGCGGCGGCGAACTGCGCGTCGTTCATGCCTTGCGGTTTGGGCATCTTCGCCAGGACGTCCATCGCGTGCTTGGCGTATTTCTCCGCTTTGTCGAGCTCCTCATCCGCGTTCAGATCATTGGGACTATAGACGTGCGGGATCGTCCAGCCGACCATCGTAAGCACATCGACATCATCGGGCTGGAGCGCGAGCGCGTTATCCGCCGACAGATAGGCGTTTTTCCAATCCTGCTGCGCGCGATACATGTTCATCAGGCCGACGTGCACCTGCTCTACCAAGGGGCTCTTTGGATATTTCTGCAGGAAACTACTCGCGAGCTTGGTCTTCTTGGCGGGATCGCGTTCTTTGAGGAATGCCTGGTAGGCGGAATTCTGCTCCCTGTCAGCCTGAACGTCCGCTGTTCCCACATACAACCGGTCCGACATCTGGTTCGACTCCCCCATCATGTTGGGACTCGGAGTCTGGCCGCTCATTTGCGCCCAAGCAGTCGAGGCAAAGGCGAAAAGGGACACCGCCACGACGCACGTAAATCGCTGCGATTTTCTCAACCGCCGGAATACATCGCCGCGGACTTCTGCGCAGCGGTCTTCCTGACGCGAAGAGCTCATTCGATTTCTCCAGGCTGAAACTGACAAATTGGTATCACCGCTCCGCGCCGCCGGTCAAGCGTTGCCGATCATCCCGTGAAGCGTTTGCACCGGCGTCCCTAGGGCAGTAAGTCCTGGTCGTCATCCTCCATCCGAATCTCCCTCATGAATCTCACGATGTAGCCTTCACGCAGCGTGCAGCAAAGACGCATCAACGTCCATTGTTCGCGATAGCTGAGGACGCGCATCAGCGCCTTCACGAGCTTCACGTGCCGCGGCAGGACTCGCCTCATGAAGGCCGCGCCGTTGCGTGTCAGGCTGACAGTGCAAACTCGCCGCCCGATTCTCGGCTGATCCCGTTTGTGTTTTGGCAGCCGGCTCGGTCTGGTTTCCGCCGGGGGAAGCGTGACGACCTTTCGGTGCACGAGCCCGCGCCGCTCCAAACTCAGGAAGGTGACGCGGAGATTGGCCCTGTCGCGAACACGCTGCCGGGCGAACTCGCTCGTGCTGAGCTGCTGGTGCGGGAAGAGCATGAAAAGCAGCCGAACCTCTTCCAGAGTCAGCCCGAAGGATTCGAGCGGGCGGCGCAATTTCCTGCGGATCCAGTCCGCCGTGTCCACCAGCTCGAGGTACGCCGCGAACGCTCGCAGGGACTTCTCGCGCTGCCTTGGCCGCTGAGCCATCGCACCAAAGCTACCGAAAGACGCCGCGTTGTGGGGTTTTTGGTTCCTGTAAACATGCTGATGGCGGAGTGGACCACTCCGCGGTTGCAACAGGGCAGATTGCGGCTTTGCCGTTTTTTCCGAGATTTGAACGTAGCGCCGGGGTCTTCAGCCCGGCATCTTCGCTGCGGCGTCTTTCCACGGCGGGATCCATTCGAGGGTCGGGGAACCTTTCAACATCCTCGCGCCCATCTCCGTGAACGATCCGAGAAACGGATATTCGGTAGGCGTGGCGCAGAAGCCTTTTCGCACGGGATTCATCCAGATGTACCACGCAACGCGATCCGCGGAATCTGGGCCGCGTAGGATGTGATCGTAATATTTGAATTGCCACAACGGGCGACGCATCCTGCGCACAAATTCGATCGCGGTTTCTTGTTTGAACGCTTCGACGAATTTCACCATGTTGCTGGTTTCCGACGCTCCGCCCACGAGGGTGTGTACGTGGTCAGGCATGACGCAATAGGCGTGCGCGAAAAATTCGCATGCGTCGGCGTGTTTTCGCACCTGAGAAATGATCCACCGCGCCAGTCGCGGATCTTTGCCAAACCGGCGTCGATTGTGAAAACAGAGCGTGATGAAGTAGAGATGGCGCCCAACGTAGCGTCCGGCGGCGAGGCGGATATTCGTGCGGCGAAATTCGGGCATGTACGCAAGCGATGTAAACGCGGAAATGCCACGGAACGCAATGCGCAAAAGTGCGGAGACGGGCAAGATGCCGGGCTAAAGGCCCCGGCGCTACGTATAAATCTCAGAGACCCCTAGGAATGATTTCGCCGGCACGGTGTCATCACACCGGGGTCGGGAGTGACAACGTCAAAAAGAGAAATGCGAGCCACCACAGCCAGGACCGCCGATCGGTAGCGTCGTGAAGGTTTGAACGTAGCGCCGCGGCCTTCAGCGCGGCAGGTGTTTTCTTCAGCGGCCGCTGTCCCGCACCGCACCTCAGCTCTCACGTTGTTATCCCGCTCGCCCTGAGTGACGTAGCGAAGGAAGCTAGCCGAAGCGGACGATCTGCTTGTTCCGCGATTCGATGCTGCCTGCCGCGTGTGTCATCGGATCCCCCTGTGCTCTCCCAGAGATTTTAGCGTAACGCCGGGTACTTCTTGCCCTGATGAACGAGGGGCCGCCCTCTTGTGCCGGGCTAAAGAACCTGGCGCTACGTTTGAATCTACACCAACAGCAGGTCCCTCACCGACGTCCCCGACCGAGGGCGTCGGGGCCGGGTTCGGGATGACAACAAAAAGAGAAGGCGCGGCGGCGGCGTCGAAAAATCCGATGACTTGGCAAGCCGACGAGTATATAAGTGTGCCTGCCCAACGGGCCCAGAAGCTTCAACCATAGTTCGGTAGCGGAGCGGTCGCCAGCCCTGCAACCCTACCGAAGCAAATCAGCAAACCCACAACCGCGCCCGAGCAATCCGCGAAGGCCGCACCAAATCGGCGTCATGGAGGCACCACTCATGAAACCAGTTCGACGCATTGCCACGGGAGCTTTGCTCCTTCTTTTCGCATCTGCGGCTCCCATATACGCGCAGGAACAGCACGATCGAGATCAGGGGCATCAAGAAAAGCCTGCCGATCAGCCACAGCATCAGGCCGCCCGACCGGCACCCACGGCGGCGCGTCCGCAGCAATCCTACGGCGGCGTCTATCATGGCGGCGTCAGGCCGACCGAACCCACCCATGGCGGCGTTCACCCCAGCGGAGTGCCGCAACACCAGGGGCAGGTGCGCAGCGGGTTCGTCCAGTCTCGCGCCACTTCATGGAGCAGCGAGCACCAGACTTGGGCGCAACGCGGCGGTTACACCGGCTACCGAATTCCCGAGACCCGATTCCGGCAGTACTTCGGGCATGACCATGTCTTCCGGATCAGCGGCCTGCCGTTGCTTTTCGTGGGCGGCTTTCCGCGGTTTCAATACGACGGCTATTGGGTGACGTTCATCGACCCGTGGCCGGACAATTGGCCCCCCACGTGGTACGAAACCGACAGCTGCTATCTGGATTACACGGGTGATGGCTACTATCTGTACGACACCAATTACCCGGGCATCGCGATCGCAGTGACAATCTCGTTCTGATTCGTTTCCAAGGGGGCGGAGCAAAAGAAAGGGCGTCCCGAAAATCGAGACGCCCTTTTGAATTCCGGATTCCCACCCTCGCGAACAACGCGAGGATGGGGCACCCGCAACACCTAACAGCAGATCCCTCACCGCCGTCCCCGACTGAGAACGTCGGGGCCGGGTTCGGGATGACAGCTGAGGTTTAGTACATGCCGCCCATGCCGCCGCCGGGAGGCATACCGCCGCCCGCAGCGCCCTTCTTTTCCTCTTCCTTGATGTCGGCCACCAGAGCTTCGGTGGTGAGCATCAGGCCGGCGATGGACGCGGCGTTCTGCAGAGCG
>DASPVC010000038.1:0-3286 GCA_035622585.1 Candidatus Acidiferrum sp.
CCTTGCTCCTCATGTGCCAGCCCGGCATTCCCCGCCGCGTTTGTTGAACTTGAGTCTTGCTCGAGCATGGCCTGAAACGAACCTTGCCAACCCCTGCTCAGCGCAGGAATCCGCAGGGCCCGCTGCAGTTGATCCCGGGAATGCCCCGGCAAATATAGGAGGCCATCAACCTCCGCCACGGTCATCCGCTCTGGACCGTCAGCAACCTTTACGATGTCGTCGCCCGCGCCAACTTCTCCCTCCTCGAGGACACGAAAGTAAAATCCAGGCCTGTGATGTGCCACGAGCAGCGCGGCCATGCGAGGTTCATTCGTACGGATACCTACCCGATAGCAGGTCACGCGCGGCTGCGTCACTTCAAAGAGCCCATCGCCGATGCGATATCGATCACCGATGCAAACTTCGTCATCCGCAAGCCCCTCGACCGTGAAGTTTTCCCCGAACTGGCCAAAAATAAAGTCATTCCGGCCCAGGAACCGCTCCCAATACCGATAAGAGTCGATCTGGTAGACAAAGACGGCGCGGTGCTCGCCGCCATGGCCGGCGAGATCGCCCTGCCCATCCCCATCGATATTCAGCTTGCGCACCACGCGCCGTCCGGAAACGGGAGCTTTCCAGACTGCGGTTCGCACAGTCTTGCCGTTCCACGATACATCGCGCGGAAGGCCGACATTGACTGAGAGCAAGCGAGCCATCTCAGAACGATTTCCCCTTGTTTCCCTTTCTCTAACGTCACTTCTGGCTGGCTTGCTTATTCCATCCGTGAAAAGGCGAAAGATCCCCTGCGTTCCATTTCTCGCGGAGCCCAGGGCGGCTCAGATCCCAGTCTGGACGGATTTCCTTCGTTACGACGCGCAGGTCGCGCCAAAGATCGACGACCGAAGGACGGCCCCAGAACCAGTAGCCGTTGTAGATGCTGTAGATCACCAGGCCCGGCTTGAGCACGAGCGTGTGCGGAATCATCGGGTTGTGCTCCGGGTCGGTATACTCCTGGATGTCGAGATCCCTCTGAACGATTCGGCCGGGATCGGAGAGAAATGTCCACTCGGCTCCCACTGATGCTCGAAATTCCTGGAGCGTATGGTGGTCGTCGGTGGCGATCGTAGCGATTTGAGTGTATGCGACAGCGATCTTCGGGTAGAACGCGGCGAGTTCCAAATGCTGCTGGTGTTCCTTTGGGCAGTAGTGGCCGCGCGCGAGTGTGAGGATCAGCGGATCGTCGCCCTGCAGCTCGCTGAGCTTGCGCAGTTCGTTCGTATGATCGGGCAGCTCGTAGTCGGGAAAAACGCTTCCGGGCACGATATCAGAGCGCATAATTGGAATCCCCTGAGTTTCCTGAATCTGTCGTCTCCTGCAACGGGACGCGTGCTCGTCGAGCCGTTTCGAGTCCGATGCCGGCGTTACCGCCGATCATGACGACGGTTTGCCCAAGGAGTTCCGGTTCGCGCTGGATGCGAAGTGCCGTGGCTACGGTGCTCATGATTCCTCCGATCATCAATCCGTTCGCTTGCGCCTCATGTTGTGCCGCTGTTCCCCGCATCAGGGTGCGTAACGGGTGAAGACAAAATCTTGATCTTTCGCAGGCCCGTGGCACGGAAAACAGGTTTTGTGGAGCGCCTCGCTATCTGGTTTGCCGTCCGTAAATTGCGCAAACCCCCAACCGCCCGTCGCAGCATACTTTTTCGAGTCCTTGACCATAAACTCAAGATTCGTCGCGGCGCCGGTCACGAAAGAGTCGACATTGCCGAGGGCCAAGTTGTTTTCCTCCGATGTGGCCTCACGCCAGGCCAGCCGGGCAATGATTGTTCCGTCCGGGAAAGGTAATTTCCCCTCCCGGTAAGCTTTGATCGCTATATCGTTACCGAGTTTGGCGCGCAAATCGTTGTTGCTGCCTCCTACGCGGCCCACGGAGATCAACTTCCAGTCGCGATACCCTGCCGGAATTGTCAGGCCGTAGATTGGAGAAGCCCCTTCACCGCCTTGTCCGGATACAGGGAGTGTATAGGCGGCCAAGAGGGCCGCCATTGCAACTGCAACCAGCAAGGAAGCCATTCCTTTCATGATTCCTCCGTGGATCCTTACGGCGCGTAATGCGTGTACACGTAGTCGTGATCTTTGGCTGGCTGGTGGCAGGGGAAGCAAGTTTTTGTCAGCGCCTCGTCACCGGGTTTGCCATCCTTAAAGTCTCCGAACCCCCAACCGCCCGAGGCTGCGTACTTTTTCGAGTCCTTGACCATGACCTGCATGTTGATGAACGCCCCCGGGATGAAGGATTTCGGGTTATCAAGCCCAGCGACCATCGGAACCATGGCCAGGACTTTGTCGTTCTCGGGCGAGGACTCCTTGATCCAATGCTGCGCGACGATAATAGCGCCGTTGGGGAATGGAAGCGTCCCTTGCTGGAAAGCCTTAATGGCGATGTCGTTACCGAATTCGGCGCGCAACTGGCTCTTGTCGCCCGCTGCGATTTCGCTTACGGCGATCAACTTCCAATCACGGTACCCGGGAGGAATTGTGACGCCGTAGATGGGGGACGCCTGTTCACCGGCGCGCCCGGATGCGGGAGCTGTGAAGGCAAGAACACCTGCCGCCACTGCAACTGCAACCAGCAAGAAAGCGATTCGTTTCATAGTTGTTGTTCTCCTTCCGAAACATCTCGAAAAACTGAACGACTTCAGAACCATGAGCGACTCCCGTGCGAGCGTTCCTGGTAACCAGTATTAGAAACTTGCTGAGCATGCGCCGCCGCGTCCTCGATCGCTGCAGCGACCTCCTTCGGATGGGAGACGTACATGGCATGGCTGGCGCCGCTGATTGGTTCACGGCTCGGAAACGCGCGCAGAGTGGCCATACCACCTCCTTATTCCTTGCCCAAATCGGAGGCAAGCTTTTTGCTTAAACGCCGATCTCCCCGGCTAGGCGGCGACGAACTGCTGCCCGCCATCGACGTCGTAGGTTGCACCAGTAAGGGCAGTATTGGTCATGATGTGTACGGCCAGTGCGGCGACATCTGCTGGTTGAACAACCCGCCGGATGGGAAGTTTGGTTCGCAGCTGGCTGCGGCGGTGTTCGAGTTCATCGCCCAACAGTGATGCGGACAGCTGCGTGTCGACGAATCCGGCGGCGATCAGGTTCACGCGAACGGGTGCCAGCTCAAGCGCCAGATTAGCCGTAAGGGCAGGAAGTGCGGCGGTCAGTGTCGATGCGATTCCGAAGCCAATGGCCGGGCGGCGACCGCCGGTGCCTCCCATAAATATCAAAGTACCGCCGGCTCTTACCTTGTCAG
>DASPVC010000039.1:0-37796 GCA_035622585.1 Candidatus Acidiferrum sp.
GTCCAGGACGCTGTTGCGGAAGTATTCGTACGCCGAGCCGTGGAAACCGTTGGTGCCCGACTTGGTGACCGCGTTGATGGCCGCGCCGGTGCCGCCGAATTCCGCGCTGTAGGTGTTGGTCAGAATGTTGAATTCCTGGATGGCCTCCATGCCGAGGGAAGTGCCCAACACACTGACGCCCGCGCCATGGTCCAGCCAGTTGCGGATATCGGTGTTATCCAGCATGTAGGCCAGTCCCACCGGGCGCGAACCGGAAACGGAGTAGTTGGTTTCTTCACCGTAGACGGTTTCCGACTGGCCGCCGCCACCGACGGTCGGCGCCACGGGCGCCACGCCCGGCGCCAAGGTGAGGAGACTAGTGAAATTGCGGCCGTTGATCGGCAGATTTTCCATTTGATTGGACGAAACCAGTTGGCTCACCGCAGCGGTTTCGGTATCGACTCGGGAAGCCACGCCCTGCACCTCGATGACTTGCTCGGCTCGGCCTACTGGCAGTTTGAAGTCTAGGATCGGCCGCGCGCCGACACTCAGCACGACGCCGGTTTGGACCATTTGCTGGAAGCCGGCCTTCTGGGCCGAAACCTCGTAAGTGCCAACCTGCATTTCTGGGAGAACGTAGCGTCCCTGCGCGTCGGTATCGCCGGAATAGGTGATGCCAGTGTTGACGTTCTTCGCCTGGACCTTGGCGCCGACTATGACCGCGCCGCTGGTATCGGTGACGGTTCCGGAAAGTGTAGCTTTTTCGACCTGCGCATATAAGTTGCCTACAATAAGGACGCACAAGAAAGGTATGGCCAGCGCCGCCCGAAACACGGCGCGAAGCAGACTCGAACAACGAACCGCACTGCGATCCCTAAGAACTCGATTGTGGAAGGACATTTTTTGCCGCCTTTCTTGGATCCTACGTGGATGCACCCACCCTACGCGCGCCTTCCGGCGCGAGTATTCACGGACTGCCCGAAAGTATGTCGCCAAGCGACAGGCGCGTCTTGAACGAACGCGCAGGCCAGGACCGGACAAAAGCGCAGCGCCGGTCAGTTGTGTTTAAGGTGGCGATACTGACACGGGCTTAGCCCGAAGTGCATCTTGAACCTGCGGGCGAAGTAACCCGAGTCGTTGAAGCCGAGGTCAAAGGCCAGGTCCGTGATGCTGCCGAAGTCGTCGCCGCGCTCGAGGATCTCGGCTGCCGCCGCAAGCCTCTTTGACAGAATGAAGGCGGTCGGCGTAGTGGCCATGGTGGCGAAGACGGTCTGGACGGAGCGAGGCGATAGTGACAGCGCCTGCGCGATCATGGCGGTTCGCAGTCCGCTATCCGCAATGTTCTTTGTAACAAAGGAGAGGACTCTTTCACGGACGCTGGCGTTGCATTTCGACGGGTTTTGCGGATGCAAACTAAGGCAACGGCCGACGAGCTTGAGGAGCGCCTGGCCCAGAGCTTCTAGATCTCCCTGCTCGGGCGCTTCCGCCCAGCCTTGATGCAAGAACGATCTGAGAAAACCACACAACATGCGAACTGCCGGCGCGGCGCCGTCAATGCATTGGGCTGTGGGATGATGCGGCTCGATAGCCAGTTCGTCCGTTGGGCAATCGATTACCAATGACTCGTTTCCTTCCGAAACCGCGAGCTGGTAGGGCTCGTCCGCCGAAAAAATCGTGAGATCACCCGGGGCGACCGTTGCCGAGTTTCCTCTCTGGGAGATGACAAAGGTCCCGCGCTTCGATAACAGGAAGTGGAATGCCTCTGTCCTTGGTCCAGATTTCGCCTTCGCGCCGGACCTTTGCACCAACGCTTTCTGCGACTGCACGTCCGCCAAGTGTACGCCGCCCAGGGACCACTGCGACCAACTGGCGGCAATCTCCCGGCTGGCGGTGATTCTCATTCCGGGGTAAACGCCGTCCATCGCGTGGTTCCAATAGTCCAACCTGCATTCACGCGGCTCGCCCAGGGTTGAGAAACGCGTGAACATTGCTCGTCCTTGGCTAGATACCATAGAGCACCGGGAGAGTACCTTGCGACCGAGTCTCGCGGGCAGGGCATGTCCACCGATTCCTCTCGGTTCGCGACGCTGTCAGATTTCGGCTGTTCTTAGCCCGCCAGGAATCGGATCCGGGTATGACGACCCTCAGAATTAACGTTTGGTTCCCCCATCCAATGAGGCATCCACGAGACATATTTCACTGCGCCAAGACGGTTCCAAATGTCTCACGATCCCCCGCCTCGCCGAGTTCCTGGAAAGCAGATACGTGACAATCCCCCCTTTTCGCCGCGTTTATCACCGGGCGAATGTTCATGTCAAGGGGAATATGCATACACAGGCCGAGTTCTCGCGGATCGCGGCAGAAGTATGCCGGTATCGGTGATCCATATCTTTTTCGCATGATTGTCCGCATTTCCGGATGAGACTCGTCGAAGTGCCGACGAGACCTCAGCGGCCGTGCGGGGAATTCTGGATAACTGTGAATACATTGCAGGATCCAGAACGGCTAGGTCGGCGTCACGCAAACGCAGCGCTGCACAAACGCCGGATCATTGCTAACCGGCGTCGCGGCGGTGGAGCAGGTAGGAGCGGATGAAGGGGTCGATATCGCCGTCGAGCACCTTTTGGACGTCGCCGCGCTCGAACTTCGTGCGATGGTCCTTGACCATCTGGTAGGGCTGCATCACGTAAGACCGGATCTGGCTGCCGAAGCTGATCTCGGGCTTGGAAGCGTCGAGTTTGCGAGCTTCCTCGCGGCGCTTTTCTAGCTCGACTTCGTACAGTTGCGAGCGAAGGAGCTTCATGGCCATCTCGCGGTTCTTGTGCTGGCTGCGCTCGTTCTGGCACTGCACGACGATGCCGGTGGGGATGTGCGTGATGCGGATGGCCGTCTCGACCTTGTTGACGTTCTGCCCGCCCTTGCCACCGGAGCGGTAGGTATCGATGCGCAACTCATCCGGGTTGATGGTGATCTCGATGCGGTCGTCAATTTCGGGGATCACGAAGACCGAGGCGAATGACGTGTGCCGGCGCGCCTGCTGGTCAAACGGCGAAATGCGCACCAGGCGGTGAACGCCGCTTTCGCCGGCCAACATGCCGTAGGCGTTTTCGCCTTCGATCTGCACGGTGGCGGATTTGATGCCCGCCTCTTCGCCGGGCGTCGATTCGAGGACGTTTGCGCGGAAGCCTTTACCCTCCGCCCAGCGCAGGTACATCCGGAGAAGCATTTCGGCCCAGTCCTGTGAATCGATGCCGCCCGCACCGGACTTGATTGTCAGAATTGCGTTGAGGCGGTCGCTTTCACCCGCGAGCAGCGTCTTCGTTTCGAGATCGGAGACGTACGCGTCGGCGGCACCGAGCTCTTGGGCGATGTCATCGAGCAGAGAGTCGCGCTGCGCCGTGTTCGTCTCTTCCTGCGCAAGGTGGAAATACGTGTCGAGATCGCTCGTTTTGGTCGCGAGCGTCTTCTCGGCGTTCACACGGTCCTCGAACTGCTTGCGCTCCTGCAGGACGGCCTGCGCCTTCTCCTGCTCCTGCCAGAAATTCGGATCGCTTACCTTTTCTTCGAGAGTGGTGAGCTGCTTTTGCGCGGATTCAATGTCAAAGATAGCTCCGCACGAGCCCGATGCGTTTCGTCAGCTCGGCGTAGCGTTGTTGCAGGTCTTCGATGTGTTCAGCCATGTTGTCCGGGAGCGTCCCGACTTGGTGTGCGGTGGCTCTTACATTCCATTTTAGCCGGAAGTTCGCGCGACCGCCAATCCGATCAGCGCGACAGACGCGACGACGCAGAGCCAGGCGAGCCAATCCCCGAGGCGGGCGTAGAGCGTCAGGTCGCTGCGAAAATCGTAGGGGGCGTCGAGCTCGCCGCGAATGTCTGTCGGGAGCTGCGCGACGGTGCGGCCGTAGGGATCGACGTCAGCCGTGAATCCGTTGTTTGTGTCGCGCAGCAGCCAGCGGCGGTTCTCGACGGCGCGCACGCGCGCCATCATCACATGCTGCGCTGGTGCGGCGGAACGGCCGAACCAACCGTCGTTCGAAATGTTGATCAGCAGCTGCGCGCCATTCTCCGTGAACTGCCGCACCGCGCCTGGAAACACGCCTTCATAGCAGATGAACGAACCAAACGAGCCCCCCGGCAACTGGCCGACGCGGTACTCCGCTCCCGGCGTGAAGTCGCCGATGTCGGCCGTCAGCTTGCCCGCGAAGGTCAGCCAGCGGCGCAGCGGAACGTATTCGCCGAACGGCACCAAACGAATCTTGTCATACGTGAAAATGCGGTTGCCGGAAGGATCGAGTAGCACGGCGCTGTTGGTCGCGATGAATTTCCCCGCGGCATCATGCTTCCAATCCTCGACGCCGACGAGAAAATCCTGTCCTGAGTCACGCGCGACCTGCTGCGCGCGAGCGGCAAAGTCAGCCTCCTGCAGGCTGAAGGGCGCGGGCACCTCCGGCCACACGATCAAGCCCGGCATTTTCCGCGCGGAGTCCACGCTGATCTGCTCGAGCCGGTCGAGGTCCCCGGTATGCTGTGCCATCCAATTGGGAGGATACGTATAGGATTGGGCAAAATTCGTCTGAACGAGGTGGGCGACGTAGCGGGCTTGCGCGCGCGGCACAAAATAGCCGCCGCTCACCGCGATGAGAATGAGCACGCCTGTGGTGACGATCGCCGCTTTCCACGCGCGCTGCCGCCCGGCGAGAATCGCGTACGCCGCAAGCGCGCCGTAGCCCGCGACCACGAAGCTGAGGCCGTAGATTCCGGTAAGCGCCGTCAGCTGTACGAGCGCGAGATTGCCGCTCGCTGCGTAACCGATCAAGTTCCATGGGAAAGCGATGATTGGAAGATTGCTGCGCGCGAATTCAAGCGCTACCCACAGACATGGAGCAAGCGCACAGGCGAATGCCGGCCCTTTCTTCGAAGCGAGCGCCACGCCCCACGTGAAAAACGCGCAGACGATTCCACCGGCGATACCGACGAGGCCTAGGATTCCAGCTGAGGTCAGCGGATCGACGTTTCCGTATTGCTGCATGACCACATCCATCCATGGCAGCGCGACCGGATAGAAGACCAGTCCGTGCAGCAATCCGTAGAGCGGCGCGACTTTCGGCCGGGCGCGATAGGACGCGAGAATGAGCAGCGCCACCGAAATCCAGGCGAGCAGAGGCAGGTTGTAGTTCGGAAACGAGAGAGCCAGAGCGGCGCCGCTGGCCAGGGCCAGGAGCGAGCGCTTCTGCCAGGAGAGATTCGCGATATCCATTGCGTGTGATGAGGATACAACGAACCGCTCGCCAGGGGTTTGAACATGTCCGGTGGCCCGGCTCATCGGGGCTTGAATCTGATACCTACTTCAAGCCGAACACGAATGCGCGTATTTCGCGTAGCACATCAGCCTGGTTGGTGATGAAGATGTAGTGATATGTGTCGCGAATCCGGATCACACGGGCGGAAGGCAAGCCCTTCTGGAATCCATCGGCGATGGCTTCGTCGTTGGCCTCGGCACGAGCGAGGGCTGCATCCCGGGCGACGGGATCCTTGTCCGCATAGGGCCCCAGGCGGTGTCCTACAACATAGATGGCGAGAATGGGAGCGCGAATATCTGTAAATTTTTGATCGCCGCGGATGATCGCCAGGGTGGCGACCTGTTCGTCGACGTGTTTGCCGAGCCCTCCGCTGGGCGTCATCTCGAATTGCACGCGGATTTCCGCCTCGGGTACCGCATAGCCGAAAGTAGCCTCCCTCCAGGACTGAAACGCCGCGACGCTGGCGAGATCGGCCGGGCTTGGGTCGGGACTTTGCGGGTTCGCGACGTCCAGAGTCTTGCGCATGTTCGTGACATCATTTTCGAAACGCGGCAGTTCTTCCTGAAGTTCGCCTAGGAGGCGCTTTTCGTCATCGGGACCAATGCCCAACTTCAACTGCTCCAGCGTTGCTCTTACCTCGCCGAGATCATAACTAAAGTCACCGAGCGATTTGTTGTAGTAGGCATAGGCGTAGCCGGCGTCGAGATAGACGAGGCCGGCGACGCGCTCGGGATGGCGGGAACCGATGGAGCTGAGTTCTTCCCCGGCGATGGAATGGCCGACCAGAACGGGCCGATCGAGCTTCAGGGCATCGAGCACCGCGAGCACGTCATCGCCGAGGCGGTCGGCAGAATAGTTGTTGTCATGCGGAGCGGGTGAGCTGGAGGCGCCGAAGCCGCGACGCGTGATGCCGTACACGTGGAAGGAACTGGTGAGTTTGGGCGCGAAGTCGTCGAACACATGCGCTGTATTTCCCAGGCCCGCCAGGAGAACGAGCGGCCGTCCGGCCCCGCCCCAATCGAGCACCTCGAGCTTCACGTTGGTATCAACGGTGACGAATTGAACTGTGTGTGGGGAAGGATCATGCCATCCGACGGGTTGTTGCGGCGCAAGATTGGGCGCGAAAAGCAGCACGGCAAGGCCGGCAACCAAGACATGAGGACTCATTGCGTTCACATCTTAGCGCTTGATGATCGCTTTGAAACCGGCGTGGTCAAGCGCGGCGCGGGCGGAGTCGGCGGCGTGCTGGTCCGGATATGGACCGACTTGCACGCGATAGAAATTGTCCGCGGTGGGTGTCACCACGAACGACGGGAAATTCTTCTGCTGGAGGGCGTCCGCCATCGCCAGCGCGTCGCTTTCGTGCCGGAGCGCCGCGACCTGGAGTACGATCGCGCCCTTGGTCATCTTGGGTGCCTGAAAGCGCGCGGAGGCCGGCATCGTATGGGCGCCGGGTGCTGGCGCAGGAGCCGTGCTTACATCTTTTTTCGACGTCGAGACAGCAGGCTCAGAAGCCTTCGCGGCCGTGGCCGCCGGGGCGGGCACCAGCCGATCGTTGTTGTTCTTTGAGTAGAAATCCCATTCATTGTTTGCAGGGGCCGGAGCGGGCGCCGGCGTTTCTTCTGGCTCGGCGGGTTTCGCGGGCGTGCGAATTGCGGATGCGGTTCTTTCGAGGATATCGGCCGCGTGCACAGGCCCGCCATACTGGTTGTGGCCCATCACGTAGCCGAGTGTAAAGAAGACGGCGCACAGAAGGACAACGCCCAGAAACAATCCGACCAGATGCCGGCTTTCGAGCACCCGATCTCCCCCGCGTTTTCCCCCGCCTGCCATGCGTTCTACTTCTTTGCTCCCGTTCCGCCCATCCACTGCGAAAGAAGGTCGATCGGCACCGGGAAGACCACTGTCGTATTTTTCTCGACGCCGATTTCCGTCAAAGTCTGCAGGTAGCGCAACTGGATCGAAGCCGGTTGCTTTTCCAAGACCGCCGCCGCGTCGGCCAGCTTCGTCGATGCTTCGAATTCGCCGTCCGCGTGAATGATTTTCGCGCGGCGCTCGCGCTCCGCCTCTGCCTGCTTGGCGATGGCGCGCTGCATCGACTCCGGAATATCGACCTGCTTGACCTCGACCTTCGTTACCTTGATACCCCAAGGCTCGGTATCCTGGTCAAGGATTAGTTGCAGCTTCGAGTTTACCTTTTCGCGCTCGGAGAGGATTTCGTCCAGCTCGAACTGGCCGACCACGCTGCGCAGATTGGTCTGCGCGAGCTGCGACGTGGCGTAGAGGTAGTTCTGCACCTGCGAAAGCGCGCGGTTCGCGTCCACAACACGGAAGTAGCAAACAGCGTTCACTTTCACTGAGACGTTGTCGCGCGTGATCACGTCCTGCGGAGGCACGTCGAGGGTCTCGATTCGCAGCGACATCCGCGTCAGCTTGTCGATGGGATAGAGGACAAGCTGCAATCCCGCACCCTTGGCCTCCGGGAGCATTCGCCCCAGGCGCAGCACCACGCCGCGCTCCCACTCCTTGATGACGTAAATCGAGTTGAACAGCCAAAACAGCACGATGACGACAATCGCGACTGCCAGGATCGACATGAAGTTGAAATCCATCGCTGCCTCCTCGACTTCGCCTACGAAGATCCAGAATGTTGTGGCGTGGCCGGCTCGACTTCCAGCGTGAGACCGTGAATGCCCTTCACGCGCACTCGCGCGCCTTTCGGAATGCCCCCGTTGACCGATGCGGCGGCACGCCAGAGCTCGCCATGAACGCGGACCATTCCGATCGCTGGTGACGCGCCGACTTGCTCGGTGACTTCGCCCTCTTCGCCGACGAGTTCTTCTCTCCCGGTCGCCTGCTTCCAAGTGCGTGAGCGCAGGACGGCTCGCATCAGAATGATCGCGATCACCGCAAACGGGACTGCCACTGCCAGCGCCGTGGTCGGCCGAACTCCCATTCCTGTCCAGGGCGACTGGATCAGCAGGATCGCGCCGAGAATCATGGCAATGGTGCCGCCTACGCCCAGAACACCATGCGTCGGGAATTTCGCCTCCAGAACAAATAGGGCAAGCGCCAGGCCAATCAGCACGAAGCCCGTGATCGTGACAGGCAACATGTGCATTGCATAGAGCGCCAGCAGAATGGAAATGCCGCCGATCACGCCCGGCGCAAACATGCCGGGGTGATTGAATTCGACGTAGAGGCCGAGCACGCCCACTATCAACAAAACGAAGGCCACGTTCGGCTCGACGATGTGCGTCAGGAATTTTTCGCGCGCGGTCATATCGACGGCAGTAAAGACCGGATGTGCAAGCGAAAGCTGCGTGGTCGAGCCGTCGAAGCGCGTGAGTGTGCGGCCATTCAGTTTCGCGAGCAGATCGTCTTGAGACGACGCCACGAGGTCGATGAGCTTGCCGTCGAGCGCCTCCTTGTCGCTGAAGGCCTTCGCATCGCTGACGGCCGTGGCGGCGAGATCGGGATTGCGCCCGCGCTTGGCAGTGTAGCTGCGTAGAAACGCGGAGGCATCGTTCGTGACTTTCTTGCGCATCGTGTCGTCGATCTGCACAGTCTGGCCGAACATCTCGAAGACGGGAGAGGCTGCGCCAGTGTTCGTGCCGGGAGCCATCGCGGCGACGTCGGCAGATTCAAGGATGAAGAAGCCCGCAGAGGCGGCCCGCACGCCCGAAGGCGCCACATAGATTACGACCGGCACGGGCGACGCAAGGATCGCTTGGACGATTTCCCGCATGGATGTGTCCAGGCCGCCCGGTGTGTTCATCGTGATCAGGACAAGGCTGGCGCGCTGGCGCGCGGCCTCGCCAATCCCGTGGACGATGTACTCGGAGAGGATCGGTTCGATTTCGCCGTCAATCCTTAGTGTCACGATGCCAGCCTTGGATAGCGAGGTGGCGGAGGAAATGGCAGGAGCGTCCGGACGTATGGAACTACTCAGCAACAGCCCCATGAGAGCCGCCGCGTAAAGTAGCAGGCGCCGCAATGACCGAGCAGCCATTCCGGACGGGTATTATAGCAAGAGAGACGACGGAAACTGTGAAGCGTTTCGGGCGCACGGGCGAAGTCGAAGCGCCCCTGCGAAAGCGTGGCTGCCGAGCGCAATCTGGAACAGGGAAACTCAGTTTGTAACCGGCTTCCCCTGCTGCTCCTCGTAGGCGGGGCGACGGTGCAGCACGTCCTGCACCTGCGGATCCTTGATCACGCGCGCAAAATCCGGATCCTTTTCGGCTGCCATCAGGTTCTTGTAGCCGTCGTCGCGGGCGATCTTCAGGTAGCGCGCCGCGCGCTCGGCATCTCCTGCCTTTGCATATGACTTCGCGATGAAGTAGTTTAGGGTTCCCTGATCCGTGTCCGAACGTTGCTGAACAATGGCTCCGGCTCCTCCTCGCTCTTCGAACACATGGGGGTCGATCGAGAGGGCTTTGCTGAATGCCTCCATGGCGCGTGGAAACTGCTTCATGGCGCAATAGGCTGAGCCCATGTTGGAGTAGACGGATGCCAGGTTGCCGCCGCTGGCGTCGATCGCCTTCTTGTAATACTTGATCGCCTTACCGTAGCGCCCTTTGCCGTGCTCGATCGTTCCAAGGTTATTCAAGAGAAAAGGCGAATTCTTGTCGGCTTTCAGCGCCCTCTTGTAGAAGCGTTCGGCGAGTTCGTCTTGATGAAGCTGCTGGTAGGCGATGCCGATTTGATCGAGGATCTCCGCGTTATTCGGATCCTGCTCGAGAACTTTCTGATAGGCGACGACGGCTTCCTGATAGTCCTTGCGAGCCATCATGATTTCCGCGCGCATCTCGGCCACTTGCCGCGGCGTCATTTGCGTCGCATCCGACTCCGTACTGGGAGCGCTCTGCGCCAGCGGGGTTGTCTGCGAATCAGGAGCGCTTCGGGCAGCTGCGTCCGCGAAACCCAGAAGAAGTGAAACAGCGAAGAGGGCTGAGAATTTCATTGCCCTTCTCCTCAGCGCACCGGCGTTCCGGTGCCCAGGATTGTTGCTAGGGCTTGGAACTGCTCGCCGGCTGCTTGTTATCTTCAAAGATACCAAATATCCGATCGAGAAATCCCTTCTTCTTTTCTGGCTCCTTGGCTGGCGTTTCGCCTTCTGGAGATCGGGACTTCGTTGACGCCGCAGGCTTCGTCTGAGAGACGTTTGCTGATCCGGGCGTGCCGGACGGGCGATCCGTGGTTGTGGGCGGAGGCTGCGCGGACGAGTCGCCTCCTTTGCCGAATAGGTGCGCGAGCCACGAGCCTTGCGATGATTGGGCGACCGGTCCGCCGCCATGCATCTCGCAATACTGCGTCGGCTCGCTGCCCGCTATGAAGTATTCACTCACTGTCTTGGGGCATGATTGCGTTGCCAACTGGCCGGTCTGCGGGTCGATCACGGATTGTGTGATCCCGGGCGGCGGCACAAACTCCTGCGTGTTGCGGTACTTCGGAAGCGTGACAGCCCGCTTCATGAACTCTCCCCAGATCGGCGCAGCGGCCTGACCACCAGCCAATCCGAGATCGCGATTGTCGTCAAAACCCACCCAGACGACGCACAAAAGATTCGATGTGTATCCGGCGAACCAGCCGTCGCGAGAGGTGCCGGTCTTGCCCGCAGCGGGCGCGTCGAATCCGAGCGCGCGCACGGGATAGCCCGTGCCGTGGTTGATGACATCTTCCATCAAGCTCGTGGTGAGATACGCGACGCGCGGATCGAGCACCGCACGCGTGACGGGCGCGGCGGACTCTTCGACGCTTCCGTCTGCGGCGACAACGCTGCGAATGAAGAGGGGCTCTGCGCGGATGCCATTGTTGGCGAACGCAGTGTAGCCGGCCGCAACGTCGATCGGCGTCATCTCATACGCGCCGAGGGCGACCGCGGGCGTGGCCTGGATGTTGTTGCCCAGGCCCATTTGTCGCGCGACATCCACCACGCGCTGATAGCCGATCATCTCGGCGATCTTCACGGTTGCGACGTTGAGGGAATGCATGAGCGCGTCGTGCACGGTAATGGGCCCATAGAATTCCTCACCGTAGTTGTCCGGCGTATATTCCTTGCCGTCGAATTCGAATGTGGTGGGCGAATCGTCAACGGTCGTGGCCGGTGTGACGACGGGCTGAAGGTCTTGCACGGCGTTGTCGAATGCGGCCGCATAGACGAAGGGCTTGAATGCCGAACCTGGCTGGCGGCGCGCGAGCGCGTGGTTCAGCTGGCTCTCGCCGTAGTCGCGGCCGCCGATCAGCGCGCGAATCTCGCCTGTGCGCGGATCGAGGGCCACCAGCGTCACTTGCGCCGGAGGGACGGTCTCGCCCTTTTTCTTCCACACGGCGTAGCGGCGGACCAGCAGCTTATCGAGGTTTTGGACGCCGATCTGAATGGCGTCGGCCGCGGCGCTCTGAAGATTCGGATCGAGCGTCGTATAGATGCGGTAGCTCTGATTTTCGAGATCGCTTTCGGAGAACTTCTCGAGCAGGTGGTCCTTCACCATGTCGACGAAGTAGGGTGCGGAACTACTGCCCAACCCGCCATTCGTGAATTTGAGTTTGGACTTCTTGGCTTCAGCCTCCTGCTGTGGCGCCAAAAAACCGTCCTCGACCATTTCGCCGAGCACGCGGTCGCGCACGTCGTCGGCGCGGTCCACATGCCGCTCAGCGGACGAGTAGCGATTGGGAGCGCGGATGATTCCGGCAAGGAACGCCGCTTCAGCCGGCGTCAGCTCGCGGACATCCTTGCCGAAATACGCGTTCGCGGCCTCGCCGAAGCCGCGGATCGCAAAGCTGCCGCGATTGCCGAGATAGATGTCGTTCGCGTAGAGCTCGAAAATTTGCTGCTTGGAGAAGCGCTCGTTAATCTCGGCGGCCATCAGGATTTCTTTCAGCTTGCGCCGCCACTCGCGCTTGGTCGAAAAGAAAAAGGTACGCGCCACCTGCATATCGATCGTGCTGGCGCCCTGCGCCTTGTGGCCGCGCGTCACGTCGTAAAATGCCGCGCCAAAGACGCGCACCATGTCGAGTGCGCCATGCTCGAAAAAGCGTTTGTCCTCCGCCGCGAGCACGGCGTGGATGAGCACCGGCGGAAGATCGTCAAAGCGGACCACGCGGCGCTTTTCGCGCGAGCTATCGAACAGGTTCGTGAGCAGCTCCGGCTCGACTTCGGCCGAGTCCACATCGGTGCCATCGGGAAGCAGCACGATCTGCGAGATCTGCGTTCCAGAAAAGCTTACGCGCAAAGCGTTGCGGCCCTGAAAGTAGGAGCTTGGCGATGGAAGTATCTCGACAGTTGAAGCTGATACGCTGAACTGCCCGGGCGAGCCGACCACCGAACCTTCCTGATACCCGGCGCGCAACATCTCGCTCGCCAGATCGCTCGGCCGCATCGACTCGCCCACGTAGATCCGGCCGGGTGCGGAATAGACTCGCGACGTGTTCTGGAAAACCTGTCCGGTGAGCCGTTGGTCAATCAGATGGCCGAACTGAATGTAGTAGTAGGCAACGAAGCCGGTGCCCGCCAGCAGCGCCACGAGTATCACCACCAGCAGCGTCATGCCAAGCCGGGATGTCAAAAAACCGCTAGCGATTCGAATCCGCAATCAGTTTCTCCGGTAGAACCCGCTAAGAGCTCCGAGAAGCGCTCGATGCCGAGGCCGGGCGGCGCGGCATTTCTGGGAGCGGATGTCCCAAGCCCCCATCCGAATGGCCCAATTAGGATAAAACCCTATTTTAGATCGTATGGTTGTCTGCGTGGGGATGAAATTCGTGAGTCCATTGATACACAGCCATGTCAACGGTGACGACGTAGTCGACCGAGATATCTACGTTGCCGCTCGTCCCGTCGACGATCACTCTGATGCTTTCCTTCTTGGTGGGAATGCTGAGCTCCTGCGCCTTCTTGAAGATATCGTCCCGGATATCGTCAATGCTTTTCCTGGGATAGCTGCTGAGCGCGAAGCGCGCCTCGGTTTGCATGGCGTCTTGAAACTGATAGTTCGCGAAATACACCGGAACGAGCTTGACCCCCGCGAAAATGATCGCAGCCAGAACAAGCAAGGTAATGATCAGGTTCAGTTTCGAACCGCCGCGTTCCCTAGCTGCGTTGGGTCGAACCATTGCCTTCCGATACCTCCGCACCAGCCTGTCGAGGCTGTTCCTGAAGTTCAAGCTAACACAGGGCAAAAGTCGGCGGCGCAGGCGCGTCCACCGTTGTTTGCGATGAGTAAACGAGGGTATTTGCGGGCAGGCGGCTATCTAGTAGGCGCGGGCGAAGATCGCCTTTTCGCTGGCAGTCTGGCCGCAATAGACGCACTTGCCTGAGCCGCCGGGCTGTTCGAGAGGAATGCAACGCATCGTGGCCTTCGTCTCTTCCTTGATCTTTGCCTCGCAATCGCCGCTGCCGCACCACCAAGAAAGCGCGAAGCCCTTTTCGACAGCGTTCTTGAAGTCGGCGTATTCGGTCGGCTCGGATGTATTGGCCATACGGAACGCCAGCGCTCGGTCGAAGAGCGACTTCTGAATGTTCTCAAGCGTCTGCGCTACCGCTGCGGCAATTCCCTGTTGGGGGACGAACGACTTTCCTTCCTTGCCTGGACGATCGCGCCGCGCGAGCACGACCGACCCCTTCGCCACATCCTTCGGCCCAAGCTCGAGCCGCAAGGGAACTCCGCGCATCTCCCAGTCGTTGAACTTGAAGCCGGGACTCATTCCTTCGCGCTCGTCCATCTTGACCCGAATCCCCGAATCGACGAGCTCCTTGCGCAGCCGCTGTGCATTCTCGAAGACGACGGCCTTTTCTTCATCCGTCTTGAAGATCGGCACGATCACGATCTGATGGGGAGCGAGGCGCGGCGGGAAAATCAACCCCTGATCATCTCCATGCACCATGATGATCGCGCCTACGAAGCGCGTCGAGAGGCCCCAGGAAGTCGTCCAGCAGTACTGCAGCACGCCATTCTTGTCCAGATACTTGATCTCGAAGGCTTTCGCGAAATTCTGGCCGAGGTTGTGCGACGTGGCGGATTGCAGCGCTCTGCCGTCTCCCATCATCGCTTCGATCGAATAGGTTTGCTCGGCACCGGCGAACCGCTCCGCGGCCGATTTGCGCCCCGGAATCACGGGAATCGCCGCCTCACGCACGGCGAAATCGGTATAGACATCGAGCATCTGGCGGGTCTCGGCCTCACCCTCTTCGGCCGTCGCGTGCGCGGTGTGCCCTTCCTGCCAGAAGAATTCAAGCGTGCGCAAAAACAGCCGCGTGCGCAGTTCCCAGCGCACCACGCTGTTCCACTGATTGATCAAGACCGGAAGATCGCGATAGGACTGGATCCACTTCGCGTACGTATGGCCAATGATCGTCTCGGATGTAGGCCGAATCACGAGGGGCTCTTCCAATTTCTCGCCGCCGCCGTGCGTCACCACGGCGAGCTCCGGCGAAAAGCCGGCCACGTGTGACTTTTCCTTTTCGATGAAACTCCGAGGGATCAGCAGCGGAAACGCCGCATTGACGTGTCCGGTCGCCTTGAAACGCTGATCCAGCGCCGCCGTAATGTTTTCCCAAAGCGCCCAGCCGTACGGACGCACGATCATGCAGCCGCGAACCGGCGCATAATCGGCAAGCTCCGCCCGCAAGACGACTTGGTTGTACCATTCCGAAAAGTCTTCGGCGCGCGTTGTCAGTTTCAGATCGGACATGATTCTTCGTTGTTCTCCTGCGCTTGGCGGATCCGCACGTTCAAAGATTAGCGCGAGATGTGCTGCGATAGGCGAATTAGGTTAGGAAAATCTCACACCTAAGTCAATCAAGGTCAACGGTTTCAGCTTGACAAAAATTCGGGCATGGAGTATTGGTCAGCAACCTTTTGGCGGACGGGGGGACGCCATCGCGCCGGTTCGTGCTGGATCGGCGTGAACCAGATCTCGGTTAGCTCCTCTATCACAGCCGTTGCGCCCGGGGCGGGCTCGCGACTGAAACAACAACCGCAATCGAAATCCAAAACTTGGGGGGGTGGGCAATGCGTTCATATTTTGCCGCAATGAGAACTGCCTTTGCCGTACTGGTGTGCTTGTTGGCGCTGCTCGTTTCGGTTTCATCAGTCCAAGCGCAGAGCGCCACGACGGGAGCTCTGACTGGCACGGTGAGCGATCCTTCCGGCGCGGTCGTTGTGGGTGCGATGGTCACCGCGACGAACGTCGCGACGGGACAATCTCGGTCGGCGACGACGGACACAAACGGTCTGTACAAAATCTCCCTGCTGCCGCCCGCAAACTACAGCCTGAAGTTCTCCGCGTCAGGCTTCAAGACGATTGAAGTTCCGTCGGTGACCGTGGATGTTACGGAGACCGTTACTGTGAACCGCAGCCTCGAGCTGGGCGCGCAAACGCAGCAGATCACTGTGGAATCGACGGTCGAGACGATCCAGGCCCAGAACGCGACGGTTGGCGGATTGGTGTCCGGCGAGACCGTCACGGATCTGCCTCTCAGCACTCGCAACTACACGCAGGTGATCGACCTCTCGCCCGGCGTGGTCGCGAATGTTGCGACCGCCACTGCGGTCGGCAACGGCACGATGGATATCAACGTCAACGGCTCCGGCTCCGACCAGAACACGTACATGATGGACGGCGTCATTACCACGAACTACGGCAGCGGCGGCGCCGCCCAGTCCGGAAGCTACGCCGGCATTCCGATCCCGAACCCGGACTCGATTCAGGAATTCAAAGTGCAGACGTCGCAGTACGACGCTGCCTACGGGCAGAACCCCGGTGCCAACGTCAACGTCGTCACCAAGAGCGGTACCAACCAATTCCACGGCTCAGTTTGGGAGTTCAATCGCAACAACTTCTTCAACGCCAATGATTTTTTCTATAAGAGGTCGGAGGAAGGCGAAGGTCTGCCGAATAAGCCGCCGGAAGTGAAACAGAACCAGTTCGGCGGGACGTTCGGCGGGCCGATCCAGAAAGACAAGTTCTTCGTCTTCGGCTCCTTTCAAGCGACTCGCCAGCTCAACGGTATCGGCAGCAACGGCTTCGCCACTTCCTTGACTGAGGTCGGCTTGCTACCGTTAAACGAGCCGGGCGTTCCCTTCGCGAACGCGCGCGCCGACGGCAACGCGGGCGTTATCGACCAGGACTTCAAATCGGGCGGGACACCCTGCCCCTACAATACCTATAGGGAATATCTCGGATGCGCGTTCGCGGGCGAGACGGACTTCGCCAGCGGTTTAGGCGAATCAGGAAACTTCGTCAACCCGAACGGATCCAACATCAGTAACACCGCCATCAATCTCCTGCGGCAGACCGAGAAAATTCCGCAGGTCAAAGGCGGATTTAACAACGGCTATTACCTTCCCAGCTTGCGCTACACCACGGGTAAGGACGGTTTGCCCGCGCCCTTCTGCATCGCGACCAGCACGTGCGCCATCCCCACAACGATTTCCCAGGCTACGATCGCGAATGAAAATCAGTACATGCTCAATTCGGATTACGTTCTCAACAGCAAGAACACAATTACAGAAAAGTTTTTCTTCTCCGCTGACCCGCAGACGCAGAGTTTTAGCTGCATCGTAACTGGCTGCGATCCCGGCGCCCCAGAAGATGCGCAGTACGCGTCGACTTCGGCGGTCTTGAAGCTCACGACGGTGGTCACGAACAACTTCGTGAACGAGGCGTGGGGCTCCTTCCAGCGACTCTACCTCAACGTGACGGACGGCAATACCATCCAGTCCTGCGCGGGTGACGGCATTACGCCGCTCAACATCACCCCTGCGATCAATGACGGCACCCCTTGCCCGCTTTCAGCAGCCGCTGCGGGCAATCGCGAGGACTCCTTGATCCCGGTCATCGGCAGCTTGGGGATTCCCGCGGGGTCGCAATGGGGTTCGTGGACGGAAGGAGGGAATTTCTTCTCGGCGACCCATAGTCTCCAGCAGAGCTATCTGACCGGCGACCAGATTTCCTGGAACCACGGCAAGCATTCGATTCGAGCAGGCGTCAACACCCAGCGCATCCAGTGGAACTGGGCGCAGCCGAACCGAGAAAGGGGTTGGGTCGTGGCAGGAGATATGGCCGACATCCTCTTGAGCAACAGCGGCCTTCCCTCCGACGAGGCCAACGGTCTCCCAGGCGCCGCCGTTCCCGCCAACTACTTCATCAACCTTTCCTATCGCCTGATACCGAATGGCTCTGGTAATCCTCACCACTGGCGCGTCAGCGAATACTCGACGTTCGTCCAAGACGACATCAAGCTGACCCGAAAGCTGACCGTAAACCTCGGTCTCCGCTGGGAATACGACGGCTGGCCCAGCGATGCGCATGGCGTGTTTACCAACTTCTCGGCCGCGGCTGCAGGCTTGGTCGATACCGGCACGGCACTCTTGAACAATCCGGTGGGCACTCTGGCTGGCTGGATCGTCCAGAAGAACTACAACCGCGCGATTTACGGAAACCTCACCGGCGAGTTCGGGTCCACGGGCATCCTGGTCAACAGCAACAACACTTTGCTGAATGGCTCGCCCCTCGACAACTTCTCGCCGCGCATCGGTGTCGCCTGGCAGCCATTCAGCGAAAAACTTGTCATCCGCGCAGGCTACGGAATGTTCTTCGACCGAGTTTACGGAAACCTGGTGGGCGATAACATCGTGGGGAATATGCCACCTTACGCCACTGGCATTGGAGCGAATCCAGGCCAGACACTGCAGAGCCCGTTTTGCCCTGTATGCCCGCAGTTCCTGGGATTCATTCCACGGACCCTGTTCGCCGGTCCGGCACTGACGGGAGCGGAAGCCGGATTCGGCCTGAGCAACATAACGGATAGGTTCGGCAGCCCGGCGACCGGCCTTCTCAATTCCGGAGATGACCCGGCCATGCGCACTCCGAAGATTCAGCAATACAACCTGGACGTTCAGTACGAGTTCGCGCACGGCTGGGTGGCTGACATCGGCTATGTGGGATCGCATGGAATCCACCTCTACGATTGGAACCGCGACCCGAACCTGGCGTATCTCGTTAACTGCGGCCCCGCCTCCGCTACCTGCAATCCGCCCACGGACCAGGTCAACATCAATCTGGAACGGCCTGCGAGTTCATTCCCTATAAACGATAACGGCAACAACCGGGTTCTCGAGAACACTACTTCAAACTTTCTTGGCCGAGTTGCCTACCTCGGCGTCAATCCCGGAAACCTGCAGCAGGTTGAAACGGACGGCAACCACCTGTACAACAGCCTGCAGATGCAGTTGCGGCACACTTTCTCTCACGGGCTCACACTCCAGGCTTCCTACACCTGGAGCAAGCTCATCACCGACATCAACGCCAGCGCAGCCGGTGCCGGCATTGCCACCCCTGGCAACGTGCTGTCCGGCAGCGCATCTTCCAACGATCCTCTGAACCACCGGCAGCAGTACGGGCTTGCGGCGTTCAATCGCCCTCAGCGCTTTGTGGTCAGCTACAGCTACCAGATTCCCTACAAAAGCGAAGGGTGGAAGGAGAAGGCTTTGGGAGGCTGGGGCATCTCCGGTGTGACTACGATTCAAAACGGCTTGCCGTTTAGCATCACCGACGGAAACAATGGCCTTGAAGCAACACTGTTGTACGGTGCTTCCCTACCAGCCACAGGCCCCGTCGATCGAGCCGAGCTTTCTCACCCCGTCGATTGCAACGCTGTCACGGGCAACTGCAAGTCGGGAGAGAACCTCCGTGCTACGGGCAACATGCTTACCCTTGTGGAGAACCATCAATCAATAATCAATGCGGGCGCGTTCATGCCAGCTCCCTTGTTTGGGGGAACTCCGACAGGAGCTGTGGCCCCGACTGGCACCTGCACGGGAGCCAATCCAGCATTCGTCGGCTGCGGCACAGGCTTCGGCGACTCCGGCGTGGGTATCATGAGTTGCTGCACGCAGCTCAACTTCGATGCGGCGATCATCAAGAATACGACCGTCGGGGGACTGCGGGAAGACGCCAGCCTTCAGTTCCGCGCGGAATTCTTCAACCTTTGGAATCACGCACAGTTCAACGAACCGAACAACAGCTACAGCTTTGGCTCGACCACTTTTGGGGTGATCACGTCGAGTTCGGTCCCGGGTCGCATTTTGCAGTTCGGGTTGAAGTACAGCTTCTAGCGGTTGCTACTCTTTCGAAATCGGCCTGACCGATGCTCGTTTTGGGCACCGGTCAGGCCGATCTTTTTTTTCTTGCGGTCTTTCCAGCGCTTTCCTCGCCACTCCACACGGCTTTTGCTAAGATGAGCGAGCCATGAGCAAAGACACGCCCGAACTTCGCCGGATGAGCCGGTCCCTCGAAGAAACTGATCCCGAAATCGCCGCGGTACTGTATGAAGAAGTCCGCCGCCAGGCCACCGGCCTCGAACTGATTCCTTCTGAGAATTTCGTCTCCGAGGCGGTGATGGAAACGATGGGCTCGGTCCTCACGAACAAATACGCCGAGGGCTATCCCGGCAAGCGTTACTACGGCGGGTGCGAATTCGTCGATCAGGCGGAGCAACTTGCCATCGACCGCGCGAAGGCTCTCTTTGGCGCCGATCACGCCAACGTGCAGCCGCATTCGGGCACGCAGGCCAACATCGCGGTCTACATGACTGCTCTTAGGCCGGGCGACACCGTCCTCGGCATGAATCTTGCGCACGGCGGCCATCTGACGCACGGTCATCCGCTGAATTTTTCTGGCATCACCTACAATTTCGTGCCGTACGGCGTGGCGAAAGATACAGAAGTCATCGACTACGACGATCTCGAGCGGCTCGCGCGAGAGCACAAGCCGAAAATGATTGTGGTCGGCGCGAGCGCCTATTCGCGCGCTTTCGACTTCGCGCGCATGGGCAAGATCGCGCAGTCAGTGGGCGCGCTGCTATTCGTGGACATGGCGCACATTGCGGGCTTGATCGCCGCGGGCGTGCATCCGAATCCCGTGCCGCACGCCGATTTCGTCTCGACGACCACGCACAAGACGCTGCGCGGCCCCCGCGGCGGCTTGATCCTTTGCCGCGAGAAGTACGCCAAGGATCTCGACCGCGCGACGTTCCCCGGGATTCAGGGTGGGCCGCTGATGCACATCATCGCCGCGAAAGCGGTCTGCCTGAAGGAAGCGAGCGAGCCGGGATTCGCCGAGTATCAGCGGCAGGTTGTGGCCAATGCGAAGGCGCTCGCGGCCGGCATGGCCAAACGCGGGTTCCGCATTGTGAGCGGCGGCACGGACAATCATCTCTTCCTAGTCGATGTGAATTCACGCGGCCTGACGGGCGCCGTGGTGCAGCCAGCACTCGATCGCGCCGGCATCACCGTGAACAAGAATTCGATTCCGTTCGATCCGCTTCCTCCGCTGAAGGCCAGCGGCATCCGCATGGGCACGCCGGCCGTCACCACTCGAGGCATGCGCGATCCAGAGATGGACAAAATCGCTGGCTGGATCGCGGAGGTACTGAACCACATCGACAACGCCGCGACCATACAGCGTGTTCGCGGTGAAGTTGCCGCGTTCGCTTCGCAATTTCCTCTTTACGCCCGCCGCCTCGAGGCCGCCGAAGCCGCTCTCGCCAGCGCCCGCTAGGCGCAACTTTGGTGGTTGTCATTCCGAGTCCGCCGCGGCGGACGAGGAATCTGCTTTAGCAATTAGGGCACGAGCTGAATTTCCAGCTCCGTCACGCTCCCATCGCGAATCGAAAATGCACGCACGGGTTTCGCAGCATCCGGGCGCGGCGAGAGGATGAAGTAAACCGCCTCGGAGTAGTACGCGCGTTCGATGTCGCGCGGCGAGGGCACGTTGTCACCACTCGGATGCGAATGGTAGATGCCGAGGAATTCGAGTCCCTGCGCGCGGAACTCCCGCAGCAGCCGAACGATTTCTTTGGGCGCCAGCTCGTAGTTTCGCGTCGGATCGGCCGCCACATTTTCGGCTGGAAACGCGTGCGTGATCACGCCCTCGCGCCCGGCCAGCAGTCCGCAACATTCCTGTGTGGACTTTCGGCGTGATTCGACAAGAATCGTCTGAATTACGCCATGGTCTACGCGCAGCACACGTGCAGCTAGGCCTTTTGGGCCTGGCGGCGAAGGAACGTCGGCACGTCGAGATCATCCGCCGCAATTTCGGGCGCGACGTCGCTGATGTTCTGCGCGACTTGCTGCACGACGTTCGTTTGACTCGGGGCGACCGGCATCTCGCGCCCCGCTTTCCACGTTTTTGGGAGATAGGACGGGCGCGTATGCGTCTTCCTGCCTGCGACCTCCCGGAACCCGGCAGCGATCACGGTGATCTTCACCGATTCCTTCATCGCGTCGTCCTGCACGGCGCCAAAGATGATGTTCGCATTCTCGTGGGCCGCTTTTTGGATGATCGACGAAGCCTCGTGCACCTCGTGGAGCGAAAGGCTCGACGATCCGGTGACGTTGATCAAGATGCCCTGCGCGCCGTTGATGTTGTTGTCTTCCAACAAGGGAGAATTGATCGCGCGGTTCGCGGCATCGATCGCGCGGTTCGAGCCCGACGCGACGGCGGTGCCCATCACGGCGTAGCCCTGGCCGGACATGATCGTCTTCACGTCGGCAAAGTCGCGGTTGATGATGCCCGGAATCGTGATGATGTCGGAAATGCCCTGCACGGCCTGGCGCAGAATGTCGTCCGCGATTCGGAACGCCTCGAAAAAGCTCGTTCCTTGCTCGACGCACTCCATTAGCCGCTCGTTGGGAATCACGATCACGGTGTCCACGCTTCCGACAAGTTCGGCGAGCGACTGCTCGGCCTGCAACATGCGGCGCTTTCCCTCGAAAGCGAACGGCTTCGTCACCACGGCGACTGTGAGAGCGCCGAGTTCGCTCGCGAGATTCGCGACGACCGGCGCGGCGCCGCTTCCCGTGCCTCCACCGAGGCCGGAAGTGACAAAAACCATATCCGCGCCGTCGAGCGCCTCGAGGATTTTCTCGGTGTCTTCGAGCGCTGCCTTGCGGCCAACCTCAGGGTTGGCTCCCGCTCCGAGTCCCTTGGTCAATTTCGCGCCGAGCTGGAGCTTCACCGGCGCCTGCGAGAGCTTGAGCGCTTGCAAGTCGGTATTGGCCGCGATAAATTCGACGCCCTCGACCTTGGCGCGGATCATGCGGTTGACGGCGTTTGACCCGCCACCGCCGACGCCAATCACTTTGATCTTTGCGCCGTCCTGCGGCTCTTCGCTAAATGAAACTCGAAGGCTCGATTCTTTTGGTGCCATGCTCCCTCCCCAGAGAAGATTTCAAATCTCAGATGCCCCGTTCATGCCCCCGCAAACATGCTTTTCAACTTGCCCATGAAGCCTGTGGGCCGCGCGCCCGCAACGCGCCGCGTGCGCGCGCCGTAGAGAACGAGCCCGACGGCCGTTGCATACTCAGGCTGGGAAACTTCTTCGCTCATTTCGGCCAAGCCGCGCGGCACGGCGACGCGCACCGGCAGATTGAAGACGCGCTCGGCCAGCTCCGGCAGGCCGCGGAGGCGCGATCCACCGCCCGTGAGCACGATGCCCGCAGGGATTTGCGATTCCAGTCCGGCGCGGCGCAATTCATCCTGGATGAGCATCAGCAATTCCTGAGCGCGGGGCTCGACAATTTCCGCCACCATCCGCGCGAAGATCGTGCGCGGCGGGCGGTCGCCAACGCTGGCGATTTCGATCGCGCCGTCTTGCGTGAGCAGTTCGCGGCACGCCTGCGCGTGTTCGCGCTTGATTTTTTCGGCCTCGGGGATCGGCGTTCGCAGGCCGACGGCGAGATCGTTGGTGAAATGGTCGCCACCGACCGGAATCGCCGCGGTGTGCCGCACCACGCCGCCCGCATAGGCAATCAGCTCGGTTGTCCCGCCACCGATGTCGAGCAGGCACGCGCCGAGCTCGCGCTCGTCCTGGGTGAGGCACGCCTCGGCCGAGGCGAACGGTTCGAGGACGGTGTCGTCCACGCGCACCCCCGCGCGATTCACAGCGGTGACGATATTCTGCGTCGCTATGCCGGATGCCGTGACGATGTGCACGTTCGCTTCGAGCCGCTGGCCGACCATGCCGATCGCGTCGCGGATGTTGTCGTGGCCATCCAGGAAGAACTCCTGTGGCAACACGTGCAGCACCTCGCGGTCCTCCGGAAGTGTGACGCCGCGAGCGGCTTCGATCGCCCGGCGAACATCTTCCTTCTGGATGTCCCGCGGCTTTGCGCCCACCGTAATGCCGCCGCGGCTGTTGACGCCCCGGACATGCCCGCCAGCCACGCCGATCACGGCCGATTCGACCGGCACACCCACGACCGTTTCCGCCTCTTCCACGGCGCGCCGGATCGAGCTGACCGCGAGATCGAGATTCACGATCTGTCCCTTGCGCCAGCCTTTCGACTCCGCGGCGCCCAGCGCGGCGAACTTCACCCCTCCGTCGTCCTCCATTTCGCCGACGAGCGCACACGTCTTCGTGCTGCCGATATCGAGCGCCACAATGTGCCGTTCTTTCTTGGTCAAATCCTTCGCTCCTTGCCCGGCACGTGCAAAACCATTAGTGCAACAATGCGTTTGCCGCCTTCTTGAGCGGCGCCTGCTGCGCGGCTACGCTCGTATCCTGGTTCACGACGGCCTCGCGGCTGAACCGCAAGTCCACGGACTGAATTCGCCCGGCCTTTGCGGTCCACGCGCCGAATTGGTCCACCAGCGTCTGGTACTTTCCTGAGAAGTCGCTATCGCCGAAATGCACGAACACAGGCGCGGCAACCGCCGAGCCAGAGGGCGAAGCCTGTCCAGCAAAACCACTTCCGAGACCAGTCAGCGTGGCACGCAAATCGCGCGCCTCGGCAAGATCCACCTCGCTGACCTGCTCATCCGCTCCGGTGCGCACCGACCCGATTTCCTGCATGAATTTCGAGAAGAGCTGCATGCGCTGCTCGCGGTCTGCGAGCGGCGTGTCCGCGTCGATGCCGGTCACCACAGGGAAATGAAACTCGCCTTCGACGGGCCGATCCAGGATCACTCCGTGTGCGTCGATCAGTGCCAGTTCGCTGCCGTCGCGCAGAAACGCGATCGGTGCGCGCTCCGTGATATCGACCTCGATTCGATTGGGCAGCGCGCGGCGCACGGTCGCCTGCTCGACCCAGGGAATCGCTTCCAGTTGATGCCGCCGCTTCTCAACCGGAATACGCAGCACGCTCTTGCCGCGGTCCGCCACGAAGATTTCGCGCACGCTTTCCGGCGTCACGTAATGATTCCCGGAAATGCTGATCTGATCGGGATGAACGAGCGCCATCTGCGGCGACACCAGCAGGAAGCGCCCGCATTCAAGGGCTGCAACCGCACCGGCAAGTCCGATGGCGGTCCACATCGTAACGCGAAGATACGTCTTCCACGCAGCTCGCCCGAACTTCCGCCGCTTGATCTCGACCGGCTTCTGCCGGCGAAGATACCTCGGCTCCTCATCCGCAAGTACTTCCTGCGGATACGCCTCCGCGTCGATGGCCTTTAGTTTCGCCAGACGATCACCTCGTTTTCGAGCTCGATGCCGTACGCCGTGCGCACGCGGTCGCGCACTTCGTCGATCAGTTTCAGCATGTCGGTGCAGGCCGCGTGCCCGACATTGACGAAGAAATTTGCATGCCGGTCGCTCACCATCGCGTCGCCTACGCGGTGACCTTTCAGTCCCAGCTCGTCGATCATGCGCCCCGCCGAGCCGCCCGGCGGATTCTTGAAGATGCAGCCCGCGCTTTTCTGATTGAGCGGCTGGCTTCCCCGGCGCTTCTCGTTGCAAACCTTGATGCCAGCGAGGATTTCCTTGTATGGCTTCGACGGCAGTTCAAGCTTCACGCGGAGCATTACATCGTCCGGGGCAAACGACGTGTGCCGGTAATCGAAGCGGATGTCGCTGCCTCGGAGCGTTTCGATCTCGCACGTCGCGGCGCGATAGAGCTCGACTTCGCGAACGTGCGGACCGATCTGCGTGCCATATGCGCCAGCGTTCATCCGCAGCGCGCCGCCCACGCTTCCCGGCACTCCGATGAGACCTTCCATTCCGCCAAGATCGTGCTTGGCGCAATACGTGACGGTGCCTCCGAGGTCTGCCGCCGCGTCTACGTACGCGGTGTTCCCTTCCACGCGCATGCCCGGGCCGGTGCTGGGCAGGTGCAGCACGACGAAAGGCAACTCACCATCGGCAACGAGCACGTTCGTCCCGCCGCCGAGAAAGCGGTGCGGAATTCTTTCGTCGGCCAGCAGCTGCATAATCTCCGGAATGGCTTCATAGCGGCGCAGCAGAATCTCGTCGGTCGTGCCGCCGATGCCAAGCGAAGTCTGTTCCGCAAGCGACACGCCCCGGCGCAGCTCGGCCCCGAGCTCTTCCAGTCGCGCCGCCACTTTGTCGCTAACGCGCATGGTGAATCGAAACCCTCGACTCGAGCAGCATCGCCAGCTCTTCCGTCACCCGGCCTACGCTGCCCGCCCCGATCGTTAGCACCGCATCACCGGGACGCACTTCCTGCAGGATGAACTCGATTCCGCCCTGCAGCGTGCTCGCGTAAACGATGCTCTTGTGTCCGGCGGTGCTGATCGCTTCAGCCAGGCGCTCGCCAGTGATGCCTTCGATCGGGGACTCGCCGGCCGCATAGATGTCGGTGATCACCAAAACGTCCGCCTGATTGAACGACCGGCGAAAATCCTCCCAGAGATGCTGCGTGCGCGTGTAGCGATGCGGCTGGAAGAGCACCAGCAGACGCTTGTGACCGCAGCCGCGCGCCGCTTCGAGCGTGGCGCGAATCTCGGCGGGATGATGGCCGTAATCGTCGATGAGCGTGACGCCGGAAAACACTCCTTTGATCTCGAAGCGCCGGCCGACGCCGGAAAACTTCGCCAGGCCGGCGCGAATCAGCTCCGCCGGGACATTCAGCGCAAGCGCGACCGCAGCCGCGGCCGCGGCGTTGCGCACGTTGTGGATTCCCGGCGGAGCGGGCAGCCCGAAAACGCCGAGGTCCTCGCCGTGATACTTCAGCCGGAATTCGCTCGAGAGGCCTTGAAGCTTCACGTCTGAAATCACCAGGTCTGCCTGGCTCGAGGTGCCATAGGTGATCACCGGGCGCTTCACGCGCGGCAAAATCGCCTGCACGTTCGGCTCGTCGAGGCATAACACAACGGAACCGTAGAACGGCACGCGATTGGCGAACTGCAGGAACGCGTCCTGAATCTCTTCCAGTGAATCGTAGTGGTCGAGATGCTCGCGGTCGATCGTGGTGATCACGGCGATCACGGGCGCGAGCAGGAGAAACGAGCCGTCGCTCTCGTCGGCTTCGACAACCATGTATTCGCCTTCGCCGACACGCGCGTTCGAGCCCGCATGATTCACGCGCCCACCGACGACAAACGTAGGATCGAGTCCTGCCGCCGCGAGCACCGCGGCGACCATCGACGTGGTTGTCGTCTTGCCGTGCGCACCGGCCACGGCGATGCCGAATTTGAGACGCATGAGTTCCGCGAGCATTTCCGCACGCGGAATGACCGGAATCTTCTGGCGGTGGGCTTCCACGACTTCGACGTTATCCGCAGGAACAGCAGACGACACGACCACGACGTGCGCCCCATGGACGTTTTCGGCCGCGTGCGACTCATAGATCGTCGCCCCGAGTTTGAGCAGGTGCTGGGTGACCGGCGACGACTTCAGATCGGAGCCGGAAACGGCGTAGCCGCTCGAAAGCAGCACTTCGGCGATGCCACTCATGCCGCTGCCGCCGATCCCGACCAGATGAATGCGCTGAAAATTGCGAAACGTAACGTTCATGCCCGGGCCACGCTTTCCAGGAGATCGACGATGTCTTCCACCGCGCGTGGACGCGCCAGCGCGCGGGCGCGCTCTTCCATTTCTTCGATTCTCCGGGGCTGGTCCAGGAGGGAGAAAATCTCAGTTGTCAGGCGCTCCGGCGTCAGTTCGTCCTGCGGGAGGAGCCGGGCGGCGCCGGCGGACTGCATGGCCTGCGCATTGCGTGTCTGGTGTGCGTCGGTGGCTGCGCCGAAAGGGATGAAGATGGCGGCGCGTCCGGAGGCGGAAACCTCCGCGACAGTGATCGCTCCCGACCTGCAGACGATCAGGTCGGCCTGGGCAAACCTCTCCGCCATATTTTCGATGAAGGGGACGACCTCCGCCTGAATCTGGCGCTCTTCATAAGCTGCTCGCACGGCATTATAGTCGCGTTCGCCAGTCTGATGCACGATGAAAAGCTGATTTTTTCGAGCTGCAAGGCCGTCGAGCGAAGCGATGACGGCGCGATTGATCGGCAGCGCGCCGCGGCTGCCGCCGGTAATCAACAGGGTGAACGGCTCGCGATGCTCTTTGCGCGGAACGGCGAAGAACTCTTTGCGGATCGGGCAACCGGTCAAAACGGCTTTCGTGCCGAGTCGGCTGGCAGTCTCCTGGTTTGCCACGGCGATTCGCGTGGCGATGCGCGAGAGAACGCGATTTGTGAATCCGGGCTCGACATTCGGTTCGAAAACGACCGTCGGGATGCGGTGCATCGCCGCGAGAAGCATCATCGGGCCCGAGGCATAGCCGCCGACCCCTAGCGCAACGTCGATTCGGTGACGTCGTAGAATTCTCTCGGAATCCCAGAGGCTTGCCGGAAGCATCGCCGCGTTGCGCAGGAACTTCGTGCCGCCGATACCCTTGAGCCCAGCGACGCGGATCAACTCAAGCGGCAGTCCCGCCTGCGGCACCAGCCGCGCTTCCATTCCGCGCTCGGTTCCCACAAACACAACGTGCCTTTCCGCCGAGCCTTGCTCGTCACCTTTGCGGCGAAGCCATTCCTTCGCTACCGCCAGCGCCGGGAAAACGTGCCCGCCTGTGCCGCCTCCGGCAATCAGTAGGCTCGCAGCACCTGCGCTCTTTGCGCCTGGGCTCACACTTCATCCGCATGCTGGCTGATGTTCAGCAGCACGCCGGTAGCCAGCAGCATGCCGATCAAGCTGGAGCCTCCGTAGCTGACGAACGGCAGCGGAATGCCTTTCGTCGGCATGAGCCCGAGCACGACGCTCAGATTCACCAGCGCCTGGCCTACGACCATCGCCGTGATCCCGATTGCCAGCAGACGCCCAAAGGCGTCCGGAGCCTTCATCGCCGCCACGAATCCGCGCCAGCCGTACACCGCAAACAGCGCCAGCACGATGACCGCGCCGATAAAGCCGATCTCCTCGCAAATGATCGAATAGATGAAGTCCGTGTGTGCCTCGGGCAAAAAGAACAGCTTTTGCCGGCTCTCCATCAGGCCCACGCCCGAAAATCCGCCTGATCCGACCGCGATCAACGACTGTGCCAATTGGAAGCCATGCCCCTGCGGATCTGCACCGGGCGCGAAGAAGGACTGCACGCGCTGCAGACGGTAGGGCACGCTGGCGATCGCGATGTAGACGACGGGTACTGCGGCCAGTGCGGCTCCGAGAATGTATTTGTAGGAAAGGCCGGAGATGAAGAGCATTACAGCGGCGATGAAGAAGATCATGCACGCCGTGCCCATGTCCGGTTCCTTGTAAACCAGCGCGACCATCGCGAGTACTGTCCCCAGGGCCGGCAGGAGCGTCTGTCGGACGCTGTTCACTCCGGGCCCTCGCGGCGCGCACCGGCTTTCGAGGAACCACGCGAGGTACGAGATCACGACGAGCTTGGCGATTTCCGACGGCTGCAAACTCAGTGGTCCCAAACGGACCCAGCGGTGCGTGGCGTGGGACCGATCGAGGAAAAAGACGGCGATTAGCAGGACGAGCGTCACCGAAATCGCGGTAAAGATCACTCGCGGCTGTCGCAATTTCCGGTAATCGACGCGCATCAGCCAGAACATCCCGGCCATCCCGATTGCCACCCAGAGAAGCTGGCGCAACAGGAACGAGTAGCCGTTGTGGCCTTCCTCGCGCAGCGTGACGGCCGACGCGCTGAACACCATCACCGCACCGATCAGACATAGCGCCATGGTCGCGATGAAAAGCTGCCGATCGTGTTGCAAGCTGCGGGGCATTCGTATCCTTTCGGGCCTTATCCCTTTCGCGCAGCAGACCGATTTTCGAGGCTGTGCACGAGCTCCTTGAACGCACGCCCTCGATGCTCGTAATTCTCGAATTGATCGAAACTCGAACATGCCGGGGCGAGCAGAACCGTATCGCCCGGCTGGGCGCCGCTCATCGCGAGCTGCACCGCGCGATCCAAAGTCCCGGCGTGGACGTACGGGACGGCCTCGCCCAAATCCGCTGCGATCCGATCCGCCGCCGCGCCGATCAGGATGGCCATGCGTGCGCGTTGGCGCAACGGCTCGATGAGCGGCGTGTACGGGCTGCCCTTGTCCTTGCCGCCCAGTATGACTATGAGCGGGCCGGGAAACGCCTCGATTGCTTTCAGCGCAGCGTCCACATTCGTCGCTTTTGAATCGTTGAAGAACTCAACGCCGCCGATTTCAGCGACGAACTCGAGCCGATGCTCAACGGCGCGGAACGATTTGACGCCGCTGGCGATCGCGCCTGGCTCCGCGCCCGCCAGATACGCAGCGGCGCACGCCGCAAGAACATTCTCGACGTTGTGTTCTCCGCGCAGGGGAATCTCATCGCGCCGTCCGACCGTCACTTCCTCACCGTCATGGCGGAAGACGATTTGTCCGTCGCGCAAGAACGCGCCCGCAGCCACGCGCTTCTGCCGGCTGAACCAAAAGATCTGGCCTTTCGAAGGCATCCGCTTCGTCACTTCAGGATCGTCCGCATTGAGCACCGCCGCGTCGCGGTCGAGCTGATTTTCGAAGAGCCGCATCTTCGCCGTGGCGTATTCCTCGAACGACGCGTGCCGATCGAGATGATCGGGCGTCAGATTGAGCAGCACTCCGATTTCCGGACGAAACGCTTCAATAGTTTCAAGCTGAAAACTGCTAACTTCCGCGACCGTAACGGTCGAGTCTGCCGAGGATTCGACGAGCGCGAGCAGCGGCGTGCCGATGTTGCCGCCGACGAGCGTCTGAATCCCTGCCGTTTTCAAGATGTGCGCCACGAGCGCCGTCGTGGTGGTCTTGCCGTTCGAGCCCGTGATGGCAACCAGCTTGCCGCGCAGAAATCGCCACGCCAGCTCGATTTCGCTCCAAACCGGGATCCCGGCGGCCCGCGCGTGCATGAGCGGGGGCAGGTTGGCCGGCACTCCGGGGCTGAGGACGATCAAGTCTTTGTCGAGAAACGTCTCGGGCGTGTGCCCGCCGAGCTCGAGTTTTACTCCCGCCGCGCGCAGCTTTTCCGCTGTGGCGGCGAGTTCACTTTCCGGTTTCTCATCCGTCGCCGTCACCGTCGCGCCATAGCCCGCGGCAAAGAGCGAAACCACTTCACCCGTGCGCGCCAATCCCACGACCAGCACGCGCTTGCCTTGAAAGTCGAACCCGGGTCTCACTTGGCCCTCACCTCAATTTCAAAGTCGTCAGCGAAAACAGCGCCAGCACCAGCGCCATGATCCAGAACCGCACGATAATTTTCGACTCGCCCCAGCCGCCCAGTTCGAAATGATGATGCAGCGGCGCCATGCGAAAAACGCGTTTGCCCGTCAGCTTGAACGAGCCAACCTGAATGATCACGGACAACAGCTCGATGATGAAAATGCCGCCGATCGATAGCATCAGAATCTCTTGCTTGAGAATCACGGCGACGGTGCCGATGGCCCCGCCCAAAGCGAGCGAACCGACATCGCCCATGAACATTTCGGCCGGATGTGCGTTGTACCAGAGAAAGCCCAGCGACGCGCCTGCAAGCGACCCGCAGAAGATGGTGAGTTCCGCCGCGTCGGGGATCTTCTGAATCTCGAGATATTCCGCGAAGCGCACGTTGCTGGACAGATAAGTGATCACGGTCAACGCGACCGAAGAGATCAGCACGCAGCCAATGGCGAGCCCGTCGAGACCATCGGTGAGATTTACGCCGTTTGAAAGTCCGGCGATCACCAGCACGAGAAAAAGGACGAACGGGACGTATGCGACGGGCCAGATGAAGCGGCGGTTCAGCAGCGAATCGACGACGAGATCCGGATGCAGCTTTTTCAGGAACGGCACGCTCAACTGCGTCGAATAGACGCCCTTCGCTTGCAATCCAACCAGCACCGCGCCCACAAACGCGCAGGTGAGCACCTGCAGCAGAAATTTTCCGGCCGCCGTAAGCCCGCGATTGTGCTTCCGAACGACTTTGTTGTAGTCGTCCACAAATCCGATCGTTCCGAACGCGACGGTGGCACCCACGGCCAGCAGCACATACGGATTCCGCAAGTCGGCCCAGAGCAGTGTGGGAATTGCGATCGCGGCCACGATGAGCAATCCGCCCATCGTGGGCGTTCCAGCTTTTGCCTGGTGGCGCTTCGGGCCCTCCTCGCGGATGTACTGCTTCACCTGCATGGCGCGCAGTCGCTCGATCATCCACGGCCCGAGCAGCAGCGAGAGCCCCAGCGCCGTCAAGCTCGCGACAGCCGTCCGCACCGTGATGTACCGGAACACATTGAGCGGGCTGAAATGCGGGCGCAGCGCGAAGAAAAAAAGGTAATAGAGCATCTCAGTTGCGCCCTCGCCGACCGGCCTCGACGACTTCGGGCGCGGCCTTCGAACCGGCGCGCGGATGTTGCGCGTCGATCGCTTCGAGAACTTTCTCCATCTTTGTGCCGCGCGATCCTTTTAGAAGCAGCAGGTCTCCGCGCGTGATGAATTTTTCAAGAAACTTCCCCGCCTCCACGGAGTTTTCGAAGAACTGCGTGCGCTCCTGCGGAAATCCCGCCTCCACCGCGCCGCGAATCAACTCGGCCGCGTGGCCTTGCACGCCAAAGATCCAGTCGATGCTGCCCAGACTGGCCGTGGCGTGGCCGCATTCCCGGTGAAGTTGCACGGATGAGTCTCCCAGTTCCAGCATTTCGCCCGCAGCAAGAATCCGGCGCCGATATCCGGGCGTCTCCGCGAGCAGCCGCACAAGCGCGTTGAGAGCCGTGGGGCTCGAATTGTACGAGTCGTTGATCACCGAGAATCCTTCTTGGAAGCGCACGACTTCCCCGCGCTTGTCGGCAGGCTTGAGTGACGGAAAGACTCGTCGCGCGTCCTCTGCGCCAATACCCCAAACGCTCGCTGCCGCGAGCGCCGCGACCGCGTTCATCGCATTGTGCCGCCCGATCAGCGGCAGTTCGAGTCGTGCACGGCCCGACGGCGAAACGAAGTCAAATGCCGTACCTTCCAGTCCCCGCTCCTCAATTGATTCGGCGCGAAATTCGGCTTGCGGACTCGTCCCGAAGAAGATCACCCGCCCGCGCGCGACATCGGCGAATTTCGCTGCGCGCTCATCGTCCGCGTTAAGGACGGCCGTCGCATTAGGCCAAGCGAGGTTCTCGATCAGCTCGCGCTCGGCCAGCGCGATCTCTTCGATCGACGAGAAAAATTCCAGGTGCTCCACGGCCACGCGCGTCACCAAACCGACCTCGGGCGAACAAATCCGTGCGAGCGCCGCCAGTTCGCCCCGATGCGACATTCCAAGCTCTACGATCGCCGCGCCATGGTCGTCATCGAGCTTCAGCAGCGTGAGCGGCAATCCGTATTCGTTGTTGAGATTCCCCAACGTCTTCAGCACTCGGAACCGCGCGCCCACGAGCGCCGCCAAAATCTCTTTTGTAGTCGTCTTCCCGACCGATCCGGCCACCGCGCCGATAATCCGGCCCGCCTTTGCGCCGCGCCAAATCTCGCAGGCGCGCGATGCCAACCGCTGCAGCGCCGCGAGCGTGTCGTCCACCGCGAAGAGTCTTCCCTGGATCGCGCCCGGGTATTCGCCAAAGCGGCCGCGCGCCACCAGCCCGGCCGCAGCGCCGCGCTCCAGCGCCCCAGCCACGAAACCGTGTCCGTCGTGACGCAGTCCGCGTATGGCGATAAACAGTTCCCCTGGCTGGACAGTGCGAGAGTCAATCGAGACGCCGGCCACCCCGGCCAGGGGGTCGAGCCGCGCGGGCGCCTGGACACCCAGCGCTTCAGCCAATTGAGCCACTGTCCACCGCATTGCGTCTCCAATGAGCTAGGCGTCACCGATTTTTTGCTTCACCGGCCCTATCTAGCTGCGACTTTGGAATATCCCTTGCGACGCAGGATTTCCCGCGCCTTTTCGCGATCGTCGAATTCAATCGTCCCGCTTGCCAGCACCTGGTACGTCTCATGCCCTTTTCCTGCCAAAAGGACGATGTCTCCAGGCCGCGCTTCTTCGAGGGCCGCCGTGAGCGCCTGCTCACGGTCCGCCTCGACTCGGTAGTTCGCATTCACTCTCTGCAACCCCACGACCACGTCATTGATGATTCGCAGAGGATCCTCGCGTCTCGGGTTGTCGCTCGTCAGCACGACGAGATCGCTCAACGAGCCCGCCGCTTCGCCCATCAGAGGGCGTTTCGTGCGGTCGCGCTCGCCGCCTGCGCCAAACACCGTGATGATGCGCGAATTGGGACCGAGTTCGCGCGCGGTCGCGATCAGATTGCGCAGTGCGTCGTCGGTGTGCGCGTAATCCACGACGACGAGAAACGGCTGACCTTCGTCGATGCTCTGAAATCGCCCGGGAACGAGATCGAGACTGGCTACACCCTCCGCAATTTTCGCGACTGGAACGTTCAGGCCGATTCCCGCGCCGATCGCAGCGAGAATATTGTAGACGTTGATGCGTCCCACCAGTCTCGATCTCACCTCGATCTTGCCCGCGGACGTTTCTGCAGTAAATTTGAGCCCCTGAAAACTGAGAGAGAGATTCGTTGCGGTCAGATCTCGCGCACCGCTCAGCCCGTAGGTAAGCGTGCGCCGTGCAAGGCCCGTGAGTTGCGTGGAATATGGGTCATCCGCGTTGATCACCGCCACGTCCGGCGCGCCCGTCCCCGATCCAGCGAACAAGAGCTGCTTGGCGGCGAAATACTCCTCGAAAGTCTTGTGATAATCCAGATGGTCGCGCGTGAGATTGGTGAATATCGCGACTGCGAAGTGACAGCCCCAGAGCCGCTCCATCGCGAGTGCGTGCGAGCTCGCCTCGAGCACGACGTGCGTACCGCCCGCGTCGCGAACTTCCGCAAACATCTGCTGCAAGTCGAGCGATTCGGGAGTCGTGTTGCCTGCGGCGCGGCTGCCCTTCGGAGTGCGATATCCCGTGGTGCCGATCAGACCCGTGGTATGTCCCGCCGCGCGCAAAATCGAATCGACCAGAAATGTCGTGGTCGTCTTGCCATTTGTTCCGGTGACGCCGACGAGCTTCAGCGATTCCGCTGGATGCCCGTACCAGTTTGCCGCCGCGCGCGCCAGACCGCGCCGCTCCGATCCATCAGGCAACTCAATCCACGCCACATTTTTCGGCAGCGAGTCAGGCCGGGCAGCGGCGCTTGCGATGGCGATCGCGCCGCGCTGTACAGCGTCTTCGACAAACTTCGTGCCATCGAGCGTTTCGCCGTGCAACGCAAAAAAAAGGCTCGCCGCAGAGGCTTTTCGACTGTCGTATGCGACAGACCGAATTTCCGCTTCCATCGGCCCTGTCGTCCGACTGATCTCCGCCCCTGACAAAAGGTCCCTGAGTTTCATACCGGGTATTTCCAGTCTCGCGCTCCGCCGGTCATTTCTCAACCCGCGCTTCAACTCGGGTTGCCGCTTCAGACTGAGGCTCAATTCCCGCCCTTTCTCGCCGATACGTTTTCGATTTCTCCAGGCCTCCCGAACCGCACGGTCACGGAACTGCCTCGCAGCACTTCTGTCCCCGGCTCGGGAAACTGCTCTACTGCAACTCCGCTGCCGATCAACGTCGGCGCCAGCCCGAGCTTGGAGCATTCCTCGGTCACGCTGCGGACGCTCTGGCCGGAAAGACTCGGGACGACCACGCTTTGATCGCCAAAAGCGACGGTCGGAGCAGAAGCCGCGGGCCTGCTCGCGTGCGCCACCGCGTCCTCAAACCGCTGGCGACCCAGGTCGGTTTCGGTCGCCCCACGTGAGCCTGGTGCTGCCGGCTTGCGAAAGTTCTGCGCCGTCTCGACTCCGGACGTCGGAGGCACATCGTGCGGTACGCGCAGATATGCGAGCACCTGCTCAGCAATTCGCTTGAACACCGGCCCGCCCACCTGCCCGCCGTGGTGCTCGCCCTGCGGCGAATCCAGCACGACCAGGATCGTGACGGCCGGTTCGTTCACGGGCGCGAAGCCAACGAACGATGAGTTGTACCGCGTAGCCGAATAGCGGCCGGTCTCCGGATCGATCATTTGCGCGGTGCCCGACTTCCCGCCGGATGTGTAACCATCGAGCTGCGATTTCTTACCTGTTCCTTCCAGCATCACGCCTTCCATCAGCTCCCGCATCGTCGCCGCCGTCCTGCCGTTGGTCACCTGCCGAGCCCCGGGCAGCGCGCGTAACGTCACGGGATCTCCGCCTTGAATTTCGCGAACTACATGAGGCGGGTAGAGCGTCCCGCCATTGGCGACCGCTGAGATCGCGGAGATGATCTGAATCGGCGTGACGTTCACTTCCTGTCCCATCGCCAGCGATCCAATCGAGTTGGCCGACCAGTTCTCGAGCGGCCGCAGGAGTCCGCGGTTTTCGCCCGGTAATTCGACGCCCGTGGGCTGCCCGATCCCGAATGCGCGAATTGTGTCGTAGAACTTCGGGGCGCCCAGCCGCAGGGCTATCTTGATCGCCCCCACATCGCTCGAATTCGCCAGCACTTCCCGCACGCTGAGCACGCCGAACTTCTTCCAGTCGTGAATCAGCCGCCCGGCCACGAGAATCTGGCCCATCTGGCAGTCGATCAGTTCGTTTGGATTCGTCACGCCGTTTTCGATGGCGCCGGTCAGCGTGATCACTTTGAAAGTCGACCCGGGTTCGTATGCCGATACCACGGCCCGATCGGTGCGATCCTCATCGGGATACTGTCCAGGATCGTTGGGATCGAAGGTCGGCCAATTCGCCACGGCCAGCAGCTCGCCTGAGTTCGGATCTTGCACGACCACGGTGCCGGCCTTCGCATGCGTGTCCTGGATCGCCTGTGCGAGTTCCTTCTCCGCAATGTATTGGATCGTTTCGTCGATCGTGAGCGTGACGCTCGCGCCGGGATCGGCGGCTGCTTCATGGCGGTCGTACCAGTTTCGGCGCCCGTCGGCCATCACCATCACGCGGCCCGGTCGTCCGCGAATTTCCTTATCGAGCGAGTATTCGATTCCGCCGCTGCCCTTCTCATCCACGTCCACATAGCCGAGTACCGATGCCGCCAGCTCTCGCTGCGGATACACACGACGGTTTTCCTTTTGGAAGAACACGCCTTTCAGATTCATGTCGGCGATTCGCTGGACTGTTTCCGGAGACAGCTTGCGAGCCAGACGGACAGGGGTACGCGCCGTGCCGATCCTTGTCTCGAGTTCATCGGCCGGGATAGCAAGAACGCCCGCTAGCAGCCGCGCGACCATCCCGACATCGCTGATTTCCGCCGGATCGGCGAAGACCGAATCCATCGGCAGGCTGACGGCGAGTTCGCGCCCCTGGCGGTCGTAGATCGTCCCGCGCATCGGGCTGACTTCGAAGATGCGCTGCTGCTGACGCTGTGCTTTCGCGAGGTAGTCGCTGTAGGAGAAAAGCTGCAGGTAACTGAGGCGGCCCAAAATGACCGCGATCCAGACAACCGCCAGGGCCCAAACGATCAGCCAGCGGAGACGCGGATTGCGCTGCTCGATCAACTCCGGCCTTCCCGATCGGAAATCACGCCCCGGCGGCTGTATTGACGCCGAAGAAAAAAGGGTCCGCCGAAGCGGACCTCTCTTTCACGCCGATCTCATTTGTGCGGATATCAGGGCCGGGTTGACTGCGCCACCGGGCGCGCATCGGCCAGCACGCCGTCGTTCGGCACGTCGACCGGAGCCACTTGGCCAGGCACGGGAACCGTCAGTCCGAGCTGGTTCCTGGCAATCGCATCGACGCGCATCGGGGAGCGCAGCGTGGCCACTTCCAGGTGCAGCTGCTGGTTAAGCTCTGCCGCTTGCGCGCGCTCGCTCGAAAGTTGCTCGAGCTGGTAGCGAAGCTGGATGCACTCGAAGTGCTGCCAGGCGTAGAACAGCAGGCACGCCGCCATCGCGATTCCCGCTAGCAGACGGTGCTGAAACTCCCGCAACTGCGCGGCTGCCACAGGTCGCGACAACCGCGAATTGTCGATGCGCTTGACTGTGTAGTATTCGGTCATGACCGGCTCCCAGCCGGGCGGGCATCCACCGGCGCGATTCTTTCTGCAACGCGCATCTTTGCGCTGCGCGCCCGAGGGTTATTTCGGATTTCTTCTTCGCTGGGCCGGATCACTTTTCGCGTGAGCACGCGGAAGCTGCCTTCGCGCTCCAACCGCCGAAAGGCTTGCTTGACGGGGCGGTCTTCGAGCGAGTGGTACGTGAGGACAACCCATCGTCCTCCGGAATTCAAAGTGGCAGGGGTCCGACTGAGAAACTGCTCGAGTTCCTCCTCTTCTCGATTCACCGCTATCCGCAGCGCCAGAAACGTTTTTGTCGCGGGCTGCAGTTTCTGCCTTCCCCTTGCTTTT
>DASPVC010000040.1:0-3297 GCA_035622585.1 Candidatus Acidiferrum sp.
CAGACGCGCACGCTGGCGACGGCCGCGGCGCGGTCGACAATGCTGCGCGTCACCGACGCGTTGTCGTTTACCGGCTGCGTGTTCGGCATGCAGCACACAGCCGTGAACCCGCCGCGAGCAGCCGCCCGCGTGCCCGTTTCGATCGTCTCCGACAGTTCCTGACCCGGCTCGCGCAGATGGCAGTGGAGATCGATGAACCCGGGCGCGACGATCAGGCCTGCCGCGTCGAAGATCTCGGCCCCGGGCGCCGACAGATTTGCGCCGACTTGAGCGATTCGGCCGCCGTCGAGCAGGACGTCGAGCGTCGAATCCGTTTTGCTGGCGGGGTCGAGCACGCGACCGTTTTTGATCAGGAGCATCCGGTCAGTCCTTTGCGGGGTGGGGCGCGTCGGCTGGCGGACCCGCGACAAGATGGTAGAGCAGCGCCATGCGCACAGCGAGGCCGTTGGTCACTTGTTCGAGCACGCACGACTGAGGACCATCGGCGACGGCGGAATCGATTTCGAGGCCGCGAATCATCGGGCCGGGATGCAAGACGAGCGCGTTGGGGCGAGCGCGACGCAGCCGCTCCGGCGTGAGCTGATAACCGGCGATGTATTCGTCAGCGGGCAGTGCTGGCTCATGCAGGCGCTCGGTCTGCACGCGCAGCGCCATGACGACATCCGCGCCTTCGAGCGCCTCTTCGATGCGAAGGACGCGGCGGACGCACGGCGCGAGGCCCGCAACCTGCGGCGGCATCCACATCGGCGGGCCGCAGAGCGTGACGTGCGCGCCGAACTTGGTAAGCAGATGAATGTTCGACCGCGCGACGCGGCTGTGCAGGATATCGCCGAGGATCGTGACGTTGAGGCCTTCGAGCTTTCCTTTGCGGTCGCGCATCGTCAGCGCATCGAGCAGCGCCTGCGTGGGATGCTCGTGAGTGCCGTCCCCTGCGTTGAGCACCGGAATCTCGAGCCGCTCGGCGACGAAATGGGGCGCGCCGGACGAGCTATGGCGCATCACGATCGCATCGGGCTTCATCGCATCGAGCGTGCGCACTGTGTCTATCAGCGATTCGCCTTTTTTGAGGCTGGAGGCTTCCGCCTGCAGGGCCATCGTATCCGCGCCGAGACGCGACGCGGCCGTGGTGAAACTGATGCGGGTACGCGTGGAGGACTCGAAAAACGCGATCGCGACGGTCTTGCCGCGCAGCGTGGCGAGCTTTTTCAGCGGATGTTTTTGGAATTCCTGAAAAGGCTTAGCCTGGTCGAGAAAAAATTCTATTTGCTCGCGGCTGAGAGACTCAATTTCGAGCAAATGTGGAAGACGCTGAAGCACGTTTACCTTTAAATCTTGCCTCCGGAACCTGCGCCAGCCGTATCGGCAACTCGATCCACCAGCATCACTCGCTCTTCTCCGTCGATTTCCTGAAGGCGAACCTCGACGATTTCGGAATCGCTCGTCTGGACCGTCTTGCCAATGAAGCTGGCTTCGATGGGCAGCTCGCGATGCCCGCGGTCGATCAGGACGCAGAGACGGATCCGGCGCGGCCGTCCGAGGTCGAACAGGCCGTTCATGGCGGCGCGAATCGTGCGGCCGGTATAAAGAACGTCGTCGACGATCACGAGATCTCGATTGTCGACCGCAAACTCGATATCGGTCGACTGCACCACAGGCTGCGCGCCGACGGTCGAAAGATCGTCGCGGTAGAGAGTGATGTCCAGCGTGCCGACAGGAACGTCAACGTGGGAGAAGCTACGGATCGCCTTCGCGAGGCGCTGAGAGAGCGGAACACCGCGGCGGCGAACGCCGATCAGAGCGAGGTCCCTTGCGCCACCGGTCTTCTCCGCGATTTCATGCGCCATGCGCTGGAGCGTGCGGCCAAGCTCTTCCGCCGAGAGGAGTTGGCGTTTTTCGACAATGCGCATCGGGCAAATCATCCTAGCACAGACATCCGCGACTTCGCAGGGCGACGAATCAGCTCGAAAAATTATCCACAGGGCGACCCGTTGACCGCGGTGTTACAATCTTGCCAGTGAGTTCGCCCGAGCTGGCAAGCATTTCCCAGCGGCCCTCGGGGGTTGACCTCCGAGTCAGCGTCGGTACCCTTTCCCTCAAAAACCCCGTAATAGCCGCCAGTGGCACGTTTGGCTACGGCGTCGAGTTTGCTCACCTCGTTGATCTGAACAGGCTAGGCGGAATCGTCGTCAAGGGGCTTTCGCTGGAGCCGATGGCCGGCGCGCCTCAGCCGCGGATGGTCGAGGCCATAGGCGGGATCATCAACGCGATCGGCCTTCAGAACGTCGGCGTCCGAGCCTTCGTTGCGGAAAAGCTGCCAGAGCTCCGAACCTACGATACGGCCGTCATCGCTAACGTTTTCGGCAGGAGTGTGACGGAATACGTCGAGGTGATCCGTGTCTTGGAAGACGCGGAAGGTCTTGCGGCGTACGAGCTGAACATCTCCTGCCCGAACGTGGAACGAGGGGGTCTCGAATATGGTACTACCCCAACTTTGACGTCAGAGGTGGTCGCTGCTGCGCGGCGGGCTTCGAGGAGACCACTCTGGGTAAAGCTATCACCGACCATTGGAAATATTGGAGTTATCGCCAAAGCGGCCGAATCGGCCGGAGCGGACGCCGTCGTAATAGCCAATACCTACCCTTCACTGTGTATAGATGCCCACACCCGAAGGTCATGCCTAGGTAGTACGGCGGGAGGGTTGTCGGGTGCGGGGATCAAGCCTATAACGTTGAGGTTGGTTCATGAGGCGTATCGGGCAATCCAAATCCCGATCATTGGGCTGGGAGGGATTGAAAGCCCAAGGGATGCGGCCGAATACATGGTGGTAGGCGCCTCGGCGGTAGAGGTTGGCACCGCACACTTTGCGGACCCGCGAGCGTCTGAACGGCTCGTGGGCAGCCTCGAAGAGTGGTGCCGGGACGAAAACATAAGTGAAATCAGCAGCTTACGAGGCTCTCTGAAGTCGTAATTCGATTGCCTCGAATGTCGTTGGAATGGTAAAATTTACTGATTTCAGGGAGGTTAGTAGAAAATGAGAACTAAGATCTTCGTGGTTCTCGAGTCGGTGTTTTTAGGACTGGGTGTGCTTGTCCTCGTGCCTTCGGCCAATCCCGCGGCTAGTGCGAGGGTGAGCAACCCTTCCCAAATGACATCCAGCCCCCTATCGAACCCCGCTACAAACTCTAAGACGAACGGCCAGCAGCCGCTGGCGGTTTGGGAGTGCATGACAAGCTGGTACGGAGAAGACTTCGACGGTCTGCCGACGGCGACCGGCGAAACGTATGATATGTACGGCCA
>DASPVC010000041.1:0-9900 GCA_035622585.1 Candidatus Acidiferrum sp.
CTTCGCGGGTGGCGACAAATCGATTGACGAAATGGTCCGCACCACCGAGCGCGGCGTTTTGGTCACACGGCTCTGGTACATCCGCGAAGTCGATCCCTACGAGAAAATCCTCACGGGCATGACGCGCGATGGCACGTTCCTCGTCGAAAACGGAAAAATCGCGGGCGGAATCCGCAACTTCCGCTTCAATCAAAGCATCATCGAGATGCTTTCGAGCGTCGAGATGCTGGGACCCGCGGTGCGCGCGGCGGGTGAAGAGTCGTTCGAGATGGTTGCGCCGCCGATGAAGGTTCGCAACTTCCACTTCAGCGAAGTCACAAAATTCTGAGAGAAGAACGCCGGGCGATCAGTTCGTGAATTGCAGGCTGGCGATCGCGCGCGAGATCACGTTTTCCTGAAGTTGGAAGAGATCGTTGTCCGCACGCGTCATTCCGAAAATCGTGTAGACCTTCTCGCCGCGCGGAACCAGGACGACCACGCCGGACCAATCATGCTGGTCCACGCTGCCGCGGAAGTGATGCTCCATTGCCGCAGTTCCTGAGACGGTGACTTTCTCCTCGCCGAGCGGCCGGAAGTTCGCCATCACGTCGCGCAGGCGATGCTCGGTCGCGTCCATCTCGGCCGCCAGCGTCTTGCTAGTTGCTTCCTGCCCGATCAGCAGGTAGGTTGTGTCGTCCGCCGTGCCCATCGCGGTGATCGCGCCCGGCAGCACCGCAGGAGCCGACGCGATCACGTCCCAGTCCGGCGGCTTGTACATGTGAAAGCGATAGGTTTCGTTCGTGTACGTGTTGCCGGTCACTTGCTCGCGGATCGGCTCCGGCCCAGACGGCTTGGGCGGCGCAGCGTTTGCTGCGATGTCTGGCGTAGCAGGCGCAGGGTTCTTCACCACAGGAGCCGCAGCCGTAGCGGGAGCGCTCGCCGCGACAGACTTAGTCGTGCTGGACGCGGCTGGCTCGCTCGTGGCGACAGGGTTTGGCATTGGAGGCGGCGCGCTTAGCGAGGGTGTCTTACTGCCCGCAGCGGTCATCGGCGGCGAAGCGGGCGTGTTCGGGGAAGTAGGTCTGCTGGCCGGGTCAACGGCAATCGCTTGTGCCGGGGCTGATGCTGGTGAAGCGACCCCGGGCTCAGGCTTTGGTTTTTCCGGTGCGGGCGATTTCGTTTCCGTGGGTTCGAGTTTTTTCTCCGCAGCGACTTTCGGCGCCTCAGAAATGCTGATCGAGACCACCTGATCTTTCTGCACAAGCGCGAAGCCGTAGCTCGTTTTCACTTTGAACGAGTTGTCGTCGAAGCCGACGATGTCGCCTGTGATCTTGGTGCCGTCCTTGAGCTTCAGATCGTCCGCGCGCAAAGGAAGGGCGCACGCTGCTGAAAGCGCGGCGAGCGATATTGCAGCAGTGAGAAACTGGGCGACGCGGTTCATCTGTCCGAGTATCGCGCCGGCGTGCGTGCGCGGCAAGGTTGGCAAGGCATTTGTTGCTCGTTCAGTTAGCGGCGGCGCTTCGTGCGGTTCCGTCGCTTCGCGGCGGCCTTCCGTGGCTTCGGTTTCGGCGCGTATGGAAGGGCGGCGATCTCGCGTTTCAACCGGACGAACTCCTGTTCGATAATCCGGAACTCCTGCTCGGCGCCGCCGACGCTGTCCGAGGCGCCGATTTTCTGAAGATTCCGCGCGGCGTTCACCGCCCGATGCGCGCCGAAGAGACCCAGCGAGCCTTTCAGCGCGTGAGCGGCAGAGGCAATTCCTCCGCCGTCTCCCTTAGCAATGAGGCGGCGCAGGACCGAGAGCTTTTGGGGCGTGCCTGCCAGAAAGTTCTTGATCAGCGACCGAACGATCTTCTGGTTGCCGCCTGTGGCGCGGTGCAAATGAGCCGCCAGATCGGCAGGCGGCTGGTCTCCGTTCGGGCAGGGCGGAGAAACCGACGCGGCTTGCGCGGGCCGGCGAGCGAGAACCGCCAGCATTGCGAGCAACTCCGCCATGCCGATTGGTTTGGGGAGAAAGGCGTCCATTCCGGCGTCGAGGCAGCGGCGCTCGTCGCATTCGGCCGTATTTCCCGACATTCCGACGATGATCGGGCGCTTCCCGCGAGAAACGCTTTTCTGGCGAATCGCGTGTGCGGCCTCTACGCCGTTCATCACCGGCATCTGGTCGTCCATGAAGACGACCTCGAATCGGTCCTTTTCGAGAGCGTCCAAGGCTTCGCGGCCATTGCACACGCCGACAGCGGAGTGCCCGCCGTGGCGCAGCAAATCGATCAGGAGCTGGCGGCTTTCGGGGTTGTCTTCCGCGACAAGAATTCTCATCGGTAGCTGCCCGCGCCGCCGAACGGCAGACCGAAGGCGGCGCGCTCCCTTACAGGATTATCCGGCAACCGATGAGTCGCAACATTTTTTGCGTGGGGATGCGTTGGAGCGGTTACCGCCGGGCGCGGAGCTCAAGCGGGCAGACCTACCGATGATGCTGGGCCTCGGCGAATCTGTTGTCTTCTCTACTTGCTACACTAAAATCTGTGGCCGAAACAGGAGTTTTGTGTCCGATTTGCGCCCCAATTTCTGTCCCTCAATGGCACCACGCGATTTAGCTTGGGTCCGAAGAATTCAGCGCTTAAAGAACATGTCCGGTTATCCGACTAATCGGGAGTTGAGGCGGTCGCAGTCACAAAACATTACCATCGCAGCATTGTTCGAGCCATTTCAAGCGGAACAAGCCTTCAGCGCGGCCTTTCCGTTAATTCCATCAGGCAGCCCGGCGCACTTACTGCTTATCCCAAACGAGTACTTGTGTAATCGGCTGGCCCTTCGCATCCGTTGTTTTTCTTGTTTGAGTTGTAACCTTACCGTCTTTTGAAACTACAAACCGCTCTGTCGCCACCGTCTTACCTTCCTTCGTCGTTGTGCTTGTGAGCGTATACGCGTCGATCCGCTTGGGAGCAGACATATCCGCTCCACCAGCTACCCCCGTGCCAACGAGGGGCGCGGGCGTGCCGTCTAACTTGGCCGTGATGGTGAACGCGATGGGGCTTCCGTCTGCGGCGACTCCATCGAAGGTAATTTTCTCTCCGTTGCCTTGAGCTTCGACTGTTCGCGTCTCGCTCTTCGGTGCTGGCATGCCAGCAAAATTCGACCTTGCAAGATTGAGCCTCCATGTGCCTACTCTGGGGTCAGCAGTGTTCTGCGCCAGCATTAGGCCCGATACAGCCAAGGACACAACGACGACAGGGACAATCGCCAGAATGCGCTTCATCTGCGTCTCCTTTTTCGAATTCGTTTTTCGTTGGGCTGGGCCGAAAGGGGACCGAAGACTAACTAGAAGGGAGGAACATACGCTCACTTTAAGTAAAGTCAAGTGAATTCAGTGTTAAGACCGGCTCCGCAGCGGTCGCATCGTCATAGCTTTAGGCTCTAATCTGGGTGACGAGCAAAGTCGCCCTAAGAAGATTCTTGGTAACGTCTTTCAACCGCTGCTTCCCTAACCGGACGTGGCATGATGGAAACACCAAAGGATAGTCGAATCGCCGTTCCGCGCGGGTGGATAAGTCCTGATTAACGGGATTACCGGAGAAGTTCGCCGTAAGGACTGTTCAGGGTAGTATGTGCTCCTCAGCACGTGAGTCTCAGTTCCTTGGAGGTTTTATGCGCACAATGATCATGGGCCTCGCTTTTATTCTTACGGCCGGACTCGCCGCAGCAAAACAGTCGGCTCAATCATCAGAAAAGCCCACTAAGACCTTCGTATCCTCTGGAGAGGTCGCCGAGCTGATTGCCAAGGCAAAGAGCGAACGCAAAGAAGGTCAAGCGACGGTCGCGGAGCCGATGCTAGAGCTGGGTTCGTATGACGGCCACTTGGAGTACCGGGCTTCGGTTGGCAACGCTGCTGTACATGAAAAGGAAGCGGAGATTTTTTACGTTATCGAAGGGTCAGGAACTTTGGTGACGGGAGGCAAACTCGTGAATGAGAATCGAATGAATCCCAGCAATCTTAGTGGTTCGGCCATCGAAGGTGGAACATCGCGCCCCGTCTCAAAGGGCGACTTCATTCTGGTCCCGGAAAACACGCCGCATTGGTTCAGTTCGATAAATGGAACGCTCGTTCTTTTCTCGATCCATGTGCCACGCCCGTAAGCGCATAAGGCAATTCGGGAGGTAAGTCCTTATTAACGGGCGAACCAGACCAGTTCAGTACGAGCCAGAAAAATGTCCGGTTAGCGAAATCATCAGGAGTTGGCCGGGCCGAATATCAAATTGGGGTGTCTAATATCCGTATGACCAGGCCAAGCCGCTGGTTTGTGAGGATTTCCCTATTTCTACTCTCTTCTTTAGTTCACGCTAGTAGCACGCGGGGTCAAACTTCAGCGACGCCAATTACACCGTGTGTACTATGCTTTTGGGCTACTCCTGAAACGCAGCTGTTTGCACAAGGTGAGCCTGTAATCCTTGTGCTTTCAATTTACAACTGGTCAGACAAGCCGATTTTCGTGGGTCGCCTAAACGACGACGAATTTGTGGATTTCGAGGTAATTGGGCCCGACGGCAGGGACGTGCCGTGGCAGGGCAAGGCTCGAATCGGTTCTACGGAATACTCTCCCTCTGATTTCGCTGTGCTTGAGGGATATCACGAGATTTCCGCCAAAAGAGTAATTTCTCTCAAAGACGGAGCAGGATTTGTTTTCGATAAGCCCGGTCAATACTCTCTAACGGCCGAATACTCCTTAGGTCCGCCAGAAAGCGTTGCGCGATTTGCAGGCGAGACGAAGATCCCGGCCGGCATCTTCCGTTCGACGAAAGCCGCGTTCTGTATCGAGGTATGCGTGCTAGGTCCGCTGCCGGGTCCTATTCATCTGCGCAGCAATACCACACAAGCCGCGCTCGACGCGGTGCGTGTTTTCTATGCCGCCATCACCAGATACCGCCCACTGGGTATCCCCCATCCGAGTAAGGTACTCTGGCCACTCCTAAGCAAACGACTCGCCCGGGAACTCGACAGCCTTGAGTCCTGCGACGCCGACTACTACCGACGTTACGGTGATGTTCTTAAAGCAAATCAGTACAAACCTGCTACCCCATGGTTAGAAGAAGGCTTGTTCTCAGGACCAAACGAAGCGGCAGATCCGGTGAAATTCTCGATTCTCGGCAGCAGGGCCATCGGAGAAAGTCGCGTGGACGTTCACCTCAAATTCACTCTCGAACAGTCATGTTGCGACTATCAAGTGGCGCATGAGCGTTATGAGGGTGTTGCTACGGTAATACTAGAGCACAACCGGTGGGTCATCGACGATTATGTGGCAATGTACGAGAACGACGAACTGCTTCGCCTGTCCGAAGGGTTCCCAGAGGAGTGCAAAGGTGGCCAGTGGGTGGGAGAACCCCCTTATTGAAAAGAGATTTCTCCGTATCTGGCTCGCTAATTGCTACCGCGGAACATCGAAAGCTCCTGATGAACGGCCTAACCGGACATGTTCAGTACTAGCCAGAAATCCAATTAGCCGACTCATCAGAAGTTGGCGCCGTGCCTGCTGCACCTGCATCTAATTTCGGAATCCGGGCGTGATGCCGGACGCCAATAGCTTGGAGGTGCAGCGCGGCACGGCTGTGCTTACCACGCCCAGGACCGCGGCTCGCGCGAGAGAGAATTTCGACATCTCTCCGCTTCCGGAAGACGCGCTCGAGGAAATCAATCGCATTCAGACCAGACAAAGGCTGAATACCGTGGTGCAAACCGGCGTCCCGGGCTTCATTCCACAAGGTAAAGGTAGAGGAGCATGAACGCGAAACCGCAACGAGAGCAGTCCGTGCACGAAGAACAGATCCGCGCGGCCCTGGATCAGCATTGGGCGGCGTCCGATGCCAATGATTTCGAATTGGAGCACCGCATCTATCACGAGGACGCGGTGCTGGAATACCCGCAGTCAGGCGAGCGAACCCGCGGCCGGCGCAACATACAGGGCCAGCGCGCCAGTCAGCCGAACAAAAAGCGGTTTTCTATCCGGCGCATCATTGGCAGCGGTGAGCTTTGGGTCACCGAATTCATCCTGACGTATGACGGCAAGCCGTCCTACACCGTGAGCATCATGGAATTCAAGGGCGACAAGGTTGCGCGGGAAACACAGTACTTTGCGGATCCATTCGCGGCTCCCGCATTCCGCGCTCAATGGGTCGAACGGATGGACACATAGTCTCGCTTACGTGAACAGGCGTGTGAGGGCGAGGTTTCCGCCGCCCGTGGTGACGATCACCAGATTCATTGCGATCAGCAGCGTGTCGTAGCTCCAGCCATTCGTCCCTGATTTGCCCCAGAAGCCCGAGTGCCAAACGAATATTTTCTTTTGGACCGCGCCGAGCATCAGGAGAATCAAACCGATCGCGGCGAGTTGCGCGAGCACTCCCGAAATCACTCCGAGTCCGCCGGCCAGTTCGGCTGCGCCCAGAAAAATCGTGAAGCTCTTGCTCATCTCAATGTCCTTGCTTCGCGCTTCCGGGTCTTTGAGATGTTTGTAGCCACTGGTGACGAACACGATGCCCACCATGAAACGCAGCAGCAGAAGCGCGACATCGGTAAAGCGGGCCAATTGGGGGAAGATCATCCCAGTGACTCCGAACCGCCCCGAGTCCTGACGCGGTGACAATATAGCCGTTTCAGCGGATCGCGACTAGTTGCCAGCGCCCGCTTAAGGGGGTAATCGGAGAAGTAGAGTCTTACTTCAAATGTCCGGTAATCCGACTAATCGGGACTTAAGGCGCGCTTTCAAGCGGCCCTGTTCTCACTTCAGCGAAAAGTTCACTGTTGTAATTGATTCCACTTCGATCGGTATGTTGTTCAATCGAGACTGCTGATATTTCCACTGTTGCACTGCATCAACCGCCGCATCAACGAGAAGTGAGTCGCCACTCACAAGACTGATTAGTCGAGGTGAGCCATCCTTGGCGATAACAACCCTTAGGGTGACGGTTCCCTGGACATGAGCCCTTTCAGCGGCTACTGGATAGACCGGTTCTACCCTATGTACGACTGCGGGCTGGTTTATGTTACCTCCCGAGTGGAGGTGCAGATCGGGCGCTGAGCTCAGCGCCGCAAGGACGCCTCGACTCAGATAGCGGTAACCACCATTTACGTATACAAAACCGCTGAGCCACTCTGCTTTCGCTCGAAGCGGTGCCGCGGGATCTTTTGGGTGGGAAGCAATTACCTTAGCGCCGTAAATCTCGACCGGTCCCTTCATCGCCGCCGATGCGGCCGTAATGAGTGGGTCGAATTGCATCGGTTCAGTTGTATCGACCTCGACTCGTTGAAAGGGGAGCACGAATTGAAGGTACCGCCGCATCTCATCGGGCATCCGAGGCACTAATTCCTGGTACTTAGCCTCCAGCCGCGCCCCTTCTGCTGGCCCGAAGACTTGCGAAAACCATGAGGCGTGGCTAGGTATCTCAAGTCGAGCAAGGTAATCATCGCTTGGCGTTCCGGCTCGCTCCGAGGAGGGGAGCCCTTCTTCGATGAAGTGCTTTAGCCCGTCGGGTGTTTCAGGATAGCCCACAGTCTCGGAAGTCGTTGCGACCGCGTTGTTGTCAGATTGTTGCGCGCGGGAATTTGCTGCAACCAAGCAGTAGAGCACGACGCAGAGCACCGCTGCACGTCGGTGTCTAAAGAAAGGCCTCTGAGCTGTAACGTCGCTCACAGACGAAGACTCCTTCGCAAAGTATATCGCCTTCGCGCTCGCGCACAGCTCACAGATGACAAGAAAGGAACTGCGTGCAAACGTGGACTCTCAAGGTTGAGTATAAAAACCAGATATGTTTCGCACTCGGACCGAGGGCCTGATTAACGGGGTCACCGGACGAATAGATTTTTGGTACGCGAAATGTCCGGTTATCCGACTAACCGCCCAATTGCTCGAATATTTGGTCATTGAGATGGTCCTGGAAAAGGCGACTGCCTGGCTGGGCCGGCCTGCTTTAGGACGTATTCTGTTGTAGACTCGATTTCGCGTTGTAGCTCTTCATCCGATACTTTCTCACTTAGATAGTGCAGCAGGAATAGTGTAACTTCCGGACTTTTGTCTTCCGCGCAGACTATCCATTTCGGCTCTGAGAACACAGTTCGAATTACTTGCAGATAGGCCTTCACGAATTCTGGTTTCGTAAGGTCTTTCGGGCTGACTGTCTTTAACACGCCGACAGAAAAACCATCCCCCAACATTTTAATAGCTGGCCAATCCGGGGGCTGTGCATCCACTACGCCGCCTCCTACCATTATTTTTCTTCCGGGCATAGCCAGATCCAAGGCCGGACGGACGAACCTGCTTATCAGGAGGTTTCGGCGAGCCGAGAATTTCTCACAAGAGATTTGTCCTGGACCGATAAAGGAGATCTGCGCTTGTGCCAGCGACGTAAGCATAAGGAAAGTTAAACTACAGATCGTGGGTCGCATGAAGGGCGATGCCTCCTAGGTGGGAGCTCTGCGACATCCGACTCTTCCGCTAAGAAAGTATATGCCTGATTAACGGCGTAACCGGACAAGTAGGGTTTTAGTACTGAACTTGTCCGGCAATCCGACTTACCAGGCATTACTGTTAAAGTGCTACGTCGACTGCGGATCTTTACGGAGAAATCAGATTCAACCTACACCTTGCTCCGCGCACGATCATCGATATGTAAAGCGAACTTCGTCACTAATCGTGCCACAAGAAATAATCCACTTACGATTGTTAAGACGCCAACAGGGTATATCGACCCAAAGCGGCCTTGCCTCCGTAGTCGACAGAGGAGCTATAATGCCGCCTCATGAGCCCGGGGGGAGCGTAATCGGGCGGAGACCCGCGCGCCGCGAAGATGCGGGGTCAGCTTTGAATACGAGGGATTGACGAAATGAGAAGACAATATCGCTCGTTCCTTTTTGCGTTGCTCGTTCCAGCATTCTTCCTGGTCAGCGCAATCGAGGTCGTTGTGGCGGCTGAGGAACAAGGATCGCAGGCGGTCAAGCAAGAACTCTGGTCCAATCCTGCCACCTGGCCCGACGGGAAGGTGCCCGGCGCAGGGGACACGGTCACCATTGAAAGAGGCAAGGATGTGCTCCTCGACGTGAGTCCGCCGTCGCTGGGCGGCTTGCAAATCAATGGCAAACTCAGCTTCTCGGACAAAGCCGACATCGAGCTGACCACCGAGTCGATCGTCGTGCACGGAGAACTGGAAATCGGCACCGAAGCCAAACCCCACACGCGCAAGGCGACCATCACCCTCACCGACAATGTCCCTGGTAACGACCGCGGGATCATGGTCGCGGGCGGAACTCTGAACTTGCATGGTGACCGGACGAATTCCTGGACCAAACTTGCCGGAACAGCCAAGGCCGGTAGCGCGAGGATCAAAGTCTTGAATGCCAGTGGCTGGCGAAAAGGGGACGTGATCGTCCTTGCGTCGACTGACTTCGATTCCACGCAGACGGAGAAGCGAACCATCGCCGCCATTAAAGGGAACGTGATCAAGCTTGATCAGCCCCTAAAGTACATGCATTTCGGCAAAATCACGTTCGGCGTCGATGAGCGTGGTGAAGTCGGCTCGCTGACGCGAAATATTCTTATCCAAGCTTCGGAGGACGCAGAACGCTCCTACTTCGGGGGGCATATTATGGCGATGGCCGGGTCTAAAATGTATGTCTCCGGCGTCGAATTGAATCGCATGGGTCAGAACATGCATCTGGCCCGGTATCCGATCCACTGGCATCTGCTCGGCGAAGGCCAAGGGCAGTACATCGAAAATTCAGCGATTCACGACACGTACAGCCGCTGCGTGACGGTGCATGGCACCAATAACGTGCGGGTGGAAAACAACGTGGCCTACAACACCGTCGGTCACTGCTACTTCCTGGAAGACGCCGTCGAAACGGGCAACCAGTTCATCCACAACCTGGGAATG
>DASPVC010000042.1:0-26116 GCA_035622585.1 Candidatus Acidiferrum sp.
AAATTGGTTTCGTCTCCCGTACTGCCAGAATGCCTTAGCTTCGTCATCGAGCACGGCGATCCCAAGGCTGGGAGTTCAATTTCGCTGCTGAAATTCGCCAGCGGATGCACTGTCCCGATGCACTGGCACTCAGCAAACGAAAATCTGATGTTCGTCAGCGGAACGGGACAGTTCGAGATGAAGGGAGAGCAGCCACACACCTGCAAGGCTGGCGATTATATCTTCGCGCCGGCTCGTCACCAGCACCAGCTCTCGTGCGCGAGCGGCTGCACCTTCTACCGCGTTGTGGAGGGCCCCATCGATATTCATTACGTCGATGCCGCCGGCAACGAGATTACGCCGGAAAAAGCCCTGGCCGCGTTCGGTGAACGGCCCGCCGCCGCGATGGCGAACAAGTAAGTATCCCTTAAGATGATCACAGCCAATGTCGAAGAACGACAAAGCATCAGCCGTAGTTCCGCCGATTGCCCCTTATACTCCGCCACGTCCCACAAGGCGAGCCCTGCCAGCGGCCGATGCCGGGCCGAAAGCAATCACTGATACGCAGGCCACCTCGGTTCGGGAGAGGGACGAGCCAGCGCTCCCACCCCACGCGCGGGCTCGCCCCTGCTGCTGTCTCAATTCCTAGAATGCCGGGCGGCTGCGTTTGCATCCGGGCTGCGATGGATTCGTTTGACCGTCGAGGCCGGAATGGCCGACAAGCGCAATGCTGAGAGTAACTTACGGGCTATCCGGGGCTCCGAGGAAATATGACCGGATTATCTGTGACGGCACGGGTGCTATATCTTAGTTATTGGTTTTCATTGACATCCAGTCCTGCTTGACTAAACTTCGATTCTCGTGGGACTTACCAGTACTCGGACAATTCACAGCACTCGATACCGGCCCTAGCAGCTCAGGTTCCTGCCCCAGGAGGAAAGCACGATGGCGACGGTTGGCAAGGCGGTTCCCCAACCCGTACCGCGAATTGCGCCGCGCGAGGACCTAAACCCTCATCGCATCGCTCAGATTCAATTCGATATCGCGGCGGAATACCTGAAGCTCGATCCGGGACTGCGCCAGATCCTGCGGATTCCAAAGCGGGTGCTTGAGGTGTCCGTCCCCACGAAGATGGACAACGGACAGGTGAAAGTCTTCACCGGCTATCGCGTGCAGCACAACGTGGCGCGCGGGCCGGCCAAAGGCGGAATCCGGTATCACCCCAATGTGACGCTCGATGAGGTGAAGGCGCTGGCGACCTGGATGACGTGGAAGTGCGCGGCGGTGAACATTCCGTTCGGCGGCGGCAAGGGCGGCGTGATCTGCGATCCGAAGCGCATGAGCAAGTCGGAACTGGAACGCATGACGCGGCGCTACACCTCCGAAATCCTGCCGCTGATCGGGCCCGAGCAGGATATTCCCGCGCCGGACGTTTACACCGACGCGCAGACGATGGCCTGGATCATGGACACGTATTCCATGACCAAGGGTTACTCGACGCTTGGCGTCGTGACGGGCAAGCCGGTGTCGATCGGCGGATCGGAAGGGCGCAAGGAGGCGACTGCGCGCGGCTGTCTTGTCGTGTCCGAAGAAGCGTGCAAACTGAAGAAGATGTCGCTGCGCGGCGCGAGCGTGGCGATCATGGGGTTTGGAAACGCGGGCTCGCTCGTCGCGAAGCTTTTCACCGAGAAGAAAGCGCGCGTGGTGGCGATCAGCGATTCGCGCGGAGGCGTGTTCAACTCGCGCGGCATCGATCCGCTGAAGGCGATGCGCTACAAGGAGCGCGCGCAGACGGTGGTCGGGATGCCCGGCACGTCGCGTATTTCGAATGACGATCTGCTCACGATGAAGTGCGACATCCTCGTGCCAGCGGCACTCGAAAACGTGATCACGCTGAACAACGCCGATCAGATCAAAGCGAAGATCGTCGCAGAAGCGGCCAATGGGCCGACGACTCCGCACGCCGACGAAGTTCTCGCGCGCAAGAGCATCATGGTGCTGCCCGACATTCTCGCGAATGCGGGCGGAGTCACAGCAAGCTACTTCGAGTGGGTGCAGGATTTGCAGAGCTTCTTCTGGCCGATGGAAGAGGTGAACTCGAAGCTGGAGTCGGTGATGCGCCGCGCGTTTCTCGAAGTGCATGAAATGGCGCGCAAGCATCGAACGCACATGCGCACGGGCGCGTATGTCCTCGCCGTAGGCCGCGTCGCGGATGCGACGCTCGTCCGCGGGCTTTTCCCCTGATTCAACTCGTTGTTCCAATCTGCCGTGCATGCTTTGCCGAGCGGTTCCACAGAAAATTGTTGTTGCGCGCACCGTGGCAACGCGCGTACATTTTTCTTTGCCGGTGCACCCAACGAGCGGGTGTCGCCGGCATTTGTGCCTAGCGCGGAGGGCACGACGAGTTGACGACGCACACGAATCACAACGGCCACAGCAACCCGGCGCCTCCCATCCTTCTCACCATCGCGGGATTCGATCCTTCGTGCGGCGCGGGCGTGGCAGCCGACCTGAAGACGTTCGCGGCGCACAATTGCTACGGCGTCGCTGCCGTGACTGCACTGACCGTGCAATCAACGCAGGGCGTGCGCGCCGTGCAGGCGACACCCTGCGCAGCTCTTCGCGGACAGCTCGAAGCGCTGGCTGAGGATAGCGTTTTCGCCGCTGTCAAAATCGGCATGCTGGCGAATCGGGCAAATGCGAGCGCCGTCGCGGAATTTCTCGACAAGCACAAATACGCGCACGTCGTTCTCGATCCCGTTTCGCGGCCGACAACCGGCGATGTGGAATTGCTTGATGCGCAGGGCTTGAAATTCTTGCGCGACGAACTTCTGAAGCGCGCGAGTGTGATCACGCCAAACATGCTCGAAGCGGAACTGCTCACAGGCATGGAAGTGAAGGATTTGAACGCCATGAAGGCCGCGGCGCAGAAGTTGATGGAAATGGGCGCGCACGCCGTGATCGTGACCGGCGGGCACCTCGAAAAGCCGACCGACGTGCTGTGCGATGCCGCGGGGCTTGAGACTTTCGGCGGCGATCATGTGAAGAGCGCCAACACACACGGTTCTGGCTGCACGTTCTCCTCCGCGATTGCGGCGCAGCTCGCCTGCGGGCAACATCTGCGCGACGCTGCGATCCTCGCGAAAGCCTACGTCATGAAAGCCATCGAAAAATCCTACTCGACCGGCAAGGGCGCCGGTCCACTGAACCAGCTTTTCCGCTTCCATCAAGAGCCGCCGCCGCGCGGCGTCCACGAAGTGCCGCAGCACGGCATGCACCCCGCAGCGGAACCTGCTGCGCACTAGCTCCGGCCGGAAATCGAAATTCCAAAAAAAGCGCTTACCGCCGGAATGCGATGCGACCGGCGACGATGGCAGCCATGGGCGCTCCCCGGAAGGTACGGCCGTCGAAGGGGGTGTTACGCGATTTGCTGGCCGAGTCGGCAGCGCGGAATGTCCATTCGTGCGTTGTCGAAAACAGTGTGAGGTCGGCGGGCTCGCCTGCGGCGATCTTTCGTTCGATGCCGAGGACGCGCGCGGGGCCGGTGGTGAATAGCTCGACGAGCCGCATCAGAGGCATCTTGCCCGAGTGGACGAGCTCGGAGAGGCCGAGCGCGAGAGCAGTCTCGAAACCGGTGATGCCGAAAGGCGCGTGGTCAAATTCGACGTCTTTGCTCGCGGGATGATGCGGTGCGTGATCGGTGCCGATGGCATCGACGCTGCCGTCCGTGAGACCCGCAATCAGCGCGTCCCGATCATCGCGGGAGGCCAGCGGCGGATTCATTTTGTAGCTCGAATCGTAGCGAACGTCCTCATCGGTCAGCGTGAAATGATGCGGCGTCACTTCGCAGGTGACGCGCAGGCCGCGTTCCTTCGCCCAGCGGACATATTCGAGCGAGCGGCACGCGGACATGTGGGCGATGTGAAGACGCGCACCGGTCAGCAGCGCCATTTCGACATCGCGGCCCACGCAGATCGATTCCGATTGCGCCGAAATCCCCTTGAGTCCGAGCCGCAGCGATTGCGGCCCCTCGCGCATCACGCCGCCCGCGAAGAGCGACGCATCTTCGCAATGGTCGATCACAGGCAAGTCGAGCGAGTCGCAATACTCCATCACCTGCCGCATCAGGCGAGCGGTCGCCACGGGCTTGCCATCGTCGCTGACGGCGACAATGCCCGCCGATTTCATCGCTGAGATCTCCGCGAGCGCCTCACCCTTGCTTCCTATCGAGGCCGCGCCAATCGGCCAGACGCGAACGCTGGCTGAGGCCGCGGCGCGCTCGACGACGCTGCGTGTCACCGACGCGTTGTCGTTCACTGGCTGTGTGTTGGGCATGCAGCAGACAGCGGTGAATCCGCCGCGAGCGGCCGCGCGCGTGCCCGTTTCGATTGTCTCGGAAAGCTCCTGGCCGGGTTCGCGCAGATGACAGTGAAGATCGATGAAGCCGGGTGCGACGATCAGTCCCGTGGCATCGAGAAGTTCCGCGCCGGGGGCCGAGAGGTTCGCGCCGACATTCGCGATTCGGCCGCCCTCCAGCAGCACATCGACGTTGGCGTCCGTCTTGCTTGCCGGGTCGAGGACGCGGCCATTCTTGATCAGGAGCATCCGGTCAGTCCTTTGCGGGATGGGGCGCGTCCGCGGGCGGACCGCCGACAAGATGGTAGAGCAGAGCCATGCGCACGGCGAGGCCGTTGGTCACCTGTTCGAGCACGCAGGATTGCGGTCCATCCGCAACGGCCGAATCGATCTCGAGGCCCCGAATCATCGGTCCCGGATGCATCACGAGCGCGTCCGGACGGGCGCGCCGCAATCGCTCCGGTGTGAGTTGGTAGCGCGCGATGTATTCATCCGGAGGCAGGGCCGGTTCGTGGAGGCGCTCGGTCTGGACGCGCAGAGCCATGACCACGTCCGCGCCCTCGACCGCCTCCTCGATCCGCAGCACGCGACGGACGTTTGGTGCGAGACATTCCACCTGCGGCGGCGTCCACATCGGCGGACCGCAGAGTGTGATCCGGACTCCATATTTGCTGAGCAGATAGATATTCGAGCGCGCCACGCGGCTATGGAGGATGTCGCCGAGGATCGTCACATTCAGGCCTTCGAGCTTTCCCTTTCGATCGCGCATCGTCAGCGCGTCGAGGAGCGCCTGCGTAGGATGCTCGTGTGTGCCGTCGCCAGCATTCAGCACGGGAATATCGAGCCGCTCGGCGACGAAGTGGGGCGCGCCGGAGGACGCGTGGCGGATCACGATGGCGTCGGGCTTCATTGCGTCCAGCGTGCGAACCGTATCGATCAGCGATTCGCCTTTTTTGAGGCTGGAGGATTCGGCCTGAAGAGCCATCGTATCGGCGCCCAGGCGCGAAGCGGCAGTCGTGAAGCTGATGCGCGTGCGCGTGGACGATTCGAAAAATGCCACCGCAACAGTTTTGCCGCGCAGCGTCGCGAGCTTTTTCAGTGGGTGGCGCTGGAACTCCTGGAAGGGCTTGGCCTGATCGAGAAAAAAATCGATTTGCCCGCGGCTAAGGGACTCAATTCCGAGCAAATGTGAAAGACGCTGCAACGCTCTTTCCCTTTAGACTTTACCTCCAGAATCCCGGCGGACAGAGTCAGACGACGCGGTCGACCAGCATCACGCGCTCCTCTCCATCGACTTCCTGGAGGCGAACTTCCACAATTTCGGTGTCGCTCGTCTGGATCGTCTTGCCGATGAAGCTGGCTTCGATCGGCAGCTCCCGATGGCCGCGATCGATCAGGACGCACAAACGAATGCGACGAGGGCGGCCGAGGTCGAAAAGGCCGTTCATCGCGGCGCGGATCGTGCGGCCGGTGTACAGCACGTCGTCGACGATGACGAGGTCGCGATTATCGACACCAAATTCGATATCGGTGGATTGCACGACGGGCTGAGCGCCGACCGTCGAGAGGTCATCGCGATAGAGCGTGATGTCGAGGATGCCGACGGGAACTTCGACGTGAGCGAAGCTGCGGATGGCCTTTGCGAGGCGTTCGGAGAGAGGCACTCCCCGGCGGCGCACCCCGATCAGAGCGAGATCCTTCGCACCACCTGTCTTTTCCGCGATTTCATGCGCCATGCGCTGGAGGGTGCGACCAAGCTCTTCCGGCGAAAGAAGCTGGCGTTTTTCGACAATGCGCATCGGGCGGAACATCGTAGCACACACCGCTGCGCGTTCGCAGCGCGAGGAATTTGATCACCAAAGTTATCCACCGCGGGACCCCTTGACCTGCGTGCTAAGCTATTTCCGGTGAGTTCGCCCGAGTTGGCACGCATTGCGCCACGGCCCTCGGGGGTTGACCTCCGAGTCAGCGTCGGTACTCTTTCCCTCAAAAACCCCGTAATTGCAGCCAGCGGCACCTTCGGCTACGGCATCGAGTTCGCTCACCTCGTCGATTTGAACCGGCTCGGCGGAATCGTGGTCAAGGGCCTATCCCTTGAACCGATGGCCGGAGGCCCGCCGCCCCGAATAGTCGACGCGGTGGGTGGCATGATCAACGCGATCGGACTTCAGAACATAGGCGTTCGCGACTTTGTCGCCGAAAAGCTGCCCCGGCTGCGCACCTTCGACACAGCGGTGGTAGCGAATGTCTTCGGCCGGACCGTGTCCGAGTACGTCGAGGTCATTCGTGTGTTGGAGGACGCAGAAGGCCTCACGGCGTGCGAGTTGAACATCTCCTGCCCCAACGTCGAACGAGGAGGCGCCGAATATGGTACTACCCCAACCTTGACCGCAGAGGTGGTCGGGGCCGCCCGCAAGGCGTGCCGGAGGCCCCTCTGGGTCAAACTATCTCCTGTTGTTGGAAATATTGGGGTTGTGGCGAAGGCGGCTGAAGAAGCGGGAGCGGACGCCGTCGTCATTGCAAACACCTACCCGGCACTGTGTCTAGACTCCCACACCCGGAGGTCATGCCTTGGTAGTACGTCGGGAGGGTTGTCGGGTGCGGGGATAAAACCTATAACGTTGAGGTTGGTTCACGAGGCGTCTCGAGCTATCAGGATACCGATCATAGGGTTAGGCGGTATCGAGAGCCCTAAAGATGCAGCCGAATACATGCTTGTTGGTGCCTCAGCGATAGAGGTTGGCACTGCCCACTTTGTGGACCCGCGAGCATCTGAACGGCTTGTGGAACGCCTCGAGGAGTGGTGCCGGAGCGAAAACGTACGTGAAATCAGCAGCTTACGGGGCTTTCTGAAGTCGTAATTCAATTGCCTCGGATGTAGTTTGGATGGTAAAATTTGCTGATTTCAGGGAGGTTAGTAGCAAATGAGAGCTAGGATTTTTGTAGTTCTCGAATCGGTGTTCTTAGGACTGGGCGTGCTTGTCTTCGTGCCCTCGGCTAATCCCGCGGCCAGCGCGAAGGTCGGCAGCCCGTCCCAAATGACGTCCAGCCCCCTATCGATCCCCTCGACAAACCCGAAGACGGACGGCCAGCAGAAGCCGCTGGCGGTCTGGGAGTGCATGACAAGCTGGTATGGCGAAGACTTCGACGGCCAGCCGACGGCGAACGGCGAGACATACGACATGTACGCCGAGACTGCCGCCCACCCGACCCTGCCGCTGGGGTCGATTGTGCGGGTTGTGAACCCGCGAAACCACCGCAGCGAGGTGGTCCGCATTAATGACCGCGGCCCCTACATTCAGGGCCGCGAACTCGATGTCTCCTACGCGGTTGCACGGAAGCTGGGCTTCGACCAGCGCGGGCTGGCTAAGGTCCGCTTGGAACTCCTCGAGGTGCCTTCACGCCCCGCCTCGGATCATCGCAACTAATTGTCGCCCTGGATGTTGGCCGGCTGGGGCCGGCCAGCGCATTGGCGCGTCAAGTGCGCGGCGCGGCAGGCCTAGTGAAGGTCGGCAGCGAGCTGTTCACAGCGGAGGGCCCGCGGGCGGTCAGGGCGCTCGCGGGCTTGGGCTTCGGGGTATTTCTCGACCCGAAGTTCCACGACATCCCGAACACGGTGGCGGGCGCTGTGGCAGCCGCCGCAGAATTGCCGAAGGTACGTCTGCTAACGGTGCACACGCTTGGCGGCACGGTCATGATGCAGGCGGCCCGCGAGGCGGTCGGCAGCAACAAGAATCGCCCGAAGCTGCTGGGCGTCACAGTCCTGACGAGCATGGATGAGCCGGCGTTGCAAGCCGTCGGGATATCGGGCTCGCCCGCCGAGCGAGCGCTCGCTCTGGCCCGGCTGGCTCAGGAAGCAGGGCTGGACGGCGTCGTGGCGTCAGGCCACGAGGCTCGAGCCATCCGCGAGGCGTGCGGACCGAAGTTCCTGATTGTAGTGCCCGGTGTGCGTCCGGCAAGCGCCGCTGCGAACGATCAGTCGAGGGTGACGACACCGGCGCAAGCAATTGCAGCTGGGGCGGACTATCTCGTCGTCGGGCGGCCGATCACCGAGGCAAAGAAGCCGCGAGACGCTGCGCTCGCGATCGCAAAAGAAATTGCGTCTGCCTCTAACGCGTGGGCTGAAATTCCCCTTCGCTACGCCGTTGCATCCCATGACGTTTGACCGGAAACTTCCGCTCCGATAGCATCGCAGTGCGAGAAGCGATCCCACATGGAAACCGTAAGGCACATCATCGTCGGTACGGCCGGGCACATCGACCACGGCAAAAGTTCGCTCGTCGAGGCGCTGACGGGCACGAATCCGGACCGCCTGGAGGAGGAGAAGCGCCGCGGGATCACGATCGATCTTGGCTTTGCGTTTCTGGAGCTGGGCGACGTGAGTTTTGGCTTCGTCGACGTCCCGGGGCACGAGCGATTCGTGCGGAATATGCTCGCAGGCGCGGGCGGGATCGACATCGTTCTGCTTGTGGTAGCCGCGGACGAGTCGATCAAGCCGCAGACGCGCGAGCACTTCGATATTTGCCGGCTGCTTGGGGTTCCCCGGGGTTTGGTCGCGATTACCAAATCCGATCTGGTTGACGCGGAGATGCTGGATCTGGTGAAGCTAGAGGTTGAGGAATTCGTGCGCGGATCGTTCCTCGAAGGCGCGCCGATTGTTCCAGTCAGCGCGCGGACCGGCGCAGGGTTGGATGCGCTCAAGCAGGAGCTGCTGCAAGTGGCGCACGCGACTCCAGCGAAGGACGTGAAGCGGCATTTTCGCTTGCCAATCGATCGCTCGTTCGCAACTAAGGGCTTCGGGACCGTCGTCACGGGAACGCTAATTTCGGGTGCGGTGAAAGTCGAGGACGAAATCGAAGTGTACCCGCTGGGCAAGCGCGTGCGCGTTCGCGGCCTTCATTCCGGCGGGAAAGCGATCAATCGCGCTGTGGCGGGGCAGCGCACCGCCGTGAATCTTTCGGGCATTGATCACACCGAGGTGCAGCGCGGGATGGTGCTGGGCGCGCCAGGAGTCTTTCAACCGACACGAAAGCTGGATGCGCGCATTACACTGCTGGCGTCGGCCCGCCCACTGAAGAACCGCGCCCGGGCTCACTTTCATCAGGGATCGGCCGAAGCGATTGCCGAAATCATCCTGCTCGAAGGGGATGAACTGGCTCCCGGCCAATCGGCACTTGCGCAACTGCGGCTGGACAGCGAAGTCGTCGTTCTGCCGGAAGACCGGTTCATTCTGCGGCAGTTTTCGCCGGTGGTAACGATCGGAGGCGGCGTCGTGATCGACGCACGGGCGCGGCGACACCGACGCGACGATCTGGCAGCCCGCGAGTTTCTTGAGACGCTAGAGACAGGCAGCCGGGAAGATTCGCTGGCGGCACTGGCCGAAGCGATGCCACGCGGGCTGACGCTCGAAGAGGTGCGTGCGCGCACCGGATGGCTGGAAAGCGAGATTCGAGAGGTCGCGACGAAACTGGCCCAAGGGAAACGGCTTCGGATTCTAGGCGAGCAGCCGCTTACTATCGCCTCGTCAGAGGCGCTTCAGGATTGCAGCTCGGCGTTGAGGGAAGCCATCAAGAACTTCCACGCGGCGAATCCGTTGCTGCCGGGAATACCCAAGCAAGAACTGCGCGGGCGCGCTGGGAATCCGCGTCCCGAACTGTACGAAGCTGCGCTGGCCGACCTTACCAAGGCGGGGGCAATCACGATTGCGGGAGGACTTGTCCAACGCGCCGGGCACGCGATTGCACTTTCTCCCGAAGAAGCGCGCGCGAAGGAACTGATCGAGAAGGAGTTCGAACGCGCCGGGCTGACGGTGCCGAGCGTGTCGGCAGTGCTGGAAAAGGTGCCCATCGAAGCGGCGCGAGCGCAGAAGATCTTGCAAATACTGCTGCGAGAGGGATCACTCGTCAAGGTGGCGGAGGACTTCGTCTTTCACCGCACGGCTGTCGCACGGCTGAGGGACTTGATCGTGACGTACCGGAAGGAGCGCGGCGACCGGATTACAGTGGTGGCGTTCAAGGACGTGGCGGGCGTAAGCCGGAAATACGCCATTCCGCTGCTGGAGTTCCTCGACCGGGAGCACGTGACGCGCCGCGTGGGCGATGAGCGTGTTATACTTTGAGCTAGAAGGTTGTTAAGGCTAGGGGGACCTGAGCCGGGCAGGCTCGGGCGTGAAAGGTAGGTCGCAATGGAATTCAGCCCATGGCATTTGTTCATTGTAGCGGTTGTCGTGTTGGTGCTTTTCGGGGGCGCCAAAATACCCCAATTGATGAAGGGCCTCGGCCAGGGGGTCCGCGAATTCAAGGAAGGAATGCGCGGCGAGCCAACTCCGCCTGCGCAATCGAGCCAGCCGACGAACGCTCCGGCGACGAATGCACCGGCTTCGACTCCAACGGCGACTGAGCAGAAGTAGCGTTCGCAGGTAGCGCGTAAACCGATTGCGGATCTGAGTTTTCACAAAAGGCTTCAAACGGCGGCCACACGGCCGCCGTTTTATTTTAGAGGTTGCCCGGGCACCGAGTCAGTTGCCACTCGAGGGATGTGTTCTGGCCTGAGGCGGTTTACTATTGGGCGGCGAAGGTCGCTGCACGCCAAGGCGTGCTGTGGCCTGCCGAGTCGGTCGCCTGCACCTCCAACCGGTACAAGCCTCTCGGCAGTTCGCTGATATCAACTGCGGCTCCGATTGGAATCACTGGGTCTCCGGCTTTCGTGTAAGGCGCCGCGCTGAATGGGCGGAGATCATTCTTCACTTCCCCTGACTTCGCATCGACGATTCTCAGGTGAGCTTGAACCGTTAGGGCGGGCGGCTCCGCTGATGGCGGCTCAAATACTTCGAAGTAAAAGTAGAGAGGTTTGCTCCTATCAAAGGTGGTGTCCGCTGTGGGTGTGAGTTCAAATCCTTGGCTGAGAAGAGGCATATAGTTCGCGGGAAGTTCGGTGGGCATCTGATGCGACCCGGTTGGCACCTCGCGGCACCTCTTGACGAGCGCAATCCCGCTGACGGCCAAACGGTTTCCCTCATTGGTTTCCACGGTTAAAGGGATTTCGGCTCGACCAGACTCCTTTCCGTCTCTAAGGGCGACTCGGAGATTGTATTCGCCGGGAGCCAAATTAATCTGTGTCTCGTAGGTGGGCCCAGCAGCGGAACAGGAAACGGGGCCGGCCGATGTCGGTAACAATAAGGGCATGGCTTGACCGCGAGGACTAAAATTGCGAGACGTGAAATCACTAAAGCGGGCTGCCAAGGATCCGTCTTTCGCGTAGATCACCCCTAGTATGCGAATCTCGGGGAGCCCGTAACATTCTTCGCCTGTGCGAAAGATAAGATTTGGCGAGAAATCGACCGAGATCTGAACGCGAGCTGCCTGCGTGTTTGTAAAGAAATCGACGGCCGCGAGGGACAAGCCGATCTTACCTTTCTTTCCTGAAGTCAGATCGGACTGCATTTGTTTACCGAGATCCGTTCCCTTTAGCGGATCGGCGGCATTGCAGTACTCGGTGCGTCCGAAAACGAGTGAATCGGGACGATCGATTTTCACGGAGATGTGATGACAGTCTCCGTCGGGCACGCCCTGAGGTACGTAAGCAATTAAATAGCCCGGCCAATCTGGTACGTTGAGCACCGTGAATCCTGCGATATCACTCGTAATGCCTGGCGCAACCCATATTCCTCCGCCGGCTCCGACGAAATTTTCGGAGAGGCCCACGCTATCCTTGACGGGCCGCGCGAGCTGAAATTCCGGCGTAACGCTTTGAATTTTCTGCTCCTGGCCATCGACAAACAGTTGGAAATCCTTGGCGAGCAAATCGCGAACCGCAACGATTTCGAAATCGAGACTATTCTCAGCTACTTGGTCCGCATACTCGGCGGGGTCCATTTGTTGAAGGTAAACAATGCGCGTTTTATCCAGCACTAGAACAGGAACGAAGACCTCGCGGGTTTCGACGTAAATCGGTTTCGGACTTGCAGTCTGGGCGTGGGTGGTTGGGAGCAAAAAGCATAGAGTGATCCCAATCAACCAAAGGAGGTGCGTCAGCCGGAGCCGTCTTAGGTGCCCCATTACTTGCGACACTTGCGATTCGTCGAGCGGATAGCCTGATGATAATATTATCGACTTCTTCATTCTAAGCAATACAGCGAGAATGATCCTGGTCGGTTCCACTAGGATGAATCGACCCAGCCGCTTTCAGCACCGCCCTACACGCTAAGGAATCGCTGAGTTTCTCCAGCCGAAGTCGCGGAGGAGAGACCAGAGGCGAGCTAGAGGCAGTCCGACGACGTTGAAGTAGCACCCTTCAATGCGAGTGATGTAGCGGCCGGCGATGCCTTGAATAGCGTAGGCGCCGGCTTTATCCAACGGCTCGCCGGTGGCGATGTAGCTTTCGATCTCTTGGTCGGAGAGAGGCGCGAAAGTGACGCGCGTGATTTCGTCGATAACGCCTTCTATCGCACGCGGACGGCGAACGACAGCGACGCCCGTGTGGACTTCGTGAGTCGCGCCGCTCAGGAGACGCAACATGCGCCGGGCATCAACTTCTGATGACGGCTTGCCGAGAATTTCGTCATCTGCAACGACAATCGTATCGGCTCCGACGAACAGGCAATCGCCGGGCTCGCTGGATTCGTTTGCAGCGGCGCGAGCTTTGCCGAGAGCGACGCGGCGGACGTAATCCGCGCGGAGTTCGCTCGGGCGACGCGCTTCGTCGAAAAGGACCGCGCGCACCTCGAATGGAATTCCCGCACTGCGCAGGATTTCGGCGCGCCGCGGAGATGCCGATGCAAGGATCAGTTTCATCTCAGCTGGGCCGGCGGCACGGGCTCGCCGTAGGGATGCTTGCACGCTTCACATTGCACCGCATACCGCTGATTGAGAAATTTGCAGCTGGGGCAGGTCCACATGCTCGACGGCTTCTTGCGCCCGATTCCGAGCAGGTACCGCGCGCAGAACGCCACGGCGCCGACCCAGAGGAAACCTCCCATCACGAGAAGAATGTTCGCATCCGAATCCGGAGCGAACCGGACGAATAGCGGCACCACGTAAGCGAAAACGCAATAGCCGACGACCGCAGCTGTTCCCCACACCCACGGATTGCCCCCGCGCCCGCGAGCATAGGCGGCAATTGCGCTCGCGGCAATGATCAGAAACGCGACGGCCAGCACGAGTTACCTCACGTCCTAAATGACAACTGACTCGCGGTATTCGCCGAAGACGCGGCGCAGGGCGTCGGAGATTTCGCCGACGGTCGCGTAGGCCTCGACGGCCGCGAGAATGGCGGGCATGAGATTTTCTGTGGTGCGGGCGCGGCGCTCGACTTCGTCCACGGCGGCACGCGCGTTGGCGGCGTCGCGCCGGGCGCGCAAGGTGCGGAGGCGCTCGACCTGCGAGCGCTCGATTTCAGGATCGATGCGCAACGTAGGGATCGGCGTCTCCTGCTCGGCCTCGAAGCGGTTTACGCCGACAACGACCTGCTCGCCACGGTCGATCGACTGCTGATATTCGTAGGCGGACTTCTGAATCTCCATCTGGACGTAGCCGGTCTCGATTGCGCGCAACGTGCCGCCGAGCGCGTCGATTTTCGAAATGTAGTCCTGTGCGCCCGATTCGATCTCATCGGTCAGCTTTTCGATGGCGTAGGACCCGGCAACGGGATCGATCGTGTTCGCCACGCCGGTTTCATGAGCGATGATCTGCTGCGTGCGCAGAGCAAGCAGCGCGGATTCTTCGGTGGGCAGGGCCAAGGCTTCATCGAGTGCGTTGGCGTGCAGGGACTGGCAGCCACCGAGCACGGCAGCAAGGCACTGGATCGCGACGCGCGCGATATTGTTTTCCGGCTGCTGTGCGGTGAGGGCCGATCCGGCCGTCTGCGCGTGAAAGCGCAGCATCATGGAGCGAGGATCGCGCGCGCCGAAGCGATCGCGCATCGTGCGCGCCCACAGGCGCCGCGCCGCGCGGAACTTCGCGATCTGCATCAGGAATTCATTGTGCGCGTTGAAAAAAAACGAAAGCTGCGGCGCGAATTCGTCCACATGCAGGCCGGCGGAGACGGCCGCTTCGACGTAGGCAATCGCGTTGGCGAGCGTGAAGGCCACTTCCTGCACTTCGGTCGAGCCAGCCTCGCGGATGTGGTAACCGGAAATGGAGATCGCGTTCCAATTGGGGATTTCGCTGCGGCACCAGGCGAAAATGTCGGTGACGATGCGCATCGCCGGGCGCAGCGGATAGATGTAGGTACCGCGCGCGATGTATTCCTTGAGGATATCGTTCTGGACGGTCCCGGAAAGGCGCGCGAGGTTGGCCCCCTGCTGCTTGGCGACGGCCACATAGAGCGCGAGAAGAATCGCCGCCGTCGAGTTGATGGTCATCGAGGTCGAGATGCGCTCCAGCGGAATGCCGTTGAAGAGAGTTTGCATATCTTCGAGCGAATCGATCGCCACGCCGACTTTGCCGACTTCGCCCTGCGCGAGCGTGTGGTCCGAATCCATGCCGATCTGCGTGGGGAGATCGAAGGCGACCGAAAGGCCGGTTTGGCCCTGCTCGAGCAGATAGCGATAGCGGCGATTCGATTCGATCGCGGTGCCGAAGCCGGCGTACTGGCGCATGGTCCAGAGGCGGCCGCGGTACATCGTGGGATAGATGCCGCGGGTGAACGGGAACTGGCCGGGATACCCGAGATCGCGCTCGGCCTCCCACGCGGGGAGATCACTCGGCGAAATAACGGGCTCCATCGGCAGGCCGGCGGTCGAGGCGCGCTTTGGCTCTGGAGGACGGGACGGAGTCTTGGTTTCTTTCGTCATTGCGAAGGACAGCCCGGACGGCCCTTGAGGCTCATCGCACGCGCCGAGCGCGGCGGAACGAAGCAAACGCGAACGCGGCCATCATTATGGCATAGGCGATTGCGAAGCCCATGAGCCACAGTGCCGGGCCCCGCCTCCACTGCCTCCATACGGCAAAGGCGGCCCAGGCGGCAAACAGGCCAAAAAGCGTGCCTGTGGCTTCGTGGAAGAGCTGGCGCGTGACACGCCAGAACGTCTGCAGGGTGACGGCAATTGAGCGCCAAAGCGCGGGAAGCATGTTTGCGGGCATGTACGGATTTTATTACAAGGCGGGGCGTTGCGGGCGATCGGAAGCGCCAAACGCCGCTGGGCCGACGGGCAGGTAACCGCAGGGAATCGCGGCTTCCGCCGAGCCTTGTTTCGTGCTTGCCACCGCCCTAGAATTAGGGTAGGTAAACCTCCTAGGAGGTGACACCCGTTGCAACTCGACGACCACATGAAGCAGTTGCTGCGAGAGCTGGGGCACGCGATCAACGATTCCGTGTCGGATTCGGAGCGCATCGCCGAAGCGATTGCCAACGTGCGCGCGGCCGGGTTTGACATCGTGCTGAAACTCGACGCGACGATCGGGCTGGCGAAACGGCAGCCGCAGGATTCTCGAATGACCTCGCAGGACCGCCGCTTTCTCGAGTCGCTGCACATACGGGTGGATGACGAAGTCCTCGACGAGGAGAGCGCGGAGCCCAAGATCGAGATTACTCCGCAAGACATCAAGTTCTTGAAGTCGCTGAAGATCTCCTTCGATGAAGAGCTATAGCATCGCCGCAGCTTTGGTGGCGCTTGCCGGAGCGCTGGCTATTTTGCAAGCGCCTGCTTCCGCTCAGCAAGTGTCAGCGCCTGTCCTCGTGAAACCAGCGAACCCGTCGACGCAAAAACAGACCAAGACGAAAGGCGAGTGGCTGAAGGCTGAAGTGATCCACGCGGATGCGACGTCCATCGTCGTGCGCGAGCAAGCCGACGAGAGGATGATTCACACGTTCACCATTCCCGCGGAAATGAAAGATAAGATGCAGGCGATCGTGGACCGCGGCGGCTATCAGTACGGCGACAAAGTGAAGATCCTGCACCAACACGGACAAACCGTAGCGCTCAAGATTTCCGGCAAGCCTTCCAAGTCAAGCTGATACGTCGGCTCTTCAGCCTCCCAACCTTCCCGCCGAACTCGATTTGAGCGCGTTTGTGGTACAACTGCGGCTGATGGTTCGTCCGCCCGCCGTTGCCGGCCTTTTTTATCCCGCAGAACCAAGAGAGCTTTCGCGCCAGGTTGAAGCATTCTGTGAGGACGGCGCGAAGAGAGTCTCCGCGATCGCGTGCGTCGTACCGCACGCGGGATACATGTATTCCGGGCACGTTGCGGGTGCCGTCTATTCCGCGATCGAGATTCCGCAACGGTGTATTCTGCTCGGCCCAAGGCATTTCCCGCAGGGCCAGCCGATGGCGATCCTGACGGAAGGGGCGTTTGCTACGCCATTCGGCGAGGCGACAATCGACGCCGCGCTGGCGGGAGAGTTGGCGCACGCGTGTCCATTGCTGCGGGAAGACGCGATCGCGCACGCGCGAGAGCACTCGCTCGAAGTGCAGCTTCCGTTTTTGCAGAGGCTTCGTCCGAATCTGCGTTTTGTGCCCGTGGTACTCGGCACGGACCGCTACGAGGCGATTGAACAGCTGGGACACGCAGTGGAGAACGTTGTGAAAGCGCAGAAGGAGCCGGTGCTCTTGATCGCCAGCTCGGACATGAACCACTACGAGAGCGATGCGATCACGCGCGTGAAGGACCAGCGCGCGATCGCGCGCATCCTGCAGCTCGATCCGCGCGGGCTCTACGACACCGTGCGGATGGAGGGAATCACGATGTGCGGCTACGCGGCGACGGTGGCGATGCTCGTGGCCGCGCGCGAATTGGGCGCAAGCGAGGCCACGTTGATTCGCTACGCCACGTCGGGCGACATCAACGGCGATCGCGACCGCGTGGTTGGCTACGCCGGAATCGTCATCACCTAGACGGCGTGAACTATTGCACCGTTAGTTGGAACGTCATTGCGGCCGAAACGTTCCCATTGGCGCCCGTGACTGTGACGGTCGTTGTGCCAGTCGGCGTGCCACTGTTCCCGCCGCCTCCGCCGCCACCACCACCGCCGCCAGAACTTCCGCCGCCGCAACCCGCTACGGCAATCAGCACTGAAAAGGCGATCAGCGCGAATGCCGTCCTGCCCCAGCGCTTGTCGAAGCCGGCGAAATGGAGGAGAACCAACGCCGCGCAGCAAAGGAAAGCAAGCGCCATCGCACCGCCGTAGGGCATCCACGGTCCGGGCTTGCCGAATCGTCCCATCGGCATCACTGCTGATGGAGCAGTCGTAGATACCATCACTGTTATCGGCACACTCGTGGTCGCGTTCGTCAGAGTGGCGGAGGACGACGGAGAAAAGTTGCAAGAGGCTTCGGCTGGCAATCCTGAGCAGGCAAGGTTCACTGTCCCGGTGAAGCCGTTCACGGCAGTCACCGTGATGCTCACATTACCCGACTGTCCAGGAGACGGGACGGTGGCCGAAGGACTCGACGATGTGATGTAGAAGGTAGGTCCCCAAGAATTGATCAAGTTCGTTACGTTGAGGGAGCCCAAGCCCGTCGCCAAATCATATCCCGTACCCGCGTTGTAACCGGTGAGGATGCCGATATCCTCCGCACCTGTGCCGGAGCAATTTGGTGAGTTGGGTGAACCAGCTCCCTGGAACCCCGCAGCCTGGCACGGCATCTCGATTGTGCCGACCGTGACGTCGTTGAATACACAAGTTGCTGCGGGCGACATCGAGTTACAGCTGCCTGCGGATTGCTGCGAGCCAAGCGCGTACAGGGTTGGGTTCAGAAGTCCCTGCCGCGAGCCTGTCTTCTGATCGAGCAGGGCCACGACTCCGGCCATGACCTGCGCCGAGACGGACGTTCCCCCAACCTCCAGGAAAGCTTCCTGGCTTAGATTGCACGGAGCGCCCACAAAATCTTCCTCGCAATCAATATAAAAGCTTCCGGAAATGAGGCCGTCACCCGCGAACATCGAAACATCGGGAAGATCGCGGTTGCCGTCGTCAGGCACGCCTGGGCCGGTCTGCCAGGCCGGCTTCGCATAGCCGCCCGAGCAACTGGAAGGAGTCGACTGGTTGGATGAAGTGCAGTTGCTCACGCCTCCGGAACCCCCGACCGGGTTCGTCACAATCACGCCGCCGGTTCCTGTTTCCGGATTCTCCGTTTCCTGAAAGAGAAGTTCCTGCTGATTAATGTCGTTGCAGCCCGCGAGAGCAGTGCCATCGCCAAAAACTTGCGAATAGATCACGGAGTTCGTGCACGAGTCGTTCCAAGTCATCTCCGGCACGTAGCCGAGGACCGACTGCCCCGTGGTCGCATTGTTCGTTGTGCCCCAGAAGTTTTGGGGATTATTGACATCATTAAAGTCAGTGCCCCCAACGGCGACGTTGTAGGGTGTGGATCCGATGCCGTTCACTTCAAGGCCGAATTGAGCCGGCTGCGAAGGCGGCCCTTGCGCGTAGAAGAGGTCGCAGGCGGCCGATCCGTTGTCTCCGGCAGACACCAGGACGGTGATACCTTCGCCAGCCGCCTGTTGCCAAAGATTGTTGTAGAACTTGTTTCCCGTGGCACCGAGACCTAGCTCGCACTCGCCGTAGCTGAAGCTCAAAATCGGAGCAGGATTGGCGCCTGCGAAATTGTTGGTGTTCTGGACGATGTATTCGGCGGAAACGTCTCCGCCAAAGGTGCTGGGCGTGTCGGAAGGTGAAGCGGAGACGACGAGATCGATCTGCGCGGCGGGGGCCACAGCGCCGGACCACTCCACATCGAGGACCGCTTCGACTTCGTCGCTATTCGAGCCTAAAACCCCAACGGGGTTGTTCGGATCGGTTTGGATCTCCTGGAAGTTGATTGCAGGCAAGCCGAAGATTGACCGGAATTCACTGACGTCAGTAGCTTGAATGCCGCTGTCGCTTACAATTGCGATAATTTGCCCGGTCCCGCTATCCGAAGACGGAACATTGTAAATCTTATCGAAGTCTGCCGGACCGAGACCATAGGAGCACGGATTCTGGTTACTGGAGGATGTCGATTGACTGCACTGAGGATTCGTAGGAAAGGTGTACAGAGGATGGCCGACCTGTTTCGCGGTCCGCGCGATGCTTTGCGCCTTCGGGTAGAAGTTATGCAGCCCACGAACGCCCGCGACCGCCGGCGTAAGCGCAGCGGGAATCGATGGGTCGCTGGAATTGGCCATGCGCTGCACGCCCTGAACCGCGTATTGGTGGATCGATGTGTGAAAGGCTTGCTGAACTTGAGCTATCGTGCCGGAGAAATCAATCGTCATGCGGCCGGTCGAAACTTTATTGACCCGGAATCCGTGCGATTCCAACCAGGAGCTGATTGTCTGTATGTCCTGCTCGGAGGCGCCGAACTGCTGGCCGAACTCTTGAGGCGTCAGCCAGTGATGGTAATTCGGCGACGTTTTGTCTTGCTGCTCGGTGAGCAACGTCTCAAGCGCGGCTTCCTGCTCCGGGCTGCGTTTCAGGACCAGCAGCATGTGGGGTATCTGCAGCGTGCTGGGTGCGGCGCCTTTGTCGAATTCGGCGCGCGCCAGAGGATGCGTATTGCCGTGCAACACGGTCAGCTTTGTTTCGTCCACGGGCTGCGTGATGAGCGGCCGGACGTAGCTGACTTGCGTCCAAGAAGAGATCGCAATGACCAGAATGAAGCCAAGAGCCACCAGGAGTTTGCCGATGGGGCCATGCGGCTTTTGCATTTTCGGTACCCTCAACTATGAAATAGAGACGCGCTGGACAAGTGAGATGCTACCAAGGGCGGGCCGGGATGGACGACGCTGTCATCAAAGTTGTAACAGATTTGTCTCTGCGGCCAGGGCACTGTACGCAAGACCAGCGAAGGAAAAAGAAAAACTGCACATCGCCCGTCCAACACGAGCGCGCCCCGAGCCCGGTCCCACAATTCTTCTTCCTGCGAGATGAGGACAAAGTTCCCGAAACATCAGCCGGTGCGTGATGGGGTTCCATGAACGATATCTGGGTACCGCGTGGTGACCGGGACGGTCAGTGTTGAGCGCGAATGCGGACGGCCAAGGTGCGGGCACGGTCGCGCGCGATATCGATGAAATGGCTGTCGGCGGCGACCTGATCGAGCGGCGCGAGAAGCTGGTCCGGTTCCGGGAGCAGCTTGCGATCGTAGTCCTTCTGAATCTGGAGGAGCACATCGTTGACGCCGAGGCGGTCGTAGCGCATCGTGCGCAGAAGATCCGCGAGATCGGTCTGCTGGCGCGACAGCCCCTCGAAAATGTCCAGCAACTCGGTGGCGAAGCGATCGAGCGTGTAATTGAACGTCACCGAGTGCGTTTCGGAGCCGCGGTCGTAACGCAACGTCTTCTCGCCGAGATTGGCAATCCGCCGATGGACTTCCAGATCAATGCCGTCGAAATTGTGAAGCTTCGAGGCGAGGTCGAATATCTTCTGCGTGAGGGATGGGTCGACTTTCATCGGCTGCGGGTTGGCGTCGTCGTCGAGCTGGCGGATATCGTAGGTTCCCGAACCGGACTCGTCCACTTTGATCTCAACGAACTCGGGATAGCTCGTCTTGAAAACCTTGCGGAAGGTGACCGTGGGGCCGCCGGCGGGAGCGGCGATTGCATTCATCGAAAATGCGGCGAGCACAAGGAACGCGAACGGCAGGAGCCTGCGGCAAACCATCACAAGAGTCACCGCGCGCGTGAAATCGGGGCGCTCGCCGAACGAAAACTCGCGCTCGCGGCGGGACTGCGCCATCGGCTGGCGGCCGCGGCCATACGGTCGCGCGCGCGGGCGGCTTGCGCGTGACACAGCGCGACGGCAAGCGCGTCGGCGGCGTCTGCCGGCTCGGGCGCTTCCGGCAAGCCGAGAAGCGATCGCACCATCTGCTGAATCTGCTGCTTCGATGCGGCGCCGAAGCCCGTGACGCTGGCCTTCACCTCGCGCGGCGAATAGCTGTGCGCCGGAATTTGCGCCTGCGCCGCAGCGAGCAGGACGACGCCGCGCATTTCCGCCAGTTTGAGAGCCGTGCGAATATTCAGCGCCGCAAACACCGATTCAACGGCGACGGCATCTGGCGTGAACTGGTCGACGAGACCGGAAATCAGAAAATGAATCTCGCGCAGACGAACCGCGAAGGTGACGCTATCGGGAAGGCGCAGCGCTCCGAATCGCATCGGCCGGGCGTCCGAGCCGTCGACTTCGATCACCCCGTAGCCGGTTGCGCCAGCGACCGAGGGATCGACGCCTAAAATGCGCAGCTTGCGCGGCTTCGCGACGATATTTGCGGGACGACTCGCCATTTCAGCGGACACAAGTGTACGCGGGCAGCGGAACAGGAGGAAAGAGTTTTTTCGCCAATGTGCGACAGAACGGTGCGCTAGCCGGCGACGGCGGCCTGGATCTCTTTTTCGTCGATGTCGAAGTTCGCGTAGACGTGCTGCACGTCATCATGGTCCTCGAGCGACTCGACCAGGCGCAGCATCTGTTGCGCCTGCGCGCCGCTCAACTTGACGTAGTTCTGCGGCAGCCAGGCTACTTCCGCCGAAGCTGGCTTGATTCCGGCGCCGGCGAGCGCTTCGCGAACTTTTTCCATCGCCTCAGGAGGGCTGATGACTTCCCACGTCGAACCATCGTCTTTCAGGTCTTCCGCGCCCGCGTCGAGGACGATGCCCATCATCTTGTCCTCATCCGCCTGCTCTTTGGGCACGACGATGTCACCCTTGCGGTGAAACATCCAGTTGACCGCGCCCGATTCGGCAAGGTTTCCGCCGTTCTTGGACATGAGATGGCGGATCTCGCTGACGATGCGGTTCCGGTTGCTGGTCACGACCTGAATCAGCATGCCGACGCCGCCCGGGCCATAGCCCTCGAAGGTGACTTCGTCGAGCGTCTCTCCTTCGAGCTGGCCGGTGCCACGCTGGATAGCGCGCTCGATGTTGTCGTTGGGCATGTTCTCGCCCTTGGCGGCTAGGATGGCGGTCCGGAGGCGCGGATTTGTGTTTGGATCGCCACCGCCCACGCGGGCCGCGATGGTCAACTCACGAATGATCTTGGTGAAAATCTTGCCGCGGCGGGCGTCGGTGGCCGCCTTTTTGTGCTTGATCGTCGCCCATTTTGAGTGTCCGGACATAAAACGAACCTTTACGGGAAGTGTGGCAGGAGCGGCAATAAAGCTCTTGCCGCCACATTCTAGCATAGGCCCGGAAACAGGCAATAACCGAGTCCGCCAGACCATGCGAGCTCAAAGTCCCACGAATGGATTTTTTCAACTTACTGTCACAGAACAGAAACAATCTGTACTTACTGTATTGACGGATCGGTGTCGGCCATGCGTGCAACACTCCCGCAAATTCTCCTGTTTGTCGCTATCGCGTTCTCTTGCCTCCCTGTGTGCACGGCTGCTCAAAGTGCCAACACCGATGCGTGTCCACGCCCCGCTGCCGGTGCTACGGTGCCCGAACCCGAGGATCTGCGCAGCCAGAATGGCGTGCTAAAGGTAGAGCTGACCTACCGTAGCTCCCTCGAACCAAATGGCAGCTACCGCTACTGCTACTTGTATAAGAACCGCGCCGAGGCGCCCACGCTGAGGCTAAAGCCTGGAGACCTGCTGATTCTCAGCCTGAAGAACGAAGTAAGCCTGCCCTCCGGCACCGGGGCCGCGAAGCCAGCCATGCATTCGATGCCCGGCGGCTGCGCGGGAGCACAGATGAGCTCGGCGACGACCAATATCCACTTCCACGGCCTCGACGTGCCCCCGGTTTGCCACCAAGACGACGTGCTCAATACGCTGATCGAGCCAGACGGACGGCCGTTCGAATACAAGTTTCGGATCCCTGCGGACGAGCCTCCCGGCCTTTATTGGTATCATGCGCACGTCCACGGACTTACGAAGACGCAGGTGCTGGGCGGAGGATCCGGCGCGTTGATTGTGGAGGGCATCGAGCGGGCAAATACGGCTCTGGCGGGTCTGCCCGAGCGTGTTTTTGTGATTCGGGACGAGGATCTGGAGAATCCCGACGCGCAGCCAATCCAGTCAGGGAACGTTCCGCCCCCCATCGTTTTGCGCGATGCGGAAGGCGACATCCTGAACACAGGGACCGGCGGCGGCAAACCTGCAAAGGATCTCTCGATCAATTTTGTGCCGGTTCCTTTTCCAGTCTATCCGCCCGGGGTGATCCAGGTGAGGCCGGGCGAGCGACAGTTCTGGCGCATTCTAAACGCGTCGGCAATCACGTATTTGGATTTGCAGCTTCTCGTTAGCAACGTGCCGCAACCGCTTGGGGTCGTGGCGCTGGACGGTAATCCGATCAACGAAGGCGGGCTGGCCGGCAATCGAATCATTTGGGAAGGTCACATTTTGCTACCGCCGGCCGGACGTGCAGAGTTCGTGGTAAGGGGCCTTCCGGCAGGGCAACAAGCCAGTTTTGTCACCCGCACGGTGGATACAGGGCCGGCCGGTGAGAACGACCCAACGCGGCCGATCGCGACCATCGTCGCTTCGCCCGACGCTCCCGAGCCGCTTGCGCGATTTGCCAGCTCGCCGGAGCCGCTGGGACCGCCCAAGACGGTTTGGGTCGGCGACGTGAAACCCGTAAGGACGAGACGGCTGTACTTCTCTGAAAAACCACGAGATCCGAGCAATCCAAACAGCCCAACCGACTTTTACATCACGGTCGATGGCCAGGAGCCCAAGCTGTTCGATCGGAGCTCGAAGGTACCGGACATCGTCGTGCAGCAGGGAGACGTGGAGGACTGGGTCATTGAGAACCGGACGCAGGAGCTGCACGCATTCCACATCCATCAGATTCATTTCATGTTAACCGAGTTCAATGGAGTCCCGCTCGACGAGCCGTATCTTCGTGACACAATCAACGTCTCGTACTGGGATGGCAAGAGCCGGGCGTATCCGAGCGTCAAGCTCCGCATGGACTTTCGCGATCCGAATGTCGTCGGGACCTTCGTTTACCACTGCCACCTTCTCGAACATGAGGACGGTGGAATGATGGGATTGATCCGCGTGATACCGAGGGCGCAGACCGCGAACTCACGGGCGCGCGTCCACTTGGCGGGCCGCGTTCTCTGCGGACCATCCCTGCCGACGGCCATCCGCTCCTCGAGCGACCCAGTTTCAGTACCTAAGCCAGGCCAATTGTGAAAGCTTAGCCACATTGCAGTTTTTAATGGCTTTGTCATCTGGGAATAACAACGGCCCGGTATCCCTCAAGCACGCGTTTGATTCCGAAAGCCTCTCGGCACTCGGCGTGCGACGATGCTGTCCCTGCGCGAGGCACAGCGGCATCAGGCGGGAGACTTGACACACTACAAGGAGATTTCATGATCCGGAAGAACCTTCGCTGGATGGCCGCTGCTTTGATCGCGTCCAACCTAGCCCTAGCGAGCCCAAGCGTTCTGTTGGCCGGGGGCCAGCCTGACACTGGCACCGTCACGACGACGCCAATCAAGCACGTCATCGTGATTTTCAACGAGAATATTTCGTTCGACCATTACTTCGCTACCTACCCGTACGCGACCAACCCGGACGGTGAGCCAGCTTTCCATGCGAGGCACGATACGCCGCGCGTCAACAACCTTCTCAGCGGCGGGCTCTTGGATGAGAACCCCAATTCGACGCAGCCGTTCCGCATGGACACGGGCGCCGACTCCGTAACTTGTGACCAGAACCACGACTACACGCCGGAGCAGCAGGCGGCCGATAGTGGACTCGAGGATAAATACCCCGAATTCACGGGTTCGTCAGGAGGTTGCAACGACTACGGCAAGGGAAATGGCGTCGTGATGGGCTATTTCGATGGGAACACGGTTCAGGCGATGTGGAATTACGCGCAGCATTACGCCCTGAGCGACAATTCTTACGGCACGATGTTCGGCCCCTCAACCGTAGGCGCTATCAACTTGATCGCTGGGACAACGTCCCTTGCAACCTTGGAGCCCTCGGCAGACGGAAGCAAGGCCGCCAACGCCAAGAATGCCAATGGAAACATCGCAAACTCGGCGCTAACGGGACCTGCGATCGGTGATCCGCGCCCGTTCTACGACAATTGCGTGGCGACCGATCCGACCGGCAGCAAACTCTACACCAAGATACGAATCAAGGTCACGGGAAAGAACGTCGGAGACTTGCTCAACGCGAAGAACCTGACCTGGGGATGGTTCCAGGGCGGGTTTGGGCCCACGGGATACGACGCGGAGGGCCGCGCGATTTGCGGGGCGCACCATGCCGGCTTGGCTGGCGATGATGCAGTGAATACCAGCGGCGATTACATCCCGCACCACGAACCTTTCCAGTACTTTGCACAGACTGCTAACCAAAATCACGTCCCCCCGAGCGACCCGAAGCTGATCGGGACATCATCGGACGGTGCCAACCATCAATACGATCTGAGCGCGTTCTGGACAGCACTCGGCGAGGATCGTCTCCCCGCAGTGACCTACCTCAAGGCCGCTGCCTATCAGGATGCGCATCCGGGCTACTCCGATCCGATCGATGAGCAGAACTTCGTGGTCAGCGTGGTCAACGCGATCATGAACACTCACTATTGGGACGACACGGCGATCATCATCGCGTACGACGATTCCGACGGCTGGTACGATCACGTGCTCGGGCCTGTCGTCAATCAATCGGCGGTCGCCGACGACGCCCTCGTCGCTCCTGGCAATTGCGGTTCGGCAGCAACCTCTACGCAGGGCCAGTGCGGATACGGGCCGCGGCTTCCGATTCTCGTAATTTCGTCCTGGGCGAAGCAGAATTACGTCGACAACAGAGTCGTTGACCAGTCGTCGATCCTTCGCTTCATCGAGGAAAACTGGCAGCTCGGCACTATCGGTGGGAACTCGTCGGATGTGAAAGCCGGCAGGCTGA
>DASPVC010000043.1:0-30450 GCA_035622585.1 Candidatus Acidiferrum sp.
GCCCGGCTTTCCAACGGCTCCAGATATCAGTTCTCTGCGTGGGAGAAAGTCTCGATCGCATTCCTTGAGTCATAACCACCACCTTTGAACAGATCAGTTCTTAGATGGTGTTGCATCGACCCATCGAATGCACCGCGTTAACCGGGCACCAAGTTTTCAAGCGGGGTGGAGGCTCTCCTGAGACATGATGGGGCGCTAATCCAGCTTGCCACTTCGCCCCTCGGTAGGGTAACTATACTTAGTAAGAACAGCGAAAGAATGGAGCGTAGGGGGACCATGAAACCTTCCATTGTGAAAGCTCGAATTGCGCTCTTGGCGGCTTCATGCTTGTGCAGTTTCTTTGTTGGTACTCTTTCCAGCGCGCAAGTACAGACCCAGGGTGGTCAGCCTGGCGCGATGCAACAGCTAAACAGCAGAGCAAGCATACAGCAAGTACTTCAAGTTCAGGCCAAGGAAGATGCCGCCTACGCGGATTTTAGTGCGGTCAAACCGGAGGACCCGGACAAGAAAATCAAGCTCGGCCAGGATTTTCTCGGAAGGTACCCCAACAGCAAGTACGCCGAAAACGTGGATGTCGGGCTCATGAATGCGTACTACGCCAAACAAGACTGGAAGAATTTCTATTCGTCAGCAGACAGTGCGCTGGCGCTGAAGCCTGACGAGGTGGACGTGCTCGTGACGGTCGGCTGGGTTATCCCTCACGTCTACGATCCGCGTGATCCTGATGCAGAGAAGCTATTGGACAAAGCTGAGACTTACGAAAAACGAGCCATACCGGCCATCGCTACGATGCCCGAGCCAGCCGGGGTGAAAGACTCCCAGTTTCCGGACTTCAAGCTCCAAAAATCGAACCAGGCCCACAGCGCCCTCGGCCTGATCTATTTCCGCCGCCACGACTATGACAACTCCGTGAAGGAACTGCAGCAGGCAACGCAAAACACCGCGAGCCCCGACCAAGCGGACCTGTTCGTTTTGGGGACGTCGCTGGAGAGGTTGAACCGGCACGCGGAGGCCGCCGAATCATTTGACCGGTGCGCTCAAATCGCAGGAGGTATGCAGGACCGGTGTAAGCAGGGCGCGGCCAGAGTGAGGGCGCAGGGCGCGCAGCCGAGATAGGCTTGGGCTCACTACTATCCATCCTCACCACCTGTGAAGTAAGAGCGGGATCAACTCCCAATTAGTCGGCTAGCCAGGCAAGTAGATTCAATTTCCGAAACACGGCAAACAGAAAGCAACCTCGCCACTGAAAAGCTCACTCCGTTGTCGGCTCACTTCTGCTGGCCCGGTTTGACTTTGTCCCGGCCAATCGTGGTGTGGCTGCCCCAAGCAATACCACGAGAAGGATTTGGCCACCGGCCCGACCGATTCGGCTGGAACGGTGCTAGAATTCCTTTTTCCATTTGGTTTAGACTACGGCCTGTATTTGCGGATGCTCGTGGGTGTGGACATCTACGAGCACATTCACGCGCAAACTTCTCCTTTGCGCCCACGGGGTGAATCGGATGGCTGATCCGGTAGCAGAAAAAGTGATCGCGACCCTCGCGTCGGTGAAGCGCATTCCGGCCGAGAAGATCACACTCGAAACGAATCTGCAGGAAATGGGCATCGATTCGCTTGACGTCTTCAGCCTTCTCTTCGAGCTCGAAAACGCCTTCAAGATCTCAATCCCCGACGACGAAGTCCGCTCGATCAGGACTGTCAACGACATCGTCGAAGGCGTGAAGAAGCTTCTCGCCGCCGCGCCGCCTGACGCGTCGGTAGGTTCGACCAGCCCGGCCAACTGATGCCGCCGCGCCGGGTTGTCATCACGGGTCTCGGAATCGTCTCAGCGCTGGGCCTCGATGTCGCCGAGAACTGGAAAGCCCTCTGCGAAGGGCGCTCTGGAATCGGCCCGCTGCAGGGCGTCGACGGTTCCCGCGTCGGTCTCAAAGTCCAAAACGCCGCGCAGGTCCGCGGCTTCGATCCGCTCAAACATTTCGAAGGCGGCAAGGATGCGCAGCTCGACCGCTTCGCGCAATTTTCGGTGGTCGCGGCGCGTGACGCGATGCGCGATTCCGGAATCGCGCTGACGCCGGACTTGCGCGAAAACTGTGCCATCGTGTGCGGCTCGGCAGTCGGAGGTCAATCCGCGATCGAGGCGGGGTTTGAGGACCTTTGGGTGAACGGGCGCGGCCGCGTCCATCCCCTCACGATTCCCAAAACGATGGCCAACGCGGGAGCGAGCCACATCGCGATGGACCTGGGCTTGAGCGGCCCCGCCTACACGATCTCTACCGCATGCTCCTCCGCGAATCATGCGATGGGGCAGGCGTTCCGCATCGTCCGCGACGGCCTTGCAGAGATGGCCGTCACCGGTGGTGCCGAAGCGTTCTTCACAGTCGGCATGTTGAAAGCCTGGGAAGCGATGCGCGTGATCTCGCCGGACACGTGCCGTCCGTTCAGCAAAGACCGCAAGGGCATGATTCTAGGCGAAGGCGGCGCGATGATGATCCTCGAGCCGCTGGAAGCGGCGAAGGCTCGCGGGGCGACGATCTACGCCGAAATCTGCGGCTTCGGAATGACGGCGGATGCACACCACCTGACGCAGCCGACCGTCGAGGGGCCCGCGCGCGCCATGGGCGCGGCTCTGCGCGAAGCCGGCCTGGCTCCCGAGGAAATCGGCTACATCAACGCACATGGCACCGGCACTCCGGGAAACGACCCGGTCGAGACGCGCGCGATCCGCAAGGTGTTTGGAGCCCATGCAGACAAGATCGGCGTCAGCTCGACCAAGTCGATGCACGGCCACGCGCTGGGCGCGGCCGGCGCGCTCGAAGCCATCGCCACGGTGCTGGCGCTCCGCAACGGCATTCTCCCGCCCACTGCCAATTTCACCGAGCGCGATCCCGAATGCGACCTCGACTACATCCCCAACCAATCGCGGAGAGCACAGGTCAGCGCCGCGCTCTCGAATTCTTTCGCCTTCGGCGGACTCAACGCCGTCGTCGCCTTTCGAGCCGCTCCGCGCTAGTTAACATGCCGCGGCGTAGCGCAAAGGATCAGCGGCTTGACGCCTTGGAGAATGATTTCCGCCCCCTTCTGGTTTCTTGCCTTGAGGAATGCGCGCGCGGCAGATGGGGTCTGTTCAAGCAGAACGAAGGTGAGGAAGCAGAGCGGTATCTGGCGTGGGAAGATGCTGACCGTCTCGCGCAAATGGCGCTCGAAATTCGTCATCTGCGCTCTGAGTTCGGACAGCCGAGCCCCCTCGTAGAGCGTTTCTTTGATTACGTCTCGCTGCGCGGTGCCAATGTGCCTGGCGAGCCGAAGCTCGCGAAAGCGTTCCTAGAGGAAATCCGCAGAGGCGATTTCGATCCGACCAAGTCAACTTAGGTCAAAGCGTATTCGAGCGCGACGATTCCCGTCTTGTAAGCCTTCTGGGAGGTCAGTTTCATCTTGTACTGCCGGGCTGGAGGCGGCAGCAGAGGAATTCCCGTTCCAAGAAGCACCGGAACGACCGAAACCTCGACCGTATCCACAAGTCCCGCGTCCAAAAGACTGCGAAACAGCTCGCCTCCGCCGAAGAGCCAGATGTCCTTGCCGGACTCCCTTCGCAGCGACGCAACCGTTCCTTCGATCTTTCCGCTGAGAACCGAAACGTTCGGGTATTTCTCCTGTTTCAGTGTGCGCGACACGACGTACGTCTTCACGCCCGGCATTCCGGTATTCCCCGCACGCGCCATCACATCGAAGGTCTTGCGTCCCACCAGGATCGCGTCAAATTCTTTCCAGATCGCGGCAAAGTCGACGTCAGGGTCCATGACAATCCAATCGGCTTCGCCGTTCGGACCCGCAATGTACCCGTCGAGGCTCATGGCCACGCGATAGCGAATTCGCCGCATGGAGACCTCCGCCTGTCGCAAAATCGAAAGCCATCGGATTATCCATCACCTAAAGTGGCAGTCCACAGGAATCCGTTTGCATGTTGGCGCGAATTGTGTCGTAGCCTGAGACGAGCGTCCCTCGCGCCGCTGGCGAGGGGATAGAAAGGAGCGTGGATAGCTCTGGCATCCCAGAGTTGGGCGATTCAAGGAATGCGGTGGAGCGTCCGAAGAGAGTGATTTCTACTCGACAATGCTGCCGAGTAGAAATGGCTGCAACTTATTGAAAACACTCGGTCGACGCTCTGGCTACTCGACAATAAATCGGGGGGTAAACGGATCCCTCGAAGCGGGTCCAAGGCGATCTTTGACAACTGAATCTTGCGAAGCTTCCGCAGACGCAGTACGGCACCTGCCGGGAATTCTCTCTAGAATTTCGGCTTAGAAAATCCGCGGAAGAAACGGGACGATCATCTGCCAGCCCTGCGGGATGATCTCCCACCGGCGGGTCAGCTCGTCCGAACAGGCAAGCGTGATCATGATCCCCAGCCAGAAAAAGCCCGCGAGGATGACGACGCGCGTGAGACCCGTGGCGTACTTCACGTGCATGAAGAAGAGCACGACGAGCAGCATCTTCGTGAACGCGATGACAAGCGCGATCGGCGTATTCCACTTGCCGAAGTTGTGGTATGCCACCCAGGTTGTGAGCGCCGTACCGAACATCAGCGCGAGAAACACGAGAACGTAGGTGCTGACCGGCACCACGTGCCCGATGTGCCCGGAATGTTCTGCGTGGTCGGACATCTCGTTCTCAGCTCCCCTGGTAGCGCCCGCCGATCAGGTACAGCAGCGGGAACAGGAAAATCCAGACGATATCGACGAAGTGCCAGTATAGGCCGCTGATCTCCAACGGCGCATAGTATTGCGCCGAAAACTTGTTGCGCGCCGTCATGATCACGAGCACCGTCAGAATGCCCAGCCCGACGACCATGTGCAGCGCGTGCAAACCGGTCATGAAGAAGTAGAAGCACATGAACATCTTCACACCCGGCGTATGCGCTCCCCCCGGTATCCAGCTCACGGTGGGAATAATGCCTTCCAAATAGTCGGGGTACCACTCATAGTGCAGCTTGATGCCGACAAAGGCGGCGCCCAGCGCCATCGTAAAGAGCAGCCACATGATGATTTGGCCTTTGGACTTTCCAGTCTGCGCCGCGCGGATCGCCAGCGCCATCGTCAAGCTGCTGCAGATCAGTACGGCCGTATTCGTCGCTCCATATTGCACCTTGAGCAAATGGCTGCCGGCAATGAACGACTGAAGGTGCAGCGTGCGGTAAATGATGTACGCAGTGAACATCCCGCCGAAAAACAGAATTTCCGTGACCAGGAAGGTCCACATGCCAAGCGTGCCGGCGTCGCGCTGCTGTTCAACGGTCTCGAACTGGTGCGCGAAACCCGGCGGATGCGCGCCGTGAGCGGCCATGTCAGACACGAGCCACCCCCGGAGCGTCCGGATACCTATGCTCGTGGGCAACCGGATAGTTGTAGGCGTCTTCTGTAACGATGGGAATCTCCTCGAAATTCTCGGTCGGCGGAGGTGAAGGGATCGTCCATTCGAGCCCTTTCGCCTTCCACGGATTCGGGCCGGCCACCGGGCCGTAGCGCATCGACCAAATCAAATAGATGAGCGGAATCACGTAGCCAATGCCGAGAACCGAGGCGCCGGCCGAAGACATCACGTTGAGCACCTGGAATTCCGCCGGGTACACGGCGTAGCGCCGGGGCATACCGAGATAGCCGAGCATAAACTGCGGGAAAAAGGTGAGATTGAACCCGACAAAGATAATTGCCGCCGCAATGCGGGCCCACATGTCGGGATACAGCCGCCCGGTGATCTTCGGCCACCAGAAGTGAATGCCACCGAGATAGGCCATCACAGCGCCGCCCACCATGACGTAATGAAAGTGAGCGACGACGAAGTACGTGCCATTGACGTGCACGTCTGTGGCGAGCGAAGCCAGGAACAGGCCCGTCAGGCCGCCGATCGTGAACAGCCCGATGAAGCCAAGCGCATAAAGCATCGGCGCTTCGTAGGAAATCGAACCGCGGTAGAGGGTCGCCGTCCAGTTGAAGACTTTCACAGCCGAGGGAATCGCAACCAGGAAGCTCAGCACCGAGAAGACCAGCCCCGCGTAGATCGACTGGCCGGTGACGAACATGTGGTGTCCCCAGACGACGAAGCTGATCACGGCGATGGACAAGCTCGAAAAAGCCACAAAGCTGTATCCGAAAATCTTCTTCCGCGAGAAAGCGGTCACGAGCTCGCTGATCACGCCCATACCCGGCAAGATCATGATGTAGACGGCAGGGTGGGAATAGAACCAGAACATGTGCTGGAAGAGCAGGGGATCGCCACCTACCGCCGGGTCAAAGATCCCGACGTGCAGAATCCGCTCCAGCCCCAGCAGGAACACCGTGATCGCGATGACCGGCGTGCCGAGAACGAAGATGAGGCTCGTGGCGTACATGCCCCAGATGAACAGGGGAAGCCGGAACCAGGTCATCCCCGGCGCGCGCATCTTGTGGATCGTAACGATGAAATTCAGGCCCGTGAGAATCGAAGAGAATCCGGCGATGAAAACGCCGAGGGCCACCAGTGCCACATTCGAGTGCGAGTACATGCTGCTGTAAGGCGGATAGAACGTCCAGCCCGTATCGACGCCGCCCGAAACCGTAGCGATCAACGCCAGGGCCGCACCCGTGATGAATATGTACCAGCTCATCAGATTGAGCTTCGGAAAGGCCACGTCGCGAGCCCCAATCATCAGCGGGATCAGGAAGTTTCCAAGGGTCGCTGGAATCGACGGGATTAGGAAGAAGAAGATCATCATGATCCCGTGAGTCGTGAACATCTTGTTGTACGTTTCCGGTTCGAAGAGCGCGCCCTGGGGCTCGATCAGGTGGATGCGTATCAGGACGGCTGCGATGCCGCCCACGAGAAACATCACCGTGATCGACGCGAGATAAAGCAGCCCGATCCGCTTATGGTCAAAGGTCAAAAGCCATGACCGGATGCCATAACTCGCATTCAGATAATTGACGCCGGATTCGCGCGGGGCATCGTGCGTATCCGCGGTGGCCGTACTCATTTGCCGTTCCTTTCTTCCGAACTCAGCGACTTCACGTAGGCGATCAAACGAACCATCTGGTCGGCGTCAACCTGACCCTGATAGGTAGGCATGTTCGCTTTGTAGTTGGGCAGGTGGACCGAGCTCGGCACCCAGATCGCCTGGCTAATCAGCGATTCGTCCACCACGCGGGTTTCGCCATTCGCCAGCTTTTGCGGCTTGCCGTAGAGACCGGCGAGCGAAGGCGCCTCTGCACCCGCCTCGCCCGTGTGGCAACCATTGCAGCCGAATTGGGTGAAGAGTCGCTCGCCCTGCTGCGCCAGCGATTCCGTCTTTTCGCCGCCCGCGAGCCAGGCCGCATAGTCGGTCGGGCTCATCACGTAGACCCAGCCGATCATCTCCGAGTGATTCGTTCCGCAATACTGCGCGCAGAAGAGGTGGTATGTGCCGGTCTCTGTCGGTTGAAACCAGAGCGAGGAATAGCGTCCGGGCAGCACGTCCTTCTTCACGCGAAACGCGGGAATGTAAAAGTCGTGAATCACATCCTGCGAAATCATGGTGAGTTTGACGGGCACGCCCACGGGAACGTGCAATTCGTTGATTTCGCGGGGTCCCTCCGAGTGCTGCAAGTGCCACATCCACTGCTTTCCGATCACGAAGACCTCGGTGGACGATTGCGGCGGGCGCGCGTTGCGGACGTAGAGCGCCGCAGACCAGACGAACAACACGGCGCAAATCAACGACGGGATGATCGTCCACGTCAGCTCGACGATCAGGGGCGTGTGCGTTTCGACGGTGAGTTCGTCTTCCGACCGACGGCGGTACTTGATCATGAAAACGAAAATGATCGAGAAAATCAGAACGGTGAAAAATACCGTGATGCCTGAAAGGACGAAATAGAGCTTATCGACGCCCTCCGCGATGGAAGAGGCCGCTGGCGGCTGGATCGGAATCATCGCCAGGAGAGGAGTCAAGCCACATTGTATGAGACCCATCATCACAGTTCCGTCATGATCCTTTGCAAGACGCAGCTGCGCCTGCTCTACGTCTTTCGTCCTTGAAGCTCGTAATGCTCGCCGCGAAACAGCACAATCAAGAAAAATCCGCCGATCAAGACCGTGGCCAGACCGGCCAACTGGATCACGCGAGAAATCAGCAGTCCGTACTTGCCGGTGTGCGGATCATAGTGGTAGCAGAACAGCAGAACCTGATCGACCGGCGAGCCGATTCTCCCTTCCGAAGCGTCGACAAGCCCGAGGCGCATGTCGCGCGCGGGGTACGTGACGCCGTAGAAGTAACGCGAAATCTTGCCGTCCGGTGTCAGCAGCATCACCACGCTCGCATGGGCGTATTGCTTGGAATCTGGATCGTAGGCGTAGTGAAAGCCTACTGCGTCGGCGAGCTGCCTGATCTGCGATTCTTGGCCCGTCAAGAAATGCCAGCCGTTTTCGGCACCGGGCCGGTTGTACATCCCCATGTAAACGGCTTGCTTCGCCTCGGCCAGAACGGGCTGCTCGGTCGGATCGATGCTTACGCTCACTACGTTGAAATCCTTCCCGATGGTCATCGGGATCTGCTCGAGGCTGCGATCGAGACCGTTGAGCACCTGCGTGCAAAGCATCGGGCAGTTGTAATAGACCAACGTCAAAATCACCGGCTTACCGCTGAAATATTGCCCGAGCGCGACTGCGCGGCCGTGCTCGTCGCGAAACATCAGATCCAGCGGAACGGGACTGTTGAGTTTCTGCTCGATGCTGACCGCTTTCAGCAGTTCCGGGCGCACCCCGAGGTTCTGCGTCGGATCGGTGAATTGCGCGGCGGCGGAACCCGCAAGGACAAAGAAGACCGGCGCCAAAGCCGCGGCGACCAGCCCCGCACGGATCGAGATTGTTCTCTTGCTTATCCGCATGATTACTTTTCTTCGCTGCCTTCGGCCTGAAGCGTTTCCACCGGCTCGGTCAAATAACCGCATTGTCCCTGCACGTCTGTGTCTCCGGCAACGGTTGCCGACACGATCGACGGCGCTCCAGCGGGCACTTCGCTGGCCGGGCGCGTGGGCAATCCGCGCGCAAGGACGAGTTCCATTGCACGATCAACGGGCACGCGGACAACGCCGCTTTCCTTGTTCACCCAGCCGTAGGAGCTCACTGCCTCCTGCTGCGCCGCGCAGTAATCGACCAACTCCTGGTGCGGCTGGACTTGCAACCGCGGACTCGGAGGAAGTTCACGAGCCCCTTCCTTCACCAGGGGTGAAGAGGCGGCTCCAAGCGGTTCGGCCTTTTTCAGATAGTCGAAAGTCCACTTCATGGACAACAGGACCAACGCCAGGACGACAGCCATCCAAAAGGCGAACTGGATGAGCGCGCCGACGTTTGCGTCGCGACGCTCGTAGCCCTCGCTTCGCTCAACCGCAACATTTTCTTCGTGGCGCCTGTCAGTCGCCATGCTGATGCTCCAAAACTCCTTCAAAGCGCGGGTCGTGCAGGGGCAGCAACGGCAGCTTCTTGAGCTGTCCGTAAAATGCCGCAAGCCACAATCCGCCGATACCGACCACAGCGCAAACGTCCATGAGCCGGAGGCCCGGGGCCTTCTGCTCGTTTTCAAAGGCTGGAACCACCAACCAGTAAACATCGATCAACGTCACAACGAGCATCCAGCCCGCCACCAACGACAAGGTGGACAGTTTCCTCTTAAAGCGCCTGTGCAACAGGATGAAGAAGGGCAAGAAGAAGTGAAACAGCAGGAGCACCACGGCCACGCCTCGCCAGCCTCCGAACGCGCGCACCAAGTACCACGGAATCTCGTCCTTCATGTTGCCGGCCCATATGATGAGGAATTGCGAGAAGGACATATAGGTCCAAAGCAACGTGAACGCGAGGATCAGATTGCCGAGGTCATTGTAGTCCTTCGGCTCGACGCAATTCTTCAGCGGCGGACCATCTGAAAGCGTTCGCAGGACGAAAATCGAAAACGAGAGTCCGGCGAGCGCCATGATAACCATGAAAACCATTCCGTAGATCGTGGAGGACCAGTATGGCTCGAGCGACATCACCCAATCGATCGCTGCGGCGCTAACGGAAAGCCCCCAAATAACCAGACCGGGACCCGAGAGGGCGCCCATGCGATCCTTCAGGCGCAGGTCGGCAGAACGATCCTGCTCAGCAGACCATTTGTTGAGCAGCTGCGCGATGATGACCCAAAGAGCGAAATACACGACGGTCCGCGTGACGAAAAACCCCGGCTGCAGATAAAAACGCTTGAACGCGTTAACCGCGTCATCCGGGATCACGCCCGCCCGCATCCAGGGATACAGCCGCGACATCCCGAGCAGCACGGGAATGACGAGCAGAGCCATGAACCAGAGCGTCCGTGAGCCCGCTTCGAGGATCCGGCGGATCGGCAGCCCCCACGATCCTCCCGTCAGGTGGTGCAGCATCAGAATCGCCAGACAACCGAGCGGAATCGCCACAACGAAGACGTACGCGAACAAGTACGACTGGAAGAAGTGCGTCCAACCCTCCGCGCCGGACCGATGAGCATCGACGAAACCCCAGAGCACAACCGCAATGGCCCCGAGGACACCCAGCCCCAGCGCGCGCTTCTGCGCGCGATCCATGCGCGCCTGATTTCCGTCCGACGAGCTCATTGCGATTGCCCCGTTTCGTGTTCCGCCACGCCCTGCGTCGACGCGCGAGCCAGATTCTGCCGCTCGGACTGCGGCACGTCATCGATTTTCGCGTTCTGGCTTAACTGCAGGACGCGGATGTATGCGGCGATCCTCCAGCGGTCTCCCGGCTCGATGCGCGCGGCGTAGCTATACATCGCGCCAAAACCGTTGGTCATCACCTCGTAGAAATGCCCGACCGGCGCTTCGCGCAGGCGCTGAATGTGATACGAGGGCGGCTGCGGGAAACCGCGCTGAACGATCATGCCGCGTCCGCTGCCGGTGTAGTCGTGGCAGGGCGTGCAATAGACGTTGTAGCGCTCGCGGCCGCGATCGAGATCGGCGCGGGTGATCGGGAACGGAAATTTGTCAACCACCACGCCATTTTCGCGCCCGGTGTAGAAGAGCTCGTCCACACGCAACTGGCCGCGCGCTACCGTACCGGGAACCGGCTGGCGCTCGGAGCGGCCATCCGCAAAAAAGTTCGTGGGCTCATACGGCAAATACTTGGGCTGCAGATGCATGTCGAGACGGCACCCCGACAGCAGCAGCACGAACGCGCCGAGGCACGCCAGCCCCGCGTCCCGCGCGAGGGACCGCCGCACTGCAATGCCGAAACCGAATTCAGACCTCAATTTCATAGACACCGTGCGGGTGCAAACCTTCCAGAAAAGCCTTCGTTTGAGCCAAATCGAATTTCCTATCGCGCGCCTTCACGCACAGGAAAAAGCGGTCAGTAGAAGCGAGCACAAACCTCTCGACGTTGAACGTCGGGTGATAGGGCGTCGGCAGTCCGTTCAAAGCGAGCATGCCGAGGACGGCGGTCAAGGCAGCGCCCAGAATGGTCAACTCAAACGTGATAGGAATCCACATGGGCCAGCTATTGAACGGCTTGCCACCGATATTCCAAGGATAGCTGATGACATTGGCGTACCAGCACATGCCGAAGCCGGTGCATCCGCCCGCGAGTCCGCCAAAAAAGACGAGGACGGGGAGGGCTGTCCAATCGAAACCGACGGCTTCGGCCAACCCCTCGACCGGAATCGGAGTGAACGCGTCGATGCGCTTGTAACCCGCCTCGCGGGTGCGATGCGCCGCCTGGAGTACCTGCTCCGGCGTTTCGAATTCAGCCATCAATCCGTAGATACGCTTCTTCTGCATGACGCTGACGCTGCCCGCTCCTACTCCTTGATCTCCGGGTTCGGATTCCGCACGCGCGCCAGATACGTGGTGCGCGGGCGGGTGTTCAAATCTTCGAGCAAACCATAGTTGCGCGATTGCGCTTTGAGCTTCGACACGCGGCTCTGGGGATCGTTGACGTTGCCGAAGACGATCGCTTCAGCCGGGCACGCGCCCTGGCACGCAGTGATGATTTCGCCGTCGCGGACCGTACGATTCTCCTCTTCGGAGCGAATCTTGGCCGCGTTGATGCGCTGCACGCAGTAGGTGCACTTTTCCATAACGCCGCGGCTGCGAACAGTGACGTTGGGATTGCGCAAACCATACAGGCTCGGCGTGTCGAAATCGGAATAGAGGAAGAAATTGAACCGGCGAACCTTGTACGGGCAGTTGTTGGAACAATAGCGCGTGCCGACGCAGCGGTTGTAAACCATGTCGTTCAGGCCCTCGGAGCTGTGCGTGGTGGCGCCGACCGGGCAGACGTATTCGCAGGGCGCGTTTTCGCACTGCTGACAGGGCATCGGCTCGTAGTACATCTCGGGATTTTCGAGACCGCCGCGGAAATACGTGTCGATGCGGATCCAGTGCATCGCGCGTCCGCGCGCCACCTGATCCTTGCCGACGACGGCGATGTTGTTCTCCGACTGGCAGGCAATCACGCACGCGTTGCAACCGATGCAGCGGTTGAGGTCGATGGACATCCCCCATGCGTAGCCGTTGTATTCGTGCTTGGGGTAAATCGTGATGTCCTTTTCGAGCTCGGGATTGCGCGCGAAATTCGGGTCCTTGCGAAATTCTTCGAGCGTGGTGATGCGCACGAGGTCGCGATGCGGATTGAAAGCCGCCCTGCTCTCTTCGTCGGCAGGATGACCCTCGACATCAATCGTGTACTGCTGCTGGATCGACGCAAACGTGTACTTCTTTCCAGTCGACTCGATTTGCAGGCCGCGCGCAATCCACGGCGCCGAGGAGGTGCGCAATGGGTAGGCGTTGAAGCCGATGCCGGTGCCCACGCCTCCCGCGCGTCGGCGGCCGTAGCCCAAATGCAGGGTGATGGAATTCTCCGCGTGGCCCGGAACGATGAAGACCCCTGCCTCGACTTGGCGACCAGCAAGCCGCAACGTCACGTAATCTCCCGAGGTGAGGTTCTTTTGCTGCGCCGTGACCGGGCTGATCATCGCAGCGTTGTCCCACGTGATGCGCGTGATCGGCTTGGGCAACTCCTGGAGCCATCCGTTATTGGCCATCTCGCCATCGCCAATGGCCGGGTCGGGACGGAACACAATCTCAATCGCGCTCGGATCACCCGCTGTTTGCGCAGCGCCCTGGCTCGCAAAATCGGCGCGGACCGGCACCGAAATCAGCGGAAGCGCGGTTCCGGCCATCACACCATCGTGGAGCGAGATCTCCCAGAAATTCTCGAAGGCCTTGTCTTTCTCGGGCCGCTGGCTCTGCCAATAGTCGCGAACCAGATCATGGCCGGGTTTTCCGCCGTCGCCCGTGAACAGGGCGACGATCTCGTGCTCGGTATGGTTATCGTAGAGCGGCGCGATCAGCGGCTGGACGATGCCGACGGTGCCATCGAAAGCGCGGCCATCGCTCCAGGATTCGAGATAGTGCGCGGCCGGAACGTGCCAGTGCGCCAGCTCGGCAGTCTCATCGTTATACAACCCGGAGTGAACCGAGAGCTTCAGATGGCCGGAGGCGAGCGCGTCGCGCAGCATGGACTCGAAATTCAGATCCGCGGGCGCGTCGTAAACCGGATTCGCGCCGAGAACCAGCAGAATATCGACCTGCCCGGATTTGAGATCGGCCACCAGATCGCGCAGTGAGTCAAATTGATTGACGGGATTCGCTTCGAGCGACTCCGTGTAGGTGACGGTTTTTCCCGCATTGCCGAGGGCGGCGTTGATTGCGTGCGCGAGAGCATGGATAAAAGGCGGCTGCTGCTCACCGGCAATGACGATGCTTGACCCCTTGTGAGCGGCAAGGTCGCGGGCAACAGCGCTGACCCAGCCCGTGGGAATCTTCGAGCTCGCGTTCGCACTCGGAGGAACAGCGACGCCAACCGCCGCGGCCAACTGCCGCGCGAGATCGTCGATGTCAGAGGAGCGCAAAGGAAGGCGATGATCGGCAGAAGCGCCCGTGCTCGTCGCCATGCTTTCGGCGACGTAGAGCCGATTCAATTTCGAGGCGGCGCCCGCCTCCAGGTCGCGGCGGGAAGCGAAATCGCGAGCGTATCGGACGTGGCCCGCTCCCGCCGTCAGAAAATCGGCATCGAGCGAGACCACAACGTCCGCCTGATCGAAGTGATAGACCGTGTTGACCGGACGGCCGAACGCCAGTCGCGCTCCCTCGCGCACTGAATCGCCGCTGCACGGCTCCCACTGATGCCATTTGGCCTGCGGGAACTGCGCCAGCAGATTGCGGATCTGCGCTCCCAATGTCGGAGACACGACCGTCTTGGTAAGGATGCGCAGCCCCGCTCCCTTGGTCGGCAGAAGCTGCGTGCGGCGATTACCCATTTCCGCAGCGAAATCGCTCCAGGAGCCGACACGACCTTCGTTGAGCACCGTCTGCGAACGATCGGGATCGTAGAGCGTAAGGATCGATGCCTGCGTGAAGACGTCGCTGCCGCCCCGGCTGCCGGGATGGTCCGGATTGCCTTCGATCTTGGTGGGCCGGCCCATGTGGCTTTCGACCAGCACGCCGGACGACACGCCGTGCTGCGAGAACGACGTGGCGTAGAAAAGCGGCCGGCCCGGAATGATTTCCTCGGGCGGATGCGCGTACGGAACGATCTTTTCGGGCGGAAGCTTCGTGCACGCACTCAGTCCGGCCAAGGCGGTCGACGCAGCCATCAGCTTGAGCACGTCGCGGCGCTCGATGCTGAAAGTCTTCCTATCGAGCTCAGAGTTCGCTGGGAACTCATTCTCCAGGAAACCGCGGAACGATTTCGTGTTCGACAGCTCCTCGAGGCTCTGCCAGAAACGCGGAGCATCCGGGCTCGCGAGCTTGGCGCGCGCAGTAGCCAGATCGATGGAGTTCTTGAGCGTCCCGTCTTCGTTCATCTTCAGCGCTTCGTCTTCGCTCATCGCTTCGTCTTCACCGGTGACACGTGGAACAGGATTGCAGTGCCTTCAGCGGCAGAACGTTGTATTCCTTCACCAATCGCCGCCCGAGCGCGAGCTGATCGGTGTAATCGACGCCTTCAAAGCGGACCGGATGGGTCCTGTGCGGTTGCTCGTAGAACGGATTAAAAACCTCCGATTTCGGCCGGATGTTCTTCTCCGGCTCGCGATGGCAATCGAGACACCAGGACATGTAGAGCGTGCCGGCGCGCTCGGTCAAAGGCATCTCGGCGATCTGGCCGTGGCAACTAGTGCAGCCAATGCCTTTCGCCACGTGGATACTGTGGTCGAAATAGACGAAATCAGGCACGGCGTTCACGCGCTGCCATTCGAGCGACGTATCGTCGCGATAGCTGGCGCGGACCGGCTCGAGCATCGACGCATTCGTCCAGATCTGCGAATGGCACGTCATGCACGTTTGCGTGGGCGGCACGCCCGCAAACGAGGATTTCTCGACGCTCGTGTGGCAGTAGCGGCAATCGATGCCGAGCTCGCCCGCATGGTGCCGGTGGCTGAAAGGCACCGGCTGCTGCAGCTTCATGTGCTGCCCGGTGTACCAGGGCGAGAGCGCAATCGCGTACAGCGCTCCTCCCAGCAAAGCAACGAAGATCACGCCTCCGAAAATGCTGACCCGCGAGATCAGGTTCGTGCTTCGATGAAAAATCTGTGCCATCGATTCGTCGCGCCGCTTCCTCTAGCTGCTAGTCTCCATGCTCTTCGCTCGTTTCGTGGACCAACGACCGCACTTCGACGATCGAAATCATCGGCAGGAAACGCACGAAGAGGTAGAACAAGGTAAAGAACAATCCAAAGGTACCGAGGTACGTGGCCCAGTCCCACTTCGTCGGGTAGTACATCGCCCAAGACGACGGAATGAAATCGCGATGGAGGCTGACGACGACAATCACAAATCGCTCGAGCCACATGCCCATGTTGACGACCAAAGAAATGAAGAACAACCAAGGAACATTGCGCCGCGCGCGGCGAGACCACAGCGTCTGCGGAAGCAAGATGTTGCAGACAATCAGCATCCAGTACAGCGGCGCATACGGGCCGGCCAGCCGCGTCATCATCTGGAAGCGCTCGTACTCATTGCCGCCGTAAAACGCCATGAAGGTTTCCGAGACATAGCCGTAGGCGACGATGATGCCTGTGGCCAGCATCACCTTGGCCATGATGTCGAGATGGCGGTCCGTGACCATGTCTTCGAGGTGATAAACCTTGCGAATCGGAATCGCGAGCGTCAGCACCATCGCGAAGCCGGAATAGATCGCGCCAGCCACGAAATAAGGCGGGAAGATCGTGCTATGCCAGCCGGGAATCAGGCCGATCGTGAAGTCGAAGCTCACAACCGTGTGGACCGAAAGCACCAGCGGCGTTGCCAAGCCTGCGAGCAAGAGTGAAGCCATCTCGTACCGCGACCAGTGAACGGCAGAGCCGCGCCATCCCATCGAAAGCATCCCGTAAATGATCTTGGCGGCTTTGTGCTTGGCGCGATCGCGCAGCGTAGCCAGGTCTGGGATCAATCCAACAAACCAGAAGAGCAATGAAACTGTGAAATAAGTCGACACGGCGAAGACGTCCCAAACCAGCGGACTGCGGAACTGAGGCCACAGCCACATCGGGTTCGGGTACGGCATCAGGTAGAAAAAGAGCCAGGGTCGGCCCATGTGCAGCAGCGGGAACATGCCCGCGCACATGACGGCAAAAATCGTCATCGCCTCAGCAAACCGGTTAATCGAGGTGCGCCACTTTTGGTGCAGCAGCAGAAGGATGGCGGAAATCAGCGTGCCGGCGTGACCGATACCGATCCACCAAACGAAGTTGACAATCGCGAAGCCCCAGGCCGTGGGAATGCGGATGCCCCAGATGCCGACGCCCTTGATGAAGAGCAGGGTCATCACCAAGTTCAAAAGCATCAGGAGGGAAAACGCGATCAAGAAACCGAACACCCAGCCCGGTGTCGTGCCGCGCGTCAGCACGATGGAACTGATTTTGTCGGTTACAGTCTCAAACGTATGGCCCGGGCCAAGGATTGGCTCAGGCTTATGAGAGCCTTCGGAACCCACTCAGTGTCCCCTGCTCCAGTTTAATGTTTCTGCGTTGTTAAAACGGGGTCGAAAGCCTTCCCCCGGGATCACCCAGCGCGGATTATGAGACCAGCACTTCCAAAATTAAGATTGCGTTTCGCGCCGATTATTGCTCCGGCAGGCTCGATACAAAACAACGGCTGAGCGCACCGGCTCTGTCTAAGACGGGATAGCATAAGACTGGAAGAGTCTATACGCAAGTCGAAATCGAAATTTTTTGAAGCCACATAAAGACATCTTAATGTCTCGCTTTTGGCTCGGACCGAATTCAACGGCACGCCTATCCGCGCTTTCGAATTGACGATGCGCCTTTCGACATTACCCCCCGCAACATGCGGCGGGTGCGCCAAGCCGGTTGATAAAATTTGGATGTGCGTCTCGCAGCGCCATGCGTGATGTGTCTTGCGGTCGCCGTGTCGTCGGCGGCTGCGGACACAATCGTGTTGAAGAACGGCCGCCGGATCGTCGCTGAGAACGTCAGCGACGACGGCGCGCGTGTGACCTATCAAACTCCTGCCGGGCAGCTATCCATTCCAAAGTCGATCGTCGCGAGGATCGAGCACGACGATTTCGTATATTCCCCAGCGTCGAGCGCGGCTTCCGAACCGCCGGTCTCGGCACCGCAAGTCGAGCCAGTTCGAGGCTACGAGGACGTGGCGGCTCGGGCCGTCCACGGGGACGCGGTTGATTTTGCTTATCTCGCGCAGCTTGATACCGATGCGAGATCGGGCTCCGCAACCGACATCGCCAAAGTCGCTGCGGCGCACCATGCCGCAGCTCAGTTTCTGCTGGGTAAGGGCGACACGGACGCGGCCATTCAGCAATACCGCCAGGCGCTCGTATTCGCTCCGCAGAACGTTGGGCTGCTGCTGAACCTGGCCGTCCTTTACTTGCGGCAGAGTCAGTTCACCGCTGCGCTCGATCCGCTTGAGCGGGCGCGCCGCGCCGCGCCCGATTCCGCGGACGTCGCGAAGCTGACGGGCTGGGCATACTACGGCGCCAACAAGATGGATCAAGCCATCGCAGAGTGGCACAGAGCGGAGGGACTGCGACCCGACCCGGAAGTCGAGCAGGCGCTGGCCAAAGCCGAGCGGGATAAATCGGAAGAGGACAGCTACCGCGAAGGCGAAACCTCTCACTTTGATCTGAAATACTACGGCGGTGCTGCGCCGGATCTCGCCCGAGGAATTCTGCGCGCGCTCGAAGAGGATTTCGACGATCTCGATTCCCAGCTCGACTACACGCCTCCGGAACGCATTGCCGTCATCCTCTACACCGAACAGGCATTCGGCGATATCACAAGAGCACCCGGATGGGTTGGGGCGCTCAATGATGGGCGGCTGCGTATTCCCGTCCAAGGCTTGACGCGTGTGACGCCGGAACTAGCCCGCGTGTTGAAGCACGAGCTGACGCACAGCTTCGTCGGCCAGAAGTCGCACAATCGAGCACCCACGTGGCTGCAAGAAGGCGTCGCGCAATGGATGGAAGGGCGCCGGAGCAGCTCCGACGCTGGGGTGCTGCTCGATGCCGCTGGACAAGGAATGGCGCCTCAATTGGCCGCGATGGGAGGATCGTGGATGGGACTTTCGGGAAATTCGGCGGCGTTTGCGTACGCGTGGTCGCTGGCAGTGGTGGAATCGATCATCGATGCCGGCGGTGTGAGCGACATCAGCAGACTGCTCGATCGCATTGCTACTTCCGCGTCCGTCGAGGATGCGCTGAAAGAAACGCTGCATCTGAGCTACGACGAGCTGAATCAGCAGACCGTCGCGTATCTCAAGCGCGACTACCTGCGTTAGAGGGTCGCAAGCAATCCAGCCAGCAGCGCGGCACGTTCGGGCAATGAGCGAACAAGAACATGCTCGCGCGGGCTGTGCGCGCCATCGCCGACCGCGCCCAGTCCATCGAGCGTGGGAATGCCCAGCGCAGCAGTGAAATTCCCGTCCGAGCCGCCGCCCGCGAAACACTCTTCGAGCGGCAGGCCGATCTCGCGCATGAGAGACTGGGCGCGAAGGAAAAGGCTGCGCCCAGCGGGGGTGCGTTCGAGCGGAGGACGATCGATCCCGCCGCGCACCCTGATTCGCGCGCCGTTCAGAATTGGGCGCAGGCTGTGGAGTTTTCGTTCGAGCCGCGATGCGTCGGCCAACTTCGCAATTCGGACGTCCACACGCGCACGTGCATGATCGGGCACGACGTTCGGCACGGTGCCGCCCTCAACCACCGTTGTCTGCACGGTGATTCCGCGACGCGGGTCATTCATCTTCATGAGCCTGGCGGTTTGCAGAGCCAGCTCGTGAACGGCATTGACGCCCGCTTCGGGATCGAGTCCTGCGTGGGCAGCGCGGCCGGTGACCTCAATCGTGATCGTGCCGACGCCCTTGCGCGCCGTCTTCAGCCTCCCATCAGGACCGTAGGCTGGCTCGAGAACCAGGACTGCGTCGCTCCGCCGCGCTTCGCGCTCGATCAAGTGGCGAGAGGTGCCGCTGTCGATTTCCTCGTCGGAGTTCCATAGAAAAACAAACCTCTTGCGTGGCCGCAGACCGGCGGACCTCAAAGCATCGACCGCACCGAGGGCCAAGACGAGGCCCGCTTTCATGTCGAACGTCCCGGGTCCCCAGGCGCGACCGCCGGAGACACGGAAGGGCATCCTGGCGAGCGTGCCGAGGGGATACACCGTGTCGATATGACCAAGGATAAGAATCTGGCCCACGGGAGAGCCAGTTCCGAGCCAAACTTCCGTCCGGACGTGGTTGCCGCGTTTCTCCTGCCGGAGGATACTGACTCTCGCTCCCCGACGGCGCCATTCGCCCGCCACGATGTGGCCCATTCGATCGACCGAGGCCTTGTTACCGGTCGGTGATTCGCATCGAACGAATCGCCCAAGCAGGCGCACCATCTGCGCCTGGCAACGCCGCAACTCGCGCTGTAAACCGTGCATCACCGGACCGATTTCGTTCATCGCGCGGTATCGTAACAGCGGCACGCAAGAGCGACAACCCTGCCGCGCCGATTCCCACATGCCATGGATTCGTATAGAATTGTTTGAATTACCAGCACCAAAATAAGTGGCTATACCGAGGTCAACGATGCTCCTCGACGTCAACGGGATACAGAGGATTCTGCCGCACCGGTATCCGTTTCTGCTGGTGGATGCCATTGAGGAAATGGAACCAAAGAAGCGGATCGTCGGAATCAAGAACGTCACCGCAAACGAAAGCTATTTCCAGGGGCATTTTCCCGGCAAGCCGGTCATGCCCGGCGTCCTGATCATCGAATCGATGGCGCAGACCGGAGGCGTACTGCTGCTCAATGAGGTGCCGGACCGGGATAACAAGCTGATTTATTTCGTGGCCATTGACAATGCACGGTTCCGCCGGCCCGTGGTGCCGGGTGACCAGTTGCGGCTCGAGCTGATCGTTGATTCATGCCGCGGAACATTCTGCAAACTTCAGGGACGCGCGTCCGTGAACGGCGAACTGGCCGCGGAAGCAACCATGATGTGCAAAATGGTCGACATGGATTCCGCGCAAGCGCCTTCCGCCGAACCCGTCGAGAAGGCCCGATGACGCAGATCGATCCGCGAGCCTTCGTTTCACCTTCCGCGAAACTGGGGAATTGCGTACAAGTCGGCGCATTCGCGGTGGTCGGAGATGACGTCGAGCTCGGCGATGGTTGCGTTGTTGATCCTCACGCGGTTATCCAGGGTCCTTCCAAATTCGGGCGCAAGAATCGCTTTTTCTCGTTCTCGATCGTCGGAGGTGATCCGCAGGACCTTACGTACACGGGACAGCGGGTGCGGCTCGAGGCCGGCGACGAAAATGAATTCCGCGAATTCTGTACCGTACATCGCGGCACGATCAAGGGCGGCGGAGTCACGAGACTCGGCAATCACAATCTCATCATGGCGTACGCCCACATCGGCCACGACTGCTGTATCGGCGATCACGTGATTCTTACGAATGGGGCGCAACTGGCGGGACACATCGTGGTGGAGGACTACGCGGGAATCAGCTCGTTCTGCCTTTTTCATCAGTTCGTGCGCATCGGGCGCCATTGTTATATCGGCGCGGGCACGATCATCACGCAGGACGTGGCGCCTTTTTCGCTCATCGTGGGAGATCGCGAAACGCGTTGTTTCGGAATCAACAAGGTCGGACTGGAACGCCACGGCTTTTCGCCCGAACGCATCCGCGTGATCGAACAGGCCTACCGGTATCTGCTGCGCTCGAAGTTGAACACTTCGCAGGCAGTCGACAAAATGCGCGAAACCCTCGCTGAGTCGGAAGACGTCCAATCTCTTATCCGGTTCATTGAATCGACCACCGAGCGGGGCTTGACCAAGTAGGACGAGCATGGCTTCAACCGCTCAAGAATTATCCGGGAACTGGGGACTCATTGCCGGGAACGGCGACTTTCCCTTTCTCGTGCTGGAAGGCGCGCGCAGCCGCGGCATCGAGATGGCGGTGATCGCCATCCGGGAGGAAGCTTCGCCTGCGCTGGAACGTGAGTCCAAGCGGCTGCACTGGATCAGCCTCGGAGAACTGAGCCGCGGAATCGAACTTCTCCACCAAGAGGGCGTGAAGCATGCCGTGATGGCAGGGCAGGTGAAACACAACAAGATTTTCAGCTCGATTCGCCCGGACTGGCGCCTCGCGAAATTGCTGTTTTCTCTACCGGCGAAGAACACGGACTCGCTGATCGGCGCAATCGCGCGAGTTCTGCACGACGAGGGCATCGAGCTCGTCGATTCGACGAGATTTCTCGGGCCGCTTCTCCCTTCAGAGGGCGTGCTGACGCGCCGTTCGCCGGACCAGACGGAAACGGCCGATATCAACTATGGGCGCGCGATCGCGCGGCAAATCGCGGGGCTCGATCTGGGACAAACCGTCGTGGTGCGCGACCGCGCCTGCGTGGCCGTCGAAGCGATGGAAGGCACCGACGAAACGATTGAACGAGCTGCCCGAATTACGGGCGGGCAACGGATCGTGGTGGTGAAGGTCAGCAAGCCCCGGCAGGATATGCGATTCGACGTGCCCGTGGTGGGAACGAAAACGATCGAAGTGATGCGCCGCTCGAATGCCACGGCTCTGGCGATCGATGCCTGGCGCACGCTGCTCTTCGAACGCGACGCCCTGATTCGCGCGGCGGACGAGGCGGACATTGCCATTGAAGCGTTTGCGCCAGAGCCCCGGCAAAATTCATGAGCGAGAAACCGATTCGCGTGGCTGTTGTCGGCGTGGGAGAGTTTGGCCGGAACCACGCGCGCGTCTGGCGTGAACTCGATGGCATCGAGCTCGCCGGCATTCTCGACACGAACGCCGAACGCGCACGGCAAATTGCCGCGGAATTCAGCACGCAGGTGCTCCCCAGTCTCGAAGCTCTCACGCGGGATCGTATCGACGCCGTCAGCCTGGCGGTGCCGACAAGGGAACATGCGCGCCTCGGCTGCCGGTTGCTCGAAGCGGGCATAGATGTCCTCGTCGAAAAACCGATGGCTGCTTCGCTGGCGGAGGCGGACCAATTGATCGCGGCCGCTGAGCGTGCCGGGCGCATTCTGCAGGTTGGTCACGTCGAGCGATTCAATCCTGCGGTCGCGGCTGCACAAGAAATTGTTTCCCTGCCGATGTTTTTTGAGGTTCACCGACTCGGGGTCTTTACTCCGCGCAGCCTCGACGTGGATGTGGTGTACGACCTGATGATCCACGATTTGGACATCTTGCTTGCGCTCGTGGACGCGCCGGTGGTGGATTTGAAAGCGGTCGGCATTCCGGTGGTGACAGACAAAGTGGACATCGCACACGCGCGCGTGGAATTCGCGACCGGCACGGTGGCCAACGTCACGGCCAGCCGCGTCTCGACCGAGCGCGTGCGAAAGATGCGCTTCTTCCAAGAGCACGAGTACATTTCGCTCGATTTCTCGCGGCGGGACGCGCTGCGGATTCGCGTAAAACCGGGTGGTGCACAGCCGGAGATCGGATTTGAGAAGTTGCCGACTGTAACCGAAGAACCGCTGCGTGCGGAGCTGCGGGCTTTCGCGGAATCGGTCCGCACGCGCAACCGGCCTGTGGTGGATGGCGCCGCCGGCCGGCGGGCCCTCGAACTCGCGGACCGGGTGATGGCGGGCATCCTCGAGCATGCGCGGCGCGTCCAATTAGGAGCGTTCTCTCCGCAGGAAGTTCGATGATTCCACGCACCTTAGTTCCGGTCGATGTGCGCCCCGTGAAGAACGGCGAGGCGAAAGCGCCGCCGCGCCGTCTCGAGACGTACATGGACGAGCGCACCGTCGTGCCCTCGGGCCTGCCGGACGCGAATCTGCCCCCTCTCAACGGCCAGACGTCGATTCCGTCTCACTTGCCGCTGGGCGCCCTAGTGAATCGCACGCTCGTTCCGCGTGGAATGCCGGCGACGCCAATCGAGCGATTTCGGCCGATCACCGAGCACGTTCCGGTGGCCGTGCTCGATGAACGCGTGGTCGTACCCGCGTATGTGGAACCTATCGCACCAGAAGCGATCAAGGAGTTCCAGCACGCGCCTGAGCTGACGGCCGACCTGCGTGAAGTGATCGAGCCGGACCTCTTCATCACCGGCGACGCCAACCTGTTGATTCAGCCCGAGAAGAAAATAGATCCGAAATGGGACGCGCTGACGCGGGTCCTTTCCGTGATCGCCCACGTGGCACTCATCGCTTTCATGCTGCTCTGGCCGAAGATTTTTCCTCCTCATGCACCGACGCAGGAAGATATCGCTCTGGCGCAGAAGGAACTGAATTTCGTGTATTTGCCCCCGGAAAAGCCCGTGCCGCCTGCTCCGACGCCAAAGCTCAACATGAATCGCGAGATCCTCAAGAGAGTCGTGCCGGAGTTGAAGCCGGAGATTCCTGCGCCGACTCCTGCGCCCGAGCGACCACCGTCCGATCTGCCCGAAGCGCCAAAGCCGCAGATTCCGATTACGTCCGCGCCGACGGCCCCGACGCAGCCTGTCGCGCCCGCGCCTTCTCACCTGGAACCTGTTGCGCCAGCGACGCCTGCGAATCCCAATCATCTCAATCTGCAATTGCCGCAGTCGTCTCCCGGCAAGTTGATCCAAGATCAGATTAGTGACGCAATCAGTCAGGGACGAAGGCAAGGGGGAATCTACAGCGGCGGACCGGGCGTACCCCGAGCTGGAGGCCCCGGTGTCGGTGAGGGATATCAAATTCTTTCCGACACGCAGGGCGTCGATTTCTCGGCCTACATCACTCGGCTCCTCGCCACATTGAAACGGAATTGGATTGCCGTGATGCCTGAGTCAGCCCAGTGGGATAAGGGGGTTGTCTTCACCACGTTTCAAATCAATCCGGATGGAAGCGTACCGCCGCCTGACCCTCAATTGGAAAGGACGTCGGGCAGGGAGCCTCTCGACAACGCCGCGATGTCCGCTATTCATGCGTCCAATCCGTTCGAACCGTTGCCCTCGCAGTTCCACGGTCCATATCTGAAGTTGCGGATCGTCTTCATTTACAATATTCCGCCGGACCAAGTTAACCTGCGTTGAAGCTGAACCGCACGCAAATCGTGGGAGCTCTTCTGTTGGCAGGGCTCGTGTTGTTGGTTCTCCTGCTGCGATACTGGACATTCTCCGGATGAACGATCTGGCGCGGCTCGTCGTGATTCTCGGGCCGACCGCTTCGGGCAAGTCGGAACTCGGCATCAGGCTTGCTGAACGGCTCGACGGCGAAATTCTGGTTTGTGATTCGACGCAAGTCTACCGTCACTTCGATATCGGCACAGGCAAAGTGCCACCCGCTGAACAACGAGGAGTTCCGCACCACTTGGTCGATATCGTCGAACCTGAAGAGGTCTTCACGGCCGGGCAATACAGGCAGTGCGCGCTGAATGTGCTTGCGGATCTACGCCGCCGAGCGAAACTGCCGATCATTACTGCGGGAACGGGCCTCTATTTGCGAGCGCTGCTGGAGGGGCTTGCGGACGCGCCGACACGATCGGAAGAGCTGCGCCAGCGGTTGCGCGAGCGGGTGAAGCGGCTGGGCGCAACAAGCTTGCACCGGCTTTTGGCTCGTCTCGACTCGGAAGCAGCACGCCGAATTGCCGTTCGGGACACGCAGAAGGTCATCCGCGCGATCGAAATGCGGGTGCTTGCCGGCAAGCCGATCAGAGAAATTCACCGCAGTGGGCGAAGCCCTCTTCAAGGCTATGACGTTCTAAAAATCGGCTTGCTCCCGCCGCGCGACCAACTCTACTCACGAATCAACGCGCGCGTCGAAGCCATGATGGCCGCAGGCTGGGCTGGGGAAGTCCGCGGCCTTATCCGAAAAGGCGTCCCAGCCGGCGCCAAACCTTTCCAGTTCATCGGCTACTCCGAGCTGCGCGAACAAATCGAAGGCGGGCGCGATCCGGCCGGCGCTATATCTACGATTCAGCAGGCCACCCGTCAGTTCGCCAAGCGACAGATCACGTGGTTTCGGAAGGAAACGGGAGTCCATTGGCTTACCGGATTCGGGGAAGACGCAGACATATCGTCCACCGCGCTTGAGCTCGCCAAGACGAGCGGTCAGTCGGCTTGACGCCGGGAGCCGTCTTCGCTACTCTGAGGGATACATACGCTACCGTATGGCCTCTCCCGCTCCAGTTCGCGTGGGTTCACTCCAGCCGCGGGATTGGATTCAAGCGGCACTCGTACGCCTGGCAAGCCATGGAATTGAGGAAGTAAGGGTCGAGGTTCTGGCTCGGGATTTGGGGGTCAGCAAGGGCAGTTTCTACTGGCATTTCCGAGATCGCGCCGACCTCATGGACAAGATGCTCGCTCTGTGGGAAGAGTCGGAACTGATCTGGCTGAACGAGAAGCGTAGCGCTGCGAGCACGGCAACTCGTTGGGCTAAGCTGATTGAGAGATCGACCGACCACACCCGCAGCCGTACTGAGATCGCCATCCGGGCCTGGGCGCGCGGAGACGAAAAGGTCGCGGCAAGAGTGTCCGCGATCGAGAAGAAGAGAGCAAATCTGATCGCAGAGGTGCTGCGGGACGTTGGATTTGCCCAGCGTGCAGCGGATTCTTGGTCCGAGATGGTCTTGCTGATGAGCCTCGGGTGGATGGACCGGGCGACGCGGGGTCCTGGCTCTGAATTCGAGCGCCACAGCTTGGGTGAGTTGCTTTCGGAAATGATTTTGGCTGCATCCACTCGATCGTTCGGTCCAGATCGCTGATTGCGCCCCGGTGACTCGCTGGCCGAGCGTGGCAAACTGTGGCACACTCGATAATTTAAGGGACGCGGCGGCTGCGCGCTGAGCGCACCATCCCTGCCGGACCGCGGTCCGCACGAGAATACATGGATCCCCAGTTCATCCGGAATTTCTGCATCATCGCGCACATCGACCACGGAAAATCCACGCTGGCCGATCGCCTGCTCGAATTGACTGGCGCACTCAGCCAGCGCGAAATGACCGCGCAGGTGCTCGATTCGATGGACCTGGAGCGCGAGCGCGGCATCACGATCAAGGCCAAGAGCATCCGCCTGCACTACACGGCTCGCGACGGCCGCGAATATCGCCTCAATCTGATCGACACGCCGGGGCACGTCGATTTTTCGTACGAGGTCTCTCGCGCCCTTTCCGCTTGCGAAGGTGCTCTGCTGGTGGTGGATGCAAGCCAGGGTGTCGAGGCACAAACCGTCGCCAACGCCTTTCTCGCTTCGCGGCATAACCTCGAGATCATTCCGGTGATCAACAAGATCGACTTGCCCGCCGCGCAGCCCGAATACGTCAAGGAGCAGATCGAAAACGTGCTCGCCATTCCGGCCCACGATGCGCTTGCGATCAGCGCCAAGAGCGGGCTCGGCGTCGAGGAAGTGCTCGAAGCGATCGTCAAGCGAGTACCGCCCCCGAAGGGCACGGCGGACGCGCCGCTGCAGGCGTTGATTTTCGACTCCTGGTTCGACATTTATCGCGGAGCCGTCGTGCTCGTCCGCGTGATGCAGGGCCGCATTACTCCGCGCATGAAGGTTCGGTTGTGCTCTAGCAATGACGTCTATGAAGTCGAAACTCTCGGCGCTTTGACTCCAAAACCGGTCGCGCTCGATGAGCTTTCGGCGGGAGACGTCGGGTTCGTTGTGGCCAATATCAAGCGAGTCGCTGACGCGCGTATGGGCGATACCGTGATTGAAGCCGAGCGGCCCGCACCCCCTCTGCCGGGATTTGAAGCCATCAAGCCGATGGTTTTTGCGGGCCTTTTCCCTGTCAACGCAACCGACTACGAAGTCCTGCGCGACGCTCTCGGCAAGCTACAGCTCAACGATGCCGCTTTCTTTTACGAGCCGGAGAATTCGGCGGCGCTCGGATTCGGATTCCGCTGCGGTTTTCTCGGAACGCTGCACATGGAAATCGTGCAGGAGCGGCTCGAACGCGAATTCAACCTCGACCTGATCACGACCGCCCCGAGCGTACAATACCGCATCACGACCACGAGCAACGACGTGCTTGAGGTCGACAACCCCACGAAATTTCCGCCGCCCTCCTCGATTCGCACCATCGAAGAGCCGATTCTCACGGCCATGATCATCACGTCGGAGGAATCGGTCGGCGGCGTGCTGCAGCTCTGCGAGGAAAAACGCGGCGTGCAGAAGAAATTCGAATATCTTTCGCCGACGCGGATCATGCTGACGTACGAGCTGCCATTGAACGAGATCGTCCTCGATTTCTACGACCGGCTCAAGAGCGTTTCCCGCGGCTACGCGTCGCTCGACTACCATCTCTCTGGCTACCGCGAATCTGATCTTGTGAAGCTCGACGTGCTCGTGGGCGGTGAGCCGGTGGACGCCTTGACGATTATCTGCCATCGCGAACAAGCCTACGAACGCGGCCGCGAGCTCGCGACGCGCCTGCGAAAGCTCATCCCACGTCAGATGTTCGAGGTGCCGATTCAAGCCGCCATTGGCGGGCGGATCATCGCTCGCGAAACGATCAGCGCGATCCGAAAAAACGTGCTCGCCAAGTGCTACGGTGGAGACATCACGCGCAAACGCAAGCTCCTCGAAAAGCAGAAGGAAGGCAAGAAGCGGATGAAGCGCGTCGGCCGGGTCGACATCCCGCAGGAGGCGTTCCTAGCCGTGCTCAAGGTCGCAGGAGGCGGCGAAGATGAGGAATAAGTAGAAAGGTGGAGTCAGATTTCGCGCTTGCGGCGGACCGTGGCATCGAGCTGGCCGTGGGCTAGACGCACCGCAATGTCGTCACCAACCGCGACTTGGTCAGGCGAGCGCAAAACTTTCCCCAAAGAATCGTAGGCGATGGCGTAGCCCCGCTCGAGCAACTGGAACGGGCTGCGCTCCTCGAGTTGCAGCGCAGCGGCTTCGAGACGGCGACGCTTGGCGACCAGCGCACGATCGATTCGCGTGCGCAGATCGGCCGAGCATTCGTCAACCGAATGGCGCAGCCTGCCAACGCGCGCCCGCAAATCCGATTGTGCAAAATGCACGCTAGCCGCCGCAAACCGCCGCTGCTTTCGCGTCACCAAGCGCTCCAGCCCGGCACGCAACGCATCCCTCTGCTGCTCGATCCTGCGGCGCAGTACGTTCGCACGAGCGCGCAAATCGAACGAGAGAATCTGCGCGCTGCCCTTCGCCAACCGTTGCTTCGCGAGAGCCAGTTGCGCGCGCAGTGCAAAACCGAGCGTTGATGAAAGCTCGTCCAACTGCTGACGGCGCCGCCGCATGAGCAGCTCGACCTGCCGAAATCCTCGGTGCGCTTGCAAATCGCGCATGCGATGCCGCCGCTCAGAAAGCAGGTAGCGCATCTCCTTCACGAGGTCCCGGAAAGCGGCCTGGATATGGCTCTCGAACTCCTGGCGCGACCGCACTACGATCTCTGCTGCTGCCGAGGGCGTCGGCGCGCGCAAGTCAGCGACGAAGTCGGCGATCGTGAAATCGGTTTCGTGGCCGATGCCCGTGATGACCGGAATATCCGACGCGGCAATCGCTCGGGCCACAATCTCCTCGTTGAACGCCCATAGATCTTCGAGTGATCCGCCGCCTCGCGCGACAATCAGCACGTCGGCCACCTGCGCGCGATTGAAGTAATTGAGTGCTGCAGCCACTTCAGCGGCCGCTCCTTCGCCTTGCACCTTCACGGGATAGAGCTGCACGCGGAGGTTTGCGAAGCGCCGTTTGAGAACGCGCAGAATATCTCGAATCGCTGCGCCCGTGGGCGAGGTGATGATGCCGATGCATCGCGGCAAAATCGGCAGCGGCTTCTTACGCTCCTCGTCGAACAGCCCTTCGACCTCGAGTTTCTTTTTCAGCTGTTCGAAGGCGAGCTGCAGCGCTCCCAGGCCGACCGGCTCGATGTAGCTGACATACACCTGATACTCGCCGCGCGGCTCGTACACGCCGAGCGAGCCTCGGATCGTGATGTGCAGGCCGTCTTCCGGCCGGAATTTCAGCCCGCGCACCTGGTCTCGGAAGCAAACGCAGCGGATCTGCGCCCGCGCGTCTTTAAGCGTGAAATAGAGGTGGCCCGATTGAGCCGCGTGGTAGTTCGAGACTTCGCCCTCGATCCACACGTCGCGGAAAGCGCCTTCGAGGAGCGCGCTGATCTGCTCGGTCAGTTCGCTGACCTTCCAGATGTGGCGCTGCGGCGCGAGATCGAAAAGTGATTTCTGGCTCATGGTCCTAGCGGCGGAAGAGATTCACGACCCAAAGAATCAGCGTAAGGACGATGCTCAGCACGATGCACGTGACGATCGGGAAGTAGAAGCTGCCGTGCCGCCCTTGGTAGGCGATATCACCGGGGAGTCGTCCGAGCCGGAAGGGCAGTCTTGCGCCGAAACTCAGCAGCAGACCGGCAACGACCAGAACGATGCCGACCACGAGCAGCAGTCTGCCGATTTCGCGCAACGGGTCCATGACGCAGCGATAGTTCCCATTGTAGCCCGGTTCTGGCAACGACCTGCCGCGGCGACGACGCCCCGCGGCAACCCGCCCCTCGTTCGCCCTAGACTAGCTCCGAGCCGGCGAAGAAATAGCCGATTTCGAACGCCGCCGTGGCGGGGGCGTCGGAGCCGTGCGTACAGTTGTATTGGATGCTCGTACCGAGCTCCTTGCGAATCGTGCCCGGCGCAGCTTTTGCAGGGTCGGTAGCTCCCATCGTGTCTCGCCATTTCGAAATGGCACCTTCAGCCTCGAGGACCATGACGACAGCCTTTCCGGAACTCATGAAATCCGTCAGCTCGCCGAAGAACGGCCGCTCGCGATGCACCGCATAAAAACCTTCCGCTTCGGTCTTCGTCAGCCGAAGAGATTTAATGGCTACGATCTGAAACTTTGCCGCGTGAATTCGGCTGAGAATATCTGCCGTGAGGCCGCGCTTGACTGCGTCGGGCTTGATGATCGCGAGAGTGCGTTCAATTGCCAAA
>DASPVC010000044.1:0-4488 GCA_035622585.1 Candidatus Acidiferrum sp.
AGCGAATCCCTGGCCAAGATCGTGGGCGCATTGGGAGAATTGCCGTCTGCTCCTCGAATTTACACCGAGCTGCGACTTGCTCTCTCAGATTCCGAGGCACCGATCGATCGGATCGTGAAAATTGTCGAGAAGGATGTAGCGATCACGGCAAAGCTCTTGCAACTCGTCAACTCCGCTTTCTTCGGAACGGTACGCACGGTCGCCGACATCAAGACAGCGGTGATGTATCTGGGGGTGAAAACACTTCACGATCTGGTCCTCTCGGTTGAGATTGGCCGCGCGTTCGATGTCAAAAGGCGCGTTGAGGGCTTCAGCATAGACCACTTCCAGCGACACTCCACTTTGACGGCATCGATTGCCGCACGCATCGCCGACGCGGGCGGCTCCTCGGCCCACCTCATTGCGGCGGGTCTTCTCCACGACGCGGGAAAGCTTGTTCTTGCCGACCGGGCTGCTGAGAATTTTGCCCGCGCCATCTCGGTCGCCGGCCGTGAGGGCCGCCCGCTCTTTTCCGTCGAAGAGGAAGTGATGGGCGTCTCTCACGCTGAAGTGGGTGCCTATTTACTGAGTCTTTGGGGCCTTCCGTACCCGGTCGTTGAAGCTGTAGCGCATCACCATCATCCAGAGCGGGTCGGGTCCGGCAAGTGGACTCCCGTGCAAGCCGTTTATGTCGCGAATCTGTTGGCTCATGAGCATGCAGCGGCAGGAGAGGCCGGCCTGTCACACTTTCAGATGGATCCGGCCATCGTCGAATCGGCCGGCGGCGGCGACAGGCTACGCGAATGGCACGACGCTGCCGCACTGCTTGCCAAGGAACTTCAGGAGGTCGCGCAATGACAGCGGAGAGTCTCCCTCGCATCCTCTGTGTGGATGACGAGCAAAACGTTCTGGACGGACTGACCAGGAGCCTGCGTAACTCCTTTTCTGTTGAGACGGCGCTGGGGGGGCAAGCCGGCCTTGCGATACTCAGAACCGCAGATCCCTTCGCGGTGATCGTCTCAGACTTCCGCATGCCCCACATGTCGGGCGCGGAGTTTCTGGCGGCAGCCCGACAGATCGCACCGGACTCCGTGAGAGTACTTCTGACCGGCCAAGCTGGCCTCGATGGAGCAATTGCCGCCGTCAATGAAGGCAATATCTTTCGCTTCCTCACGAAGCCGTGTCCCACCGACGTTCTGGTTAAGAGCCTATCCGGTTGCGTCGAGCAGTACCGGCTGGTAACGGCCGAAAGAGTGCTGCTGGGGCAAACTCTTCACGGAAGCATCAAGGCCCTTACCGACGTTCTGGCGCTGTCCAATCCGGAGGCCTTCGGTCGCGCTACCCGAGTTCGCCGGATGGTCTCAGAACTGATGGCCGACCTCAAAATCCCCGACCAATGGGCTGTGGAAGTCGCGTGCATGCTGTCGCAAATTGGATGCGTAGCCCTGCCTCCGAAATTGCAAGAGAAACTGTACAAGGGAGAGCTCCTCAGCAAAGAAGAAGTACAGATGGTAGAGCGGGCGTCGCGAGTGACCGAACAGCTCTTGGCCAACATTCCGCGCCTCGAACCCGTGCGCGAGATTCTGAACCTGCATGCTAGACACTACACGGGAGACGAGAAGTGCGGAGACGGAATCACGGGTGATGCGCTACCCTGGGGCGCTCGCGCCCTGAAAATCGTGCTGGATTTCGACTACCTGAGTTCCAATCACGAAGCGAGGGATTCCCTGAGTGTGCTGGCCAGCCGCGAAGGCTGGTACGACCCCGCCATCCTGAAGGCGTTCATGGATTCGCACGGGGGCGAAGACAAGGAAGTGAGGTACTGCGATCTGCGCGTGCGCGAGATTACCCCTGGGATGCGATTCGCCCAGGACGTCCGCTCTACAAAGGGAGTTCTCCTGATCGCCAGAGGACAGGAAGTGAGCGATAGCTTGATCGAACGACTTCACAACTACTACTTCGCAATGGGCGTTCGAGAACCAGTTCGCATGGCTGTCCCTCCCCGAACGTCTCCAGCCAAGCCACCCGCCATCGAGGTCGCTCCCGCCGTGAGATGAAACCCGGCATCGGTCAAAACCGGCTTCGCGTCAACACGCAGGCACCGCCATTGGCTAGCCTAGCGCGCTAAGACCGGCGCGCATGTCGCAGATCTCTCGCAAAAAAGCCATTACAGTGCGGAGTCGTTCACCAGGGTGGCGAATGCGACATTTCAAAGGGGTTGCGGCTGCATCGCTCCGGCGGCGCGTCCAACAATTGACGCAACCCCTTTGTTTCGGGATCGGCTAAAGGATTTATCGGGCGGACACGTCAAGATCATAGCCGTTTCAAGCCTATCTCATGCGCGCGCTTGCAGCTCCGACTAAGAGAGCTTATTTTTCCCCGCTATCGAGCCACAAGTCGAGTACTACCTGGCTCTTCGGCTCTATCGTGAGGAAAGCGATTCCCATCCCCGAGTTAGGCCGCGAGAATGCCACTCTGCCAATCGCGACGAAGTTCGCACCACGATGCGAGATCCTAAGTCTGACCTTCGTGCCCTCAAGGAGCGGGGTCGGCGTCTCCACAAAGCACCCCAGCAGGCTGAGGTTCTTGGTATGAGCCGAAAGAGGCTTTTCTGAATCCAGTTCCGTTACTTCAACGCTGGCTACGAAAGAAAGACGGCGCGCGCGGGAGTGTTTGAAAGGGATTGGGGATGACCTCGACTTCCGGGATTTTATCCCAGCCCGAATTCCTAATGATACAAAACTGCCCGCATTCATCCCAGTCTTCGCCTCTGCCACGTCACGGTCGCTTTCGACTTTGTTGGGTTGTTGTTTTTTTAGAACTGCCTCAGCGCACGAGTCCGCCGGGCCACTAGCAATTACAAACAGAACTCGGGAATAATCGAGGAACAAAACCTGCCGAACACCGTCAAAAGCGACTACCGCCACATAGGTAACGGCGAGACGAACCAACTAGTTAGGGCGTCTAGAGTAGCTTTACAAGCAGGCGGTCGCCGGTCTAAAACGATCACTCTGTACTCTCGGTTAAAACACTCGAGGAATTCATTACGGCACTCGGCATTCCTCCTTGTAATCGGCGCAGGTCTCCTTAAACAGAGATATGTGCGTCTTTCGCGACCTTCTCCATCATGGCCGCCAACAACTGAGCCTTGTCGCGGGTCTCCCACTGATTGCCCCTGGTTTCCACGCATGAAGAGTAGCATCACTGCGCGATCTTGGTCGGAATCTGCCGCATGGGCCGCACATAGGTCCCGATTAACGGGGTTACGCCAACAATCATTATGCGGGCTTCGCACCGGCGACCACAGAAGCGTTTCTTGAGCTATGGAACAAGAAAAAGTAGCGCAGCACGGTTGCCGCGGACTCGACGTTACGGTTCACCGCGACGCTCTGCGTGTGCGGCTGCGCAGGATGACCGACGACGAACTGGTCGCGTTTTGGGCGCGAGATGCGGCGACTGGTCTACCCGCTGACCTACGGCGCGAACGGCAACCCGAGCATGTCTGCCTTTTCGGTTCAGCTCGGCGAGGCCCGCGCTGAGTGGCGAAGGCGGCACCCCGGGCGCGCGCACTAAGCCTCGCTTAGGTCACCCCAAAGGTGAAGTATTACTTCACTTGTCCGGTAATCCGACTTATCAGGACTTGACTCCAACGCACCTGAACAGCCTTCGATATTCGCAGGCGGCATCCTCCTCGAAGTCCTCAAAAGTCTACTTGCCTATCCCAGATTCATAGTAAGTTACGTGCTGCCTGCCGTACGCCAAAGGCGGTGAGAACCGATGCTCTTCAAGCCCCGTCTGCGCATCTTCTTGATTGGGTTCTTTGTTCTCTCAAGCCTATGGCTGTTGGCCACATTCTTGCCGGTTGTGTATTCGTTGTTTTTTCCACCTCGTGACATTCAGCAAATCGTTAGAGCCCTGGAGATGCGCGAAAAGCTGCCTCCGCAGTTGGACTCCTTGGCTCAACAAATTATCGCGCAAGCCGGACCCCTAAAGAGGGCCTCGCAGATCGGCTATCATATTGGAGTCTCCGAGACGATTCGGTACCATGCGTCACACAGCTCGAGAACGACGCAAGTCTCCTACATTGCGTGGTTCCAGAAACTGCCGAAACCAATCCTTCTTCTGATAATGCGGAACGAGACCGACGGTGTCGTTGACTCCTACGACATCGAACAGGGAGCACCCATGAGCATGGTGGGTGCCCTCGCGGCTCCGGTCTTGACGTTCGCGTTTTCGCTCTTTCTAGTGTGGAAGAGAAAATCGCCGATGTTAGCTGAAGAGCCTTCGCCATCAAGGATGCCCGACGAATCGTCGACCGGTGACGCTAAGTCCTGATTAACACGGTGCATTCGATGGGTCGATGCAACACCATCTAAGAACTGATCTGTTCAAAGGTGGTGGTTATGACTCAAGGAATGCGATCGAGACTTTCTCCCACGCAGAGAACTGATATCTGGAGCCGTTGGAAAGCCGGGCAGACGCTGCATGAAATTGGGCGTGTCTACGGCA
>DASPVC010000045.1:0-4343 GCA_035622585.1 Candidatus Acidiferrum sp.
GGAAGATAGCATTGCCAAGTTTTCTCGCGATCGCCTCGACCGTCGCATGCGCTATGAGGTTATGGCCGCCGTTCGCATTCTGGGGGCCTCGTTCCTCGACACCGCCGGTGTAGATGAGCGCCGTCGTCTTGCCCGCCGCGATCTCGCACTTCACTTCCACCCAGGTCATCTTCTCGAACTCCACCAGATCGGTCCGCGCGCACGGGGCAGCGCACGCAGGTCCCGCAGCCAGTATCAGGGAGGCTGTGCCGCCAGCGATCAACATCAGCAAAGAACGCGAAGCCGAACCAATGCGCATGTCACTCTCCTTTTCCCGCAACAACATGAATTTTGTGATAGTACGATGCGCGACGGTAATTCTACGAATTCATTATTCTCACGATTATAGTACCATTGGAGCACGATTCTGCGATTCGTCCGCAATCACGCGTTAGGAGATCCCCTTGCTCGAAGATCTACGTGCCCTCGTTGAGTTCGCCCACGCCGGCTCCATCGCCGGTGCAGCCGATCGTCTATTCCGGACTCCCTCTGCTATTACCCGGCAAGTGCAAAGGCTGGAAGCTGCATTGGGTGCCGAGTTGCTCGACCGCTCGGTAAAGCCTCCGCGGCTGAACTCGCTTGGCTCCAGAGTCCTCGAACAAGCACGAGATCTGCTGCAACGGACGGAGACGCTGAAATCTCTTACCTCGAGCCACGCTGAGCCTCACGGCCTCTTGCGCATCGGGCTCGCTCATCCCCTGGCCGAGAGGACGCTTATCGACCCTATTCTGGCGCTCACTGAAAAGTACCCCAAGGTCCGAGTGCGGCTGGTGAGCGAACTTACCAGTGAATTATTCAACCGGCTGCTCGCGGGTGAGCTCGACGTTGCCGCCGTGCTTTTGCCCGAAGGTAAAACGGCACCTCCGCCTCTTCTGACGAAGATCATCGCTCGCGACCGCATGGAGATCGTTCAGGGCGCCGCAGGCAATTTTGACGGTGATTGGAAAAGTTTGGGCAGCGCACCCTGGGTGCTCAATCCGCCCGGGTGCCCGCTTCGGGCAAGACTCCTCGATCGGATGGAGCGTGACGGCTTCACCCCAATGATTGCGGCTGAAATCCACAACATGCATTTGCAGCTGGCGTTCGTTCAGTCCGGGTATGGCGTCGGGCTCCTGCCTGCTCGCTTTATTGCCAGGAGTCACTCTATCGGCACCGTGAAAGTATTGCGCCCCCCATCGTTTGAGCTGCACCCGTCGGTCGCGCTAGTCCGGGCTGGGCAACTCGGTGCCTTGGGGAAGGCCGTCGAACTGTTGGAACAAGGGTTTCGGCAATTGCTTGAGGCAGTCGACACCCCGAAGCCCGTGACGAGACACCGAACCGGTGTGCGCGCGAATCGGCGGGCGGCCCGACCGCCCAAGTAGTCCCCACATTGGTTGTTGCAGCTGAGCGGTCTTGAGGACATTTTGTCTTCGGTCCTTGACCGCCGGGAGGATCGAGCCAGGCGATTCGCTACGCCCTGTACATCGCCGTTCTGAACTCCCCGTGGCTGGATGTGAACGCGACCACGTCCTGAGCGGTGCCCTTGCCGTCAGGTTCTACGGTAGGCCGCTTGAAAATATCCCCGGCATCTTCCTTCTTCGTGATATAGGCAGGAATTCATCCGCTGCGGCAGTGGATGACATGGCCAGTATGAAAACAGCGAGCAAATCGTGTCGTCGGAATCGGCTAACTAAGGAAGAGCGCCTCTCCCTCTTGCCGATTGAAGGCCGCGGCCGAAACCCGAAGGAATTCGGCGACCGGCTATAAATTAAGTTCCGGTTAGATTCCGTGGTGCAGCGGAGAGATTCGCCTCCGCCTTCTGGTTCGAAGTTTAGGCAGGCAATTCTGCCCATGCCCTTCCAAACGCGCCATACCTGGTTTTTCAAAGCCTAAGCGAAGGCACCACACCGTCGATCAAAACCGCAGTAATGGGCCTGCTTACGGAGTGGACGCGCTCCGCTTGGCGAGATGCCGATCGAAGTACACGTCCGCCGCATTGAACAACATCATCCACGAGGAGTAGCGTGCGAGGTCATGAATCTCGTTCGGAATCATGATTACGTCATGGTCGATGTTGTGCGACCGCAAGTCTTCGATGAGTTCGGCAGCCTGCTGGGAGGGTACAATGCCATCGTCGTCCGCCTGCACAAGCAGCACGGGTGAGTGCCACTGGTCGATGGTTGCGACGGGGGAGGATTCCACCGCCCGGCGGTTCGCATCGCCTCCGTCGATTGGGTCGCCCACCGAGGACATAAACGTCGACCAGTTATATATGCCCGCATAATCGACACCGGCCGCGAGCGAATCTGAGGCGCGCGCGAGCCCGAGGGCCGTCATGAGTCCCCCATAGCTCCCCCCCAAATGCCTAATCTATGGGAATCGACGTCCTGTCGGCCTCGCAGATAGGTGATGGCGCCCAACAGGTCATTGAGCTCGCTGCTGCCGCCGGGTCCGAAGTTGTCGGCCTCTCTGTAGTCAAGGCCATAGCCGGTACCGCCGCGAAAGTTGACTGACAGCACAATGTAGCCCTCGGCGACGAGGTACTGATTGAATGCGTATATCCAGCTATACGTACGGTGGGTATTGAACCCCAGCAGCATCTGTCTTTGAGGGCCGCCGTGGAAGAACAGAATCGCCGGGTGCGGCTTGGAGGCGATTTCGCGTGGTAGGAACAGTTGCGCGTGCGTTTCCTGGCCATCCTTCGCCGTGAAGGTCACCGCTTGGGGCATGACGAGTTTGGAACTCGGGAAGGAGGACGGGATGGCTTCCGGAGCGAGCCGCTGCCATTGTCCAGCCGCACTCAACACGACCGGGTGCAGCGGCTGGTTGCCGTCGCTCTGCAATGCGAAAAGAGCGCCGTCGGTGCCAATCTGCGGATAGTCTTCGATGGCGTGGCTCTGGGCGGTGCGCACCGCCGAACCATGCTCGGCGTCGACCGTCCAGATATGCAACCTGTCGGTGTCATCCTGATTGGACGAATAGACCAGGCGTTTGCGGTCCTGGCTGAAGACGACGTGTGTGACCTCGAACTCTCCCACTGTGAGTGCGCGGGCCGTCCCGCCCTGCACGGGGACGGCATATAGATGCAGCCAGCCGCTTTTCTCCCAGGGGAACACGAGATCATCATGGTTGGTCCAGAACAGGTTCGTCGCAGAGGGAACGTCGGGAACGTCGTTCGTCGCCGAGCGCATCGGACGGAATACACTTCCAGGTCCTGCGTCGGCAATCCAGACACGTCGCCCCCGGCCGGTTTTCACGTCCGCCGTCCAGATCGACCACGGCCGTCCGCTGCGTTGAGAGAGGAATGCGCGGGGAGTTTTCTGGGCCGGCACACGAACGAAGGCGATCCGTGCGCCGTCCGGTGAGAACGCGGGCGAGCTGTCGTAGTCGAGACTCGGACTCAACCAGACGATGGTTTGGTCAACGAAATCGTAGACACCGATCAGCGAGTGATTGCCTCGATGGCTCACGAACGCCAGGCGCTTGCCGTCCGGCGCCCAGGTCAGGGAGTCCACTGTTCCCTGATCGATGAGCAATGGCTGCGCGTCGCCATCGCCGCTCGCGGCCACCGTCAGAATTCTTTTCTTGTCGACAAACAGCAACCGGCTGCCATCGGGCGAGAAGCTAGGGGAGTCTCCCGCGCCGACCTTATGCGGCGCGCCGCCGACCGTGGCAACCACCCATACTTCCCTGGGCATTACGCCTTCCGGGGAGTTATTAACGTTGGCCGGAGTCTCGTCCTCAAGACTCTGGCCCCGTGTGAAGGCGATCGACTTCCTATCCGGCGACCAGGCGAGTTCGCCGATAGCGAAACCGTCGTCCTCAGTGTACGGTGTGATCTGACGCGCCATCGCGCCATGGGAGGGGTCTGCCACCCAGATATTACTGCAGCCCTTTGCGTTCAATACCCACGCCACGGCTGCGCCCGTTGGCGCGGCCAGCAGGTCCGACGAAAATGGCGCCTGCATCACATCGTTGAGTGTAAAGGCCGCTGGATGGGCTCCCGCAGCCTGCGCCATGAATATGCCTGCGAACGCTGTTGCGGCGCTCCAGAGCAGCAACTTTCCCAAACCGAAGTCAATCATGTGTCTTGCCTTGTGACTATTCAGAATTTAGTATCCAATGCAAAAAAACACGCACCTGGTGCTATTTTGATGCGAGACAGAACATTACACAACTTCATTATTATCACGATGATAATGCTATTGGAGCACGATTCTGTTGTTTGTCGGGAGAACGCTTAGGAGGTTCCCTTGCTCGATGATTTACGCGCCCTCGGGACCGGCGGCAGATCGATCCCGACTAGATGCCTCCGTGCGCATTTG
>DASPVC010000046.1:0-7102 GCA_035622585.1 Candidatus Acidiferrum sp.
AACGTTAGTGCTGTATCGGATTCGCCCCCCACAAGGAACGTCGACTGTCTGAGGCTGCGAAGGGGGCGGATTCGATACAGCCGTTTGAAGGAAGCCGCCGGTGGAAAGGCAGTTATGCCGATTCAATGGGCGTGGCGTTATGGAGAAGGCTTGCTGAACAGGAAGACTGGGTGGACAAATCGAAGGCAGGATAGGTTGGTGGAAGTTTGTGTGAGGTGGAAGCAAGAGTTTGAGTCGAGGTTGGAAGCGGAGAGGGGATCTGAGGTAGAAGAAGGACGCACGACGCCTGCAGCTGGCGGGAGGCCACGAGTAAGAGAGGTTGGGATTGTAGTTTCATGCGGCGGCTCTGGCGAGAGAAGGTGGTGAACGGAGCTGCAACTGGGTGGCAGTAAGTCTCTCGATGAGAACCATTGGGCCACCGCATTGAGGGCAGAGCCCAAGGCTGGCTTGCTGAATGGGGGAGGCTTCCGGTTCGGCCTGCGGCGGTGGTAGGGCGCCGAGTAGTTGCAAGCAAAGTGGCAGGAGAGTGGCGCGCCGGCGGTTAGCGAGGAAGCCAAAGTGGCGGATGCGGACGAAGCCTTTGGGAAGCAGGTGCAGGAGGAAGCGGCGCAGGAACTCATCGAGCGATAGGGTCATCAGTTTCTGTTCATTGTTGTGAGCAGAATCGCGCCAACGAAAGGTGACTTGGCCATCGGCGAAGGTGACCAGTCGGTGGTTGGAGATAGCTACGCGATGGGTGTAGCGGCCCAGGTAGTGGAGCACGTACTCGGGGCCGCCGAAGGGTGGTTTAGAGTAGACAACCCAGTTTTTTCGGAACCGTGACCGTAACCAGGCAGCGAAGATCTTGGGGTGGGTAAGGCGGTCCAGATCTCCGGAGAGGTGAAGCTGGCCACGTTGAAAGGCCGACTTGAGACCGTCGACGAACTTGCCGCGGAACACACGGCGGAGCACGGGGAGGGGGAGAAAGAAGCGAGGATGGGATGGAATCCAGTGGGTGTGGTCGCGGGAGAGTCCACCGGCCGGGACGACACAGTGGACATGGGGATGAATTTCGAGCTTCTGATTCCAGGTGTGCAGCACGCTGAAGAAGCCGATTTCGGCGCCGAGGTGCTCGGGATTACGGGCCACTTCGAGCAGGGTTTCGGCACTGGTCTGTAGCAAGAGGTGGTAGAGGATCTTTTTGTTCTGTAGGGCGAGCGGCGCCAGTTCATGGGGTAGGGTGAAGACAACATGGAGGTAGCGCGTGGGGAGAAGTTCCTGGCGACGCGCTTGGAGCCAACGGTCACGAGCGTTGGCTTGACACTTTGGGCAGTGCCGATTACGGCAGCTGTTATAGGAGATGACGCGATGTCCGCAGCGGGTGCAGGCATCGATATGGCCGCCGAGTGCGGCGGTGCGGCAGCGGGCAATGGCCAGCAAGACTTTGATATGCGTCCAGCGGATCCACTGGCGACTGCGCCCGATGAAAGCAACTCCTGCGCTGCGGACGAGATCGGCCAGCTCCAAGGCCGGCCGACTCATCTATTCCTCCGGTTGTGACCTGCCTTTTAGTTGGAGCGAATCCAAAGGACTCGCAGTGGCGTGGAGATGACGTTGCGAAAGATGCAGGTAGAGGGCGGTCTCTTTCAGGTCGTGATGTCCGAGGAGCAGCTGGATGGTGCGCAGGTCAGCGCCGTTTTCAAGCAAGTGGGTAGCGAAACAGTGCCGGAGTGTGTGCGGATGGACCCGATTTTGTAGGCCGGCGCACTGGGCAGCCTTTTGGCAGGCTAGCCATACTACCTTAGGGGTGATGGGATGAAGGGCAGTGTGCCAACGCCCACCGGGGAATAACCAGCATGTGGGTTTGTGCTTCAGTCCGCGCCAGTACTCGCGTAAGGCTTCCAGCAGTGTGGGGCTGAGCATGACATCTCGGTCCTGACGGCCTTTCCCGCCGCGGATGTGGATGACCATGCGCCGACTGTCGATATCGGGGATCTGCAAGTGAGTCAACTCGGCGCGCCGTGCCCCCGTGCCATAAAGCGTCATCAAAATCATGCGATGAAACCGAGATCGGGCCGAATCGATGAGGCGGGCAACTTCTTCTGGGCTCAAGATGCTGGGCAGGCGTCGCGTCTTCTTCGGATAGGGTGTCTCGGCCACGCTCCATGCTTTCTTCATGGTCTGAATGAAAAAGAAACGCAGCGCGGCCAGCCGTTGCGTGACGGTGCCTGCGGTGAGCTTCTGCTGGCGGAAAAGATATGCCTGGTACTCACGGATGTGCTCCGGACCGAGCTGGTCAGGAGGGCGCTTGAAGTAGCGCGCGAAATCTTCGATTGTGTGGATGTAACTACGTGTTGTACTCTGGGCGTAATTACGACGCTCGAGTTCCTCGAGCATAATTTTGCGAAGGTGGGTCATAGGTCATCTCCTTATGACCCCACCCTACCTTATCCGCACACCACTGCTGCCGACACCACGCACGCGAATGCGTCCGCCGCAAAGCGGCTTCGTTCAAACGGCGTAGTGGAGAGTATCGGGCATTCTCATGGACGACGGTAAAGGAGGCCATCGTCCATGCAGAAAGCTCGTAAGAAGAAACGACCGCCAAAGCGCGTTCTAGCGCTTCCCGACCTCGAACAGTCCAAGGCCGCTGTCTTGAACAGCCTTACCTCGAAGAGCGGCCAACGTACCTATGATCGTGCCATAACCGACTTCGTGGCCTGGTACTGCTCCGAGCCACGTCTAGCGCTCAATCGCACCGTGGTTCTGCGCTACCGGATCCATCTCGAGCAGAAACAGTATGCGCCAACGACCATCAACCTACACCTGGCCGCGGTCCGGCGGGTTGCTTTTGAGGCAGCCGATTCCGGTTTGCTCAGCCCGGAACTGGCCGCCGGAATTCACCGCGTCAAGGGAGTGCGCCGCATCGGAGTGCGTGTAGGGAACTGGCTGACAGCTGAGCAAGGCAAGCGATTGTTAGCCAGCATGAAACGGGAGTCGCTACGGGGCAAGAGGAACTACGCCATGCTGGCGATGCTGATCGGCTGTGGACTGCGCCGAGGGGAATTACTGGCGCTGAGTGCTGAGTCCATCCAGCTGCGGGAAGACCATTGGGTCATCGCTGATCTGACCGGCACGGCCGGGCATGTTCGTACCGTTCCCATTCCGTTGTGGGTCAAGGCAGCCATTGACGAATGGAAGGACGCTAGCGGGATCAACGAAGGAGCTCTGTTTCGTTCGATCAGAAAGCAAGGCCAGATCTGGGGCAGCGGAATGACCGCGAAAGTGTTATGGGAGATAGTGCGGGAGGCGGCCTCACGGGCAGGAATCGAGAAGCTCGCTCCTCACGACCTCCGCCGCACTTGTGCGAGGCTCTGTCGTTTAGCCGGCGGAGAATTGGATCAAATCCAGTTTCTGCTCGGGCACGTCTCGATCCAGACCACAGAGCGTTACCTGGGATGCAAGCAGAGGTTGCGCTCCGCCGTCAACGACCGGATCGGTATCGAGCCGGACGAGGCCCAAGCGGCCGCAGCAGTTGCGGGCCGATAGGCCATCACTTGCTCGACAAGGCGCGGGTAATCGGGTGCCATCAGCCGGCCAGGTTCCGGCTAGCGACCATACAGAAAATAATCCTGACTTCTTGGGTGATCTCTTGCTAACCGAGGGGAGCCGCAGTAGTCTAACTCGGTAACCGAGAGGAGATCCTTTGTGAGCAAGCCCGCCGACCTCGTCCAGGGAACCCTGGACATGCTGATCCTGAAAATACTGGCCTTGCAGCCCTTGAACGGATGGGCCATCAGCCAGCGTCTGAAGCAGATTTCCAGCGACGTGCTGGGCGTCAGCGACGGTTCGCTTTACCCCGCACTCCAGAAGCTCGAACATAGCGGATGGATTCGTGCCCAGTGGAAGCCGAGTGAAAACAATCGTCGCGCCAAATTCTATTCGCTCACGCAGTTGGGACGGAAGCAACTGGAAAGAGAAACCGCCAACTGGAACCGTGTCTCGGCGGCCATCTCCGGCATCGTACAGCTCAAAGAGGCCTGAATATGGACATCGAACAACTGTTCTATTCCCTACCATTGCGTTTGCGCGCCTTTTTCCTCCCCAATCGGGTTGACGAAGAAATGAAAGAGGAACTTCGTGCGCATCTCGAGCAACAAACCACGGAAAACATTGCGAAAGGCATGTCTGCGGAAGAGGCGTGTCGCTCTGCCGTGCACACGATGGGTGGGATGACACAGATCGAACAGCAGTGCCGCGATGCTCGAGGGGGAAACGTGTTGGCTGACTTTGCTCAGGACTTGCATTACGGCTTTCGGCAAATGCTGCGCAACCCAGGGTTTGCTGTGCTGGCAGTTCTGTGCCTGACATTGGGCATAGGCGCGAATGCTGCGGTGTTCAGTTGGGTGGAGGGAATTCTGTTCCGGCCTTATCCACTCGTCGCGCATCAGGAGCGGCTGTTCGCAGTTGCCGGAACCGTTCCAGGCATGAGAATTGACCTGCTCTCATGGCCGGATTTTCTCGATTTACGCCGGAGTTGCACTCTTTGCGACGACTCTTTCGTCACCAGCATCAGCAGCAGCACGCTGAATATTGGAGACCACGCCGAAATCACGATCGGCAGCATCGTTTCAGCCAACTATTTCGACGCTCTCGGCGTTCATCCCATTCTCGGGCGCGGCTTCGAACCGATCGAGGAGGTGGGCAACGACGCGCATCCGGTCGTCGTAATCAGTTACCAAATGTGGCGCAATCATTTCAAAGGCGACCCGGAAATCATCGGCAAGACGCAGCGCCTGAACAATGTCCTGCATACCATCGTCGGCGTGGCGCCGAAGGGATTCTATGGAACTTTCGTTGGCCGGACGATCCAGTTCTGGGTTCCGGTATCGATGCAAGAAGCATTCCGGGGCAGCGGTTACGTTCTCGAAAACCGCGGTGCGCGATGGATCGAATCGTATATACGCCTGAAACCCGGCGTCACCCGAGCGGAAGCGCAACAGCAAATCTCCGCCATCGCGGCACGACTGCAGAATGACTATCCGGCCACCAACCGCCAGCGCGGCATCTCGATATCGCCGTTGTGGCTGACGCCGTTCAACCGTGCTCGCATGATGGGGCCGACACTCGAAGTCATGCTGGTCGTCGTTGCTTTTGTCTTGCTCATCGCCTGTGCGAACGTCGGCAATCTGCTGCTGGTTCGGTCGTTTGTCCGACGCCATGAAATGAGCGTGCGTCTTGCCATTGGCGCCAGCCGCGCCCGTTTGTTGCAACAACTTTTCACGGAAGGCTTCATCCTTTCTGCTCTGGGCGCAGCGGGCGGTCTCCTCGCCGCATATTGGTGCCGGCACTTGCTGGTGATGTTGCTGCCCGAGGGGAGAGAATTGTATTTGCCGGGAGAAATCGATTGGCGAGTCATGGCTGCGAGCGCCGGCATTTGCTTGCTGGTTACATTCATCGTGGGGATGGTCCCGGCCTTTCAAACCCGCAATCTCGATGTAGCTGGTCCGCTGAAGGCCGAGTCCGGCGGTGTGGTTGGGGTTCGCTCGCGAGGCTGGGTTCGATCGGGATTGGTCATTCTTCAGGTCTCTTTGAGTTTCATTCTGCTGGTCGGGGCGGCTCTATTGCTCGAAAGCCTGCAGAGGATTCGCGCCACCAACCCAGGCTTTTCCACGACCAACGTAGTCGTCACCGCAGTGTCGCTGGTGACGGCTGGCTATGACGTTCCGCGAGCCAAGGCATTTCAGAATGAACTCATCGACCGCCTTGGCGCGGTGCCCGGCATTGATTCCGTTGCTTTCGCCCGGGTCACGCCCTTGGGATATGGCAGCGATTTCTCTTCTACGCCGGTTGCTGTGGACGGCTATCAGCCTTCTCCGAACGACCAACCTGTCCTCGAATACAACCAGGTAGGTCCAAATTACTTCGCAACTTTGGGGATTCCTCTTTTCTCTGGCCGTGAATTCGCACGTAGCGACGACGAGAACGCGCCTCTTGTGGCCATCGTGAATCGGACCATGGTAGCCCGGTATTGGAATGGTCAAGATCCGATCGGGCGCCGCCTTCAAGTAAAGGGCGGTTGGGCCCGAGTGGTGGGTGTAGTGGCCGATTCAAAATACGAAAGCATGGCCGAGACTCCAAAACCATTTTTCTATGTGCCCCTGCGGCAGGATTTCGACCCGGAGCCGGATCTGAATATCCGCACCTCGCAGCCGCTCCAAGGCATTTTGGCGGCAGTCCTACGAGAAGTCCATGCTCTCGATCCGAACCTTGCGCTTTACGGGACAATGACGCTTCAGGAGCAAGTGAACCGCGGCGCCTCGCCGCAACTCGTCGCAGTCACCTTGGTCTCGACTTTGGGAGGATTGGCGCTGTTGCTCGCTGCGGTCGGCCTCTATGGTGTGATGTCTTACTCAGTCGCGCAAAGCACGCGCGAATTGGGCCTTCGCATGGCCCTTGGCGCGGGTGCAGCTAACCTGCTGCGGCTCGTCCTTTCGCGCGGCCTGCGGTTGACGGCTGGGGGCGTGGTGTTCGGGGCCATTGCGGCGCTGGCCTTAACGAGATTACTCGGGCAGCTTCTCTATAAAGTGAGCCCGCAGGATCCGGTAATATTCGGATTCGCCTTGGCAGTGATGACCACCACGGCCCTCTTCGCTTGTCTATTACCCGCGTGGAGGGCAAGCCGGACCGATCCGGCGCGCGCGCTGCGAGATTGATTCTTTTCCAGACGGGCGGCGCAGTCGGGCAAGTTGTTTTACTCTCGATTAACGGCGTAGTGTGGACGAGAGCATCGGTAAACCCTCGCCGACCAGGCGCGTAATCGGGTGCCATCAGACGCTACACGGTTGCCTCCTCTGGGTTAGCCCGACAAATAGCATTCGCTCTAGACCGTTACGTCGATCGAAGCGAGACAATTGGGTCCACAGAGGCGACGCGACTTGCAGGAAGCGCGGATGCCAACATTGCCGTCCCCATCATGATCAGGACCGCTGCCAGATAAATGAATGGGTCGGTCGCACTGACCTCGAAGAGTAGAGACTTAATAATGCGCGACAACGCCAGCGAGCCGAGCACACCGAAAGTGCACCCGAGGAGCCCGAGCTTGGCGGCGGAAGACAGGATC
>DASPVC010000047.1:0-118258 GCA_035622585.1 Candidatus Acidiferrum sp.
GCCCGGCTTTCCAACGGCTCCAGATATCAGTTCTCTGCGTGGGAGAAAGTCTCGATCGCATTCCTTGAGTCATAACCACCACCTTTGAACAGATCAGTTCTTAGATGGTGTTGCATCGACCCATCGAATGCACCGCGTTAATCGGGACTTATGCGCGGCCTGTGGAGCAGATTACGACCGAGATCGAGTAGCGATGCTACTATTCGTGCGTGAAAACCAGGGGCAAACAGTGGGAAGTCCGCGATAAGGCTCAGTTGTCGGCGGTTATGATGGAAGAGCTCGCGGGGGACGCGCATATCTCCTTTGAAGGAGACCTGCGCCGACTACACCTTTCAACCTTGGCCGGAATTTCCGACCAACCCTCCTCGGTTCTGCAGAGAAACACACTTTGGCCCAAGCAAGACTTCTTCGTACTTCCGCTAGAACCGTCCATGGACAAGAAAATTATTGCGGCTTTGGGAGGCACGATTCCCCGAGCGGTTATTCACATCCAAATCGAAAAGAACGGGTGTCTCGAGTTCGGAGCCTATGACAATTTTCATCCCGGCTGCATTTTCTTTGGCAGCGCCGTGAAAGAATCCGTTATCGAACGGCTCGTCTCTCAAGGCATAATCCGCCCCGATACGGGAACGCACTAAGTCCTCCTAGGTGGTTAACCGGACAGATCCCTTTCGGTTTACCGAACTTGTGCGGCAGCTGCGTTAATCGGGCACGATCCGAAAGATTCGCACCGGGTTCGCAAACGCGGTGCAAAGCGAATCGCGTGTTCGTATCGGAGCCTGAAGCAGGCGGCAGAGCATTCGCCCGGTCCTGGGGCGTCGTCTCGCTCATTTCTCGCGTACGGGGCGCGCCGCGCTGGAAAGTCCAACTGCCGACTCGACGGGATCCGGCGTCGCCCTGCGACCGGTCATCTCGTCGATGCATATGCGATAGAAAAGCGCGTCGGCCGGCTGGACCGAACTCCGCGCCTGACCTGCCGCATACGCCGTTTGCCACCACAATACCCTCTTTTCGAGCCGGATTTGGGCCTGAAGCCGCGCTTCCCGGTATGCCGACGTGTCGGGGAGTTCCTCGTAGCGCCCGAAGACGAGAACGCTCGACCAGTGAAAATGGCTCAACACGTCGTCCACCTCCACGCAGACTCGCGGGTTCGCGCGCATCCATTCCACCTTGCGTCCCAAGGTTGTGAAGCCGTAAAGATGTTCGGGCTCGTACGAAAAGTAGATCGGAACGATGTAGGGCTGGTTTTGGTACACGGTCGCGAGCCTGCCGAAATCGACCCGCGCCAGCAGGCCCCGGCACTCTTCGTCGCTCATTTCGCGTACGATCATGGCTGGCCTCCTTTTTCCGCTCGCTCGAGTATCTGGCCGGGTGATCTGCGACGACGGATCGTGATTCCGATTGGCGTTCCTTAGCCTAGTCGAAACCGTGCTGCATGGGCAGTGATCCATGCGCCATAATGCGGTGATCGCAGTCACCGCCATTTTTGCGCGCAGGACCGAATATGCGCTATGGCGTTCAGGATACTCCGCGAACTTGGCGACGGGCAGACCGTGGAGGTCGCGACCCATAGCGACCGCGAGGAAGCCGAATCGCTCGTGCGGGCCTTGAAGGTACATTGGCCGGGAGTCTATCTGATCACGGAAATCGAGGAAGATGAATCCGAGTGACGTCTCCGCGAGCCGATGAAAGCTCCGTTCGCTGCGGGTTAACGGCCAATCGCTTGCAACTGCCGGCAAACGCGGGATCGGTGTGAACCTGTAGAATAGATCGGACTGTGATCCGCATCACGGCGCTTTGCTTCGCGTCAGATTTCTAATTCGACTCAAGCTCATCTCGACCGTATGCCAAACGGACCAACACGAAAATCCGTAGTCGGGCGGCTTGTCTTTTGCGCTATGGTCAGCGTCGCCTTCGTCGGTTGCGGCACCAGTCAGCCACGGGACTTCAAGATTCCGGCCGAAGCGGCGAGTCAGCGGAATCCTCTTCCCGCTAATTCGCAGTCGATTGCGGAAGGAAACGAGCTGTACGAGGGCGCCGGCTGCGTGATCTGTCACGGCAAGAATGGCGACGGCAAGGGCGTACTGGCCAAGGATGTGAGCATGAATTTACACAATTGGCGCGATCGCTCCGTTCAAACCGGCTTCACCGACGGCGAGTTGTTCTACATCATCGATCAGGGGAAGGGTACAAACCGCGGCAAGATGCCCGCCTACCACGACCAGAACACACCGGACCAAATCTGGCAAATGGTCATCTACATCCGATCGCTGGCGGGCACGAACGTTTCAAACTGACGAGCCGGCATTTCGGATGCGGAATCCTCGCCGAGCTGATTGACCGAGGCTTCGAATTTTTCTTGCGAATTTAGATGAGGCGGGAAAATAAAAAAAGCCCCGCGGCGGACGCAATGATGCGCCTGCCGCGGGGCTACACTCGTTGATGCGGTTACTTCTTCGCGGTTTTTCGGCGGCCGCGGCGCTTCGCCGGACGCCCCTCGGGCGGTTCCCCCACGATTTCGGCAGTCCAGATCGACGTGACGAATTTCTTCACGCCGTGGTTGTCGAAGTCGATGGTGGTGCGCTCGATGTTCGATTCGGTGACCGTGCCAAGGCCGTATTGATGGTGGCGGACAGTCTGCCCCTCGGACAGGACCTGCATTTCGCCTCCTCCGGTTAGAACCCTAGAATTGTGCCGCTCGGGCGGGTGCTTAGAGGGCCACTACGCGTTCGGCCTGCAGACCCTTGGGGCCTTGCTTGACCTCGAACTCGACGGCCTGGCCTTCATTGAGCGACTTGTATCCATCGGACTGAATCGCCGAAAAATGCACGAAGACGTCCTCGCCGGACTGGCGCTGGATGAAGCCATAGCCCTTGGCCGCGTTAAACCACTTCACAGTTCCCTGTTCTGTAGCCACTTTACTTACTCCTAATTCATTCATAAGGCGGCTCTTAGCCGCCCAGAAAGCTGTCTATCACCCTCACGCCCGATCTCCCAGGCTCGCTGGGAGCGCTTCCTCGCGCACAACAAAAAAGGCTGTCGGACAGTTGCCCGGCAGCCTCATTTCATCGCGAATCTCGACATAAGAGCAACAAACGCAATACGTTTGTACCATAGATCGGCCGCGGTTGCAACCGGACGAACCAACGGCTCGAGGGTCACTCTGAATCTTCCGGCGACTGGCTAGGTGGTTCACGATCCGAGGACTTGACCATGCTGGGGCCGGGAGCATCTTCTTCAGCAAAAAGCTGTGCGATCGAAGTCATAGGCAAAAACATGCGCTTCTCAATCGTCGGAAACTTGATAAATCCAAACCGTGAATAAAACCGTTCGGCGTCGGAGTCTTTCACATCGACAATAACGGCCCATGATGCAACATGTTTGCTGTTGTGATACGCCCGCTTGAGAGCATCAATGAGTAGGATTTCGCCGACGCCTTGACCGCGGAACTCCAGATTCCGCCCGAGGCGCCCCACTAGGGTTGCTGGGACGGCCGGCATTCTTGTTAGCTTCCTCGCAAGTGCGTCGGGGATTTCGTCAAGCTTCACCGCGAAAGAGGAAAGCGTGTAGTAGCCCGCAATTTGCCGGCCGTCGGTATAGACGAACACAGCCGCCAAATTTTTGGCCACCGCTTGTCCGGCCTGCGTTTTAAGGTACTTGTCTAAGGATTCTTTGCCGCACGAAAAAGCCGCCCGGTCGTGTTGAGAACCGAGCGGCTCAATTCTGAAGTTAGGGTCCAACGTTTAAAGCCCGAGTTGTTTATGCCGGGCTGCGGCTGCTCTCAGCGCATCGTTGGGCTTTGGTGGGTTCAACAACGCCTCCACGAACACCCGACGATCCTCGTTGCGAAGCTGCACAAACTCGAACTCGTTGATGGCAGCCATAGCTGCTTCGTGGGCTTCGTTTAGAATGAAACCAGTCAGAGTGGTGCCGCGGATTTCGGCCGCACGTTCCAAATGTCGCTTCTGTTCTGGCGTCGCCCGGATCTCGACCCGTTCGACACGCCTCGCTTTCAGTGCCCTAGCCATAGAGCCTCCACCTACCTGGCGACTGTACGGCATTTTACCGTACATGTCAAGCGTGAAACCGGCATTCTGCCGTACATGTAATCTGGTGACACAGATTACCTTAGTTCGAACTCACTAAGATGAGGTGGATGCGATGCGCCGGCGACGAGTGGTCTGCATCTCGCCAAGAGTGTTTGCCGGGCGTAGCGGTGCTACGCCCCTACGAATGCCAACGAACGCGGGCGCTGATGCGAGGCGAATGGGCGGCATCACGCCAAGGATTAGCGCCGGGCGTAGCGGTGCTACGCCCCTACGGACGCGGAGACGCGGAGGCGCGGAGCTGGACGGGCTTGCCGTGAGGCGTATGCCGGTAGGCGTCCGCCCACGCCTCCTTGCGCTGGAGCAGAGACGCTGGATCGGATAAGCCTTTGGCCGTGACCAGGCGCTCGAGGGCCGCGAGCCAGTGTTCGTAGTAGCGCGAGCCGTCATCGGGTTCGCCGCGATCCGCGGCGTTCTTGATTTCGTCGGCGAGTGCGGCGGCCCATTCCTTCCAAGTGAAATATCCCTCTTGCGAAAGCCTGACTGCGAGCGCGAAGGCCTGCGCCTGCCACGGTTCGGCAAACACGGGCCCGCCGGCGTCACGCGGCAGGCTCGGAAGCGCGGCCAAGCGGTCGGTCTGCGAATCCCGGTCAGGCTGGCTCAAGGTAGTCGTCCCACAAATCGACATACACGGCGTCGCGCGGCGAGGCAGCGTCGCCCCACAGCTCGCGCGCGGTGAAGCGGACCGAATAGACGTGCTGCGGCTTTTCGCCGAGAGAGTGAGCGTTCGTATCCGGGAACAGGTGGACACCGTGATCGCGCTCGATCGTGCCAGCCTTGCCGCGCGCGTAGCGCGGCAGGCGCGTGTGGCCGATCGGATTAATGTTGCGGGCGCGCACGCGCTGGCCCGCTTTGAAGCGCGGCGCGGCCGGCACATTTCGAGTCGTGGGAGCGCCGTGCGAGATCATGCCGGGCACCATCGCGGCGGTGAGGGGAGGCGTGAGCTTGGGCGAGCCGGGCGCCGCAATGCCGCTATCCATTTCCGCGCGGGTGGCCAGGCCGGAGCTGACCGCCAGCTCGACCATCGCCGCGATCCACTTCTCGTAATACAACATGCGGAGATAGTCGGCCGCGGGAATTTTCTCAATCTGGTGGCGCAGGGCGTCGAGCGTCCACTTCCCCCAGCAATTCATGGCGGAGACAAGCCCGAAGGTGCGCGCTTCCCAGGGAGCGTGGAACACAGGCTCGTTGCGCTCGTACTCGATCGGGCCCATGCCGTGCATGCCGCCCATGTCGTGCACGCTGTTCATGCGGCGGCTCCCTTCCCCGCGGGAGTGACCTTGGCCACGCCGACCATCGCATCGCGCGTGACCAGCGTGGCGAGCTCTTCCTCGCTCAGGCGCTCGGTGCCGGCGGGCCGCTCCGGAAGCACGAGGTAACGAATCTCCGCTGTGCTGTCCCAGACGCGTACCTCCACATCCTGCGGCAGCTCGAGCCCGAACTCGCGCAGCACGCCGCGCGGATCGATCACGGCCCGCGACCGGTAGGGCGCGGACTTGTACCACACCGGCGGCAAGCCGAGCACCGCCCACGGATAGCACGAGCACAGCGTGCAAACGACGAGGTTGTGCACCTTGGGCGTGTTCTCGACGACCACCATGTGCTCGCCCTGCATGCCGCCGTAACCGAGTTCGGCGATGGCGGCGTCCGGGTTGGTCAGCAGGCGCTGGTGATACGCGGGATCGGCCCACGCGCGCGCGACGATGCGGGCGCCGTTGCGCGGGCCAACTTTGTTCTCGTAGGTATCGATGAGCGCATCGAGCGCCGCGGGATCGACCAGTCCCTTTTCGACGAGCAGCGATTCGAGCGACTTCACGCGCAGCGCGAAATCCGAAGGCACGGCCTGGTGTTCGTGGTCGTGATGGTGAGGATTGGATGGCCCGTCCATCGCTGCAGCCTCGAGCGAGAGAGTTCGCGCAAACCGCGCGTCGAGAGGCAGCGCGCATTTTGGTTCACGGGGTCGCTGCTGTCAAGGACAGGAGTCTTCGGCGCAGTGAGACACGCCGGGGCCAAAGCCCATCCCGATTTCAGCGAGCATTCCGCGGGTGGAAGCGTGGGCCTTCAGGCCCACGAACAAGCGGAAAAACAATTTGGGGCTTCAGCCCTGGTCGCGACGAGCGCGAACGATAGCGGCGGCACGGACGCTTCGCGTGCACGCCGCCCCTCGGCCCCGCTCGGGACAAGCCGCACTCCACACGAGGCGATCCGCCAGGCGAAGTGAATGGGCGGCATCGCGCCAAGCATAATTGCCGGGCACGATATATCGTGCCCCTACGGCCGAAAGGCAAAACCGCCGGCGAGGACGCCGGCGCTACGACGAGACGGCGGGCTGGAGCGCGAAAGCTTCGGCGAGGAGTTCGTAGGAGCGGCGGCGGTCGGCGTGCTCGTGCGCCATCGTGGTGATCATGATTTCGCGGACACCGCCGGCCTCGGCTAGTTCGGCGAGCTGCGCGCGCACCGTCGCAGGCGAGCCGACGAACGACCGCGCGCGGTTGTGCTCGATCACGGCGCGCTCTTCGGGCGAGTACGGATAATTCTTCGCTTCCTCGATTGTGGGGAAGCGGCCCATCTTGCCGGTGCGAAAACGCAGCAGGACGAGCTGCAGCGGCAACGCCAGTTCCCTTGCCCGCTCGTCGGTTTCCGCGCAGACCACCGAAACGCCGATCAGCGCCTGCGGCTCCTTCAAGTAATGCGACGGGCGGAAATGTTCGTGATAGAGCCGCAGCGCGGCGATCGCGGGCTCAGGCTGAATGTGGTGCGCGAAGGCGAAGCGCAGTCCCATCTGCGCCGCGAGAATCGCCGAAAAATCGCTCGAGCCGAGCAGCCAGATTTCGGGCATGGGAACGTCGTCGGGCATCGCGCGAATGCCGCGCAACGGGTGCTCCTCATCAAACCCGTCAGCGTTGAGAAACGAAATCAGATCTTCGAGGCGCGCGGGAAAATCTTCGATGCTCAAGGCCTGGCGGGAGCGGCGCAGCGCGAGAGCCGTGAGCGGGTCGGTGCCGGGCGCGCGTCCGATGCCCAAATCGACGCGGCCGGGATGCAGCGCTTCGAGCACGCGAAAATTCTCAGCGACCTTGAGCGGCGTGTGATTCGGCAACATGATCCCGCCCGAGCCCACGCGGATGTGCTGCGTGACGTCCGCCACGTGGCCGATCATGATTTCGGGCGCGGAGCTGGCGATCAGCGGCGTATTGTGATGCTCGGCCAGCCAGTAGCGCGTGAAGCCGAGGCGGTCGGCCAGGCGCGCGAGATCGAGCGTGTTGCGCAGTGCCTCGGTGCTCGTCGAGCCGGACGCGACCGGCGAGACGTCTAGCACGGAGAGTTTGTAGGCGCGATCGCTATCGGGGGCCGCGGGCATTCGTAATTCGCATGACGCGAACCACGATTGTGGCACAGGAAGAGGACTTTTCGCGGAGTTGAATTCCGACGCACCTCACGGAGCTAGTTTCCGGGCAATTTGGAGGCAAGCAACTTTCTGAATTCCGCGATAGCCTCGGGATTTGGAAAGGCTCGTTTCGGCACAATCCCAGCGACGTCTTTCGTCTGAAACGTTAGAAAAAGATTCTTCGTCTCCTTGAATCTCTCGAAACTACTCCATCTTACTTCGGTCCTCCCGGACTCTTTTTCCGACTCGATTCCTTCATCGGTGAAAGTCACGATTCTCGATTCAAATAGCCGCCGATTTCGGGAGTAAACCCTCCAATAAATGAGGTGGGGCATGAACAATTGCGTGACCATCCCTACCAGGAACACCGCTGCCACGAGAATCCACATAGGGCCGAGCAAGTAAGTGGCGACAATTCCTAATACAAGTCCGACGCCGTCAAGGAGGAGCAAGGGAAGTCTGGCCGCGATGCGGCGCCTCGCTTTCAACATTTCCAGGTAGTCCGCCGGCGTGATTTCGTATCGAATCTGCACGGTGCCGCTCCGCTCGGGCCAGTATAAACCAGTGCGATAGTTCCTCCTCGGTTATCTGTCAGGTCTCGGCGGATTTGTGATGGTCGGGGCGATATTTTTATCCGAAGCGAGATTCTTCGACCGCGTGGCCGCACACTCGGGCCCCACCTGGACGAGGAAGCACGTGCGGCCACTCCGCTCAGAATGACGCGCCATCGGGCGCAGCATTTTGTATGATGTGCGCCGCCGGGGACTCTCGGAGGGAATTTCGAAAAGGAGGGGGGCGAGATGAAGAAGCTGACGGGAATTTTGGGGTGCGCAATTGCGGTGCTGCTGCTGACAGCGGCGGCGACGTCGTCGAAATCGACGAAGAGCAGCTATGCCGACGACCGCGCGGCGATCGAGGACCTGCAGGCGCGCTACATGTTCGCGCTCGATTTCAAGGACGCGGACACGTACGCGTCCACGTTCACGCCGGATGGCGTCCTCGATTACGGCCCGCAAGTGAAGGGCCGCGACGCGATCAAGAAAATGATCAACGACATGGCCAAGCGCGCCGCGGACACGGCCGCGCAGGACACGTCCGGGATGTGGCCGTCCGTGGGGCGGCACAACATTTCGAACATCGTCATCAAGATCGATGGCGACCACGCCACGGGCCGCGCCTACTGGTTTCATTACAGCAACAACAACCCGAAGCGCACGGGCGCGCTCGATTCGTTCGGCAACTACGAAGACGAAATGGTGAAGGTCGACGGCCAGTGGTATTTCAGCAAGCGGAAAATCTACAACGAGCAGGTGAAGGACTGGATCTACATGGGCGGAAATCCGGCCTGGTAGCTGCCGATACCTCTCGACGCCTGCGCTGCCTCGATTCATGTGGGGTGCGACCGCCCCGCGGCACACGGAACAGCAATGGGCAGCATCGCGCCAAGCATCCGTGCCGGGCACTATATATCGTGCCCCTACGAAGAGGTTCTCGGCGCGCGAGGGTGTTGATGTAGCGCCGAGCTTTAGCTCGGCATCTTCGATTTCTCGAGACGAGGACTGCGGGGCTGTGCCGGGCTAAAGTACCCGGCGCTCCGTTTACACCTTGAAACCAAACCACCGTCGCGCGGGGCGGTGCCAGGATGGGCTTCGGCTTACTCCGGGATTGAGGTCTTGGCGGGATGGTTCTTGTCGGGCGGAGGTGGAAGCGGCGCGAGCTGATCGTAGCCGCGCTCGCCGTTAGGACCGATCGGGCCGGGGCCGGGCTGCAAGTGCGGTGCATCGACATTTTCTTCCGCACACGAATATTCCTGCACTTGCTGGCCGGGCGCGCCGAGCAGCCACGTGCGTTGATAGTGAATCGGTTCGGTGTAGAACTTCGGATCGATCACCGTGAGCTCGAGATGCAGGTGCCCGAGATCGGGGCGCGTCCAGCGCTCGATCGTGTGCATCCGTTCGCTGTGTGGGTCGGCATTTTCGTCGGCCCAGGTGCGCTGGTCCTTGAATGCGATCGAATCGATGACGAGTGTGTCACCCTCCCACGTGCCGACTTCTTCTCCGAAAAACGACGGGTCGGGATCATCGCTGTGCTTGCGGCCGTCCGTCGGGATCAAGCGATAGGTCGTGTACCAATAGAGGAACACGATGTGGTCCGCGCCCTGAAGCAATTGAAACGGCAGAGCGCTCGCGTCGTGGCGCGGAATGCCGCCGACGATGCACAGGCTTTCGGGATCGATCGTGTGATCGACGTTGTATTTCAGCGCGGCGCGGCCGGCGTCGGTGAACGGCAGCTTGTAGCCGGGAAAATCCTTGCCGAGGTTTCCGACCGGACGGTCCTTGGTCGAAGGAACCCAGTAGCCGGAAAGATCGGGGCGGCCTTTGTCGGTGCGCGGCGTGGGGCCCTTCGGCAAATCCTCCTCGCGTCGCGAAAACTCGGAGACGGCGGATTGCGGCTCGGCGTTTGACTGGTCCGATTTTGCGGGTGCGCTTACGGCCGCGCCATTCTGCGCGGACTTTTGCGCCGCTGCGCCTGAAGCAGCTGCGAAAGACGCAATGCTGAGCGCTAGGGTGAGCAAGATCGGTCGCGCGGGAAGCCTGCGGCGCGACGGACGATCCGAATTCGCCAGCTTTCGCTTTACGCCAACGGGATGCATATCGACGAGGCGCTATCATAGCGCAGCTCTCCAACAAAGGCGCGAGGCGTTGACGCTGCCCCCTGCGTTCAATAGACTCGACGATTGATTCGCCGGACGAGCATGAGGTCGTTCCGCGCAAAGAGTTTCATGAGAACCCGAAGCACGCTGATCGTGATGGTTGCGCTGGTCGCGCTGGCGAAACCGGCCAGCGCGCATCACTCGTTCGCCGCTGAATTCGACGGCACGAAAGTCGTGCGGTTGGTGGGCAAGCTCACGCGCATCGAATGGACCAATCCGCACTCCTACTTCTACATTGACGTGACCGACGACAATGGAAACGTCACCAACTGGGCCTGCGAGGGCGGAAGTCCGATGGCGCTGACGCGGCGCGGTTGGAAAAAAGGCGATTTGAAGCTCGGCGATACGCTCGTCGTCGATGGCTACCGCGCGAGGGATGGGTCGCATTTCGTCAACGCGCGGCGAGTGACGTTCCCCGATGGGCGCTCGCTCGATGGAGGCGCGCCGCCGCAGGCCGGCTCGGGCGAAAATTCCGCGCCGAAGTGACCGGGAAACCCGGCGCCTGCCGTTGCGCCGCTTCAGCTGCAGGATGTGTTCAAGATCCCGGGGCTGAAGCCCTTCCAAATGGGGTCTGCTTTTCGCGGGCCTAAAGGCCCGCGCCTCCACACAAAACAAGAACGCCGCCGAGACGGCGGCGCCATGAAAACCGTGGGGCCGCGCGGAACCGTACCGGGCGGAATCAGTACGAAGGTACTAATCGGGAGGGCGACCGGGGTACCGGCCGAATGTGACTTCTTCTCTACGGAGTGCAGCCGGGGCGGCTGCTACTCTGCACTGTCGCAATCCGTCTCGTGACAGAAAAGGGCCCATAGTCGAATGGACGAAGCTCTGGAATCTTCGAATCTTGGCGACAATTCAGGCGCCAACGCGCAGGCACACCCGACCAGCAAGCAAGACGCCACCGCGAAGCCCGGTGGCGACGCCTCGCCAAGCAGGATCGGCGGGCACGATCTATCGTGCCCCTACGAGAAAAAGCAGGAGGGTGCCGACCGGCGCAAGCGCCGGCGCGCGCTAATTTCCGCGCCCATCCGCGTCCGCAACGTGGACGTTACGCAGGGCGCGCCAGACGAAATTTCGACCACGCTGGACGTCTCGCGCAATGGCGTGCTTTTTGCGACGTCGCTGCCGACATTTGCCGCGGGGATGGAAGTCGCGGTCACCTTTCCGTACACAAAGACGCCGCAGAGTCAGCAGGCCGAGCAATCCGGGCGCGTGGTGCGCGTCACCCAAATGCCCGACGGGCGGCGGTCGGTGGCCATCGCGCTGGACGTAGGCGCGGGCGAGGACCTTGTCGATGCGGCAGGGCGCACGCTCGTGTCGAAGCAGCCGGCTGCGTCGAATTCTCAGCAACCAGCCGAGCCGGAGAAGCCCTTGGTGCTGGTCGTCGACGCCAATCAGTACATCCGCGATTCGCTGAAGGTTCATCTGAGCGCGGACGGCTATGAAGTGATCGCGGTCAGCTCCGCGGCCGAAGCGCATGAAGTGCTGAAGATGTTCACGCCGGCGCTGCTGATTTCCGAAATCGAGGGCGACGACCTGCCCGGCTACGAGCTCTGCGCGCACTGCAAGGGCACGCCGCGCCTGCGGACCATGCCCGTAATGCTGTTGACAAGCTCGGCCTATCCGAGCGACTACGCCAACGCACACTCCCTGGGCGCGGTCGTCTGCATGGCGAAACCTTACCGGCAGGAGAGGCTGGCGCACATCGTCCGGCTGCTCGCGCCCACGCCGCAGGCCAAGGCGCGCTGCGCGCCCGCGCGCCCGGCCGATCCATCCCGCCGATGTGGCGCCAACAAAAGAGCCGCTGCCGCCGCCAGCGATTCCGCGCCGCGCCGCCGCTGGATGTTCTGAGACTTTCGCGCACATCCCCTGCGCCGACTGGCCGGGAGTACAGGGTTAACGCTGAGGGCGCAGCACGCTCCCCGGGCCCGCCAGCGCCACGCCGCAGCCCGGTAAAATAGGCAAATGCAATGCCCGAAATGCAAGGCTGAAGCGCGCGATATTGCGCGGTTTTGCCCGCGCTGCCATGCCACGCTGCGCTACACGTGTCCGTCGTGCCAGCACGAGCAGCGGCAGGGCGGCACCTGCGAGAAATGCGGCGTCGATTTTCTGAAATATATCGGCGCGGTCGTCGCGGCGAAACAGGTCGAAGCCGACGCGGTTCACGAGCGCCTCGAGCACCGCTCAACCTTCCTGAAGAACGTTCTGCTGATGCCCTTCAACATGGGCATTCCCCTGCTGAAGCAGCTCTTTCACGGGTCCCGCCGCTAGCTTTTTCGACCGCGCTCTTGGCCGCCTGGTGGCACGCGGCTGCGAATGGCTGGCGCGAGTCTGAAAATACCGCGACGGCGGAAAAAGCCCGGTGCGGAAAAATTCCGCGCCGAGCGTGCGCCTCACTTCCTGATACCAGTAGTCGAAGGTTCCTTCGGCGACGCCGACCAGCCGGACCGCCCGGCGATAGTCCGCGCCGCGCACGAAATACGCATTGAAAAGTTTGAGGCGGCCCTTCCACTCCGGACGGCGCAGCGCGCGGCGGCCGATGCGTTCGAAATCGGCGATGTATTCGCACGCGCGGGCGCGGTCGGGACGCCACTGGTAACCTGCGAGCGGCGAATCGAAATCGACCGAGCGCACCGCGCCAGTCGAGTCCGCCAGCCACTCGCGCAGGCGCCGATAGCGCGCGTGGCAAGCGTCGAAGATTTCTTTCGCCTTCATTGTTCGCGGTCAATTGCCTTCGGAACCCTTCGATGAATCGAGAAGGAGTGCGCCCACGTCGAGCAGATCGCTCGGATGAGTGAGCTCGTCTTCGACAATCTCCAGGCACGCGCGAAAGCATTCGTGCCAGCCGATGAGATATCCGCGCGCGTACTCTTCGGCAAGGCGCTGGCGCTCGCGGTGGATGCGCTGCATCTGGAAAATCTGCGCCCGCTCGATCGACGGCGCGTCCCAGGCGAGTCGCAGCCGGTGAATGATTTCGCGCGCGGCTCGAAGTAGCCAGTTGAGCGGCCGCGGGTAGTAGACCGCCACGCGGCGGCGCGGCTCGTACCACGCGAACTGCCAGCCCTGCGGGATCCTGCCGCCGTGCGTCACTTCCCTGCGGAGTTTGAAGATCGAATTCATGAACGTTGAACCTCTGGGCCGGTCCCGACGGCGAGTTCTCGCCGCACGGCTTCCTCGCGCTCGGCGCGCAGGAGCTGCCGAAGCAAGCGCAGGTCGGATGAGAGAGTTGGCTGTCGCGCGGCTTGGTCTTCGGCCTGCTGGAGGCCGCAGTCGCTGGGCACTGGGCTTCGATCTGCGGGGGAGTTGTTAGGCTCTTGAGAGGAAAGAGAATTTCCACAAGAAACCGTCTGACTGTGGAAATCTCCGCACAAATGCCTGTTATTTCTCTTTTTTTCTAATCCATCTACATATGAACTACCTATCCGCTCCGCAATCCCTTCATTTCCGGGCGGATAGGCGTGAACCGCTGCGCGATTCTGCGTGGCAGCCTCCGCAGCTTTGCGGACGCCCCCCGCAAATCCGCGGGGGCCCTGTGGAAATTTCTTTGCTTTGGTAATGCGTATGATCAGCCCGCCCGGAGCGGTTTCGGTTTCGATGTACCGCTCGCGGCGCAGGATTTGCATCCAGCGTTCGAGTGTCCGGCAATTAAAGCCGGTCTCTTCTTCAATTTCGCGGTAGTTCACCGGGGACCCGCCCAGCACCCAGCCGAGCGAATCTTGTTGGCGGGTCTGCCGCAAGACCAACCAGCCGTACAGCCAGATGGCCGCCCCCATGCGCTCGTAGTGGCGCGATTCAAACAGGACCCCGCGCAGCCCGGTATTGAAGTCCTTGCCTCGCATCACATTGCGCAATTGGTCCTAACCAATCCCGACCGAACCAATCCCTCTCTTTCAGCGCTCGTGGCTCCCTTGCGCGGCCGGCTCAGCACTGCCCGCAGTAAGGAATGCGTATTGGCACGTATTCCCCGCACCGTGTTTCCCGAATCTGCAGCCGTACAATTTCGGAGACCGGAGGCAATTTTCCGCAAAGACCGCAGACTGGGGCGCCTAAATCGTTTGTGAACGGCCGTTTTTCGCGCAGCGGGTCGCGCAACTTGCGCGCGAAATACGCCTTCCGCTGAGCGGCGCGCTCCCGGGCCCGGTGGTGCGGATCGGCGCGCCGCGTCCGCATGTAATTGCGGTTGTACGCGCGGCGCCTCGCGGCAATTGCGAGTGCCCGCCTACGTACCGTTTCTGGTTCGCCCGGCCGTTGCACGGAGAGTCTCGATCGCATCACCGTCTCCCTTGCCATCCGTAGCGGGGCCGATCATCTTCAGGATTGCCGCCGTGCACCTGCCGTAGAATCCGCAGCGCCCGGCGCCATGAGTGCAGTACTCTTGCTACTATTGACCGCTATGTTATCCTCGCGCCCATCGCTCCTCCCTTTCGGGGGCCGGAAGCACAGGAGGTTCACATGGGATCCGCCTATTCGCCGTTCCACTATTTCGCCACATGTTCCGAGCCGGGCTTGGAATCGTACGAACTCTCGCGCCTGAATCAGGCGTCCAACTTGCGCAAGGAATTCCGCCATCTGATCGATCAGTGGATCGACTGTGAAGCCGAGGCGCGCGTGGCCCGCTTGATGCTCGAATCGCGGCGCGCCGAGGTGAGTTTGCAGGCACCGGGCCTCGAGCCGGAAGCTTCTCCGCAGCATCCGCAGCAGATGACCCTGCCGTTTCCGCTGCTAGACACGCTCTCCGCGTGCGTCTCAAGCTCTCATCGCACGCTACCCTCGACGGAGAATCGGAACGAGCTCCACCCCGCGCACCTCGCGCCAACAGCGGACGCGCCTGCCTGCGAGGCGCTGCGGACGAATGTTCCCGTCGCCGCCCCGCTGGATCGCGTGCCCCCTTCGCGACCGCTTGCGCGGCTCGCCCCGCCGCAGCTTCACAACCAGCGCCAGGCGCGCCGCAACCTTGAGATGTTTGTGCGTCGGCAAACCGTCGACGGTTCACAGCACCGCTCCGCGCGCTCTCAGCCTGCGCGTGAGGACCAAGGTCACGGCGCTCCACGCGCTTTGCGCGCGCTCGGCACCGCTGCTGCTTATCGCGAGTTTTCGGGCGGGCGGAAGAGCGTTTCCCTGGCTCTCGTCCGCGACGACGCTCGACGATCGACGCGCTCGCCACGCAGTTCCCCGCGGATGGATCACCGGTTGCAATGCCGGCAATCTTTCTCGAAGAGCAGCGCGGAACGCAGCACAGGTGCCGTGCCACAAAGCTTCCAGCAGCGCGCCTTGGGGACGTGGCCAACTCTCTCGAATGACCGTCATGACCCGCAGCCATCGTGCTGCGTCGTCCAATAGCAGTAGGCTTGCGACTCGCGCCGGATGCGACGCTCGCGTCTGCGGCGCCGCGCATCCGGGCCGATCGTTGAGCGATCATCTGGATGGAGAGCATCTGCCACGGCAGTCCCTGAATCGGCACAAGTGGTCTCGGCGCGTTCGCTGCATCGCCCGGCAAGTCATTTGCTTTCCTCGGCTTGACACGGCAAATTTTTTGGCGACTCGCAAGCACGGATGCGTCGAGTTCCTATCCGGACTTGGCAGATCGATTGGCACCGCAACCGCAACGTGCCCGTCTGCACTTCCAACGCGCAGCCGGCCTGTCGCAGCGGCGCGCGCCCCGATCGCTCTCGACTTTGCATTCGCGTTTCGAATACCGATTGGCTCCTGTCCCTCGCATGGGTCTGCGTTTCTGCACCTAACCATCGACCACAGGGGGCTGGTTGAAGCGATGCTTACGTCCTTCGCCGCCGAGCCGCCGCTGAAATTCCGCTCGCCGCGGCTGCCGCCTGCCCCACCGCTGAAGCGCACGCAGCGGACCGTCAATCGCGCCCCGCGTGCTCTCAGTTGCTCTTGCGCCGACACGTGTTGACATCGCCCCCGCCGATCCCGCAAAAGACGACGAGTCAGATAGCCTCCAGCGTGTTTCGTTCAGCAAAGTTCCCATCTCGCGCTGTGCGCACGCATTTTCAGCGCTGGCAGCTCGCTGCATTGCCTCCGGAGTCGCCCTATGGCTCTCACGAAATGCGGTAGCGCATCGAGCCTCATCGTGCTCTCGCTTACGGCCAAACCCGGACGCGGCCGAGAACTTTCCTGGAATCCTTGGACCGCAATCGATGTCCAAAGCTGGAGTCGCACCGCCGCGCCCTCGATTCACTCGAACCAAGGCGCGGCGCAAAATCCGAAAATTCTCGGCATCAATCTGCGCTCGCAAATCACCGCGATAAATCATCGTGCCGCTCAGCGCGCTCGCATTTTTTCTTGTATCGCCACGTTTCTTTCCATCGCCTTGCTCAACATAAACTATGTATTCGCAGACAGATACGGCGGGATCGGCTCATCTGCTGCGAGGAGGTCCGGTGTGTCGACCCAAGAATACGAGTCATTCTCCACACCAGAGACGCAGTCAGAGAATGGCGCAGCGCCGTGAGAGAGTCGCTGGGGCCATATGGATGCGTGAGGCTACCGCTCCGCCATAGCGGTCTGACTCGAATCAAGGCCTGATACACTCGCGCCTGGCTCGGAAGTTTTTCTTTGAAGGTGCCCATTTGCGTAACGGGGATGTGCAAGCAGCGACTGGTCTCTGATGTCAAGCGCGTCAGCATCCATGTGGGCGATCTTCGGAGTCGCGGTCGCGGTGGCGATCGGCGTCGATCTGGGTGTGTTCCATCGAGGCCCACGAAGAATTCGACTTAAGGCCGCACTATTAGAGACGGCCGCCTGGATTGCCGTCTCGCTCGCGTTCAATCTGTGGGTTTATGTTTCGCGCGGTCGTGAAGCGGGAATGCAGTTTTTAGCCGGCTATGTTATCGAGAAGTCGCTCAGCGTTGACAACATTCTCGTCTTCGGCGTGATCTTCCGCGGACTGGGAGTGCCGACAGAATCACAGCACAGAGTCTTGTATGGCGGCGTAATCGGCGCACTGTTGATGCGCGCGCTATTCGTCATAGGCGGGGTCCAACTCCTGAGTCATTTTCGATCGATTCTCTATTTCTTGGGTGCACTACTGCTGCTGACTGGGCTACGGATGATCTATCCGAGGGCGCGAAAAATACAATCCGAGCGTAGCTGGCTGGTGCGCATCGTCCGCCGAGTAGTGCCAATGACAGAAGAGTTTCACGGGGATGAGTTCATCGTCAGAGACGAAGCCCAATGGACCGCGACACCGTTGCTATTGACCCTTGTCGCGATCGAGATCACGGACATCATCTTCGCCGTGGATTCAGTTCCTGCCGTTCTGGCAATCACGCGAGACACCTTCATTGCGTACTCGTCAAATGTGTTTGCCGTGCTCGGGTTGCGAGCGATGTACTTCGGTCTGGCCGAGATCCTGCCGCGGCTGCGATTCCTGCACCATGGCCTCGCAGCCGTTCTCATCTTCGTCGGCACGAAAATGCTCGTGGCGAACTGGCGAGCCATTTCCACCGAAGCCTCGCTGGCCGCGATAGGCGCGATTCTAGCCTTAACGGCCGTTGCGTCGTTCCTTTGGCCCGCGGGAAACGCAAATAATGCACGCCCTCGATGAGTCGCTTTTCATCCGGAGGCTCACTACCGCAGCGAAAAACCGCAAGAGAAAAGACACCGGGGAGGAGAAACGCGGGGAACTGATCTCCCAGGTTCGCCTTTCCAGCGAACCTGAGAGCTGTTTCTTTGCGGCGCTCCCGCCAGGGAGTAAAGCAACCGCAAAACCGTTGCAGCTAGTGGTGAACTAGGCTGAGATTGTGGACGCCCGAAAAAAGAAAGAGACCCGTGCTGGCAGATTGTGGCAGCCACCACGTGTGCCTGAGAAAATTGTTCTGACTGCGCTGCATGCGCCGGGCCGCGTAGTCCAACGCGAGCGGGCCAGCCTGAATCGCGGCATAAATGCCGGGTGATTGCGCGAAGGGACGCATGAACGGATCACTCTCGTGGGCCCCGGATGCGATTGCCTGGCGCGTCGAATAGGCGTCGAAGGCAGCCGCACTGTGCTGGACCATCGACAGGATGAGCCACGTGCGGCGCGAAGGCAAGCTTTCCACGGAGATCACCTTCGCCGGAGCCGCAGGTTGGACGGGAGGGACACGGATTGTCGAAAGCGACTGTGAGTTTTGACTGCCGCTGCTCAGCGATGCCGCAGTCAAAGTTGGCGAAGCCGACTCTCCAGGCGTGCTCGGTGAATATGCACTGGCCTGGGGCGCTGGTTGAGCCGCGAAGGGATCGGTTGCCGTCGTCTTTCCGACAGCGGGTTTCAGACTTACATCCGCATCCGGGGCGGCAGGAGCCGCGGCAGCCAGATGAAGCAGCAGAGCCACCGTCGCAAGGGTCATGAGAGGGTAATCTCCTCGTTTCCTCGAATAGCCAAGCCTTGGCGCTCAAAAAAGCATGGCCAGTACCAAGAAGCGCCCCTTGTAACCCTTGTGTTTTCAGCAGAGGTTCTGTGTAATCCCGAGTTGTGGGCAGGAATCTAGAACTCGGGTACCGCAGAAGTGGAAGTTACTTTCCACATAGCGGGCAATCATCGCTGAACTCGTGAGCCTACTCTCCCCGCCGCCGAGCACCCAGAGCAACTTAGTGGGACGCGATGACCTGAAGGCTTTCCCGGGCAGCAGCGAGCGTGCGGCTGATATCTTCGTCGCTGTGGACCGCCGAGACGAACAGGGCCTCGAATTGCGAAGGTGGCAGAAACACTCCGCGCGAGAGCATTTCTCGAAAGAAAGCGGCGAAGCGAGCTGCGTCCGATTTCTTAGCGCCGGCGTAGTTGGTAACCGGCTCCTTGGCGAAGAAAAGTGTGATTAGTGAGCCGGCGGAGTTGACCTGGCCCGGAACGCCTGCTTCGAGCAGAGCCTCGCGCAAGCCATTTGCGAGGCGCTCTGCGCGAGCGCTGATGGGTTCGTAGAACGTAGGGTCCTCTAGCACCGACAGAGTGGCCAGACCGGCACGCATGGCGAGCGGGTTGCCAGATAGCGTTCCTGCCTGGTACACAGGACCGAGGGGCGAGATTAGGTCCATGATCTCGCGGCGCCCGCCGTAGGCCGCAACCGGCAATCCTCCGCCGATGATCTTCCCCAGAGCGGTCATGTCCGCCTGAATGCCATAGACCTTCTGAGCCCCGCCATAGGCAAGGCGAAAACCTGTGATCACTTCGTCGAAGATGAGTAACGCACCGTCACGCTGCGTGATTCGACGAAGCGCCTCGAGGAAACCGGGCGCGGGGGGCACGACTCCCATGTTTGCGGCTACCGGCTCGACGATCACAGCCCCAATTTTTCCGGGATATTCCGCAAAGAGGCGTTCGACGGCAGCGGCATCGTTGTAGGGCGCGTTCAGCGTGAGGTTCGCAAGGGCTTGCGGCACGCCCGGGCTGGACGAGATGCCCAGTGTGGCAAGTCCAGAGCCTGCTTCGACTAGAAAACTATCGGCGTGGCCGTGGTATCCGCCCTCGAATTTGAGGATGAGTTCGCGCTCGGTAAAGGCACGCGCGACGCGAATGGCGGACATCGTCGCCTCGGTGCCCGAGCTGACGAAGCGGATCTTCTCGATCGAAGGAATCGCGCGGGCTACGCGCTCGGCCAGCTCGACCTCCAGCGGTGAGGTCATTCCGTAGCTTGTGCCGCGGCGGGCCTGCTCCTCGATGGCTGCGACTACATCCTGATGCGCGTGGCCGAGAATCAATGCTCCCCAGGAGCAGACGTAGTCGAGATATTCGCGGCCGTCCGCGTCGTAAAGGCGCGAACCCAAGCCGTGGTCGATGATGAGTGGAGCGCCTCCCACCGCGCGGAAAGCGCGAACGGGACTATTTACGCCGCCAACAAGAATTGCTTGCGCGCGCGCAAGGACATCGGACGAATTTCGCACAGGGGCTCATTGTATGTGATGCCTGGGATAGACGCGAGAAAAAGGCGCTCGACATCGTTCTTGGCACCGACTGAAGCCTGGTGCCGAACGTGTCGCGAGAACGGTCTGCACGTCACTCGACGGTGAAATCAACTGTACGCACGGGCGCAGTGTCATCATCCGACGCGGTCACCCGAACTTGAAGTTGGTATGAGCCGCTCGCCAGACTGCTGAGATCGGTTTGGCCTCCGATCGGGATCACCGATTCGCCGAGATTCGCGTATGACTCCGCATTTATCGGGTCCAGACGCTTCTCGACTCGGCCTGTTTTCGCATCGAAAATTCCCAGATCGGCTGTCAAGGTCCTGGAAGAAGGTCCTGTTCGCCGGGGATCAAATATCTCAAAATAGAAATCGAGCGGATCGCTCCTTCTGAAGTAGGCGGCGGCTGTAGGCGTGGTTTCAAATCCCCTGCTTATCAGAGGAATGTAGCTTCCTGGCAACGCCGCGTCACTCTCCGGCCCCGTTTGTACCTTGACGTAGCTCTTGCCGAGCACGATGTCACTGACGGCAAGGCGTTTTTCATCCTGGGTGTCGACCTTAAAGTGCGTTTCGGCGCGCCCGAATCTTTCTCCATCCATGACGACGATCTTGAGCGTGTATTCACCGGGAGCGACGTCGATTTGCGTCTCGTACTGGTATGGGACGTCGAACCGTTCGCATGAGTTTAGGGCGCTCGGCACAAGCGTCGGGAGTGAAACGCCAACAAAACTCCACAATCCTAAGTTCGCCAGATCGCTGAAACGCGTGACCACGGTCCCATTGTTGGCATAGACAATTCCAACGATTCCTATCGTCGGGGGCTTATCGCAGTTGAAAAGCCTCTCAGCTTCCTCAGGTAACGCGACAACAATGTTGGTAAGGGCCGCGTTCAACCTGCCGAAAGTGTTGAACGCTGCCACCGTCAGATCGATTGAACCGTTTTTTTCTTCGCGCGAGTCCAGGATGGCTTCCATCCGCGCGCCCGCCTTGGTGCCGTTGAGCGGGTGGGCGGCCGCGCGAAATGTGTTGCAGTAATCTCCTCGCGTGAAGATCAGGGAATGGGGACGGTCGACCGTCACGGTGACCCGATGGCAACTCCCATTTGCGGATGGTGGACGGGCGTACGCGATCAAGTAGGCGAGCCAGGACGGCGGGCCAAACCGGTCGTCGGGAAGCCAAGACGGGGAATACAGGTTGATCGTGGTATAGGGCGGAAGGTCCGGGCCAACCCACTTTCCCGCCCCAGCGCCGCGCACCCGACCGAATTCGGGTTCGACGGTCATACGCTCAATTTCCTGCGGCTTGCCGTCTTCGAACACGTGGAAATCTTTCGCGAGCAACCCGCGCACTGTCACGTCACTGAGAACGTGGGCATTTTTCTCTGTTGCTCTTGCCTTGAAAGTGGCTGTGTCCATCTTGCGAATCTGATTGACTCGCGTCTCATCCAACACCAAAACGGGGACGACAACCTCCTCGGATTGAGCACGGATTGGCGCTGGGTGCCCGGCTTGCGCTTGAGGGCCGTCACTGAATGCGATACCGGCCAGGACGCGCAGAAGTAAGGTGCCGACGATCAAAGATCCCCGCGTGATGCATCGATGAGAGCTGCCCCGATCAAAGGTCGTGTTTCTCACGCGGTTGACTCAGATTCAGCAGCATGAATCCGCCGGAGCCCAGAGGAAACACCTATCATGAAATCCTCGAGGAATTCAGCAGCGATCAAGGTAGCGGGCGGCGTCTTTGGCGTGGTAGGTGAGAATGATCGACGCGCCAGCGCGCTGGATGCTCGTCAGGATTTCCAGCACGATACGCTGCTCGTCGATCCAGCCCTTCTGCGCGGCGGCTTTGACCATCGAGAATTCGGCGCTGACGTTGTAGGCGGCCACGGGCACGTCGAAGCGCTCACGCACGCGGGTGATGATATCGAGATAAGGCAGCGCGGGCTTGACCATGATGATATCGGCGCCCTCTTCGAGATCCAGCGCGACTTCGCGCAGGGCTTCGCGGGCGTTGGCCGGGTCCATCTGATAGCTGCGGCGGTCTCCAAACTGAGGCGCGGACTGAGCGGCCTCGCGAAATGGGCCGTAGAACGCGGAGCAATATTTGGCGGCATAGGCGAGGATGGCGACATCCTGAAAACTCTTTTCGTCCAGCTTGCGCCGGATGGCACCCACGCGGCCGTCCATCATGTCTGATGGCGCGACCATGTCGGCACCGGCGCGGGCATGCGAGAGGGCGGCCTCCGCCAGGAGCGCGAGGCTCGGATCGTTGAGGACCTGACCGTCCTTAATAACGCCGCAGTGGCCATGGCTCGTATATTCGCAGAGGCAGACGTCGGTGACGACCAGCAGATCGAGCTTAGCTTTCCGAATAGCTTCAATCGAGCGCTGGACGGCCGCTTTCGGCGAGGCTGCTTCCGAGCCGGTTTCGTCCTTGTGCTCGGGCAGGCCGAAGAGAATTACGCCGGGGATGCCGAGGTCGGCGACCTCTCGGCACTCTTCGACGATCTGATCGGGCGACTGCTGGTAAATGCCGGGCATCGAGCTGACTTCGGTGCGAACTTTCTTGCCGGGGCAAGCGAACATCGGATAAATCAAGCCGCGGGTGGAGAGCTGCGTTTCGCGGACCAGCCCGCGCAGCGCTTCGGTGCGCCGCAGGCGGCGTGGGCGGTGAGTTGGGAATGTCATGCGCGCCTGGCGGCGGCTGGCGGCCGCTCGTAATGTTTGGTGAGGGCGCGAGCCAAGCCTTCAACGGACGGCTCGTCCGCTTGGATTGCCACCACCGCGTGCGACTCGTGTATTGCGCGGGCTGTCGAGGGCCCGATCGCGACGAATTCCATACGATTCGAGAGGTTCTGAGCCTCCGCTTCTCCGACGAGGAAGCGGAAGTTTTGAAACGCGGAAGGGCTCGCAAAAATGATGCTGTCAACGTCGCCGCGCAGAACGCTCGCAAGAGCGCTCCGATCGAGCGCGGCGGGTGTGGTCGTCCGATAGGCAACCACTTCGGTCACGTCCGCGCCGGCACTGCGCAGCACTTGCGGGACGCGCTCATCGCCGCGGTCACTGCGCGGCAGCAAGACGCGGCGCCCTGCGAGAGATTCGCCAAGCTCCCGAGCGAGCGCTTCTCCGGTCCCGCTCTCTGAGACGAAATTCACTTTGATTCCCTTCTCCGCCAGCGTTTTGGCCGTCGCGCGTCCCATCGCTCCGATGAATCGATTCGATGACCCGAGCACTTCACACTTTATGCCCAACTGAGCGGAACGATCAAAGATGTATTTCACTGCGTTCTTGCTGAGAAAAAGAATGGCGTCAAACCAATCGAGGCGGCGAAGCTGTTCGTCCAGTTTGGTCCATTCTTCCGGCGGCGCGAACGAAACCAGCGGAAGCAAGATGACTTTCGCGCCAAGGCTTTCAAGAGAGCGAATGAGCTCACCGGCCTGGTCAGGCGCACGGGTCACGACGATGCGCTTTCCAGCGAGCGGTTTGTTATCTCTATCCAACGCTTCTTCCTGCGAGGCGCAGAATTCGATCCGCGCCTTCCTCAATCAGTGCGCTCGCGAGGCGCACGCCGATTTGCTGCGCCTCCTCGGGCAGTCCATTCTCGGAGCTCCGCACGCACTCCGAACCTGCGGCGGAAAAAACGCCCGCCTCCAGGTGCAACTCGCCGCCGCGCAAAGTCGCGAGCGCGCCAAGCGGAACCTGGCATCCACCCTGAAGCGCGTGGAGCAGCGCGCGTTCGGCCGTCACGCATGCGCGAGTTTCAGCATCATCAAGAGCGGCGACGAATTGCGATGTGGCGCGGTCATCCGCGCGCGTTTCGGTCCCGAGCGCGCCCTGGCCGACGGCTGGCAGCATGACGTCCTCGCCCAGCACCTGCGTGATCTTACCCGCCAAGCCGAGGCGATTGACGCCTGCCATCGCCAGCACAATCGCGTCGAATTCGCCGCTTTCGAGTTTCTTCAGACGCGTGTCCACATTGCCCCGCAGATCCAGGACATCCAAATCCGGCCGGTGATGCCGGACCTGAGCCTGGCGGCGCAAGCTGCTGGTGCCGACGCGCGCGCCGGGCGGGAGATGGCGGAGCGTGCGGCCCGCGCGCGAAATCAGACAGTCGCGCGGATCCTCGCGGCGCGTGATCGCGGGGAACGCCAGGCCCGCGGGAGTTTCGGTGGGCACGTCCTTCATACTGTGCACGGCGAGATCGATCGTGCCGGCGAGCAGCGCCTCCTCGAGTTCCTTGATGAAAATGCCCTTCGAGCCATTCTGTGAGCCGATTTGCTCATTGACTTGCGCCACCGACGCCGACTGCATGCGATCACCCGAAGTGCGGATGCGAATGAGCTCGGTCTCGATGCCGTGCAGGCGATTCAACTCGTCCGCGATGTAATTCGCTTGCCAGAGGGCCAGCGCGCTGCCGCGCGTTCCAATGCGAATCGGCTTCACTCCGGCTCCTCGTCTTTTTCGGCGTTGCCCTCGAGACCGAAGGCGTGCCGCAGCGCCTCAATCGCACCCAGACGGCCTGGCATTCCACGTCCATTGCGCAGGCGTGCGCTGGGCTCCTCGAGCAGACGCTCGATCAGTTCCTCGGTGATGCTGGCGATGCGTTTGCGCTCTTCAGCCGAGACGCCCTGCATCGCGCCGAGCCGCTCGCGCAGAAGAATCTCCCGCTCTTTGCGGAAGCGGCCGCGCAAGTCGTCGACGATCGAGCTGGCCTCCAGCGCCGTCCGCCAAGATTCGAATTTGACGACGTGCTCCGAAATAATCGCTTCTGCGCGAGGGATTTCGGCTTCGCGGGCGCGCTTGTTCTGCTCGACGATCTCGCCGAGGTCGTCGATATTGTAGAGGTAGAGGTTGTAGAGCCCGGCGGCATCCGGCGCGACGTTGCGTGGCACGCCGAGATCGACCACGAAGACGGGCCGGCCGTCGCGAGCAGCGAGCGCACGCACAAGCCTGTCGCGTGTGAGGACCACACCAGCTTCGCCGACCGACGTTACGATGATGTCGGGCGCAGATAGCACTTTGTCGAGCGAATCCCACGCGACGGCCTCGCCGCCCATGCGGTCCGCGAGATGCCGCGCCCGGTCGAATGATCGATTCACGACGCGCAGATTCCCGATGCCGCGATTGCGCAGATGCTCGACGACTTGTTCCGCCACGTCGCCTGCGCCGAGAATCAGCGCGGAGCGGCCCTTCAGGCTGCCAAACACGCGCTCAGCAAGTTTTACGCCCGCGAGCGAAACAGACATCGGCCGCGCGCCGACTTCCGTTTCCGCGCGGACGCGCTTTCCTACTTCCAGCGCACCCTGAAACGCGCGATTGAGAATCGGGCCGGTAGCGCCATGTTCGAGGGCGCGCCCGTACGCGGTGCGAATTTGGCCGAGAATCTCCGCTTCGCCGAGCAGCATGGAATCGAGGCCCGCCGCGACGCGAAAGAGATGCCGGACCGCCTCGGTTCCGATCCAGCGATAGGTGCGTCCCTCCAGGTCCGCGCGCGGGATGCGATGGTAGGAGGTAAGAAACTCCTCCATCGCGTCGGTGATGGATGCGCTCGCGTCGCCCGGCACGCCATAGACTTCGCTGCGGTTGCACGTCGACACAACGACCGCTTCTTCGAGAATGCCCTGTCGGCGAAGCTGTGTCGCGGCGTCCAGAGCCTGCTCCGTGCTGAACGCAACGCGCTCACGAAGCTCAACGGGAGCAGTCCGGTGACTGCAGCCGATCAGCGCAACCCGGACCGCTGCTGTGCTACGCGCTCGCGCGGGATTTTTCGCGTTGGGAAGGTCGGACATTAGAAGAAGCGGTGAAACCTCGTCAGGTATAAGTTGACAACCGTATAGCTGAAGAGAACGATCCCAAAATTCAGCGCGCAGATTCGGGCGGCACGCGCTCCGCGCCAGCGCGCGCTTCGCGATAGCCACAGGTACGCGATGTACACCGCCACAATCGCCAGCGTAACGATCACTTTTGGATCGCCCCATGCGTAGGCGCCCGTCAACCGGTGCTGCCAGATGAGGCCGCTCGTCACGCCGATAGCGAGCGCGCCCAGGCCCACGTACACGCTGCTTCGCGACATCCGGTCCAGCACGTCGAGCGCCGGAAACCGCCAAAAAGCCGCGCCCAGCCGATGCGAACGCAGTACGCGGTCCTGCAAAAGATAGATCACGCTCAGCACAAACGAAAGCGCAAACGCCGCGTACGCCCAGATGTTGAGCGTGATGTGAAACGCAAAGAGCGGCCCCCGCGCCGGCGGTGGTGGCGGCACTTGCGTGGGCGCCAGCCAGCTCACCGCACCGATCCAGACGACCAAGAGCAGCGTCACAAACGCGCCGACCGACCGCTGTCGGTGGAAAATCTCGAGACCGAGGTAGGTGACGCCCAGCAACCACGCGAAGAGAGACATCGAGCCGTACAGATCTTCGTAGGGAACCGTGTGCATCCCGTGCGACCGGCTGAGGAGCGCGTAATAGTGCAACAGGATCCCTCCGGCCAAAAGCAGCGTTGCAAGACGCCCCAGCCATATGTGCGGCGCGTAAAGAATCCGCAGGTAGCAGCAAAAGCTGGCCGCATAGAGCGCGAGGCTCAAATAGGCCGTGTGGTTGAGCATAGTTGCCGCAGCGTCCCCCGGTGGAGAATTATAGCGCCATATCGACAGGTCGCAGGGGCGCGGAATGTGCAGAAAGCACCCTCCTGGAGCAGAATTCGGGGTTTTGGTACGCCACGACCGCGGAGGGGCGCAATCTGGGGGGTGAGCGCGGGCTTCTGCTATGATGGTGTCGAAGCCGCCGACGCGATGCCAGAAAACCAAGAAAATAGAAAGGAACTCTTTCTTCGAGCCTGCCGATTCGAGCCCGTCGATCGCGTGCCGGTGTGGATCATGCGCCAGGCCGGGCGGTACCTACCGGAATACCAAGCCGTGCGCGCGCACCATTCGTTCCTGGAAATCTGCAAGACGCCGGAGCTGGCAGCCGAGGTTTCGATTCAGCCGTTTCGGGTGCTCGGCGTGGATGCGGTCATCGTCTTTTCCGACATTCTGGTCGTGGCAGAAGCGATGGGAATGCCGCTCGACGTGCCCGATTCCGGCCCGGTGCTCTCGAATCCGGTCCGGGATACTGGCGCAGTCCGGCGATTGCGCGATTTCGACCCGGCGACTGAGACGCGCTTCGTCGGCGACGCGATTCGCACAATTTGCCGCGAAACAGGGCCAACCGTGCCTGTGATCGGGTTTGCTGCCGCACCATGGACGCTGGCCTGCTATATGATCGAGGGGCAGACGCGCGGAGACATCTCGCAGGCCAAGAAAATGTTGCGCGACGAACCTAAAACAGTTCGTCAATTGTTGGATAGAATTGCCCGGGTCACAGCCCGATACTTGAAGTTCCAAATCGAGGCCGGCGCTGCTGTGGTGCAACTCTTCGACACGTGGGCCGGCGAACTAACGCCGGATGAGTACGATGAATTCGAGCGGCCTGCCACGGCGGCAATCTTCGACACCCTTGGCAAGGGGGGCACGCCCAAGATTCTCTTTGCCAAGGGCTCGGCGCGCCATCTGGAGAACCTCGCGCGCACGGGAGCGGACGTTTTGAGCGTCGATTGGCAGACGGACCTCGGCGAAGCGCGGCGGAAGCTGGGTTCGACCGTTGCGCTGCAAGGAAACGTCGATCCGTCGGTTTTGCTCGGAGACGTGGGAAACGTGCGGCGTGCGGCGCGCGAGGCAATCGAGAAAACGGCTGGCTTAGGGCATATTCTGAACCTCGGGCACGGAATTCTCCCCGCTACGCCTGTCGCGAATGCGCGGGCATTCGTGGAAGCGGGACAAACAGCGATGGTTGCGGCGCGCGGATGAGCGACATGACGACAAGACCAAGCGTCACCATCGAAATCGGCTCGGTCACTGAGCAGCTTCTCGCTAAATACAACCGGCCGGGTCCTCGCTATACAAGCTACCCCACGGCGCCAGTCTGGAAGGACGATTTCGGCCCTGCCAACTTCGAGGAATACTGCGCGAGGGCCGACGCGCGCGGCACGCCGGTTTCTCTCTACATGCATCTTCCCTTCTGCGAGAGCCTGTGCCTGTTCTGCGCCTGCAACGTGTCGATCCAGAAAGATAAGAGCGTGTTGATTCCGTATCTCGCGGCTTTAAAACGTGAGATCGCGCACGTCTCGGGGATAGTCTCGAAAGATCGGCAAGTGATTCAGTTCCACTGGGGCGGCGGCACGCCGACCTATCTGAGTCCCGGACAGATGGACGATTTGTTCGGCTATACGCGGGAGCGATTCTCGTTCGCGCCGGACGCGGAAATCGGCATCGAAGTCGATCCGCGCGTCACCAGCCTCGCGCATTTGGAAACGCTGCGCAGGCTCGGCTTCAACCGCCTCAGTATGGGCGTGCAGGATTTCGAGCCGAAAGTGCAGGAGACGATCCATCGCGTGCAGCCATACGAGATAACGCGCGATCTGATCGTCGCGGCGCGCAACCTCGGTTTCCAGAGCGTCAGCATCGACCTGATTTACGGGCTTCCCTACCAATCCGCCGCAACGTTCAGCAAGACGATCGACCAGGTCCTCACGATCTCGCCGGACCGGATCGCGATGTTCAGCTACGCGCACGTGCCGTGGCTCAAGAAGCAACAAGGGTCGTTTGCCAGTCACTTGCCGGAAGGCGCCGAAAAGTTTCGGATTTTCCGAACCGGACTGGAGAAGTTCCTGGCAGCCGGCTATCTCTACATTGGAATGGACCACTTCGCACGGCCCAGCGACGAACTTGCGGTCGCGCAACAGAACCGCACGTTGCACCGCAATTTCCAGGGCTACACCACCAAGGCCGGCGCCGATCTCTACGGCATGGGCGTCAGCGCCATTAGCTCGGTTGGCGAGGCATACGCGCAGAACCGCCGGGAGGTCCCCGCGTATCAGACGGCCGTCAGTGAACGAGGAGTGGCGACCATGCGCGGCTACCGGCTTTCGGCCGACGACGTGGTCCGCCGCGCGGTCATCGGGCGACTGCTTTGCCATACGGTGATTCCCAAGCGCGAGGTCGAGCAGGAATTCTCGATCGACTTCGATGAATACTTCGAAGCAGAGCTTGCGAAGCTCGAAGAACCGGCCGCGGACGGTCTGGTGACGCTCGGGCCGGCCGAAATACGCGTCACGGCCCTCGGCCGAATCTTTATTCGAAATGTCGCGATGGTGTTCGACCGCTATCTGCACGAGCAACAGATGGACCAGAAGCCTCTTTTCTCGAAGACTCTCTAGCGCACTCAACGCCGAATGGCCGAATCAGCACAAGTCGTCGTCGTAGGGGGAGGCATTTCGGGTCTCGCATGCGCCGCGCGGCTGCAGCAGTTGGGTGTGCCCTCAACGCTTCTCGAGACCAGCGATCGCCTCGGCGGTCTCATCAACACCGTCGAGAAGGATGGTTTTCTTTTCGAATCGGGGCCGCAGAGCTTTCAGGGAACAGACGTGCTGCTGGGACTGATCCGGGATCTGGGAATCGAAGGAGAGCTGTGCAAGGCCGATCCGCGGGCGCCGCGGTACGTCTTGCGGCATGGCCGGCTTGAGAAGATTCCGATGTCGCCACAGGCGATACTCACCACTCCCCTGCTCGGCGTCGGTGCGCGGTGGAAAATCTTATCGGAGGCCTTTAGGAAGACGGAGCCCCCGGATGACGAAGAATCCATCGCGGCGTTCGTTCGCAGAAAATTTGGGCATGAAATTCTGGAATATCTCGTTTCGCCCTTCGTTTCGGGGGTGTACGCAGGCGATCCCGAGCAACTGAGCCTGCGGGCCGCGTTCCCTACGCTTGAAGAGTGGGAACGGGAATACGGCAGTATCCTGCGGGGCGCGATGAAATCGAGAAGCGGGCAATCAACCACCGGGGCCGCGCCGCCGCTGTGTTCCTTTCAGCGCGGCCTATCAACCCTAACAACAGCCATCACATCGAAGCTCGGGCCTGTCGCTTGCACAGGCGCTCGCGTCGAGGCCATCACGCGGGCAAACGGCCAGGACGGAAGCCGCTTCCACATTCGCGTCACGCGAAAGTACGGTGCGGATACTCTGGCGGCGCAAGCCGTCATAATCGCGACACCCGCCCACGTAGCCTCGCATCTGGTCGCGACGATCGCTCCGGATCTCGCGCACAAGCTTTCGGGAGTTGCGTACGCGTCGCTGGCGGTCCTCGGGACCGGGTATTACACAAAGCAGACGACTTTGGACTTGGACGGCTTTGGCGTCCTGATTCCGCGCAGCGAGAAGCATCGCACCCTTGGTATCGTCTGGAATTCCTCGCTCTTCCCGGGCCGCGCTCCGGATGGGCAAATGACGCTGGCGAGCTTCATCGGTGGCGCCACCGATCCGGAGATCGCCCAGAAGTCGGAGGCAGAAATTGCAGCGATCGTGCAAAAGGATCACGAACAGATTCTAGGCCTGGCCGGATCGCCCGTCAGATCCATGATCTGGATCCACCAGAAGGCTCTGCCACAATACAACCTAGGCCATGGGCATATCGTGCGCGCGATGCGCGAAGCCGAGCGCTCGGTGGCCGGTCTGTATTTCGCCGGGAACTACCTCGAGGGCCCCGCGATCGGGAAATGCGTCGAGCGCGGCTTCCAGACGGCCGAAGCCGCGCGAGATTTTCTCCAGAGCGGCGCAGCCGTGGCGGCAGGATGATGCGCTATAATTCGTGATTCAATTCCATGGTACAAACGCAGAAGTCGCGCCGCGAAACGCTGGAACAGTTTGTCGCTCAGAAGCCTGCCGACGCGTTCGCACGGTACGGCCTGGCGCTCGAATGCGTGAAGCTGGGTGATGATTCTGCCGCCGTCGGCCACTTCCAGAAGCTCATCGAGACCAATCCCGAGTATGTCGCCGGTTACTTCCAGTACGGCCAATTGCTGTCGCGCATGGGGCGAATTGATGAAGCGCGCAGAGCTCTTTCCGACGGCATCGTTGTCGCGCAAAAGACCGGCGACGCGCACGCGCGCGACGAAATGCAGGCGGCCCTGACGCTTTTGCGCTAGGTTTCCGCGTTACAATCGCGGCACATGCCCAGGCCCACGCGAATCCCGCTCTTCCCTCTCGATACGGTTCTCCTTCCGGGCATGCGCATGCCGCTGCACATTTTCGAGCCGCGATACAAGACCATGATCGGCCGATGCCTGAGTGAGCAGCTTGAGTTCGGCCTGATCCTCGCCGCGACAAAAGCGATCGCGACGCTCGGCTGCACCGCCGAAATCGTCCAGAAGACGAAAGATTATCCCGACGGCCGCATGGACATCATCACCGAAGGGCGCGCCGTCTTCCGGCTCAACGAACTGCTCGATGAAAAAGAATATTACGAAGGCGAGGTCGAGTACGTGGGGGATGAGCCGTCGACACTCGACCCGGAGGCTGAGTCACAGCTCATCGACGCGTTCGAACAGTGCCACCTGCTAATGTTCGGGCGGTCGTCGAACGAGGGAGCGCGCCTCGACCCAGCCACATTGGCCTACCGCATGGCCGGTCTTCTGCCGATGGAGCTCGATAAGCGTCAAGCCCTGCTCGAAATGCGCCTGGAAAGCGAGCGGCGCAGGCTCGTCGCGCGCTGGATCGCCGAGTTTCTCCCGCGGTTACTCGCGCTGCGGCGCGCCCGAGAGCGCGCGGGTGGCAACGGCCACGGCCCAAATTGACTCATTGTGCGCCAACCTCTGGCAACTATCCACAGTCCACTCGATATCGAAGATTATGTCCGCGCACAGGGTTCCACTATAATGGACTGGAACTCGCGCGCAACACGCAGGCGCGTCGCGACAAGGAACGGGTGACCGCATGAGCCCTCAGCCTCGAAATCTGGGCGAGCTTCGCCGCAGCCCATGGTCGGAAGAAAAGATCGCCCAGCGCACGGTCCGGCAGGAGCTACGCGAAAATCTGCTGGCAAAAATGGAGAAGGGCGAGGCGCTCTTCCCCGGCGTGCACGGCTACGACGACACCGTGATTCCGCAGATCGTCAACGCGCTGCTTTCGCGGCATCATTTCATTCTGCTCGGGCTGCGAGGCCAGGCGAAATCGCGCATCGTGCGCGGACTGGTTTCGTTTCTCGATCCGCAGGTTCCCGTTGTCGCCGGCTGCGAGATCAACGACAATCCGTATCGGCCGCTTTGCCGCTCGTGCCGCGAACGAATCGCCGAAGAAGCCGATCTGACTCCCATCACGTGGCTTTCGCGCGATCACCGCTACGTCGAAAAGCTCGCTACTCCTGACGTAACCATTGCCGACATTATCGGCGACGTTGATCCCATCAAAGCCGCGCGCGCCGGAAAAAATCTCGCCGACGAGCTGACGATTCACTACGGTCTGCTGCCGCGCGCCAATCGTGGCATTTTCGCCATCAACGAGCTTCCCGATCTCGCGGGAAAGATTCAGGTCGGCCTCTTCAACATCATGCAGGAGGGCGACGTCCAGATTAAGGGCTATCCCGTGCGCATGGCGCTCGACGTTCTACTCGTCTTTACGGCGAATCCGGAGGATTACACCGCGCGCGGCAAGATCATCACGCCGCTGAAAGACCGCATCGGCTCCGAAATTCGCACGCACTATCCGGCGACGGTCGCGGAAGGCATGTCCATCACCGCGCAGGAATCGTGGACCAGCCGCGACGGCAAGCACCGCGTCGAGATTCCCGCGTACGTCCGCGAAGTAGTCGAGGAAGTGGCCTTTCAGGCGCGCGAGGATAAGCGCGTCGACCGCCGCTCCGGCGTCAGCCAGCGGTTGCCCATCAGCACAATCGAAAACGTCCTCAGCAACGCCGAGCAGCGCGCCGTGCGCAACCACGATTCCGCTGTGGTCGCACGGATTGGCGATGTCTATGCCGCGATCCCCGCCATGACGGGCAAATTCGAGCTCGAATACGAAGGCGAGATGCGCGGCGCCGAAAATATCGCGCGCGAGCTGATTCGCGCCGCCGTCGGCAAGACGTTCACGAAGTATTTCGCGAACGCCAATTTTCAGAGCGTCGTGCAGTGGTTCGAGATGGGCGGCGAACTCAAGGTTCCGTCAAATGCGTCGAGCGCTGAGTTGCTCGGCCACTTGAAGAAGATTCAGGGGCTGTTCGATCACCTCGACGTGCTCGGCGTGCGCGCCAAGGACGACGCCGCGCTGCAGGCCAGCGCCGCCGAGTTCATTCTCGAGGGCCTCTGGGCGCACAAGCGCATCAACCGCAGCGAGGAGCGCGGCTTTTTCGCCGAGGCGCGCAAGACGCCGGAGCCGCGCGATCCGCGTGAGCCTTCAGGCCGCGCCCCGCGCAGGCAATTTAATTAATTGGGGCAGCGAGGATGAAATACACAAAATACTCGCGCTACCTGCCGGGCGCTGCGGACGACATCGATCTGCAGGATCTGATGGACCGCCTCTCCGATTTCTTCCTCCAGAGCGGCTTTCAATCGCAATACGGCTTCTACGAACTCGACATGGAAGATGCGCGCCAGCAGCACATGGAAGCGCTTCGCCAGGCGATTCTGCGTGCGCTACAGGAAGGCGACCTGATTCCGCCCGAGCTGATGGAAAAGCTACGCGAAAATGCCGACCTCAGCCAGAATCAGGAATTGCGCGACATGATCGATCAGATCATCGAGCGCATGGAGCAGGAAGGCTACATCACGCAGCAGCAAAACGCACAGGTCACTCCGCCGCCGTCGCAAACTCCGGGCGGTCAGATCGGGAAAGATCAGCCCAACGTCGAGGCGCGCTTCGAAATCACAGACAAGGCGCTCGATTTTCTTGGCTTCAAGACGCTTAAAGACCTGCTCGCGTCTCTCGGCAAGAGCAGCTTCGGCCGCCACGATACGCGCGATCTCGCCACGGGCATCGAATCCGGCGGCACATCGAAGCAATACGAATTCGGCGACACGCTCAACATGGACATCAGCGGCACGCTCTTCAACGCCGTCCAGCGCAATGGCGCGGGCATCCCAATCGATCTTGACTACAAGGACCTGATGGTCCACCAGTGCGAGTACCAGAGCTCGTGCGCGACGGTCCTGATGCTCGATTGCAGCCACAGCATGATTCTCTACGGCGAGGACCGCTTCACGCCGGCCAAGCGCGTGGCGCTGGCGCTCTCGCATCTGATTCGCACGCAGTATCCGGGCGATTCGCTGCACTGCGTGCTGTTTCATGACAGCGCGGAGGAAATTCCTCTTGGCAAGCTGGCGCGCGTTCAGGTGGGTCCGTACTACACGAATACGCGCGAAGGGCTGCGCATGGCGCAGCGGATTCTCGCGCGGCAAAAGAAAGATATGCGCCAGATCATCATGATCACGGATGGCAAGCCCTCGGCGCTGACGCTCGAGGATGGTCGCATTTACAAAAACGCCTTCGGCCTCGATCCGCTCGTCGTCACGCAGACCATGGAGGAAGTCGCCAAGTGCAAGCGCGCCGGCATCCTGATCAATACTTTCATGCTGGCGAGCGACTACAGCCTCGTCCACTTCGTGCAGAAGGTGACGGAACTCTGCCGCGGGAAAGCCTACTTCACCACGCCGTACACCCTCGGGCAGTACCTGCTGGTGGATTACGTCAACCGCAAGAACCGCAACATCCACTAAACATGCTCGTGCTGTCATCCCATCTGCCCTGAGGGCCGAGATGAGAGAAGCAAGGCCCGGTTTTGGCCGAACTCTTCCGAATCGTCGAGAACTTTAATCCGCCTGTAATCTCAGATACTCGCAACAATTGTATCCCGTCCACCTCGGGGCACCTCGATTCCATGTTTTGCTACTACCCGCACGGAGGCTTACGATGATGAAATCAAGATGTGGACGGCGAGTCGGCGCCGCCGTTTTACTCGGGGTGTTCGCAGCCGTGCTCGTGGGGGCGGCTGTTTCATCCGCCTCAGTTGTGGATGTCGTTTACACGCTCTTGGTAACACGGGTTCCCGTGATCGGAGGGCCTCCTGTCACGCAGAGCTTTATCGCAACCGCGCCGACCGCCTCGCCGACCGCTGTCGTAATCTTGCTCGCGGGCGGCAGCGGTGAGATCCAACTCACCGCCTACGGCTCCGATGGCACGCTGGACGTCAATTCCAGCAATTTCCTAGTTCGGAGCCGCTGGCTGTTTGGCGGGCAAAACCTCTACGTGATCACGCTCGATGCCGCAGCCGACTTCTACCGTCTTCCTAATGGTTTGATCGGTCAGCAGAGCAACGCTGCGCACATTACGGATATCTTGCAGGTGATCGCATGGGCCCGGTCAACGGTGCCCGGTGTTCCGGTGTGGGTGGTCGGAACCAGCCGCGGTACAGCCGGAGCCTTCGTAGCGGCTCTCTACAGCCCAGGGTCGGGCGGACCTGACGGCTTGGTATTCGCATCACCGCTCACCTCCAGCACGGATCCCGACTCAGTGCTTGCGGCCAATCTCGCGGCGATCACCGTCCCGGTGCTGATCATCAACAATACTGACGAAACGTGCACCGGCACTCTGCCGAGTACGGATCCCGGCGTGAAGACAGCGCCGACAAGTTCGCCTAAGGTAAGCGTGGAGTTCGTGACGGGCGACAGTTTCACTCCTCTCACGGACCAGTGCAACGGCCTCTCTCCTCACGGCTTTTTCGGTATTGAGCCACACACGGTGAAAAAGATCGCAAACTGGATTAATACGTACTGAAGAGCACAGCCGAAAGAACCTCGCGTCGTGAGGGTGGGCCTGGGGATTCGAGCATAGCGCCGCGTGCTTCAGCCCGGCAGCTTTCGGTTTTTGGTTACCCGCCTCACGCCTCACTCAACAAGTCCTTCATCGTCTTTTTGTGCTTCTCGGGCTTTTCCCGCTTGTTCGGAATCGTCCGCTCGGTGGGAGGCAGACCAATCCCGAGCCGCGCGCGCCGCTTCGCTTCCTTGGCAACCTTCAGCCGTGGCTTTTTCCGACGAGCCATCTCGCGCGCCAGCATACGGCAAAGTCATCGTTGGCGGAAGCGTGTGGGAGTCGAACCCACCATTCTGGCCGCGAAGGACAGAATCAATGGCTTTGAAGGCCACGAGGGTCACCGGACCCCTTTCGCCTCCTCTTGGATGAAACTCTAGATGGGAGCAGTTCCCAAACCCAGCAGCGCGCAATTATATCAGGACACCACGAACGAATTCGGTGGAAGCGCTGGGATTCATCACTGCTAAAAAAGGAAAGTGCTGCGAGCGAGGGACTAAGCTCCCTTGGGATTGACCTGAACGAAGCGCTTGCGGGCGAGTTCGAGGAGCTTAGCATCGGTGCAGACTTCGTAGTAGGCGCGCGTGCCTTGCGCGCCGATCTTGCCTCCGGGCAAAAGCTGCCGGACGAAGCCTTTGCGGATCACGACCGGCTCGAGCGATTCGCCGAGCGGAACTTCGCCGAAATACAGCTGCACGCGCTCCTTGCCCCACGGCAGCGGAAAATTGCCGCCCATCGGCGAAAGCGAAATTTCTGAGCTCAATTTCTGAAATCCCTCTTCGTTGAGCTCGATGCCGTTGAGGTTGTAGCGGACGGAAAGCTCTTCGCCTTCGTCGGGCTCAACATCTTCCATCAGCGTCTGAAGGAGGTACACGTTGAACGGGCTCGGATTCGACTGGAAAAGCCGTTTGGCCATTTTCGAGCAGCTGGAAAGCCGGTCGGAAAGATTGAGCGCGCGAGAAATCATGATCCGCGAGTCGGCGTCCATCCACAGCGACGGCGCCGAGTCCTGAAACGCGACGCCGACGCCCAATTCCAGCGGCGGCAGGTCGCTCGTCTTCGCGCGCGCGTTGTACGCAGCGGTGACGGCAAGAATTTCGCGAGCCAGCACACAGGCGCGCGCGACGGCGCGCTGCGTGGCCCGAGTCGATTCCGTTTCGTAGATCGCGAGAATGATGGCGTCGCCCTCGATAAACACTTTCGCGGCGCCGTAGCGCTCGAGCATGCGCTTCACCGGCTCGTGCAGGTTCATGCTGAAGTGCGACGCGGGGTTCATGCCGCGATTCAACAGATCTTTGGTGATGCCAGTCGAGCCGCGGACGTCGGCTTTGATGACGACGTGGTTGATGACGGGATCTTCCGCTGGGCGGCCCTCGTCGGGGTGCAGGAACTCGTAGAGGCTCTTGTTGGCGCGCGAAAGTTCGCGGGCGCGCTCGGAGTGGACAAGGTTGATGCGTTCCATCCACGCCGCCACCTGCTGGTAATTGCGGCGGTCGCGGCGGAGGCGCATCAGGTCTTCGGCGAACTGCAGGCCCATCGTCAGAGTTTCCTGCACGGTCCGGCGGCGAATCGCGCGCGACGATTCTTCGAGCTTCTTCATCGAAACGTTCCGCGCCGGGAATTTTTCGAGAATCTGTGCCACGCGCTTCGCCTCTTCGCGGTAGACGAGCGCCTTTTTCAGTTGCTGCAGGTGGACGGGCGGGCAGTATTCCGGAGCGATCTTGCGCAGTTCGTAGCCGGCGAGAACGTGGAAGAGCAGATCGCGCTCTTCAAGGCGGTGCACCCATTCTTCGAGCAGGTGCGCGCGAATCTCAGCTGGCGCGCCGCCATCGTCGGACGATGCTCCCTGGGCCGCGCGCACGTCGAACATCCGCGTGGCGTTGCCGGGCTGATTCAGGTAGTCGCCGATGCGGCTGCGCAGCTCTTCCGTGAGGAAGTCCATGCGCTGCTTGGCCGCTTCGATCTGGGGATCGAGCTCTTCGAGATTCTGTTCCAGCGAGGCCATCTTCTTCCGGATGTCTTCGAGCTCGTGCCGCGCCTCGGACGACGCCGGCTTGCGCTTGAAGAGCGAAAACGAGTGCTCGGCATCGCTCGCGCGGCCGGCCGCTTCCTCGCGCTCTTCTTCCAGGCGCGCGAGTTCGGACTTCAGGAGCCGCGCCTGCTCGATCATGCGTTCGTGCGTTTTTCGTGCCTTGGCCAGATCTTCGTCGTCATCGCCGCTGAGTACGTAGTCGCGGACGAAATCGATCAGCAGCGTATCGAAAACCTCGAAGCGGTCCGGATCGTTGACGAAGTTGCCGAGCAGCACGTAGTGCTCAACAAAAAAGTGGTCGTCGTTGCCCGCTTCGACGAAGAGAAAACGGTTTTGGAGCAGATCGTAGGTGTCGTGAAAATCGTCTCCGAAGAGCGCGCGGCGCGTCTTCGCTAGGGCTCCATCCTCGACTTCGCGCCAAATGCGGCAGAGCGTCTCGCCGACCTGGCGGATCACGTTCTTGCGGTCGGCCTGAACTTCGGCGATCTTCGAGCGCATGACGTGAGCCTGTTCACTGTGCTCGAAGAGTTCGCCGCGCGAGCGAATCCAATCCTTGCATTCCACCAAAATGCTGGCGAACTGGTTGCCCGTTTCCTGGCTCAGAAATTTCAGCAGCGCGAGCCGGTGCAAGACGTCGGTTTCGATCGACTGCAGATACTTGGCGCGGGTCAGCGATTCCTGCAAGATTTCGGTAAGAAGCTTGCGAAATGCCGAATGCTCCGGCGACCCCGATTGGCGACGCTCGCGGTCGCGATCCCGGCCACGCTCGTGCTCTTTCCCGTAGAGCAAGCTGATGTTGACGACCTGTCGAAGGAGATCCCCAAGGTATTTCCGAGCGAACTCGACGAATTTCGGGCTCAAGAAGACGTCGTAATGGATGTTGTCTAAGCCAACGGTGAGGTTCGTCAGCCGAATTTCGGCGGAGTACGCCTCCAGCTTCATCCGGGCCGGATGGGCAGGGGAAGACGCGATATGCGTTTCCGGCATGTTCTAGGGTACTCTATCGGACAAGTTTTCAATGTAGCTGAGGGCGAAAGCGATACGCAATGGAACGCCGCGTAAGTGTCAATGGCAAAGTCACTTCCGAGCGGCCCAGGGTGACGCCCGACGGCCTGCCGCAGGGCTGGGCAGCCGATGAGTGGCCGGAAGACGACGACCCGCTAGAGCAGGAGGACGACGGGCCAGCTGAGGGATCTGCTGGCACAGCGCCGGAGCTCGGGAGCCAAGGGCCATGCCTCTACCTAGGTTCGGCCGGAGAACGCTGCCATCGGCCAGCCCTGCCGGGAGGCTTTTGCGACAAGCACAGAGCGGGCCAACGCAGCCTTCCGATGAGGAACCCCGCGCGAATACTGGCGGCGGCAGGCGCGATCGTGGCCCTGCTCTGGCCGTACGTCGAAGACGTTGTGCACGAAATCTTTCGCTGGATGCACTCGCACTGAGCACTCGCCTTATTCGCTAGGCCGGTTCCCCGCCCTACCGCACGAAGCTGAGGCCGAACGGGGCGATTCCGGTTAGAATGACGGGCCATGTCGAAACTACTCGAAGGCAAGACCGCAATCGTATTGGGTGTCTGGAACAAGTGGAGCATCGCGTACGCGATCGCGCAGGCGTTCACACGTGAGGGCGCAAAACTTCTGCTTACGTATCAAAACGACCGTGCCAAACCGACGGTCGAAGAGCTGGGACGCGAATTGGGAGCAGCCGGCTTCTTTCCGTGCGAGGTCCAGCAGCAATCGGACATCGACCAACTGGCCGCGTCGCTCAAGTCGGCCGGACATAGGCTAGATGTGGTCGTACACAGCCTGGCGGCGGCGAAGCACGAGGATTTGAATCAGCCTTTCCTGAACACGTCCCGCGAGGGATTTCAGCTTGCGCTCGATGTGAGCGCCTATTCTCTCGTCGCAATATCAAAAGCTTTGGCGCCCCTGATGGCAGACGGCGGGGCGATCATGACGCTCACCTATCTCGGCTCGACGCGCGTGGTGACGAACTACAACGTCATGGGGGTGGCAAAGGCGGCGCTCGAAGCCGAAGTGAAATACCTGGCGAGCGAGCTCGGGCCAAATAAGATTCGCGTCAATGCGATCTCGGCCGGAGCTATCAAGACGATCTCCGCGCGGGGCGTGAAGGACCTGTCGAAAATGCTAGAGATTTCGGCTCAGCGCGCGCCGCTGCGCCGCAATACCGATACTGCCGAAGTCGCCGACACGGCTGTGTTTCTCGGCAGCGATCTGGGGCGAGGCGTCACGGGAAACGTCATTTACGTGGACGCCGGCTTCCACATTATGGGGCTGTGACGCTCGGAGCGGAGCTCAGCGAGATTCTGTGGGACCCTCGATCGTAATTCGGCGCGTGTCTTCCGCAACATGCTCGAGGTGAATTCGCAGCACGGGCCAATCCGTGCGCAGGGCGAGCTTTTCGGGCCACTCGACGATGACGACGGCGTGCTCACCGAAGACGTCTTCCAATCCGAGTGTTTCGAAATCGTGCGGATCGCCTATCCGGTAGAGATCAACGTGATAAACGCGCGTGCCGCGGTCATACTTGTGCACCAGCGTGAAGGTCGGGCTGGTGACCTCTTCCTCCGACGCCGCGCCTAAGCCGCTGGCGATCCCTTTCGTGAGAGTGGTCTTCCCCGCCCCGAGCTCACCCGAGAGCAGAATGAGCGCGGGTGGTTTGAGACTTGCGCCAATTTCGCGACCGCGCTGGATGGTCTCTTCGGCGGAGTGGGTCGTGAAAACACGGCTAGGCACGGCCGCACTCAACGTAAAAGTGGTGAAACGCGTGCGGCAGACAGCGAATCAAGTCGGAGGCCACCAAGGGCGCACCGCCGACTTCCGCGCGAGCGATGTCTCCGGCGAGCCCGTGCAGGTAGACGCCGAAGGCGAGCGCGTCCGGCCAAGATTCAGCTCCATATTGTGCGGTCAGCCCGGCCAGCATGCCGGTGAGCACGTCGCCAGTGCCGCCACTTGCCATGCCGGGGTTACCGGTGGAGTTTACCCACGCGCGGCCGTCCGGCGCGGCGATGACGGTCTGGTAGCCCTTGAGAATCACGTGCGCGTTCCAATCGGCCGCGGCCTTGATCGCGATCTCGATGCGCCTCGCTTGAACTTCTGCTGTGGAACACGCGAGCAGGCGCGCCATTTCGCCCGGATGAGGCGTGACGGCTAGCAGCCCTCGCGAGTCGCGGAGTTCGGCCGCACGCCCTGCGAACGCGTTCAATCCATCGGCATCGAGAACGATGGGCACATTCGCCCGCTCGCGGACAATGGCTCGTACAAACACTTGCGTCTCGGCTTGCGTCGTCAGTCCAGGCCCTATGCCTAATGCGCGCTTGCCCTCCAGGAGCCGGCCGAAGAGGTTGCCCTGAAGAGATTGCTCGGAAATGGTTCCGCTGAGCGTGGCGGCGAGCGGCTCCGTCATGATCTCAGGCGTGTGCGCGGCGACGATCGGCAACACCGGCTCAGGCGTCGCGACTGTGACCAAGCCCGCACCTGCTCGAAGTGCAGCGGTTCCGGCCAGCACTGCAGCGCCACTTTTGCCGACAGAGCCAGCTACGATCAGCGCGTGGCCGTAGTCGCCTTTGTGCCCAGCCGCTTTGCGCGGCAGAGCAAACTTCGCGAACTCGCGCGCTTCGCTCCATCGGACTGCGCCGTTTGCTGTTTCCTCGATCAGCTGAGGTGGTGAGCCGATATCCCGCACCAAGAGTTCGCCGGCATGCTTCTGCCCGTCGCCCAATAGCAGCCCGGGCTTCGGTGCGGTGAACGTGACGGTGTAGTCGGCAACGATGACTGGGCCCGGAGCCTCACCCGTATCTGCGTTAAGGCCAGACGGGATATCGACGGCGACAACAAAGCAGCCCGGATTGCGCTGATTGACGCCGGTCACAACTTCCGCCAATCGTCCTTCGAGCGCGCCTCGCACGCCCGTGCCAAGCAACGCGTCAACGATAACCGCTCCATCACGAAACTCAAACGGCTTGGCCTTACCGGAAGCGCCAACCACCATCAATTTGCCAATGCTCTTCCAGCGCCTCAGGTTAGTCGCCGCGTCACCTTTCACCTCGCGCGGATTGCCAATGAGAAACACCTGTGGCTTCGCGCCCATTTTTCGCAAGTAGCGCGCGACGACGAAACCATCGCCCCCGTTATTGCCCTTGCCGCAGAGGACGATGATTCGGCGCCTAGCGAGGTTCGGAAAGCGCGACTGGATGAACTCCGCAACGCTCTTTCCGCCGTTTTCCATGAGCGTCAGGCTCGGGACGCGATAGTTCGTGGTCGACAATCGGTCGACTTCCCGCATTTCGGCCGCAGTCAAGACATTCATTATCGAATACTTATGGGCACACTGCTACGGATGACATGGTACGAGTATAAACAAAACCGCGCGGCGGCCCTATATGGTGTTCGGCGGGACGAGCCCAAGGCCCGTCGCGACGTGAGTGCCGTCGCAACGGGCCTCGTTCGTAGTTTCCTGTTCTGGGTCAGAAGATCAGCTTCAGCGCGAACTGAATTTCCCGCTGGCTGTTGGGGACAGTGGCACCGATGAAGCCGTAGGTGCTTCCCAGGGTCGAACCACCGTCGACTAAGCCAGGAGCGGGGGTACAACCGAAAGCTCCGATCGCGCACGCGCCGGTGAACAGGCTGGCATTCGGCGCTAGGAAATCCGAGCGGTTGGCGATATTGAAGAACTCCGCGCGGAACTGCGCTGAAACTCGCTCGGTGATTTTCGTGTTCTTGAGCAGCGCAAAATCCAAGTTGATGAAACGCGGACCGAAAAGCGTATCTCTGCGTGCATTACCCAGCGCGCCGACGGGTTCGAGCGTGAAACAGGTGTTAACGGGGTTGAGCCATTCGGGCTCCACGACTCCCGTAGGTCCGAGGACTCTCTTCTCGACATACGGATTGCAACCCGGGACAACGTTTGGGCGGGTCGATGCGACGTTATTGTCAAGTCCGGCCTGGTCGAAACCGTCGCTGATGCTGAATGGCATGCCGCTCTGCGCCGTGAAGATACCGCTGACCTGCCAGCCCTCCACAAGGCGGTTACCGTGAAAGGGCAACTGGTAAATCACATTGCCGACAAAGTTGTGGCGGAGATCGTAGCCGCAATCCCCATAGTCGTATCGCGGATCGTAAGGATCGAGCTGGCCGGTCGCGCCCTCTTCCAGTCCGTACGTTCCGGAGCCGTCGTCCAGGCAATGAGAATAAGTGTAGGAGAGCTGCATAGTGATCCCTCTGGCGGCCTGGCGAACCAGGCTCACCTGGAGGGAGTTGTAATTGGAATTTCCTTTCGTGACGGCTTCATTGAGTTCAGCGTAGTTGTCGTTCACGCGCGGCAGCACCGGCTCCACGCCGCCAAGGATGCCATCGTAAGTGCCAAAGAAGCAGCTCGACAAATTCCGGTTCGCGACCGTTGGGACACAGGGAACACCAGTTGGGGTAGAGCACGCGTTAAGGAGGTTCCCGAAGGGGGGGCCTATGCTTACGCCGCAACCGGCGACCACCGAAGTGCTCGTGATCGACGGGTTCAGGTTTCGCTGCACGAACAGATGCACGCCGCGAGACCCGACATAGCCCACCGTTAAGATAGTGCCTCTGCCCAGGTCCCGCTGCAGGTTGAGGTTCCACTGCTCCTGGTAGGGCGCCTCAATCGTATTGAATGGCACGCCGTCGCCCAAGCTGGTGCAGCCGATGCTGTTGTTGGAGAGATTATCCGCCGCGCAGGCCGTCGGCACGTCTTGCGGCGGCAACTGGGGCGGCGAGAAAAGAAAAGCATTCGGAAAAGTCATCGTTCCCGGAGAAAACTGGTGATAGTTAAACGGCGGATCGAAGTAATAGGCGGACGCATACGTGCGAGGAGCAACCGGGTCATGAAAGATTCCGTAGCCGGCGCGGAGAGAGGTCTTGTGGTCTCCGAAGATGTCCCAGGCCAGACCGACTCGCGGATCTATATTCTTTCTGTTCGGGCTGCTCTGAAAAACGTTGCTGACGTGCGCAAAGGAGCCGTTCCCAAACGGCGGGTTCAGTACGGTGTACAGGGGCCATCCGGATGGATTCGTGCCGAGCTCGTAGCGGACACCGAGATTGAGCGTTAGCCGGGAGTTTACTTTCCAACCGTCGTTGATATACGGATTGACATCGATTTCCCGGAAATATCGAAACGGATCGTCGGTATATGGGCTATTTGCAACCGCGTATCCCAGGAATGGGGTACCCTGGAGGAAACCTTGTAGGCTTAGGAATATGTACGTGCCGCCGTACTCAAAGGGCGCGTCGACATTTGACTGGACCCGCAGGATGTCCGCGCCAAAAGTGATCGTATGGGCACCGTGGTTCCAGGCCACGTCATCCCCGGCGCCGAACTTGTTTTGCGCGATGGCGTCGGAAACGAACTGGTTGCTTCCCACCCCGCCGATCGTAAAGAAATCCGGGAGGACGGACGCGTCTTCAGGATAGCGGCTAGGGTTGAAGTTTAAGGGATCGGTCGCAGCGGGCAGCGTGCTATTCGAGAACGACGATTCGTATGTGCGAATGAACATGAAACGTGCGTTATTTACGACGTTGGACGAGAAGATGTGCCGCTCTTCAGCGGTGAAGAACTGGTTCTTGCTGTGATCCACCTCCGGCCACTCAGGCAAGGCCGCGCCGAAAATGCCGGTGAGCGGGCTGAGGTTGTACCCTTTGTCGAAAACATAGCGCCCGAAAACGCTGTCAGTCGAGGAAAGCGTATAGTCGACCCGCCCGAGGACGTAGTCTTCGCGTGAAATCTGGGTCGCGCTAATCGTGGTGAAATAAAAGCCACCCTTGTCTTCGCCCGGGGCACCGGTGGGAGGAGGCGCGAATTTGCTGTAGAGGCCTAGGATACCGTTTATCGCGGTCGCGGCTGCAGCCGTTTGCCCGACGGCTCCGCTGCCAATGGCCACGGCTTCAAACGGATTCGTGCCGCTACCAGGAGGCCCCGATGGCGAGGCGGGGCAGCCAGGATAGGGCGTCCCGGGAGGAAAGCCGGAAAGCGCGCTGCAAGGCAGTTGGCCATTCACGCCGTTGCCGACAACGTATGGCTCCGGAATCCCCACACTCGTGACGGGTTGGTCCAGCGCCTGGCGGAACCCCTCATAGTTGGCAAAGAAGAAGAGCTTGTCCCTCTTGATCCGGCCGCCCAAACTCCCGCCAAACTGATTTTTCCGAAACGGCAATTTCTTGAGGGGGGGATTAGCGTTCACTTCGAAATAGCTGCGGGAATCGAGGGCGTCGTTCCGCAGGAACTCGTAGGCCGAACCGTGGAAGTCGTTCGTACCTGATTTTGAGGCCGCATCCATTACGGAGCCGTTGCCGCCGAATTGAGCACTGTATGTGTTCGTCAGGAACCTGAATTCCTGAATCGCCTCTATGCCGAGCGAAGTGCCTAGCACCTGCGAGCCGGCCTGATGGTTCCAGAAGTCGGACATATTAGTGTCGTCCAGCAAAAACAGCCCGCCTTCGGTTCTAGCTCCGGCGATGGAAAAACCCGGGCCTGTTCCATAAAGTGTCGTCGTTCCGGCACCTGTTGGAGTGACACCCGGCGCGAGATTCAGCAACTGCTCGAAGTTGCGCCCGTTCAGAGGCAGCTCGACCATCTGCTGCGGGCTCACCAGCGCCGAAACGGCGGTCGATTGCGTTTCGACTTGCGAAACGCTGGACTCGACGGTGACCGTCTCCTGCGTTTGCCCAACCGGGAGCGAGAAGTCGACCACGAGCTGGCTGCCGACGGTGACGGTGACACTCTTGTGCACCACCGTTTGAAAGCCTGACTTGGAGGCTTGCACGTCGTAGGTGCTAACCCTCAGATCAGGCACGTTGAACCGCCCTTGGTCGTTCGTGACCGTAGTTTGTGCGACGCCGGTTGCGACGTCCTTCACCTCGACGCTTGCGCCAGCGATCACGGCTCCGCTGGAATCCGCTACGGTGCCCGAAATGTTTCCCGTGACGGCTTGCGCGCCTAGACGACTCGCGCCCATGAGGAGCAACAACACCCCGGCCAATGCGCAGAGAAGTGCTCTCGCAACGAACCCGTGGTCCTTGGACATGACGTGACCACCCCCGTCTCTAGTTTTGTAGAATCAGAACAGGTAATGCGGGGCCCAACACCGGATATGGGCCGCTTCGTACTCCTTGTTCACACATTTGTCAAGATCAATCAGTGAGTTAGGCGTTTTTCGGGGTTTCGCGTCGGAAATTGCGATCAGCGGACTTGAAGGGGCACGGAGTGACTAGCTCATGCGCGCGACCACCACGGTAATATCGTCCGCCTGCTCGGGCGTGCCAGCCCATTGTTCGACGGCGGCCACGAGGTTTTCCGCCAGGCGCGCGGCGGATACGTCACGCTGCCGCAGAACTTCCGCTTTCAGTCGCTCGATGCCGAATTCCTCGCCATAGACGCTTTCCGGTTCCGTGAGACCGTCGCTGAAGCCAACGAGAACGCTTCCGGGCGTCACGGTAATGGTGCCCTGCGTGTATCGGGCATCCTCGAACATGCCAACGACCGTTCCACCTTGATCGAGCGATTGGACGCGGCCGTCCGAAACAAATAGCGGAGCCAAGTGCCCCGCGTTCGTATAGGTCAACGTCCTGGAGGCGGAGTCGTATACGGCATAGAAGAGCGTCGCGTAGCGGTCGTCCGAAGTGTTCTTGAAGAGATGCTGATTCAACACGGAGACCAGTTCTTTTGTGCCACCCTTGCCGTCGAGCGTCGCGGTACTTCGCAGCGCAGCCTGAAGGCTGGCCATGAGGAGCGCAGCAAAAATTCCCTTGCCGCTAATATCGGCGAGAGCGATGCCGACCCTGCCGGGTCCCAGTGGGATGAAATCGTAGTAGTCACCGCTGACAACGCGAGCGGGCCTGCAAATGGCATACAGGTCCAGACCCGGCACGGAGGGGACGGCATGAGGAAACAATTGCTGCTGCACTTCGCGAGCGATGGCGACTTCGTTTTCGAGCCGCTGGCGCTGGCGCTGCTCCTCGATCAGCTCGGTAATGGAGCCAGTCATTTCATTAAACGACTCGGCGAGTGCGCCCAGCTGATCGCGCTTCAGCACGCGCACTCGGTGGCTGAAATCACCGCGGCGAACGTGCAGCGTTCCGTCGTAGAGGTCAGCCACCGAGCGCGTGATCGTACGTGTCATTACGACGCCGGTCGCAAACGCAGCCAATTCCAAAAGAAGAAAGACCAGCGCCGCCACGATCAGGATGTCCACGAGGATCGGTCCGAGGGCCCCGACAGAAGTCAGCAGATCCCGATTGACGGCGGAAATCCGGAGCGAGAAGCGGGCCAACACCGGGCGCTCGACGGTGTCGGGCCCGAGATCAGCGCGAAGAGCCTCCAGCGTGGCGCCGCCATCAACACGAAGGTCAAACCAGTTGCTGGCGGGCGCGAGCAGCCGCTGGGTGCTGGCAACGCGTTCCCCGAGAACGTAACGCGCTGCACCGAGTTGGACCGCTGTTCCGCCCGGGGATGCCTGCGCAGCAGGCTCCAGCAACGTGAGCTGGATAGGTCCCAACTTCGATGGAAGTTGATTCAGTGTCTCGGCGGTGATCGGAGATACCACAAGGACCGTCGTATGGCCCTGCGGAATTGGGAGGCTGACGGCCGAGGCAAACCAGAGCTGGTTATGAAACTCGGCCAGGCCCGACCACTGCGCACCGCTGGCCGCGCGGACCAACTGCTGGCCATGGTTCACAACCACACGCAATTCCGGCCAACGCGCTTTCGCGGCCGCGATGACGCTCGCGACGCCCGGCCGCGACAAGACAGGGTCCTCGATGGCGGTCGCAGTCGGCGAAACCGGGGTGTCCGGCTTCAACCCGGGCTCGCGGCTGAGCGCAGCAGCAATTGCATTCGTGTCCGCCGCGATGATGTCGTAGTGGCTTTGCAGATCGTCGCCCAGCAGGTGCGCACCGATCTGCAGCTCGAGCAAATACAGCGAGACAGCGACCATCGTCAGAAGCAGCACCACCGGAACGACGGCCATGAAAATGTAGGCGACGATCAGGCGGTTCCGGAGGCGCCAGAGCAGTCTCGTGCGAATCCAAGGAATCAGCCGAACGACAAAATAGACTACCGCCACAAAGCTGACGAAAGCGATGAACGACTCGAACGGCACGTAAATGCCGATGCCAAGCGCGATACGCTCGACAACATACAGGACGAGCACGGCGAAGGCGGCGCGATCGAGCGGAGACGTCCGCCGCAGCCAGAGCATGAGACGCCGAGGAGAGAATCGATTCATGGGGAGTGCCCGAATTATGTCACGGAACGCTAGCGGACAATGGAGCTCCGCACTTTACTGTGGGTTCGCCCGTAGATGCCGTAAACCAGCATGCCGATCCCGAGCCAGATCACGAGGCGCACCCAGGTGATCGACGGGAGGCTGGCCATGGCCGCTAGCGAGGTCAGTATGCCAAGAATCGGGACCAGCGGGACCAGGGGAGTCTTGAAGGGGCGCGGGAGGTCGGGGCGGCGGTTGCGCAGAATCCAAACACCGGCCGAAACGATGACGAAGGCGAGCAGCGTGCCGATGTTTACGAGCTCGGCGAGGTCCCCGATCGGAATGAACGATGCGAAGACCGCAACGCAGATGCCGACCACGATCGAAGTAATCCATGGAGTGCGGAAACGCGGATGGATCGCGCCCGCCCATTTCGGCAGCAAGCCATCGCGAGACATCGAGTAGAAAACACGAGACTGCCCCAGCAGCATCACCAGCATGACGCTCCCCAAGCCTAAGACCGCGCCGCTTTTCACCAGCAAGCTGCCCCAGCCGACGCCGGTTGCGTCGATTGCCACGGCGACCGGCGCCGAGACGTTTAGGTCTGTGTACGGAACCATCGCGGTGAGCAAGCCCGAAACCATGATGTAGAGCAGTGTGCAGATGACGAGCGAGCCGATGATGCCGATCGGCATGTCTTTTTGCGGATTCTTCGCTTCCTGCGCGGCGGTGGAAACGGCGTCGAAGCCGATGTAGGCGAAGAAAATCACGGCTGCGCCGCGCGCCACGCCGGACCATCCGAAGTTGCCGAACTTGCCTGTGTTCGGCGGGATAAAAGGATTCCAGTTGGCGGCGGCGGCTGATGCGTGGTGCAGTACGAAACTGCCGGCGATGGCGATGAAGACCAGTACGATCGCCACTTTCATGATGACGATTGCGGAGTTGAGGTTCGCCGATTCACGGATGCCCACGATGAGGATGAAGCTGCAAAGGCAGATGATGAGAAATGCGACGGCGTTGACCACTCCCACGGCGTGCGGGAGGGTGGCAGGATCGACTCCAGCGCTGGCTAGGGTTTTGCCTATCGATGCCAAAGCCGACCAGTGACCACGGTAGAAAACCATTTCCGTGCCCGGCGTGGCGATCCATTTGGGGCTGATGTGAATTCCCACGTCGTCGAGCAGGCTGACGAAGTATCCGCTCCAGCCGGAAGCGACCGTCGCGGCACCGAATGCGTATTCCAGAATTAGGTCCCAGCCAATGATCCAGGCGAAGATTTCCCCGAGCGTCGCGTAGCCGTAGGTGTAAGCAGAACCGGCAATCGGGATTAGAGAGGCGAACTCGGCATAGCATAGCCCCGCGAACCCGCAAATGATGCCAGATAGGATGAATGAGACGACGATGGCAGGCCCCGCACTTGTCGCCGCCGCCTGGCCGGTCAATACGAAGATCCCCGCTCCGATAATGGCGCCGATCCCGAGCGTAATCAGATTGATCGGGCCGAGGGCGCGACGCAGAGTGTGCTCGCCTTCGTCTTGCGCGTCCGCCATGATGACGTTCAGCGGCTTTGTGGCAAACAGCGGGTTTGCCATGCGTGAGACCTCCCAAGTTGGACCGCAAAATCCCGCACCCCGCCCCGGGGACTGAAGCTAGACCTGTGAGTGCGGCTTCCCGGCGAGCCTCCAGACGGCATACACAGGCAGACCAAGCAGCACGATGATCAGGCCGGGCCAAGTGTACTGTGGTTTGTACCGCAAAAGCTGAATTTCTAAGAAGACGGCCATCACGAGATAGAGCGCCGGCAGGAACGGGTAGCCAAAAGCCCGATAGGGCCGGTCCATCTCCGGACGCCGCCATCGCAACAAGAACAGCCCAGCAAGCGTCAGGATGTAGAAGATCACGACAGCAAAAATGAGAAAATCCAGCAACTGTCCGTATGTCCCCGAAAGGCACAAGGCCGAGGCCCACACACACTGAACCACCAGCGCCGTGCCCGGAGCGTGATTTCGGTTGACTCTGCCAGTAGATGCGAAGAACAACCCGTCCTTGGCCATCGCATAGTAGATGCGCGCCCCAGAAAGGATCAGGCCGTTGTTGCATCCGAACGTAGACACGAGAATAGCCACCGCCATCAGCAGCGCGCCGGACGGACCGAAAATCACCTGCATTGCGGCCGTTCCCACGCGTCCATCGGCCGCGAATTCGATTCCGCGAGAAAGCGCCGTTGTTCCCTGTGGATCGCCGGACAACGGCAGCACGCGCAGATACGCGAAGTTGGCAAGCGTGTAGAGCAGGATCACAACGCCAGTGCCAAGGGCGAGCGACAGGGGCAGGTTGCGGCTGGGATTCTTCACCTCGGCAGCGGTGAAGGTCACGTTGTTCCACGCGTCCATGGCGAAAAGCGATCCCACCATCGCCACGCCAACCAGCGTGATGGTGCCGATCATCCAGGTTGGATTATCGGGAGGATATGGGTGCACGGCTGACCAGCCCGCGTTTTTCCAGAAGTTCGTGAAATTGGCTGCGACCGCGGCGGACTTTGCCGACCAGAACCCCAGCAGCACGAGCGCGGCGAGCGCGCCTGTCTTGGCGACCGTGAAGATATTTTGCACGGTCTTGCCCAAGCGCAGTCCCCGCGTATTGATCCATGTGAGCAAGACAATGGAAAGAATGGCCAGCAGGTTCTGATGGTTCAGGCCCACGTTGTACGGCCCGAGCGTCCCGAACCAGAGATTCCAGGGCCCGAACGTACCGATCTTCCAGATCCATCGCAATGCCGAAAACCACGGCAGCAGGACCGCAGCGAACTTCGCGAACGCTATGGCGACCGCTGCAATGGTCGCGGTCTGGATGACGAGTAGCATCGTCCAGCCATATAGGAACCCTGCAAGAGGCCCGAGCGACTCCCGAAGGAAGACGTACTGTCCTCCCGCGTGAGGCATTGCCGCGGCCAATTCGCCGTAACTCAGAGCGCAAATCAAGGTCATCAGTCCGGAGAGCAGCCAAACGACAATCAGAAGGCCCGGACTTTGCACCTGATGAGCGATGTCGGCTGACACAATGAAGATCCCCGAACCGATCATCGAGCCCATGACGATCATCGTCGAGTCGAAGAGACCAAGGCCTTTGACTAGCGCCGCGCTGGACGGAGCAGTCGCGCCGCGGTTTATCGGCTGCGCTTGTGCCATGCGATCAAACACCTGCCTGCAACGTTAGCTCTTGCGCGTTCGTACGCGTTCGGCAATTTCGAGATATTCGCGCGCGCGCACGCCGGGATCAGGGGCCGCAATCAGATCGCGGATAACCGCCACGGAATTCGCTCCTGCGCCAAACACATCTGCAGCCGATTCGACAGTGATCCCGCCGATCGCCACCAAGGGCTTACGTGTTAGGCGACGCGCCTCGCGCACGAAATCGACTCCGACGACGGGATCCGGGTTTTCCTTCGTGCCTGTCGGGAAGATCGGCCCCACAGCGATATAGTCCGCCGAAGTGCGGTCGGCCTCGCGTAATTGCTCGATATTGTGTGTCGAAACGCCCACCCGCTTGGCGAGACCGCAAATCCGGCGCGCGTCTTCGGCGGGGAGGTCGTCCTGTCCAACGTGGACGCCGGCCGCTCCACAAATCGCTGCGATGTCCGGCCGGTCATTCACGATGAGCCGCACGTCGTAGGGCGAGAGGATCGCAGCAAGCTCTCGAACTTGTTCGTAAATGCGGCGAGCGGGCGACCGCTTGTCGCGCAGTTGGATCAGGCGCACGCCAGCCTTCGCGAGAGTCTCAGCCAGGGCACCAATGGGCGCAGTCGTAAGGCTGGGATCCAGAATCGCGTAGAGCGCTGGAAACGGCGCCTGCATCCGCCTATTTCGCTTCCACAGGAGCGAGTCGTTCGAGGAAATGCGTATCGAATTTTCCGGCGACAAAATCCGGATCAGCAAGGATTCGCTTGTGCAGGGGAATTGTCGTCTTGATGCCCTCGACGACAAAGCCGTCGAGAGCGCATTGCATTCGAGCAATCGCTTCGGCGCGATCGCGGCCATGCGCCACCAGTTTAGCGACCAGCGAGTCGTAATACGGCGGAATCACCGCATCGGCATAGGCGGCCGTGTCCACGCGAATCCCCGGGCCACCGGGCACACGGAACGTGGTGATGCGCCCCGGCGAAGGCACAAACGTTTCCGGGTCCTCGGCATTGATCCGGCACTCGATGGCGTGCCCATGGCGCTGGAAGGAGCCCACGGCATCTTCGAGGCGCTCGCCTGCAGCCACGCGAATCTGAGCCTTCACCAAGTCCACCTGGGTCACCATTTCTGTGACCGGGTGTTCGACTTGAATGCGCGCGTTCATTTCAATGAAGTAGAGATTTCCCGAGTCGTCTCGCAGAAATTCGACCGTTCCCGCATTGGAGTATCCAACCTTGCGCAGCGCGTCGACTACCTGCCGCCCAATGCGTTCGCGCGTAGCGGAGTCCACGGCAGTCGAAGGCGATTCCTCAAGCAGTTTTTGGTGGCGACGCTGAATCGAGCATTCGCGCTCGCCCAGATGGATGACGTTGCCATGCCGGTCTCCCAGCACCTGAAACTCGATGTGGCGCGGACTTTCAATCAGCTTCTCCAAATAAACGTTCGGGCTACCGAAGGCCTGCTCGGCCTCCGCGCGCGCGGTGTGGAAAGCCGGCATCAATTCCCGCTTCGTGCGGACGATGCGCATTCCGCGCCCGCCGCCGCCTTCCGCGGCCTTGATCATCACAGGCAGTCCAATTTCCGAGGCGATTCTCTTTGCGGCGTCCTCGTCCGGCACGATGCCATCGCTGCCGGGAATGATCGGGAGTCCGGCCGCTCCCATCTCGGCGCGCGCCCGATCTTTTTCGCCCATCATGCGAATCATCGACGGTGAAGGGCCGATGAAGGTAATGTGCGACGCTTCGCACACCTCCGCGAAATTCGCATTCTCGGAGAGGAAACCGTAGCCGGGATGAATCGCGTCGACATTCGCGACCTCGGCGGCGCTGATCACCTGCGGAATGTTCAGGTAGCTATCGCCGCTGCGCGGGGGGCCGATGCAGATCGCCTCATCCGCGAATCGCACGTGAAGGGAGTGCCGATCGGCCTCGGAGTACACGGCCACTGTGGCAATCCCCAGCTCCTTGCAAGCCGACAACACTCGGAGGGCGATTTCACCGCGATTCGCAATGAGGATTTTGCGGAACATGGAACTCAGAGCATGACCTGCAGCGGGCAACCGCTCCTAAGGACGACGCGGCGCCGGTTCAGTTGAGAGACTATTTCTTTCCCTGCGGGCGGATTCCGAAGAGCGGCTGGCCGTATTCGACGGGATTGCCGTTCTCCACCAGAATCTCGACGATTTCGCCCGACACGTCTGATTCGATCTCGTTCATCAGCTTCATGGCTTCGATGATGCACAGCACCTGGCCCGGCTCGACGCGAACGCCGCGCGCTACAAAGGGATCGGCGCCCGGACTGGGCGCGGCATAGAAGGTCCCGACGATGGGAGACTTGATCAGGTGGATCTCGCCGGATGCTCGCGCAGGAGCGGCATGCGGAGTAGCCGGAGCGGCGTGCGCTTCGACGAGCGCAGCCGGTTCAGCGGCCGAAATAACGCGAACCGTCCCGGCAGGCTGTGCAGACGCTTTCTTGAGCCGAACACGGGTTCCGGCATGCTCGTACTCAAACTCTTCAAGTCCGTGCTTCTGCATGAACCCGAGCAACCGCTCGACTTCGGCAAGATCGACGCCGCGGGGGTTGCTGTTCGCAGCGGATTCCAGCTTCGATTTCTTGGCCATTTAGAGTTCGATGAAGTTTCGCGGAGCCGTTGTGAGATCCTCGCAACCGCTGGCGGTGACGACTACGTCGTCCTCGATGCGGACGCCCCCTAGCCCCTCGATGTACACACCGGGTTCCACTGTAAGAACCATTCCTTGCCGCAGCACCGTTGGGTCGCCCTTTCCGATCCGGGGCATCTCGTGCACTTCGAGACCCAAGCCGTGCCCCGTGCTATGGGTGAAGTTCCGTGCTAGTTTGTGAGCCTTCAAGCTGTCCCGCGCTGCCTTGTCGATATCTCCTGCCGCTACTCCCGGCCGGATCGCCTGCTTGGCCGCCAGCTGGGCCTCGAGGACCGCATGGTACAGGCCCCTGATCCTCGCCGGTGCGCGCCCCACAAAAACTGTGCGGGTCATGTCGCTGCAGTAGCCGGCGATTATAGCACCCTGGTCAAAGACGACCAACTCGCCCCTTCTGAGTGGCTTGGAGGTGGGCCGCGCGTGCGCCCAGGCCGAGCGCGCCCCGGAAGCGACAATGGTCTCGAACGATGGGCCCGAGCCCCCAGCCGTCTTGATGCCGTACTCAATTTCGGCGGCCATATCCAGCTCTGTAACGCCGGGTGTCACTTGCCGCAGCGCCCGGGCAAACACCCTACTGATCAGAGCTGCGGCTTCGCGAATCCGAGCGAGCTCCCCCGCATCTTTCTCGGCACGCAGATTTTCGACCGCACTTTTGTCAGCTACCCAGCGGACCCGAGGCCCCGCTGCGCCTTCCAACAGCTGCTTCTCGGAGACCGTCATGTGCACAGACGAATATGCCACTCTCCACCGCCCCCGTTTCCCTCGCAGAGCTTCCCCGGCGGCCCTTAGAAGGCCTCTTTTCGAGATGTAGACGCGGGCGCCAGCGACTTCCTGGCGAGCCTGAAACGTGTAGCGGCTATCGGTGAATAAAATGCTCCGCTGAGGATCAACCAAGAGGAGGCCTGCGCTGCCAGAAAACCCACACAGATAACGAACGTTGGGCAGATGCGAGACCAGGATGGCATCGGCACCCATCTCAGAAAGGCAAATCCGGAGCCGACCCGTTCGTTCTTTGGGCCCGCTCCGGATTTCGAGTCTGTGTTCCGCGTGCTCGAGCACTAGCTCGGCAAGATCCGAGGTGTCAGGAAGAAGAGCAACTCCTGCGACGTCGAGCTGACCGTCTTGTGCTTGAAAAGGTCGCCGAGCAACGGCACGCTACCGAGGAACGGCACGTCATCGATCGATGTCCGCTGCTGGTTGACGATCACGCCTCCGACTACGATCGTCGCGCCGTCGTTGACCGTAACCTTCGTCTCGGCTGACTGCGTGTCGATCGCGGGAATACCCTGCACGCGCAGGATGGCTTGGTCGATCTGGTCGTTCTCCACGGTCACGTCCATGAAGATCGTGCCTTCCGCGGTGATCTGCGGTGTGACGTCGAGTTCAAGCACGGCATCGACGAACTGCACGGAAACGGTATTGTTGATGATCGTCTGGACCGGAATCTTCGTGCCCTGCTTAACCGTCGCCTTCTCGTTATTCTGCGTGATGATCTTCGGTTTGGAAAGCAGCTTGCCGACGCCCCGGTTCTCAGCGGCTGTAATGATTTCGTCCAGCGCGAATTTTCCATTCTGGAAGATGTAGGTGAGACCGCTCGTGGGCGTTGCAGCACCTAGGTTCGTAATCAAGGGCATCGAGCCGTTCGTTGGAGTCGGAGGAGTCGTCTGGCTGACGCACTGGCTTCCAATGCAGTATGGCGGCGCGGGGTAATGGGTCACCGGACTCGTTCCGACGGAGGACGCACCGCCCAGCGTACTATGGCCACTCGCAAGGGCTGCCGCCAACTGGGTTCCGATCTCCTGAGAGAATTGGCGGCTCGCCTGCACGACGCGCGCCTCAATTTCCACTTGCTGCGACTTTCGATCAAGCTGTCGAATCAGGTTGTCCATGACCGGCAGTGTCGTCGGAATGTCGCGGATGATCAGCGTGTTCGAGCGGTCATCCGCAATGATGTCGCCGCGGGACGACAGGAACTTCTTCAGTGTCACCACAAGCGAGGTCGCCTTCGCATAGCTCAGGACGCGGGTCGTGGTGATGACGTCTGCCGCTTCCGCTTGCGCCTTTGCGAGATCGCGATTCTCTTCGGCTTCCTTCCGCAAGGTGTCCTTGGTGGCGACGCGGAGAACGTTGCCGTCGAGCTGCTTATCGAGGTCGTTGTTCTTCAGGACGATGTCGAGCGCCTGATCCCACGGCACGTCGTCAAGGACGATCGTGAGACTGCCTTTCACGCTTGGGTCAACGACGACGTTCAAGCCGCTGATTTCGTGGATCAAACGGAAGAAGTCGCGCAGGTCCACGTCCTTCAGGTTCACAGAAATCGGCTCGCCCGAGTATTTCGATGTCGGCGCGGCGGAGGCCGGAGTCTGAGCCGCAGGAGCTGGAGGCGCTGGAGCCGGCGTCGGATTGCTAGCCGGAGGCGCGGCGGCTGCGGGCGAACTCGCCGGCGTGTTCGCAGCGGCGAGCGTTTCCTGCTGTGGTGCGGCTGCGGGCGCGGCTAGCGCCGAGGATGTCTGCGTCAAAGCAGCTGGCAAGCTGGCAGCCGGAGCGGGAACCTCCGCCGGCCTATCCGAAGTTTGCTCTGTCGCTGCAGGCTGTTCCGGAGTTGCGACCTGCGTCGTCAGGGTTGCGGCCGTCTCTTGCGCTGGCTGGACCGCCGGAGCAGGCGCTGGCGCAGCAGGGGCAAACGATACGGTGACGGTGTCCGCGTCCTTCTTGATGCTGTAGCGGGCGGGCTCGCGCAGATCGATCACAACCCGCGACGTTTCCGGCGTGAACTGCGCAAGCCGAATGTCCTGCACGGGGTCGAGGTTGCTGGCGATGTGTTTCTCCGAAGCGCTCAGGTGCGAACCTGCAAAATCCAACACCAAGCGGTCCGGGCTCTGCAGGCGCAGGGCGCGGTAGCTCAGCGCACCGGAGCCGGAGATTTTGACCTCTGTTGCGTCGCCGTTTTGCGTCAGGTGAACCTGACGAATCGAGGCCGCAGCCTTCGGATCAGACGCCTTCACCGAGGCAGGAACCAGCGCGGGAGCAGCCGGGGAAGGCTTTGCAGTCGCGGAAGGTCCTGCGTCAGGCGTTCGGGAAACCACCAGCGTGAGTTCTTGATTGTCCTTGCGCTGCAACTGCGGCTCGATGCCCTGAGCGAGGAGCACTTCCACTCGAACGACCGGCTTCTCGCCTGCCGCATATGAGAGGACGCGATAGCTCTTCACCAGGTCGGACGCGACTACGCGTGCACCGGAAGGATCGGCGGCCGTCACACCGGTGAGATCGAGCACGTAGAGGCTTTCGCTCGGACGGTAGGTCGTGTACTCGAAGGGCGCGTTCGCCTGTGCCTCGAGGCGCACGCCGCCGTCATTCACCACGGCCTTCACGTGCACCGTCGCAGCATCAGACGCCGCCAGCGCGCCACCGCACAAGATCAGACTGGCCGCCCACAAAGCGCACGGCCCCCACGCTCGCCTCATCATCCTCATTGCTGCTCTCCTGCACTCGCGTAGATTCGCTTCGTCACCATTCGCTCGATCGGGTGACCAAAGGCGTCCTTCGAGTTCTCTCGAAACGTGACTCCATCCAACCCAATCTTCTGCACATCCCCGTCGTACAGCTGGTCTCCCTCGCGAACGAAATACACGCTGTTAGTGGGATTCGAGACAATCGCGATCATCCCAGCTTGCGCCCGCACCGTACCGTCAACCCGAACGGTCGCGATCACGAGACCCGCTTTCCCCGGAGGCAAATGCATCGCACCGGCATCTTTCTTCTCGTTGACCAAGGGGGCGAACGGATCCCTCTTGTTGACTACCTCGGGGTTGTCGCCCGACGGAGCCGCTCCCTCAGGCGCCGATGCGTCAGCCGTCGGCGGCGCTGCCGGAGCAGCCTTCGCTGAGGCCGCTGGCTTGGGCTTTGCAGCCGGCGAGCTCTTCGGGGCCTTGGCCGTCCTTGCAGTCTTGGCCGCCATCGCGGCCTTGGGCTTCGCAGCCTGCTTTGGACTATTCGGAGCGGTGGCCTGCGCCAAAGCACCTAGCGCAAGGCACAGGGACATCGGCAGCGCGACCAGGAGTTGTGCGGATGTCTTTAGCAATCTCATCGTTTTGCCCTACTTTTTCGCCTGCGTATTACCAGCAGGAGCGGCCGGTCCCTCCGCCGGACTCGTAAAGAACGTCGTCACGGTGAATGTTCCGGTCACCGTGCTTCCGGGCAGAATGCGGAATTTGCCCCCGCTAACCGCGGAGATGGACTCAAGCTTCAGGTCTCCGACGTTGATGATTCGAGACAGCCGTCCCAGCTTGGAGAAGAAATCCAGCACCGAGTAATACGGACCGTCCGCCGTCACCTCGAACGGCATCTCGAAGTAGTACGGCTTCTGCACCACAGCCTTCGCCGTAAGCGATCGGATCGCGACTCCCGAGCTTGCGGCGGACCTTTGAACCATCAGGATGAACTGGTCGGTTTCCTTGTCCTCCGGAACAATCGTCTGCAGGGTCGCCAACTGTTTTTGAAGCGCATCCATCTCCGTCTGAAGCTCGGCACGGCGCTGCTTGTACACACGCAGATTCTGCACTTCCGTTTCGAGCGGCTTCAATTGCGCTTGCGCATCCTGCAACTGAGCCCGGATGTTCGCGAGCGGAAGCCCAGGGACGTACAACCCCGCCACAGTCAAGACGAGGGCCACACCGCAGTACAACAGAGCCTGCAGTGGCCAGGGCCAATCGCGGAAGCTGCTTGCCATGGCTAACTCCTCCCCTTCGCCGGGGCCGGCGGAGGTTGTGAGGCGCCAGTCGGCTGGGTCATGGCCTGTCCGCTCGGCGCGCTCATCGGAGCAATCGCCACGGTCATTTCAAAGCCGTAGGTTTCCACTCCGGCCTGCAGATCGTCTTCTTTGGCACTCTTGATTTCGATCTTGTCGAAATATCCCGAGCGCTTTAGTTCCGTAATGAAATTGGCGACGGCATTGATCGATCCAGCCTCGCCTTTGATCTCCAGCGAATCGGAAGTCCGGTTGACGGAAGTCAGCCAGAGCGAATCCACCCGCACCACGGTGTTCGCGACCATCTGCAGGAGATCCTGCGCGCCGCTGCGGTTTTTCTGCAGCGTCTCGATCACGTCAATGCGCTGCTGCAGCACACTCTTTTGGCTTTCGAATCTGTCCACTTCCTGCTTGATCTGTTCCAGGCTGGCCTTTTCGGCGCGCAACGCGGCAATGCGCTTGTTGGCCGCGTCGAGGTCGCGTTTCTGCGACATATAAACGACGAAAAGGATCACGCCAGAAACAGCCACCGCGGCAATGGCCAGAACAATCTGGAGCGTGGCCTCGAGCGGCACGGCCTGCTTGGCCGCTTTCGGGCGGGCCTGACCGAGTAAGTTGATCCGTATCATGGCGTATCAAAACTCCTCAGCGCCAAGCCCACCGCGATTGCCAGGCGCGGCGCCAACTCACGAAGCTGCGTCTCGTCGTGGCGCCCCGGATTGATGGCGATCTTTCGGAACGGATAGAGTTCCTCGACCGGCATCGCAAACTCTTCCTTGAGCAGATCGAGCAGCCCGGGAACCCGAGCCGTTCCACCCGCCACCACGATCCGGCGAATATTCTCGCCGCTGGCCGTGGCGCGGAAGAAGTCGAAGGTCTTCTGGATTTCCAGAATCAAAATGTCCGATACGGACCGCAGTATCGCGGTGCGCTGTTCCTCGCTCACCCCAGCGTGCGTTCCGCCCATCTTGAGCTTCTCGGCATCTTCAAAGCTCAGATCGAGCTCCTTCTGCAACGCGTCCGTGTATTGGTTGCCCCCGACGGAAACGTCGCGCGTGAATAGCGGCGTCCAGCCGCGGACGATGTTGATATTCATCACGCTCGCGCCGATATTCAGCAGCGCAACTACCTGGGAAGGGTCGGGCTCGTAGTTCACTTCGAAACAGTTTTGAAGCGCGAAGGCGTCGATATCGACTACCACCGGTGTCTTGCCGGCTTGAGCGAGCACGTTGGTGTGGTTGAGAATCTTGTCTTTCTTGACGGCCACCAGGAGCACATCCATCTGGTTTTCGGTGGCTTCGAGGAGCTGGTGGCTGAGGTTCACGTCCGCAATGTCAAAAGGTATGTGCTGGCTGGCCTCGGCCTGTATCCGGTCGTAGAGCTCCTCTTCCGTCATCAGAGGCATGCTGACGCGCTTCACGATGACCGAGTGGCCGGACACGGAAGTGGCCACGTCCTTCGTCTTGATTTTCTGGCTATCGAAGATCGAGATGATCTTTTCGGCGACCGACGGCGCGTCCATGATGGCACCATCAACGACTGTGTCCTGCGACAGAGGCTCCAAGCCGAAACTCACTAGTTCGTAGCCGTCCTTCGCTTTCTTCAGCTCGACGGCCTTGACAGAACTCGAGCCGATGTCCAGACCTATCAGCGATCGCGTTTTACCCAGATTGAACATCGTGCGGCCCCTCACCCTTTGCTTGGCTGCTGCCAGCAGCAGCAACTACCCACACCTGAATGTGTTGACGAAACGCCGTGAAGCCCCTGACGCCCTTTGTTGCCCCTTCGCCTGATCCCCAAAAATCGCTTCCAAGACCGCGGAGACCGAAAGTACTGATACTCTCGGTACGCTCCCCGTTGTTGCGTTTATCACATCCGCCGCCACAGACTGTCAACCGCCATATTGCTTGCGTGTCCTTTTGGTTAAACCCGCCCCAACGGACAGGCGAGCCCCCGACCGGCGAATGCCGGACGAAATCTATTCGCTAAGAGGAGTGAACGGGAGGCAAAACTGAGGGGGGTCCCGCGGCTACTTCTTGCGGGCATCCAGATTGAGACGGGACCAGATCGCGTCGATCCGCCGCTTAGTGGCCGCGTCCATCTTGATCTCGTCGGGCCAGCGGCCGGAGAAGCCCTCTTCTGGCCACTTGCGGGTGGCGTCGATGCCCATCTTCGATCCATAGTCCTGGCGGCGAGCTGCGTGGTCGAGCGTGTCCACCGGCCCAAGGACGAACTGAACGTCCCGTTCGGGGTCAATGGCGCACAATGCCTTCCACACAATTTCACCCGGATTCTGAACATCCACATCGTGGTCCACCACGACAACGACCTTGGTGAACATCGCTTGTCCCAACGACCAGATCGCGTTCATGGTTTTTCGCGCGTGGCCCGGATAGCTCTTGCGGATCGACACGATCATGAGGTTCTGGAAAATGCCTTCCGCAGGCATGGAGACGTCGACGATTTCCGGGTGCTGCATCTTCATGACAGGCAGAAACACCCTCTCGATCATATGGCCGATGAAATAGTCTTCCTGTGGCGGAGGCCCCACGATGGTTGTCAAATAGACCGGATCCTTACGATGGGTAATGCAATCAACATGGAACACTGGATACTCGCCTTCGAGCGAGTAGAAGCCCGTGTGATCTCCGAACGGGCCTTCCGTCCGCATCTCGCCGAGATTCACATGGCCTTCCAGTACGATCTCCGCGTTCGCAGGGACCTCTAAGTCCACGGTCTTGCATGCGACCAGTTCCACCGGGTCGCGGCGCAAGAAGCCGGAAAACAGGAACTCGTCCATGTCAGGCGGAACCGGGAGGATCCCCGCAAGGCACGTGGCCGGATCGGCGCCGATCGCTACGGCCACCTCAAGCCTGCCTTCTTTGTTCTTCGACCGCGCGCTGCGGAAGTGCTCCGCTCCATGCTTTTGCGTCTGCCAGTGCATGCCCGTGGTGCGCTCATCGAACACCTGCATGCGATAGCAGCCGACGTTTCGCTTTCCCGTCTCGGGATTCTTTGTAATCACCATCGGCCAAGTGATGTAGCGGCCACCATCCTGGGGCCAGCACTGCAGGATCGGAAAGTCGAGTAGCGAGAATCCCTCTGTCCGCACCACCTCATGGCATTCTCCGTCCCGTACGGTTTTCGGGAAGACGTTCCCCAGTTCGGCAAGCTTCGGCAACATCTTCACCTTGTCAAGCAATCCCTGCGGCGACTGCAGGTCAAGAATGGAAGAGATTCGCCCCGCAATCTCCTTGAGCGAGTCAACCTCCAGCGCTAGATTCATCCTTCGCTCGGTGCCGACAAGATTGGTGACTGCCGAAATCCTTGACCCTCGTGGTCTTTCAAACAGGAGAGCCGGGCCGCCCGACTTCACCACTCGGTCGGTGATTTCGGTGATCTCAAGGACCGGATTCACTTCGGTCGAAATCCTCCGGAGTTCGCCCTCTTTCTCGAGTTTCTTCAGGAACTCCCGCAGGTCGCGATACGCCACTTCCCCTCCCTGTTCAGTTTCCGAGCCGCCCACTTTATCACGGAGGCTCGCGGTAGTGGCATCGGCATGGCTGTCCAGGGCGGTGGCCAAGGCTACAACTGGCTAAGTAACCTCAGCTCCGCTATCTGCGTCTCTAGGAGTGGGAGGAAGAAACAGGCCAGCCATGGCATCTTGTGCTCGGTCGAGAACACTTCCTGTACAATCGGAGACCCATGTCGCTGAAAGAGTCCTATCAAAAGCACAAGAAAGCCTACCTGATAGCGTTCGTCTGCGTGGTCGCGATTCTGTGCTACTGGTACTACGCCCGCGCTAAGGCTGCCGCTCCCAAATACACCACAGCAGTCATTCGCCGCGGCGATATCACATCCGCTGTGCAGGCCACGGGAACAATCAACGCGCTCACGACTGTTTCGGTTGGCTCGTACGTGTCCGGCACCGTGCAGTACATCTTCGCTGACTTCAATACCCGCGTGAAAAGCAACCAAGTGCTAGCGCAGCTCGATCCCGCGATCTATGAGGCTCAGGTCTTGCAGGCGCAGGGCAACCTCGCAAACGCCAAGGCCAATCTTGTGACTCTCGCCGCCAACGTGCAAGTCGACCAGGCGAACTTGGCCAAGGCTCAGGCCAACGTGACGTATCAGCAGGCCACCGCCAAGCGGTCACAGGATCTGTTCGCGGCGGGAGTCGTGTCAGCGGACTCGAACGACCTGATCCAATCGACCCTGGGGCAAGCGCAAGCGGATGTTGCATCGGCTCAAGCCGCGCTCGACCAAGCCAAGGCCCAGCTCGAGCAAGCACGCACCCAGGTCACTGCCATGCAAGGCGCGTTGGACGCCGCCGAAACAAGCCTGAAGTACACCACGATTCTGGCGCCCATCGACGGCACCGTGGTCGCTCGCAATATTGACGTCGGCCAATCCGTCGCGGCCACCCTGCAAGCGCCCAACGTGTTCACCGTGGCGCAGGATTTGACGCGCATGCAGGTCTACGCCGCAACCGACGAATCCGATACAGGCAACATCCGGGTGGGTGCTCCGGTCACGTTTGCGGTCGACGCTTTCCCGAACGAACTGTTCCACGGCCGCGTGAGTGCCGTCCGCCTGAATCCGACAACGATCCAGAACGTCGTCACCTACAATACGGTGATCGATTTCAGCAACCCGGACGAGAAGCTTCTGCCTGGCGAGACGGCCTACGTCACGATCCCGACCGGTCACGCGACCAACACCATCGAGGTTCCCAACCCGGCTCTTACTTTCAAGCCGAACCTTCAGAAGCAACAGCTGCAGGATCTCTACAAGCAGTACAACATTTCCCGCGACGCTTCGACCACGCACCTCGGCGGATGGCAGGTCGTGTGGAAGCTTGCGCCGAACAAGAAGGATCTCATTCCAGTTGCGGCCCAGTGCGGCATCACCGATTTCAGCAATACGCAACTGCTGCAAGGCGACCTGCACGAGGGCGACGTCCTCGTGGTCGCGCAGCAAACGCAAGCCGCCGTGAGCGGCGGCCAGCGTCCGCCCGGATTCGGCGGTGGGGGCGGTCCGCCCCGGTAGACCCGGCGGGAAGCGAGGTGATTCGATGAATCCGAGAGAAGTGATTCGCGTAGCGCTCAGAGCTTTGGCGCGAAACAAACTGAGAACGGTCTTGACGATGCTCGGCATCATTATCGGCGTCGGCGCCGTGATCTGCACGGTCGCCATCGGCCAAGGCGCCAGCCAGCAGGTCCAAGCGCAGATTCAGTCGCTTGGGACCAACGTCATTATGGTGTTTGCCGGTAGCGTCAATACGAGCGGTGTGCGCATGGGCAGCGGCGCCACCAAGACGTTTACTGCCGACGACGCGCAGGCCATCTTGCAACACGTACCCGGCGTCACCATGGTCTCTCCGATGCTGGGATCATCCGTTCAAGCGGTAAACGGCAATCAAAACTGGCTAACGCGGACCAACGGCTCGTCGCAGGATTTTCCCCAGATTCGCAGCTGGCCGGTGGTTTCAGGAAGTTTCTTCAGTGCGCGAGACGTGGACATGGCGACCGACGTCTGCGTTATCGGCCAGACCGTCGCCACAAATCTCTTTGGCGATCAGGATCCCGTGGGACAGATCTTTCGCGTGCAGAACATCCCCTTTCGGATTCTCGGCGTGCTCCAGGAAAAAGGGCAATCCAGCAACGGTCAGGACCAGGACGACATCATCTTCATGCCTTACACAACCGTGCAGAAAAAGATCGCGGGGATCAGTTGGATTCAGATGGCAATGGTGGCTACGTCCAGTCAGGAGATGAACCCCTCCGTGCAAAACGGGATCGAAGCGCTCCTCCGGCAGCGCCACCACTTGAGGACCGGAGAAGATAACGACTTCATTATCCGCAACCCCAGCGAAATGGCGCAGACGGCAACTGCGGCTGCCACAACGATGACTCTTCTTTTGGGCACCGTTGGCGCAGTTTCGCTGGTCGTCGGTGGCATCGGCATCATGAACATCATGCTCGTCTCCGTCACCGAGCGCACGCGCGAGATCGGCGTGCGCATGGCCGTGGGCGCCACCGAAGCCAACGTGAAGTGGCAATTCCTGAGCGAAGCGCTGGTGCTGAGTTCGCTCGGCGGGCTGATTGGCATCGCCGTGGGCATGGCGGCCTCGGCGCTGATCTCGAATTCGCTCGGCTGGCCCACGCTCGTCTCGAAGCTTTCAATCTTCGTCGCGGTTATTTTCTCGGCGCTGGTCGGCATCAGCTTTGGCTTCTACCCGGCACTCAAGGCCGCCCAACTCAATCCGATCGAGGCGCTCCGTTATGAATAGGCGGCTTCACAAAATTGCAGCAAACGCGATTCTCGGGATCGCGTCATTCGCGGCGGCAGGGTCGGCATCGAGCGTCGCTGCCCAGGGAACCTGGACAGGGCGCCCAGGCGCGCATCCTGCCGGGCAAGGCAAACCAACGGGAGCGCCTCCCCCGAGCGCGTCCGGGCCGGCGACTCCTGCGGCGCCCGCGAGCCCGTACACGGCCGGAAGGAAAACCGCTACAGGCGAGCAATTCTTTATCGTGGCGTCCGTGGACCTCCAGAAATCGCAACTGCTGTTGAAATATCCCACCGAGGTCACGCTGCTCGTGCTGGTCAACGACGCAACGAAGTTTACTGATGAATCCGGCAAGCCTCTGAAGCTTTCCGATTTTCGTGCGGGCGATACCGTCTGGATGGTTTCGTCGCAAGGCAGCAGCGGCGAGGCAACTGGCTTACGAATCCGCAAAGGCCAAATGACCGTTGCCGACCTGCACCGCTATTACCTCGATTACGCAGAGATTAAGTAGCGCCGCACAATGGATCGCCAGGGCGTTCTTCTTCGGTCCGGTTGCACGCGCAATTGTGCGGTGCTATTCTGCGAACGTTCCAACGCCGAGCGGGCGTAGTTCAATGGCAGAATAGAAGCTTCCCAAGCTTCGGACGTGGGTTCGATTCCCATCGCCCGCTCCAGACTCCTCCCAGGGTTGCGGCATTCGGATTTACCAGCTTTTCGTGTAGTAGCCCGGGCCGACCCGCAGGTGGTGATGCCACGCCATTGGAAAGGCCCACGACACGAGCATTCCCAGAAGAACTTGCCCGAAGCACAGCGGGATGATGTTGCGCACGCGACCGAACATCCACGCCATCACCGTGCCACCTACAAACGTCAAAGGCACGAGCACCGGATTCGGCCAGTGGCACGCGGCGAAAATGAGCCCTGTGGACCCGGCAGCAAGCCATTCGTTGCGCACAAGCGATAGCATCCGATTGTGCAGCAGCGAATTCAGCGCGACTTGCTGCAGGACGCAGAATGCGAAGTAGGCTTCGGTTCTGCGCCACGAGATTTGGCCCAGCAGAGGGTGCCTTTGCGCGCCGAGCGCCAGGCCGATCACGATCAAGATTGCCGCCATCGCGCCGAACGCGACGAGCGCTTGCTTCGTCGCGGCGGCGAGATTGTCCGCGCGCCATCCAAGCGTTTTCGGCGTATCGCGATGCAGCGCGAAGCTGGCTGCGAGCCACACGACAAAGAAGATCCACGTCCAGCGCGCCGTGAATTGCAATCGCCAAATGAACCAAAGAATGAAGGCGGGCAGCAGGACGACATCGATGAGCGACAGCCAGCGGTGTGCCCGAGCGTTCATCTATCGTTCGATGCACGCGGCGCTCAGGCGATGGCCAGAGGGATGGCCTTTTTCCATTTTCCTTGCGATTTTAGAATCAGCTCGACGACTTCGCGGACCGCCCCCTCGCCGCCACGCGCGACGGTAATGTAATGCGCGATGCGCTTTGTCTCCACTGTGGCATCGGCGACTGCGACCGCAAGACCGGCGCGCTCCATGATGGGGATGTCGGGAAGGTCGTCACCCACGTAGGCGACTTCCTCATCGGTCACGCCCGCGCGAACGAGGATGGCTTTGTAGGATTCGACCTTCTTGGCCTGCCCCTGAATCACAAACTCCATCGAGGCCTCGCGCGCTCGGCGCGCCACCGCGGGCGAATCGCGGCCCGTGATCAGACCGGTGCGGATCCCCATAATCCCGGCGAGCTTGATTCCGGCACCGTCGTGCGCGTTGAACATTTTCATCTCGGCGACGCTTCCGTCCGGAAAGGACTGCAGGCAGACGTAGCGCGGTGTCATCGTGCCGTCCACATCCATGAGCAGCACCTTGACGTTCTTGGCTCGGCGGAGAGCCTTGGCTGGAAACTTGATCTCGCGGATCGCGGTCACGGGAGTCGTCTCAAAATAGTTGCAACGTCCAGAGATCATGGACGTGGACGACGCCCTCGAGGCGCCCGGCGGCGTCCGCAACAAGCACTGAAGTGATTTTCTTTTCTTCCATCAGGCGCAAGGCGGAAGCGGCGAGGTCGCTGCGCGACATCGTCACGGGATTCTTGGTCATGCAATCGAGCGCGGTGAGGTCGAGCACATTCTCCTTGCGGCGCTGCATGACGCGGCGAAGGTCACCATCGGTGATGATGCCGAGGAGCTTTCCATCGGGCTGCGTTACGGCGGTTAGCCCGAGGCCCTTCCGGCTCATTTCGTAGATCACGTCTGGCATTTTCGTTCCGGGCAGGACACGCGGGACATCGTTTCCGGCGTGCATCAGCGACTCTAGGCGACGCAGCTTCTTGCCGAGGCGGCCCGCGGGATGCAACGCCGCGAAATCCTCTTCACTGAATTCGCGGCGGTCGAGCAGCACAATCGCAAGGGCATCGCCAATGGCCAGCGCGGCGGCGGTGGACGCCGTCGGCGCAAGATTCAGCGGGCACGCCTCCTCCTTTACCGCGATATCGAGTACCACATCGCTCGCGGCGGCGAGCGTGGAACGCGGACTCGCCGTCAGGGCCACAATTTGGACACCGATTCGCTTGGCAGGCTCGATCAGTTCCACCATCTCGTCGGTTTCGCCGCTCGATGAAATTGCAAGCAGGACATCACCCGCAGCTAGCACTCCGAGGTCGCCATGCAGCGCATCGGCCGCGTGAAGGAAAAGCGACGGCGTGCCCGTACTCGCGAGCGTCGCGGCAATCTTTCTTCCGATCAAACCCGATTTCCCGAGTCCCGTCACGACCACGCGGCCCTTGCAATCGTGCAAGACCTCGACGGCCTTTTCAAAGCGCTCATCGAGACGGTCGATCAGCCCCGCGATCGCGTCGGCTTCAATCCGGAGGACGCGCTTGGCCGTAGCGATCGTGTTCTTCGATGCGATCGGGGAACTCATCGCGCGCGCCACCTCCGCCGCTCGATTCGGCGCGACGCGCTCGCGCGCGGCGCCGCAGCGCGGGGAACGGTTTGCGGCGCGTCCCACTCCCGCGCGAGCGCCGCAAGCCGCGCGATCTTTTGCAACAAGGGCTTCAACTGAGCGAGCGCCAGCGCGTTCGTGCCGTCGGAGAGCGCCTTGGCGGGATTCTCATGTACTTCCAAAAACACACCATCAACGCCGATGGCAGCGCCCGCGCGCGCGAGCGGCTCGATGAATTCGGGCTGCCCGCCGCTGGACTTCCCTTCTCCGCCGGGTAGCTGCACCGAGTGCGTCACGTCGAACACGACCGGATAGCCCAATTTCCGCATCATGGGGAACGACCGCATGTCGACCACCAGATTCTGATAGCCGAACGAACTGCCGCGCTCGGTCAGGATGATTTTGTCGTTTCCGGTGGCTGCCACTTTTTCGGCGGCGTGGGCGATCTCGGTGGGCGAAAGAAACTGGCCCTTCTTGATATTCACTACGCGGCCTGAGCGGCCGGCGGCGACGAGCAGGTCTGTCTGGCGTGAAAGAAACGCCGGAATCTGGAGCACGTCGCAGATTTCAGCCGCAGGGGCGACGTGCGCAACTTCATGTATGTCGGTGAGAATGGGCAGGCCGGTTCGTTTCTTAATGTTTGCCAGGATGCGCAGGCCCTCTTTCAATCCGGGTCCGCGATACGACGAAATCGAAGAGCGATTCGCCTTGTCGTAGGACGCCTTGAAGATCAGCGGGACGCCGAGCGACATGGCGATGTCCGCCAGGCGCTCCGCCATCATCGCGGCGTGTGTTTCGCTCTCGATGACGCACGGGCCCGCGATCAGAAATAGCGGCGATGACCCGCCGATCCGGATTTTTCCGATCTCGAAGCTGCGCGATGGATTCATGAGCCGCCCAAGCCCCCTTGGGCCGATGCTCCTACCTGTGCCACAGTATTTCAACAGCGTATTCGGCTTCGCACGGGTTTTCAACGTGGATTTAGGTCTCAAGACCACGCGCGGACACAATCCCGGGCGAAGCATACCGGTCGCTGCATGCGGGCCATTCGGCGAATAACGCCCTGCCGGTCTGGACGCGTGTTCAGCTGTAACGTGGCATAATGCACGCCGCTAACCAGGGGTCCAAACATGACAACTAACTTGCCGAAGGAAGTGACCGAGAGCGCGGACATCACAACCATCACCCAGCTCATCCTACGGGAGCGCGAGAGCCGCGATCTGCAGCGATGGAACACGATGCGCGACTGTTTTTGGCCTGACTCGCTGATTCGGGTGAGCTGGTTTCGGGGGAATGGCCCCGACTTCGTGGCGGGGTCAATCGATATGGCGAAGCGCGGCGTACCTGCGAAGCACAGACTTGGCCCGATTCTCGTTCGGCTGGCGGACAACCGGTCGGTTGCAAGCCTTTCGGGCATCATCGACCTACCCGTCAAGCTAAACGGCGTCGAAGCTACCCTGTCGACGCACTCTCGGTTCCTCTACCGCGCCGAGCGGCGCAACGGCGAGTGGAGGCTATTCGGTTTCGACGCGATCTACATGAGGGACGAACTCACGCCCTCGATCTCAGGGCAAACAATCTCAATCGATCCATCGGCGCTAAAGGGCTTTCGACCGACTTACCGGATGCTTTGTTTCTACCTGAAGAGCCAAGGGTTTACGATCGACTCCGAGCTGCCAGGGGAGGACCGGCCGGACCTAGTGGAGGCTCTCAACCGAGAACTGTTCGGCTGGGCGGGTATTGCGATCCCCGCCTAGAAATCCCGCAAACGCCCTGCAGTCAGTTTGATGCGAAGCGCAGGCCAAATTGGTATGGAAACGCAGCCCAATGGACCAGGTAACTTTTGCACGATTCGTGGCATCATATAGTCATGGCACGAAAGCGTAAAGGAACTGGGCGCTTGGTACCGGTAAGGCCTACTGGGCTCCAGTACCGCGTCACATACGGCATTCATATCGTTGATGAGCCGCGCAAGCACGGCCGAGGGATTGGACCGTCCCGCTGGGAACGCTGCTCGGTGCGTTCGCAGCATGCTCACCGCATTCCGCAGGGCGAGTACTTTCTTCACGCCGATGAGGGCGGGGTGTTCCAGTTGAAGTACACAGGAAACACCTGGCAGTACCTGACAGCCGCCTAAATAATCTCCCCTGGCTGCAATTCGGTGGATTTCGCCAGCTAGGTTGGAGTGTGTCTGAGAGCGGCCGCAGCTCGGCCGCGGCTCAGTTGAAGAAGCTGCGGAGGGCGGTTTGCTCGTCGGCGAAGTCCTGGAAGATTCTATGGAGGTTCACCAGCCGCAGGACTTCCGCGGCTCGAGGACTGAGTTCGACGGCCTTCAATTGCGCGCCATACTTCTGAGCCGAGTAGAGCGCCCGAACCAGTTGTCCCACACCCGAGCTATCGAGGTAGGTCACGTCCCTGAAGTTCAGCAACAGCTTCTTTCTGCCATCCTCGATCAAATCCATCAACATCTCGTGAACCGCTTCGCCTTCAATCATGGTGAAGCGGCCCCGCACATCTACGACCGTAACGTCTCCGAATTGGCGCGTACTCGCACTGAATCCCAAAGCTCCCCTCCGCAAACGGTGATTTTATCTTAGGCTGGCGGTAATACCTAGCGCAGGCGGCCCAGCAAACTGGCGCCAGAGCGGCGCAGCGCACCGCGCAAGCCTCTGGCGCGTTCCGGTGCAAAAGGAATATGATGACGCCGGTTTGCGCCGCTCGGAGCGCCATGCGCTCACGAGGCACGGGAGGAACCAATGCGAGCCATCACGGAACACACGATCACCGACGTGGCAACCGAGCAAATGTCGACTACGCCGAATCCGAGGCTGCGGCAGGTTATGGAGTCGCTGGTGCGGCACCTTCATGCGTTCGCGCGCGAGGTAGATCTAACGGCAGAAGAATGGCTCGAGGGAATCCGCTTTCTCACGGCAGTCGGACAGACGTGCACCGCACACCGCCAAGAGTTCATCTTGCTTTCGGATACGCTGGGCCTGAGCGCGCTCGTCAACGCGCTGCACGACAAGCGAGCGGCGGGAGCAGCGACAAAATCCAGCCTCCTTGGACCGTTTTACCGGCAGGACGCGCCGATGATGAAGCTCGGCGACTCGATCATCTCGCATTGCGAAGGCACCGAAGTCGTTTTCTACGGAAAAGTGATCGACTCGGCGGGGCGCGGAATTCCGAATGCGCTCGTGCAAGTTTGGGAGCCGGATGAGACCGGCAATTACGACCTTCAGAAGCACGATCCGTCCGTGATGGATCTGCGCGGCTGCTTTCGTGCGGATGCGGAAGGGCGCTACTACTTTCGCGGAGTTTGTCCGCTCGGGTACATGATTCCGATGGATGGCCCTGTCGGCGACATGATCCGCGCGCAGAAGCGGCACGGCTACCGCCCCGCGCACATTCACTTCCTGATCGGCGCGCCGGCGTACCGCGAGCTCGTGACGGCGCTCTACGTGGCGGGCGATTCGCACATCGATTCCGACACGGTGTTCGGCGTCGATGAATCGCTGATCGTGACGCTGAACAAAGTGGACCGATCTTCGCCGCTGCCCAATCTGCCAAGCATTCACTATGATTTCCGGCTGGCCGCGGCAACGGGCCAGATGTCCGGCCGCGTGGGAGCCGACCCGTCGCAGATTACGGGCAAAGTGGCTGAAAAGGGCGCGTAATTTAGTGGGCGGCGGCGCGGCCCGCCAGCTCGTGACGGACAATCTTAGCGCCGGCAACCATCGCCTTCATCTTGCCGAAGGCCGCATCCGCAGGCAGGTACTTCATTCCGCAGTCCGGCGCGACGACGAGGCGGTCGGGGCTCACGAACGGCAGCGCGCGGCGGATTCGCACCGCCACAGTTTCGGGCGACTCCACCTGCGGCGTCGAAAGATCGAGCACTCCGAGAACAATCGTCTTGCGCGGCAATTTCGCCAGAACAGCGCAATCCAGAGACGCCTGCGCCGTCTCGATCGAGATTTGACGCACCGGAGAATCCGCCAGCTCTTGGAGAAATGAATAGGCCGCCGGACGCCCCGGGACCATCGCGGCATAGCCGAAACAAATGTGAAGCACGGTCGTGCCGGCGATTCCCTCAAGGGCTCGCTTGACCGCCGCGAGGCCGAAACGGCACGCTTTTTCCGGGTGCGCTTCCATCCACGGCTCGTCCATTTGCACGATATCCGCACCGGCAGCAAACAGATCCTTCATCTCCTCGTTCACGGCGGCCGCGTAATCCAGCGCCATCTCTTCTTCGCTCGCGTAATAATCGTTCTGGGCCTGCTGCGACATCGTAAACGGGCCGGGGAGCGTGATCTTTACGGTGCGATCCGTATTGGCACGCAAGAACTTCAAATCGCGCACCTCGACGGCGTGCTTCCGGCGAATCTTCCCCACCACGCGCGGCACGAACGTCGGATTACCGGTCCGGCTGATGATTTTTCCGGGATTGTCGAGATCGACGCCCTCGAGGGCCGTCGCGAAGCGATTCGAGTAGCTTTCGCGGCGAATTTCGCCGTCGGTGAGAATGTCGAGGCCGGCGCGCTCTTGCGCGCGAATCGCGACGAGAGTGGCGTCGTCCTGCGCCTGCTCCAACCACTCCGGAGCCACGCGCCATAGCTCCTCGGCGCGGACGCGTGGCGGCATCCGGTGCGAGAGCTTTTGACGATCAATTAGCCAATCGGGCTGCGGGTACGAACCAACCAGCGATGTAGGAAGCAGCGTCATCAAACATCCAAAATGTGGTTCGCGGCGAGGATTGTCAAGCAGAATTCACCCGCGCGCACGCGGGATGCGGCGCTCAGGACGAAGCGGCCGAGGCACGCGGCGGTTCGAGAGAAACGTCGGGAGCGTGAGTGCGGACTTCGGCTTGCGCCTCAACTCCGCGGCCAAGGTGCTTTTGGCGATGCTCGACGCTTGCGCGAATGAACGCTGTGAACAGCGGATGCGGCGCCAGAGGCTTCGACTTGAACTCCGGGTGAAACTGGCAGCCCAAAAACCACGGATGGTCGGCCACCTCGACGATCTCAACATACACGCCATCCGGCGTGCGTCCCGTAATACGGAACCCGGCCGCCGTCAGCGTTGGCTCGTATTCGCAGTTGAATTCGTAGCGGTGGCGATGGCGTTCCGAGATCTCGAGTGCGCCGTAGGCTTTTGCTGCAAAGGAATCCGGCTCGAGCTTGCAGGGCCACGCGCCCAGTCGCATCGTGCCGCCCATTTCATCGACGCCTAAAAGTTCGCGCAGCTTATAAATCACGCGATTCGGAGTCGAGGGATCAAACTCAGTGCTGTCCGCGCGGTCAAGCTTCGTGACCTGGCGCGCATACTCAATCGTCGCGCACTGCATTCCAAGGCAAATACCGAAGAACGGCACTTTCTTCTCGCGCGCGTAAGTGATCGCGTGAACCATGCCTTGAATGCCGCGCTTGCCGAATCCGCCGGGAACCAGAATGCCGTCCACGTGCTGCAACAGGCGCTCCGCTTCCTCGGGCGAGCCGATGTCCTCCGCTTCGATCCATTCAATGACGACGCGCTGGCGGTTCGCGAGGCCGCCATGCACAAGCGCCTCTCGAAGGCTCTTGTACGCGTCCTCCAACTGCACATATTTGCCAACCACTCCGATGCGAACCTCGCCCTGCGGATGTTCCAGCGATTCGAGCATGGCGAGCCAGCGACTAAGGTTGCGCGGAGCCGCTTCGACACGCAGCAGGCTGAGCAGTTGCTCGTCGAGCCCCTCGGCCGCCAGGGACATCGGAACCTCGTAGATGTTGCTGACGTCCGGAGCGGAAATCACGCGTGATGGCGCCACGTTGCAGAAAAGCGCGATCTTCGACTTAAGGTCGGCGCCGAGCGGCCGGTCGCTGCGGCAGATCAGGATATCGGGCTGAATCCCGATGCTAAGAAGTTCCTTGACGCTGTGCTGCGTCGGCTTCGTTTTCAGCTCACCGGCCGCGGCGATGAATGGCACAAGGGTCAGGTGCGCGAAGACGACGTTTTCCGCGCCGAGCTCAAGCCGCATTTGGCGGATGGCTTCGAGAAAAGGAAGCGACTCGATGTCGCCAACGGTACCGCCGATTTCCACGATCACCACATCCACGTCGTCCGCAACCTTGCGAAACGCGGCTTTGATTTCGTCGGTAACTTGCGGAATCACCTGGACCGTCTTGCCAAGATAATCTCCGCGGCGCTCCTTGGCGATGATCGATTCGTAGATGCGGCCGGTGGTCCAGTTGTGGTCGCGCGTCAGATGGACAGACGCGAACCGCTCATAGTGACCCAAGTCCAGGTCGGTTTCGGCGCCATCGTCGGTCACAAACACTTCGCCGTGCTGATAGGGCGACATCGTGCCGGGATCGACGTTCAGATAGGGATCGCACTTCTGGAGGGTAATTCGAAGCCCGCGGCTTTCCAAGAGACAGCCGATCGAAGCCGCCGCAACGCCCTTACCGAGAGAGGAAACCACGCCGCCCGTAACGAATATGAACTGCGGGCGGGTCCGCAAGGTGCTCGATTTCCTCCGTGGGAATCGGCGTACAAAGCATTATGTTCGGAAAGCACACGCATGTCAATTCGCGATTTTTGAGCGCCAGCGCATCGCTTTGCCCAGTGATGCGCGTCACACTCGATAGTGACGCCCGTCGCGGTGCCTTTCTCCTGCATTTGCTAAACAAAAGCCGTGATTCGCCGCGTGGAGGCGGGAAAGGAGTCACACATGGGCTCTGCTGTAGCCGAGAGGGAGAAGCAGCACACACGGACCCGGACACTCACCTTGGAATCGAAAGCTGCGGACGTCACACCAGACTTGCCGAATCCCGCGCAAAACGTTGCGGAATACAAGAAGCATAGCTTAGCGGCTCACTATTGGGGCGAGATTCCGCCTACCAGTCAGCCGATACGGCAGGTGGCTGCCGCTGAGGCCCAAGAAACGTTTCTCCGAGGATTCCTCGATACACCGACCGACCACGCTCAGCGGAACCCGGGTGATTGGCTGGTCTCGGTCATCCTGCATATTGTGATCATCGGCGCGGTCCTGCTCGCACCTCTTGCTTTCACACAAGCCATCGATCTGCACAAGTTTCAACTGACGTACCTCGCGATGCCGAAGCCCCCTGCCCCGCCGCCTCCGCCGCCCGCGGCGATGCAACAGGTGCCTAAGCAAATGATTCGCCAGCTGCGAACCTCGGCGCTCACCGCACCAGCAGTGATTCCGAGCAAGATTCTCCAGGTCAAGGACGATACTCCTCCTGACATGAGTGCAGGAGGCGTTGTCGGCGGTATCCCTGGCGGGGAGATCGGAGGAGTTCTTGGCGGAATCGTCGGCGGAACCCAGACCGGGCCACCGCCTCCGCCGCCAGCTCCTGCGGCAAAGAAGACCGTGTATCGCGTCGGCGGTGACGTCAAGCCGCCACGGGCGATCACAATCGTTCCGCCTATTTATTCCCCGATTGCGCGGGCGGCCCGCGCGGAGGGAGTGGTCGTAGTTGACGCAATCATCGATGAACACGGGGATGTTGTCCAAGCCCGCGCCGTATCAGGTCCGGGCTTGCTGATGTCGGCTGCAGTACAAGCCGTCGCACAATGGAAGTACGAGCCGACGTACCTAGACGGAACCCCTGTGGCCATCCGAATGGAAGTTCAGGTCTACTTCAATCTGCACTAAGGAAGGCGAGTCCGGAGCGTGGCGCACGCTCAGGTTCGCTCTTTGTTCAGCGCCGCGAGCAGCTTTTCGACGCGCTCGATATCGGAAGGAACGTCGACGCTAACCGCATCGTACTCCGTCTCCACCACGCGGATCCGGTAACCATTCTCCAGCCAGCGGAGCTGCTCGAGTTGCTCAAGGCGCTCCAGTTCGCCAGGTGGCAGGGTGGGAAACTCCAACAAGACGTCCCGACGAAACGCATATAGCCCGAGATGCTTCCAATGGCGCGCGGCGACAGATTCGTCGCGATCGCGCACCCACGGAACGGGAGCGCGCGAGAAGTAAAGTGCGTTGCCGTCAAAATCGCGGACAGCTTTGACCACATTGGGGTCCATGATGTCGTTGGCATGAGAAATCGCCGTGCAAGCGGTGGCGATTCGCACCGAATCATCCGCAATCGTCTCACTCACCAGCGAATCCACGGTTCCGGGATCGATCAAGGGCTCGTCCCCCTGCACGTTCACGTAAATCTCGGCGGGCACGTGGACCGCAACCTCGGCGACGCGGTCCGTACCCGTCGCGTGATCCGGTCGCGTGAGGATCGCATCGCCGCCGAAGCCCTCCACGACCCTCTGGATGCGTGTGTCATCGGTCGCGACCATCACGCGCGAGACAAGGCGGGCCTGGCGCACGCGTTCGACCACGTGCTGAATCATTGGCCTGCCCGCAATCGGAGCAAGCGGCTTCCCCGGAAAGCGGGACGAAGCGTGCCGCGCGGGAATAACCGCCAACACCTTCACGGATTCAAAATTCGCCACAGGTTTCGCCGCTCATCTTGTCATCTTGCAGCGATGGCCATCCTAGCACGGTGCGCCGGGTCGATTCCCGTCATGCGCACATTGCGGGGATGATGTTCGGGGCAGACTTGATTTGACCAAGTATGGTGGTAGGATGTGCTCATAGGGCATTTGGGGGACACCGGTGAGGCTCGGCGCGAATGAGCAAGGCGTTCGCTGGGGCTCGCTGGCAGCCTGTTCCGCGATCGTTTTTTTCCTGCTCGGCCTAGCGTTCTCGGCGTCAGCGCAAGAAGCACCAACCGGCCCAGAAGCTCCTCCGCCTTCCGACGAAATCGCCAAAATTCGCAAAGGACAGCCGATCCGCACCGAAACGGATCTTACCTTGGTCGGCGCCTCTGTTACGGACCCTATGGGTCGTCTCGTCACCGGCCTTGAACAGGACAATTTCCGCATCTTTGAAGACGGAATCGAGCAAGAAATTCTTCGCTTTTCCAGCCAGGACGTGCCCGTTTCGATCGGCGTGATTTTCGATATGAGCGGCAGCATGGCGGACAAAATCGACAAGTCGAAGCAAGCCGCCATGCAATTCTTCCGCACGGCGAACCCACAGGATGAATTTTTTCTGGTGGATTTCAACGATCGTGCGCAGCTCGTCAGCACGTTCACAGGCAGCGTCGACGATCTGCAGAATCGCTTGATGTACACCGGCGCCCACGGGCTCACGGCTCTTTACGACGGCGTGTATCTTGGACTGAGCCAGATGCGCGGAGCACACAACACGAAGAAAGCTTTGCTCATCTTATCGGATGGGGGCGATAATCACAGCAGGTACAGTGAAACGGAAATCCGTAAGTTCGTACGCGAAGCGGATGTCCAGATTTACGCGATCGGGCTTTTTGAGCCCGACGGCGGCCCCACCCCGGAAGAGCGCCAAGGCCCCGGCCTCTTGGCGGACTTGACGGCGATGACGGGCGGCCGAACGTTCGCCGTGCAGAATTTGAATCAATTGCCGGACGTCGCGTCGAAAATCAGTATGGAGCTGCGCAATCAATATGTATTGGGATACAGGCCGAGCCATCGTGAACATGACGGCAAGTGGCGAAAGATCAAGGTCAAGTTGCGACCGCCGAAAGGGCTCCCTCCTCTCACCGTTTGGGCGAAGACTGGGTATTTCGCGCCGGGGCATTAGCGGCGCTTTTGTCTTTGCGCTCAGCTTTCTTTGTCTTGCAACGTTGCTCGTAGGCGTCGATGTGCGCGCACAGGATGCGCCGCCCGCTCTCCCGACGCCGTCGGGTCCTCCTCCGCCGCCGGGCGCGCAAAAGCAAGGCGGCCATATCAAGAGCGATGTGGACCTCGTTGTTTTGCACGTGACCGTTGCGGACGAGCACGGCCAGTTTGTGCCGGATCTGAAGGCAGGCAACTTTCGCGTTTTCGAGCAGAACATCGAGCAGCGGATTTCCTTCTTCTCGCGCGAGGACATCCCAGTCACCATGGGATTGGTGATCGACAACAGCGGCAGCATGCGGGAGAAGCGCGAGCAGGTGAATTCCGCAGCCATGACGTTCGTCCGAACCAGCAATCCGCAGGACGAGGCGTTCGTCGTGAACTTCAATGATGAGTACTACCTCGATACGGAGGGTGACTTCACCAGCGATCAGAAGAATCTCGACGAGGCGCTTTCGCGGATCGATACGCGAGGCAGCACGGCCCTTTACGATGCCGTGATCGGCTCGCTCGCGCACCTCAAGAAAGCCCACAAGGACAAGAGAGTGCTTCTCGTGGTCACAGATGGAGACGACGACGCGAGCACGAAGACATTCGAGGACACCATTAAGGCGGCGGAACAATCCAACGCAACCATCTACACGATTGGCGTCTTCAGCGACGACGATCGCAAGAACGAGAAGCGAATGGTCCGGCACTCCAAAAAGATTCTCACTGAACTCGCAGAAGCAACGGGAGGCCAGGCAAATTTCCCTGAGAATTTGGACGAGGTCAAGCCCGTCTGCGAACAGGTGGCGCGCGAAATCCGCAACCAGTACACCATCGGCTACTACCCGAGCAACGCAGCCAAGGACGGAACCTTCCGGCCCGTGCAATTGAAGGTGATTTCCCCCAACGGACGCGGCAAGCTTTCCGTGCGGACACGCACGGGATACTACGCGCCCACATCTTCAGCCGACGATCAGCACGCTTCCCTGCCCCCGGGCTAGACGCCCGTTCAGATTGCGGTCCCAATTGAACTCCCTCCGGGTTCGCACCGTAATCCTGTAGGGAATCTGCCGGTCCGTTGGGGCGGTTCATGACCTGTTTACCCCGCTCCGCGCGCGAGCGTATACTTTTTGTTTACGCCCATGGCTACGAAACCTACCGAGAGCGTTACCCCCGAGAATGCAATAGCCCCCGACGCTGCTTCGGCGCGCCCGGCTGGCGACGGCACTGAGGCGATTGGCGTCCGCGGAGCACGTGTCCACAACCTCAAGAACATCGACGTCACGATCCCGCACAACGCTATCACCGTCGTAACTGGTGTTTCAGGCTCGGGCAAGTCGAGCCTCGCTTTTGACACGCTGTATGCCGAGGGCCAGCGGCGCTACATCGAGTCACTATCGGCCTATGCCCGGCAATTTCTGGAGCGCATCGAGAAGCCCGACGTGGACGAAATTACCGGCATCGCGCCGGCTATTTCGATCCGCCAGAAGAATTCGACACGCAATCCGCGATCCACGGTCGCGACGGCGACAGAAATCTACGACTACTTGCGGTTGCTCTGTGCCCGCGCCGGCCACACATTTTGCCTCCGCTGCAACGAGGAAGTTCGCAAGGATACCCTCGACGAAATCGCCGCGCGGGTGCTGGCGCTTCCCCAGAGCCGGCGATTCTACGTGCTCTACCAGTTGTCGTTTGCGCCGGAATTGCCAAGCGCCGCTCAACAGTCCGCGAGCGTTCGTGCGCGGAGGTCATCGCGGCCCGGCCAGGAGGCAATTCGGCAGACACTAATCAGCCTACGCAAGCGCGGATTCAGCCGCCTGTACCAGGACGGGCGCGTCTTCGAGTTCGCCACACCCGAAGAACTGCTTGAAGTGGATTTTGGAAAGCCCGTATATGTACTCGTGGACCGGCTTGCACTTTCCCCGGAGATACGCTCGCGGCTCATGGACTCGATCGAAATCTGCTACCGCGAGGGTCACGGCGAAGCGATTCTGGAATTCGTCTCCGAAAATACGGCAAACCCCGCGCCGGAGCGCCTCGTGTTCAACGAGCGATTCGAGTGCAAGAAATGTGGCGCGACCTATCAAGAGCCCGAGCCGCGGCTTTTTTCCTTCAACAATCCCTACGGAGCGTGCCCGCGCTGCCAGGGTTTCGGCAATACGATCGATTTCGACCTCGACCGCGTAATTCCGGACAAGGGCAAATCGTTGGCAGACGGAGCCATCGAACCCTGGACCAAGCCTCGCTACCGTCAGCTCGCCATCGAGATGCGGCGCTACGCCCGCTCCAAGGGAATTCCAGTGGACGTGCCGTATCGCGATCTGACGGCCGCGCAGCGCAATGCCATTCTCGACGGCGACCGCAAAGAGGATTTCCCCGGCGTGAAGGGATTCTTTGCCTGGCTCGAGCGCAAGAAATACAAATTGCACGTTCGCGTTTTCTTGAGCCGCTATCGCGGCTACGCAACGTGCCCGGACTGCGGCGGGACACGGCTGCGCGCCGAGGCGCGCGCAGTGAAGATCGCTGGCCGTTCCATCACCGAGGTCTGCCAGATGACCGTTAAAGAAGCGCGGCCTTTCTTTGACAGCCTGCAACTCAGCGCTGCCGAAATGGTAATTGCAGACAAGATCCTCGAGGAGATCCAGCAGCGCTTGCGCTTCCTCGATGAGACAGGACTCGATTACCTTTCGCTCGATCGGCTGACGTCCACACTGTCCGGCGGCGAGGCGCAGCGGATTCAACTCGCCACGTCGCTGGGCTCGCACCTCGTGGGAGCGCTTTACGTGCTCGACGAACCATCGATCGGACTGCACCCGCGGGATACCAACCGTTTGATCGACATTTTGAAGGGTCTTCGCGATCTGGGAAACACCTTGCTCGTGGTGGAGCACGATCCCGATACGATCCTAGCCGCCGACCGAATTCTCGACCTCGGTCCCGGAGCGGGCGAGCACGGCGGCGAACTGATGTTCGCCGGAACGCGCGACCAGCTCATCTCCGATCCGCAATCGCTCACCGGCCGCTACCTTCGCGGCGATTTGAGGATTTCCGTCCCACAGCACCGGAGGAGGCCGCACGGCAGGTTTCTGAAGATCTTCGGCGCGCGCAGCCACAATCTGAAAGCGATTGACGTGACGATTCCTCTGGGCATGCTCGTCGCAATCACCGGCGTTTCCGGCTCGGGCAAATCAACCCTGGTGTATGACGTGATTCATAAGGCGCTAGAGACAAATCGCGTAGGAGGCAACTGGCGCGAATGCTGCGACCGAATCGAGGGAGATGCGGCGATTCAGGCGGTCGAAATGGTGGACCAGTCGCCGATCGGGCGTACTCCCCGGTCAAATCCGGCAACATATCTGAAAGCATTCGACGCGATTCGTGAGGTTTACGCGGCCACGCCCGACGCGCGCAAGCGCAACCTAACGCCCGGGCACTTTTCGTTCAATATTCCTGGCGGGCGCTGCGAGGCGTGCCAGGGAGATGGCACCGTGACGGTCGAGATGCGGTTTCTAGCGGACGTGGAGCTGGTCTGCGAGGAATGCCGCGGCACGCGGTACAAGAGCAGCGTGCTCGACGTGCGGTACCGTGAGAAAAATATTCACGAAGCGCTGCAGCTCACGGTGCGCGAGGCGCTCGCGTTTTTCGCTGCCCATCCGAAAGTGACCTCGCGACTGCGCGTACTCGACGAAGTCGGACTCGGTTATCTGCGGCTCGGTCAATCCGGCACGACTCTCTCCGGCGGCGAGGCGCAACGCCTGAAACTGGCTGCGCATCTTACCCGGCAGGAAAGCAGCGGCATCCTGTACATATTCGATGAGCCGACGACTGGTTTGCATTTCGATGACATCCAGAAACTTCTGACGGCGTTTCGCAAGCTCATCGAAGGCGGCGCATCCGTGCTGATCATCGAACACAATCTGGACGTAATTAAGTCAGCGGACTGGATCATCGATCTCGGACCGGAAGGCGGCGAAGCCGGAGGCCGTGTGATCGCCACGGGAACGCCGGAACAGGTGGCGCGCAATTCGCAATCGCACACGGGAAAATTTCTCTCGCGCGTTTTGAATGGCCGCAATGGCGGCGGCCACATCCACCAGGCGAAGGCGGGCGCGCCGGCCAGTTCTTCTGCTTTGACCGGGCCCGCCCATTCCTAGCGCATGGGCCACGCCGCGCGTATGCGATTATCGTCGAAACTTTCGGTTTGCTGCGCGCTCTGCCTTCTGCTAGGCACGCTCCGTCCTGTTCACGCGCAGTCTTCCGGTTCAACCAAACGGCGCGGCCCGGTCGACCCCGCCGCAGCGGAGCTCAACCGTCTGCTCGCCGCGGCGCAGGACGCCCTCGACAAACAGGATTTCGAGGCAGCGGCGCAGAACTATCAAGACTACCTCGCCAAAAAGCCCGACGATGCCGCCGTGCACTATGATCTCGGCTACGTCTACACCGCACTCGAACGACCGGACGATGCGAGGGCCGAGTACGAAAAGGCCATCGGCCTCGATCCGAAGATGGGCCCGGCATACAAGAACCTCGGCCTCACTTTGCTGACAAGTGATCCGGCTGCGGCGGTCGCGCCGTTGCAAAGGGCCTCCGAGTTGTTGCCTGACGACGCACGAACAAAATGGCTGCTCGGAACTGCTTTTGAACAGAGCGGACAGAACACTGCTGCGATCGAACAGTTCCAGGCGGCTGAGGAGGTGGACGACAAGGACCCCGATATACGCGAGTCGCTGGCGTTCGCGCTGTTTCGAGCGAGGCGATTCGCGGAAGCAGAGACTGCTTATCGCGGTGCGCTTTCGCTGCAACCGGACGGGGCGGTACTGCAGAAGGCTCATCTGGGGCTCGCCAATAGTCTTGTCGCGGAAAAGAAACTCGACGAGGCAGCGTCCGAATTCGCCGCCTACCTCGCGCTCGCGCCCAATGACACCACCACGCGTATCGAACGCGCGTCAGCCCTCGTCGATCTCGGCAGGGACGACGACGCGCTTGCCGAGCTCGATCGTGCCGCCGCTGCGGGCCCCGAGGGCATTCGCCAGCTCAAGCTGCGGTCGCAGATCTACTGGGAGAAAAAACGTTACGACGATGCGATCCCCGTCTTGCAGAAAGCTGTTGCGATCGCACCGCGCGACCCGGACATTCCGGCCCGGCTCGGCCGCGTGTACATGCAGAAAAAGGACTACCCAAATGCCGTGCATTGGCTCGCGACTGCCTACAACATCTCTGGCGCGAATGATTTGCTCATCGACATCATCGAGGCAGAGTACCTAAACCAGAACTATGCGGCAGCGCTGGCGGGACTCGACACTCTCTCCAAGCGCGAAGAGCTTCCTGCTGGAAGTGTGTATTTGCGCGCAACCTGCTATGACAAACTTGGCCAGCTCGAACAGGCGCTGGACGCCTACCAGAAGTTTCTGCAGTTGAACAAAGACGAGAACAGCGATATGTATTTTGTAGCCACGTCCCGCGTGCGCGCCTTGACCCGCGAGCTCAAGGAGAAAAAGAGGTAGCGCCTTGCACGCTTTCATCGCAGCTTCGGGAGCGCTCGTCGTGGCCGCCATGCTTTCTCTTTCATCCCTTCCCCAAGATCGCACCGCGGACCTCCGCGCTCGCTTCGATCAGGAGACCAACCCCGTCCAAAAAGCGAAGCAGCTCCCTGCCCTGGGCGAGGCCGAGTTCGACGTGATTCGCAAAGACGTCGAGGCAGGTCGCCTTACGGACGCTCTGACCTTGCTGCGCGAGTACCGCGACCAGGCAGAGTCCTGCGCGAAGAGCCTCGATCAGACAAAGGTGGACGCTGAGAAACATCCCGCCGGCTTCAAGCAGTTGCAGATTTCCGTTCAAGAATCCCTGCGCCGCGTGGATACACTCCTTGCGAACATGACGAGCGACGAACAGGTTCCTTTTCTCGACGTGCGCAAAGATCTGGATGCTTTAAACCAGCATCTCATCGAGCGGCTTTTTCCCCGACGAACGCCGGAGACGCAAAAGCCGGAAAAGTCAGGGTGAGGGGACCGCCAATGCCGAATCGATTCATCACAGGATGCGCGATGTTGCTGGCTGCGGTGATGGCTGCGCTCGGCGCGGCACGCCCCCTCGCGGCTCAGTTCCAGCCCAGAGACTACCTAAGCGAAGAAGAGGCCGACAAGATCCGCGACGCGGATACACCGGCCAAGCGCATCACGCTGTACGTTGCCTTCGCGGAGGATCGGCTGAAGAAGTTCGACTACGAGCTGAATCGCGAGACGCCCGAGCGGCGCAAAACTGAGATTTTGAATGGACTTCTAAACGGTTACGCAGGCTGCGTGGACGACGGCGCCGATCAGATCGCCCTGGCCCGCGAAAAGCAGATGGATATTCGCTCGGCTCTCAAGCTGATGCGCACGAAGTACAACGAATTCCTCGATCAGCTCCAGAAATACGACAAGAACGGCAAGGACCTCGAGATCTATCGCGAAACACTGGAAGACGCCATCGACGGCACCAAGGACGCTCTAGCCGATGTTGACGAGGCTGAGAAGGAAATGCTTCCCGCTCCGGTCCGGAGAAAACCTTGACGCGCCCCCGGCGCTCCCATGACGCTGTCCCTGGCGGCGAGCAGCTCTTTCAGCGAATCTACACGCGGCTCGGCTGCCAGGGTCGGCCGCCGCGGTTCGTCGTCGAATATCATCCGTACACGGATCTGACGCACACAATCCGGCTCCGCCAGGACACGGCCTACGTCCGCCTTTCCGACGCGTTGAGGCCCGCTCCCCGCGCCGTGGTCGAAGCGGTGGCCGCAATTCTGTTGGGGCGCCTCTACCGCCGTCCTGCTCCGCAAGACTTGCTCGATACCTACTGGCGCTTTTCCCACGCTCGATCCACGCGACGGCGCTTGCTGCTACTTCGGCAGCGGCGCGCGAAGCGAGCGGACCACCGTCCAGCGGGGAAGCATCATGACTTGGCGCCGCTCTTTGATCGGCTGAATCGAGTCTACTTCGAAAGTTCCCTGCCGCAGCCGCGTCTTGCCTGGAGCCGACGAACATGGCGAACACAGCTCGGGTGTTTCGATCCGGCACTAGACCAAATCGTGCTCAACCGGCAGCTCGATCACTTCCGTGTGCCCTCTTACGTTGTCGCCTATGTCCTGTACCATGAAATGCTCCATGTGAAGCACCCCGTCCGCTTTGGCCGCTGTCGCCGGACCTCACACTCGACTGAATTCCGGCAGGAAGAGCGGAAATTCGAGCACTACGGTCGAGCCACTCGCTTTCTCGCTCATTTTCCAGCAGTTTCGTCTTGGTAGACCGGCTCCTTTTTCTCTACAGCAGCCACTAGATTGTGCCGATTGGACTCCAGTAGGCCTCGCAATCCTTTGCTGGCGCGGAAGTGTCTGTACCGAACATGGCATACGCCGAAGAAGCGGTCATCAAAAGCCCCGGCACAAGGAATCCGCACAATCTCATGCGCAGAATCGAGCGCAGAGAGTGGGTACTCTGGGGCTTCGCGATTCTCGTAACGCTGCTGCTGACGGGCGGAATCGTCTCCTTCATCTTCCCCCTTCTGCATCAGGAAATCAGCGCCTTCGATAGCCTGCACTTGGGTCTGGCGGTTCGCGGCCTGGTAGGATTGGTCCTGCTCTTCGACATCTACACCATCTACCAGCAGCTTCAGATCTACCGAATTCGCAGGGAACTGGTGCAGCGCGAAGAGCTCTTTCGCCTCATTACCGAGAACGCAGGCGACATGATCGCGGTGGTCGACGTCCACGGCAACCGCCTCTACAACAGTCCATCGTATGAGCGGCTACTCGGCTACACGCCGGAAGAGCTCCAAACGACCTCCGCATTCGAGCAAATCCATCCGGACGACCGCCCGTTGGTCGAAGAGGCAGCGCGTGAGGCCAGGGACGGCGGCGTCGGCCGTTCCATTCAATACCGCATGCGGCACAAAGACGGGAGCTGGCGCGTGCTCGAGTCGGGCGCAAGCGCCGTCTTCGGCCCTGACCGGCAAGTCGAGAAGCTCGTCATCGTGAACCGCGATGTGACGGCTCGCCGGCAACTCGAGGAGCAATTCCGTCAGGCGCAGAAAATGGAGGCGGTTGGGAGGCTTTCGGGCGGAGTAGCGCACGACTTTAACAATCTGCTTGGCGTCATCATTGGCTACGCCGAATTTCTCCAAGAGGGTTTGGAACCGGAGCACGGTCTTCGCGGTAGCGTCGATGAGATTCTGAAAGCGGGGAAAAGGGCCGCTTCGCTTACGCGCCAGCTTCTGGCTTTCAGCCGCCAGCAGGTTCTGGATCCCAAAGTAATCGATCTGAATATCGCAGTCTCTGACATGGAGAAGCTGTTGCGGCGGCTCATCGGCGAGGACATTGAGCTGCTGACGGCGCTGGCTCCCAATCTGGGCCGCGTGAAAGCAGATCAAGGCCAACTCGAGCAGGTCATTATGAACCTGGCAGTAAATGCTCGTGACGCGATGCCGCAAGGAGGCAAGCTGATCATCTCGACCGAGAATTTCGTGATGGATCAGGCCTTCGTCCGCCGCTATGCATACCCAGTGCAGCCCGGGCCCTACGTGCGTCTCTCGGTGACGGACACGGGAATCGGGATGGACGCCGAGACCAAGGCGCGAGCGTTCGAGCCGTTCTTCACCACCAAGGAGAAAGGCAAAGGCACAGGCCTCGGCCTCGCCACCGTGTACGGCGTTGTGAAGCAAAGCGGAGGCTAGATCGATATCGAAAGCTCACTCGGCGCGGGCACGGCCTTTAAGATTTATCTTCCCCGAGTCGATGAAGCGATTGATACGCAGGCTCCATCCTCCGCCGCATCGCCTAGAGCCGTATCGGGAAAGGAAACGATTCTACTGGCAGAGGATGAAGGGTCCTTGAGAACGCTTACGCGGACTACTTTGGAGTTGGGCGGCTACCAAGTACTGGAAGCGAAAGACGGCGTGGACGCTCTCGAAATCAGTAAGCGCCATGACGGGCCGATCGATCTACTGCTCACTGACGTAGTAATGCCCGGAATGGGCGGGCAAGCGCTGGCGCGCGAGCTGAATCGCACGCGGCCTGAGATCAGGGTGATCTACATGTCGGGATATACGGGCCAGACAGTCGGATCGCAAGGGCCAATTGATCCGGGCAGCGATTTCCTGGCCAAGCCTTTCACCCGCGATGCCCTGGCAAAGAAGATCCGCGAGGCGCTCGATCGCCCCGCGGTAACGGAGTCAAGATGACCACAATCACAAGCAAGCCGGCCGGTTCCAATGCCACTCAGATTGGAGCGGCGAAAATGCCCAAAGTTCTGGTGGTAGATGACGACGAAGCTGTGCGCAAGATGCTGCGTCTCCGCCTGTCGGATGCGTACGAAGTGGTGGAAACGGGCGATCCCGAGCAGGCCGTGGCTCTTGCCCTCGAACACAAACCCGATGCGATTCTGATGGATCTTTTGATGCCGGGATTTTCCGGCTTCGAACTGTGCCAGAGCCTGCACGGCTTGAGCTATACGTCGCGCATTCCCGTCTTCGTCATTTCCGGCGAAGCGGGTGCGAAGTACCGCGAGCATTGCGCCGGCCTGGGCGCGAAAGGCTACTTCCAGAAGCCGATTGACTTCGCAGCGCTGAAAGCAACGCTCGCGGCTGAACTTCAGTCCAAACAACCCGAACGCCGACGGCACAAGCGCGTGCAGATGCGCGTGACGCTCAAGCTCCGAGGCGTCGATGCCGCCGGGAACCCGTTTGACGAAGCAACCACAACTGACAATGTGAGCGCAGGGGGATTTCTTGCCGTATGCACCGCGACTCTCGTGAAGGGAACCCCGGTGGACGTGTTTCTGGAGTCGGGCGGGCAGTTACGCTTGGCAGGCCGCGCTCGCGCAGTTCGCAAGGAATCGCCGGGATCGCCGTGGCAACGATACGGCTTCGAGTTTCTTGAAACCACTTCGGACTGGGTGTTGCGCGACGAATAGGCTGGCGAACCAGCAGACGCACCGCGGACACCGCCACGCAAGCACGTGCTCGCGTTGTTTCTACCGCTGGCTGAGTTTCTCGATCCTCTTCTCTATCTTTTTCGCGTCAGGCGCGGTCGGAAAAACCTGCAGATATTCCTTGTAGTATTTGATGGCCGTCACAGCATCGCCCTTCTTCTCGTAGACCTCCGCCAGCATCAAGCGCGGCTTCGCCAGCTTGGGCCGCTGTCGGATCGCTTCCTCCAGGCGCGGGATCGCCGCGTCTGGGTCCCCCTTGTGAATGTAGTAGGTCGCGACCTCGATATCCTCCTCTGCGGATGCCGGGGTGGCTGCCCCGGAATCCGCATTCTGCTGGGCCGCCGGTGAGGTGCCGTTCGATGGGTTCCCGGTCGGCGGAGCCGGTTTTTGCTGTTGCGCGGAAGCAGAAGACAAAAAGATCGCGCCGAAAACCAATGTTGGAAGTGAAATGCGCCGCATCGGAGTCTCTCGCCCGGCTTAGAATGCCTTTGCTATCATGAAAGTTGTATCGCGCGAGCGGCTTTGGCTCGCGGCGATCGCTTCTCCGGCATTCTAACGCGCCCGGCATGGAACTCCGCGAAAAAGTCGATCAACTCCCTGTCCAACCGGGTGTGTATCTCTTCGAAGACGCCGCGGGAACGATTCTGTACGTCGGCAAAGCTCGCTCGCTGAAAAATCGAGTCAAATCCTATTTCCTCGAATCGCGCTGGCAGGACGCCAAGACCGGATCTCTGGTCCGCGAAATCGCCGACCTGCAATACATCGTGGTCGATAACGAGCGCGAAGCCCTCGCGCTTGAAAACAACCTGATCAAGCAGCACAAACCCAAGTTCAACGTCCTGCTGCGCGACGACAAGACGTATCCCTACATTCGCTATACCGCCTTCGAGAAATACCCTCGCGTATACGTCACCCGCCGTCTCAATAAGGACGGTTCGATCTATTTCGGACCTTATTTTCCCGCGAGCCTTGCCTACCGGCTCGTGCACCTGATCCACAAACATTTCCTCGTGCCATCCTGCACTGTCGATCTCGAAAGGCGCCACCCGCGGCCGTGCCTCCAATACTACATTCACCGCTGCCTCGGTCCTTGCGCGGGACTCGTCGCCGATGAGCGCTATGCGGAGGCGGCGCGCGATGTGCGTCTGTTCCTCGACGGGCGCCGCAACGATCTCTCGCGCAGCCTGACCGAGCGAATGGAGCGCGCGTCGAGCGAAGAACGCTATGAAGAAGCAGCAGGCTACCGCGATCTTCTTCGGACGCTCGCGGAAATGGAAGAGCGACAGAAGATCGCAGCCGCGGAAGGCGACGACACTGACGTGCTCGGCTGGTACGCCGAGCCGCCGCAAGTGGCCGTGAACCTCTTCCACCTGCGGGGCGGGCGCGTCGTAGATCGGCGCGACTTCTACTGGGAGGACCTCGACGAATTCGATGCCGCTGAGTTTCTGCCGTCACTGCTCAAGCAGCTCTACCTGGACGCTGCGTATCTGCCGCGCTTCGTTCACGTCCCAATGGATTTCGACGACCGCTCACTGCTGGAAGAGGTGCTGACCGAGGCGGCCGGGCATCGCGTTCAAATCATGAATCCGCAGCGGGGGCAGAAGCACGCTTTTCTCGAACTCGTCGAGAAGAACGCTAAGCATTCCTTCGTGCAACGGTTCCGCGTATTGAAGCCGAGTTCGAAAGCGATCGCCGAAGCGCTCGAATCCGCCCTCGGTCTCCCTGAACCGCCGAAACGAATCGAATGCTTCGATATATCACATATTCAAGGGTCGGACACCGTCGCGTCGATGGTCGTGTGGGAAGACGGCCGCATGAAGAAATCCGACTATCGCAAATTCATCATTCGCGGCGAAGCGATGGGGCCAGGATCCGAAAAAGCCGGCGGCTTGCTGCGCGACGATTTTGCAAGCATGCGCGAGGCCGTCGAACGCAGATACCGCCGATTGCGCGATGAAAACAAACCGATGCCGAGTCTGATCTTGATCGACGGCGGCATCGGCCAGTTGCACGCGGCGGCTCAGGCGCTCGACAAACTCGAAATCATCAATCAACCGCTCGCGAGCATTGCCAAGAAAGAAGAAATCCTGTACGTGCTGGGCCGCGAGAACGAACCCATCACGCTCGATCATCATTCTCCCGTGCTGCACTTGATCCAACAAATTCGCGATGAAACGCATCGCTTCGCGGTCACCTTCCACCGGCAGAGACGGTCGAAACGGAGAATACGCACGTCCCTCGTCGAAATCCCGGGCATCGGCGAGCGCACCGCCCAAAAATTGCTGCGTCGGTTTGGGAGCGTCGCGCAACTGCGCCGGCTGACCGTAGAAGAGCTCGCCGCGGAACTGCCGCGCGCGCAAGCGCAGCGCGTGTTCGATGGCCTCCGTGAAAGCGGCCTGCGCGGGACGCCGACCGCCTGAGGCGCAACGCATCGCCGCACGGCCCGCGCGGCCTTGCCTGTACCGGGAGCCGTATGCTACTGTCGCTTTCGGAGGTGTCCCATGGCAGATAACGTCGGCTCCAAGGTAAGTTTCTTTCTCGTAGGCTTGGGAATCGGCGCGCTCATTGGCATTCTTTTTGCGCCGAAGTCCGGCGAAGAAACGCGCGAATATCTCTCCTCGAAAGCGGAAGAAGGCAAGGAGTATGCCCAGCGGAAAGCGAGGGAGCTTCGGGAACGCGCTGAAGATTTGATCGAGCGCAGCAAAGAGATCATGGCGCGCCAGAAGGAGGCCGTGAACTCGGCGGTTGAGGCGGGCAAAGACGCGTACAAGCGTGAGGCCAAGATTTCGTAGGCCTTTGGAGGCGCAATGTCGGGGTGGCTCCAGTTTTTCATTGTTGTTGCGGCCATCGCCATCGTAATTCAGATGGGGATCCTGGTGGCGATGTTCGTGCAGATTCGCGTGGCGTTGAAGCAATTCACGCGCATCGCGAACCAGCTCCAAGCGCGAATCGATCCGATTCTTCTTCGAACGAATCGCATCCTCGAGGATTCCGAAGATCGTATCCGAAGCATCATGGGCGACGCCGCGGAACTCACGCGGCTCGCGCGCAGCCAGGCACAGAAGGTGGACCGTGTTTTCACCGATGCCGTCGAACGTTTGCGGGTACAGGTGATACGCGCGGATCAGATTCTGACTGGAACGCTCGAAGTAATCGAAGACGCGGGTTCGACTTTCAAGTCGAAGCTCTGGCAGCCGTTCCAGCAAGCATCGGCCGTACTGAAGGGCGTCAAGGCTGGCCTGGATTTCATCCGTGGCCAGAAGCGCCGGCCCGAGCCGGACTCCGTCACGCAAGACGAAGAACTCTTCATCTAGCATCAACCCCCCTTCTCATTTTTGACTGTATTGTCCGCCTGAACTTTGCGGCGCGGCCGAATAGCGCCCTGGCAGAGGAAACCTACTTCGCGATCCAGCCGCCACCGAGGACGCGTTCGCCAGAATAGAAGACGGCGGCCTGTCCAGGCGTAATGGCGCGCTGCGGCCCGTCAAATGTGACGCGCACAGAGGTTGCATCGAGCGGAGCGATTTCGGCTTCGGCGGGTTCGTGGCGATTACGGATGCGAACATGCGCGCGGACCGGCACATCGAGCGTGGCGAACGCAATCCAATTTACATCGCGGACGTCGCAAATGGCGCGGCGCAGCTCTGCGTCCTCGCCGACGATCACGCGGTTGCTTTCTGGATTGAGAGCCACAACATACATCGGGCGGCCCGCTGCAAATCCGAGACCCTTTCGCTGCCCGACAGTAAAATTGTGGAGGCCATTGTGGCGGCCGATTACTTCTCCATCTGTTGAGACGATCTCGCCCGGCTCGCCTCGAACGGCACTCGGTGCGCTTCCCTGCTCGTCCAGATAGCTCTCGATAAAGCGAACGTAATTTCCAGAGGGAACGAAACAGATTTCCTGACTCTCCGGCTTCTCCGCGACGGGTACAGCCAGTCGGCGCGCGATTTCGCGCACCTCCTGCTTGGTCAGCTCGCCCAGAGGAAATTCCGCGCGCGAAAGCTGGTCCTGCGTCAGGCCGAAGAGAAAGTACGATTGATCCTTGGATTCATCGATCGCCCGAAGCAGTTCGTGGCGGCCGCTTTCCCCGTTGTAGCGGACGCGCGCGTAGTGGCCCGTAGCGATCCGCTCGGCGCCGATCTGGCGCGACGTCGCGAGAAGCTGCTCGAACTTGACGCCGTTGTTGCAGTGCGTGCACGGAATCGGCGTGCGGCCGGCGAGATAGTCTTCGACGAATGGACGGACGACGCTTTCCTCAAACTCTCGCTCGAAATTGATCACGTAGTACGGAATGCCGAAGTGTTCAGCGACTCGGCGCGCGTCGTAAACGTCGTCGAGCGAGCAGCAACGGTGCTGGCGTGGACCGTCGCCCAGCAATTGCGGCAAACGGCGCTGATTCCACAGCTGCATCGTGAGTCCGATCACGGAAACACCGCGCTCGCTCAGCATCGCGGCGACCGTGGAGCTATCGACTCCACCGGACATGGCTACCGCGACGGTCGTTGATGCGGCAAGTGCAGGGCCGCGTTCGAGTTCCATTTGGGCGGTTGACGACATGTTTGATCTACCGTGCGGCCGCAGCGTGCGGCTCGCGAGGCGAAAGGGCGCGGATGCGCTCGACAACGGACGGAATCACGGAAATGGCGTAGTCGATTTCTTCGGCCGTGGTCGGGCGACCGAGACTGAAGCGAAGACTCGATCGCGCGTCATCGCGCGAAAGTCCGGCAGCGAGGAGAACGTGCGAGGGCTCCGTCGAGCCGGAAGAGCACGCAGCGCCGGTGGAGCAGGCGATTCCCTGCAGGTCGAGAGAGATGAGAAGCGCTTCACCACCCGCGCCGGGAAAACTCATGTTCGTTGTGTTGGGGACGCGATGAGTGCGGTCACCGTTCACGCGCGCCGCGGGAACGCGCTCGAGCAGAGCCGTTTCGAGCCGGTCGCGAAGTGCGCTGATGCGCGCCGAATCGTCCGCGAGCAGGTTACGCGCGAGTTCGGCCGCCTTGCCAATGCCGACGATGCCGGGCACGTTCTCTGTGCCCGGACGGCGATCACGCTCGGCATGGCCGCCGAAGAAGCGCGGAGCGAGCGGCGTGCCGGAGCGAACGTAGAGCGCGCCGACTCCCTTGGGACCGCAAAACTTGTGCGCGGAAATGGAGAGCAGATCGACGCCGAGGCGATTCACGTCGAGCGGCACCTTGCCCGCGGACTGCACGGCGTCGCAGTGGAGGCGAACGCCGGCTGCGGCGGCGATGCGCCCGATTTCTTCAATCGGCTGGATGACGCCCAATTCGTTGTTGGCGTGCATCACGGTGATGAGAATCGTTTCGGGGCGCAGGGCGCGGCGAATGTCTTCTGGATCAACAATCCCCTGCGAGTTGCCAGACTGGCCGACGGGGACGACGGTTACGTCGACTCCCTGCCGTTCGAGTTCTTCGCAAGAATGCAGGATGGCGTGATGTTCAATCGCAGTGGTGACGATGTGTTTGCGCGGCTTCGTCGAAGAGGCAACCGAGCCGAAGAGCGCGAGGTTGTCCGCTTCGGTGCCGCCGCTGGTGAAGACGATTTCGCTCGGCTTCGCGCCGATCAGCGCCGCGACGGATTCGCGAGCGGCGTCCACGGCGGCGCGGGCGCACTGGCCCGGCGTGTGGACCGACCCAGCGTTGCCGAAATTGTCGCTAAGAAACGGCAGCATGGCCTCGAGAACTGCCGGGGCCACGGGAGTCGTCGCGTTGTAATCAAGATAGACGCGCATATACGTGCCTTCGAATGTTCAGGATAGCGATTGCAAACAAAGGGGTCAAGCAGCAGCCGATGCCCGAAAATAGACTCGCAGGGGTCCCGAAAAATTGTCGAGTAGAAATGGCCGCAATCGTTTGTTTTCTATGAGTTGCAGCGAATTCTACTTGTTTTTCACTGTCGAGTAGGACTGGGCGACGAGCTAACCTCTTGGAACGGAGCCGATTACGCCGACTCAGGTGCGAGGGTTCAGGCGAGATTCGATGCGTCGCGAATGGCGCGGCATCGACCAAGAGTGCACGGCGAGTCCACAGAACAAAGAAGCGACAGCCCGCAATTCGACGATTTCGGACGTGCCGATCACGGGCCAACTCTAGCCGCCCGATCGCTTTCGTTTCCATTCACGACCTCTCGAAACCGCACGGTCAACTTCGCTTCAACGCTCGCATGAACGCAAAGCGGCTTTCAAGCGGTTGTTCACGTAAAGAAGTACAGGTATAGAACTGGACCCGCGGGCAGACATCGGACAGCAGCCGTTTTGGCGGAGCTGCCGGTAATGCTGCGCGCGACGCAAGAGGCGAAGAGCGCAGACAGGAGTGTCTGCGCCACTGAAACTTTCAAGCGCGCAAGGGCGTATCTTGATGGCAGAGGTGAACGAATGCCACAACCGGAAGGCCCCCCAAGACACAGGTCGTTTGTGGGACCGATTCTGCTCATTACTGTTGGCGTCTTCTTCTTGCTCATCAATTTGTATCCCGATCTCGACGTGTGGCCATGGCTTTTTCGCTACTGGCCCGTGATTCTGATCGTAATCGGGTTGGGCAAGATTTGGGACAGCTACTACGCCCACGAGCATCCGGATCGCGCCGTGGCTCCATGGATCACGGGCACGGGAGTCGCGTGGCTCATTTTGATTCTGTTCTTCATGCTGGTGTTTTGGCACGGAAGATACGGGCACCGGCGGGACTGGGAAGACCGGTGGGATTACCGGCACGGCGAGAAACACGAGACACGGGCTATTGAACTGCAGGGCGCGAAATCAGTGGCCGCCAACCTCGATTTTCCGGCCGGCCGCCTGGAGATAGAGGGCGGATCAAGCCGGTTGCTCGACGCAGATTTCGGCTGGTGGGGACAAGGGCCCACCGTCGATTACGCGGTGACCGGCGACCACGGCCAATTGACGGTTGCGGGGAAGTCAAACTTCACGCCCTTCGGAAATACCGACAACGATTGGCGTCTGCGGTTCGGCGGCGACGTGCCGATGGACGTCAGCCTGAATATCGGGGCCGGCGAGAGCTACCTTCGGCTCGGCGGCGTCGATCTGCAACACCTTAACGTCCACATGGGCGCGGGGCGACTCGATCTAGATCTGACGGGGCCGCGGAAATCGAGTCTCGACGCGGACGTGGAAGGCGGCGTCGGATCCGCTACGATCCGGCTGCCAAGAAACGTAGGCGTCCGGGTGAATGCGTCGGGAGGGATCGGATCGGTGAACGCGAACGGACTGCGACGCGAGGGCGACCTGTATGAGAATGATGAATTTGGAAAAACGCCCACGTCAATCAACCTGGCGGTTCACGGCGGCGTGGGAGAGATCGACCTCATAGAGCAATAACCCACTCTACTTTCGCAGCCAAGAGCATCTGCAAGCTGGCACTCAGACATTCCGCGTTACTCACTCGAAGCAAACGCGACCGTTGGCTTTGACAGCCGCGCGCAGGTCCGATAGCTTCAAAGAGCAGGCGCGTGACTTTCCGCATCGCGCCCAACCACAGGAGCGGACCTTGGCGCGTCCCATCATCACGCTCACTACGGACTACGGTACAAGCGATCATCTCGTCGGGGTCATGAAGGGCGTGATCCTGAGCGTCAATCCCGAAGTGAACGTGGTCGATATCACGCACGGCGTACTACCGCACGACATTCTCGACGGCGCCCTTACAATCGGCCAGGCGTACAAGCACTTTCCGCCGAAGACAGTCCACGTGGTAGTGGTCGATCCCGGGGTGGGGACGCAGCGCAGGCCGATCCTTGTGGCCAGCGACCAACACTATTTCGTCGCGCCGGATAATGGCGTGCTGTCGTCCGTTTACGACCAAACGGAAGCGCTCTATGTGTGGCACATCATCTCCGAGCACTATTTCAAGCAGCCGGTTAGCAAGACGTTTCACGGCCGCGATATTTTCGCGCCGGTGGCTGCGTGGCTGACGAAGTCATGGCAGACGTCGGCGTTCGGGGAGCAGGTGACCGACTACGTCCGCTTCGCGATTCCCAAGCCGAAGGCGGCAGGCAATACGTTCAAGGGACTGGTGCTGCGCGTAGATCAATTCGGGAACCTGATCACGAATTTTCGCGTGGATGACGTTCCCGCTCTGGCGGCAGCGGATGGAAAATGCACGATCAAGGCCGGGAACGCGACGATCACCAAGATCGTGCCGACGTTTGCCGAAGGCACAAACGGAGAACCGGTCGGCGTGATCGGATCGAGCGGCTATTTGGAGATTTGCGTCAATAAGACCAGCGCGGCGCGGGCGCTGGGTTTGGCGCGCGGAACAGAAGTAACCGTCGAAGTCGGATAGACGCGCTGGTTCCTGCCTGGCTATTCCCTCGACTCCAGCAACACCAACAGCAGATCCCTCACCGCCGTCCGCAAAGTGCGCGGCCGGGTTCGGGATGACAGCCTACCCACAGTTAGCGAGTCAGCGAACTCACAATCAAGTACGAACGCATGCGCGGATCCATCCAGTCGCGAAAAGCATCGCCCAGAAGATTGAACGCAAGGACGGCCAGCATGACGGCAAGCGCCGGGAAGAGGACGAGGTGCGGCGCGTCGAAGAGGTGGCTGCGCGCGTCGTTGAGCATGGCGCCCCAACTGGGCATCGGCGCTAGCACGCCGACGCCGAGGAAGCTGAGCGTCGATTCGGCGAGAATCGCGCCGGCCAGGCCGAGCGTAGCCTGAACAAGAACCGGTTGAAGGATGTTGGGCAAGAGATGCCGCACTAGAATGCGCGCGGGTGACGCGCCGAGAGACCGTGCGGCAAGCACGTACTCCATTTCTTTGGCCTGCAGAATTTGGGCGCGAGCGAGACGCGCGTAGCCCGCCCAGCCGGTCACGATCAGCGAGAAGATCACTTTGCCGATGCCGGGTCCGAGAAACGCGGCGAATGCGATTGCAAGAAGAATGCCGGGAAACGACAGGAAGGCGTTGATCAGCACGATGTTCACCAGCCGGTCAAACCAGCCTCCGCAATAGCCCGCCAGCGAACCGATCGCGAGACCGAGGAGTCCGGCGCCCAAGACGACGCTCGCGCCGACCAGCATCGAAACGCGGGCGCCGAAAAGAACGCGCGAGAGAATGTCGCGGCCGAGCTCGTCTGTGCCCATCCAGTGTGAGCCATTCGGAGCCGAAAGGCGAATGACGAGGTTCTGAGCGGCTGGATCGCTAGGCGCGAGCCACGGCGCAGCAAGCGCCGCGACGACGAGAAGCAGCGCCAGAGCGAGCGCCCAGCGCCCGAGAATACTCTGATGAACGAACTCGCGCAGGCCGTTCATTCGAGGCGCACCCGGGGATCGACGAGGGCGTATACGAAATCCGTCAGAAGATTCACGAGAACGTAGGACACCGCGATCAGGAGAATGCAACCTTGCAGCAACGGGTAGTCGCGCGCGTTGATCGCCTGCACGGCGAGGCGTCCGATGCCCGGCCAAGAGAAGATTGTTTCGGTGACGATGGTTCCGGCGAGCAGCGTGCCGAACTGCAGGCCGAGAATGGCCAAGATGGGAATCAGCGCATTGCGAAACGCATGGCGAAACAGAACGGCAGCGGGCGACAGTCCCTTGGCGCGCGCGGTGCGGACGTAGTCGCTCGACAGCTCTTCGATCACGGAAGTGCGGACCATGCGCGTGAGGATCGCCGCGAGAGAAGCGCCGAGAGTGACTGCCGGAAGGATTAAGTGCGACGGACCTCCGCGTCCCGAAACTGGCAGCCAGCCGAGAATGACCGAGAAGAGCAAGATTAGCACCGGCCCGAGCGCGAAGTTCGGGACGGAAAGGCCCAAGAGCGTGAACACGCCGACTGCGCGGTCAGTGGCGGTGGCGCGGCGCTCGGCGGCAAGCAGGCCGGCGGGAATTCCGATGGCGGCGCACACGAGGAGTGCCACAACGGCGAGTTCCAAAGTCGCCGGATAGTGTTCGAGCACGACGCGTGCGACCGGTTCGCGAAAGCGGAACGACTGGCCCAGATCGCCGTGAAAAATCCCCACGAGATAATGAGCGTACTGCGTCGAGATCGGCACGTCCAACCCGAACGCGTGGCGGAGCTGCTGCAAATCTTCCACACGGGCACCTTCGCCCAGCATTTGCTGCACGGGATCTCCCGGCACGATGTGGGCGAGCAGGAACACCATCGTCACGATCAACCAAAGGGCCGGGAGAGCAAACAGGAGCCGCAGAGAGACGTAGCGGATCATTTTCTGCGGCGTTCCTTTGCCGGATAGGCCGCCGGTGGCACCGTCTCGCGAGCGGCTGCTGCTGCGTCGGCCATCGGCTGGGGAGCTTGGGCGGGGGGCGCGAGCTGCTTGATCTTGACGCGCGAGACGCGCCGGCGGTCCATCTCCATCACGGTAAATCGATAGCCGTTTGCCTCGAAACTTTCGCCTCCGCGCGGAATGAAACCGAGCCGGCTGAGGACGAATCCGCCGACCGTCTCGAACGATGCTTCGTCCGGAAGCCGGATGTTGTACTGCGTCTCGAGGTCGCGGGCCTTGCTGGCTCCGTCAAAGATCATGCTGCCGTCGGACAGAATGAGCGGGCGCTCGACCACGTCGAATTCGTCGTGAATCGCCCCCACCATTTGCTCGAGGATGTCTTCCAGCGTCACCAGCCCCAGGATGCTGCCAAATTCGTCCACAACAACCGCAAGGCCCATGCGCCGCGAACGAAACTCCATGAGAAGCTCGCTGGCCGATTTGGTCTCTGGAACGATCAGCAGCTCTCGAAGGAAATTTCGCAGACGGAAAGGCGCAGGCGGCACGTGCTCCTCGGCGCGCCGAGCGCGATCGAGCAGGACCCAGATGACGTCCTTGATATGCACGAAGCCGAGAACGTGGTCGAGGGAACCTTCATAGACAGGGAGGCGAGAACGCTGGGTGGTGGCGAACATGTTCATGGTTTCTTCGATGCTCGCATCGGCGGAGAGAGCGTGCATGTCGGGGCGAGGGACCATGATCTCGCGTACCTGGACCTGACCGAGTTCCATGGCGTTCTGAATGAATCGCACCTCCGTGGCGGGCAAGAGGCCGCGGTCGTGCGCCTGCTGGGCCATCACCTGCAGCTCTTCCAGGGAACGCACGAGCGTGTGGCTGTGCGGCGCGACAATGCCCATCGCGCCTACGATTTTTTCGGCGACGCCGTCGAGCAGGTCGATCGCCCACCGGAAGGTGTTGAGGAACCAGTTGAATGGCCGGGCGATGAGAAGCGCGACGCGTTCGGCGCGGGCCAGGCTGAGGCTTTTCGGCACAAGCTCGCCGAAGATGACTTGAAGAACCGTCAAAAGGCCGAAGACGACCACCAGCGCGGCGGCGTGCGCCGCAATCGGCGCCCAGGGCCGGGTCATCTTCTCGACGAACGGCCGAAGAAGCGACGCGAGCGTGACCTCGCCCAAATAGCCCAAAGAAAGGCTGGCAATCGTGATTCCAACCTGCACGCCCGAGACAACGCGGCTGAGATCGCCGAGCAAGTGTTCGACAATTCTTGCGCGCGGATCGCCCTGCTCCACGAGCTGGCGGACACGCGAGAGGCGCACGGCTACCAAAGAGAATTCCGCAGCGGAGAAGAAACCGTTCATCCCAATCAAGAAAACGACGCCCAAGATGTGCAGGGGAGTCATCCGGCGGCCCCACGCAGGCAAGGCGTAGACGAGAGATGGCCCTCATAGGCCGCTGGAGCTCGTGCGGCTCGGCCCGCTGACGCGGACTCAAAGGTTGGATATGCCGCCATCGACCGTGATTCTATCAGGGCAGATGGCTCAAAGGGAGAATGCTGCGCGCCGGTGTCCGACGGCGCAACGAAGAGGACTTCTAGCGTTGAGAGGCCTGGCCCGCCTGCACGCGCGCGTTGAACTCCGAAGATTTGCCGCGGGGCACGCTGAGTGACTTCCATCGGTCCGAGGTGAAATGCTTCGCAATGTAAACGATCTGCCCGATGTGATAAGCATAGTGAGCGATCTGGCGGTTGATCGCCTGCATCACCGAATGGCGTTCCCCGCGAATGCGGACCGTGCGCCCGAGGTCGGCGTCAGTCAGGGGCGCGAGCGAGTCGAACACGATCTTCCATGCCGATTCCCACAGCGCGAGGATTTCTGCGCGCGTTTGCGGAGGCAACTCGAATTCCACGTCGCGATTGCGATCCGGCTTTTCGCCATCGGATGTAAGAAAGTCCGTCCAGCGCGAGCGCATGTTGCCTGCCAGATGCTTCACAATAATCGCGATGGAGTTGGATTCCGGGTCGAGCGTCGCCGTGAGCGAATCGTCGGGGGCCTGCGCGATCGCCCGTTCACCAAGCTTCTTGTAGTACCGCAGGATGTCGACCGAGTCCTTGATGTATGAAGCGGTGAATTCAAGCGCCATGCTGGTATTGTGCTCTCCTAAGCCAACAAGGAGCAAGTCGCCGAAGAGCGACAGTTCGACGCCCATAGTGAACCCCACAACGCGGTTGTTGAGTTTCTGTTGCGTGCGCTAGAATGCAGTCACGTCCATCGAGCACACCTGCGGGACAGGCTGGAGCGCGATCCTGGACCATATCGAATGAGTTCAGCAACAAACAAAGCGGCCGAGGCGCAGCGCAAGGGAGATTTCGAAAAATCGCTGGCGCGGCTTGAAGAAGTCGTCAAGCGGCTGGAAAGCCCGGAGCTTTCTCTCGATGAGGCGATGAAGCTCTTCGAGGAGGGCGTGAAGCTCTCGCGCGAATGCCAGAAGCAGCTCGAAGAAGCGGAAGGCCGCGTAGAGATTCTTCTCAAAAAGGCGGACGGCAAGATTTCGGCTGAGCCGTTTGAGCCAGAAGATGAATCATCCTAGCGCCCGCGGGCCGCTTCCCTGCCTGTCCAATTCCGCGGCGCCGGCCCAATCTGCAGCATGAAACTCCCTGATTTCTACGAAAGCGACCGCGCGGCAATTGAGGCTGCGCTGGACCAGATTTTACCTGCGGAAAGCACCGCGCCCGAATCGATCCACCGTGCCATGCGGTACAGCATCTCTGCCGGCGGCAAACGGGTTCGGCCCGTCCTGTGCCTCGAAGCCGGGCGCATGTTCAGCGAACAGCTGGCTGGAGCGATTCGCGTCGGGTGCGCGATCGAATTCATTCACACCTACTCACTGATCCACGACGACCTGCCGGCGCTCGACAACGACGATTTGAGACGGGGCAAACCGACAAGCCACAAAGTGTTCGGCGAGGCGATCGCCATCCTAGCGGGCGATGCCCTCTTGACACTGGCGTTTCAGACCCTGGCCGAGGCGCCGATTGAGCCGTCTGGCCGCGTGAGGGCGATCGCCGAGATCGCTGCCGCAGCAGGCACGGTCAAGGGGATGGTTGGAGGACAGGTTGCGGATATCGAGGCGAGCGGAAAGCCTGTTGACGCGCAAACGCTGGAATACATTCACCGCTCGAAAACGGCGGCGCTGATTCGAGGTGCGATCGTAGGAGGCGCGATTGCAGGCGGCGCAGCGGATGAGGATGTCAAACGGCTGCGACGGTTCGGCGAGTATATCGGATGGACATTCCAAGTGGTGGATGACTTGTTGGATGTGGAGGAATCCTCGTCCGCGCTTGGAAAAACCGCGGGCAAGGATCAGGCTCAGCAGAAGGCAACGTATCCGGCGCTCTATGGGATCGAGAAATCCCGCGCCATCGCAGCAGATCTTGAGGCCAAGGCGCTCGCGGAGCTGGCTTTCTATGGGGATCGGGCGACCAGGCTTCGCCAACTCGCCGAGTTCCTGGTGGCCCGCCGGTCGTGATCTCCATGGTGATGGACTGGGAGAAGCAAGACCTCCGCTCAAGCGGCACTTCGCCGAAAAGAAAGGCGAAGCCCGGAAAGACGCGGGTCGATGTGCTCATGGTGGAGCGCGGCCTCGCAGTCTCTCGAGAGCGGGCCCAGTCGCTGCTGCTGGCCGGCCAGGTGCGAGTGAACGGGGCGACGGTCACAAAGTCGGGGACGCAGGTTGCGACGGACGCGCGCGTCGAGGTGATCGGCGAGGCGCTACGATACGCGAGCCGGGGAGGGCTCAAGCTCGAGGGGGCGCTGGAGGATTTCGGGATTCGTCCTGAGCGCAAAACCTGCATCGACGTTGGCAGTTCGAATGGGGGGTTTACAGATTGCCTGCTGCAGCATGGAGCGCGCAAGGTCTACGCGGTTGACGTCACGATTGACCAGCTGGACTGGAAGTTGCGGCAAGACCCGCGCGTGGTGACCATCGAGCGAAATGCGCGCTACCTCCGGCCCGAGGACATCGGCGAATCGGTGGACCTCATCGCCGTCGATGTCTCGTTTATTTCCGTGGCCAAGATTCTCCCTGCGCTTGTCCCTCTAGCATCGCCTCGTGCTGATTTCCTAGTGCTCATCAAGCCGCAATTCGAGCTTGAGAAGCGCGATGTCGGCAAAGGCGGAGTTGTGCGCGATCCCTCCCTTCACCGAAAGGCCATTGAGAGCGTTACGCGAGCGGCCGCCGCAGCGGGCCTCAACGTTTTCGGGGTCCACGCGAGCCGGATCGCGGGCGCGGAAGGAAACCAGGAGTTTTTTCTACACGCGAGACGGCACGATTCGAATTAAGATGCTGCCTCCAAACCGATGATTCGCGCCGCCGGCATCGTCTCAAAACGCAACAAGGAACTCGTCCGCTCGGTGGTGCCGCCCCTGCTCCAATGGCTGCACGAGCACAAAATTGAGGCGTTCATCGACGAGGAAACTCAGGCCTGCATCGACGTTTCCGCTCCGTCGCTGCCGCGAACGGAACTGGGCGAAAAGATCGACCTGCTGATCGTGCTGGGCGGCGACGGAACGCTACTTTCGGCGGCGCGCGCGCTGGGAAGCCACCGGGTGCCGATCCTCGCTGTCAATCTGGGGGGACTCGGATTCCTAACCAGCGTGACACTCGAAGAGCTCTACCCGGCACTTGAACTGGTGATCGCAGGACAACATAGCGCGAGCGAGCGGATGATGCTCGATGCGGAGATTCAGCGCGACGGACAGCCGACGGAACGGCAATGCGCGCTGAACGATGCCGTCGCTACGAAAGCGGCGCTTGCGCGAATGCTGGAATTCGATGTGTACGTGGACCGCAGCCATGTAGGCCGATACCGCGCGGACGGAATCATCGTTGCGACGCCTACCGGCTCGACGGCATACTCCCTGGCCGCTGGCGGGCCGATTATCGATCCACAGATCGACGCGTTCGTGATCACACCGATCTGTCCGCACATGCTGACGAACCGGCCGCTCGTCATTCCCGACACCTCCACGATCGAGCTCGACTTTGGTCCGGCCGAAGAGCCCGTCTACATCACGCTGGACGGGCAAATCGGATTTCAACTGAAATCGAAGGACCGAGTGATTGTCACGAAGTCAAAGAGCCGTGTGAGTCTTATCCGTCCGCCGCGCAAGACATACTTCGAGGTATTGCGGAGCAAACTGCGCTGGAGTGAACGCTAGCTTCCTTCGGATCGCGCGGCCTATTTCACCTTCAACACGATCAGAGTGCGATCGTCGGCGGGATGCTGGCCGCCAGAAAAGGCGTCGACGAGTTCCAGGATCTTGTCGGCGATTCCATCGGCCGACAAATGCTGGTTTTCGACGACAATCTGCGCGACACGCTTGTAACCAAAGAACTCGCCGCCCAGGCCCTGAACATCGCCGACTCCATCGGAATAGAAAACGACGATATCGTTTGGGTCGAGAATGAAGGTTCGCTCGTCGTACGAGACTTCCTCGAATATCCCGAGCGGAAAACCGGCGAGCGGGATTTTCTCGCACTTCCCGCCGTGAAGCAGAAGCGGCTGCTCCTGGCCCGCATTGGCTACACGGAACCTGCGCTGCCTGCGATGCCAGGTCGCGAAGCAGAGCGTCATGAAGCGGCCTTCGATCAGCCGCTCGCCGAGGAATCCGTTCAGCGCGCGCAGCATATTGGCCGGACGCGGCTTTTGGGAGCCAAGGCTGCGTAGCGTGCCGACAGCCACCGCGCCATAAAGCGCGGCAGCGCTTCCCTTCCCGCTCACATCGCCGAGCGCGATGCCCAGGTCTTGCGGCCCGTAACGGAGAAAGTCATACAGGTCGCCGCTCAGCTCGCGTGACGAGACGACCCGCGCTGCAATTTCCAGGCCGTATTCGGGCCCCGGAAGCCGGGGCAGCAGAGCTCCCTGTATGCGGCGCGCGGCATTGAGATCACGTTCCATGCGGCTCTCGTCCCGCGCGACCTTCTCGTAGAGGCGGGCGTTTTCAATCGAAACAGCGAGATGCGCCGCGAGAATCGAAAGCACCTGGACGTGATCCGCGGTGAAATAGTTGAGCTGCGGGCTCTCCAAATCCATCACACCGACGACGCGGCTCTTGTAGATCATCGGGACAGCCAATTCCGACCGCGTCTCAGGATTCAACATACGATAACGAGGGTCGAGCGAGACGTCCGAAACCACAACCGGCCGGCGCAGCTTGGCGGCCGCGCCCACGATGCCCTCGTGGGCGGGAACAGTGGACTTTTCCTGCACGCGCTGTCCGAACTTGACAGTAACGCGATGGCGAAAAACGCCTGCCACATCGTCGTACAGGAGAATGCTGAAAATCTGATAGTCGATGAGGCGCTTGGTCAGCTCGACGGCGCGGCGCAGAACCTCTTCGACTTCGAGGCTGGCACTGGCCTCGCGACCGATTTCATTGAGCAGGAGCAGGGTTTCAGCTTGCTTCTGCGCGTTCTCATAAAGCCGCGCGTTTTCGACAGCCGTGCTGATGCGCCCGGCGACCAGCGTCAGAATCGACTGCTGAGCCGGCGTGAAGTAATCGGGCTGGCGGCTTTCGATGTCCATGACACCGATGACACGCCCGCGCACGATCAGCGGGACCGCTATCTCCGAGCGCACCGCCTCGACAGCGGGAAGGTAACGAGGATCCTTCAGAACATCTCCGACGCGTATCGCCTGGCCCATCGCAGCGGCCGCGCCGATGATTCCATCACCGACAGGAATCCGCCAGTTCTCGATGACTTCGGGCCGGTGGCCGATCGCGAAACGGACATACAGCTTGCCCGTATTTTCTTCGGGCAGAAGGACGGCGAAGATTTCGTAGTCGATCAGCCGGCGAATCTGTTGCGCGGCGCTGGCGAGCACCTGGTCGAGATTCAGCGAGGCGTTGATCTCGTGGCTGATCTCAGACAGGACCGCGAGGGTCTCCGCAGGGATTTCCTGCACCGTATTGACGTTAACCAAGTCCATCTGAGTGAGCGCACCCAATCTGCAGGCGCGGTAACTGCCCCGGGGTGCGCGAGCGGAAGTGCCATCCCCTCATCAGCGCAAGCGCGAGGTTACCCATTATAGCAGGCGAGGAATAAGGCTCCGGATGATGATGAAGCAGCGCGGAATTGCGTCGGGGCAGCCCAAAAGGCAGCTTCAGGGTTGCTCTGGGGGAAGCGACAAGACACAGACATCCTTCAAATTGCGGTAGCGCTCGCCGTAGTCGAGGCCGTAACCGACAACGAACTCGTTGGGGATGGCGAACCCGATGTAGTCCGCCTTAACGGGCTGAATCCGACGAGACGGTTTATCGAGCAGAGCCGCCACGCGAAGCACTTTTGGTTTGCGCTGCCTGAGAACGCGCAGAAGATAATTGATCGTGAGACCGGTATCGAGAATGTCCTCGACCAGAATCACATTCAGACCCTTGATGCTGGTGTCGAGGTCCTTCAGCAAGCGTACCTGGCCGGAACTATCCTTGCCCCTGCCGTAGCTGGAGACCGCGATGAAGTCAATCGACGTTTCGAGATTGATTTCGCGGACGAGATCGGACAGAAAAATGCAGGCACCCTTGAGAACGCCAATCAAATGGACGCGCTCACCTTTGAAATCGCGCGTGATGTGGCGCGCGACGGCGTGGACGCGCTTGCCGATCGCAGCATGACGAATGAGTATTTTCAGCTCTTCTTGCTTGTCCAGCACCATCGTTGCCATGGCGTCGCGATGAGGGCGGTTAGTCTATCCCACGCACGTTTCCCAGACAAGGCGCCTCGAAGGGTTCAGTTTGATGCGTCCGGAATCGACGGAATGCTAGAGTAGGGCCGTCGATGAAAATCCGGCGTTCTGAGAACATGCACGGGAGGACGGAATGACGGCGCGATCCGTTTCAGGTTCAACTCTTGAGGACTTTCGCCAAGCCGCGGCCAGCGGCGAAGCAATCCCCGCCGGAGTAGCTATCTCTGCGGTGTCTGCAAGCTTCGCGCTTGGTCTGCTGGCCAAGGTGGTGAGAATCGCCAGCCGTCGAAAGGATTTCGCGGGCGACGCTTCGAAGGCGGAAAAGCTGGCAAATTCCGCGGAATCGCAATCCAAGCGGATGCTGCAGTATGCGGAAGAAGACATGGCCGCTTTCGGCGGATTCATGACGAGCATGAGACTGCCGCGGTCCACGGCGCAACAACAAGAGCAGCGGCGTCATGCCCTCGAGGCAGCGATCCGCAAAACGATCGAGACGCCCGTGGCCGCGGCGCAAGCGGCGGCGGCCGCCATCGAACATTGTGAGGAAGCGACAGAGCTGGTTCACCCGCTGGTCGCGGCTGACCTCGGGACAGCGACTGCGCTGCTCGATAGCGCGCTGCGCGTCTTTTTGATGTGCGCCGATTCCAACGTGAAGCTGCTAGCGTCCAACTCGATCGACTACGGTAGCCTGATGGCGGGACGGCCGGGTTTCGAGACAAAGGCGTTCCGACAAGCCCAGTCCGTGCTCCGGCATGTGACGACAGCGATCGAGGCCGCCGGATCGAAGCGGGGTTTGAAGGGTTAGGTCGCGCCCGTTTCAGGACAAGCCGATGACGCGGCCCGTATTGAGATCGATGTCGATCTCGTAGTATCCGGGGCGCGTCGAAAGTCCTGGCATCGTGCTCATCGTGCCGAGCAGCGGGTAAAGGAACCCGGCGCCGACGCTGGCGCGAACGTCTCGCACGGGCACAATAAAGCCCGTCGGCGCGCCCTTCAGATTGGGGTCGTGGCTGAGACTCAAATGGGTCTTGGCCATGCAGATCGGCAGCTTGTCGAAGCCCAGGCGCGTATAGAGTTCGATTTTCTTTTCCGCTTCCGGAAGGTATTCGACGCCGGAGCCGCCGTACATCTCGCGAACGATCGTCTCGATCTTCTGCTTGATGCTGGCCTCGAGCGGATAAAGGAATTGGAACTTGCTGGGCTTCTCGCAGGCGTCAATGACCGCTTTGCCCAACGCCACGGCGCCCGCGCCGCCTTCGGCCCAGTGATTGGACATAACCGCATCGTGTGCGCCCGCTTCGATCGCCTTCTTGCGAACGAGCTCGATTTCGGCGGGCGTGTCCGTCTGGAATCGATTCACCCCGACGACCACCGGAATCCCGAAGCGCCTCGCGTTTTGAACCATTTTCGCGAGGTTCGTGCAGCCCTTTTCGAGCAGCTCGAGATTCTCTTCTGTGTAGGCGTGATTCAGCGGCTGGCCGGCGACGACTTTCGGGCCGCCACCGTGCATTTTGAGCGCCCGGATCGTGGCGACCATGACCACGCAGTTGGGTATGAGGCCGCTGTAGCGGCACTTGATGTTGAAGAATTTTTCCATGCCGATATCCGCGCCGAAACCGGATTCGGTGACCACGTAGCCGTCGGGTCCAACGAGCTTGAGCGCAATCTGATCCGCCACAATCGAGGAGTTGCCATGCGCGATATTGGCGAACGGGCCGGCGTGCACGAATGCGGGCGTCCCTTCGAGCGTTTGCATCAGATTCGGGTAGATCGCGTCTTTCATCAGGACCGTGAGAGCGCCACTCGCGCCGATATCGTCGGCCGTGATTGCCTCGCCGGAAGTGCTCGTGCCGATGACCATTCGGCCGAGCCGCTCGCGCATGTCCGCGAGGCTCGTGGTGAGCGCGAGAATCGCCATGATCTCGCTGGCGACGGAGATGTCGTAGCCGGTGACGCGCGTCGCGCCTTTTTCCTCGGGTCCCTGGCCGATCGTGATCTGGCGGAGCATGCGATCGTTGGTATCCGTCACGCGGCGCCAAGTGATGCTATCGGGATCGATGTCGAGCCGGGCAAAGCGTGCGCGTTCCTCCGCTGTGAGGTCATTGGGATTCGTCTTCGAAATTCCAAGCTTCTTCAAACGGCGCAGCATCACGGGAGAAAAGCGGCGGCTGCCGTCCTTCGCGGGTGGGCAGAGGCGCTCGAACAGAGTTTCGGCGTTCTGCGATTTTTCATGGAACCAGCGTGTGTCGATGGCCGCGGCGAGCAGGTTATTGGCCGCCGTGATGGCGTGGATGTCGCCGGTCAGATGGAGGTTGAACTCCTCCATCGGGATAATCTGGCTGTAGCCGCCGCCAGCCGCGCCGCCTTTGATGCCGAATGTGGGTCCCTGACTGGGCTGGCGCACGCAAGTGAACACCTTCTTGCCAAGGTGCGCGCCGAGAGCCTGGCTGAGCCCGACGGTCGTGGTCGTCTTGCCTTCGCCGAGCGGCGTGGGTGTAATCGCGGTAACCACAACGTATTTTCCGTTCGGGACCGACTTCAAACGATCGCGCACCGACAGGTGCACCTTCGCCTTGCTCTTGCCGTACAGCTCTAGCTCGTCAGGAAGAATTCCGGCCTCGGCGGCGATCTTATCGATGGGTATCGGCTTTGCCGCCTGAGCTATTTCGATGTCGCTGGGTACACGCGCAAGAATGTTTTGCAGCTTATGAGGCATTTCTATTTCCTCCCCGTAACAGCGGCGACTGCGGCGGGACTCAGCGCCTGAATCGGCTAAATGCGCAGGAATCGCACGGCGCGTCCAAAGCCATCAAAGTAACCGAGTACCCTATCCGGGAGCCTTAGCGATGTCAAGGCACCGCGCCTACCGCGCGACGCGCGTTCGGCCAGCCTACTGAACGGCCGCCGGATGTTTCGCGTGCTTCCGGCGGGCGAACTGTGCGGTCTCGGTCGAGCCTTCCAGCGCTATCGTCGAAGCGCGGCCGCTCGTAATCGCATTCTGCACCGCATCGAAATATCCGGTGCCAACGAATTGCTGATGTTTCACGGCCTCATAGCCGTAGGCCTCTTCGCTATGAAACTCCTGATCCTGCAAGCGGCAGTACGCGGTCATTCCCTGTTCCTTGAAACCGCGCGCGAGCTCGAACATGGAGTGGTTCAGAGCGTGGAAACCGGCGAGAGTGATGAATTGAAACTTGTAGCCAAGCGCGGCCAGCTCGCGCTGAAAGCTGGCAATGGTTGCGTCGTCGAGATTCCTCCGCCAGTTGAATGACGGCGAGCAGTTGTAAGCCAGCATTTTCCCGGGGAATTCTGCATGGACGCCTTCGGCGAACTCGCGCGCTTCCTTCAAATCGGGTGTGGAAGTCTCGCACCAGATGAGATCGGCATACGGCGCGTACGAAATCGCGCGCGCGATGGCCGCCTTCGTTCCACTGCGAACACGGTAGAAGCCTTCGGATGTGCGTTCGCCCGTGATGAAGTCCGCGTCGCGGGGATCGGAATTGTTGGTGAGCAGTGTGGCGCTTTCCGCATCGGTCCGCGCGATGATCACAGTCGGTACGCCCAGTACATCTGCGGCGAGGCGCGCCGCCACCAGCTTCTGAATCGCAGCAGCCGTGGGCACCAGCACCTTGCCTCCGAGGTGTCCGCACTTCTTAGCAGAGGAAAGCTGGTCCTCGAAATGGACGCCCGCGGCTCCCGCCTCGATCATGGCCTTCATCAACTCAAAAGCGTTGAGATTGCCGCCAAAGCCAGCTTCCGCGTCGGCGACGAGCGGGGCAAACCAGTACGTCTCGTTACGCCCTTCGGAGTGGTGGATCTGGTCGGCACGGACAAGAGACTGGTTGAGGCGCCGCACAAGATTCGGCACGCTATCGGCCGGGTAAAGGCTCTGGTCCGGATACGTCTGCCCGGAGTCGTTCGCATCGGCGGCCACTTGCCACCCACTGACGTAGATCGCCTTCAGGCCCGCACTCACCTGTTGCACGGCCTGGTTTCCCGACATCGCGCCAAGAGCCGCCACGAACGGCTCGGAATGGAGAAGATTCCACAGCCGCTCAGCACCGAGGCGCGCAACAGTGTATTCGATGTGAATCGACCCTCGGAGCTTTTCGACTTCCTCGGGCGTATAAGGACGCGTGATGCCGGCCCATCGCGGGTTCTCCGGCCACTTCATTTCCCGGTTCGCCGTTCTATTATTTCCGTTTAGCACTTCCCTGTCTCCTCATCAGCTAAGTTAGAGATTTAGCGCAGGCGTACAGCCGATCGTGCGATCCTAAGTGTTGTATACACAGCCACAACAAGCGGAGAAACAGCAGGCAGGGGTAAATCAGGCGCCGGTACGGCCTTTGGGGCTCAACTCCTTGATGAAAGCACCATAGATCCCGGGATTGCCTATCCGGATAGCACCAAACAGGTATGCGTTACGAGCTTCCATGGCTGTGGCTATTTTGCAGGTCGGCTTGCGCGAAGTCAAACGGATTATGGTTACAGGAGCGTTAAGAGGGCGGGCCCTGCTTGCGCCGACATTTCTCCCCAGACCGCAGCTAGGTGACAAGCGTCGAAGTGCCTGTAAATTTGCGGCTTACAGCCAATCAAAAGCCAGCACTCCAGAACCGGCCTGCGTATAATCCTGCCGCCTACTTTGGAGGAAAATGCCATGTTCTACGAACCAGGCAAGACCCAACACGGCCTTCCGCGCGATCCTTTCAAGTCGTGCGTGGTTCCGCGGCCGATCGGGTGGATCTCGACCGTCAGTCGCGGCGGTGTACACAATCTGGCTCCGTTCAGCCAGTTTCAGAATCTGACGTTCGATCCGCCGTACGTCATGTTCGCTTCGAACCAGTCAACGAAGGGGCAGCGGAAAGACACCGTGGTGAACACGGAGGCGACGGGCGAATTTGTATGGAACATGGCGACCTACGAACTGCGCGAGGCGGTGAACAAGTCGGCGGAAGAAGTGCCGCCCGATGTTGACGAGTTCGAACTCGCCGGAGTGACCAAAGCCCGGTCGAACCTCGTGCGGCCATGCCGGGTGGCGGAGTCTCCGATTCATTTCGAGTGCACGTATCATCAAACGATCCGTCTGCCGGGAAACGGCACGATGGGCACGGTAGATATCGTGATCGGCCGCGTGATCGGAATCCACATCAAGGAAGATGCGATAGGACCGGACGGCCGCATCGACGTGCTGAAGATTCGCCCGATCGCTCGCCTTGGGTATCACGACTACACGAGCGTCGAATCGACTTTCCAAATGGTGATTCCCGGGAACGATCCGCGAAGACTCGCCGGAATGGACGGTTCGGCGCGCTTCTAGATCAGGAAGCAGCGTAGCGCGCCGCCGCAACGATCAGGACGCCAGGTTATTGATTAAGTCGGCGACCGAGAATGACCTGGCCGACTTCACCGACAGACCCAGCAAGCGGCGCGGATCGGCGTCATACGACATCACGTAATCATTGGCGCGAAACAGCTTGTCGAAGAGCCGCCGGAACTCGCCGTCTAGCGCCCGGTGAGTCTCCTCTCGATTGGGCGCGAGAAGCCGGTCGTTGATGAACAGTTCGACATCGTGACCGTTGAAACGAAGCTTTCCCGCCAGCGCAGCCTCCGCTTCGAGTTTCTGGAAGGCTTTGAGCGCCGAACAGGTCGCCTGCTTCAGCCGGTCCTGATTGCTGCCGTCGAGCGGCGCTTTGCGATTGTAGCGGACACCGAGGCGACCGTTCGTGTTGTCGACGCTGTAGTCGGCCTGATGCCCGATAAGGACAATCCCCGGCCCCTCGGGCACGTGGCGATAGTCGGCGATATCCAGCAGCAGTTCCTCGCACACCTGTCCCTGAATCCAGCGGTGAAACACCGGGATCAGCGGCTCGAGGTCAAATGACTCGGGCGCCTGCACAAGAAGCTTCACGTTGACGTGTTGAAAATCCATTCAGATGCGTCCCTTCACTTCAGACGATAGCCGTCGTGCCCAAACGGTTGTAACAGCTGTGAGCAGCGTCGATAAAAAGCTGGGCTTCATCGATCAGATAACGGCTCGAATCGGAAGTGTAAGGAATGCCGGACTTTTGGTGGGCGTCAAAGAGGTACTGCGCGAACTTACCTCCCGCGAAGGGATCGAAAAATTTCTGCGTGTCGAAGTAATATTTGCGGAACTCCGAAACGATGCGATCCGCGTCCTCGGAGACGGAAGGATCGTTGATCTTCACCAGCGCCTTTGCTCCGTGCAGCATCGCGCGATACGCGGTCTTCCCTGCTTGCTCGATTTGTCCGTTTTCAAACGCGAGCTGCGCCTCAAACACTTCTCTTTCCGCAGCGCCGAGATCGAAATCAACGGAGGAGACGACTTCTCCGGCGCACTCGCCGGTGCCCATATCCTCGAGGGTATACTCGCGCGGATCACCCCAGTCACTGAAGAACGAGCGATCGCCCGCGGGTGGACGCGTGAGATCGTCCAAAAGATTCTTCAATTCCACCTTACCGATGCGCTTGATGAAGTCCTTGAAGGATTCGCCGGGATTGCGGCCTTCCACGTAGCGCCCTGTCAGACGCGTGACGACCTTCGGAATGTTCTTTGACGGAACCGCCGCAACCGGGAGACCGTAGGAGCCGCCATTGTGTTCCCACTCCCCGCCGAGCACGACCTGGAAATGAGGCACCGCATATCCGCCGACCTTACGGCTCACGCCGTAGAACCCGAGGTCTGCCACGTGATGCTGCCCGCAGCTATTGAAGCAGCCGCTGATCTTGATGTGCAGATTCTCGACGGCCTCATCGGAATGGAAACTTCTCTCGCCGAGGCGCTTCTTCAGTTCGGCTGCCAGACCGCGTGACGACGAGATGCCCAGCTTGCACGTGTCCGTGCCGGGGCACGTCACCACATCGACGATCGTCCCGGCGCCGGGATTAGCCAGATGCGCTGCCTGCAACGCCTCATAAATTTCGGGCAAATCCTTGCGGCTGACCCAGCGAATCACGAAATTCTGCTCGACGGTTGTCCGAATGGTTTCCTTCGTAAATCGGCGAACGATGTCGGCGAGTGAACGAAGCTGGTTCGCCGTAATGTCCCCTAGAGGAAGCGCCACGGTCACCACAACGTGGCCCGGCTGCCTTTGCGGGCGCGTGTTCGACTTCAACCATCGCTGGTAGGCTTCCGAGCCCTGCGCTTCAACTTCCCCGCCCGGCCGCAACGGGGCTTCCTCAGACTTCATGGCGTCCGCGATGAGACCCGTCCAACGCGGATCGGGCGTGAGCGTCTTGCGCTCCTCGATCACCAGTGCCTTGAACTTTTCGATGCCAAGGTCCTGCACGAGAAACTTGATGCGAGCCCGGTTGCGGTTCTTCTTCTCGCCCAAGCGCGCGAAGACGCGGGCAACCGCTTGAGTGAGAGGCAAAATCTCTTCGGCGGGAACAAACGAGTCGAAGCGCTTCGCCATGTACGGGACTGCGCCCAAACCGCCGCCAACGTACACATCGAAACCATGCTTCTCTACTCCGTTTTCGTTGCGCGTTACGGCGATGAAGCCGATATCGTGCAGGCTCGTCAGGCCGCAAGCGTGCTGCGCGCACCCGCTGAACGCAGGCTTGAATTTTCGGCCGAAGTTCTGGCAATCGGGATGGCCCAGAAGAAATTTCGAGAGCGCGCGTGAATAGGGCGTGACGTCGAAGACCTCGTCGGCGCAGACACCAGCGTACGGGCAGGCCGTCACGTTGCGAACCGAATTGCCGCACGCCTCGCGGGTCGTGATCTTCGCGGCAGCCAGGCGGCGCATGATCGTCGGCGTGTCTTCGATGTGGACGTAGTGGAGCTGAATGTCCTGACGCGTGGTGACGTGCGCGATGCCGTCCGAGTATTCCTCCGCGAGTTCCGCGAGCGTTTCGAGCTGCTCGGCGTTGAGACCGCCGCCCGGAATCTTGATTCGCTGCATACCGGGCGCGTCCCACATCGTGGACGGGCCTTTCGTGAGCGCGCCGGAGGGATACTTCATTTCCTGCACTCTGGCGCCATCGTGGCGCTGGCCGTTGTCATAACGCTGGCCGTAGACGCCGCGTCGCAGGCGAGTTTCCGCGAAAAGGCGCTCGTCGAGCTTGCCCTGTTTGCGGAGAGCGACTTCATTGTCAAAAATATCGACCTCGTGGCCAAGATCCTCGGGCATCTTGCCAGCAAGACGTTCCTTCCAGAGTGCGTTGGAAGCCTTCATGGTTGTTTGGTCCGGTTTAGGATAGCAAATCCCCGGCGTGTCTGCACCGACGCGGGTGCGCCCCAAACCACACCCTAGTTGGATGTGACGCGTCGTGCCCCGATTCAAGAATTACCGGACGCTGACGGGCGTCCGACGCGGCGCCCTTGTCCTCGCAGGAAGAGCTGGGTTGCGTGTGCAAGCAGACGTAGGGAAGGCTGGCGACGGGCGCGGTATTTATGCTATTCATTCCAGAACCGACGACAATTTTGGGCAGGGATACTTCAGGGGTGGGCAGGGGGATGTGTGGCGGCAGGAAGATGCGTCCGGTTCGTCACCTTGGCGTCTATGGCATGGGCTCTGGCCTTCTACATGTCTTACTGTGCCCGAGCCACGAGCCAGGAATCTCAGGCTGCACAGAACTCTTCTGCCTCTGCCGCGTCCCAAGCTACTCCGCCTGACCTTGAACAGGGCAAACGTCTATTCGTGCAGAACTGTTCGCCCTGCCACGGTATCGATGCGAGTGGCGGAGATGGTCCCGACCTGCGGGGAGTTGCGGCTGGCCTGGGCGCCCCGGCCGTACAAGGCATCGTCCGGCGAGGAATTCCGGGCACGGCGATGCCAGGATCTTCCACCCTTTCTGAACGAGAAGCAGCGAACGTCGCGGCGTACGTAGTCAAGTTGGGCGGCGCTTCAGGGCCTTCGAGTGTCACAGGCAATCCTCAGGCTGGCGAAGCGCTCTACCGATCGAGCGGCTGTCCGGCTTGTCACATGATCGCCGGGCAAGGCGGCAGCATCGGACCGGAACTGACCCGGATCGGCGCGATGCGGGGAGCGGCCGGCCTGAAGGCGCGCCTGCAAGATCCCGGCCTAAATCTGCCCAAGATGGAAGCTGGGCCGTTTGGCAATAGCTGGACCCAATACCTGGTGTTTCGTGCGGTCGAAAAAGACGGACACGTGACCGAAGGAATGCGCATCGGCGAAGATTCGTTCACGATTGTCCTGAAGGATGCCGCTGGAAAATTTCACAGCTTCTGGAAACCGGATTTGCGCTCTCTGGAAAAGGAGCCCGGGAAAAGCTTCATGCCAAGCTTCAAGGACGCTTTGTCAGCGACGCAGCTGGACGACCTGGTGGCCTATCTCGCCAGTCTGAAGGGCGAGCAATGAGGGACTTGCTATCGGCGCTCGTCGTTGCCACATCACTCTCGCTGGCTCCGGCTTCCCTGCTCGCGCAAGATGTGACCTACCAGCAGTTGCTGCATGCGGACAGCACGCCCCAAGACTGGCTGATGTACGGGGGCGACTACCCCTCGCAGCGCTACTCGAGGCTGACGCAGATCAACCGCGAAAATGTTCATAGCCTCAAACCGGCCTGGATCTATCAGCCGAGCCACCCGCTGCAGCCGTTTGAATCGTCCGCGGTGGTGGTGAACGGAATCATGTATGTGACCGAACCGCTGAGCACAGTGACGGCTCTCGATGCGCGCTTCGGCACGAAGATCTGGAGTTGGTCAGCCAAGCTTCCGGAGAGGATTTACACCATCGGCGTGCACCGCTCGAATCGCGGTGTGGCCGTTTTCGGAAACACGGTCTATACGGAAACGCTCGATGCGCACCTTGTGGCGCTCGATGCCACAACAGGCGCCGTGAAATGGAACACGCACGTGGATGACAACAATCAGGGCTATGCGATGACCGGCGCGCCCCGGGTGCTCGATGGCAAGATCGTCGTTGGTATTTCCGGAGGAGATGTCGGGATACGGGGATTCGTCGACGCGTACGACGCACAAACCGGCAAACGCCTGTGGCGCCTTTGGACGATCCCCACTCCCGGAGAACCTGGCTCGGAAACTTGGGGCAAGGACATGACGGGCACGGGCGGCGCGGGTACGTGGGGAACCGGGTCGTTCGATCCGGAACTGAACCTGCTGTACTGGACCACCGGCAATCCCGCTCCCGACTACAACGGACAAAACCGCGAGGGAGACAATCTCTACACGGATTCGGTTCTCGCGATCGATCCCGACACCGGAAAGATGAAGTGGTATTTTCAGTTCACGCCGCACGACACGCACGACTGGGATGCTATTCAGGTTCCCGTGCTGTTTGACGATTCGGTCGACGGCAAACTTCGAAAGCTGCTGGCGCTCGCGAACCGGAATGGCTTCTATTACGTCTTAGATCGTGTGACGGGAAAGTTCGTGGCCGGCGGCCCATTCGTTCATCAAACGTGGGCGAAGGGGCTCGACGCAAATGGCCGTCCCATCGTACTGCCCGACACGGAGCCGACGCCGGAGGGACGATTGGTGTATCCCGATGGACATGGCGGCACCAACTGGAACAGCCCTTCCTACAGCCCAGAAACGAAGTTGTTCTACGTTTCCGCTCGCGAAACGGGCGCGTACACTGTAGCTGGCGAGCCGAAAGTGCACTTTCCGGATTTCGGCGGAGGCGGACGAATCAATTTGTCCGGAGACGAATCGTACGGAGCGATTCGCGCGCTCGAAGCGACGACGGGCAAGTTGAAGTGGGAGTACCGGCTGCTTGCTCCAGCAGAAGTCAGCACGCTTGCGACTGCCGGCGGGCTGGTCTTTTCCGTCAGCGATGAAGGCAATTTCTTCGCGCTCGACGCTATGACGGGCAAGTTACTATGGGAGTTCACTGTGGGCGGAACGAGCGCGGAGTCGAATCCAATTACCTATGAAGTCGCGGGCAAGCAATACTTGATCGGAGCTTCCGGAAACTGTTTTGTCGCTTTCAGTTTGCCGTAGTCCTAACTCGACGATGGGAGGAGAATTGCATTCATGAAAGTGAACCGACGAAGGCTGCTGTCGCTGTTGGGAATGTCTCCAGCGCTTCTGGCTGGCTCCGCCGCGGAGGCGGACGGACGGGAACCCAAGAAGGGTGCGGAAGCTGGCGCTGGGTCCGAATCGAAGCTGACAGCGCTTTCTCCCAAGGGCACTCCGCCTCCGGTAAATCGGTTTCCGATGGCCGCGCGTACGGTGAGCTCGCTCGACGGCAAGACTGTCTATCTCGTCGACACAGGTTTCTTCGGCGCCGACATCCTGCTGCAACAAGTGGCGGCGTGGTTTCAGCAGAACATGCCCAGCGTGAAGACCGTCCTTCGAAAGAAGGTCGGCACGTATCCCGAAGATGATCCGAAGCTGTGGGCGGAGATCAAGGCCAATGGCAACGCGACCATCATGGCCATCGGGCATTGAGGGGGCTGCACTCCAGCGACCGTCGGTCACTGCGTAACGATGGAAAGGATGGGCGTTCCCGCTGTTCCGATAATCACGGAAGCGTATAGGGATCTGGCGAAATCCACGGCGGCCCAGCGAGGCATGCCGACGCTGCGCATCGCATTCACGGTTCATCCCGTTTGGGGCAAGACGCCGGAGCAACTGCGCGCGCTGGTGGACGGCGCCGACCCAGTTACGAAAGCGCCGTTCATGAAGGAGATCATCGGCGGGTTGACCACGCCCCTCACTGCCGAGGATCAGATTTCGGGCTTGCAGCCAGTTTCACTGGGTCCGGCGACGTTCGGCCCCGACACGGCGGACAACCTCCAAAAATACTTCATGGACAACCAGATGACGGATTACATGCCGATCATCATCCCCACAGAAGAAAAAGTTGCGGCGATGCTCAAGGGCACGACCCACCAGCCGGACGAGGCGGTTGGGAGAACGGCTGGATGGAAGTACACGGTCAAGCAGGTGGCGGTGAACGCAGTGATGGCTGGTTGCGACCCCTCGTACTTCCCGGTGATTCTTGCGATCGCCTCGACAGGCGAACTCGCGCTGGGCGGATCGACGACTTCTTTCGGCTACGCTCTGGTGATCAATGGTCCCATTCGCGACAAGCTGAACATGAATTACACGATCGGCGCTCTCAGCCCCTTTGCGCAGCCCAACGCCACCATCGGGCGCGCATGGTCGTTGCTCGGCAAGAATCTCGGTCCCGGCTCCATACCCGGGCAGACGTATTGGGGCGGCCAGGGCAACAATCTGAACTACAACAATGTCGTAATTGTTGAGGATGAAAAAAGCAGTCCATGGACTCCTTTTCACGTGCAGAAGGGGTTCAAGCCTGAGGAAAGCGTCGTCAGCGTGTTCAACGGCTGGGACATGCGCATGGGCCACGGCGCGAAGGGCGCGGGCGCGATGCAACTAAAGTTCGACGAGCAGATCAGCAGCATGTTTCCGACGCTCGCTCGGATGTTCAACTGCGTGGTCGTCTGCGATCCATTGACGGCAAAGGCTCTCGTGGACCAGGGCTACGACACCAAGGACAAGCTGCAAGCCTGGCTGTGGAAGAATTCCACGATCACGGCGAAGGAATATCGCGAGTCCTTCCTGGCTCACGTGTGGCTGTATCCGCGCGCGCTCAAGGGCGAGGAGCCCTACGCCACGTGGTGGAAGGCTGCTGACGATGAGCGGATTCCGTGCTGGCCGAAGGCCGAAAACATCGAACTGGTCGTCACCGGCGGCCAAACGAACGCCTTCTTCCAGGTCGGCAATATGAACTACGGCCGGAGCGTCTCGATCGACAAGTGGACGTAGACAAATCGAGCGTGGCGGAACACTACTGAAGTCCTGCCAGAATATTGGTAGGGGCGGTGGGGATCGAA
>DASPVC010000048.1:0-20745 GCA_035622585.1 Candidatus Acidiferrum sp.
ACGAACGATCGCTCCAGCGACAGGTGATTTCTGCGCGAACGCACGGGTGTGCGTAAGAACGAGAGGAATAGGCTCAAGTAGCGAAGAACAAGATGCAAAACCCAGTTGACACAGGCCGGCCTCGTTAGAGATACCCCGTTAGTCAGGCATTTACCTAGAAGCTTGGGCACGGCCATGGTAGAAGTCAGGTAAAGCGGCTAGTATTTCGATCCAGCTCTAGCAGACTTCGCCAGAGGAACGTTGCTCTGCGGCCCAACTGTCAGAGGAGAATCCGATGGGACGGATTGAACGGGGCTGGGAAATCACGAAACAGAGTTTCGCAATTCTGATGTCTGACAAGCAGTTGATGCGGCTTCCCTTCCTATCCGGTATTTCCTGCCTGTTGGTATCGGCGGTGATCTTGTCTGGTGGTGGGCTAATCGCTTTTCTTGTCATTTTTTACACCCGCTGGGAAAGTTCGCCGCTGCTCAACTACTTTCTGATCTGGATTTCAGTGTTCGTTCTTTACCTCGTGAACTACTTCCTCATTGTATTTTTCAACGTCGCACTAGTCAGCGCGGCTGCGGAACGACTGGCCGGACGCCCGACGACAATTCGCGGGGCCGTGGCCAAGGCGTGGGAGCGCAAGGGGAAAGTCATGCAGTGGGCAATCCTCGCTTCGACAGTCGGGGTAATCTTGCGAATGGTCGAAAGGCGACTGGGCTTGGTCGGCGTACTTGTTTCGAGGCTAATCGGGATTGCCTGGGCGCTGGCGAGTTATTTCGTAGCTCCGGTCCTCGTGTTTGAGAATCTCGGACCAATAGACGCACTAAAGCGCTCGGGGAGCATATTCCGGGAGACGTGGGGCGAAGATCTCGTCGGTCAGTTCAGCATCGGGCTTATCTTCGTGCTCCTAGCTATCGTGGGCGTCGTCGTATGGACTGCAATGATGGTGATGGGTGGCGCTATGGGCGTGTATGTCGGCTCGGCGCTGCTGCTTCTCTACTGTATTACGCTCGGAGTGGCAAACGCGGCAGTGGAAGGCATCTTTACCGCTGCGCTCTACCGATTCGCCACCACCAACGAAGTTCCGCCTGGATTTGTACCAGAGACCTTGACGATGGCGTGGAGACCTAAGAAAAGGAAATTCTGACGACAGCGAGCTCACCACCCAGTCTGACAGGTCAGGTCAAACCTAAACTTCGGACTACTAGCGTAGAACTCCTCCGGTAACTCCCGATTAGTCGGCTAACCGGACAAGTTCCCCAAGCACCGAATTCTTCGGACCCAAGCTAAATCGCGTGGTGCCATTGAGGGCCGGAAATTGGCGCGCAAATTGGGCGCAAAACCCCTGTTTCGGGCACAGAATTCGAGCGCAGCGGGTAGAGAGGACAACAGATTCGGCGAGACTTAGCATATTTCGCGGGTTTGCCCACGTGAACTCCGCGCCTGCCGGTAACCGCTCCAACGCATCCCCACGCAAAAGATGTTGCGGCTCATCGGTCGCCGGATAATCCTGTAAGGGAGCGCGCCGCCTTCAACGTTCCGTTCGGCGACGCGAACGGCCACAGATGCGAATTCTTGTCGCGGAAGACAGCCCCGAAAGCCGCCAGCTTCTGATCGATCTGCTGCGCCACGGCGGACATTCTGCCGTCGGCGTGTGCAATGGCCGTGAAGCGCTGGACGCTCTCGAAAAGGACCGGTTCGAGGTCGTTTTCATGGACGACCAGATGCCGGTCATGGACGGCGTAGAGGCCGCGCACGCGATTCGCCGGAAGAATCTCTCCTTTGGGAAGCGCCCGATCATCGTCGGCATGTCGGGCAATACGACGGAATTGGATGAGCGCCGCTGTCTCGACGCCGGAATGGATGCCTTTCTGCCCAAGCCCATCGGCATGGCGGAGTTGCTCGCAATGCTGGCGGTTCTCGCTCGCCGGCCCGCGCAAGCCGCGTCGGTTTCTTCGCCCGGCCCGAATGGCGGCCAGCCGCCTGCCGATCTGGCCGCTCACCTAAATCGCGCCACAGGCGGTAACCAAAAGCTGTGCCGATCGCTCGTGAAAAACTTCCTCGCGGATGCACCCAAGAAACTCTCAGCGCTCCGGCGAGCGCTCGCGCAACAGGATGCGGAACGGCTCGCGTCCGCGGCGCACGCACTAAAGGGTTCGCTCGGTCTTTTCGGAGCGCATCGAGCGGTGGACGCCGCGCGGCATCTGCAGAGAATCGCCGGCTCCGGCAGCGTCGCTGGCGCCGAGCAGGAGTTTCGTACGCTCGAAGAGGAACTCTCCCATCTGCGCCTCGCGCTACTCGCTCTTCCGCGCGCGCCGAGGACGAAATCGCGAAGGCCCGCCGCGAAGCGCGCAAGGCGCCGCCGCTAACTGAACGAGCAACAAATGCCTTGCCTATCTTGCTGTATGCGCATTCCGGCGTGATACTCGGGGGAAATGAAGCGCACCATCCAATTTGTGGGGACAGCAGCGTTGTCCGCCGCACTCGCAACTGCGTGCGTCCTTCCCTTGCGAGCCGACGATCTGAAGCTCAAGGACGGCACCAAAATCACGGGTGACATCGTCGGTTTCGACGAGAACTCGTTTAAAGTGAAAACGAGCTACGGCTTCGCCCTTGTGCAGAAAGATCAGGTGGTTTCGATCAGTATTTCCGAGGCGCCGAAAGTCGCTGCGGAGAAGAAGGCCGAGCCCGCGGAAGCGAAATCGCCCGCGCCGGAAAAACCAAAGACCGAATCCACCGCCACGTCGCCAGCGCCGGCTCCGGCGCAAGCAATCGCCGTCGATCCGGCGAGCAGACCCACTTCTTCGAACACGCCCGCTTCGCCACCAATGACCGCTGCGGGTAGTAAGACGCCCTCTCTAGACGCGCCTCCTCCAATGCCGAATCCGATCGCCGCGAGCAAGCCACCTGCGTCCACCACGACTAAGTCCGTCGCCGCGAGCGCTCCCGCTCCGGCCGCTTCGGCGGCGGTGAAGAGCCCCGCGCCTGTGCCCGTGGCGACCGCTGCGCCTGCTGCGTCAAACGTCGCGGCGAACGTCACGCCGCCCAAGCCGCCCGCACCGGAACCGATCCGCGAGCAAGTGAGCGGCAACACGTATACCAACGAAACCTACCGCTTTCACATGTACAAGCCGCCGGACTGGGACGTGATTGCTTCAGCTCCTGCAGTGCTGCCAGGAGCGATAACCGCGATGGGCACGGCGGATGACACGACCTATCTGCTGATCGGGCAGGAAGCGACCAGTAAACCGCTCTCGGCGGAAATGGACGCGACCGAGCACCGCCTGCGCGACGTGATGGAGAATTTCCGGCCGCTCGGCGAGGAGCGGGTGACCGTATCCGGCACCGCGGCGATGGAACACCACTTCCGTGGCAGCGTGGACCAGCACGATTGGGCTGGAGTCGTTGTTCTGGTTCCCCGCGGCGAGAAGGTGTACACGATCTTCGGGATGACGCGCGCGGACAACGATCTTTTCCAACTTCAGGAAAACGTCATCTCGCGCGCGATCGCCAGCCTGCAGTTCACGAACTGATCGCCCGGCTCTTTTCCCTCAGAACTTCGTCACTTCGCTGAAATGGAAGTTGCGAACTTTCATCGGCGGCACGACCATTTCGAAGGACTCCTCGCCCGCTGCGCGCACCGCAGGTCCCAGCATCTCGACGTTTGAAAGCATCTCGATGATGCTTTGATTGAAGCGGAAGTTGCGGATTCCACCCGCGATTTTTCCGTTTTCGACGAGGAACGTGCCATCGCGCGTCATGCCCGTGAGGATCTTTTCGTAGGGATCGACTTCGCGGATGTACCAGAGGCGCGTGACCAGGACGCCGCGCTCGGTGGTGCGCACCATTTCCTCCAAGGATTTGTCGCCGCCCGCGAAGACCAGATTCATCGGCGCTTCGCCATACTCATTCGGAAGCGAAAAGCCGTGGCCCGTCGGTTTCGCTTTCATCTTCTTCGCCGTCGCCCGCGAGTAGACGAGATTCTTCACCACGCCGCAATCGACGAGCTGCACTTTCTGCCGCGGCAACCCTTCGCCGTCGTAGGGCGGACCGCTCTGCAGCGGATGATACGCGTCATCCCACAGTGAAATGTTTTCGCCCAGCACCTTCTTGCCGATGCGCCCCGTGAAGCACGAGCGCTTGTCGAGCACGGCGGTGCCCGCGAAATCGTAGAAAAGAAATCCGACCAGGTCGAGGACTGCCGCGGGCGGAAGGATCGCCGTGTACCGCCCTGGCCCGATTTCGCGCGGCTCGCGCGAATCTGCGGCCTTCTTGCTTGCGCTTTCTGCGAGCTCCTCGGGATCGATCGTGCGGACGTCGGGCGAGTTCGCCTTCGCCCAGCCGGAAGAGGTCTTATCCAGCATCGTGACTGAGAATTCGGCGCGCGTCTGCTGGTAATTTGCGAAAAGGCCCTTCGAATTCGCCATCACGGACTGCGACCCGCCGCTGGAGAAAATTCCGGCAGCCGTCTGCTTATGCTTCTCCGCCATTTTGCAGACGCGGGCGACGGCCTTGGCGCGATCTACGGGCGTCGCGGTCGCGGTCGCGGAAAAGAAGCGCGAGACCTTTTGATACTTCTGCTTGCCGAGCATCGGCAGCAGGTCGGGATTCTCCGGCTCGTTGCGGGCGAGGCTGATGGCGGATGCCACGACGCGCCGGAGCGAGTCGTCGTCCGTCTTGTTGGTCGTCGCGAGCGCGGTGCGGCCATCGAGAACGGCTCGGACGGAAATGCTAAGGGTCTGCTCGGCGACGTTCTGGTGGATCGTGTTGTTGGCGAAGCGCGTCAGGGCGTCCGAGCCAGCGCTGACGTCCACCTCGGTTTCGTCCGCGTCGCTGAGCTTGAGGACGCGCTCAGCGATGCGCTCGAGGTCCTTCGTTGAGAGCTGTGTTGTCTTGGACATTAGAAAGAGAGATCCCTCGCTTCGCTCGGGATGACAACAAAAACGGCTGTTGCGACTAGAAATTGTGGCGCGTGGTCCCTCTCAACGCCAAGGGCCACTGCTTCGTATGTCGTTGTCATTTTGAGAAGGCGACGCCGACGCGGATGTTTCGGAAGCGCGCGGGCGAAGCGCCGTGGCCCGTGCCCATCACCTGCTGCGGCTGCCCTTTGCCGCAATTGGGCGTGCCCCAGAGCGTCCAGTGGTCGCGCGAGCAGATGGCATCGCAACTGTTCCAGAACTCCGTCGTGATGCCGCTGTAGCTGGGATTCTTGATCATGCGGCCGAGCTTGCCGCCTTTGATTTCCCAGCCAATCTCGGTCGAAAACTGAAAGTGGTAGCGCTTGTCGTCGATCGACCACGAGCGGTTGGTTTCCATCAGGATCGCATCGTCGGTGTCGGCGATCAGGTCGTCGTATTTCCACGTGCCGGGATTGATGCTGATGTTGGTCATGCGGATCATCGGCAGGCGGTTCCAGCTTTCGCAACGAACGGTGCCTCCCGAGCGCTTCTCGCCGATGGCCGATGCCGTTTCGCGGCTGGAAAGGTAGCCGGTGAAAAGGCCATTCGTGATGATCGGCGTGCATTGTGCGGCGACGCCTTCATCATCGTAGGCGAAGGTGCCGAGGCCGGGGCCGTGTTCGAGGCGCGCGTCGGCAACGACGTTGACGATGTCGGAGCCGTACTTCAGCTTCCGCAGCTTGTCCGTGGTGAGAAAACTCATGCCCGCGAAATTCGCTTCCATGCCGAGGACGCGGTCGAGTTCGATCGGATGGCCGATCGATTCGTGAATCTGCAGACCGAGCTGCGAGCTACCGAGGATGATGGTGCTGTGCCCTTCCGGGCATTGCGCGGCCGAGTGCAGCGCGACGCATTCTTCGGCGATGCGCGGCGCGTTGCCGACCAGGTCGAGCGACTCGATCAGCTCGTAGCCCTGCAAGGTGTGCTGGCCGCCAAAGCTATTCGGGTAGGAGCGCTTCTGGATTTCGCTGCCCGCGAAACTCATCGCAACGATACCCGCGCCGGATTGCATCTTGACCTGCTGAATCGACGAGCCAGTACTGGACGCGAAAAGCTGTTCAATGCGGCGGAACGACATCGACCCTTCGGCGAGCGTAACGCCCTTCACGCGGCGCATCTCTTTGTCCGCCGCAAGCAGAAGATCGATCTGCCGCTCGACGGGAATTCGGAAGGGATCTTTCAGGAACGGGTTCTGCCAGGTGTCGACGTAGGTGTCTTCCGGCGCGAGCGCGACGTTTTCCTTTTTCGCGAGCGCCGAGGCCTTGGCGATGGACACAGCCTCAGCGGCGCAGGCCTGCACGCCTTCGGCGGTCAGCCGATCGGTGGAGGCAAATCCCCAAGCGCCATTGGCAATCACACGAATGCCGATGCCTAGGGATTCGGACTCAGCGAGCGTGCCGACTTCACCGTTCTTCACCGAGATGTCGCGGTGGCGGATGTCCATTACGCGGACGTCCGCGTAGGAAGCGCCGCGGCGCTTCGCGGTTTCGATGGCGGCATTCGCTAGATCATGCATTTGGGCGCGCTCGCAGAACATGAAAAAGTGTCCCACTTCATTGGGTGCGCTCTTCTTTGTTTTCTATGACTTACCGGCGAAAAGAAGTGCGACGGTGTCCCACTTAATTTTGTGATTCGTGAGTGGTGATCGGTGAGTAGTGAACGTCGAGCGATGGGCTGGTTCGCGTAAGGCAGCCGCTGCCCGGAAAGAACGCTCGAAGGGCGCAGGCGCGAAGCGGGCGCTGTCACGGCGCGACGCTCGGCGCTGCCGTTCCCGACGATCCACATATCTCTCTTCATCACGCAACCAGTTTAGGGATGACGGTGCGAGTGTCAAGCGGTCGTTCGCGTAAACAATCTATCTATCCGGCAGCAACCGCTCGACAAACAAGATGCCTCATCGATTCAAAGGCCGGACCCATTTGGCAAATAGCTAACTTTTTGTGTAATATGCGCTACTGCAAAAGCAGGCGAGCAAAAAACGTAGTCGAGAGGCTCGCGGTCGTGTCCCAGAGCCGATTGGATCAAGCAGCGCCTTATGGTAGCCAGAAGAATACCCGAGTCGCGGGCGTTCTCATTCTTGCATTGTTATTCGGCTTCGAAGCCGTTGGCTGCGGAGGCGGCTCTGGAGGAGGGCAAGGACAGAATTCTCCGCCTCCCCCCACGTTCACGACAATCGACGCGCCGGGAGCAGGCACAGCGAGCGGTTATGGCACCTTTGCTTTGCGGATCAATGCCAGCGGCGAGACGGTTGGATATTACATCGACGCCAATGGTGTCGTTCACGGGTTCATTCGAAGTTCCGGCGGAACACTAACGACGGTGGATGCGCCGGGGGCAGGTTCGGCGCTGAATCTGGGCACGAACGTCATGGCAGTAAATACGTCCGGTGAGGTGACAGGATATTACGCCGACTCCAACGACATCCTGCACAGCTATATCGAATCTTCGGCCGGGACACTGACGGAGTTTGATCCTCCGAACAGCATCGGTTCGGACGCGTTTTGTATCAACGACAACGGCGACGTGGCGGGCGGGCTGCTGGATGCCAACGGCGACCATGGTTTTCTGCGCACGGTTGACGGAACATTTGCAGTCATTGATCCGACCGGCAATGCGAGCCAGGTGAAGGCCGTCATTCCCCTCCAGATCAACGCAGGCGGGGCTGTGGCCGGATACTACACTGACACCAGCGGCGTCCATCACGGGTTTCTGCGGGGTTCGAGTGGCACAATTACGATCCTCGACGCTCCGGGAGCGGGCACGGCTACCGATGAGGGAACCGAAATCTTCGATATGAACACCGACGGTGTGATGGTCGGCGGGATTGCGGTTGGCGTCATAAACGGAGTCAACACGACGCACAGCGTGATGCTGTCCGCCGACGGGACGTACACGGTTTTCGATCCTCCTCAGGCCGTGAGTTCTTTCGCCGAGGGGATAAACGACAACGGGGTAATTGTAGGGGAATACCGAGACGCGAACCTTGTGAGGCATGGGTACGTTCTCCAGACGGACGGAACCTTCGTCAGTTTCGATGAGCCGAATGCCGCACAAGTGGCTACGACGGACGTGAACATAGGCACGGATCCGCGCCACATCAATCTGAGCGGCGCGATTGTCGGCTTCTACTCCGATTCTGCCGGCGTGCGCCACGGATTCATCTGGCAATGAGTTGAAACTCCAGCCTCCAGCGCCTTCATTTCGTGTTCAAGGCCCTGATTTGGACGACCAGGGCATTGATTTCTTCATCTGAAAGTTTGCCGGCGTATTTGGGCATGTGGCCCTTGCCATTGGCGATCATGTTGCGGAGGTCGTCTTCGGAGGCGGAAGCCACTTTGATCGAGACGAGCGAAGGCCCGCCGAAACGGTGGCCCTTGGCTTCCTTACCGTGGCACTTCGCGCAGTTTTTCTCGTAGGTCGGGTTCGACGTGAGACCCGTGACAGGCGCGTTGTTCGTCTGAGCGTAAGCCGATATGCACGTGAGGAGCAAAGAGCACAGGACGGTGACAAGCTGGGATGTTTTCAATTGGCACCTCGTCGAGATTCGTCGAGCTCGCGAAGTTGGATGCAGTCACACGGGAAAACGTCTGCGAGAATCCCCGGGGCTAAAGCCCCAGGGATTTGGCGAGACTTAAGTCGGAGCTGAAGCTCCGACCCCCTAAGAACCATTTGCAAGACGACTACCACCGAATGCGCGCCGCTACTTCGACTTGAAGAGGGAGAGGTCGACGGCGGCGGCCATGGCTTTGTAGCCGTCATCATTCGGATGCAGATGGTCGCGAATGTTGTACTTCGCGAGAATCTGCTTGGGATTCGCCGGGTCCTGCGTCGCCGCGTCGAAATCGACGACAGCGTCGTAAGCATGGCTGGTGCGAATCCATTGATTGACGGCTTCGCGCATCCCTTCGCCCATCTCGGTGGCGTAGGCCGCGCCGACGTAGGGCGTCAGCGTAGCGCCGATCACTTTGATGCCGTGCATGTGGGCGCGCTCGATGATCTGCTTATGTGCGGCGATGAGATCGTCGGCGGTGACGGCGTCGGGCGGCTCTGCGTTCGGACGGCCGCCGATGCCGATGTCGTTGATTCCCTCAAGCACGATCAGCCACTTCACGCCGGGCTGGCCCAAGACGTCGCGATCGAAGCGCGCGAGAGCGGAGACGCCCGCGCCGTCATTCAGCAAGCGGTTGCCGGAAATGCCCTCGTTGACAATGGCGACGCTGGCGGTGGCTTTGTTAGCGGCGAGGCGCTCAGCCAACTGGCTCGGCCAACTGCGGTTGGTGTCCGGCGTGGACGTAGCGCCGTCGGTGATGGAATCGCCAAACGCTACGATGAGACCGGCGTTCTTCGGCGCGTCCACGTCCACAGCGGAAATCCAATACCAGAGTTGCACGGTTTGCGCGTCGGCGATCGCGGACGCGCCGGTCAGGTCACCCGGCTGCTTCGAGACGTAGGTGGTGTGCAGGCCGGTGAGATGGATCGTCGGGGTGGTCGCTTCGACGGGAATGTACAGGCTGATGACGAGATCGCTCAGCTTGGGGACATCGAGATCGACCGGATCGCTCAAAACTTCGGCTGCGGGCGGGATGGCGAACGACGCCTTGCCGCCGAACGTGAGCGGGCGGTCCGAGCCCGCGACGATGGCGGAGTCTTTGTCATGGAGCGCGACGTGGGCCGCGCCGATTTGAAGCGCGCTCGTGCCGAAGGCGTTCGATAGCTGGACGCAGATGCGGCGGCCGCCGATGCTGGTGTGGACGATCATGCGGACGGTCTGATTGTTGATCGTCGGCGGCGGGGGAAATGCCGGGGGCGGAGGCGGGTTCGTTTGACCGGGCTGCGCCGCGGGCATCAGAACGCGCGGAAAGACGAAACGCGGCCCCTGCGGCGAAGCAGCCCAGGTGGCGACCCAATGATCCTGCGCGCGGGCCCGTGGCGCTGCGATTGCAAGAAGCGATCCCAGCACGCAAGCCAGAATGAGCAGCCGGCGACTCGGTTTTCCTTTGCTCATGGTCCCCCCGTTAGAAATGCGGGAGGCATATTAGCCGCGAAAGCGATGATTCCGCAATCGAGAACGACGATTTTGGGCTATGCTGGCGACTCTTTTTTCAGTGCGAATGCGAGCAGCTTCGATAGCGGCAGGAAAGAGCGACATGTGATGGCGGAACCGATCCTTCGCGTCACGAATTTGAATATCAGCTTCGGAAGCCGGGCCGTGATTCAGGACCTGAGTTTCGAGGTTCAACAGGGCGACTGCCTAGCCGTCATCGGACCGAACGGAGCGGGCAAGACGGTTCTGCTCAGGGCTCTGCTGAGCCTAATTCCCTACCAAGGCCAGATTCGATGGAGCCCGGAGGCAAACCTGGGGTATGTGCCTCAGAAAATCGCGGCGGACCGGCAGCTTCCGCTCCGCGCGAAGGACTTGCTCTCGGCGAAGGCCAATTTCCTCAAGCTGCCGAGCACAGAGTTCGAGCGCGTTGCGAATGAACTCGATGTCACGACCGAGATGCTCGATATGAGCCTGGGCCAATTGTCGGGCGGGCAGTTTCAAAAACTTCTAATCGCTTTCGCTTTGCTGGGAGGCCCGAATGTGTTGCTCTTCGATGAGCCCACCGCGAGTCTCGATGAACTCACCGAAGAGCGCATTTACGAGCTGCTTGGCTCCCTGCAAAAGGACCGAGGACTGACGATCCTTTTGGTGTCGCACGACCTGAGCGTCGTTTTCCGCAACGCCAACAGGGTCCTGTGCCTCAGCAAGGGGAAACCTTGCATGGGTCCGCCGAAAGAGATTCTGACGCCTGCCATGCTGCAAGAGCTGTACGGCCCCGCGCCGCATTACTACCAGCACATCCATGAGCACGAGCGGCTGCGCAGCGAAAATCAGGAAGGAGCGCCCTAGATGTGGAGGGAGCAGGGGCTTTTACTGATTCTCGCGCTGTCGTTCGCGGTGGCCGCGGGCCTGGTGGGATGCATCGCTTTGATGAAGAGAATGCTGTTGGCCGGAGATGTGATATCGCATCTGGCGCTGCCTGGGCTCGGCCTGGCCCTTCTTTTCAAGGTGAATCCCGTCATTGGGGCCGCATCGACCTTGTTTCTTGGGACCTTCCTCGTGTGGCAGCTTCAGAAGAAGACCGGCCTGGCCACGGAAGCTGCCATCGGCGTGACATTCGCGGCATCGCTGGCGATCGGGGCCGCTGTGACACCGAGCGAGGATCTGGCCGAATCGCTTTTCGGAGAGCTGCCCAAAATCTCGTTTCCTGGCTTCTTGCTGGGTGTGGCGGCTGTAGTGTTTGTGATAGCGGCGGTCTTCCTGCTGAAGGACCAGCTGGCGCTGAGCATCTTCTCTCCGGACCTGGCTGCGGCAACCGGCGTGAACGTGGTTCGCCTCGACCTCTATTTTCTACTTCTCTTCAGCCTGACCGTGCTGGTCGGACTGCGCTTCATGGGGGCGCTGCTGGCTAGCGCGCTCATCATCATGCCTGCAGCGACGGCGCGGCAGTTGACGAATGACCTCTGGCACTTCTTCCTGCTCGCCTCGACAGCCAGCATGATTTCCGTGGCAGCTGGTTTCTTGCTGAACACTTTCGTGTTTAGATTCGCTACCGCCGGGCCGACGATCGCCATCATATCGGCGCTGCTGTTTGCTGTGAGCCTTCTCAAGAAAGCCGGGTGAGCCGGCGGGCAGCCAGACTAGATTGCAGCAGCAAGCAAGTGCGAGATTTGCGCGACGAGCGCGGAGCTGTCCTGCGGCGAGAGGCCGCGCACGTCGGTGACGAGGACGAAGGAACGCGCGCCGAATATGATGGCGGCGTCATGCTGATCTCCAGTGGGCGACGGGCGCTGATTGGCAGCCAGCGACGGAGATGACGCAATTCCGACGATGCTGCCCGGCAAGCGCGAATTGGCGAGCAGGCCGACCATCTGCTGACTTGCATCGTCGCTGACCACACGATTTTGCGCGAGAGATAACAGCAGTGTCATCAGGGCGCGCGCGGTGGTGACATTCTTCAATCCCTTTGCCGCGGCTTTCGTATCGCCAAAACCGGAAGCCAAAACCATGCCGTCCCCGCCGAGCACGTGGATTCGGTTCTGAATCGCCTCGAGGCCGAGCTTTTCGATGAGCAGGTTTGCAGCGATGTCGCTGTTGCTGGTGATCATCGTTTCGCAAAGCTGGCCGAGCGTCATCGTCTTGCCAGCAGCATGGGCGAGATCATCGCCTGAGGCGAGATCGATGGTGTACGGGCTTCGATCGGCAGTGCTGCGGAAGATCGGGTGAACGCGCACCGTGTCGGTAAAGCGCAGCATGCGAGCGTCGGCCTGAGCAAACAGCTCGATCATGACCGGAATCTTCATCGACAGCGAATCCTCGAAGGGGCGATCCGCGCGGATCAGGAGTTCCTGGCCGCCGTCGAGGGAGCGGAAGGCGATGGAGACATCGGCGCCGCTCTGCTGAATGAGGTCTTCGACGTCCGGACGAGCGGAGCTTTCGTGCGTGGCGCTGGTGACAGATTCCTGCGCGCGAGCCTGCCGCGAAATCGGCGAGGCGAGCGCGAGCAGGGCCGCGGCAAGAAATATCGAGGCCAATCTCATCAAAGCCATTCTACGGCATGGGGGCGATGGCTTCTATTCGAAGCTCGGAGACCCGGGCAGGGATCGCGCGCGAGCAGCGTAGAAGTGAAATAGCGCGAGAAACCCGGCCGCGGCGAGATAGCTCCACGCGAAGGCGGGCGCGGCGAAAAGACCGATCACGGTTTCGACGCCGCGGTCCGTGATGCGGAAGGCGTGAATGAAGCCCGTGAACGAGAGCGCAGCGGCTCCGACGAGCCACGCGGCGGCCCGCAGAAAACGGCCGTCGAACAGATAGGCGATCACGGCGGCCCAGATCATGGAGACGAGCAGCGCGCCCTGGCCGAGCGAAATCAGTCCGTAAACATAGAGCTGGTCGCCGAAAAGCGGCGCGCTTTGCAGGAAGCTCGAGCCGGCGGTGCGCAAGGAGACATCGATCAAGCCGGTCACCCAGGCGGCGATCATCGGGATCAGTCCGAAGGCGACGGCGATCGCATGGGATTTCGGAATCTCCGTGAAGGCCTGGGCGACCATCACAAGTCCGAACCAGACGACGACCATCGCGACCACTTCGAGCGGCACGACGCGAAGCAGGGGAACCACAAGGCCCGTGAGGCACACCAGCATGTTCGTGGCGCCGCTGAGGATCGAATAGCCGGCGCGGGCCCCGAGACTCTTATGCACCATGTGACCGAAATAGAGCGCGGTAGGAAACGGGCTGCCAAAGGCGGAAGCGGCGAGTGTCGCGAGGCCATTGACGAGCAACGAGGGAGTAGTCGGGTAGTCTTCTCCAGCCACCTGCACGCTTTCGAGGACCTGCAAAGAGACGATTGTGTCCAGCACGCTCATGGGAAGAATGACGGAGAGGAATTTCCATCCGTCGGCGTGCACCAGAAAATCGTACAGATTCACAGGCCGCGGGAGATGAATGCCGATCGCCAGAGGCGTTGCCGCGGCCGGATGATAGATATGCGCCCATCGCAAGATGGCCGCCAAAGCTGCGCCAATGGCGATGCAGGCCAGGCTGCCCGGAATCCGGAAAGGCAAGCGGACGCGCGAGGCAAAAACCGTCAGGATCACGACAGTCGGCAGCAAGCCGAGGGCCGGCGTCTGAAACACGCGGAGAATGAAATCGAGGCACAAGAAAGCCATGGCGGTTCCAGCGAGCGGGCACAGCAGAGCGGCGCGCGGCGTGTGGCGGCGGAGCCAGTCGGTACAGAACGCGCCGGCGGTCTGGACGATGCCGCTCAGGAACGACGCGAAGACTCCGGCATGCCAGGCGAGATTCGGGTCGTGCGTGCGTTCATACACCGGCTGCATGACCAGCGCAACGTAAACGAAGATCGTCGGTGCGTTGACGCCGAAGGGGATGGCGGTGACATCGCTGCGGCCCGTCTGCTCCGCGAGGCGGCGCGCCTGCCAGGCGTAAAAGACATTTCCCGCGAATATCGAAAGTGCCACGCCGGGCAAGATGCGCGTGGTGACCAGGCTATCGGAAAAACCACACAGCGGCGCGAGTCCCGCGATCAAGAGCAGATCGGGAAGGCCGCTAAAGAACAAAGCGGCGAAGCCATCCCAATCACCGGGGACGAACCAGGGAACAGAAATTTTCGGAATGGAAATGGTTTCCGCCATCGCGCCGGCTCAGGCCGTTCCGTACCGAAGACCGATTTTCTTCAGCCACTGGCGATATGCGATGGCGGCGCGGTCTGAACGGAGATGCAACTCGGCCTGCAAATCCAGCGGCAGCAATTCGGGACGCTGGCCCTCGACGATCGGAATATCCTGATTGCTGACCGCGTCCTGGAAGCTACGAAGCTCTTTCTCCGGCACATCATGAGCGTAGTTCATCGCCATGATCAGCCACGCGAGGCTTTCACACTCTCCGACCGGTGTGACGCACGCGAACATCGAAAACCGATTTGCGCCGTGCGCCTTCGTGAAACGAACACAGAGCGGGCGCAGAACGTGATAGGTGTAGAAAACGTCCGCAGGCTTTCCGGTGCCGTCGGGGTCCGGCTGCCAGACAGGAATGTCTTTCGCGATGATCGTGTCGCCACAGGTTTCGACTTCGTAGTCGCCGATTTGGGCCTTCGCGGGATCGCCGAGATACCCGGCGTGGACGAAGGGAAAGTGTGCCACGTCCAAGAGATTTTCGATGACGCGCGGACCGTGCGCGCGATAGAGATACGGCCCGGCGAAAATTTTTCGGCACGAACTGTCGTCCCATTCGGCAAAGGAAGGAAGCTTGCGATTCGGATTTCCGAGGCTGACCCAGACAAGCCCGTAGGCTTCCGTTGCGGAGTACGTGGTGACCGATGCACGTGCGGGCGGCGGCTGATCGGGATGCGCGGGAATGCGAACGCAGCGGCCCGAAGCGTCATACTCCCACCCGTGATAGGGACAAGCAAGGCAATCGCCCACGATGCGTCCTGCCGAAAGCCGCGAGCCTCGATGAATGCACAAATCCTTCCAAGCGTGGACGCCGTTGCCGCTGCGCCAGAGAACGAGACTCTCCTCCAACAGCCGCGCCGCTAAGGGGGCGGTCAGCGTAAGCTGCGACGACCATGCGACCGCGTGCCAATCATTCAGAAGAATTGGATCGTCAACCATAGATTCTCAGCGGACCTGTACGTCCGGTGTTGCGGGAAGCGCCGAGGATAACACGAGAAGGAGCGCCACATGGCGTTCCAGCGATGCAACATTCTTGAAGACTGAATCGATAATTTGAATGGGTGAGCGGGCTAGCGCTGAGCGGGCGCCTTAGGAGCGAGGACGGATTGCAGCGTGATGCCCGGAGAGAATTTCAGCGCGACTTCGAACTTCACCCAAGCGATCGTTTCCGGATCGCCTCCCTTACTGGGGTTGATACGTGAGTGCAGGATGCGGAACTGCCCGCTGCCGAGGTGGAGGTTGGCCGACTCGGTGTCGATGCGGTTTCGCTCTGCTTCCGAGACGGTGCTGGGATAGAGCACAGCGTTGACGACTTCGCTGGCGATGTGCTGATCGGAGACGGACTCGACGAAATAGAATTTGCGCGTGGTGATCTGGATGGCTTCGCGCGAGGAGTAGCCGGCTGTGGCCGCAAGATACCGGTCGTTATAGCCGTGATAAGGCGGCGTCGCGACCTCGACAAATTCCAGCGGCTCATCGGCCGGCTCCACGGACGGCAGCATGCCGATCACCCAGCCGCCGCCTTCGTCGGACACGGCCGGAGTGAGACGAAAAACAAGATTGTGCCCCACATCGTGCTCATAGATTTGGCCGCGCAGGACTTCGCCGGTGAAACGGATCTCGGGAGGATCGGCAGCCGGGGCGTCCCTCGCGGGCTGGGGCGCATTTTGGGCTTGGGAAGTCGTCCGGAGAAGCACCCGACAGAAGGAGAATGAGTTCGTGGAGGAGGCTAGAGCCAGAGCACCAGCGCAAATTATCAAACGCGAGTTCATGCCCCGCGGATTTTACCAGCAGCGGGCAGCAGCTATCTCCGGAAATACCGCCCGTGCGGACACGATCTGATGGGGAATCATGCCAAGCAAACTTGCCGGGCACAGCATGCTGTGCCCCTACGAACGTAGGGAGCAGTAGTCAAGAAAATGGGCGGCCAGATCGGCCGCCCGTTGCGTGAATTCGAAAAGAGGATCCCTCGCCGTCCGTCTGCGGCGGACCCGCTAGCGACGACAACTTAACTCAGGTGCCTTCCTGCCAGGAAGCGAGGTAGTGCTCCTGCTCCGGAGTGAGCTTATCGATCGTGACGCCGAGCGATTCGAGCTTGAGCTTGGCGATCTGCTGATCGAGATGCTCAGGAACGGGATAGACGTTGGGCTTGAGCTGGCCGGCGTTCTTGACCATGTATTCGGCCGAGAGCGCCTGATTGGCGAAGCTCATGTCCATGACGGAGGCCGGGTGGCCCTCGGCGGCCGCGAGGTTGATCAGGCGGCCATCGCCGAGCAGATAGAGGTGGCGGCCATCCTTCATCGTGTACTCCTCGACGAAGGGGCGCGCTTCCTTGTGACCGCTGGAAAGTTTTTCAAGCGCCGGAATATCGATCTCGACGTTGAAGTGGCCCGAATTGCTGACCACCGCGCCGTCCTTCATCTTCTCGAAGTGCTCGTGCGCGAGAACGGACTTGTTGCCCGTGACCGTGATGAAAACGTCGCCGATCTTGGCGGCTTCGTTCATGGGCATCACGCGGAAGCCGTCCATCACGGCTTCGATTGCCTTCGTGGGATTGATCTCGGTGACGATCACGTCTGCGCCAAGGCCTTTCGCGCGCATCGATACGCCGCGTCCGCACCAGCCGTAGCCAGCGACAACGACTTTGAGTCCCGCAAGCAGGAGGTTTGTGGCGCGAATCACGCCGTCGAGCGTGGACTGGCCGGTGCCATAGCGATTGTCGAAGAAGTGCTTGGTGAGCGCGTCGTTGACAGAGATCACCGGAAATTTTAGCGTGCCGTCCTTAGCCATCGCGCGCAGGCGAATCACGCCGGTCGTGGTCTCTTCCGTGCCGCCAATGACATCTTTGATTTGATTGGTGCGCTTGGTGAGAAGCTGCGTGACCAAATCGGCGCCGTCGTCCATGGTGATCTGCGGCTTGTGGTCGAGCGCCGCGTTGATATGCGCGTAGTAGGTCGCGTTGTCCTCACCCTTGATGGCGTAGGTCGGAATGCCGTAGTCCTTGATCAGCGACGCGGCCGTGTCATCCTGTGTCGAGAGCGGATTCGAGGCGCAGACGACGAGATCGGCACCGCCATCGCGCAGCGTGATGGCGAGGTTGGCCGTCTCGGTGGTGACGTGGAGACAAGCCGCCATGCGGATGCCCTTGAGCGGCTGCTCCTTGATGAATCGCTTCCGAATCAACTGCAGGACGGGCATGTGCTGATTCGCCCATTCGATACGGCGCTTGCCCGCTTCCGCGAGGGCGAGGTTCTTGACGTCGCCCTTTAGCTTGGTCGCTGTTTCCACAATTTGCTCCCTTTTAGAAGTTGAGAAGGATTTCGAGCTGCCGATTCCGCGCTAAAGTCCGCGGCGCTACATACAAACATTTCGACTAGCGAGTGGCCACGGCGGCGCCGCGCGAAGCCGCTTCTTTCTTGATCGCTTCAGCCTTGTCCGTGCGCTCCCAGGTGAATCCCGGGCCGGTGCGCCCGAAGTGGCCGTAGGCCGCGGTCGCACGGTAGATCGGACGGCGCAGGTCGAGCGCTTCGATGATTCCGCGAGGCGTGAGCTTGAAAAGCGAGCGGACGATTTCCGTGATCTGCGAGTTCGGGATCGTGCCGGTACCGAAGGTATCGACCATCACCGAGACCGGCTCGGCGACACCGATGGCGTATGCAAGCTGGACTTCGACCTTGCGCGCAATGCCCGCGGCCACGAGGTTCTTGGCGATGTAGCGCGCCATGTAGCATGCCGAGCGGTCCACCTTCGACGGGTCCTTGCCCGAGAAGGCGCCGCCGCCGTGACGGCCGTATCCGCCGTAGGTGTCCACGATGATCTTGCGGCCCGTGAGGCCCGCGTCGCCCATCGGTCCGCCGGTGACGAAGCGGCCGGTCGGATTCACGTGAATCGTGGTCTTATCGAACATTTCCTTGGGGACGACGGGCTTGATGACTTTCTCGATGACCGCCTCGCGCAGGTCGCCGTGCGAGACGCTGTCACTGTGCTGCGTCGAAATGACGACAGTATCGACGCGCACCGGGCGCCCATTGGCGTATTCGACGGAAACCTGGGACTTACCGTCGGGGCGGAGAAAATCGAGGACTTTGTTCTTGCGGACTTCGGAGAGCTTGAGGGTCAACTGATGCGCGAGCTGAATCGGCATCGGCATCAATTCCGGCGTCTCGTCGCAGGCGTAGCCGAACATCAACCCCTGGTCGCCTGCGCCGCCGGTATCAACGCCCATGGCGATGTCGGGAGATTGCGGCTTGACCGCTGAGAGGATGCCGCAAGTTTCGGCGTCGAAGCCGTACTTGGCGCGGTTGTAGCCGATCTCAGAGATCACGTCGCGCGCAATGCGCTCGTACTCGAGCACGCCGCGGGCTTCTTTCTTGATGGTGATCTCGCCGGCAATGACGACCAAGCCGGTGGTGATCAGAGTTTCGCAGGCGACCCGCCCCATCGGGTCGTGCTGCATGACGGTGTCGAGAACGGCGTCAGAAATCTGGTCCGCGATCTTATCAGGGTGACCCTCGGTGACAGACTCCGAGGTGAACAGGAACTTCTCATGCGCGTGTGCCAAAACAGTGTCCTCCGAAGGCGTGAAAGGCGATCCGCGAGCTAATTTGCGCCTATTGGGTTTAACCGAATTAGAGACGCTAGCATACGCTCGCTGTTGGGTCAATCACATGCATTGAAAGGCCTTAAACGCGGCTTGAATGGCGCAAAATGCGGCCGGAAAGTGGATGGGCAATCATCAAATGGAAGAGCCGGCGGGAGGGGGTGGAATCTCCTCGCCGGCTCTCGGGTGTTGTTGGAGTCGCAACAACCCTCCGGCGGCAACTCTGGAGTTGCCGCCGGCAAAGTTGAGAAAAAGGCGCCCTGAGGCCTAGAACATAAACCTCACTGCGAATTCAATCTGGCGTTGGCCGCCATTACTCCCCGGCACGGTCGTGCTCAGTGCGGTCGAGGGGAGGTAGCAGGGGCCCACGGGCGTAGCGTTGATTACCCCCGACGGGTTGCACAGCACGCCACCGGCGGTGGTGGCGGTCGGGAGCGCATAGGCAGCCGGATTGGAACGTTGCGCATAGAACGCATTCTGGGGGGTGACGAGGCCGGGCGTGCCCATCAACTCGAGCTGCGCACTGCTGTTACTGAATATCGCTTCTGCTGCGGTGAAGTTGGGGTGGTTCAGGATGTCGAAAAACTCCGCCCGGAGCTGCATGGTGACTTTCTCGGTCAGCTGCGTGTCCTTGAAGATCGCGAAGTCCCAGTTGAAGAAATTGGGGTTATTGAGCGAGTCGCGTTCGTTATTGCCGAGGGTGCCAAAGGCCGGAAGCACGAAACATGCCGGATTCCACCACTGGGCTCTGGTCCTCACCATGGGGTTGCAGCCGGGAACGCGCTCCGGGCGCTCGCCTTCGGTGGCGCCCCCGGTTTGGGATTGATAGTCGACCAGCATGGTCTGGACGTTAAAGGGCAGGCCGGTATAGGCGCTGAAGATAGGACTGATTTGCCAGCCGTCCTTCCACCGATTGCCCTTGAACGGCAGCCGATAAATAGCATTGGCGGTAAACACCTGATTGGAGCTAAAGCTGCACGGACCTCTATCCAGGCTCGGGTTGTAGGCATCAGCGACGGCCCACTCGTCTTGTTCCGTGCTGATGGTGGCCGAGGCATCATCCAGGCACTTGGACCAAGTGTAGCTGGCATTGCCGACCACGTCTTTGGCGAACTGCCGGCTCAGGGTTACCTGCAAGGCGTTGTAATTGGAGTGCGCCTCGGGTTCAGCCGCTTCGAACGCCCCGAAGTTCGCATTGGCGTGTATGTCCACAAACGGGTTGGTCACCGTGCCCCGCGGTCCTATCCCGGTCGCGCCCGTGCCGGCGAAGACCTGCGCTATCGTGAGCGGCGCGGCACCGGGTTCCACCGTCGTGCTCCGTTGTGCAGCAGTGAAATCGCCGTAGGCCAACGGAGGGTTGGCGTCAATCCAGTAGAACAGGTGGACGCCCTGGGAACCGTTGTAGCCCACCGTGACCACTGTCCCGGGCGCAAGTTCGCGCTGCACGTTGAGGGTGTACTGCATCATGTACGGAGCATGGTTCACATTCTGCAGGATGCCATAGTACCAGGCGATCTGGTTGGCGGCCGGGGTCCCAAAAAGGCCAATGGGCCCGGTGGGAGTGGTAGGCAGAGCGGGGAAACCAGAGTCAAAGAGAAGAAAGAACAGCGGTTCATCCGGGCGCATGGACGTGTTGTCGAGGGCATAGGTACGCGCGGTGACGGGCTCGTGAAACATGCCGAAGCCGGCGCGGACGGCGGTCTTGTGATCCCCGAACACGTCCCAGGCGAGACCGATGCGCGGATCGATGTTCCAGGCATTGGGATTGCTGGTGAAGGGATGAGCCGCGGTGGTGAAGTCGAGTTCGGTCGTCGCCGGCGAACTTAAGTTGGGGATCACGAACACGGGTTCCTTGACTGTCGTTGGATTGCTGGCCCACTCGTAGCGCACGCCGAGATTCAAGGTAAGTCTCTTGGTGATTTTCCAGTCGTCCTGGATGTATGGATCGAACCAGGTCTGGCGCCAGTA
>DASPVC010000049.1:0-4184 GCA_035622585.1 Candidatus Acidiferrum sp.
TCGATTGATTCGGAAGCTGACGAGCGGCCTAGCCGGGTAACTGGTTGGGCTGGAGCCTCGTGACAAAGGTCGCCTTGGGCGGCTGAGCGATCCGGCGGGCCGTAACGCGAGTGAAGCCTGAGCAGGCCTCGAAAGTGACAATGCGGATGCCGACCCTCCTGCCATTTGGGGAAGGCCGTGTGCGCGGGGAAGCAATCGACACGAGCACCCGCGTGATCCGCCGGGGTAGTGGGCACGGCACGTTGGAAGGGTGATCCGCGTAATCGGGGGAGACCCGTGAAGGCGAGGGTAGTGACCCTCAACGTCGCATCAGGCGGCGGTCTTTGCGGGAGTCGGACAGGGCCGTAGGAGCGTTGAGGCCGGGCAATGCCGGCGGAGCAAAGGGCCCTGACTTCTGGTGTGCTTTCGAAGATGGCGAGGTGAAGGTGATTGGCGATGAGCCTGGCAACACCGTCAGTGATCCGGAGCCTTCAGAGAAAGCTGTATCGTAAGGCGAAGGCGGAGCCTGCATTCCGCTTCTACCTGCTCTACGACAAGATTTGTCGCGAGGACATCCTGCGCCACGCCTATGCGCTGGCCCGCGCCAATGCGGGAGCGCCTGGTGTGGACGGAGTGACCTTTGCGGCGATCGAAGCGTCGGGTTTGGAGAAGTGGCTGGCTGGCCTGAGCGAGGAACTGGTCTCGAAGACGTATCGGCCCGATCCGGTGCGGCGCGTGATGATCCCGAAGCCGAATGGGGAAGGCGAGCGACCGCTCGGCATTCCGACCATCCGCGATCGCGTGATTCAAACTGCCGCCAAGATCGTGCTGGAGCCGATCTTCGAGGCGGACTTCGAGGATAGCGCCTACGGCTACCGTCGCGCTCGCGGGGCGGTGGACGCAGTCAAGGAGGTACACCGGCTAATTTGCCGGGGCTATACCGACGTGGTCGACGCTGATTTATCCCGCTACTTCGATTCTATTCCGCATGCTGAACTGATGAAGTCCGTGGCTCGGCGTGTGGTGGATCGGCACGTCTTGCGCCTCATCAAGATGTGGCTCAGGGCGCCGATCGAAGAGCGAGATGATGACGGGAAACGGCGCATCGGTGGTGGCAAGAGCAACACTCGCGGCACGCCCCAGGGCGGCGTCACGAGCCCACTGCTCGCAAACATCTACATGAACCGGTTCCTGAAGTACTGGCGTCTGACCGGACGCGGGGAAACGTTCCGTGCCCACGTCGTTGCATATGCTGACGACTTCGTCATCCTCAGTCACGGATGCGCGGCTGAGGCCCTGACGTGGACGAAGGCGGTGATGACGCGGCTCGGGCTGACGGTCAACGAGAACAAAACTTCGTTGCGGAATGCCCGACAGGAGCGCTTCGACTTCCTCGGCTACTCGTTCGGATCCCACCGTTATAAAGCAAACGGTCTTTGGTATCTGAGCGCGAGCCCATCCAAGAAGAGCATGCAACGGTTCAAGACGAACGTTGGCAATCTGCTGGTACCCGGCAACACCGATCCGTGGCCAGAACTGCGCGACATGCTGAACAGGTCTCTGCTCGGCTGGTCAAACTACTTCTGTCACGGCACATGCCGGTCAGCATTCCGCAGCATTGACCGATACGTCTATGAGCGCGTGCGCCACTTCCTCGCCCGACGGCACAAGCTGGCAGGGCGCGGCACACGCCGATTCTCTCTGGATGTTGTCTATGGAGAACTCGGTCTGCTGCGTCTTGAGCGCCTGCCTCTCTTGGCTGCGTCGTGAGCCATGCGGTGAAACCAGTCGGAGAGCCGGATGCCGGAGATCGGCACGTCCGGTTCGATGAGCGGGGATGAGAAACGGAGCGATGCCACATGGCCCCAGCGACCGCGCTCATCCTCGACTCTACCTTAGCGACCCTTCGGCGCAGTAGCTCCGATGTCCGAAGTCGGGAGCAGAGCGGACGTGGCGGCCATCGCTTCAATCGGCAGCGAATGCCCCAATTCGGACATCCTGTTCCTGGGGCGGGGTACACAGTCTCAGCGAATGTTGATAGGCTCGCCGGCCGCAACGGTTGGCAGGAGTGAGCCATGACGAGAATTGCATCCTCGTTAATCGCAATCGCCGCGGTAGCGCTCGCCGTCTTTGGCGGAAGAGCGATTTCCGCTCAGGACAAGTATACGGTCGAAGTGCCGGGCGGGCTCTCATTCTCCGAGTTCAGGGGATACGAAGACTGGTCGGTCGTCGCGATGAGCGAAAACGGCGGCAAGTTCGCCGTGATCCTGGGGAATCCCGTCGCAATCGCCGCCCTTAGGGAAGGCGCTCCCGGCAATGGCAAGCCTTTCCCGGACGGTGCCATGTTGGCGAAAATCCATTGGGACCCGAAAAAACAAGACGCGTACCCCGGTCCGCCAATGGTGCCGGGTACTCTTCTGAACTCCCATTTCATGGAGAAGGACAGCAAGAGGTTCGCGGACAGCGCCGGATGGGGATGGGCTGCGTTCGAGTATGATGCGGCGTCCGATACATTTAGGCCCCGCAATGAATCGGAATCTCCGCCGCAGGGACACGACGCCAAGTGCGGGCTCGCGTGCCACACGATAGTGAAGAACCGCGATTACGTTTTCACGGAGTACGGGCACCGGTGAAACGGTACGAGCAGGACGCGGGACGCGGCATCAAGACCGATGGGATCGACGGGCTGATGTGACAAGTCGGTGCCGGGGGACACCATGCCGCCAAGCAAATCGTTTCATTGCCCGAATTGTGACGCGCTTTACCAGGTAGTCCAAGCTGAAGCCGGACCTGAAACTCTCGACCAGCGCATAACGTGCCGGGTCTGCGATAGTCCGTTTCCCTCCCGCGAAGGGAATGCCATCGTGAAATACTTTCTCTTACGCGAAGGTGGTCATCGCACGAGCAAGCGACCACGCAAAGTAAAACCAGGTAATCCGATTATCAAAACCGGCCAGTAGCTCGCTCAAAATGCGCATGCAGCGGAAGCTGCGGCAAGCAGCCCCAACGACGACGCCGGTTCCTGCACTTTTCGACCGCTCTGGCAGCTCGCCATTTTGGCCCGCGGGACAATAGCCGACATCTGGCTGGAACACCCAAACGACGCGATTGACCGAAGGCGGGCATTGGCAGCCAGCTTCCGCTGTTGCACACGCCCAATGCGATGATGTGCTAGTGTCGGGCTTAAACGTTACGACGTCGGCGCGCAGCTCGGGGGAAGGGATCGTTCCAACGGAGGACGGCGATGAACACGCGGAAGGAGCCCGCGATGGCCACGACCCCAGAAACGTTCGTCGATGCGCTCAACTCGGCGTTCGGCAAGCAAACGACGCAGCGGTCGGCCCACGCCAAGGGCGTCGTCCTACTCGGCAAGTTCGTTCCGAGCGCGGAGGCGGCGAGCGTGAGCAAGGCGTTGCATTTCAAGCACGAGGTGCCGGTCACTGCGCGCTTCTCGGCCAACTCGGGCATATCCAAGATCGCCGATGCGGATCCGCGGGCCGCCCCGCGTGGCTTAGCCATCAGGTTTCGTCTTCCCGACGGCAGTGACACCGATCTCGTCACCCATTCGTACAACGGCTTTCCGGCGAAGAACGCCGAGGAATTTCAGCAATTCTTCCTGGCGCTTGCCGGCAGCAAGCCAGGGGTCCCGTCGCCGACGCCAATCGAGGCCTTCCAGCAGACGCACCCAGCCGCGAAGACGTTCTTGACCATGCGGGATCCGCCGCCAGTGAGCTACGCGACGACCCCCTACTTCGGCGTGAACAGCTTCAAGTTCGTCAACGAAAAGGGCGCCGTGACGATTGGGCGCTATCAGCTGCTTCCAGACGCCGGCCGACATTTCTTGTCGAAGGACGAGAGCGCCAAGGCGGCGACCAACTATCTCGAAGACGAGATTCGCCAGCGCGTTGCCCGTGGAGCGGTCCGATTCGATATGATGCTGCAGCTCGCAGCGCCGGGCGACAAGATCGACGATCCATCGGTGGCTTGGGCGAGGACCAATAAGATCACGACGCTGGGGACGCTGACCGTCGCTTCGGTAGTGCCGGACAGCGAGGCGACCGAACGCGCGCTCATGTTTTTGCCGGCGCTCCTGCCTGCCGGCATCGAACCCGCGGACCCGATGATTCAGTTCCGCAACAAGACGTATCCGGTATCTTACGAGCGCCGTCATCAGTCTCAAGACGCCCTGAACTGAAGCGCCACGC
>DASPVC010000050.1:0-22902 GCA_035622585.1 Candidatus Acidiferrum sp.
AAGTGAGCGATAGCTTGATCGAACGACTTCACAACTACTACTTCGCAATGGGCGTTCGAGAACCAGTTCGCATGGCTGTTCCTCCCCGAACGTCTCCAGCCAAACCATCCGCCATCGAGGTCGCTCCCGCCCCGAGGTGAAGCCGGACCATGGCCGCTCTTAATTGCCCGAACTAAGCGCGCTGTTCTTGCTCCTTGCAGCTTATGCACAGGTGCATCCAAGGCATTACTTCTCGACGTGCCGCAGAGATATCCGACTAGTCGGGACCTAACCGCACTAGCTCATGTGATTCAGTCTCTCCTGACCTGGTAGTCTTCGGCACTCATTGCAGTGACCAGCGATCGCCTGGAATCTTTTCTGCAAGCGCATCGCGAGCGCGAGTCCGAGGAAGAGCGTGGCCCGGCTAGAGGCACCGATGGAAAGCGGTCGGACTACGCCCAAGCCATCGGGATGGGTTTGGTCTTCGAGCGGGTGGTGACGCGCATCACAGATTGTATTAGCAGGCAGCGTACGTTATCGATTGCGGCCCAACAGGAAATCCCGGCTGAAAGTACTTGTGCGGAGGGACCCCATGATAAGGACGAAGTTCGCAGTTGCAGTTTTGATCTCGCTTGCTCTGGCTTTTCCAGCGTTCGGCTGGACCTACAAGAGTGCCTATCAGATTCCTTGCAGCGAGGTATGGCCGGCGGTCAAAGATACCCTCAGCAATGCGGACAACTACAGCGTCGTGGCCAGTGACGACGCCAAATTGACTGCTTCCTACAACGTCAAGCACTCTGCTCATGTCAATATTTCCGGAGCCATCCTCCAGCGAACCAATAAGGTCACCTTGGTATCGAAAGGTTCGGGCTGTGAAATGCAAGTCGTGTCCAACTACAGTGGATGGGAGCACAACGACCAGGGCGACTTCAAGAAGCGGGTGGACGAATCTCTGGCCAAGCTGAAAGCCGCGAAGCCTACTGAGCCCGCGAAACCCGAGCCTTCAGCGAAGTGATTTTGACTAGGCCCTTCCGAAGCTTTCTGACGGAGGCGTAGTGATGCTTGCACGGGAGCTCTTCCCATAAATTTCCGAATCGCTTCAGTTCTGATTCATCGACGCGAGTGCGTTTCCTTTTGGACAGATTGGCCATCTGAATTGGCGGCAGCCGGACGATGCGTCGATTGACCCTCAACCAAGCTGGCTGATATAAGGAGTGACAAACATCATTCCATGCGGGGGCGAGAAAATGTCCACATCACTAACATCTGAAAAGCCGGTGCCGGGCGGCAAGACTGTAAAGGTCGAATTCGACGTCGGGATCGCGTGGGTGACGCTGGACCGGCCGGAAAAACGCAACGCAGTAAATCCCACAATGAACGACGAGATGTTGGCAATCCTTGACGCGCTGGAGCTCGACGACCGGTGCGGAGTGCTGGTGCTCACCGGGGCCGGGGAATCGTTTTCGGCAGGGATGGATTTGAAGGAATATTTTCGCGAGGTGGAGCACGAGCCCGCGTTGAAACAGGCGCAGGTGCGCCGGGCGGCGTACGCGTGGATGTGGCGGCGGCTGATCAATTACCCGAAGGCGACCATCGCGATGGTAAATGGATGGTGTTTCGGCGGAGCCTTCACCCCGCTCGTCGCGTGCGATCTCGCGATCGCGGCGGACGAGGCGCAATTTGGATTATCGGAGATCAATTGGGGGATCATTCCAGCAGGCAACGTGACGCGCGCGGTGGCGCAAGTGATGAACCATCGGGACTCGCTCTACTACATCATGACCGGCGATACCTTTGACGGGAAGAAGGCGGCGGAAATGGGCCTGGTCAACAAATCGGTGCCCCGATCGCAGCTCCGGACCGAAACGGAAGCCCTCGCTCGTAAGCTGCTGCAAAAAAACCCGACCGTCCTGCGGCACGCGAAGACCGCGTTCAAAGTGGTGCGCGATCTGGATTGGGACACCGCGGAAACATTCCTCACGGCGATGGCTATTTCGTCGGGCGCGTCGGACCCTGAACGCGGCCGCCAAAAAGGCCTGCGCCAATTTCTCGATGAAAAATCCTACCGGCCTGGGCTCGGGCCGTATCGCCGTGGAGAATGAGCGAAGCGGGACATCGGTGAGGCCGCCGATCAGAGGCGCAGAGGCGGCCGCACGAATGCTTCGCCCGAATTCGATCGCGGTGGTCGGGGTGTCCTCGCAAGCTAACTCGACAGGCGCGACGGTGGTGGCGAATATAATCGCGAGCGACTACAAGGCCGCGCTGTACATCGTGAGCCGCAATGCCAATGAGATCGAGGGCCGTGCGTGCCTGAAAACCATGGAGGCGCTTCCAGAAGGAGTAGATCTGGTCGTGTGCACAGTGCCGAGTGCGGCAGTGCGGGAAACAATCGAGGCCTGCGTCAAAAGGAAAGTGCATGCAGCCGTTGTTTTCGCCTCAGGATTCGCGGAATTGGGCGATGCGGGACGGACGGAGCAGGAGGCGATAGCGAAGATCGCTGCGGAAGGCGAGATCGCGCTGCTGGGACCGAACTGCCTGGGATTCACGAACTGTATCGATGGATTCGGTATCGGATTTGCGGGACGGTCGACGCCGAAGCGCACGCAGGCGGGCCCTGCGGTTGCGTTGGTCGCGCAAAGTGGCGCGCTGATGGGGCATTTCACGCTCGCGTTCGACGCGCGGAACCTGCCGGTGACGTATTCGGTTTCGACGGGGAACGAAGCTGGCCTCGGCATCGAGGATTTCGTCGAATACCTGGCGAATGACGCCGCGACGCGGGCGATTGTAGTGTTTGCGGAGCAAATCCGGCGTCCGCGCGATTTTCTCGCGGCATTGGCCCGCTGCCGCGAGTGTGGGAAACCGGTCGTTCTGTTTCATCCCGGGCGAAGTGTGCGCTCGCGCGAATCGGCGCGTTCGCATACCGGCGCGATGTCCGGAGAACATGCAGTGATGCGGACGTTCGCCAGCCATGCCGGTGCCGTCGTGGTGGAGAGCCTCGAGGAGCTCGTCGACGTGGCCGAGATTTTGGCACGCTTTCCCAAGCCGCCTACAGCCGGTGTTGGCGTTGTCACCGTATCCGGCGCGTTCTGCGGGGTTGCTCTCGATCTCTGCGACGAAATCGGACTGGATGTGCCGGCGCTGGCGCCGAAAACCGAGGCCGCACTGAAATCCGTGCTGCCACCCTTTGCGAAGCCAAGTAATCCGCTCGACCTGACGACGCAGCCCATCCGGGAACCGGAACTGCTGAGCAAAGGGCTCGCTGCGCTTTTGGCTGATCCCGGGATTGGCAGCGTGGTTGTCGCGATCATGCCCGGGCCAGCGCCGCCGCAAACGGTGCGCTACCTGAAAGGGCTTCATCCGGCAATCAAGAATCCTGCAAAGCCGGTTGTTCTGGCGATGATGGGGGATGGTTCGCCACTCGTCGAAGAGTGCTCGACACTCATTCGCGAGAGTGGGATCGCGCTTTCGCGTTCGCCGGAAAGGTCTCTTCGGGCGGTGGCGCGAGTGACGGAATTCGGTCGGACGTGCGCCGCCTCGGAAAGCATGTCTCGGCGCGCACCGGTTCCGCGGTTGCCGCCTGTTCAGCGCGGCACGATGCCCGAATACGCCGCCAAGAAATATCTTGCGGGGATTGGAATCCAAATCCCAGAGGGCGAACTCGCGCGGGACGTTGAGGACGCAACCTGCATCGCCACCCGGATCGGATATCCCGTGGTTCTGAAGGCTCAACACGCAAGCCTGGAGCACAAGAGCGATATCGGGGGCGTCGCAGTCGGCATTGCGAATGAGGCGGATCTGCGGAGGTCGTGGACACGAGTGACCGAAAATGTGAGGCGCGCGCGGCCTGATCTGAGATTGGAGCGGATGTTGGTGGAAAAAATGGCCGCGCCGGGCCTCGAGATAATCGTTGGGGCCAAACGCGATCCACATTGGGGGCCCGTGCTGCTGGTTGGGTTGGGCGGAATCTGGACAGAGGCCTTGAAGGACGTGCGCCTGCTTCCGCCGGATCTTTCCGAGGGAATGATTCTCACAGAGATCGCAAAACTCAAAGGCTACGCGCTACTGCGTGGCGCACGAGGATCGCCACCCCGCGATTGCGCCGCTCTGGCCAGGACTGTCGTTCTGATCGGCGGGGTCATGTTGGCTCGGCCTGAGCTGACCGAAATCGATATCAACCCGCTTGTGGTGTACGAAGAAAACCATAGCTGCGTTGCGCTCGACGCGCTGATCGTGTCGGCCTGACCCGTGGAGTTTCGCCTGTAACGTGCTCCGCACAAACTCCATCGGGACGTCGAAATTCTGACGAATGCGGATCGTCCCAGTCATCCTCTATTTACCAATTGTCGGACAGAAACCGGCCGTAGTCGTTTGATTCCAGCCAGTGGTAGAGATGAACTTGGTAGAGGTACGAACCCACAAGCCATGAGCCGCAGCCGATTGAAGTTCTTGCGTAGCATTGGTCGAGGCTATCTCATTGAATTGAAAACGAAAGAATGGTCGGGGCGAGTGGATTCGAACCACCGGCCTCCTGGTCCCGAACCAGGCGCTCTAGCCAGGCTGAGCCACGCCCCGAAACGGTGTAACGTCGCTCTACAGTTTACGTTGGATTCTCCGGATCGGCAACCCGCCACGCAATACGTCCTTCTTTCCATGTTGGATCGCTTCCCACCGGTTTTTGCGAATTGCTTTCCAAGTTCAAGTCTGAAGCAGCCGGGCGCTAAGCAACTTCGGCGCAACTTGCCGTATCGCAACTCACGCCCGGCGCATCTTAATGTGTGAGGATGTTTCCGTTTGCAGACCGCAAGGTGCTAGGGCAAAATACTCATAGCTGCAGCCGCAAGTACTGTCATAGATCGTGTTTGAGTTCATCTGCGGAAGGCGGCGTTTGAGCGCATCAAATGGAGGTTTCATGCTCGATATCGAGAAGCGCGTTTCATGCAATTTTACCGTAGGCCCGGTTCACGAGATTTCGTCTCGACGCATCGCGCGGATCGGCGTTTTCGTTGTTGCACTGGGGACGTTGGCGGCCGTAGCTCTGCTTGGTTCCGCACCGCGAGCAGCAGCAGGAGATGACGTGGGGTCGACAGCGTTCAAATCGAACTGCGTCGTCTGCCACGGCGCGGACGGCACCGGCACTCCGACGGGCAAGGCCCTGAAGGCGCCCGACCTGCACTCCGACGCGGTGCAGAAGATGACGGACGCTCAGATCGTCGAACAGATCACGAACGGGAAGAACAACATGCCCCCGTTCAAGAACACTCTGAGCAAAGACCAGATGGCGGCGCTGGCGGCCTACGTCCACTCGGCCTTCGGCAAGAAGAAGTAAGACCGAATTTCCGCCGCATCGAGCGCGGATGGGCTTGCCGATGTCCGGCGATCTCATTCGCGCTTTCGTTTTAGGCTCCTACTCCGGCAATCACACGTCCGATTCCGTCTGCGAATTCTCTGACTGGCGTCAGCAGACTGATCACGAGATACCCATCGCCCGCGAATTCGTAGAAATGGCCCGGGTGCACGGCCACTGAGTGCTCCTCGATCAGCCGAATCGCAAGCTCGTCGTCTGGCTGCACTGCAGGAACGCGGAGGACCGCGTACCACCCACCTTCCATCTCCAATCGCGAAACGGATTTCCAGCCTGTGAGTTGTGCGTCTAACTGCAGCAGATTCGTTTCGACGCGAGCCATGATCTGCGGCTGGATCGCGCCGCGCTGGGCCAGCAGTTCCGGCAGCGCATGCTGCACCGGCGCGTTGAGCGAGAGATACGTGTCCGCGATCACCTCGAGACACTCCATCGCGTCGCAAACGAGCGCTTCCGGGCCGCTCGCGGCGATCCATCCCACCTTCATCTGCGGCAGCGCGGCGATCTTGCTCAGCCCGCTCAACACGAACGTGAGTGCTTGTGTACCGCTGTCCGCAAAGCTGCCGTGCCGTTTCTTGCTGCTCGCACTCGCGGGAAGCGCGTAGTCGAGAAACACTTCGTCGACGACTAGCGCGAGATCGCGCTCGCGGCAAATTGCGGCGAGATGCTCCGCTTCGTCGCACTTGATGAAGTGCCCGGTCGGATTGTTCGGATGCACGACGAGAATCGCGCGGGTGCGCGGGCCGATTGCCGCGCGCAGGGCAGGGAAGTCGAATTGCCAGCCGTGGTCATACACGAGCCGGAGCGGGCGCAGCTTCACGTCCTGAATCGAAGCGAGAAAATCGAAGAGCGGATAGCTCGGATGCGCGACCAGCACTTCATCGCCCGGATCGCAGAGCAGCCGGAAGAGAAACGAGTACGCCTCGCTCGTGCCGGTTGTAAGAATCAGGCGCTCGGGATCGAGCGGCGCGCCGGAAATTTTTTCGCGATAATAATCGACGACGGCGGCGCGGGCCGAAAGCAAACCCTTCGGCTGGGGATCGTAGCGCATCGCCGCCGCATTCTGCAGCGCGGCGAGAATCGCGGCCTCGTCGTACTCGAATCCGCAGACTGTCGGATTCGAAACCGTCAGATCGAGAAGCGGTTTCCCGCTTTCGCGATGGCGGCGCAGCGCGCGCGTGTATGCGTTTTCTTCAAGCTTCCAATTCGTGCGCGCTGAAAACATTTTGCTGCGCGATCAGATCACGCGCTCGTGCGGATAGCCGGCGGCGTCGAGAGCGGCCATCAGTTCCCGGATGTGTTCGGGTCCGCGCGTTTCCATCGTGATGTCGATCACGGCGTCGCCGAGAAGCACGCCGTAGTAGGTGCGGTCGTAATTCGTTTCGACGATGTTGGCCTTCTCTCGCGCGATCACTCCCGCGAGCCTTTCGAGCGCGCCCGGATGGTCGGGCAGGTGAATGCGGAGCCGGACGAGGCGCCCGTCCTTTACCAAGCCGCGCTCGATGATTCGCGAAAGCAGCGAGACGTCGATATTGCCGCCGGTGATGAAGACTCCGACATTTTTCCCCTGCGCGGGAATTTTGTATTGCAGCACGGCCGCGGCGGCCACAGCTCCCGCGCCTTCGGTGAGCGTTTTTTCTTTTTCGAGCAGTTTCAGAATGGCGGCGGCGATCTCTTCGTCGTCCACGGTGACGATGTCGTCCACGTATTTCTTCACCAGCGGATAGGTGACTTCGCCGGCGCAGCGCACCGCGATGCCGTCGGCGATCGTCACCTTCGCCGGGAGCATCACCGGATGATGCGCTTCGAGCGCCGCTTTCATCGAGGGCAGCTTCGACGTCTGCACGCCGATCACGCGGATTTTCGGATTGATTTCCTTCGCCGCGCACGCGACGCCGCCGACCAAACCGCCTCCACCGACCGGAACCACCAAAATTTCGATCTCGGGATGTTGCTCGAGGACTTCGACTCCGAGCGTCCCCTGGCCCGCGATCACGGCTTCGTCGTCGAACGGATGAATGAACGTGAGATTGCCCTCGCGGCAGCGGCGGAGCGCTTCCTGGCAGGTTTCGTCGTAGTTCGCGCCCGCGAGGATCACTTCGGCGCCGTATTCGCGGGTCGCCGTTACCTTCACAAGCGGAGTCGTGAGCGGCATGCAGATCTGCGCGGCGATTCCGCGCTTGGTCGCGTGGTAGGCGACGGCCTGCGCGTGATTTCCGGCGGACGCGGCGATCACGCCGCGGCGGCGTTCGTCTTCGGTGAGCAGGAGAATCTTGTTCAGCGCGCCGCGCTCCTTGTAGGAGCCGGTCATCTGCAAGTTTTCGAGCTTGAAGAAGATCGAGTTGCCCGTCAGCTTCGAAAACGTCTCCGAGCGGACGAACGGCGAGAGGAAAATCGAGTCGCGGATGCGCGCGTACGCGTCTTGAATTGTGCGGAGCGTGACCATGTCTGGAGCGCCCAAACCATCTGGCGCAGTCCGCCATTCTATCTTGTCCGGGCCGCCGCGCGGTCCCGAAATCTGCGCCGCAGGTGCGGAAAGGTAGTGCGAGATCCCCCTGAAAAATTGTCGAGTAACTTTTGCTCCGACCGTTTGTTTTGAATGAGTTACAGCGATTTCTACTCGACAGCGTTGTCGAGTAGAAATGCACCGACGGCGAGTAACTAGTGTCGAGTGGCCAGTGGCTAGAGAAGGACGTGAGTTGTGCCGCGCTAAAGGCCGCGGCGCTACATTCACTTCTAAAAGCCCTTGTCGCCGCTGGGCGCACACAGACGTCCGCCGCCCCGTGCAGGGTTCCCACTTCGCGCCAAAACTGGACCGTTGGCCCATGCGTCCACCGTGGCATGGCGGGATGTCAAGGGCAAGCGTGAAAGTCTGTGGACTCTTGGGGAAGCGGACAGTTGCTACAAAGCAAGCCTAGGCGATAATTCCAATCCACTCTCCGTCCATGTTATAGCGAAGCGACACGTCATTGTTTGCGCGTACAACATAGCCTTGCCATTCGTTGTCTGCATTGAACTGGACACGCACGTCATCGTCGACCCGCACCAACTCTCCGACATGATTTCCGCCTAGGTCAAACATGAGTTCTGTGTCCTCATTGGCTCGCACGAGATAGGCTTCCTGCTGGAGATTGCTGTTGTATAGGTATGGTCCACCAAATGCCCAATTTGTCCGGGGGTTGATTGAAGAATTGAATGCTGGATTAAGGCTGGCGTTAAATCGCGGATTGATGCTGGCGTTAAATCGCGGATTGATGCTGGCATTGAATCGCGGATTGATATTGGCATTGAATCGCGGATTGATGTTGGCATTGAGTCGCGGATTCAGATTCGCATTGGTTCGCGGGTTTATCTCGGGATTCATCCGGGGATTCAGGGCAGCGTTGGTTTTCGGATTCTTTGATGCGAAGAAGTCTGGGGACGCGCTCCTCGCTTGCTCGGTGGTCACGTCGAGCAGCAAGGCGTACTCACCGTCTGCGTCGTTTCCAAACGTCAAATAGACCCGAGCCTTACCGACCCTCGCAACGTAGACTCCTTCTCCCAATGGACTAACTGTGCCTCTGGTCCCTTCGAGTAACTCTGTCTTGCTGTATGTGTCAATGGATTGCAGGAACGCACTGACGCTCCGGATATCGACCGGACCTAAGGCTGCGAGCTTTCTGCTGAACTCTGGGCTCACAAGGTATCTCACCTCAAGATCCTCCTGAGCTCCTCCATGGCTTGTAGCAGCTCGCCTCCAGCTCCGTTCCGTATGAGCTCTTTGTAGCGTTCGGCAGCTTCTGGAAGGCATTTGCTGCGCATGTACGCAACGCAGTAATCAGCGTCGAGGAAGCGCTGTACTTCGACCTCATAGACATAGAGCTGACGGTTGTACCAGTAGGCCCCGAGGCTCACTGCGAGGAGCGCGTAAAAACTGAACGTTTTGTAGAAGAGGTCCCACGCCAGTCCCTTTGGTGTCGTAATCTCGATCACGAGGGTTCCGGAGAAAAGGCCAACTGCGATCGGAATGATGGTAGAGAAGAACGTCCGAAAGGCTGGGGAGCCGAGCACATGATCGCGAGCGCTTCTATTTGGATGTCGACATCTCGCTCGTTCTGGGTGCGCCTTCGAAACTTGGCCAGCCTTGTTAAGGGACCTGATTCCCGAGCCAGCGTTTCGGTGGCGCCTGTGCTCCTAGTGTGACAACTATGAACTTAAGAGACTTTTCCGGCAATGCTAACACGGCTCGCAGTGTTCAGGCAGCGATTTACCATTGCTTGCGGTGCGTCGAGAGTAGTTGTGGCCTTGACCGCGGGTGGGCTTGCGAATATCGTGTGGGGTCACTAGAAGGTGAAGTAACGCATGCGGTCTAGGAACAAATCCGTGTTGTCAGGCATCGGTGCGGCAATCTTAATGCTGTCTGCCGTGGTGCCGATGGGCGCTGCTTCGCCGCAGCAAGCGGGCGGGGCACAGAAGCCGGAACATCCAGCCCAGTTTCGAGTGGTGCGCTCGATGTGCGGCAGCAAAGGCGTCACACATGGAAGCGAATACCAGCTGCAGGATCAGAGAAACACATTTCATGTGCCCGGCGATCACCAGATCGTTGTGTACTTTGAATGGGAAGGCCCGCCGGGTGCGCATCACGCCGTCGGTTCGTGGAGGAGTCCGGACGGTAGGGTAGTCCTGAATTCCGAGTTCGATCTCTCGTCGCCGAGTACGCACTACATCGGCACGTGGACACTGGCGATACCTGACACGATCGCGACGGGACTTTGGGCGCTGGAAGCGACGATTGATGGCGAGCCGGCGGGAACGCAGACGTTCGAGATTGTCTCCGATCGAAGCGCCGCGCCTCCGGTCCCAGCGGGTCCACCCATGCCGACACCCGGCGAAGTCTACCAGCGCGCGGCGGCGGCGAGCGTCTTGGTAACGAGTCTTGATCAGAATGGAGACGCAATTTCCCACGGCCTTGGATTCTTCCTCGAAAAGAACCTGGTGCTGACGGCGTTTCAGGTGATCGACGGAGCGAGTTCCCTGACAGTCGACCTAGCGGATGGCTCGCACGCCACGATCAACGACCTGGTGGCGTGGAACCGCTCCGCGGATTGGGCGATCTTGAAAGTCGATTCGGCGCAGGCGCAGCCGCTGGAAAAGGCCGCAGCGAATTCGTGGCGGGTAGGCGATCTTTGTTATGTTCTCGCTTCGCTGGGGCAGGGAAGCCGGACGATTCAGAGCGTGAATATCACCGGTCTCATGGGCATGGCGCCAGCCGCGCAGAGATTGACCATTTCCTCATCCGGAGCGCAAGAGACCCTCGGTGCGCCGGTGCTGGACAGCTACGGACGCCTCATCGGTGTGCTCAGCGGAGGTTTGGCAGGAATGGGAAGCTCGCGGATGGGGAACTGGACCAGTTATTTGGATTTAGAGGCTGGTACGGTGCCGGTTGTTGAGCCAAGCGTGTTGCCGACCGCACTGATTCCGGAAGCGGCGATGTCGCAACAACCAGTGACATTGTCCGATCTCGCAGCGCGGGGCACCTTGATGATGCCTCTTTCCCTAAAGCCTCAGGTGGCGACCGGCTCCCTCTCGCAAGATTTCAAGAAAATGGGTGGAGAGGCAATCTTTCCTGTGGGATCGGGCAGCCAGTTTTCAAGAAAGCAAGGTACGCTCGCGGTCGTTGCGGTCTGGGGCCCTACCAAGAAGATGAAGGGCACACAGCAGTTGCGAATCTACAGTGTTGACAATCAGCTGGTCGCCGAAACTCCGCCTGGAAAGCTCGAGCTTAGTCCCCGCGTGACTCTCTACTCGGCGTGGAAAGTTGCGATTAATTCCCTCCAACCTGGTGTTTACCGCGTGGATGTCCTCGCGGACGACGAGCCTCAGTGGCGGCACTACTTCCGGGTCATCGAATAAAAGACAAGAAAAGCGTGGCGTCGCGCACTGTGCGTGAAAGGGTGGCGTGTTGCCAAGCAACCCTGCCGGGCACAGCATGCTGTGCCCCTGCGAATGCGAACAGCAGATCCCTCGTCGTCCAACCTCGGTCGGACTCTCTCGGGATGACAACGTGAAGACCCACCCTCGCAGACCGAGGGTGGGGCACCCGAAGTACCTTACTGTGCCTGTGAGCAATGCGCGTCGGCGACGGAGAACGCTGGGACGAAACGGAGAGAGTTGGCGGCGGGGAGGGCGACGAACGCGCGAGGATCGAGCGAAATTGTGAGATGAATGTGGCTATCCGGCAAGACGCGGATGGAGCCGCCGGCGATGCGGTCAGAGGGAATCACGATCTCGCCCGAGTCGTCCACGGCGAGCGGCTGCGCGGCAGCGTCGGGCGGGATGAGGCAATTGATAAGATTTGCGCCGCATGCTGAATTCTCGAGAAGCGATGCGGACGTGGTTGCACCCAGGTTCTGAACGACGCGCAGGCGAAGTTGGCTATACGCGCCAGCGGGGATACTGGCCGTGCCGAACGCAGCGGTGGAACAAGAATCGCCGACGGGCGCGTTGAGGTCGACTTGCACGGGACGCGACGTGAGCGGCTGCCACGCGGTCGCGTCGTCGCCGGGCATCGATGAGGGCAGTGCGTCGATGCCGCGAAGCGTAACGAAAATGTGCGGCGCGCGAGGCGCTGCGGAGAGTGCGTCGGCCGAAGCGGACGCGACCGACGAGCCGAAGGCCAACGTGACGTTGCCGGTCGAGGTCGTGGTGGTGCAAGTCGCGCCTGAGTCGATCGTGCCGCCGGGATTGAGGTTGATGGCGACGCAGTAGTGCGCGCATCCGGTGAACGTCGCGCAGAAAAGGAGCGCGGAGAGTGAGATGGCCGACGCTGCGCCCGCGTACGTGCGGGAATGGCGCATGGGAGGGGAACTCCTGCGGCGATTATCCGCGTGCGAATGAAGAGCCGTCAAGCGAAGCAGAGACGAAGAGAATGCAATGGCGAAGAGGGATTCTTCGACTGCGTGGCCAGACGTCCCGCAAGAGCGGGACGAAGAACTGCGTCCGGCCACTTAGCTCAGAATGACGGCCGTCGATCGTGAAGAGAGGTCCCTCGCTCGCCTTAGTCGCTCAGGATGACAATCTCAATGGGATCGTCACGCGCGCTATTGACCGGCATGACGCGCGTGAATATAGTCGGAGGGAACTGGGGGTGGGAATGAGATTGAGGCTCCTTTCCGTTTGCTTTGCGAGCGTGGGACTGCTGCTGGCTGCGGGTGCGCCTGCGCGGGCGCATCATTCGTTCGGCGTTGAATACGATGTGAACAAGCCGGTGACGCTGACGGGCGTCATCACCAGCATCGAGTGGACGAATCCGCACTGCTTCATCTACATCGACGTGAAGGACGCGAACGGAAAAGTGACGAACTGGAAGTTCGAAGGCTACCCGCCCGGCGTGCTATACAGGCAAGGGTGGAAGCGCGACGTGTCGATCAAGACGGGCGACACGATCACGATAACCGGTTGGCAGGCGCGCGATGGCGGCGCGTGGGGGCATGCGCGGCAGGTGACGTGCGCGGACGGCAAGAAATTGTACTTCGGCCCTGCGCCGGGGACGGGCGATGGCGGCGCGGCTCCGCCGGTGGATGTGCCGCAGAATTAGCGCGGGGCACACAGCGAAATCAAAGAGGGATTCTTCGACTGCGTGGCCGGACGTCCCGCGGGAGCTGGGACGAAGCAATAACGTCCGGCCACTGCGCTCAGAATGACGAGCAGGTGAGGGCGTGACAAAAAGCAATTTCGTAGTTGCAGCGGTGGCGCTCGTAGCGCTGGCGGCCTCTCCGTTCGCGGCGGCGCAACAGAGCTCGGCGTCGCAAGATTCCGCGGCGCCGAAGGCGAGCGCGCAAGGGGCACCGCAGCGCAATTGCGGAGAGTTCGAGGCCGGCTGCGACGTCGCAGGTAAGCAGGCCGCAGGCGCGTACAAATATCCGCCGCCCGTGAGTCCCAATGTGCCGCGCGCGGCAGACGGTCATCCGGATTTGACCGGGGTGTGGCAGGGGGGCAGCAACCGCATCGGCACGTGGGAGGATACGAACAACGGCGAGGGTCCGCTGGGGCAGAGCGGGCCGATTACGCCGTACGCGGTGCCGGGGCCGCAGGCGAAGCCTCCGTATCAGGAATGGGCCGCGAAGAAGGTGCTCGAGTCGTACAAGATGCGCGGCGTCGATGAGCCGATGGTACGCTGCGAGCCGCCGGGCACGCCACGAACCACGCTAATGGGCCTCTTCCCGATGCAGATCGTGCAGACGCCGAAGACGGTCGTGTTTCTCTTCGAGGTGTTTCACATTTTCCGCATCATCCCGATCGACGCGAAGCATCCCGACGACCTAGACCCGAGCTACATGGGCGATTCGGTCGGACACTGGGACGGCGATACGCTGGTCGTCGACGTGACCGGATTCAACGACAAGACGTGGCTCTCGGGCGTGGGGACGTTTCACAGCGAGAAGCTGCACGTGGTGGAGAAATTTACGCGCGTGGATGAGAACACCATCGTCTATGAGGACACGGTCGAAGATCCGGTGGTGCTGACCGGTCCGTGGACGCGCCACGGCACGATCATGCTGCGCCCGGGAATGAGGATTCGCGAGTATGAGTGCGTGGAAAACAACGTCGATATGCAGCGTTACGAAAATATGCTGAAGGACCCCTCGCTTTTCATGCGCAAGTAGCTGTCCTGCTGGTTGTTTCATGAAACAGCAGCGCGTGACGCCCATCACAGCGGCGATTCCGCCTCAGGCGTATCCAGACTGTAGGGGGAGAAGTGTATGGAAAAGAACATTGGAATCTACTACGTGTCGAAGCACGGGCAGACGGACAAGATCGCGCACTTTCTGGGCGAGTGCTTTGCGGGGCGGGGATGGGAAGTGTACGTGACGAATCTTCGCAACCACGAAGCGGGCACACCGGACGTAAGCAACTTCAGCGCGGTGTTAATCGGCGCTCCGATGTACATGCAGCACTATCCCAGAGCGGTGAGGGAGTTTGTTTCGCGGAACCGGCGCGAGCTGATGGCGATACCATCAACCGGATTCTTTTCGACGTGCCTGACCGCAACGCGCGGCACACGCGAGGCGTATCTCGAATCGCTCGAGCCGGTGCGGAATTTTCTCGACGAGGTTGCATGGACGCCGGATTGGATCGTGAGCTTCCCAGGCGCGCTCAATTACCGTGAGTACGATCCGCTGACGCGCTGGGTGATGAAGAGAGTCGCACAGAAAGAAGGCGGGCCGACCGACACAAGCAAGGATTACGAGCTGACGCGCTGGGAAGAAGTGTCGCGGTTCGCGCAGGATTTCGACGAAGATACGCTGCAGAGTCCATACCGGGCGGAGACGATTTCGCTCGCGACGCGGACGCTCAACGAACTGATGCCCGAGCTCGAGCAGCGCCTCGTGCAGGAGATCACAATCCCGGCGAGCCCGGAAGAAGTGCGGTCGGCGATCGAGTCGATGGAACTGGCCGACATGCCGCTCGCGGATCTTCTGGCGTGGATTCGAAATCTGGGGCGCGCGAGCGAAGAGCATCCGGTGACCTTCCAGCAGGCGGCGACTACCTTCGGCGCGCTGCCGATCGTGAGCAAACAGCCGCATGAGATCGCGGGCGGGCTGGTTGGACAGTTCTGGAAGAGAAACTACGGAATTCGGATGATGCGGAACCTGGAAGAGTTCAAAGCATTCGACGACCCTGCCTTTACGAAGACGCTCACGAACTTTTGGTTCGACGACTATCACGACGGCAAGACGTTGGTGCGGACGGAGACGCGAATCCATTCGCTCGGACCCAAGTCGCGGCGAAGATTCCACGGATACTGGAGCATCGTTTCGGTGGGAGTTCGCTTGTACATGGGCAGCGCGCTGCGGGGAATTGCGCGGTCCGTTTTCCGGCGGCACCGAGAGCACCACGTGCTGGCGGCGTGAGAGCCATATCCGCGCGACCCTCGCGGACGGGGCCTTTTCGACGCTCAAGAATCCGCGTCAGGAATCTGGCTCAGCTGCGCGAGCCAAGCAGTGGCCTCGGAATCGCTGGGCGCGCGGTAGTCTCCGCGCGGCGAAAGCGATCCGCCCGATCCGACCTTTGGGCTGTTGGGCAGAGCGCTCCTCTTGAACTGACTCTCCTTGAAAAACCGTTCGAGAAAAACGGCGAGCCAGCGCTTGATTTCGCGAATCCCGTATTGATGTCGTGCCTCCAGAGGAATGTCAGGCCAAGCTCCGCGATCGCGCTCATGCCAGGCCGACCACGCGAGAAAGGCAACTTTGGGCGGCGCATAGCCAAAGCGAAGAATGTAATAGAGATGAAAATCCTGCAGCTCGTAGGGGCCGACGACGTCTTCGGCTTGTTGCGCGGGTTGCGCTGCAGACTCCCCCGGCACGAGTTCGGGGCTGATCGTGGTTTTTGAGACTTCCTCCAAAGCAGCACTGGCGGCGGCTCCGAGCTGTCCGGTCTTGGCGACCCAGCGGATGAGATATTGAACCAGCGTTTTCGGAACGCTCGCATTCACGTGGTAGTGCGCCATGTGATCGCCGACGCCGTAAGTGCAATAGCCGAGAGCGAGTTCGCTCAAGTCGCTCGTTCCCACCACAAGGCCGCCGCGGAGATTGGCGAGGCGGAAAAGATGGCTGGTGCGCTCGCCCGCCTGGACGTTTTCAAACGTCGTGTCGAAAACCTGTTGGCCCGAACCGAACGGGTGACCAATGTCCTTCAGCAACTGCAAACAACTCGGACGAATGTCGATTTCGTGCGCTTCGCAGCCGATTTCCGCCATCAGGCGGCGGGCCTGACGCAACGTGCGCTCGGTGGTGGCGAATCCAGGCATGGTGTACGCGAGGATATTGCTGCGAGGAAGCCCCATCACATCCATCGCTCGCGCGCAGACGATCAACGCCTGGGTGGAATCGAGCCCGCCGGAAACGCCGATGATGACTTTTTTCAGCCTGGCGGACCGAAGGCGCGTGACGAGGCCCTGCACTTGAATCTCGTAAACCTCATGGCAACGCTCGTCGCGCCGCGCGATGTCGCTGGGGACGTAAGGGAAGCGCTCATACGCGCGGTCGAGCGGGAGGCGGATGTTCACCGGCAAATCGACGCGAAACGAGATTCTGCGGAAGTTCGACAGATGCTCTTGCTGATTCCGGACCGATTCGCCAAAACTGTTCTGCCGGAGGCGGTCTTGCGCGAGGCGGTCGAGATCGATGTCGCCGGCGACGAGCTGAGGACGGTAGAGGAATCGCTCGGTTTCCGCAAGGTTGGTCGCATTTTCGTAGATGACGCCGTGACCGTCCCACGCAAGATCGGTCGTCGATTCGCCACTGCCGGCGGCGCAATACAGATAGGCCGCAATGCAGCGGCCCGACTGGCTCGCGGCCAAGAGGCGCCGATAGTCGTCTTTGCCGATGGTCGCATTGGAGGCCGACACGTTGACGAGAATCGTGGCTCCCGCAAGCGCTGCATAGGAAGAAGGCGGAACCGGTACCCAGAGGTCCTCGCAGACCTCCACGAAAAAAGTGAAAAGCGGCTGATCCTCGGCCTGAAATAGCAGGCGATTTCCGAACGGGATGTCGCGCTGACCCGCGAAGTCCATAACGCCGCGCAGCCCGAGGCTCGCCGAGGCGAATTGGCGGGCTTCGTAGAATTCGCGGTAATTGGGCAGATACGTTTTCGGGACCAGTCCAAGCAGCCCACCCTTGTGAACCACCGCGGCGCAGTTGAACAGCAGGTTATCGACCGCTACTGGCAAGCCCACGATCGAGATCACAGAAAGATCGCGCGAGGCTTCGATCACCTTGCACAGCGCATCGCGGCAAGCGTCCAACAGAGCCTGCTGCTGAAACAGATCGTCGCAGGAATAGGCCGAGAGCCCCAATTCCGGAAAAGCGACCAGCAGGATGTTGCGTTCCGCCGCCTGTTTCATCAAGGCGATGGTCTGCTCGGCATTGAACGCGGGATCGGCCACGCGGACCGGCGGTACGGCCACGGCAACGCGGACGAAGTTGTGGCGATAGAGATTAAAGAAGCTGCTTTTCTCGCTCATCTTTGCGATCGCTCAGGCCAGCTTCGAAAACGGCTTGCGAAGACCAGCGTGCTCAAGCAAGGGCAACACATCTCGCGCGAAGCGCTTCACTCCGTCAACGTAGTCCAGCCATGTCATTATGATCCCATCGATGCCGGCGCGCGAGATGGCTTTAAGCTCTTCGGCGATTTTCTCCGCATCGCCCACCAAGGGATAGCCTGCTCCTGCAGCCATCCGCTTGCGCATGAAAGCAAGTTGCGGCGAGCCCTTGGGAATGTTGTTCTCAGCGCTGATGGTATCCATCATGCTGTCGAGGCATTCAGCGTCGACAAATTCCTCGGAGAAGTAGTGCAGGAAATCTTCCGCCTCTTTGGTTGTGTCGCGCAGCACGGCGGAGGCGTTGGTCCAGATCTGAATGTCGCGACCGAACTCCTCTCGCGCCATCCTCTTATAGCTGGAGACCTGCGCGGCCCATTCGTCGAGAGAATCGCCGCGAAGGCCGAGGAGGCCGATCTGAGAATTCTTCGCTGAGAATCGGATGCCCGCGGGAGATTGGGCCGCGTTCATGATGGGAATACCGCCCGGCTGGATCGGATGCGGCCGCGAAATCGCCTTCTTCATTCGGAAGTACTTCGACTCATAGTCGAATTCGTTGGGGCACGTCCAGAGCCGGCGCAACAACTGAAGCCATTCCTCGAGATAAACATAGCGCTGATCGTGTTCGAGCAGGTCGATGCCGAACATATCGAATTCGCGGCGATTCCAACCGCCCACGATATTCAGCGCGGCGCGCCCGCCTGAAATCGCGTCAATCGTAGCGCACTGCTTGGCGACGACGAGCGGATGCATCGTGGGAGCGTGCGATGTGGAAAGCACGGCTGAGTAACGCGTCGCCTGGGCGAGGCCCGCGGCAAAGGTGAAAACGTCCAGCACCTCGTTTGAGGGGTGATCGGGCTTGCCGTCGAGGTAGCCCTTCCATCGGGCGATGGGGACGATCGCCTCCAGTCCCGCGTCGTCCGCCACGCGAGCGGCGGCGAGGCAGTTCGCCCAAGTTGGGCGCCACTGCTCGGGGACCAGCGTCAAGTTGGCGATGGTGTTGGAACAGAAGGTGCCTAGTTTCAGTTTGTTGCCGTTGAACAGCGGATTCGTCGGTCTATCGTTCACGGCGGGTATTTTGCCAGAGATTCTATCGTTTACGCAGCAGCGAATCCGCGGGCGCGAGCGGGAAAGACGGCTCCGCGATTCCGTTCAGGGCGTCGCAGAGGAACGCGGCGCGGCGGCCTGCGGCACGTCTGGGTCGCGGAAGGGAAGCTTGAACTTGTGAGCGACCTCCGGCCAGAATTCTCGAAGCACGTTCCAGCCGGCATCCTGAGCGATCGCGAAGCCGACGCGCCCAGCCGCCGGACCTACACCCGGTTCCGCTCCAGTATGAAAGGAAGCCGCGACAGCCACCGAACTGGCCGTGCCCAGCCATTCACAGAAATTGAACTCGTCCTTGCCATTTTCTCGCTTTGCCACCACGACGTGCTCGATGGCGTGGAAGAAGCGCCGCTTCCCGCTGCCGTGAGCCAGGCGATAGTAACGCGGGTCCTCACTGAAGATCGTCGAGTACGTGACGTCCTTGAAGAATTCCGACGTTGCCTGACCCGCAAAGCCGTAGCCAAAGCGTTTGCCATAGCCCTGCGCGCCCTGCCCAAAGCGCGGCTCGTTGTTTTCGGCTTGATCGATTCCCGCGTTGAAGCCGACGCTCAGGAAGGTGACCGGGTCGATCGTGTCTTCGGCAAACAGTCGAAATTTTCCGCCGAGCGTGAGCGAGCAGAGAATGGCCCCCGGCTTATAGTGAGGAGCGTGGACGGATTTCCGCTCCAGCCTTTGCGCGAAGATGGCGACCGCTTTGGCGAGCGGACCTTCGTAATCCTCCCAACTGACGCCGGGCGTCGGTTGCACGCAGGGCGCGTTGGGGTTCCGCACGGTCTCTTCGGGAATCGGCGCCGCGGGGACTGGCGGTTGCTGCGCGGGGGCCGGATTTTCCTGACCACGCGCCGCAACGCCGCAGAAAAGAGCAAGCACGAGAGAAACTCGGCGCAGGACGCGTGGCATGGCGTGAGGCATACATAACATTTTTCCCTTCAGGGCGCTAGCCTGGCGGGGAGCGCAACGGGAGCGAAGTTCGCCACCAGAGCGGAGGAATGGTCTTCGCGGAATCTTGCCCAACCCGACATTCGCCGTTTCCCGGTCGGCAAACGACATCGGGACGTAGCCTTTTATGGCGATCTTACGAGAACCTAAGATGATTTCTGGTACGCTTGGTTGGTTCGCGCACAGGACCTCGAAGGCTGCTGGGCCGGAGCAGCCGAGAGAAGTTTGAACATGCATGAAGGAGAAGCTGCCATGAAATTCACTGCTGCAATCGTGCTTGCGTTGCTTGGGTCCATTCCGGCTTTCGGCCAAGATCAGGCGTCGTGCAAAGCTTTCTTTCAGGTCGTGCACGCCGACGCGGGATCTCCCGGCCTTCGCACGGGTATGGACAACGGGGAGAAAAGATGGTGGGACAGCGAGGGCCAGAAGAAATATCCGGGTCTATGTTTGGACGGCTCGGTGACTTCCGGAGACAAGCCGCGCTACCTATTGATCTGGTCGAAATCGAAGTCGATTGGCCAGGCGTCTGTGCCTCCCAACGAAGTTTATGGCCAAACGACGAGCGCCCTACAAGCCTCGGCTCCCAAGGAGTGGATCTACCAGCCACGGTGGAACATCACGTCGGTTACGATCGCGTATGTTCTGTATGACGGCCGCCTGGATGTACCGCCGGTGCACTTCGCAGCCGGGGATCATGCATTCGTGTTTCCGGATCACCGAAAGGCGCTGGAAACGGCGGTCAAATTTCTCACGCAAGAGCCCGTTTTTTCCCCGAAGGTCTACTGACGAGACAGCAGACAGAGACGAATGCTCGAGGAGGCGGGAGCCTGCCCGAACCGGCGGGAGACTTGTCAAGGCGCGCGTGCCGGTGCCTGACCAAGTTGGAATCCAGCCATCTAACTCGAGAAACTGAATCTCCCAGTGGGCGATAAGTCGGATAACCGGACAAGTTGAGTTCTAGTCTGAACTTGTCCGATCAGTCGTCGACGATATTGCCGTAACTCTTGGCAACTATCCAGACTATGCTTATACTCATCGCCGAGAATCTGCCCCTCGGACGGCGCAGATCCCGGAAACCCCGAATGTCGCAGGTTCCAGCTCGACGAGTGCGGAGCCGCACCACCGGCTTTACCTGAATTTCCTCCTAAGGGCGCCCGGCGGCCGCCGACCCGTTTTCCGCCAAGTCTGTAACTATCTGCGCTGACGTGCATTTCTAATATTTCTAACCTCGATCGCACTGCTCATTTGAGCCGCGGAGGATCCATGGCGGACATCAAGACGATTCTCGCTGAAAATGAAAAACTATCGCACGAGATGCTTCGCGGGAACGCGAATCAGATCGACCAGGCTCGCCGTTTCCCGCGCGAAAACCTTCGGGCGCTTGGCCATGCGGGCGTGCTCGGCCTGCTGATTCCGGCGCAGTACGGAGGAGCCGGCGCCGGCCTCGCCGAAATGTCGCAGGTGCTCGATACGCAGGCTCAGAACTGCGCTTCGACAGCAATGGTCACGCTGATGCATTACTGTGCAACCTCGGTGATCGCGGCGAAAGGGAGCGATGCGTTGAAGCAACGGCTCCTCCCGGCATGCGCCCGAGGCGAGAACGTCTCCACGCTGGCCTTCAGCGAAGCCGGATCGGGCGGCCACTTCTACATGCCGGTCAGCGAAGTCCGCGAAAGCGGCGGACGGAAAACGCTCAGTGCCACGAAGAGCTTTGTCACCAGCGCGGGCGAGGCGGATAGCTATGTTGTCTCGGCGCGCAAGGCTGGAGCAACTGCGCCTACGGAAACGAATCTCTACGTCATCGCGAAGGACGCGCCGGGATTTTCGACCGAGGGGCGATTTGAGGGGCTCGGCCTGGCAGGAAACGCCAGCGCTCCGATGTCGCTGAAGGACGTCGCGATCGACGACGCGACGCGCCTGGGAGCGGAGGGGACCGGCTTCCAGAGCATGCTCGAGGTCGTGCTGCCCCATTTTCAAATCGGCGTGGCTTCGGTTTCCGTGGGGCTCGCAAAGGCAGCGCATCAGGCGATCGTGGCGCGCATGGGCGCCCGGAGGTATGAACACGCAGGCGGCGCGGCTCTGGCGTCGATTCCTCGAGTGCAATACCTGGTGGCCGAAATCACGCTGGCGGTGAACTCCGGCGACGCGTTTCTGCGGGAAACGATCCGCAAGGCTCTGGCGGCTGATCCAGCGGCGATGCTCGACGTACTGGGTGTGAAGGTGGCCGCAGCGGACGCCTGCCTTGCCGCTGTCTCGCGGGCCATGATCCTCGGCGGCGGTTGGGCGTTCGGCAAGCGTGGAGGACTCGAAAGGATCTTCCGCGACGCCCAGGCGGCGGCCGTGATGGCGCCTCCAAGCGACGTGCTGAAGGATTTCATTGGCAAGGCAAGCTTGGGCTTGCCGCTCTTCTAGCGGCGAGCCAACTCTAAGGGGGAAGCATGTCGAAAGCACCTGCTGGGCATGCGTTAAGGATCGGCGCCGTCGCGTACGACCCGAAGGTTGTCACGATCTGGGAAGGTTTTCTACCCTATTTCGCCAAACACGGCGTTCGCATCGACTACGTCCTGTATTCGAACTACGACGCGCAGGTGGAGGCGAATCTTTCGGGAGAAGTTGACGTCGCCTGGAATTCGCCTCTCGCATGGGTGAAAAGCCAAATCGACAGCAAAGCAGCGTGCCTCGCCATCGCGATGCGCGATTCCGACCGCGATCTCACCACGAAGATCATCGTGCGCTCGAATTCGCAGCTTTCGCGGCTCGCCGATCTGAAAGGCAAGACGATTGCCGTGGGAGCTTCGGACTCGCCGCAGGCGACGCTAATCCCGCTGAATCTCGTGGCGGAATCCGGTCTCGATCCGTTCCGCGACTGCAAAGTTCTGTATCACAACGTGATGGTCGGAAAGCACGGCGACCATGTCGGCGGAGAGCGCGATGCCGCGAGGGCGCTTGCGTCCGGCGCCGCCGACGCGGCCTGCGTGCTCGACGCAAACTATGGCGCGTTCATCAACGAGGGGACGCTCGATCCGGGCACGACGCGCGTGCTGTCGACCACTCCGCCATTCGACCACTGCAATTTCACGGTGCGCGCGAGCCTGCCCGCAGATCGTTGGAAGCCGTTCGTCGATGCGCTTCTCGGAATGTCCTTTCAGGATCCCGAGGTTCGAGCGTTTATGGAGATGGAAGGGCTGAAGAAGTGGCTGCCCGCGCGCACAACCGGCTACGCGCAGCTCGAAAAGGCTGTCGAGCGATTCAGCTTCTACGGCGGAGCCGCCACCTCCGCTGGAATCTAGGCAATCGGCCGCGCTGCTGTTGCGAAATGCCTGACTCCACACCGAAACAAAAAGTCGAGATCGAAGACCTTTCGCTTCATGAAGGAGCCACGGTGCTTCTGCGGCGGGCGCTTTCCCGGCTGGCAGGGGACGAATGGTGCGAGGTGCACGGC
>DASPVC010000051.1:0-4726 GCA_035622585.1 Candidatus Acidiferrum sp.
GCTCGCCGGCGAGGCTGTGCTCCAGCAGATGGCCGCCAAGCACATGTACATCGGCACCGGAATCGGCGTGATCTATGTCCAGCGTTTTTCCTCCGGAGACCCGGCGAGCATGGTGGATAATCCGGCGCGGCGGGTCTTCCCGCCTGTCGTGGTATCGGCCCTGGAGAAAGCCGCAATCGCATTGCAGCAGCAAACCGCCGAGATAAAAAAAGAGGGATGGGACGCCGAAAAGGCTCGTGCCCGCGGTATTAGCAGTATGCAGCAGGCGCGCCGGGCAGGCGTGTTGCTAGGCTTTGGAACGGACTGTGGTGCTGAGCTCGTGATCCACGGACAGCAGTACAAGGCGATGTACGGAGAAACGCAGTTGGGATCTTCTCCCATGGAAACGATTCTGATGGCGACACGCGATGCCGCGAAAATCCTGGGGCGCGACAAAGAACTGGGCACTATTGAGTCAGGCAAGTTCGCCGACATGGTGATTCTGGATGCCGATCCCTTGGCCGATCTCCGCAATGTTGGGAGGATCCACGCGGTGATGAAAGGTGGGAAACTGTACAACCCGGACGAGCTGATCCCCACGGGAAAAACGGGCACACGCTAATACGCACAACTGACACCCCTGCGACGTACGTCGCATTACTCGCCAAAAGTTCGCCTTGTGATTCGGCCACGAGAAAAATTGTCGGAGACATGATCGAGCAGCGGACCGAGAAAACGAATCGCTAGAAATAGGCGGAATGATTCCGGCGAATGCCAATCCGCTAAGCTGGGCTTGCACGGACTCTCTTGGCTGCCGAACATGAAAACTATAGACGCGGCGCAATCCTACCCGCCGCCTCTTTAGACGTGATCACCGCATGGACCTCGAAATCAACAATATCGCTCCACTTCGCCATCCACTTATCCAACAGACTACGCGCCGCGAGCGCTACCCGACAACGCAGGATGATTCGCTGGATTGCCGCTTCTTGGGCTGGAGTTGCGACCACAACGGAGTTGGATTTTCTTCTTCTTCCACAAATCCAAACCGAATCATTCCAAAGGCAGCGGCGCCGCATAAGGCTCGGCTCGAAGCCTCAGACTGTTCGCGAAGAACGAAACCGTGTGGTAGAAGCCGGCCAACGCGATCAGCTCGAAAATCTGCTCGATACTGAACGCTATTGCGAGGTCTTTCCATAGCTGGTCGGATATGTCTGACGCGTCGTGCAATTCGTCGGCCAGCTGGATTAGAAGTTTCTCCTCCTCGCTCCAAACCGGGTTATCGGCCTCGCCGCGTACTGTCGCACGGACTTGCTCGGAATTCAGGGCCGCGCGATCGGCAAAGAACGCTATATGCACGCCCCACTCATAACCACAGCCACAGCGTGCGCAAGTACGATCGATCACGATCTCGCGATGCCGCAGCAAGACCGGCCCGCCGTCGAGCAGGCTCCCGGCACGGAAGCGATCGTAGATACGCGGCACGCGAGCGAGCGTCGTGAACAGCGTGAGCGGCGGCACTCCGGGGGGCATGATCTTGTCGAACACTGCCTGCAGGTCAGGCGCGAAGGGTGGCGTCACAGGGTCTACTCGGGGCGGAGTGTTCTGGTCAGCCGTTGGACGTCGCCGATTCATATCAGATCATGTTGTTATGTTCGCGGATTGGCGCTGCTTACAAGGTTGACGACGAGTTTTTCGAGGTCTTCCTCGCAAGTCCGGGGATTGATGATGCAAGCCCGCAGCCAGAATCGGCCGTCCAATACTGTGCTGGAGAGGAACGCCCGACCGCCGAGCTGAACTTTCCCCAAAACCGCTTTGTTCAAATCATCGATCTCCTGAACGTTGTTCCGAAGTTTCGGTGGTGCGTAACGGAAACACACGATGCTGAGACTTTGGGGTTCAAAGACCTCGAAGTCCTGGCTAGTTCGAAGAGAGTTCGCCAGCCGCCCGGCAAGCCGAATGTCACGCTCAATGGAAGAGCGATATCCGGAGAGGCCGTGATAGCGCAGCGCCATCCAGACCTTGAGAGCACGAAAGCCACGAGTCTGCTGGAAACTGTACTCGCTGAACCACGGCAACCCGCCGACCCCTTCTGTCTTGCCGTCCGTCTGGAGATATGGCGGGACTAGACTGAATGTGGCACGCATCTGACGAGCGTCACGCACGAGAACGACTCCAGCTTCGACTGGAACATAAAGCCACTTGTGCGGGTCCAGTGCAATGCTGTCGGCTCGAGACAGGGCTGACAACTGTTTTTCGTATTGTCGATCCAGGATTGCTAGGGCGCCGTAGGCCCCGTCCACATGTAACCAGACCTTGTGCTTCGTGCACACGTCGGCAATCTCGTCCAAGGGGTCAATGGCGCCCGTATTGACAGTGCCGGCGCTGGCTATGACGGCAATCGGGACGTTCCCGTTTTGCCGGTCCTCACGGATGGCATCGTCGAGGGCGGACGGGTTCATCCGCAGAGAGCGATCATGCTCCACGCTTCGGAGGTTTTCACTACCGATGCCCATCAACTCGATTGCCTTCTGGTGACAGCCATGGCCTTCGCCAGCTCGGTAGAACTTCAATCGACCGGATGCGCCCTGCAATCCTTGCGTCCGTACGTCGAAGCCGCACTGCGCTTGTCTGGCGACAGCAAGTGCCGTCAACGCCGCAATCGAGCCCCCACTCACGAGCAATCCCATGCTTTCCGGCGGAAAGCCGACGATTTGCTTGAACCAGTTGATTACCTCGCGTTCGACGTAGATGGCCGCGTGATTTCCGCCAGCGCAGCTGGGGTTCATAGCTGCCGCCAACGCCTCCGCGAAGATTCCCAACACGACGGGCGGCGAATTTACCCACCCGTAAAACCGCGGATGGCCGTTTCCGAAAGGGTACGGTTCGATCTCCCGAGCAAAAGTGGCCAGAATATCGTCTGCCTCCTGACCCGACTCAGGCACGTTCGAGTCCAGGTATTTCGCCACCAGCTCCGGTGGAAACGGTCGAAACACCAGCTTTTCCGGCAGTGTTGTGAGGTGCTCGGCGATCATGTCCACCACGCGATACCCAATCCGCTTGATCTCATCGGACGACCACTCCCAGCGCGGTCGGAGAGGACGCACTTCATCTTGTTCGCTTCTTCCTGCCAGGGATTCATTCATGCGCGGCCACCTCCTGCACTTGGCGACGGCGTCGCATTTTGGCGCTCGAAGAATCTGCTTCGTACTTAATCGAATCGATCTCGCTTGCGGACTCAACCTCTGGCGGTGCTGGACGATGATTGGTTCCGGCGGCGTCACCCGAGACGTCCATTGCTAGGTAGTACACGCATGGAACACGATTGGGGTTTCGATATCCGTGCACGCAGTCACCATCGTAGTAAATGCTGTCGCCAGCCTTCAGCGTATGCGCTTCGCCATCGAGAGTGAGCAGCAGGGTTCCTTTCTCCACGGCGACGTATTCTCGTGAGCCGCGGGCATGAGGGAGAAACATGCCGGCATCTACATGCGGGCCAAGCGTAGTGCGCATCAGTTCGAATTCAACTCCGGGCAGCACAGGGGACAAGATTCGCCGTTCCCAACCTGCCGCTGCCCTTGCAACCTTTTGCCGGCTGTGACGCAGAACAATTACTCTCGCGCTGGTTTCTTCTTCGACAAGGCGAGAAAGGCTCGTGTCTAGCCCGGTCGCGATGCGGTCCAGGACGACAACGGTTGGTGCCTTGGCACCACGTTCGATCGCTGAAATCATGCTACGACTGACGCGCGATCGCTGACTCAATTGTTCCAGCGAAAACCCCCGCCGCATTCGTTCGTCTTGCACACGGCGGCCAAGCTCGCTCAAACTCAAGATCCCGCGGGTCTTCTTTTTCTCCGGCACGTAATTTGTCCTCAGAGAGTGATTCTATAGTAGAATCATAACACTATAGTGTCGGAATGTTGCTCAAATAAAGACTCGGAGGGAAACAGCACCCGATCACCCGCCGAAGAATATCACTGAAGCCGCAATATTGACGAGGTGGGTGGACGGAGGTCAAGTTCGCTCAGATAAAGGAGTGGGGAGCCAATGCCTGTTCTTCAGTACGTCCATCTCGATGTTTTTACGAATCAGCCATTCACCGGCAACCAGCTAGCCGTGTTCCTCGATCCCGCTGGAGTTGACGAGCGGCGGATGCAGCGGATCGCGAATGAAATGGCTTTCCCCGAAACCACGTTCGTGTTTCCTCCCGAGGCTCCCGGGACTGACGCGCGGGTTCGCATTTTCACGCCATCCCGAGAGCTACCCATGGCCGGGCATCCGACGATCGGGACGACTTTTGCGCTCGCCGGAGCGGGACGACTGCGTGCGGGCGCTGGTAAGACGGTTTTCGGCCTCGGCATAGGGCCAACGACTGTGGGACTCGAATGGGGTCAGAACGGCTTGCGCTTTGCGTGGATGACGCAACCGATTCCGACATTCGGGCCCATCGTCACCGACAACGTTGCGGTTGCCGCGGCAGTCGGTGTGCAACTGTGCGACCTTGCAGGCGGAAACTTGCCGGTGCAAGTCGCGTCCTCCGGAGTCCCATTTCTGTACGTTCCGCTACGTTCGCGCGCGGCGGTCGATGCGGCATCTGTCGAACGTGCGAGGTTGTGCACGTTACTCCGGGCGGTGGATCTCGAAGAGCTCCCCGTTTTCGTGTTCTCGCCCGAACCGGCCGACGATGATGCCACGGTCTACAGTCGAATGTTTTGGCCCCTCTTCGGCATCCCGGAGGATCCCGCTA
>DASPVC010000052.1:0-253361 GCA_035622585.1 Candidatus Acidiferrum sp.
GCAAGACGTGGACGTCCGGCTCAGGCCCCGCCGCCCACCCCAACTCTCGTTACACCGTGCCCGCTTCGCAATCCACGTCGCTTTCCTCGCGCTGGGAAGACCCGGAAGGCCTGCCGATTTCCGCGTTCATCTTCGGCGGCCGCCGCGCGAAACTCGCGCCACTCGTTTACGAATCCCGCGACTGGCAGCACGGCGTCTTTGTCGGCGCCACCATGGCCTCGGAAACGACCGCTGCCGCAACCGGCGCCGTTGGCGTTACCCGCCGCGACCCCATGGCTATGCTCCCCTTCACGGGCTACAACATGGGCGACTACTTCGGCCACTGGCTCGCCATGGGCCCGAAGCTGAATAATCCTCCGAAGATTTTCCACGTGAATTGGTTTCGTCGCGACGCCGACGGCAAATTTCTCTGGCCCGGCTACGGCGAGAATGTCCGCGTGCTGAAATGGATGCTCGACCGCATCGAAGGCCGCGCCGCCGCCACGGAAACTCCGATCGGCAACGTTCCGACGCCGTCTTCTCTTACGCTTGACGGGCTTCCCATTTCTCGCGACACGATGAATGAACTGCTCGCCGTCAATCCGAACGACTGGGCGGAGGAAGAAAAGGCCGTCGATCAATTCTTCACGAAACTCGGCTCGCACCTCCCCGCGGCCGTCTGCCAGGAACAAAAGGCGCTCTCCGCGCGGCTATCCAGCTCAACGGTCGGCATCAAGTAGCGTCCGCGTGGAAGAGCGGGCCTCGACAAACGGAGCCGTGCGGACTAGGATTTTGGCGTGCCTTACAGAAAGCTAACTGCGGCGCTTCTTTGCAGTCTGCTTTTCTGGATTTCGTCCGCGGCCTATGCCTGCACTGCTTCCTGCGCCCCGCAACGGTCCTGTCCGTGCTGCAACCCTGTGAAGAAATCCTCTGGCCGGACCGTAGCGCCCGCCGTCGCTCATCTTTCGATAGAGCGTCCGTCAGCGCGCTGCGAAACTGCGAACTGGTCTCAAAAACTTGGTGAAGATGCCGGGAAGGGTGCCCATTCTTTCCTCTCCTGCGATCGTGAGATCGCAAGTCAAGTTGCCGATCTCGCCCGCGCGGGGAGCGGCGCGCAACCCGGTCTTACAAACGCCGGGACATTCCTTGTTCGCTCGATTCCGTCAGCCGTCTCACCTGATCGCGGTCTTCGCCACAGGTACGGGGACCCGCCGCATTCAGGCGCGACCATGGCTCCGCTTTCGTTAGTCCTCAGAATCTGAAGTCCCTTTCCATCTGAATTCGATCGCTCGAGCGCATAGCTCGTCCGCGCATTTCGTTCCTTGCAGGAACGGAATCGCGGGCAGACAACAAAACAGCGCTTTGTCACGAGGAAAGGGATCAGGCCATGAAAAAGTTTGGCGTCGGTGTTTTGTGGGTTCTGCTGTTCAGCTTTTTGTCGTTCGGCCAGCAGACGGACAAGCAACAGGAGCAGCACGACATGCAAAGCATGCCCGGCATGGACATGAGCCAGATGCCAGGCATGAACATGCAGCCGGAAAACTTCATTCAAGAAATCCTCGCGCACGAGACGTCCGGCACGGCCGCTCAGCCGAATTCCACTCCGGCGCCCATGCTCATGAAAACCGTTCGCGGATGGACGCTCATGTTCCACGCGAACGTCTTCATCCTCGACGAACAGCAATCCGGCCCGCGCGGCGCCGACAAGTTTTTCTCCACGAACTGGTTCATGGGCATGGCGCAGCACAAAGCTGGGAGGGGCGTTTTCACGATCCGCAACATGCTCACGCTCGAGCCTGCCACAATCAGCGATCGCCGCTATCCGCTGCTCTTCCAGCAGGGCGAAACCGCCTACGGAGTGCCTATCGCCGACGGCCAGCACCCGCACGACTTCATCATGGAACTGGCTGTCCTTTACGACCTCAAGCTAGGGGGCAACGGACTCCTCTCGTTCTATTTCGCGCCGGTGGGCGACCCGGCGATCGGGCCCCTCGCATATCCTCATCGCGCGTCGGCAGCTGAAGATCCGGTCGCCACGCTCGGCCACCACCAGGAAGACTCGACACACGTCGCCGCTGACGTCGCCACAGCGGGGCTTACGTACCGCATCGTTCGCATCGAGGCCTCCGGTTTTCACGGCCGCGAGCCCGATGAATTTCGCTGGGATATCGATCAGGGGAAGATCGATTCGTGGTCCACGCGCCTCACCATCCAACCGGGGAAAAACTGGAGCGGACAATACTCGTACGGGCGCATTACCAGCCCCGAAGCCCTCTTCCCCGCCGAGAATCAGGAGCGGATGACCGCGTCGTTGATGTACAACCGCCCGCTCACGAACGGCAATTGGGCAAACACCTTTGTCTGGGGCCGCACGCGTTCTCTACAAGAAGCTAATTCCGTCTTCAACAGCTATCTTTTCGAATCGACAGTGCGCTTTCTCACGCGCAACTACGCCTGGGCGCGCATCGAAAGCGCCGAGCGCTCAAACGAGCTCATCATTGGAGAACATCCCTTGCCGCCCGGGTTCGAGGAAAAGCCAATCGGCCATGTGCAGGCCTACACATTCGGTTACGACCGCGACATCGATCTCATTCCCGATCTCGCTTCCGCCATCGGCGCGCAGTTCACAACCTACGGCGTGCCCGGCGTCTTGCAGCCGATCTACAGTTCCCACCCGATCGGCGTAGCGATGTTCGTCCGCCTCCGCCCGTTCTCCCGCAGCGAACGCTGACCGCGATGACTGCTCCCTTTCGTTGCTCTCGGTCCTGAACCTTACTACTGGGCACTCATTCCTATTCGCTCGTCTTCCGGCCGAGTCGTTATCGGCAACCGCCGCTGCCGGCGTCACATCGTGAGAACAACGCGGAACTGAGCGTTGCCGCTCATCATGCGCGCGTAAGCTTCGGCCGCCTTTTCGAGCGGGTACGTTTCGATCATGGGGCGCACGCCGCTTAGCTCGGCGAAGCGCAGTGTGTCCTCAGAATCGGCTGGCGTTCCCGCGGCCCAGCCTTGAATCGCCCGACTTCCAGTGATGAGCTGTACCGGTGAGACCTCAAGGGGATCAAAAGTCACGCCGATCACCATAAGCTTGCCGTTCGGCCCCAGGCCGTCGAATAGCTCGGACATCGCTTTTGAACTTGGAGCTGTCGCCAGAATCACCTGCGCGCCGCCCAATTCTTGTAGCGCATTCGCGGCATTCGTCGATTTGCTGTCGATGTAGACGTGCGCTCCGAGTTTCTTCGCGAGCGCCTCGTTCCCGGGCCCGCGCCCGATCGCCGCAACCTTGTAGCCAAATCTGTTCGCGAACTGAATTCCGAGGTGCCCCAGACCGCCGACGCCCTGCACCGCAACGAGATCACCGGGCACCGCGCCGCTGTGCCGCAGAGCGTTGTAAGTAGTGATCCCCGCGCAGAGGAGCGGTGCCGCTTCCACATCGCTCAGCGTCTCCGGTATCGCTGCGAGCGCCTCCACCGGTGCGATCATGTATTGTTGGTACCCGCCGTCATAGCTGATGCCCGGAATTTTCAGGTTTCGGCAGTTGCGAAAATCTCCCCGTCGGCACGAGGGACACGTGTTGTCCTGCCCGCCGTGCCAGCCGACGCCGACGCGCTGCCCCTTCTTCCACGTGGTAACGCCAGCGCCCAGTTCGTCGACGATGCCGGCGATCTCATGCCCCGGCACTCGGGGATACTGAATTCCAGGCCAAGCGCCTTCTTTCGTGAGCGCGTCGCTGTGGCAGACGCCGCAGGCCTGCACCTTGATGCGCACCTCTCCTGCGCTCGGGTTAGGTATTTCGCGCTCGACGATTTCGAAATCGCCGCCGGGCTTGGAAATCTGCGCCGCCTTCATTGGTGCTACTCCGATTCTTGCCGTCGCCATGTTGTCTCCTTTGATGCCGTCCGTGCGCGGGAAACTCTTCGAGTCTTTCTCGATCCACGAGCCCAACTACGTCTGGCGGGGTTCATCTTTTAGGGTAAGCCGTGAAAATGTAATCCTTTGACGCTGCCAGCGTATGGCATGCAGCACCGCACTTCGCGTCGTGCCCCACCGGAGGCTTGCTGGACAAGGTGGCAGGCGCGAACGTTCCGGATGCGGCGTTGTAGTCGAACATGGCATATCCCCATCCGTGCGTGTCCGGGAATCTTTTGCTGTCCTTCACGATGAACTCGACCTCCGTCAGGTCGCTGGGCACGGTGTCGGGAGTGCTCGCGGAAAAAGGAGGATCGGTCAATTTTTTCGGTTTCCACTCCAGCTTCACAATCTTGGAGCCATCGGGAAAAGGTTTGGCGTTGCCAGGAACGCCTTCCTGGTAGGCCTTGATCATCACCGGATTGGCGAGGATCACTCGGATCACGTTGGCTGCGTCGGTGAAGCTGGGACCGACTACCTGCCAGGTCTCGTATCCCCGGATCTCAGAGAACGCGAGCCCGCCCGGCACCTGCAGGGTGTACTTGTCCTGCTGCGCCGCAAGAACCGCGCTGACTATGGCAGAGAGGGATGCGACGACGATCGCGATCATTCGGATCTTGTTGCGTTTCATCGGTAAGACCTCCTCAGTTTGAGTTGTCGTCTCGCGAATCGTGCTCGCTTCGCGAGAATGCGTTCATCGCTTGGCGCTGATTCACGTCTTCTCAGGTGCCGTAACACCCCGGGGAGAAGCAAATAGGCTTTTGTTCGACCAGCGGTCCGTCGATTCTTATACGTGGTGACTAAATGGCAGGGCTGGAACGCCCCACACGGTTGCGGGTGGAGTTGTCCTCAGACAATTCGGAATTCTGCAGCATGGAGCCGCACGTTTGCTCCGAACGTGCAGCTACGGTCATGTCCGCAGAGCCCGTTGTAAACTTCCATGGGCAATCAGCAAGATGGCCTTCCTTATTCACGTTGTCAAGTTCGGCCCGACCTACAGACTGGCCGATACTCGGAAGTCACCCTGCGCTAGAACACGAAAAGTTCGATGCACAACTGGCATAGCGAGATTCGGCAATTCCACATACTCCCGCACTTGCAGTCGGCCTTTTCTAAACTAAGATGGACACGTGATGAGAATGAGGATCGGAATGAAAACTCGAACTCGCTGGTCGGCTGCGCCCGGAATCCTTCGGGGTCTCCGGAAAGATCCGCTAAGCAGTGACCACGCCCTCTGGAATTCCTGGGAAAAGGGTGTCAAGCCAAACCAGGTATTCGGCGCTCTAACCCATTCAAAACAAAGAGCTGCGGTGCAAAAAGGGTGTCAATTTTTCACGACCTATTTCTTGCGTTATTCCGGTTTCGCTTTTCTAATTTCCGCCCTGCTGGCGCTCGCCGCGCCGACCGTTTCAGCGCAATCTTCGACGCTGCCGAAGAAACCTACCCCGCCTCATATCGTCAGGCCCGCTCCAAAGCCCGTCATAGCGCCGGACCTTGCTGAACGTTTCGCGAAGTTCAAGCCGATCCACATCGCGTTCGATTCGAGCACGCTCACGGACAAAGAGCAGAAAATGGTCGCGAAGCTCGTGGACGCCGCGGGCTTGCTCGACTGCATCTACTGGCGCCAAAGCGATCCCGACGGGCTCAAGCTCTATCTCTCGCTCGCGGACAGCAAGAAGCCGCAGGACCAGATGCTCCGCGAGTATCTGAAAATCAATGGCGGCCGCTACGATCTGATCGACGACAACAAGCCGTTCGTCGGCACTGCTCCCGCGCCGCCGGGACGCGGATTCTTCCCTTGGGATCTGACGCGCGCGGAGTTTGACTCCTACGTCTCCGCGCATCCCGATCAGAAAGCTGCGCTCTATGGCCCGCAAACCATCGTACTTCGACCTCTGATCGAGAACGGTCCCCCACCGGCGAATGCCAATGAACTCGAAGCCATGCCGTATCACACTGCCTTCCGCGAGTTCCTCGTCCCTGCGGCGCGCGACCTGCGGCAAGCTGCGGAACTCAGCGACGATCCGGCCTTCGTGAAATTCCTGCAACTGCGCGCGCACGCGCTGCTCACGGACAACTATTGGGATAGCGACATCGCCTGGCTCGACCTGAAGAATCCGAAATTCGACATCATCTTCGCGCCCTATGAAACCTATCTCGATGGCCTGCTGGGCGTGAAGACTTCCTACGGCGCGTCGGTGATGATCCGCAATGACGCTGAGAGCAAGAAGCTCGAAATGTTCCAGAAATACGTGCCGCAGTTGCAGGAATCGCTGCCGCTCGCTGCGGCCGACTTGCCGTCCAAGCGCGGCAAGCAATCGCCGATGGAAGTGGTCGACGCGATCTATCGGTCCGGCGACCTGCTCCACGGCTATCAGGCCGTCGCAGACAATCTGCCCAACGATCCGCGCATTCACGAGCAAAAGGGCTCGAAGAAAATCTTCTGGAAGAATTTCCTCGACGCGCGCGTGAACTTCATCATCCTGCCGATCGCGCAGCGCCTGATGCCCGAGGACCAAGCCAAGCGCGTCACGGGCGAAGGCTTGCTGGATTTCATCATCCTGCACGAAATATCGCATGGTCTCGGCCCCGCCTATGCGCGCACCGCCGCCGGTAAAACAGACATTCGCGAAGCGATCGGGCCGCAGTATTCGGCCCTCGAGGAAGCCAAGGCCGACATCACCGGCATGATGTGCGTGAAATGGCTCGTGGACCACGGCGCGATTCCGAAAGAAAAGCTCAACGACATCTACGCGTCGTTTCTGGGCGAGACCTTCCGCACGATCCGCTTCGGAATCGCCGAAGCCCACGGCCAGGGCGCCATGATGGAGTTCAGCTATCTCACCGAGCAAGGCGCGATTCGCCGCGATCCATCCACTGGCCTCTACTCGGCCGACTTCGACAGAATGCCCGGCGCAATCGCCTCGCTGGCGAAAGAACTCCTCGAACAGGAAGCCACCGGCGATCGCGCTCGCACGGAGAGTTGGTTCAAGAAATATGCCGTCATGCCCTCGGAACTCTCAGCGGCGCTCGCGAAGGGCTCGGATATCCCCGTGGACGTCGATCCGGACTTCGACTTCCACCCGCCCCTGCGCTGAGCCCTGACCGATCAGAGTATGGTTTGAATTTCGGAGTCGATCGAAACGTGTGTCTGTGGAAATCCGTTGATCTGAAAGCTCTCGCCAGATTGGTTGTGGAGATGGATAAACCGGCTGATGTGGTAGTCCTCGTCGAAGAGGCTGAAGCTGCGCTCGGTCTCCGCGTGCGACGGCCCCAACTTCCCTAGCGCGACGGACTTGCCATAGCCGCCCGCCGCCTCCAGGTATTTCTGGACCGCCTCTCCCAGCGTCATCTTCAGCTTCTGCGTGGCCGCCCAAATCTCGCGCCGAGTGGCCGGATCAAATCTCGCCGCGACCGATTCTAGGAGGCCCAGGACATGGCCTTGCGTTTCCAGTGCCTCGAAGACTATACTAAATTGCTTCCAGATAGGTCGAACAAACCAGTGGGCGCGAGCCCACTTTTTTGTTGGCCGCATGAAGCGGTCTGGGGCATAGGAGTCTTTGGCGGGCGCAAGTGTCGCCCGCAGAATAGAATGGACCTCGATAGGATTCGCGAGGCGGCGGAGCGCGTGGCCCGGTCGGAGGGGCTGGAAATCTTCGACCTGGAGTGGAAGGTCGGCAAGCAGCGCCTCCTGCGAGTCTACATCGACCGGCCGCCGGACCCGGCCCATCCGGGTGAGTCGGGGATCAGCCATAAGGATTGCGAGCGCGTCAGCGAGCAGTTGAGCGTAATCTTGGACGTTGAAGAGTTAGTACCGGGCGGGGCGAGTTATGTTTTGGAGGTCAGCTCGCCGGGGCTGGATCGGAAGCTGATCAAGCCGGCGGATTACGAGCGCTTTACTGGCCGGCTCGCGAAGATTTGGCTGAATGAGCCAGTGGAGAATCAAAAGTTCTTGGAAGGCCGTCTGGCGGGATACATGGACGGCGTGGTAAAGGTTGCGGTGCGCGATCGCGAGCTCGCCGTGCCGTATGCGGCGATTCGCAAGGCGAATCTGGTGGTGGAACTGTAATGAAAGGGCTCCCTGGTCCCCGGTTAGGGGAACCTGGGAGATCAGTCGGGGCGCCCGGGTCGACGCATATCGGGGCTCCCGAGGCTCTGGTGGGTAGCGCTCGGGAGATCAGCTGGGCCTGGGAAATCGGTTTGGGGGTCAGGAGAAGCACGGATGGCGAGTCTGCTGTACCAGACAATCGAGCAGATCAGCCGGGAGAAGCACATCGAACCGGAGATCATCGTCGCGGCGATCGAGGATGCGATGGTGGTGGCGGCGCGGAAATACTACCGCACCGAGGAAGATCTTCGTTCGAAGTTCAATCCCGAAACCGGCCACGTGGACGTGTACTCGGTGCACACAGTGGTGGAAGAGGTCGCCGACCCCTTGCGTGAGATGTCGCTGGCGGAGGCCCGCAAGCACGATCCAGCCGTCGAGGTGGGCGGCGAAATCATGCAGGCCAAGCCGACCGACGTGCTGGGGAGAATCGCGGCTCAGACGGCGAAGCAGGTAATCCTCCAAAAAGTGCGCGAGGCCGAGCGCGACACCATCTACAACGAATTTCACACGCGCGTGGGCGAGCTGGTGAACAGTGTCGTGAAGCGCATGGAAGGCCCGGACATCGTCGTGGACATCGGCCGCACTGAAGCACGCCTGCCCAAGCGCGAGCAATCGCGACTAGAGACGTACAACGTGGGAGACCGGCTGCGCGTGACGATTCGCGCGGTCGAGCGGGCCGCGAAAGGGCCGCAGGTGGTGGTATCGCGCGCCGATTCGGCTCTGGTGCAGCGCCTGTTCGAGATGGAAGTGCCGGAAATCTACGACGGCACCGTGCAGATTCGCGCGGTGGCGCGCGAGGCGGGCGAGCGCACGAAAATCGCGGTCGAGAGCCGCGACAAGGACGTCGATCCGGTAGGCGCCTGCGTGGGCATGAAGGGAATGCGCGTGCAATCGATCATTCGCGAGCTGCGCGGCGAAAAGATCGACATCATTCCTTACAGCGAGGAAACGATCGCGTTCGCGCAGAAAGCACTCAGTCCAGCAAAAGTGACGCGCGTGCAGATCGTCGAGCCGGAAGAAAAGCGGCTTGAAGTAATCGTCGAGGATACGCAGCTCTCGCTGGCGATCGGCAAGAAGGGACAGAACGTCCGCCTCGCGAGCAAGCTGATCGGCTGGAACATCGACATCAAGAGCGAGGAAGAAAAGCGCCGGGAGATTGAAGCGCAGATGGCGGCGCTCACGGCCCCGGGCACTCCGCTGGCGGATCTCAAGGGCGTGGGGCCGAAGACAATCGAGAAGCTCGAAGCTGCCGGTATCACCTCGATCGAGAAGCTCGCGGACATGACGCCCGAACAGCTCGTGGAAATTCCGGGCATCGGCGAGAAAATGGTGGAGAAGATCCACCAGTCCGTGGCGGCACACTTCGAAGCGCTCGAAGCGCAGCCTGCGGAAGCAGTCGAGGCCGAGGGCGCGGAAACAATCCCGGTTGAGTTGCAGGCCGAAGCAGCCGCAGAGCAAGAAACGATTGCTCCAACGGCGGATAGCGATGCGGGCGACGAGTCCGCAGCTGAATTCGGGCAATCATTCGACCGCAGCGAAGCCGTGACAGAAAGTTCTGAAACGCCGGTTGCGACGGATGAATCAGCGGCGGACCGATTGAAAGAGGAAGATGCTCCCGAAAGCGAACCTGCCGAGGAGCAGCAGTAAGAAGTAAACTTAGGAGCGCATGGCGGACACCAACCAAATTCGAATCAACGAGCTGGCGCGTGAGCTTGAGATCAAGGCAAAAGTCCTGATCGACTTCTTGCCCGAAATCGGCGTCGCGGAGAAAAAGACGCATTCGAGCTCGCTCGACATTGAGCACGCCGAACTTGTGCGAAAGCATTTCCGCGAACTGGCCGACAAGGAAGCCGCTGCGGAAGCGGCGAAGACGGCGGCCAAGGCGAAGCCCGCGCGTCCGGCGGCGCCGGCAGTCGCACCGCCGAAACCGACTGTCTCAGCTCCAGTTGCGACGCCTGCGGCGCCTCGGCCAGCCGTGCCACCGCTGAAACCGGCAGCCGCTCCTGGCGCTCCGTCTCCAGCGCCTCCAGCATTGATTTCACCGCGGCCAGCAGGTGCGCCGCCCGCGCCGGCAGGCACGGCTCCGGCAGTGGCGAGACCCGCGGCGGTTCCGGGAGCGGTTCCTCCAAAACCAGCCGCGCCCGTTCGCCCGGCTGTTCCGGGCACAGCTCCTGCGCAACCTGCCGCTCCGGCTGCGGTGCGACCGGCAGCGGCCGCACCAGCGTCACCTGCGGCAACGCCACCAAGCGCGCAACGCCCGATAGGCGCGCCTGCTCCAGTGGGTCAGCGCCCGGGCACGCCGCCAACGGGACAAAGACCTCCCGTGCGGCCGTTTCAGCCGGGACAAGCCCGGCCCGCTCCCCCGCAGGGCATGCGCCCGGCGGCTGCGGGACAAACTCATCCAACCGGCGCAACGCGACCCTCGGGCGCGCCCCCTTCCAGATTTCCGCAGCGGCCCGGCGGACGTCCGGGCGGCCCGCCTTCTGGCGGCCCGAGACCCGGCTCGCTCGGAGCAATTCCCAAGGCCGAACCTGGCAAGCCGCTTTATGCGCGCAAGCCCCCTGCGCCACGGGGCCGTCCGACGATTGAGAAGCGATATGCGGAGGGCGAGCGCCGGTTGCATCCGGTCCGCTCGCGCGCGGGGGCTGGTCCGGGTCGCGCCGCAACGGCGGAACCTGTCGCGCCGGTTCAACGCGAACCGCGCGACGTGACCGTGACGGAAGGCATCACGGTCCGCGAACTCGCGGAGAAGCTGGATATCCGCGCCAAGGACTTGTTGAAAGTTCTTCTCGACCGCGGAGTTTTCGCCAGCATCAATCAGGCGCTCGACGTGCCCACGGCTACGAGCCTTGCCGAAGCGTTCAACGGAATCGTGAACGTGGTTTCGTTCGAAGAACAGATCGTTCAGGAAGAGAAGGTCAAGGAAGAGCGCAAGGGAAATCTGCAGCCGCGCGCTCCAGTGGTCACCGTAATGGGCCACGTCGATCACGGCAAGACCAGCTTGCTCGACGCGATCCGCGAGACCGAAGTGGCCGCAGGCGAAGCAGGTGGAATCACGCAGCACATCGGTGCGTACGAAGTGCATGCTGACGGCCGGCGCATCGTCTTCATCGATACGCCGGGCCACGAGGCGTTCACGCGTATGCGAGCGCGCGGCGCGAAAGTCACCGACGTCGTCGTGCTGGTCGTCAGCGCGGATGACGGCGTGATGCCGCAAACCGAAGAAGCCATCGCGCACGCTCGCGCCGCGAACGTGCCCATGGTTGTCGCGATCAACAAGATCGATAAGCCGGAGGCGCAGCCGGAGCGCGTGAAGCGCCAGCTCGCCGATCGCAACCTGATGCCGGAGGAGTGGGGCGGCGACACGGTGATGGTGGAAGTCTCGGCCAAGACGAAGCAAAATCTGCCGCGCCTGCTCGAAATGATCCTGCTCGTGAGCGACCTGCGCGAGCTGAAGGCCGATCCCGATGCGGCGGCCAGCGGCGTGGTTCTCGAATCGCGCATGGACCGCGGCCGCGGGCCCGTGGCAACGGTGCTGGTGCAAAACGGCACGCTACACGTGGGCGATTTCTTCGTTGTGGGCGCTGTATACGGCAAGGTTCGCGCCATGTTTAACGATCGCGGGCAAACGATCCGCGAGGCCGCCCCAGCCACGCCCGTCGAGGTGCTCGGGTTGCAAGGAGTGCCCGAGGCGGGCGATCAGTTCCAAGTGGCCGACGAAGCCAAGGCGCGCCACATCGTGGAATACCGCCAAGCGAAGCAGCGCGAGGCATCGCTCGCGAAGACCGCTTCTTCCGGCCGCCTGACGCTGGACCAACTGCACGAACAGCTTCGCGCGGGCGAGGTGAAAGAGCTGCCCGTCGTAATCAAGGCGGACGTGCAGGGTTCGGTCGAAGTGCTCAGCGAAATGCTGCCAAAGATCTCGAACGACCAGGTGAAGGTGGAAGTGATTCAAGCGAGCGTGGGCGCGGTCACGGAATCGGACGTGATCCTCGCCTCAGCCTCGAACGCCATCATCGTCGCATTCAACGTGCGGCCGGAGCGCAAGGCGACCGAACTCGCACAGCGCGAGGGCGTCGACATCCGCATGCACACGATTATTTACGAGCTGCTCGACGAGCTGAAGAAGGCCGTCTCCGGTCTGCTCGCGCCGGTCATCAAGGAAACGTATCTGGGCCGCGCCGAGGTGCGCGACACGTTCCGCATCAAGGGCGCGGGCATGATCGCCGGATGCTTCGTGCAAGACGGTCTGCTGAAGCGCGACGCGGACGTGCGCGTGCTGCGCGACAACGTCGTGATCTACACGGGCAAACTAATTTCGCTGCGGCGCTTCAAGGAAGACGTCAACGAAGTGCGCGGCGGATACGAGTGTGGAGCCGGAATCTCGAATTTCAACGACGTGAAAGTGGGCGACGTCCTCGAATGCTTCAAGATCGAGAAGACGGCGGCACTCGAAGCCGTGTCCGTCGCGGATCGCGGCGCGCGCGACGCCGCCGAAGCGCGGCGCGGTTGATCTGAAAAGCTTCTCAAGCCCCGGAAATCGCGGGAGCCGCAAATGCCGATCGGCCTCCTCACGCTGGAAATTCACATTCCTGACGCGCGGTCTCTGAAAGACAAGCGGCAGGTGCTGCGCAGCCTGAAGGACCGCCTACGGGCGAATTTCAACGTGGCAGTGGCGGAGCTCGAGCATCAGGAGCTGTGGCAGCGGTCGCGCGTGGGCGTGGTCAGCATTTCAGGGGACGGAAAGCATCTGGAGGAATCGCTCCAGGCCATCGCACACGAATCGGAGCGGGTGCTCGGCCGCGATCTCGTCTCGCAGCAAATCGACTATTTCGAGGATGAGGAATGACGGTTGGAGGACATCGCCCGGAGAGGATCGCGGAGGAAATTCGCCACGAAGTCAGCATGATGCTGGCCGGCGAATTGAAAGATCCACGGCTGGCCTTGCCGCTCAATGTGACGGAGGTCCGCGTCGCGCCGGGCATGCGTACGGTGCGTGTCTTTGTCCAACTCGAAGGCAGCGACGAAGAGCGAGCGGCCGCGCTCGACGGCTTGCACGCGGCGGCGGGCTTCATTCGCCACGAGCTGGTCGAGCGGCTGCAACTGCGGCGCGCGCCTGAGATTCTTTTCGTCATCGACCAATCGGAAGACTACGGCAAACGCATTGACGACCTTCTGCAGAGGGTGAAACAACCGGAGAAATCGTAGCGGGGCGCGCTGCCCTAGGAATTGGCCGGTTAAAATCCGGCGCTACGAATCGAAATGTCTCGGAAACCACAGCCTCCTCCGTTCGACGGAATTCTCGTCGTCGACAAGCCGCGCGGAAAGACGTCGCACGACGTGGTCGAAGCGGTGCGCCGCCTCGTCGGCTTCCGGCAGATCGGCCACCTCGGCACGCTCGATCCGCTCGCGACCGGCGTGTTGGTGTTGGCGCTCGGGCGCGCCACGCGGCTCGCGCGGTTCTACGCGGGCCGGCGCAAGCGCTACACCTGTGCGGTGCGCTTTGGTATTGCGACGGACACCTATGACGCCGACGGCGAGCCGCTTGGCCCGGATTTGGCGCCGACGCTCGACGCCGCGCAAGTCCAAGCGCTCGCGGACAAATTTATCGGCCGAATCGAGCAAACGCCGCCGTCATTTTCGGCGAAAAAGATCCACGGCCGTCCCGCGCACGAACTGGCGCGCAAACACAAGCCCGTGAAGCTCGAACCCGTGGAAGTGGACGTGTACGAATTCCGCCTGACGGGAGTGGAAGGTTCGCTCGCGCGGTTCGTGGTCGAATGCGGCGCGGGAACGTACATCCGGTCGCTCGCCAACGATCTCGGCAAGCTGCACGGCGCGGGAGCGCATCTCGCGGAAATCGTCCGCACAGCGGTGGGCGAGTTTACGCTGGACCACGCTGTGCCGCTTGCGGAACTCGCTGAAGACGCCAAAGCGGGAAAGATGGCAGCGCGCCTGATCCGGCTCGAAAACCTCCTGCCCGAACTCCCGCGCGCGACCGTGCTGCCGATTGTCGAAAAGCGCGTCCGGCACGGGGCGAAGTTCAATCTCCCGCTTTCGCAGATTCAACCGGGGCAAGTGACGGCCGCGCAGGGTGCGCCCGCTCGGCTCGATTCCGGTGAGTGGCAACCGTCGCGCTTACGCGTCTTCAATCAGCAGGGACACCTGGTAGCGATTGCGGAAGCCATTGTGCCGCGAACGTACCAGCCGCTCGTCGTTCTCGAAACATCACCGTAACTTACCGCTCCGGACGCTCTGAAGGCTCTCGTGGCGGGGGCTGTTCCCCGGGCTGCTCGGGCGGGGCTTGACCGGCACCCGGCGGTTGCTCCGCCGGCGGCTGCCCGGCGGGCGGTGGTGGGGCCGGCTGCTCCGCGGGCGGCGGTGCAGGCGCTTGTTCGGCGGGTGGCTGCTCTTGCGGCGGGATGACGACACCGGGGCCGGTCGCGCCTGCTCCGCCCTCCAGAGCGCCCTGCCCCGCGTAGATCACGCGATTCTGCTTCGGCGCGAGACGCACCATGCGCGGCGTGACGAGAATCAACAGCTCGCTATCTTGTAGCTGCCTGTTCTGATTCTGATCGAACAACCCGACGCCGGGAACGCTGACGATTCCGGGATTGCCCTCGATCGCATTTGTGAGCTGCGCTTGCATCATGCCTGCGAGCACGGCGGTCTCATTTTGCTTCACGCGTACGGTCTGCTCGACCGTATTCGTGCTGATCACAGGAATGGAGTTGAAGTTCTGGTTCGTCAGGCTGCTGAGCTCGAAACTGAGCTGCAGGGTCACGTCGCCGTCCGCGTGAATGCGCGGGGTCGCCTTCACTTTCAGGCCTACATCGATATACTGCGCACCCGGAAACGGGGTCGTGGCGGAAGCGAGCGGCGAGCCAAAGATTGCAATTGAATTCAGAATCACGGTGGCCTCGGCCGCACCGCTATCGGCGGTGGCGACGTCCGGCCGGCCGTCCGCGTTGAAGTCAGCGGTTACGATCGAGACGGGCGCAGTGCCGGTGGCAATCTCGGGAAGAGCCGTGAATGTGTTGTTGCCGGCGTTCAACAGGATCGTGACCGCGTTGTCTGCCTTGTCCGCGACCGCCAAGTCGGCGGTGCCGTCGAGATCGTAGTCAGCAACCGCAATCGAGCTTGGCTCAGTGCCGGCCGCGATGTTCGTTGGCGTGCCGAAGGTGCCGGCTCCGACGGTCGGCTGGCCGGATACAGCGTTTCCGAGAAGAATCGAGACGCTATTTCCCGATACAGTCGACGACGGCGCGCCGCTATTGGCAACTGCGAGGTCGAGGATGCCGTCGCCGTTGAAGTCTCCGGTTGTGACAAATGCGGGCGCATTCCCGACTATATAAGTCGTAACCGGTTTGAACGTGCCGTCGCCGTTCCCGAGAAAGACCGCTACGATCCCGCTGTTACCGGCAACAAGGGATTGTTCGGAAACCACCAGGTCCGTGTTTCCGCTCCCCGTGAACTGAGCCGTGGCCAAGCTGGTAGGCTCGAAGCCAGCCGGAAGCGCCAGCAGCGTCGGCGTCTGAAACGTGCCATTGCCGTTGCCCTGGAAGATTGAGACTGTGTTGTCAGTCTGATTGGCCACAGCCAGATCGAGTGCGCCGGTTCCCGTGAGATTGTGAAAGTCTGCGGCGACCACGGAGACGGGTTTGTTTCCCGTTTTCAACGGCGGAGGCGGCGATTGCGTCTGAAATGTGCCGTCGCCATTGCCGAGCAGAATCGAAATCGTGTTCGAGCCCTCGTTTGCCACGGCCATATCGATGAAGTCATTGGCATTGACGTTGGTCGCGCCGTTGTCGAACTCTCCCGTGGCGATCCAGACGGGATCCGTGCCGACGGGATAGGTGACCTGCGTCGCGAAGGTGCCGTCAGCGTTGCCATTCGTATCGCTATTGCCGAGCAGCACCGATACTGTGCCGTCTGCTGAGTTCGCGACCATCAAATCGTGCACGGTGCTGTCCGAGCGCAAGATCGCGGTAGTGATGAACTGCGGCGAATTGCCGGTCGGATAGTTCGTGATGGGGCTGATCAGGCTGCTCGTACTACTGGCGGTGCCGCCACCAAGCGTTCCGGGCAGGAAACTTGCCGCAAAATTGGCCAACGACACGGGAACCCGATCGCCCACGAAGAAAGTAGCCGGCTCGCCATCCTGCGCGCGCAAGAGAATGCGTCGTCCCTGCTTTACGAGCGACAGCATCTCGGCGAAATTCGCGGCCGCGCCGGGCATAGTGGCGAAGAACGTGGTCTTGCCGCCTCCGAACGCGACGATGGGAGGCACGCCCGACGATCCGAAAATCTGGGTGATCACGTCGACGATTCCCGCGGTGCCGTTCTGCTGAATGTCCTGCAACTGTGCGGGCGTCAACGTCGTGATCGTGCTCGACTGTGGGGGCAGGATGCCGAGCTGGCGCGCGTAACTGCGATCCACCTCCAGCACTTCCATTTCGAGAATGAGTTCGCCGCGGGGCCGTTCGAGTCCATCGATCAAGTCCGTCGCCACGGCCACGGCCTGCGGCGAGGCGCGCAGCGTGAGAGTGCGGCTGCGCATGTCCAGATCGGAGCGCGTGATCCCCGTGATTTCCCGCACCGTCCGCAGAATCTCCGTCATCTGATCGGGCGTCTCCGAGGCGGGAAGCAGCACAGTGCGCACCACGGACGCGTCGTAATCCTTCCGCTTCTGCACTGTATTTTCGGCCACGAAAAATATCTTGCGCGTGAGCGGGCGCCAGAAGGTGCCCGTCATGTCGCCGAGCAGCCGCGCCGCCGTGGGGAAATCGACGTCGTCGATGCGAAACCGAACGGCCCGCGGACGAAGGTCGACGTCGAAAGCTGCCTCCACGCCGAATCTTCGCGCCAGCTCGTCGTAGGCCCCTTGCGCATCGCCGCGATAGTCAATGCTTTGCGTACCCGGCTGGTAGTCGAGGTGGACTTCCCCTCCGATATCCGGCGACACGAGCTTGGTGCCTCGGTCCGGCTCCGCTGCAAGCATTTCCAGCAGGCGTTCGCGCACGACTCGATTCGACGGATCCAGGCCGCTCGCGCTGAGCAATTCCTTTTTCGCATCATCGAAGCGGCCCGAAATCGCATCCCGCTCGGCCGCATCCACTTTCGTCTGCACCAACTGGCTTCGCGCGACCTCGCGGCGGAGCGAGTATTCGGAATCGCTGGGCGCCCAGCTTACGGCATCGGAATACGCGGAGTACGCAGCAGACCAATCCTGTGCCTTCTCCGCCCGCATTCCCTGCTGATACGCCGCCTTCGCCTTTTTAGCGTCGGCTTTGAAGGCGCGCGCTTTTTCGGCCGGGTTCGGCCCGGCGCCCGGCGACTGCGCTCGCGCGGGAAGCAGCAGAGCTGCTGCAAGTGATGCTGTCGAGAGCCCGAGCGCCCAGCCTCGCAGAGCCCCCGGTGCACGGCCCGGATAAGTCGGATAAGCCATCAGCTTTGAGATGCGCATTTTACCGGGAATGTACCCTCACCGCGGAGTCGCTTGAATATACTTGCATTGTCTCAGACACGGGGATAAAGTGATCTCTCTAGTTGACAACTGTTTGCAACTAGCGCGTTCATGATCTCGGCCCTCCTAGTCGCGTTGCGCGAAGGCGTTGAAGCCGCGCTTGTCGTCGGCATTGTACTCGTCTATCTGAACCGCAGCGGTCGTCGCGCGCTCAGGAGTTACGCGTGGGGAGGCGTCGCCGCCGCTTGCGCCGCCAGTTTCGGCGCTGCCCTGCTTCTGCAGCGTCTAGCCATCAGCGAGGACGGATTCGAGGGACTCCTCATGCTGGTCGCCTCCGTGCTGGTGATCACGATGATCGTGTGGATGAACCATGTGGCGCGGAGCCTGCGAAAGCACATCGAGGAACGCGTCGAGACGTACGCGCAGAAAACGACGCTCGCCGCGGGGCTGGGCATCAGCGCGTTCGTCTTCCTGATGGTGGTGCGCGAGGGCGCGGAACTGGTGCTAATCCTGCGCGCCGTGGAACTTTCGAGTTCGGGGGTGCAGATCTGGATCGGAACGCTGCTCGGCATTGCGATTGCCATGGCAGTGGGCTTTTTTTTCTTCGAAGGAACGCTGCGCATCCCCCTGCACCGCTTTTTTGCCGCGACGAGCGTGATTCTGATGGTTGTCGCGTTCCAGCTTGCGCTGACTGGCGTGCATGAATTGAGCGAAGCGCAGTGGATCTGGTCGAGCAAGGCCGAGATGGCCACCATCGGCCCGATCGTGCGCAACGAAGTCTTCTTCTTCGCGGTGATCCTGGGCGCGGCAGCGCTTGTGGTGATGCGCGAGTGGTTTGGCGCGCGCCGCCCGCCGGAGGACGCGACGCTGAATTCCGCGGAACGCCGGATGCGCGAATGGGAATTCCGCCGGCAGCGGCGCTGGAGTTTTGCGGCGGCGATTCTATGCGTGCTTGTGATCGTTTCTCTGGCTGCCGAATTCGCCTACTCGCGAGCGATGGCCGCGCCCGTGCCGGCCAAGATGCTGACCGCCGAAGACAATCACGTCCGCATTCCGCTTTCCGAACTGACGGATTCGAGTCTGCATTTCTACATAGTCAACGTCGGCAGCAGCGCGCTGCGCTTTCTCGTGATCCACCAGACCAACGGCAACTACGCTGTGGCGCTCGACGCCTGCCAGATTTGCGGCTGGTCCGGCTACCGCCAGCAGGGACAAAACGTGGTGTGCCGCAACTGCGGCGCAACAATCTACATTCCGTCGATCGGCGAAAAGGGCGGCTGCAATCCTGTTCCGGTGAAATCGGCGGTGCGGGACGGTGCGGTAATCGTCGATCTTTCCGCGTTCAGCGAATCGGCCGCTACGGTTCACAAGTCCTAAGATGTTCGCGCGTCTCGTCGGCCAATCGTTCATCCGCAATCCGAGAAGAAAGCTGTTGACCGCAGCGGCGCTCGCGGTCGGCATGGCGGTAGCGACAGCGACACTCACCGTGGCACTCGAGGTCGGCGATCGCATGGCGCGCGAGTTCCGCAGCCTCGGAGCGAATCTGCTGGTCACGCCGCAATCGGACACGCTGCCGCTCGAAATCGGCGGCGTCGATTACCGGCCGGTCGATGAAGGCGCTTATCTGAACGAAGCCGATCTCGGCAAGCTCAAGACGATCTTCTGGCGGCACAATATTCTCGGTTTCACCCCGTTTCTCGATGTGCCCGCTGAATTGACGCAACCAGACCGTCGGGCGATCTCAATCATCGGTCAGGCCATTCTCGTCAGCAATCCTCCGCCGCCGCTTCCCGTTACGGTGATCGGCACGTGGTATGAACACGAAGTTTCCGTGCCGGACGGTACAAAGTTCAAGACCGGCTTGAGCTCGACGCACCCCTTTTGGAAGGTTCAAGGCCGTTGGTTCCAAGACGGCGCGAAAGAATGCGTCATCGGTGCGAATTTGGCTCGGCGGAATGCTGCGCTCATTCCCGGCGGTGCTACGGTTTATTTGAACGCACCCGGCCGATCGGACAAATTAGGACCCTTGACCGTGACTGGAATAGCCTCGACGGGCGGGGCGGAAGATGACGCCATTTTTGTTCCCCTTTCTATCGCACAAGCAATCTCGAAACATCCCGGTCAGTTTCGCCAACTGTACGTCAGCGCCCTGACGAAGCCTGCGGACACGCTCGCGGAGCGCGATCCAAAATCACTCACGCCAACCGAATACGACCAGTGGTTCTGCTCGCCGTACATTTCGTCGATCAGCTACCAGATCGAGCACGCATTGCCGGGAACGAATGTCCGCGCGATCCGCCGCGTGGCCGACTCCGAAGGCCGGATTCTTTCGCACGTCAGCACTCTGCTGTGGATCGTGACGATCGCGGCGTTCGTTGCGGCTGCACTGGCCGTGGCGGCGACTTCTGCAGCGGCGGTCCTTGAGAGGCGCGTCGAGATCGGAGTGATGAAAGCGATCGGCGCCACCAACACGGCGGTCACCACGCTGTTCCTGACCGAGCATCTGACGCTCGCGCTAATGGGCGGGGCTGTCGGATTCGTATTCGGCACGGTCCTGGCGCGGTTCCTGGGTGCAAGTGTTTTCGGCACGCCGACGGCGCCCCAATTCGTACTTTTGCCGATCGTTCTCGGCCTCGCTGCGCTGGTCGCGCTCGTGGGCGGCTTGATTCCCATACGGCGGATCGCGCATTTTGATCCCGCGCCGATCCTGCGAGGCGAGTAATGTTCGGCCGCCTGCTTTGGAAGATGCTGCGAAGCAACCGCGGACGCCTGGCCGTGGCGCAGGTCGCCGTCATCAGCGGGGCAACCGTGATCTCGGCGCTGCTGAATCTTCAGTTCGATGTCGAGCGGAAGCTCACGCAGGAATTTCGCGCGCTGGGAGCGAATGTCGTTATTTCCCGCGCCGGCTCGAGCCAGGTTTTCGATTCGAGCCGCTCAACCTCGGAAGTCTTGGGTTCTCCGGCGCTCATGGATCAAAGGCCCGTGCTCGAACAAGTCGACCGGACGCGGACGCCCGATGTCGTCGCGGCCGCGCCGTTCCTGTATATTGTCGCGCACGCGGGTGGGACGCCGGTTGTCGTAGCGGGGACGTGGCTCGATCAGACGCGCGCGCTGAATCCGACATGGAAGATCGAAGGCAGCTGGATTTCGGCGCGCGAGGATCAAGCACAATGCCAGATCGGCCGGAACGTTGCGCGGCAACTCGGGCTCGGGCCGGGCAGCCAACTGAATCTGGACTATCTTGGCCAGCCTGCGCAGCTTCGTGTGGCGGGCGTAATTGACGCGGGCGGACCGGAAGACAATCAAGTTTTCGTGAGTCTCCCCGCGGCCCAGAAGCTGGCGCAACTGGGCGGCGCGGACGGGCAGATCGAGGTCGTGGAAATCAGCGTCCGCGGGACGACGGCGAACTTCGATCGCTACGTTTCGCAACTGGCGGCAGGGCTTCCCGGTTATGATGTGCGGCCGATTCGCGCGGTGACGCAAGCCGAAGGCAACTTGCTCGACCGCACGCGGCTGCTGATCGCGTCGATGGTGCTGTTGATTCTAGTCCTCACCGCGCTATGCGTGCTGGCGACGATGGCGGCGCTGGCGATGGAGCGACGGAAGAATGTCGGGCTGATGAAGGCGCTCGGCGGATCAATTTCGCGAATCGTGGCATTGTTCCTGGCGGAGGTAAGCGTGCTCGGGGCGGTGGGCGGGCTGATCGGCTGCGCATTCGGGGTCGTGCTGGCGCGCTGGATGGGCGAGCGCGTGTTTGGCGCGTCGATCACGCCACGTTGGGACGTGTTTCCGCTGACGATCGCGCTGATGGTCGGCGTAGCGCTGGCCGGGGCGCTGCCGCTGCGGTTGCTGGGCAAAGTGAAACCGGCTGTGATTCTGCGAGGCGAATAGGTGACGCCGCTCGTACAAATCGACAATTTGCGCAAGGAATTCGGCAACGTGCGCGCGCTGGACGGCGTGTCGTTCAACGTCGATGCGGGCGAATGGATCGCGATCATGGGGCCGTCGGGCTCCGGCAAGACGACGCTCATCAATATTCTCGGCGGGCTCGACACACCGACTTCGGGCCAGGCGATCGTGGACGGCACCGACGTTGCGCGGCTCGACGAGGCGGGGCTGACACGCTTCCGCGCGGAGAAAATCGGCTTCGTCTTCCAACAGTTTCATCTCGTGCCGTATCTGACCGCGCTCGAAAATGTGATGCTCGCGCAGTATTTTCACAGCACCACGGACGAAGCCGAGGCGCGAGCGGAACTCGAGCGTGTCGGCCTAGCGGACCGCGTCGATCATTTGCCAGGAGAGCTTTCCGGCGGCGAGCAGCAGCGCGTAGCCGTGGCGCGCGCGCTGATCAACCATCCAAGACTTCTCCTGGCGGACGAACCGACGGGGAATTTGGACGAAGCGAATGAGAAATTGGTCTTGCGGCTGATGCAGGAACTCCACGACGAAGGCCACACCATTCTGATGGTGACGCACGCACCGGAGATCGGTGCGCTCGCCGACCGCCGGATCGATCTCGCGCACGGGCGCCTGGCTCAGGTAAGAGCGTCAGTTTGATCTTGTTGTGCGGGCTTCCAGAGACGGACGCGGTTCCCGCTAGGATTCTTCCTCGAACTCGCCTGTCTGCATGGTGAGGTATCGCTCGTAGCCCATCTCCTTCATCTGGTGAACCTGGGCTTCGAGCCAGTCGACGTGGCCCTCTTCGTCTTTCAGCAGCGCCACCAGCAGATCGCGCGATCCGTTGTCCTTCTGCTCTGTCGCGATCTGAACAGCGGTGTTGTACTGCGCGACCGCGGAGACTTCGAGGTTCAGATCGGCCTCGATCATGTCGCGGACCGTCGATCCGACCGTGAGTTTCAGCGGCTCCATCGTGGGCGAGCCATCCAGAAACAGGATGCGCTCCAGCAGCACCTCGGCATGCTTCATCTCGCCGATCGACTGTTTCTTGATGTATTCGGAAAGTTTGCGATAGCCCCAGTTCTCACACATTTCGGCGTGCAGAAAATACTGGTTGATCGCGGTGAGTTCTTCTCGGAGCGCCTTGTTCAGTTCGTCGATGACTTTCGGGTGTCCCTTCATGCGCGGGAGTATGCCACAAAAACTGGCGACGGAAAGAGATCATCTTCGCGCGAGGATTGCGTCAGGGTCTCTGGCTGGCCAGCCGAAGAGATCGGGAGCCAGCGAGGAATTTGTGCTGCGCGGCGGTGAGAGGGACGACGGAGAGGCGGCCCTGGCGGACGAGAGGCGAGCCGACGAAGAGTTTGTGGGCTTTGATTTCCGCGAGAGTGATGGGCTTGGCGAGAGGCTTCCCGGCTTTTATCTTCACGGCGGGATCTTTCGGGTCCGACGCATCCACCGAAACCACCGTTGCCGTGCCGACGGCGCTCTTCACGTCGCCCGTTTCGTAGATGACGAGGTGCGTACCCGGCTTCATCTCGCGCAGATTCTTCAGTGCGGCGGGATTCGAGACGCCGTCCCAGAGCGTAATGCCGTCGCGCTGCAAGTTTTCGAAAGAATACTCGGAGGGCTCGGTTTTGAGCAGGTAGGCGTCGGACATGAAAACCTCTCCGTCGCTAGAGGCAACGCATTACCATTTGCCTTCAAATAGACGAAACGCCAGCGCCAGCGTACCAGCAAGGGCAATAACGCCGAGCAGCGCTAGACACTCGATGAAAATCTGTTGGACCAGCGCGGCATCGATCTTTTCGGGCTTCTCGAATTTCACAGGGGCCTCCTGAACTCTGCTCCAGTATCCATGGGGCGCTGCTTCGCCGCAAGCACCGTCTCCGTTCGTGGCGAAGCTGGCCGCGGGTGAGTCCGCGCTATTCACTCTGCTAAAATGATCGCGACATGCCGATACCGCACGACGCGCGCAAGAATCCCGTCGATGTGAAGGTGTACGTTTCGACCGGCGAGGGCGTGGCGATCACATGGTCCGACGGGCACACTAGCCGCTACGATTTCCCCTACCTGCGCGACCACTGCCCCTGCGCGACCTGCAACGATGAGCGTCTGCGAAAATCTCAGGAAAAGCCGGGCACGGTGGTGCTGCCGATGTATAAGGAGCGCGTGAAGGCGCGCGCCGCGAAAGCAGTCGGCAACTACGCGATCCAGATCGAATTTTCCGACGCGCACGCGACGGGCATTTTCTCGTTCGACGCGCTGCGCGAGATGTGCCCGTGCGACGACTGCGCACGCGAATTCCGCGGCGAAGCGAAGAAAACGACAGCGTAGCGGGATCGTACGCTCGCCCCGTTCCAACACGGTCGCGCGATTTAGGCGGCAGCCACCTGCGATGTGCAGTTCGGGCAGCGCGTCGCCTTGATCGGAATCGACGACACGCAATACGGGCACTCTTTCGTCGTTGGGGCGGCTGCCGGCGCGGGCTTGTTCCAGCGATTGATCTGCCGGACCAGCAGGAAAATCACGAAGGCGACGATTAGGAAGTCGATCACCGTGTTCAAGAACGTGCCGTAATTGATCGTCGCAGCTCCCGCCGCTTTGGCCGCCGCCAGCGTGTCGTAAGATTTTCCCGAAATGTTGAGGAACAGGCCGGAGAAATCCACCTTTCCCAGCAGCAGGCCGATGGGCGGCATGATGATGTCGTTCACAAGCGAAGTGATGATCCTGCCGAACGCGGTGCCGATGATGATGCCGACGGCCATATCGAGCACGTTGCCGCGCATTGCGAATTCCTTGAATTCTTTGAGCATGATCCTCTCCTTGGGTCGAAGATGAGCGAACGGCGATCGAGACTTCTTTGTTTCACGCGCGGCGCAGCAACAGCACGCCGCCGAGAATCCCTCTTAGCACCAAGACGCCGCCGGCGAGCTCCAGCAGCCGATCTGCGTACCGGACCGGAAGCAGCGGAATCACCAGCACCAAGAGACCGACCAAGACGAGTGACCCCGCGCGAATGTGCGCCTGTTGCGGATGCGCGTCCGGTTCGCGTCGCAACGACGCGCGAATTCCCCAGTAAACCAGCACAACGCCCAGCAGCGTGAGCGCCAGCGGCCGGCCCGGCAATCCCACGCGGCCTGAAAACGCGAGCACAATCAACAGAGCTCCGAGCAACAGCACGATAAACTCGCCGAGAAGTTGAAAAAGTGTCGCGGGCTTCAGCATGGGCGTCCGATCTCCCAGCCAGGCTCGTTGATCTCCCGAGCGCCTGTTGCCGAGGCCTCGGGAGCCCGGATATGCGCCGACCTGGGAGCCCTTTTGTGCGGCGGGGATTATGCCGCCAGCGCAGCAGGTACGCAAGGCCGCGGCCGAATCGGGTCGCACGACACGATAGCGACCCAAGGAGAGGATTGCTATAATTCGCGATCGGCGCTGAAACGCGTCGCCGTCCGTAGGAATCCAATCATTTCACACATTCAGGAGAGATCAGTGCACAAGGTCATCATCATCGGGAGCGGTTGTGCGGGCTTGACGGCGGCGGTCTACGCGGCGCGGGCGGACCTAAAACCCATTGTATTGGATGGTTACGAGCCCGGCGGGCAACTGGCGCTTACGACGGAAGTCGAGAACTTCCCCGGCTTCACCGACGGCATCCTCGGCCCAGAGCTGATCGAGCGGACACGCAAGCAAGCGCAGCGATTCGGCGCCGAGTTTCGCTCGGGCGCAGTTACTTCGGTGGATCTGAGCAAGCGGCCGTTCAAGATCTCGACAAGCAAAGAGACCTACGAAACCGCGACGCTCATCATCGCTTCGGGCGCATCCGCGCGGATGCTGGGAATCGAATCGGAGAAGCTATTGCTCGGCTACGGCGTCTCTACCTGCGCGACCTGCGATGGCGCGTTTTTCCGCAATCGCGAAATTATTGTGGTGGGCGGAGGCGACACTGCGATGGAGGAGGCCACGTTCCTCACGAAATTCGCCAGCAAAGTCACATTGATTCACCGCCGCAACGAATTTCGCGCATCGAAAATCATGCTCGACCGCGCACGCCAAAATCCGAAGATCGTCTTCAAGACTCCTTACGTGATCGACGAAGTGCAAAACGTGGCGAACAAGTCGGTGGACAGCGTCGTTGTGCGCAACATGGAGACCAAGCAAAGTGAAGTGATTCCCACGCACGGCGTTTTCGTCGCCATTGGCCACGATCCCAACAGCAAAGTCTTCAAGGGCCAGATCAACATGGACGAAAACGGCTACATCATCACGCATGATGGCCCGAAGACGAATGTGCCCGGAGTGTTCGCGGCGGGCGACGTGCAGGACCACCATTACCGCCAAGCCATCACAGCGGCGGGCTCCGGCTGCATGGCCGCCATTGAAGCCGAGCGCTTCCTCAGCGCTGAGAAAGCTTGACGACGGACAATTGGACGGAGCGAATCGAATCCCGACTGTATCCTGTCCGGTCGTGAGTTGGATTGGCATTCCTCGTTTCCTTTACAAACCAGTCATGGCAGGCTTGCTGTTGTGCTCAATTCTAGCGGGTGCCGGCTCGCTCTACGCTCAGGATCAAATGAACATGCCCGGCATGACGCAGCCCGTGATTACGACGGACCGGCCGGCTATCACCGACGCGAGCACGGTGGTCCCCAGCGGCTATCTGCTCTTCGAAAACGGATTTGCTGAGACTGGAAACCAGGGACAGAGCGGTTTTGACTTTACGGAAACGCTGGTCCGCTTTGGACTGGCTTCAAAGACGGAGTTGCGATTCGGCGCGCCCGATTATTTTCAGAACTTCAACACGGGAAGAGGCTTTGGCTCCGGGTGGGGCGACCTCAGTCTGGGAGTAAAGCAACAGATTTTTGCGACATCGGGAGGCTTCGACGCCTCGTTGGTGGTCGCGCTAAGTCTTCCAACTGGAGCGAACATCATATCCAGCCACGGCTACGACCCTCAGTTCCTGGCGCCCTGGTCGCATCCGATATCCAAGAATTGGACCGCTGCTGGCATGTTCTCGCTTTTGTGGCCAACCGAAGGCGCGAGACGCAATCTCACCGGCCAAGCGAGTTTCCTGATTGACCGGCAAATCACCACCAAGCTCGACGCTTTCGTGGAATACGGCGGCGAATACCCGCAACGCGGAGGCCCGCAGCACATCGTGCACTCCGGGGGATCCTTCAAGATCAGGCCCAACCAGCAGCTCGATTTTCATTTCGGCTTCGGCCTTTCGTCAGCAGCGGTGGACCACTTTATTGGATTTGGCTATTCGTTCCAGTTTCGGGCTCTCCCTTTTGGAAAGACTCGATAGGTCCTGGCAATGCGGTTCGGGAACTAGCTAGGTCCCAAACAGCAAGCGTTCCAGTATCGGACCGAGAGCCAGCACTGGTAGATAGCTCAATGCGGTAATCGTGACCAAGCAGGCCGCCAGAAGCACGCCGAACGAAACGGAATCAGTCGGCAGCGTTCCCAGGGAGATCGGAGCCTTGCGCTGGCGGGCAAACAATCCCGCTAGCGCCAAAGCAGGAATCGCCAGGCCAAATCTGCCCGCCATCATCGCGACAGCCGTGGTGAGGTTGTAAAAGACAGTGTTCCCGTCAAGACTGGCGAACGCCTGGCCGTTATTTGCAAAACAGGTGGTATAAGTGAAGAGAATCGCAGTCAGGCCGTGCGGACCAGTGTTTACTGTCAAGCCTGAGAGCCCAGCCTTGCAGCTCACGGCGATCGCAGTGAGCACCAAGATCACCAGCGGCGCGGCCAACGCGTACAGCAGAATCATCTTGTTCTCCGGCGGTCCGATCTTCTTGCCCAGATACACGGGCGTGCGGCCAACCATAAGCCCTGCCAGAAACACTGCGATGGCAGCGGCCATCACCATGCTGTAAAGACCGGTGCCAAGCCCGCCGAAAATCACTTCTCCGAGCAGCATGTTGATTAGGAGGACCATGCCGCCGGTCGACGTAAAGCTGTCGTCCATCGCATTGGTGGATCCTGTGGCCGTATTGGATGTCACGACGGCCGTCAGCGTGGTACCGCCGATGCCGAAGCGGACCTCCTTGCCCTCCATGTTTCCGCCTGATTGGGCGGAATGGCGTGGGAAATCGACGCCGCGCAGCAGCGGATTTCCTCTTTGCTCAAGATGATGCACGAGGAGCAATCCTCCGGCAAAGAGCAAGACCATCACCCAATAGAAAAGCCATCCTTGACGCGGCTGGCCGACCATACGGCCGAAGGTGTTTGTCAGCGCTGCCGGCAGAAGCGCGACCGCCAGCATCTCTAGCAAATTCGAGAGCGGTGTCGGATTCTCGTAGGGATGCGCGCCATTCGCATTAAAGAATCCGCCGCCATTGGTGCCGAGATTTTTGACAATTTCCAGCGCAGCCACCGGTCCCTGAGGTATCACCTGCTTCACTCCCTCAACCGTCGTCGCAACAGCGTAGGGATGAAAGTTCATCGGAACGCCCTGCCAGGCGAGCAATAGGGCTCCCAGCAGCGCTGCAGGCAACAAGACCCAAAGCAGTGCGCGCGTCAAATCCACCCAGAAATTGCCGAGCGTGCTAGACACTTCACGGGCCAAACCGCGAATGAACGCCACACCAACTGCCAAACCCGCTGCACCAGCCAGGAAATTCTGCGAGCAGAGTCCGACCATCTGACTGAAATAGCTCATGGTCGTCTCGCCGCTATAGGCCTGCCATGTGGTAGTCGTGGAGAAGCTGACCGCGACATTCATGGCCAAATCCGGGGACAGGGGTGTGGTGTGATACGCCGAATAAAACCACGGGAGAAACTTCTCGAACCGAACAATCGCATACAGAGCCAGCGTGGATGACAGACCGAAAAGCACAAAGCAGGCCGCGTACTCGACGAAAGTCATCTGTCGAGCGGGATCAACTCCTGCAGCACGATAAACGAGGCGCTCTACAGGAAGGCACAGGCGATCGAGCATGGTGCCCTTTCCTGAAAAAACCCTCTCCATATACCCGCCCAAGGGCTTCACCAAAGCAGTGATGATCGCCAGGAACAGAAGGTATTGAAGCAAGCTGTAGAGATTCATCGATCTCACGTGGGAGCGAGTCGTCTCATGTGCCGCGACAAAGCTTCGCCAAGAAGTATTCTTTCGCTAGCTTCACGGCTGAATTTGCTCATCGAAACCAAGATTAGCACTGTGAGGAGCGCAAAGTGCGATCTTGGGCAAAACGCTGGGGTCTGGCCTTGAGGTCAGCTTTACGAAAATCTAATGCGGTCCAATTTCCAGTCGCTGCGCTGATGGTATGTTGCTCTTACGGACGAAATGAGGATCGCGATCGACAAGCCGAGCAATCGAGTTGATGCTCCGCCGCGAGACGCCCACGGCGGCTGCAAGTTGCTCTTGGCTTCAGCTCGTGCCGCACGCAGCTCCTTGACTTGACGCGATTTTGGATTCTCTGCCCCGTGTTAAGCACACTTGCTACGACGATGTAGCCCGGCGGCAAGGCGACGTGAAGCTAGCTTGTGACGTCGGCGTCCTTTTCGCGCGGTCGCAGCAAGAAGCCTTCTTGAGATCGCCGTCGATTGCGACTAGCATAGTGCGAGTCGCCATCCCAGCCATCAGTTCAATCTCATACGCGAAAAGAGGAGAAAAGATGCGAAATCCAGCGACCGCGCGATGGATAGTGGCAGGCGTGCTTGTGGCGCTTTGCGGATGCAGCAATTCAGGCACTTCTTCGAGCGGCACGAGTTCCGGCGGGAATTCGAGCGGCAATGCCGCTTCGGCACCACCGCCGGCACCCGCGCCACCGCCGCCCGTCGAAATCGCGGCGGGCACTACTCTAACCGTCACGCTCGACCAGAGCATCAGCACCAAGGCGAACAACAGCGGTGACAGTTTCGCTGCGTCTCTGGCGGAGCCCGTGACGATCAACGGCCGCGAAGTGCTCCCTTCAGGCACAAAAGCGCGCGGCACGATCGTTCAGGCGCAAGCAGCTGGACACGTGAAGGGCGGAGCGATACTGCAACTCAGCCTCGATTCAATCACGGTCAACGGCGCAAAATACTCGATTGAGGCCTCCGAGTTCGAAGAGGCCGGCAAAGGGCGCGGCAAGCGGACCGCGATAGGCGGAGGAGGCGGGGCGGCCTTCGGCGCAATCGTTGGAGCACTGGCCGGAGGCGGCAAGGGCGCAGCGATCGGAGCGCTCGCGGGCGGCGGCGCTGGAACGGCCGGCGCTGCCTATACGGGAAAGCGCGATATTTCTTTGCCCGCGGAAACGCGTCTCCACTTTAAGCTGACCAAGCCGGTCAGCATTTCGCAATAGGGAGTAGAAGGAACCGCTGAAAAAAAGACCGGAGCGTGGCTCCGGGCTTTTTTCTTTGTGGCAGACCGAGCTTAGTTTCCCACTGCAGGCCGACTACCGCCGCGATCCTGTCCTAGCGGGACAGCAAGAATCAGGCGGATCGCCTGCACGAAAGCATCGCGCGACTTATCTCCGACGAAAAACCGCGCCAAGTGCCCGTCACGAGCGTAGAAGTCTGTTTGTGGCATCGTTCCGCGCCACTCGGGATTGACGCCCTGATAGAACGCATCCGGGTCGATTCCGGGTCGCTGGCGGTAGTTCGGGAAATCAGGATGGTTCGTGGCAAGGAAATGCCGGACGAGGTTCATGTCCGTATCTTCATCGAGCGTGACACCGACGACGGCCAACCCTTGCGAGCCGTACTCCTTGGAAAGCTCGACGATGGTCGGGTATTCGGTGTGGCAAGGCTGGCACCATGTCGCCCAGAAATTCACCATCAGCGCTTTGCCGCGGTACTTGGCGACGAGATCGTTGTAGCCCTGCAGGTCAATCAGCGGCGGGTCGCCGGGTTCCGCTCCGAGAGCAGGTGTTGCCGCGGCCGTCCGAGACCTTGGGACGACAGCCGCTGCGAGAACAGCCATCCCGATTACCCCCAAAAGGATCCACCGACGCGATGGCGTGCGCATAACTCGTACCTCCCGGTAGCACAATTCTATCGGTTTAGGCCACTTGCCAGCTCACTTGTGGCCTTTCTACCAGTAACGGATTAGAACGCCGTCACGGCACGGATTGCTCAGATCGAAGATTCCCTTAGCAGACCCGGGGGCGATCGGGGACACCCTATAGGGGATGGGACGGTCGCACGTCCTTCGGCATCGCATTACAGATTGCTAATGTGCGAGGCTGTGGTGCAGCCAATCGTGTCAGGTGGGCGGCTGGGCTGAGTCGCGGCGAAACCGCGACTTCGGCTCAAGAAATCCTTGCAGTTCTGGAAAACACCTCTGTTGTTTGCAACTTTCTACCCTCCACTGTGTTAACTTCTATTCGCTCGGCGCCCACGATTCGGGAATGGCCCTTTCAACCTCGCCCGAGCACTTGGGAAATGAAATTCAACTGGGGAGATGCACGATGAGGCGACCTCCATTCGGACTAGGGTCGTTGACCCTCTTGGCCGCGGTATTCCTCGCAATTCCGGCTAGCGCGCAAACGGCGTCAGTTGCAGCGAGGCCTGTTGGGCCTTTCGCGTACGACGTCACCAAGGAAACCACAATTGACGGCACGGTTTCGAGCGTGCTTTCAAAACCTGCTGCCGGGATGATCCTGGGCGCCCATCTCCTCGTGACGACTTCTTCCGGCACGGTCGATGCGAGTCTCGGCATGTTTCCGTTCGCCGGCAAGGGCGCCCTTTCAGTGCAAGAGGGGAATTGGGTCGCCGTCACTGGCGTGATGAAGACGATCAACGGGAAGGAAGTCTTCCTCGTTCGTACCGTGAAAGTCGGCAACGAAATCTATCCCATCCGAGATGAGCGCGGCGCAATCATAACGCCGCAGGAACGCGAGAGCGGGATCCAGGCCTCCGCCGAGAAAGGAATCTGGCGATGAACCGCAGAACGCTTTGGATGGTCCTGATGTTTGCGAGCATCGCGTCGGTGGCGGGCCTTAACGGCTGCGAGGGTTGCAGCGGCACGCCGGGAGCCGGAGAAATCAAAGTTGTGATATCCACGGCGCCGCCGGCAAAGATGGAAACCAAAGGAACGGCCACCATTGTGGCGACGGTTTCCAATGACAAGAAGAACGGCGGCGTAACCTGGAGTTGCACTCCGGTCAATGCGTGCGGTTCTTTCGTTCCTCCGCAGTCGGCCAGCGGCGCAAATGTCACATACACGGCGCCACCGGCGGTTCCGGCCGGCAACACGGTAACAATCACAGCCACGTCGGTGACCAACGACAAGATCAGCTCGACACCCGTCAGCGTGACGATCTTGGCTCCGAGCCCGGAGACGTTTATTTTCGACCTAAACGGCCTGGAAGAACTCAACCAAAAAGCGGGCGTGCCGAATTTCTACGCGCTCGCCGGGGCCGTCACGATCGACTTCACCACCGGCGCCGTCACTGGCGGCGAGCAGGACTACAACGACGGAAGCGGTGTCGCCGGGTTCACTTCCCCACAACCCCAGGGGGATTCGATTACCGGCGGAACTCTGTCCATTAATTCTAACGGTCAGGGAACCCTTACGCTGATTACCAACAACTCCAATCTCGGTGTAAAGGGCACTGAAACACTGGGTGTGCAATTTGTGAACAACAAGCATGCTCTTGTCATGCAGTTCGATGGCAGCGCCACATCCAGCGGGAGCATGGACCTTCAAACGCTTACGGCACCCAGCGGCAACTTTTCGTTCGCTATTACCGGCGTGGATAAGAAGTTCAATCCAAAGGTCGCAGGAGGCGTGTTCACGATCAGCGGCCTGAACCTGCAGAACGGCACGGCTGACACTGACAATACGGAAGCTGGCTCTCCGAGTCTCGGGAATCCCTTTTCCGGCACGATCTCGGCGCCAGATGCCTTCGGTCGCGGCAGCGTTACGTCCGCGAGCTTCGGAGCCGCCCTCAATTACTACGTCGTCGGAGCCGAGGTGCTGCGACTCATCATCGTAGACACCACCGATTCTGCCGTCGGCTCGGCATACGGTCAGGGCGCCGGGCCGTTCTCGAATGCGTCGCTCGGCTCGTCCGTATTCGCGATCGAAAGCAACTGCTACGGCTTCAACAGCTCCGGCGGCATCCTCTGGGCCGCGGCCGGCCAGCTCACTACCAGCAACACGGGAGCATCGCCCGCCGACTTCAGCGCAATCGCGGATGAGAATGAGAACGGTTCGCTGGCGTCGGTCCCGCCGGCGGCAGCCTCGGTCGCAGGTACGTACACCATTGCTGGAAATGGCTATGGGAGCATGACGGTCACTCCCACCGCCCTGCAGTCCGTGAGCTTCCTCGGCGTGTACATGGTCGACACCAAGATCAACATCAATGACCCGAACAACACAGCCACTGACCTGGGCGGTGCGTTGCTTGTGGACCTGGATTCAACGCTCGATGGTGTCGGATTCCTGGTCCCGCAAACGAGCACGTCTTCCGCCAAGTTCACCGGCGACTACGCCTTCGGAGCTCAGGACTTCACCAGCATTACGCCGACCGGGAACGGTTTCGAATTCGACTTCGTCGGCCAGGGCGCCACGCCATTTTCAAGTGCCCCGGGGCTGATCAGTGATCCGTTTGGGATCTTCGGCAAGACGGCGACGATCTCCAACGCCACATTCTCTATGACACCATCAGCGGATGCGGGGAACCCGGGCAGGTACACGCCATCGCCGCTGACGATTACGCCACAGCCGCCGAATCCGACTCCGCCTCCGGCCATCAGCTACAACCCGTTCGAGCTCGCAACGGCTATCTATCAGGCCGATGGCGGGCTGCTGGTGTGGGTGGACGACAACCTGTCAACCGACAACGTGACCGTCAGCATATTCGGCGGCACAATCCAACAGCAGACCCTGCCGATTACGACGCCGACGATACCGTAGACAACTGGGCGTCACAACCGAGCAAATCTGAAGACGAAAAAGAGCGCGGCCAGGATGGACGGGCCGCGCTCTTTTCGTCTGATGTGACCCGCCGCCAGCCGCCAGTGGCCGCATGACACTTCTTGTGTGACCCTCTTTTTGGTGATATAAAAATTTGTCTTGTGTTGAGCGCGCAAACTTTCGCGCAAGCACTTTAATTTGGTCCTTATCGGGAGAGAGCAAGAATGGCTTACGTGATTGCCGAGCCGTGCATCGGAACCAAGGATACCGCCTGCGTGGACGTTTGCCCCGTCGATTGTATCCACCCGCGCAAGGACGAGAACGAGTTCGAGGCTGCCAAGCAACTCTTCATCAACCCCGACGAGTGCATCGACTGCGGCGCCTGCGTTCCCGTCTGCCCCGTGACGGCCATCTTCGCCCTAGAAGATCTGCCGGAGAAGTGGGCCGAGTACACCAAAATCAACGCGGAGTACTACAAGAAGGTCTAACGCGATTTCAGCGGTTTTTTGAAGCGGCGGATCGTTTCATCCGCCGCTTTTTCTTTTGCATGCGTCTTTTTCGATCGCCGCATCCGGGGTATTTTCGGGGGTCTCCGTTGTCCGCATTCGCTGGAGCTCGTCAGCCGCGCAGCCCACTTCCGCGCATCACTGCGGAGCTGCGCCATGTTCACACTGCGATAGGCGCTCGGACATTGCTCGAGCTTGGTCAGGCCCGCCGCGAGCAGCGACTCCGCGCCGCTCAAATTCCCGCGCACGTAGTGATGGAACGCCGCCGCAATCTGGATGATGCCTTGCAGAAACGTTTTCTCCGGCTTGAGCGCGCGCAACCAAAGCTCTTCCCAAGCTTCGTGCGCCTCGAAGAATTCGCCCGCGTTGAAGTGCGCCAAGCCGCGCTCGAATGGGTCAATTTTCCCAGGCTCGACTTGCCGTCGACCTGGGAGCCCGCCCGATTTCCCAGGCTCGACTCGCCGTCGACCTGGGAGCCCGTCCTTTTGGTCCATCGCGCCTATGCGATTCCCTGTAGAATTTTCCGCGGCGGCACCAGGCACCGCGCCTTGCATCGAGAACGAGGCGATCATAGCAGCCCGCCGACAGGCAGACATGGAAATCAAGATCGAACTGCCGGACGCACGGCTCGGCGTACTCGAGGCTGACAACGTGCGCGTCACGCCCGCCGATGCCGCCCTTGCGCGGCTCATGGATGAGGTGTGCGAGCAGAAGCGGTGGGAATTCACAGTCGAGACGCTCGCGGAGGCGCAGCCGACGCGCGCCGTCCGCGCCATGTTTCGCGCTTGGGGCGTGGACCCGTCGAAATATCGCCCGTCGTCGGAGGCGCTGCTGCGCCGCGTGGTCCAAGGCAAAGGACTGTATCGCGTGCTGAACGTGGTCGATATCGGCAATCTCGGTTCGATCGAGACCGGGTGGCCCTATGGCTGCTACGACCGTTCGCGTCTCCACCCGCCCATCGTATTCCGCGAGGGAGCGCCCGGCGAAACCTATGAAGGCATCGGCAAGCGAACATGGCACCTCGCGGGTAGACCTATCCTCGCCGACGCTGACGGCCCGTTCGGCAGCCCGATTAGCGATTCCACGCGCAGTATGATCACAGAATCCGCGCAGGCTGTGCTGGCGGTGATCTATGCGCCTGCCAGCGCGCCGGTTGCCGCCATCGAATCGGCGCTGGTGCGACTGAGTGAACGCCTTTCGCAATTCGCAGGCGCTTCGGCCACGCGCTTCGCAATTTGCTGATCACATCCATTCAAATCTGGGTGTGCGAACATCTTCGGAATCGGGTTATCCTGTTGGGCAGGCCCGAGGCTCGCCGGTGGCCAAGTTTGAACTCGTCCTTCTGATCCACGCGCACCAGCCCGTCGGAAATTTCGACGACGTGCTCGAACGCGCCTACACGGATTCCTATTCGCCTTTCGTCGAAGTGCTCGCGCGCCATCCATCGATCCGCCTGGGGCTGCATTACTCCGGCCCGTTGCTCGAATGGCTTGAGGCGAAACATCCCGAGTATTTCGACCGTCTGCGTGCGCTCGTAGCAGCGGGGCAGGTGGAAATCGTTGGCGGGGGATTTTACGAACCGATCCTTGTCACGATACCGCCCGAAGACCGCCACGAACAGATCACGCGGCTCGCCGACTACGTCGAAAAGCATTTCAAGGCGCGTCCGCGCGGGGCCTGGATCGCTGAGCGCGTCTGGGAGCCACAGATTCCGTCGTGTCTCGCGCCCGCAGGCGTCGAATACACGCTTGTAGACGACAATCACTTCCTCGGCGCCGGCTTCGAGCTCGATCAGCTTTACGGCTACCGTCTCGCCGAAGACTTGGGCTACACCGTCAAGGTGCTGCCCGGATTGAAAAGTCTTCGCTATCTGATTCCCTTTCGCAGCGTCAACGAGACGGTCGATTTTCTGCGGGCGGCCGCCAGCACGCATCCGACCGGTTTCGCAGCCATGGGCGACGACCTCGAGAAATTCGGCGTGTGGCCCGGCACCTACAACCATTGCTACCGCGAGGGCTGGCTCGAGCACTTTTTCGCCGCCCTCGAGCAAAGCTCCGATTGGCTGGCAACGATCACGCCCGGCGACGCCGTCGCATCCCACGCGCCGCTCGGACGCACGGATCTGCCATCGGCTTCCTACACCGAAATGATGGAATGGTCGCTGCCGACGAAAGCGCGCGACCGGTACCACAGCCTTGTGAACGAATTCAGTTCGCGGCCCGATGCGCTGCCATTTCTGCGAGGCGGCACGTGGCGCAATTTTTTCACCAAATATCCCGAATCGAACTTGATGCACAAGAAAATGCTGCACGTGTCCGACAAGGTGCAGCGCCTGGCCCAAAGCCGCCGCCGCGACAAGGCCTTTCAGCAAGCGCACGAAGAGGCCGCGACCTTGCTGTTGCGCGGTCAGTGCAACGACCCGTACTGGCACGGGGTATTCGGAGGGCTCTATTCGCCGCACTTGCGCACCGCGGTCTGGGCGGCTCTGGAACGCGCGGAAACCATCGTGGATGGCCTCGAGCATCGCAAGAAACAATACGCCGAGGAGGCCAGGCTCGATTTCAACGCCGACGGCCGCAAGGAGATCTATCTTACTTCAGACCGCCGTGCCGCGCTCATCGCCCCGGACGATGGTGGCACGATCTCCGCGCTCGATTTTCGACCGCCCAACGTGACGCTGATCAATTCGCTGATGCGCCGAGAGGAAAGCTACCACGCGAAGATTCGCAACTTGCCCGCGCAGCACGGCGAGGGCGTCCAATCGATTCATGACATCGCGCGGGCGAAAGAAGAAGGCCTGGATCGCTGGCTGATCTACGACCGCTGGCCGCGGCATGCTTTCCGGCTGCTCCTCTTCGCCCCTGGCAAGACGCAGCACGACTATGCTGGAATTCATCTGGAAGAAGATGCTGCGCTCGCCGGCGGACGCTATCGCGTGCTTGATTCGTCGCCGACGCACGTCGCGCTTGCATCTTGCGAGAATCCCGATTGGCCCGTCGAAAAAACACTATCCTTTTCTTCGACGCCTTCCGGGTTCGACATCCTCTGCGAACTGTCGTTGCGGCGCAAGGCGCCGGGAACGGCTTCGGTCCAGGTGGGACTCGAAATCGTGCTCAATTTTCTCGCGCCCGCCATGCCCGACCGATACTTCGAATCGGACGGCAAGCGATTTCCGCTTCGATGGTCCGCCGCCGTAGCCGACCCGCAGTTGCGCGTCGTCGATGAATGGCAGCGCGCCAGCGTGACGCTTGAGGCTCCCGCTGGGCGCGGCTTCTGGATTGCGCCGATCGAGACGGTTTCGGAATCAGAAGACGGTTTCGAGCGAATCTATCAGGGCTCGCAGATCTTGGCGCTGTGGCCGGTCGAACTCGCGCAAGGGGCGGAGTGGAAGGCGCAGCTTGCCTTCAGGGCTGCCACGCTCGGCTAGACGGGTTTCCGCCGTTGCTACCTCGCGCAGCGCCCTGCTAGACTTCCATCACGCAAGAAGTTTGGAGGAATCGAATGGCCGTTTCGAAGGAACTGCTGGATATCCTGGTGTGTCCGCTCTGCAAGACGCCGGTGAAGCCCACGCCCGACCAGCAGGGCCTGAAATGCGCCACCTGCCGCCGCGTCTATCCCATCCGCGAAGACATTCCCGTGATGCTCGTGGACGAAGCCCGCATCGACGCCGAATAGCCCGGTCAATCCAGCGGAAAACCGATCGATTGATCCTTGTATTCCACCCGTAACTTGAATTCTTTCGTCTGAGCCTGCTTTACGAAATCATCTTTCTCTGGAAACGGATGAAATGGGCTGATCTGCACGATCACGTCAACGCACGAACAGCCCGAGGGATGATCCGTGTCTTTCACGTTGAAGCTTTTCACGGGACCATAGTAGCCGTTGGGTCCCCAGTCCTCGAGGAAACGGTCGAACGTGTACGAAGGAACCGGCTTCCAGATCCCGTACGCGCGTTGCAGATTTCCGGCCTCCACAGCGCTCAAGAAATGAAATACCGTGACTTTTTCCGTGTGGTAGCGCAGCAGCCACCACAATCCGGCGCTGCCGAGTACGATGAAAACGGCGACCATGATCAAGCGGCGCTTGAGTTTCGACGGAGGACGTAGTTCGGTTGCGTCCAATAACCCCACGAGACTTCCCTCTCACAGCTGGCGTTTGAACAGCGCAACGCTGCCCGCCACCATGATAGCCGAGAAGCCGCACAAAATGAGAATGTCCATGTAGATGCCCGCCAAGCCGGTGTTCTTGAGCGTCAGATTGCGCAGCGCATGCACCGTGTAGGTGAAGGGATCGATCACCGAAATCCAGCGCAGCCATGACGGAAACGCCTCGACCGGATACACCGCGCCCGAAGGGAAGAAGAGCAGCATATTGAGCACGCCGAAGATCGCGCGCGGCACCAGCGGGTCGTCGACGCGCACCATCACCAAGAACATCAGGCTGATCATCGCGAGCGAAGCGGTCACAATCACGACCAGGAGATAAATCAGCCGCACCGGATCCCAGATTCGCTCAATCCCGGCGATCAAGCCTCCGATGATGACCAACGATATTCCCGCCATGGACGCCTTGATCGTGCCCGCACCGATCAGCCCGCCGATCAGCTCGGTCTTTTTAATCGGAGTGAGCAGGTAGCCCTCGTGGAGGCCGCGCATCTTGTCGTCGATGTACGTGATGCCGCCGCCGATCATCGCCGTGATGAAAATTGCCATGGCGGTCGAGCCTGAGAGCAGGTACTTGATGTATTCGATGTAGGGGTAGATTTCGACGATGTTCAGCTCGACCTGTGCGTCGAGGCGCGGCTGCACTTGGGACGTGTTGAGTTCGGTCGTCATGTCCTGCACCCGCTCGAGCAAGGCGCTGGAGATGAACTGGTCGCTGTTATCCTCCGTAAAGACCACGCGCGGGCGGTCGTGCTGATAGTACCGCCGCGAAAATTCGTGCGGGATGTCGACCACGCCGCGGACGAACCCCTCGCGCAGGTCGTCGATCGCCTGCGGCAGCGAATCGTATTGAACTACCCGGAAAGTCTGCGGTCCCGCCGAGATGCCGTTGAACATCTCCTCGATGTGCCGCGATTCCACTGAGTGGTCCTCGTCGACGACAGCGATCGTCGCGCCCTTGATCTTTCCTCCAAATGCGTAGCCGAGAACCACAAGCTGCACGAGCGGGAAGATCAGCGAGCTGAGCATCAACGCGGGACTGCGGAAGAATTTCCGCATGTCGCGTTCAATCAGCGCAAAGATGCGATAGAGCTTCATGATCGCCAACCCCTTGCTCTCTCTCGCGGCATCAGCGCCACGCTATCGCGAAAATGGACTCGGTTCATATGTCGCTTTCTGCGGAGCATCGCGCAAGGCCGTGCCTGTGTAATGCAAAAAGACGTCGTCGAGAGTAGTTCCCTGTACAGACACTCTCTTCACCGTCACTTTGCGGGCGCGCGCCAAATCCATAAGGGCCGCCACGGTCGCCGGACCGTCGTGGGAAGTGATGTGCACGACGTCGTCGTGCTGGGTTGCTCCCGTGGCATGGCTCAATTCGCGGAGCTGCTCCATCCAGTCCGCGGGTGCACCGTCAAACTCCGCTTCCACGATCTCCGTTCCCGGTACGCTGTCTTTCAGCTTGCTCGGCGTATCGAGCGCGGCGAGCTTTCCATGATCGACGATGGCGATGCGGTCACAGAGCTTATCCGCCTCCTCCATGTAGTGTGTGGTCAGCAGGATCGTCAGCTCCGACTTGTCGCGCAGGATGCGAATCATTTCCCACACATGTGCGCGGGAAACCGGATCGAGCCCCGTCGTCGGCTCGTCGAGGAACATGATTTTCGGCGAATGGACCAGGCCGCGCGCGATTTCAAGCCGACGCCGCATGCCGCCCGAAAACGTTTTCACCAGCGCGTCGCGGAACTTCAGCAGCTCCACCGATTCGAGCAGTTGGTCGATCAGCGCGTCCCGCTTGTCTGCTGGCACGCCGTAGAGCTTCGCGTGAATCGCCATATTTTCCTTGGCGGTCAATTCCGGGTCGGAGGTGAACGCCTGGGGGATCACGCCGAGCGTGTGGCGCACACCGTTTGGATCGGTGCGTATGTCATGTCCGCCGACGCGAGCCGTGCCGGAAGTCGGAGGCGTCAAGGTCGTCAAAATCCGGATCAGCGTGGTCTTCCCTGCTCCATTCGGACCGAGCAGGCCGAAAATCTCTTGTCGCGCAACCGCGAAACTCACGTCATTTACGGCCGTCAATTCGCCGAACCTCTTGGTCACGTGGTCCACTTCGATCGCGTTCGTTGAGGAAGGTTCCATGCGGCAAGCTTTCTACGGCTATAGGCTCGCAAACCAGCTCTTCTTCTCGGGAGGAGGCAAGAGCACGGTCGCCGTCATTCCAGTGAACAGCCTTCGATCCTGATTCGGCACGGACACTTTGATCTCAAACGTCTTGATGTCGCGCTTGGTGCGGCTCACGTCGCGTTGCGTGGCGAAATCGTTCTCCACGCCCTTGAAAAACACCTGCCCGTTGAGCATCGTGCCCGACGGGAGCTTGACGTGCAGCGTCTGCCCGAACTGCACCGAATCGATGTAGCTTTCCTCGACGTCCGCTTGCACCCACAGGTGATCCATATCCACCACGACGACGATCGGCGATCCTTGCGCCACCACTTCGCCCTGCTTCGCCACGCGGACAGACACGATGCCGTCGATGGGAGAATAGACTTCCGTGTAGCCGAGCTGCGTCGCGATCTGCGCCGCACTGGCGCGCGCCTGTTCGAGCTGCGCAAGCGTGGTGGCGACTTCGCTGCCGCGCACATCCACCTGCTTGCGGTTCGCCTTCGCCACGGCCAGCGCCGCCTCCTGCGCCGTGACCGAATCCTCGAGCGATTTCACGTTGGCTTGCGATGCTTTCAGGGTGGCTTCGGCATGGTCGCGGTCCTGCGCTGACTCGACGCCGCTATCGAAGAGCTTCTGCATCCGGTCAAAATCGGTCTGATCGCGCCACAGATTCGCGCGTGCCTGATCGAGTTGGGCGCGCGTGGACGTCAGCATCGCCTCCGCCTGCTTGAGCGACGCATCGGTGGAATCGTCCGTGAGCGAATAGTTGTGATTCGCCTCGCTGACCTGCGCCTGCAGGCTCGCCACATTGGCGTTGGCTGCCGCGAGACTGGCTTGCAATTCCTTGGGATCGAGCTCCGCGATCAGATCGCCCTTTTTCACTTCCGAGCCTTCATCGACCGTCAACTTGATCATGCGGCCCATGATTTGCGGGCTGACGATCACCTCGTTGCCGTCCACGACGCCGGTCAGGGGGATTTCCTTCCCGTGCGGCGTTGTGAAGAGGTAGAAAATGAGCGCGATCAAGAAGACCAGGCCAATGATCGCGAAGGATCGCATGCTGCCTTTCATGAGTGTTTCGCTCCTTCGCGCACGATGGCGTGCTGCAGGAAATCGAGCAAGGCCCGTTTGCGTGTAGCCACCGCTTCCGGCGCCAGCAGGTCGCGCCCGACCACTCGGCTGAGAATCGCCGCCGCTGCAAAATAGGATGTGGTCATCTGCAAGGTCATCAGAGCGCTCTGATCCGGATCGACGTTGCGAAACTCGCCCTTCTTGATTCCCTCTTCCACCGTGCGCGCAAATTCCTGGTGCAGCGGCCGGAAGAACTCCTTGACCATCCATTCGAATCCCGGCCCTGCTTCCATCGCCTGGCGCTGGACAAGCCGCGGATAGTTCGGATGCTCCGCCAGGAAATCGAAATAGCCGCTGACGCCTGCGAAAAACTTCTCGCGCGGAGAAAGATCTTTTGCCAGGGACGCAAACACCGTCGAGCGCAATTGGCGGAGAAGATTTTCCAGCACGGCGCGATGCAGCCGGCGCTTGTTGCCGAAGTAGTAGTAGAGCATCGCTTTGTTCGCGTGCGCCGCCATCGCAATCTCTTCGGTGCGGGCCCCTGCCAGGCCCTGTGCAGCAAACTGGTGCTCTGCAGCGGCCAGGATGCGCCGCGCTGTCGCTGGGTCCTCGACTCTTCTACGTCCGCGCGCCATGTTTGTTTCAGACTCCCAGCCGGTTCATGTATTCCTCGGGATAGCGTGCACCCACGGCAGCCCCGCGAGGCAGCGCGTCGTCGATCCGCTTCAGGTCGTTTAGAGTCAGCTTCACATCCAGCGCGCCGAGGTTCTGATCGAGATATGTCCGGCGCTTCGTGCCCGGAATCGGAACCACATCCTCGCCTTGCGCCAGCACCCATGCGAGCGCGAGCTGCGCTGGCGTGCAGCGCTTTTCGGCCGCGATCTCCTCCACGCGCGTGACGAGACTCAAGTTCTTTTGAAAGTTATCGCCCTGGAAGCGCGGGGAAATCCGGCGGAAATCTTTTGGACTGAAATCCGCGCTCTTCACCTGGCCGGTGAGAATCCCGCGCCCGAGCGGGCTGTATGGCACGAGGCCGATGCCGAGTTCGCGGCACGTGGAGAGGATTTCGCCTTCCGGATCGCGCGTCCAGAGCGAGTATTCGCTCTGCAGCGCCGCCATGGGATACGTCGCATGCGCGCGGCGAATTGTCTTCGCCCCGGCCTCCGAGAGACCGAGGTAGCGCACTTTCCCCTGATCGATCAATCGCGCCATCGCGCCGACCGTCTCTTCGATCGGCACGCTGATATCCACGCGGTGCAGGTAAAAAAGATCGATCGTCGAAATCTTCAGGCGCTTCAGGCTCGCTTCGCAGGCCTGCTGCACGTACTCCGGCTTGCCGTTCACACCGAGGAACCGGCCGTCCGGCTGCCGCATGTTGCCGAATTTCGTCGCGAGTATGACTTCGTTCCGCCGCTTCCCGAGAATCTGGGAGAGCAGCTCTTCATTGGTGCCGCCGCCGTACATGTCGGCTGTATCAAGCATCGTGATGCCGCGGTCGATGGCGTGGTTGAGCGTGGCGAGAGACTCGGCGTCGTCCGGCGTGCCGTATGACTGCGACATTCCCATGCAGCCGAGTCCGAGCGCGGAAACAACCAGCGAGCTTTTTCCCAGCCGGCGGTATTGCATCGAGGCCTCCAAGAGAGCGGGCGTATTCTTCAACTAACCGGTTAGTTTAATCGCAGGGGCACGGTGTGTCAAGGGCAGCTGACGCGGGGAAATAGCACCGTGGTCTAAGCTTCGAGGGCTCCACCGGAACCGGCAGGCAGCTCAATCGAGTATTTCGTGCGGGCCTTTTCGCGGTGCAGCTCAAAGGCGAGCTGAATCAGGCGGTCGATCAACTGCGGATACGGCAGCCCGGACGCCTCCCACATCTTCGGGTACATGCTGATGGAGGTGAAGCCGGGAATCGTGTTCAGCTCGTTGACGAAGATTTTTCTCGTCTTCTTCTCTAGAAAGAAATCGCAGCGCGCCATCCCCGCTCCGTCGATGGCGCGAAACGCGCGGACGGCCAGATCCTGAAACGTGGCGACCTGCTTCTTCGTAAGCGGCGCGGGAATCAACAGCTGAGTTCCCTGCTCCAGATATTTCGCTTTGTAATCGTAGAACTCGCGGTGCGGCAAGATTTCGCCGGGAATCGACGCGCGCACGTCCTCATTGCCGAGGACGGAGACCTCAATCTCGCGCGCGCTCACGCAGCGCTCGACCAAAATCTTCAGCGCGTACTCGGCGGCGAGGTCGAGCGCGGCGGAAAGCTCGTGCGCCGATTTTACGCGCGTCATGCCAACGGACGAGCCGAGCGTCGCGGGCTTCACGAAAACCGGAAAGCGGAACTTCTTCTTGACCTGGAGAATCACCTTGGCGCGGTCGTGTTCCCACTCCGAGCGGCGCACCGCCAGGAACGGAACGATCGGCAAGCCCGCTTCCGCGAACAGGCGTTTTTGCACGTCCTTGTCCATGCCGACCGCAGACGCGAGGACGCCCGCGCCAACGTACGGCAGTCCAGCAAGTTCGAGCAGGCCCTGCACCGTGCCATCTTCGCCGAAGGTGCCATGCAGCACGGGAAACACGACGTCCACGGAGACAGCCGGATGCTCGGCGGAAGGCGTCATCGGGACAAGCGTGGCGGATGTGGGATCCGGCGGCAGCCAGACGCGCTCGCCCGATTTCAGGACCTCGGGCAGCATCTTCTGCGTGCCGGTGCCGACGAGCCAGCGGCCGTCTTTCGTGATGCCGATCGGCACCGCTTCGTACTTTTCAGGATCGAGCGCCCGAATCACCGACGCTGCCGACGCGAGCGATACTTCATGCTCGCCCGAACGCCCTCCGAAAATCACACCTACCCGTAACCGTTTGTTGGATGTCATCTCGAAGTCCGCCCAAAGACGAACTTCATTTGTATGTCATGCGTCGCGGAATTGCGAGACAAGCCGAACGTTCTAATGCCCATTCAAACAACGCGGAAGATTTAGTCGGCAGGTCTCCACGTCGAGGGCATAAGCAAATTGCCGAGCGGAAGGAAGAAGTGCGGGGACTGCACAACGGGTTTCGGCTCGGCGCGGTCGATGAGGGTGCGCCAGAGGACTTCGGGGAACGTGCCGAAGATGGAATCTGCGGTGGCGGGCGCGTTGTGCCAGGCGCCCTTCGCCACCTCGTTTTCAAGCTGCGCCGGAGCCCATTGCGCGCGCCCCAGAAGAACGCGGAGCGTGGACGCCTGCTTCGGATCGGCAGCCAGCGCAGCAATCGTTTCGGCATCAAAGGACACGTATACGTCGTCAAAGACGAGGGTCGCGTTCTTCGGAGGCGTCTTCGAACGGAAGATGGCGCTGCGCGCTCCGACCTCTACATCAACCGGACCTCCGAAATAAGCCTTCGTTTCCACTTTCTCCAGCGCCGGAGAGTCCGGGAACGCGTCGCGCAACAGGATCTTCGTGGGCTTGTTGATAATGACGCCGACGAGAAGCCGCTCCTCCTTGATCGGCAGCATCAAGACGACGGACTCTCGAAAGAAAGGATCGCCCAAATCGCGGCTGGCGACGAGGAATTGTCCCTGAGTCTTGGGCTTCGGCGCTTCTTGCGCGGCCATGCGGGCGAGCGAAGGGATCAGGCTGAGGGCCAATACGGCGGATGCGACGAAGGCGCGCATGGGTCGAATGGGCGTCCGATTTCGTGACGCCGCCTTTCGGGATGATATACCCATGGAGCGGGAGAGGGGAAATGCGCGTTGCGCCCGGCGAAGTTCGTAGCGCCGGCGTCCTCGCCGGCGTTTCTGACTTTCCTTGCCGCCGCAGAAAAACGCCGCCGAGACGGCGGCGCTACAAGGGGATCAGAGGATTTTCTTGCCGAGGCCGGAGAGGATCAGCTCGACGCCGAGAATCGCCGTCGTGTTGTGCAGATCGATCACCGGATTGATCTCGACGAGCTCAAACGAGATCATCGCTTTGCTGTCCGCGATCATTTCGAGCGCGAGATGCGCCTCCCGGTAGGTGACGCCGCCGCGCACGGGCGTGCCGACGCCAGGCGCGTCGGTCGGGTCGACGAAATCCATGTCGAGGCTGACGGCGACGCCGGCCGTGTCATCCGTCGCGAAACGCAGCGCCTCGGCCATCACGTCGCGCATGCCGCGCTCGTCGATGTCGCGCATCGTGAAGCCGTGGACGCCCGACTCTTTTGCGAACCGCCGCTCCTTGGCGTCGAGGTCGCGAATACCGACGAGCGAGACGTTGCGCGGCTCGACCATCGGCTTGAATCCGGCGATTTCGGTCAGCTCGGGCGGGCCGCTGCCCACAATCGCGGCGAGAGGCATGCCGTGGACGTTGCCGGAGGGCGATGAATCGGGAGTGTTCATGTCGCCGTGCGCATCGAGCCAGAGGACGCCGATGCGCTTGCTCTTTTGCTTGAAGTGCGCGGCCGCCCCCGCGACCGTGCCCACGGCAATCGAATGATCGCCGCCGAGCACGAGCGGCAGCATGTCTTCCTCGAGCGCCTTGCGAACCATCTCCGCGAGGCTCTTGCAAGTCTGCGAGATTTCTTCTAGGTAGCGCGCCTTTTTCTCGCCGAAGGGCTGCTCTTCGGCTTGCGGGACCGAGATGTTGCCGGCGTCCTCGACCTGCCGCGTCAACTGCTTGAGGCGTGACTGCAGGCCCGCCACGCGCAGCGCCGACGGCCCCATATCCACGCCGCGGCGGCTGGCGCCCAGGTCCATCGGCACGCCGATGATGCGAATCTTATCGGCCATTTGACATGCTGTTGTCGCCGCCCCAAACCGGCGGAGGAGCCACTAAGGATAGACGCGATAGAGCATGCGTGGAAAGGGGATGACTTCGCGGACGTGCTCGGTCCCACAAATCCACGCGACCGTGCGTTCCAGCCCCAGGCCAAAACCGGCGTGCGGAACGCTGCCATAGCGCCGCAAATCGAGATACCACTGAAACGCTTCCTCCGGCAGATTGTGCTCGCGGATGCGCTTCAGGAGCGTTTCATAACTCGACTGACGCTCGCCGCCGCCGATGATTTCGCCGCCGCCCTCAGGCGCGATCATGTCGAAGCTCAAGGCGAGATCGGGCCGCGCGGGATCGGTCGCCATGTAAAAGGCCTTCATCGCCGCGGGATAGCGATGGATCACGACCGGCTTGTCGAACGCCTTGGAGATCAGCGTCTCTTCGTCGCCGCCGAAATCATCGCCCCATTTCGCGGGATTGCCAGCTTTCTGTAGAACGGCTACCGCTTCGTCATAGCTGATGCGAGGAAACGGGGGCGTAACTCTTGAGAGTTTTTCGACGTCGCGGCCGAGCGCGGCGAGCTCGGTCGCTCGATGCTGGACGACGGATTGCACCATCGCGCTGACCAAGCCTTCGGCGAGTTGAATCATGTCCTCGAGGTGCATGTAGGCAGCCTCAGGCTCAAGCATCCAGAATTCGGTGAGATGGCGGCGCGTCTTCGATTTCTCGGCGCGAAACGTCGGGCCAAACGTGTAGACCTTGCCGAGCGCGGCAGCGGTAGCCTCCACGTAGAGCTGCCCCGACTGCGTCAGATACGCCTTCTGATCATCGATGTAATTGACTTCGAAAAGTGTCGTGGTGCCTTCGCAGGCTGCGGGCGTGAAGATGGGCGCGTCGGTGAGCGTGTAGCCCTGTGAGTCCATGAAATTGCGCGCGGCGCGAATCGCCTCGGCGCGAATGCGCAGGATCGAAGCCTGGCGCGGCGTGCGAATCCAGAGGTGGCGGCGGTCGAGCAAGAAATCGACGCCGTGCTCTTTCAGCTGGATGGGATACGGATCGGATTCAGGCACCCGCTGGACAACTTCCGCCGCGTGAACGTGGATTTCGTAGCCGCCGGGCGCGCGCGGCTCGGCCTGAATCTTGCCGGTGATGATGACGCTCGATTCCTGCGTCAGGCCCTTCAGCGCGGCGAATGCATCGGGAAATTCTTTCTGCGAAACGACGCCCTGGATCACGCCGGTGCCATCGCGGAAAATCGGGAAAAGGAGCTTACCGGATTCGCGCAGATTGTAGAGCCAGCCGCGAATCTCTGCCGCATGCCCGGCATGCTCGCCGGCTCGGTCGATTGTGATTACGGGAATGGGCGCTTGGGCTTCCTGAGTCATGGGTTCATCTGCGAACGTCACGTGCGCGCGGCGCTCACGCCCTTCTCGTCGAGGTGCTTTTCGAGCTTGTCGAAGGCGGCGCGGATCTGATCGAGTGACGGCGCGCCAGCCGAGCGCTCCTTGAGCTCGAGAACGAGGGCGGGCGCCTCAGGCGCGCCGGACAGCCCTCCGAGCGCGGCATCCCAATCGATCGTGCCCTCGTAAGGCAGCAGATGCTCGTCCTTTTCGCCGTGATTGTCGTGCAGATGGACGGTGACCACGCGCTCGCGCATCAGTTCGAAAGCCTGCGCCACGCCTTCGCCGATATGCGCGTGGCCGATGTCGAAACAGAAGCGCAAACCGTTGAGCCGCGTCTGCTTGACGAACTGGACGAGCGCCTCTGCCGAGCAGAATTCGTTGGGCGTGTTCTCCACGGCGACCGTCACGCCGCGCTGCTTGGCGAAAAGCGCCAAATGCTCCAGCGAACTGAAAGCTGCGTCGAGATTCCGAGGGTCAGCGGCCTGGCGGCTGGTGGCCATGTGCTGAACGAGGTAGCGGAACGGAATCGTCTCGGCCACTTCCAGGGCGCGCTTCACTTCATCGACGGCGTCCACGCGCCGGATACGCTCCGGGTCGGAAATCGAAATCGGCACGCCGCTTCCCCGCCCCGCTCCCGATCCCCGCTCTGTAGGCGCATGGAGCGAGTGCAACTGGAGGCCGTACTCGGCAAGCCAGCCGGCGAAGTCGCGAACGTTCTGCTGCGTGGCGTAGCCGAAATGGCCCGAGCCGCAAAATAGCTCGATGGCGGGGATTCTGGCCTGTGCGATCGACGCCAGCATCTCGGGCGTCAGCGTCTGATTGACGTATCGGTATGTGGAAAGAATCCGTTGCATCCCACCCTCATGCGCATTCTCGCGCGTGAATCTAAATGTCTATGGTGTGTGGAAACCGGCCTGCCGTCAATAGCGCCGGGGACCAGAGTCAACGGGATAGGAGACCTGCAGCGAAGAGAGCCGCGAGGCAGGCGAGTAATATGAGGACTCCCGCCAAGAACGGGACGCGCGGAAGCCTGTAAGAAGACGGGTTGCTGCCCCTCCTCGCCGGCGGCGGATCAAGCAGGCCGATACCAACGCCTTTGCGGGGTGGTTGGCCTGCGCGGCTGGGAGACGGCTGCGGTTCTGGTTCTCGGGCGTCTTCCGTGAATTCGTACGGCATGAAGACATGCTAGCACCGCGGGAAAACCAGCGGAAGGTCACTATCGCGAGAAGAAATTGATGAAAGCGAGCGCCACGAATGTGCCGGCGGCTACTGTGAAGAACAACCAGCGAGGAAGCCCGAGCTTGCCACGCCGAGAGGAGCGCATGTAATTGCTGAGACCGGAGTTCGTCTCTCGGCCAAACCGGCCTATTCCCGTACTAGAACTCGGCCGAGAATAGGATCGACTGGGTGACTCCAGCAAACCACCGGGTGGTCCGATTCGATGTCTGATCATTACAGGACTCTAATTTTACCCAGGTGCGCCGGGCCTAACCGGTGGAAAGCGGCAGAGGTTCGTAACCGTTACTGACAGTATTAAGCCGAAACGGAAATGTAACTGGAGCTCCTAAGTGTTAGGCAGAACGTGACTTAATCACCAAGAGAAAAACGCTGGCTGCACCTTTTGGCCGGCTAGGCGCGCGTCATGCAGCTTCGGAGAGGAACTCGACTTTGAACGACGAAGGAACGAGCCCGATCGCAGCGCCACGTCCGAGGAACTCGCGGACGGCTTGGCGGCCTTTTTCGCCATAGTCGAGCGTTCGCTGGTTGACATACATGCCGATGAACTTGTCGGCGAGCACGGGGTCCATATCGCGAGCGAACTGCATCGCGTATTCGACGGCGGACTCGCGATGCTCGAGCGCGTAGCTGACGCTATCGCGGATCACGCGCGCCACCTGAAGGCCCATCTCGCGGCCCAGCGTGCGAATGATCGCGTTCGCTCCCAGCGGAAGCGGCAGCCCGGTCGAGTCCTGCCACCACTGGCCGAGATCGACCACGCGATGCAGACCCATCTGCGAGAAAAGCAATTGACCCTCGTGGATCAGCAGGCCGGCTTCGACTTCCTTCGCTTGCACCGCGTTGAGAATCTTGTCGAAGGGCATCGTGACGGTTTCTACCTTCGGCTCGAAAAGTTTGAGAGCCAGATACGACGAAGTCAGCGTGCCCGGAATCGCGATCTTGCGTCCGGCGAGATCGTCTTTCTTGATCGGGTGCGACGCGACCACAATGGGGCCATAGCCCTCGCCGAAACTCGCGCCGCAATCGAGCAGGACGTACTTGTCAGCCACAAAGGTATAGCCGTAAAAGCTGACGGCCGTGACTTCGTATTTCGATTGGCGCGCGGCGTGGTTCAGGGACTCGATATCCGAAAGAATGTGCTCGAATTTCACGCCCGGAAGCCGGACTTTGCCCGTCGCGAGCGCGTAAAACATGAATGCATCGTCGCTGTCCGGCGAGTGAGCCAGGCGCAAAGACAGCGTCTTCGGTGTCGCGGCTGGGGTCGACATGTCGATGACCATCCTGCTCTCGTTCGGAAGCCGCGCCGCCACCGGGCGCTGCGGACACTTCGTCCAGAACCTCTTACGTCCGCTGCGGTGCCTGCGAAAACGCCCGGCCTTCGGTTTACGCGACTTTCTGTGTGAGAGCCGTCTGAATCCGGCTCAGGATACCACACGCCACCGCCGCACGCCTAGGCGCGCGGAAACCTTCTCAGCCGGCGTCGCGGCGCCGGGCGCGTGTGGCGCGGCGCACGGTGAGTCCGGTAGAATGCCGCGGGAGACAACCGATGCCTTCCTTTCCCGGCGTGGATTTCCTCGAATTCGATTCCCTGTTGAGCGATGAAGAAAAGTTGGCGCGGAAGACCGCGCGGCAATTCGTGGACGACAAAGTTCTGCCGATTATCGTTCAGCACGACCGCGAGGGCACGTTCCCGATCGATCTCGTGCCGGAAATGGCTCAGTTGGGGTTTTTCGGCGCGAATTTGAAGGGTTACGGCTGCGCGGAAATGTCGAATGTCGAGTATGGACTGGTCACGCAGGAGCTTGAGCGCGGCGATTCGGGGCTGCGAAGCTTCGTTTCGGTGCAGTCGGCGCTGGTGATGTATCCGATTCATGCCTACGGTTCGGACGCGCAAAAGGAAAAATGGCTGCCGCTGCTGCAGCAGGGGGAGGCAATCGGCTGCTTTGGTTTGACGGAGCCGCAATTCGGATCGAATCCGGGGGGAATGCTGACCCGCGCGGTGAGAAAGGGCGATGGCTACGTTTTGGACGGCGAGAAGATGTGGATCACAAACGGGACGATCGCGGACGTAGCGTTGATTTGGGCGAAATGCGAAGACGAAAGGATTCGAGGTTTTCTGGTTGAAAAAGGCACGCCCGGATTCAAGGCCTGGGCGATTCATGGCAAGCAGTCGCTGCGCGCCTCCGTCACGGCAGGACTGGCGATGACAAGCTGTAAGGTTCCCGCCGAAAATATCCTGCCGAAAATCGAGGGACTGCGCGGGCCGCTTTCGTGTTTGAACCAGGCGCGCTATGGCATCGGATGGGGCGCCATCGGCGCGGCGATGGCCTGCTACGACACGGCGCTCGGCTATGCCAAGCAACGGAAACAATTTGATAACAGACCGATTGCGTCCCACCAGCTCGTGCAGGAAAAGCTCGTCTGGATGATCACGGAAATCACGAAGGCGCAGTTACTGGCGCTGCAAGTTGGGCGCCTCAAGGACCAGGACCGGGCGCATCCCTCGCACATTTCGATGCTCAAGATGAACAACGTCTGGACGGCGCGCGAAACGGCCCGGATGGCGCGTGAAATCCTGGGCGCAAACGGGATCGTAGACGACTACTGTGTGATGCGGCACATGAACAACCTCGAATCGGTCTACACGTACGAGGGCACGCACGATATCCATAAGCTCGTGATCGGCGAGCGCATCACGGGAATTTCCGCATTCGTGTGAGCTTTACCCATCAGGGAGTGCTTTCCGTTTATTCTCATGCATGGTATATCCTGCTGAATTAGAATCGTTTGGAACTTCTCTGCACGAGAACTAGCTCACATTACGGAGTGCAATCATGGAACAGGAACTGAGCCTGGAATTCTTGCGCGTCGTTGAGCGGGCGGCGATCGCTTCGGCGCGGACGATGGGCCTCGGAGACCGTCACAGGTCGGATCAAGCGGCGGTGGAATCGATGCGCTCGGAAATGGACACCGTCGGCATGGAAGGCACGATCGTGATCGGTGAAGGCGAACGCGACGAAGCTCCCATGCTTTTCATCGGAGAAAAGGTCGGCGTGGGCGCGCACGACAAGACGCGACAATATCCCGGCGTAGATATCGCCGTTGATCCGCTCGAGGGCACGAACCTTTGTGCGACGGGCGAGCCAAATGCGATCACGGTCCTGGCGGCCAGCGAGCCAGGGGGGCTTTTGCATGCACCTGATCTGTATATGGAGAAACTCATCGTCGGGCCCGCCTGCAAGGGCGCTGTCGAGCTCGATGCCCCGCCGGAGCACAACCTGCGCGCCATCGCCAAGAGGCTCGACCGCGACGTCGACGATCTAGTGGTTACTGTCCTCGACCGGCCGCGGCACGAAAAGTTGATTCAAGACATCCGCAAGACCGGGGCTCGGATCCGTCTCATCTCGGACGGCGATCTCTCGGCGGGAATCAGCGCCGCCGTATCAGACATGGGCGTTCATGCCGTGATGGGAACGGGCGGCGCGCCGGAGGGAGTTCTGACTGCGGCGGCGCTGCGCTGCTTGAACGGCCAGATTCTCGCGAGGCTCGTGGTGTCGAAACCCGAGCACGAAGAGCGCATCGGGAAGATGGGCATCAAAGATCCAAAACGAGTTTACCGGACGGAAGATTTGGCACCGGGCAAGAAAATCATTTTCGCCAGTACCGGCGTCACCCCTGGTAACTTGCTGCGCGGCGTGCGTTTCTTCGGCGGCGGTATCCGGACGCAGTCGCTGATCATGACCTACAATCAGCGCGAGATCCGTTTCGTCGATTCGACCCACGTCGAGCCGGGCGCGGAAGTCAGACTGCGGTACTTCTAGCCAGCGCTACCTCAGTTCAACGCGCGAGAAAAGCTCAAGCATTTCCGCTTCGGACGGCGCACGCAAAACATTGCGCCTAGCAAAATCCTGCGCTTGCGGGTAACTTCTGGCGCGAATCGACGAACTGCACTGGAATTTCCAGGGCGAACAAACGTGCGAGCGTTTCGCGCGGCATGGGGTCTGGAAGCACGTCGTCGCCGACAGCCACATGGTCTACGCGGGCCTGACGAATTTCAGGAAGCACCGCATCAAGCGCAGACAGATTTCCGTGAATGTCCTAGATTGCAGCGACTCGCATGCGAGTGCTCTCGCGCGCGGATGAAAGTGCGCGACCGACTTGCGCTCGGGCGCGGGGCCGGCCTAAACGTGACTGCGCCTGCGTGGCGGCTCGCGCCGCCACGGCGCGTTATCGGTGGATGGAGGCGGCAGCGTGTCCGCCGCTGGAGTGAGTCTGGCGGCGAGGCACGCCATGCGGAATCCGCTCGGCCGACTGCGGCGCTAGCGGGCGCACGTGCTGGCTCGTGCTGACGTGCTCGCTGATCGCCTGCAGCCGCTTCAGAATGCCCTGCCACTGCGCCCAGTCGAGCTGACGCAGGAATGGCCGAAGGCCCTGAATGAACGGATCCTCGAGAACCGTTTCGCCGTTCGATTCCGGCACGAAGAAGCGGTTCAATCCGACGCCCAGCGCTTCGGCGATCTTTTCCAGCGTGCCGAGGCTCGGGGTCATCTGGCCGCTTTCGATGCGCGAAAGATACGAGCGGGAGACGCGTGAGCGCGCTTGCAGCTGGCTCTGCGTCATGCCGCGCGATTCGCGCAACTGGCGAATCCGCTGGCCGATGTTTTCGACCGTTTCGCGGTTCGGCCAGTTCTCGAACAGTTGGCGGTCATCCCCCGGCAGATCCTGTGGTGACGGAGTCGGAATGACAAACGTCACCTTCGGGGGCAGCAGACGCAGACAGCGCCGGCAGTTGCCTGTGCGTGTACGGTATTGAACTAATCCGCAGACTTGACAGCGGATTACTTCGCGATCGAGCTCCATGTTTGTTGCTAAGCCATCTTTTTCCGCCACCGGTCTCCTCGCAGACTAATTCCGGCGATACGGAAGGGGAGGAACGTAACGTCTAGGGAAGGCAGGAACTGGCGCGCGACACATTCTCCACAGGGTGCCATTTCTTGTCAAGCCCTATTTGGCTCCGCCCTAACAAGATATTTTAGCGCCGGAAGATGGGCTGATACAAAGGCGCATATCTGAAGAAGAGGAGAAAGATAAGCGAATGGCAAAGTCGGTCAGCGATGCTCCGACTCGTGGTGACGGATCTTGCGCCGTGATGCGGCGTGCTTTGACTGCGTGTCCTCGCTATACTGTTTTTGTGGTTTGGGGAGAACGTCTTTGTTGACCCGAAAAATTTGGGCGGGGCTTGTCGCGTTGTGCGCGATTGCTGCGTTCACATGCATGCATGCGCTGCCCACCAGCGGCCAGAGCCGGTCCGCGTGGAATGTGGAAGGCGTGCTGAAACAGTTGGACGCAGCTGCCAAGGACTTCCACAGCCTTTCGGCAGATATTGAGCGTACTAAGGTCACCGTGGTGGTGAACGACCATTCGACGGAAACCGGCACGATTCTCGTTCACGGCGAAAAAATGCTGCTCGATCTCAAAGTACCCGACCCGCGCACGATCCTGAGAACGGGCGACAACCTATATATCTACAATCCGGGACTCAAGCGCGTCGAAGAATACAATCTCGGGAAGAATCGAGCGCTGGTGGATCAGTTCCTTCTTCTCGGTTTCGGTACGGAAGGAAAGGAACTCCAGAAGGGCTACTTGGTCGCCGTACTCAAGGAAGAAAAACTCGACGACCGGAAGACGGTCGAGCTCGAGCTGACCCCAAAATCGCAGGCCGTGCGCGATCAAATCGCCAAGATTCAGATATGGCTCGATGAATCGAGCTGGTTGCCAGTGCAGCAGCAATTCTACGAGGCAGGATCGGGCGACTACTCGATCGTGCGCTATTCGAAAGTGGTACGCAACCCGCCGATCGCGGAGTCCGAGTTCAAGCCGCATTGGCCCAAAGGTACTGTAAGAGTGAAACCCCAGGGCTGAACGGCAATCTACGCTTTGCTTTTCCTCGATTGCGCCGCGGTCTCTTTCTCCAGCAGGGTCAGCTTGCGGTTGATTCCCCAGCGATAGCCGGCGAGCTGTCCATCCTCGCGAATCACTCGGTGGCAAGGCACCACAACGGAAGTCGGATTCGTGGCGCACGCGCGCGCCACGGCGCGAATCGCTGCAGGGCGTCCGATGGCCCGCGCGACTTGGCTGTAGGTGCGTGTCGCTCCGTACGGAATCCGGCGCAGCTCTTCCCACACTCGGCGCTGGAACGCGGTCGCCTGGACGTCCGTCGGCAAATCGAGATGGGGCTCCCGGCCGCGCAGGTGCGCCAGAATCCTTTCGACCCATTCGCCAAGGCCTGGATTCCCTGCACCGCCGCGCTGGTCGGCCACAAGTGCCGCTCGCGGGTATTCCTTGCGCAGCTCGGTCCGCAGCGCCGGATCCGATTCGCCAAGGTAGACGGCGCTGATCCCGCGCTCGGTCGCGCCGACGAGCAACCGGCCGAGCGGCGATCCGACAATCGCGTAATGAATTTCCATGCCCTCTCCGCCGCGCCCATAGGCGGCAGGAGTCATCCCCAAGTGCCCTGGCGCGCGCTCGTAAACGCGGCTGGATGAGCCGTAGCCCGCTTCGTAGAGTGCTGTCGTCACGTTGTCTCCTTTCTTCAAGCGTGATTTGAGCCGCCGCATCCTCTGCGAATCGGCATATTGGCGCGGCGTAATGCCCATCACGCCGCGAAAGGCGCGTTCGAGCTGGTGCGGGCTCATGCTTAGAGGTGCGCTGAGCGCCGCTAGTGTCAGGCGGGATTCCCCGGAACCATCGCCCGTGTCGGCGAGAATCCTCCGGTCAATCTCGCGGCAGACGCGGGCCACTGCCTCGATCTTGGGATCGCGCCCCCGCGCCGACCGCGGCCGACATCGCTGGCAAGCCCGAAACCCTTGCTGTTCAGCGGCTTCCGGGAGTTGAAAAAAAAGTACCTGCTCCCTCTTGGGCTTGCGCGAGGGACACGATGGCCTACAATAGACCCCCGTCGACCGGACGGCGTAGACGAAAGATCCATCGGCCTGCCGGTCGCGGGCTTGGACAGCTTTCCAGCGCGCCGCTTCCGGCAGACCGCGCAACGGTTCTAGTACGTGGCTCACATTTCCGAGCATCGAACGAATTGTTCCTCCCCCTTTGCTCTATGGGCTCAAACTAGCGCAATCGAAAGTTCGGGGCTATCCGAATCTTGCGGCCAAAGTTTTGCGGCTGTTGGCCGATAGGTTGTGTCGTGGGGCTAGCGCGGGCGACGGAATGTTACATCATACGGCACGCGGAGAACGTCCTGCGTTGACGCTTAGTTCGGGCTGACGCATATTCGTTCAACCTGCTGGGGTTATCTTTCGGCACCACTTGGGGGCAGTGTCATGGGAGCTCTACCGGAGCGTGATGCTCGGGCAGTCGTTTCTCCGATTCGCGAAGTCGAAAGCCACACCCAAACGATCACAGCCATATCAGGAAAGCCGGGACCGCGCCGGTTTACGCGTGTGCCCACGCACGCCGTTGGCGTGGCGGACGAGCGTCGGCGCTATCCGCGCGCATCGCTCGCATTGCCGCTGCGACTGACCAAGATTGCCGGCGTCGAAGAGGCGTTTCCTGTCACGCTGGTGACGCGCAATATCAGCTCGAGCGGCGTCTATTTCCTCGCGCCCCGAGAGATCGAGCCGGGCACCGCCATCGAATTGCAAGTGGCATTGATCGAGCGGCCGCTCGGCTTCGGCAGCGTGCAGATGTGCACCGCAGCGCACATTGTCCGCGCCGAAGAGACCGATTTGCCCGGCTGGCGCGCCTATGCCGCGAGCTTCGACGATTTCGCGCTGGAGCGCGACGATCACGTGCCCAAGCGTTTCGTCGCCCGCTAGCCCGATCCAACCGTATTTCCTTCGAGTCCGCCATGCGCGGACTTCTGCACACATCTGATACGATTCTTCCGTCGTGAGTCCCAGCCCATTTCGCGCGCGTGTCGTCCTGCTCGATTGGGATGGCACCCTCCTCGATTCCTACGCGGCGGACGCTCGCGCGTATCTCGCCATGTTTCGGGCGCTGGAAATCGATTGGGGAGTCGCGGAACTCCACCGTCACTACTCTCCAGATTGGTACCGGGTCTATCGCGCGGCGAAAATTCCCCGGGAGAAGTGGGCGCTGGCCGACCAGCTGTGGCGATCGGCCTACAAATCGGAACGACCGCTGCTACTGCCCGGAGCGAGAACCGTGATCCGCCGGCTGGAGCGGCATTTCACGCTCGGCATCGTAACCAGCGGAAGCCGGGGGCGCGTCCGCCAGCAGTTGCGGGAATTTGCGCTCAAAGATTCGTTTGCCACATGCGTCTTTAGCGAAGACGTTTCGCGCAGGAAGCCGCATCCCGCGCCGCTCGAACTTGCGCTTAAGCGCTTGCGCGCGGAGCCTGAAGATACTGTGTACGTTGGTGACGCGCCGGAAGACGTTCAAATGGCGCAACGCTCCGGCGTGCGAGCCATCGGCGTTCTAGGTCCTTTCCCTACCGCGGAAGGCATCCGATCGGCGCGCCCTGACTTGCTGCTGCAGTCGATCCGGGAGTTGCCGCGGCACCTACGCCGCCGCTAGCGCTGCTGCACAGCGGGCGCTGTGCCCGGCGGAGAGTTCAGCTTGAAATCGCTCGCGCGCACGACCAAGCGCAGGTGCAATTGGTCGTCGGCGCTTCCGAGATAATCGTCGGAGCTGGTGTAGGTCGGCAGCCAGTATTTTTCCTCAAAATTCTCGCGGTAGGTCTCAAACACGGAAAACGGAAACTGCGTGCCCGTGCCGGAGACATCGGTTACGAACTTCCCGTAGCTTTCGACGATCGCCAGGTCGTGGTCGTCCACGTACACGATCCCCTGAAAGAGTCGCTGCGTGCGGCTGAGCATCTTGGGCTTCACTTGAAAGATGTATGTATTGAGCTCATCCAGCTTCTGCTGTCCGAGATAGACAAAATCGTATTTCGCGATCTCGTCCGACGTGAGGAAGAACAGCGGCAAGGTCACGATCGTCCGCACGTCTTCCAGGGTATAGGTCGTCGCCTTAAGCGTGGACTGAGGCGGATTCGTGACGCGGAAATACCGCTGGCCGTCTGGCTTGATATACGACTCGCCGACAACAGTAAATTTTCCGCCGTCGCCCGTCAGCTCTTCAATCCGGATCGTCTCGGTGAAATTGTAGAGATCATAGGCTTTTTTCGCCGCATCCTCATTGGCCGCGAATCGCTGAATGATCTGCGATTCCGGAATCGGCGGCGGTCCCGGATGCGGCGTCGACGGCATGCGATGCACCTCGAATGTCGGCGGAGGCGCCATCGGGCCCTGGCTCTTGTCCTGCGCGCGCGCCGAGTTAGCGGCAGTTGCGAAAAAAAATGTGAGTGCAGCGGCAAACCCGGCGTAAATCGTCTTGATTCTCATTCGCAAGGATTTAGATGCTGGCAGCGTCGCGCGCGTTGAAAATCGCCCTCGACCCCAACCCGCGAAAAGTAGCACACATGCCTCCGAACACAGCGCAAAAACGGAGGCCTGCGCTATTCCGCCTCTGGTAAGATCGTGCGTTTGTGGGCTGCAGGTCGGACCGAACGTGCGCGACGAACTTAGCAGCAGGCGGTTTTACGTCAGCGGGATGGTGCAGGGGGTGGGATTCCGCTACTTCGTCCATCGTGCGGCGCGGCAACTGAAGCTGACCGGCTACACAAGAAATCTGCGCGACGGCCGCGTGGAGGTTTACGCCATCGGCGCAGCTGCTTCGCTGGGCGAACTGCGGCGGGAGCTCGAACGCGGTCCCGGCGCCTCCCGCGTGTCGCGCGTGATCGAAGAGGAAGCAGCGTTCGACTCGCGATTCTCGGAAACATTCTCGATTGAAGAGGACGCTTGAGGTCAACAAGAGGAAACGAATGGACGAACTGAAAAAGCTGATTCGCGAGATTCCCGACTACCCAAAGCCGGGAATTCTCTTCTACGACGTGACGACACTGCTTAAAGATCGCCAGGGATTTCACGCACTCGTCGATAAGCTGTGCGACCACTACAGCGGCAGAAAAGTGGACATCGTCGCCGGCATCGAGGCGCGCGGCTTCATATTTGCTCCGGCGCTAGCCTATCGGTTGGGCGCTGGGTTCATCCCGGTGCGCAAGCCGAAGAAGCTGCCCTGGAAGACAGCCTCGGTCAGCTATCAGCTCGAATATGGCACCGACACGCTCGAAATTCACGAGGACGCGGTCACGCCGGGACAACACGTGCTCGTTTGCGACGATCTTCTTGCAACAGGTGGCACAGCTTCGGCGAGCGTGAGTTTGGTGCGCAAGCTCGGCGGAGAAGTTGTCGGCGCGGCGTTTGCCGTCGAACTGAATTTCCTGAAGGGCCGCTCGAAGCTGCCCGACGTCGATGTATTCTCGCTAATCAAATACGACAAGTAGAGGTGCGGGGATCGCCCTCGATCCCGTTGCGCCATTTTCCCTTTTCTACTTTGCACTCTCCGCCTTGCTGCGCTGGCGAACGGCCTCGAACAGCATGATCCCCGCGGCGACAGAAACATTGAGTGAGCGCACTGGGCCCGTGGTCGGCAGCGAGACCAGAAAATCGCAACGCTTGCGCGTCAGTTCGTGCAGGCCCTCGCCCTCCCGACCCAGCACAATTCCGACCGGCCCTTTGAGATCGACTTCGGTATAGCTTTTCTCGGCGCGCTCATCCAATCCGACCAGCCAGTAGCCCGCCTCCTTCATCTCTTCCATCGCGCGGACCAGATTCTTCACGCGCGCAATCGGCAAGTGCGCGAGCGCTCCCGCCGAGGCGCGCTCGACCGTGTCGCTCAGGCCCGCGGCGCGGCGCTCCGGAATTACGACGCCCTGCGCGCCCGCCGCCAGCGAAGTGCGCACGATCGCGCCGAGATTGTGCGGATCCTCGATTCCGTCCAGCAGCACGAGCAGGCCGTGTTCCTTCTTCGCGCGCAACAAATCCTCGAGTGCTACAGCTGGCTTGGCAGCGGCTAGCGCCGCGATGCCCTGGTGCTGGCTTGTTCCGGCAAGGCGGTCGATTTGCGAGCGGTCCTCAAACCGTACTGGCACGCCGCACGACTTCGCGGCTTGCACGACGGCTTCGACGCGCTCGCCGTGCCGCCCGCGTGCTATCACGATGCGGTCGAGCGCGCGCCCGGCGGCGAGCGCCTCTTCGACTGCGTGAAATCCGGTAAGCCAGTTCATCGTTCTATTCGTTTCTTCTGCCCAAGCCTCGTAGGGGCACAGCATGCTGTGCCCGGCACACTTTCTTGACGAAACGTCAGCCATCGGCCGAGGACACTTAGTCGAGCGCTGTGCAGAATTCCAGCATCCGCTGCCGCGTGCCCTTCACCGGCATTGCAAACTCAATCTTCGCAGCGGAATCGAGCAGCAGTATCACTCGATCGAGCTCGCCTTCGCCCGCGCGCCCCGCCAGCGCGAGCCGCAGAGGATGAAAGAGCTCACGGCTTCGCTGCGGCAGCGCCGCCTTGATGCCGTCGACGATTTCCTTGAAGCGGTCGGAATCGATGTCTCCGCCGTTGAGGACGCGGTTGGCCAGCTCGCGGATCACGTCGCGCGAGCCTTCGCGCGCCAGCACGGCCTGGTTTCCGGGTTCATTCAGCGCGGCAGCCCCATCGTAGCCGAAAACGAGTGCCAGCAATTCAGCGAGCGCATTGCGATCCTTCGCGTGCGGGCCGAGAAGATCGGCAGCTCGTCCGCACCACACTCGCAACGAGTCGTCCTCCGCCATATCGCGATCCGCACGGAGCCAGCCGCGCTCGCGCAGAATTTCACCAACATCATCCACAGTGAAAGAAGCCGTGGCGGATAGCGCTTCGAGAGGAGTTTCGGAAGCCATCACCTTATTGCTGGCTCAGGGTAGCGATAGCGTGCGCGGCGATGGCTTCGCCGCGGCCCACGGCGTCGACGCCTTCGTTGGTCTTGGCCTTCAAATTGATGTCGTCAGATGCGACGCCGAGCGCTTTTGCCAGCGCCGCGCGCATCGCCGGGAAATGCGGACCCAGCTTCGGCCGCTCGCAGATGACGACGGCATCGACGTGTGCGATCCGAAACCCGCCATCAGCAAGAAGCTTCCTTATGTGCTCGAGGAAAATCAAGCTCAACGCACCCTTCCATCTCGGGTCGGTGTCCGGAAAGTGCGTCCCGATATCGCCAAGACCCGCCGCGCCGAGCAGCGCGTCGCAGATCGCGTGGGACAGCACATCGCCATCGGAATGGCCCTGCGAGCCCTTGTCGAACGGGACCTCGATCCCGCCGATCATCAGCTTGCGGCCCTCGACGAGGCGATGCAAATCGTAGCCAATTCCCGCGTAGTTCATTTCCGGCGCTCCTGCTCGAGGTAGAACCGCGCCAGTTCCATGTCGGCGGGGCGCGTGATTTTCAGATTGCGCTCGGAGCCGAGGACGACATATACATCGCGCCCCATGCGCTCGACGAGCACCGCCTCATCCGAGCCGGTCATGCCGTCCTGCTCCGCCCTGCGAAACGCATCGCGCAGCAGCGCGTAGGAAAACGCCTGCGGCGTCTGTGCCAGCACGATCCGCTCTCGTGGAATCGTGGCCGAAATCAACGCGACATCCTCGGGCAGGCTCGCGCGCTTCACTTCCTTCACCGTATCGATCGCTGGAATTCCCAGAATCGCCGCGCCGCGCGCGCGCGCTTCGGCGATCACGCGATCGACCTGCTCCGCTGTGACGAACGGCCGAACCGCGTCGTGCACCAGCACGATTTCCGTTGCGGGATCGACTTGCGCGAGCGCGTTCGCCACCGACTGCTGGCGCGTATCGCCGCCATGAATCACGCGCGCCGGTCGGCCCAGCGCCGCCTTCGCGACTCTATCCTGCAGCCACATGACGTCTTCGGCACGCGTGGCGATCAGGAACTCCGTGATTGCTCGGCAGGCAGCCAGTCGCCGCAGCGTGAAGATGATCAGCGGCATGCCGTCCAGTTCGAGGAACTGCTTCGGCTGGTCCGCGCCCATGCGCGTACCGAGCCCCGCCGCGGGGACGATGGCAACGATTCGGCTCATATGCGGGTTAGTGCCGTTCCAACTTCACGGGCCTTGCGACGCTCGGGCTCGTTCTCGAACTGTTTGGACGTGAAACGCCCTCTTGTGCAGCGCATTTGGTTGGAACGGCATTGGGAGTCTAGCGCAATTGCGGCGCCAGGCGCGAGGTAAAGGCCTTTCACGAACGGCCGGACTCAGGGTAGAGCGGGCGCGGGCGCTCGCCGCCGGCAGCTTCCGCAGCGCGGCCTGGCTGCGCTTCCGGCGCGGGCACGGGACGCGGCACTTGCTCGCCGCGCTCGTCGTAGCGGCCAAAAATCATCTTGCCCGCCGTGGTCTGGTGGACGGAGGTCACGCTGATGTCGATCGTCTTGTTGATCATCTTGCGCGCGCCATCGACCACCACCATCGTGCCGTCGTCGAGATACGCGACGCCCTGGTTGTATTCCTTCCCTTCGCGCAGGATGAAGACGCGCATCGTCTCGCCCGGCAGCACCACCGGCTTCAGCGCGTTCGCCAGCAGGTTGACGTTCATCACTTCGATCCCCTGCAGCGTGGCCACTTTGTTCAAGTTAAAGTCGTTGGTCACGATCTTCGCGTCGTAGCGCTTCGCCAGCTCGATCAGCTTCATGTCCACGTCGGCGATTTGCGAGAAATCGTCCTCTGCGATCTGCACTTCCAAATGCTGCATCTTCTGGATGCGCTGGAGCACTTCCAGCCCGCGCCGGCCGCGCTGGCGCTTCAGTGGATCGGCCGAATCGGCCACCAGCTGCAACTCGCGGAGGACAAACTGAGGAATGATTACGGTCCCGTCGAGAAAAAGCGCTTCGGCGATATCCGCCACGCGCCCGTCGATGATGACGCTGGTATCGAGCAGCTTCATCGAATGCCTCATGCTGCGCTCGCTGCCGAACACGCCGCCAAACGCCTGCAGGTTCAGCATGTCGCCTTTATTGGCGCCGAGAACAAGCCCGATGTAGGTCATCACCAGAAAAATCCCGAGGCTGAAAAATGAGCGCGTGCTGATCGGAATCGTCGTGTGTGTGAAGATCAGCGAAATCAGGTACGCGCCGAGAATTCCAAGGATCGAGCCGATCGCCGCGCCGATCAGCCGCCGCAGGCTGGCCCTGCGCAGGCGCAGTTCGAACAGGATCACCGCAACCGAAAATGCGAAACCTGCGATCGCGCCGTTCCGAGGTGTGAGGCTGAACGGCTGAAAATGAAAGCCCGCACCCGTGCAGACGACCACAAAAATCAGGCGGAACGCGAGGATGTCCCAGAAATTGCCTGCGCCGTCCTGCCCTACGCGGGCAAGCGCCGCCGGTTTCACCGGCGGGAGACCGGGAGTCGCGCCAGCCGCCGCCCGGCTGGGCGCGTTAGAAGTCCTTGGCATGGCCCCATCCTATGAGGCGTATGACGATATGAAACGCAATCGCCCCGTTGCATCTGCTCGCCGGCTTGTAGGAAAAGGTATCAATCGGCGCCGGCTATAAATCGAAACCGCATATGAAGCGACAACGATCTATAGCTCACAGTATAGCACTGCGCACGAAATGGCGTCTGCCGGCCATTCCAGGAATGAATTTAGAGGTAGTAACGAGGGACGCGGCGGCCGAGCGCGCACAGCAAATCTGACGTGACCGTGCCGATATCGCGCGCGGCGTCGGAGACTTGAATCTCCGCATTGCCGTCTTTGCCGTAAATCGTCACGATGTCGCCCAAAGCGACGCCCGGCACGTCGGTGACGTCGATCGTGGTCAGATCCATCGAGACGGAGCCGACGATCGGCACGCGCCGCCCGCGCACGAGCATGCAGCCCCGGTTCGACCGCTGGCGCATGATGCCGTCCGCGTAGCCCGCGTTGATCACGGCGATGCGCGACGGCCGCTGCGTGGTGAATCGCGCGCTGTATCCCACGGGTTGCCCCGGCGGCAGATCGCGCAGCGTGATGATCCGCGCGCGCATCGAGAGGCTGGGCACGAGCGGCAGCCGGTCGCGCACTTCCTGTCCTTTGTCCGGTGGATCGAACGACTGGTAGTAGCCGTAGAGGATCGCGCCGGGCCGGATCATGTCCGCCCACGTGCTGGGTCGCGCGCAGATCGCTCCGCTATTGGCCATGTGCACGGTGCCCGGAGCGAGGCCCAGCGAGCGCATGCGGTCGAGGCATTCGCGGAAGAGCTGCTCCTGATCGTCGGTTTGCCGCGCGCTGAAATCCTCCGCGGAAGCGAAATGCGTTAGCGTGCCTTCGAGCTCCAGGTACCGGCAATCGGCGAGCGCGCTGGCAAAAGCAGGCAGCTCGGAAGGCAGAATGCCCAGCCGGTTCATTCCCGTGTTGATCTTCAGATGAAAGCGCAGGGGCGACTTCACGCGCGCCGATTTCGCCGCGCGCTCCAGCAACTTGACGTCCTCGATGCGCGTCACCGTCGGCGTTAATCGGTACTTGATGAAGCGCTTCTCTTCCCCGGGCCAAAATCCGGTCAGCACCAAAATCGGCTTGCGCACGCCCGCTTCGCGCAGTTCGATGCCTTCGTTCGAGCACGTCACGCCGAAGCGATCCGCTCCAGCCTTTTCGAGCGCCTTCGTCACGGGCACGGCGCCCAGGCCGTAGGCGTTCGATTTCACCACCGCTAGAATCTCCGGCTTCGGCCCGATATGCCGGCGCACCGTGCGCAGATTCTGCGTGATCGCCTTCAGCGAAACTTCCACCCAGACCGGCCGCCCTTCGACTTGTATCGTTTTTGCCATGCGCTTTTAGGATGCCAGACTCTACCGCGGCGGAGCGAAACAATTCGAGACCATGAATCGCCTCGCACCGTTTAGGTAAACAGCCGCGTGCGATGATTGCACTCGCCGGGCCGTTCCGCCCCACTGCCGACACAAGCCCTGAGCGGAGGCTCAGTCAGGAAAACGCAAGACTTAGCGGTCAGGACGGCCAGGGGTGACAGCGGCCGGGTGGATCGCGCGCGTGCGGAGCGACACAACTGTGGGTGCTGGCCAACGTCCTGGCGAACAAACACCCCGAAGTTGTAATTCCGAGGAGTCCCGGTTCACCGGGACGACGAGGAATCTGCTTTTCCTATGTTCCCGATAGCGGACGTGTCACTCGGTTCGCTAATGGACCAAGAGAGGCCTACTCTTCGCCGACCGTGCTCCACTCATCCGGCGCGGCTTCCTCGAACCGCGTATGGCGGCTCAAGAAAACAAAGTTCAGGCTGCCGGTCGGACCGTTGCGCTGCTTGGCGATGATCAGTTCGGCCTTGGCGCGCTCTTCATCGGGAATGTCGGTCTTGTAAAAGTTCGGCCGGTTGATGAATAGGACCACGTCCGCATCCTGCTCGATCGCGCCCGATTCGCGCAGGTCTGCGAGCTGCGGCTTGCGCTCTTCGCGCTCCGGCGCGCGGGTCAACTGGCTGAGCACCAGCACCGGCACCTTCAGTTCCTTCGCCAGCGCCTTCAGCGCGCGCGAAATGCTCGAAACTTCCTCCTGGCGATTGGCCGACCGGCGATTGAGCGTCGGCACGACCAGCTGGATGTAATCGACAACGACGAGCGAAAGCCCCCGGTCGCGCTTCAGCCGCCTCGCCTTCGCGCCCATTTCGAGCACGGTCGAAGAAGCCGAATCGTCGATCCAAATGGGCGCTTCGCCAAGCTCGGCGAGCGAGGCCGTAACTTTGCCCCAATCGTCGCGATTCAGGTGCCCGGTGCGGAACTTGTGCGCGTCCACGCGCGCCTGCGACGAAAGCAGGCGCAGCAACAGCGACTCCTTCGACATTTCCAGGCTGAAAATCGCCACCGGCTCGCGCTGGCGCAACGCCACGTTCTCGGCAATGTTCAGCGCGAGCGCCGTCTTCCCCATCGACGGCCGCGCCGCCAGAATCACCAGCTCCGATGGTTGCAGGCCCGCGGTTTCGTTGTCGAGGCTCGCGTAGCCCGTGGCAAGGCCCGTGATGCGGCGCCCTTCGCTGAAAATCTTTTCGAGGCGCTCGAATCCGTCTTTGACGAGATCCTTGACGCCGATCAACCCGGCCTTCACGCGATCTTCGGCAAGCTGGAAGATTTGCGATTCGGCGCGGTCGAGGATCACGTCCGCGTCGTCGCCAGCCGCCAGCGCCTGCTCCTGAATCGCCGCAGCGGAATGAATCAGATTGCGCAGGACCGCCTTTTCCTTGACGATCCGCGCGTAATGCTCGACGTTCGTCACGCGCGGCAGCCCGTCGGCCAGTTGCGAGAGATACGCCACGCCGCCCGCGGCTTCGAGTTCCCCGCGCCGCGCGAGATCTTCCATCAGCGTGATCGTGTCGATGGCCTGCTGATTCTCGCCGAGCTGGATCATTCGCTCGTAGATGTAGCGGTGCTGCGGAAGAAAAAAATCCTCGGAGCGCAGCCGCTCGACCGCCGCATTGAGCGCGTGGTTATCGAGCAAAACGGCGCCAAGAATGCTGCGCTCGGCTTCTAAATTGTGCGGAAGAGGTCTTTCGAGTGTGGTGTCGCTGGCCATTTCGCCTTATTTTCGCCTAGGACCTTTTCGAACGCAAGAGTCTATTTGCGCTGCTCCTAGCGCCGCTCGTTTTCTTCACCGCTTGTTGTTTTCTGCGACGAAGTTGAGCCGATTTGCGTCCGTGAGGCGAGTGTGCCGACGCGAAATGCAAACGTCAACCGCAAGACCCTGTGGACTTTTTTTGAAAAGTGGAAAAGCGCCGATTCGAATTGGCACTGGAGAGAACGCACCTTCGCAATCCAAAACGTGCGGCACCCTCGAGCTTAAGTTGAGCCGTAACTTACACTGGGTGCCGACAGACGCACAAGTTTTCGATGCGCGGAGTTACTCTTCTTTCTTGACTGCGAGCTTCACGTTCGCGACGACTTCGCGATGCAGCTTGATGGGAATCTCGAAGTTGCCGATGAGCTTGATCGGTTCGGCGAGCTGAATCTTGCGCTTGTCGATGGTGTAGCCCTGGGCGGCAAGCGCGTCGGAAACGTCGGCGGCGGTGACCGAGCCGAAAAGCTGATCGCTTTCGCCGGACTTGCGCGCGACCTCGAGCGACACGCTGGCGAGCAGTTCGGCGAGCTTCTGCGCGTCGCCCTTTTCGACCGCTTCCTTCTTCGCGAACGCGGCGCGCATCTTTTCGAGCCGCTTCATGTTGCCGGGGCTGGCTTCGAGCGCGAGCCTGCGCGGCAGCAGGAAATTCCGCGCGTAGCCCTCAGTCACCTCAACCACCTGGCCGCGATTTCCGAGCTTTTCGACGTCTTCCTGAAGAATAATTTGCATCGTCCTTAACCTCGACTCCTCATGATCTCGTCACAACGTAACAAACGCGAAGAGAGATCCTTCGACTCCGTTCGGCGCCGCGCAGAAATCGTGCGAGGCAATACTGCGCCGAACTCCGCTCAGGATGACGCGGAAAAGCCGCGTCACAGCTCCGCGGCAAACGGCAGCAACGCAATATTCTGTGCCCGCTTGATCGCTACCGTGAGCCAGCGCTGGTGCCGCGCGCACGTACCCGTCATGCGGCGCGGGAGAATCTTGCCGCGCTCCTGCAGGAACGGCGCGAGAATTTCCGCCTTCTTGTAGTCGATGTAGTCCGACTTATCGACGCAGAAGCGGCACACCTTCTTCTTGCGAACAAAACTTCGCTTGCCGCGCCGCGGGCCGCCCGGTCCTCCGGGCCGGCCGCCTTGCGGACGCGGGCCACCCGGTCCGAAACGTCCTGGTCCCCCCGGGCCGCCGTGTCCTGCCGGGGGCTGCCCTGATGGCGCGCTCGGAGCGGCTGGCGCTGCCGGTGATTGCGGTGCTTGTTCGTCTGCCATTTCGATGTCTCCTGATCGATCTCGATTAAGATTGCGATGCGGCCTGTTCGCCGCCGGCTGCTACCGCCGGAGCGGCCGCCGGTTTGCGCGGACGCCGCGCGGCGCGCTTCTCGCGGTGCTTCTTGAGCTTCTCTTGCCGCTTCAACTCCTCGTCCACGCGGATCGTCAAATACTTGATCACCGCGTCGGAAACCTTCAATCGACGCTCGAGTTCCTTGACGACTTCGCCGTGCGACGACCGCACCACCATGAACACGTAGTATCCCTCACGCATGCGCTGCACTCGGTAGGCCATGCGTTTCCGGCCCCACTTCTCGGTCTTCTCGATCTTCCCGCCTTTTTCCGTGGCGGCGTGATCGAGCGTCGTGATGATTTTCTCGACGTCCGGCTCGGGCGTGTCCGGCCGGCAGATGAAGATCAAGTCGTACTGACGCTCTTCCATGTGTCCTCTCGATTCCTGGGTGCCCCGCCCTCGTTTCATGAGGGTGGGTCTTTCCCCGCGACAGCCATCAAAACCTACTCGGTAGCCTCATCTTCGGGCGACGCCTTGCGATTGAATCGCGCCATCGCCTTGGCCACGCCCTCGGTCAAAATCATTTCCACGGCGTCGGCCGCCTGCACGACCATTTCCTGCGCGATCTGGCGCTCGTCCCGCCCCATCGTGCAGAGCACGTAATCCTTGCGGTCGCCCCAGATGCGCTCGGGCTTGACGCCCATCCGCACCCGGATAAATTCGTCTGTGCCCAGCGACGCGATCACCGACCGCAGGCCGTTGTGCGTGCTGCCCACACCGCGATCGCGAATCCGGAGCATGCCCCACGGCAGATCCACTTCATCGATCAGCACGATCGTTTCCGCCGTCTCGCACTCGTACCGCTCGAGCAGCATCCGCACGGCGACGCCGCTCAGATTCATCATCGTCTGCGGCTTCGCCAGAACGATCTCGTGTCCCGCCAGTTGCCCGCGCCCTACCAGCGCTTTCGACTCGGGACGCGTGACCCGAATCTTCGCTCGCTCGGCCAGCGCGTCCACCGCCAGGAAACCCATGTTGTGCGGCGTCCACTCGTATTCAGGGCCCGGATTGCCGAGCCCGACGACAAGCCGCATCGGCGAACTGCCTCCTTACGCGGCCGCAGCCGGCCTGATCCCCCAGGCTCGACTCACCGTCGACCTGGGGGCCCCATTCATCCTTACTTCTTCTTCTCCGTCTTCTCGGCCTTGGGCGCCGCAGCCTCGGCGTCACCCTCTGCTTCGCCTTCCTCTTCCTTCTTGCCCTTCTTGATGACTTCCGGCTCGGCCGGCCCCGCTTCCGCCGCCACAGCGGCCGCCTCCGGCGTCACTTCCGCTTCCGCCTTCAGCGTCACGACGTGAGCCAGCACGCGCTGCGGATCGGTGACCAGCTTGATCTTCGCCGGATCGATCGGCAGGTCGGCCGCGCGAAGCTGCTTGCCGATCGTCATCTCCGTCACATCCACCTTGAATTCTTCCGGGATGTCGCCGGGCAAACACTCGATTTCGACTTCGCGCGTCACCATTTCGAAGATGCCGCCCTGCAGCTTCACGCCCTGCGCTTCGCCGAACGTATGCACCGGCACGCGAACGCGCATCCGCACGTCCATCGCGATGCGCAGCAGGTCCACGTGCAGCAGCGAACCGCTCACGGGATCGACCTGCCAGTCCTTTACCATGGCCTTCTCTTCACCGCCGCCGGCAACCTGCACCGTGAAAATCGTGTTGTGCCCGGTTTCCGATCGCAGAATCTTGCTCACCTGCTTGGCGTTGACGGACAGTGAGATCGAATCCTTGCGCCCGCCGTAGAGAACCGCCGGGACCATGCCCGTCACGCGCGTGCGGCGCGCCGCGTTCTTTCCGCGCTCCTCGCGAACTTTGCCTTCGACTGTAAACGTCTCCATTGCCTCTTACCTTCCCAATCCCCCGAACTGTCATCCCGAACCCAGCCCCGACGCTCTTTGTCGGGGATGGTGGTGAGGGATCTGCTTTTGCCGCAGCAATAGCTGACGGCCGCTTCTCGTACTAAATAAACAATTCGCTGATCGAGGTCTCTTCGTGGATCGACTGAATGCCGCGCGCCAGCAGCGGCGCCACGCTGAGCACCTTGATCTTCGGCACGGCTCGCGCCGCGTCGCTCAGCGGCACCGAATCCGTCACCACCACTTCCTCGATCGCCGATTTCATGATGCGCTCGACGGCTGGCCCCGAAAGCACCGGATGCGTGCAAGCCGCGAACACCTTCGTCGCGCCGTTTTCGAGCAGCGCCTCGGCCGTCTTCACGAGCGTCCCCGCTGTGTCGATGATGTCATCGATCACGAGCGCCGCCCGCCCCTTCACGTCTCCGATGAGGTGCATCACTTCGGCGACGTTGATATCCACCCGCCGTTTGTCCACGATGGCCAGCGGCGCGTCGATCCGCTTCGCAAACAGCCGCGCGCGCTCCACGCCGCCCGCATCCGGAGAAACCGCCGTTAGCTGACCGATGTTTTTCTTCTGGAAGTACTCCACCATCACCGGCGACGCGTAAAGATGGTCCACCGGAATGTTGAAATAGCCCTGGATTTGCGGCGCGTGCAGGTCCAGCGAAAGCACGCGGCTCGACCCCGCCGTCTCGAGCAGATCCGCGACGAGCTTCGCCGAAATCGCCACGCGCGGCCGGTCCTTCCGATCCTGCCTCGCGTACGGGTAGTACGGAACGACCGCCGTGATCCGCCAGGCTGACGCGCGCTTGAACGCGTCAATCATCAGCAGCAACTGCATCAGGTGATGATTGACAGGCGTGCTGCACGGCTGCACGACGAACACATCCGCGCCGCGCACATTTTCCAAAATCTGATAGCGCGTCTCGCCATCGGAAAAATGGCCGTGCTCGGCCTTTCCGCGCGCCACTCCGAGCTGCGCGCAGATCGCATCACAGAGGGCCGGATTCGCAGTCCCGCAAAAGACCTTGAACTTCTCGTCAGCCAAGGCTCTCCCCTATTGAGGCACACGCCAGCCCATGGCGCGGCCATACTTTTCCCTGGAAACAGTCTCAGTTACGAAAACTGAATCTTCCGGAAACGAACGGGCGGCTCGGCGCGCACGCGCTGGGTTTCGGAAGACTCCAAACACCGCCGACCCGCTACCCGCCAGCGCAGCATCCGCTGCTCCTCGCTCGAGCAATCCGTCCCGAATTTCCTTCAGGCGCGGATGGCGGCTGAAAACAGGTCCCTCGAAGTCGTTCGAGAGAGTTTCCTGCCGGCTCCAGCACAGAGCGCAGAACTTCCAAATTCTATTGGGTTTCGCAAGCCTTGTCAATTCAGGTGCAAGCCATTCGTAAGCGTCTTTCGTAGGCACGCCGATGCCCTTCGGCGAAACGACGACCACCGTGCGCCGCGGCTCGTCCTCGAGCGGATAGATTTCGTCGCCGCGATTCACCGCCAGCGCTCGCCCGCCGAACAGGAAAAATGGCACGTCAGCGCCCAGGCTCGCTGCGATTTCCATCAACCGCGCGAGCGGTACCTTCGCCTTCGTCAAGCGCAGCATGCCGATCAACGCCGCAGCCGCGTCGCTCGATCCTCCGCCCAATCCACGAGCGACGGGGATATTCTTCTCGAGAAAGACTTTTATCCGTCCGCCAAATCCGGTTTCGGGAATGATCGCGTGCAGCGCGCGCATGACAAGATTGTCGGGGCCGTGCGGCAACGAGGGATCGTTGGATTGCATGAATATTTGATAGTTGCCTCTTGCTCCAGGCTCGATCGTGAGCTTCAACGTATCTTGCAGAGCAATCGTCTGAAAGATCGTGCGCAGCTCGTGATAGTTGTCCGGACGCTTGCCCATCACGTGCAAGCAGAGATTGATCTTCGCGAACGCGGGCACGCGCACCGATCGTGTCTTGCTTTTCGCCGAAGTCATGCGCGGGAGCTTACTGCGGTTTCGCCGTTTCCGGAGAGGATTTCTGCGCGAGGCGCCGCTTCAGATTCTTCAGTTGCGCCTCGACTTCGTTCGCCTTGTCAGCTTCGTAGTCCGCCGGCAAAGCCTTCTGCCATGCCGCGAGCGAGCGCTCGAACAGCCCTTCGGCGCGCTCGTTCTGGCCGAGCTTCAAGTAGACATCGGCGAGGTGACTCAAGATCGTCGGGTCGCGGCCCTCGCGATCAACCGCCTTACGCAAATACTCTTCCGCCTCCGCGAGCTTGTTCTGCTTGTAGTACGCCCAGCCGAGGCTATCGAGATACGCGCCGTTCGTCGGTTCCTGCTTCACGGCGCGCTGGATCATCGACGTCGCCTCTTCGATTCGCACGCCCCGGTCGGCCAGCATGTAACCTAGATAGTTGAGCACCGGCGCATTGTTGGGGTTCACATCAAGCACTTTGCGGAACTCCTGCTCGGCCAGGTCAAACTTCTTCTGCCGCTCGTAGATCGATCCCAGCATGAACCACGCCATCTGCCGGGCAGCCGTATCGTGCGCCATCTGCTCGGCCTTCAGCGCCGTCTGTTCGGCCTCTGCGAACTTCTTGCCGCGCGACTGGACCTGCGCGATGTTGAGGTAAATCTCTTGGTCCGCGTCCGTTCCCTTCAGCAACCCTTGCAGCAGGCGCGTTGCCTCAGCGGTTTCCGCCTTTTCGCCATAGAGCAGGGCCAGGGTGACGGTTAAATCCTGTGACTTCGGATCATCGGCCAGCGCCTTTTGCGTCTCCGTGATCGCGCGGTCCACGTTATGGTTTTCGCGGTACGTGTCGATGATCAGCACCTGCGCGCGCTTCTTCGACTCGGGGCTGAGCTTCGCCAGCTCCTGAAACGAATCGAGCGCAGCCTGAATATTGCCCTGATCCCGATAGACATGGCCGAGCTGTTCGTAGAGGATTCCCAGTGCGTTGACGTTTCCGCCCTGCTCGCTCTTGATCCCGGCAATCGCGTCGCTCAGCACCTTGATCGCGTCGTCGTAGCGCCCTTCGTCGTCGTAGAGCAGCGCCTCGTTGTACAGGATTTCGAGATTGCCGGGCGCGAGCTGCTTGGCACGCGCGAGACTGGATTCGGCCTCATCGAATTGCCCCAGGTGGCGGTACAGTTGCGCGGCGCGGAGACGATCCTCGTAGCTGCCAGGCTCGAGATCCGAAAGCTTCTTGAACTGCTCGAGCGCCTCGGCGTCCTTGTCCTGTTCCATCAGCGCCTGCGCGAGTCCGTGCCGGTGGCCTGGATCGTCAGGGTCGGCTTCGACAGCCTTGCGATACGCGTCCTCGGACTTTGCATAGTCCTTCGACTGCGCGTAGGCGTCGCCCAGCAGGTCGTAGACTTCGGGCGAAGCGGACTCACCGGCGGCCTGAGAGAGCAATTCCGTTGCTTCCTGCGACCGGCCTTCGTCGATCAAAAGCTGGCTGAGTTGTTCGAGCGCCGGACTATTGTCCGGCTCGATCTTCAGGACGCTTCGCAGCACTTTCTCGGCTTCGTCGTGCTGGTTCTGAAAGCGGTAAAGCCGCGCCAGCCAAAGAGCGGAGTACGTGTCGCGCGGATCGAGCTTCAAGATCGTCTGAAACTGGTCCACCGCCTTCGCCAGGTTGTCCTGTTGCACCTCCCCGGCGTCCAAATCTCCGAGCGAGCGGACGTAAATCCGGGCCAGCAGCCGATGGGCGTCCACGTTGTTGGGATCAATCTTCAGCGCTTCCTGCGCCTGAACCACGGCGTCGCGTATGTGCTGCGACTTGGCGTAGATTTCGGCGAGGCGCTCTTTGATCACCGCGGAATTCGGAGCCGTTTCAAGCGCTTTCTTGTAATCGTTGATCGCCTCGGTGGCCGCGTCGGCGCTGCCGGAGTTTTCGTACTGAATCTCCTGGAGATGGCCGGCCGTGAAGTAGTAGTAGGCGTCCCCTTCCAATCCCTGGGGGGCGGAACTCTGGGCAGCCGATGCCTGCGCTCGGGCGAGAGCGTGGCCGGACGCGGCTAGCCACGCTACGATTGCCATCGTAAGCATCGTTTTGATTTTCATCCGGATGCGATGGTGTTTCATTATCGTATAGGCTTGGAGGGCCGTCAAAGCTTTCCCCGGCGGCGAGTTCCCTGCCGCGCTCGCACACTGGTACGACGCGCGCCGGTCCGTTCCGGATGCATTGTCTTGGGAGATTCCAGCCTCGGCTTGCTATAGTTCCAAGAAAGGGCACCGAGGTCGAAGGCATTTCAGGCGCGAGAACTCAGGCACATCCCCATCGGGAGAGAGGCGTTTGAGGAATATCTTCACACTCAGGCACATTCGCGGCGTCGCGCCGCTCATCTTCGGGCTCTTGCTGCCGCTCGCTGCGATTCGGTTCGCGACGTCGGCACAGCAGGCGGCTGGCGCAGGCGCATCCGCCGCTTCCGGTCAGCCAGCCCCGCAAACTTCGCCTCCAGCTCCTCCGGTTGCTCCGAAACCCACGCTCGCTGACTTCGCATGGCTCGCCGGCCGGTGGCAAGGTGCGTGGGGACCGCGCGCCGCCCAGCAGGTTTGGACCGTGCCGCAAGCCGGAGTCATGCTCGGCACGTTTCAGCTCACGGAAGGCGATAAGACGCTCGTCCTCGAGCTCTTCACGCTGATCCAAAGCCCGGACGGAATCAAATTCAATCTGCGCCATTTCACTCCGGCGCTCGTTGCTTGGGAAAGGCCCGGCCCCACGGTCTTGAACCTCGCCAGCGTCGATTCAAAACACGCCGTCTTCGAGAACCTGGTGGACGGCCAGCCGAAACATGCCATCTTCACGCAGCTCGACCCGGACACCTACGTCTCGCGCTCCGAAATTCTTCCCGAAAAGGGCGAAATGCAGGTCACCGAAATCACCTACCACCGCCAGTTTGACGGCGCCCCGCCCAAGCGCAGCAAAGAGAAAAAAGAAAAGCCCCGGCAGTAACCCGGCGCGGAAATTCAACGCGGCTTCGCGGCGAGCATCGCGAGAGTTCTTTGCAAGCGCCGCGCGCGCGTTTCGGGCTTCTTCGCGTCGAGTAGAGCCTCAGCGTGCTCCCTCTTGTGCGTAAAGCTGAGTTTGTCCCAGCGGGCTTTCGCTGCGGCGTTCTTCGCGAGCGCGGCCTTCAGATCCGGCGGCGGATCGACCGTACGCTCTTCCGCGTCCAGCGCGATGGTCACTTTGACGACGTCTCCTTCCTTCGCGCCCGCCGCTTCCTGACGGCTCTTCCGCACCGGCACCATATATTTGCCGCCGTACACAGACACCGTTGATCGATAGCTGAAACCGTTGATCGAAATCTTCACGGGCGGCCGCGCCTTGCCGAACTCTTTCTTGACGTCGAAGGGCAACCCGACGAAACCGTCCTCCAGCACGGCCTTGAAGGTCTTGACGGGCATCGCGACTCTCCCTTCTGGAGAATCAGGGTACGGCGCCTTCCGGCGCTCCTCGCGGAGGAACGCCGCGGCGCGACATTGTAATGAGAAACAAGAGGCAATGCCGCATCTTTTAAGGAATCGCTAGCGCAATCAATTCGGGTTCACCGCCCTGGGGCAACCTCTCGGGATATGCGCGGCATCGCTTGTGATGACCGTCACTGCGTGGCGTGCCATCGCTGAACTAGAAACCAATTGTGGAATGACGAAGAGAATCAGCACGCTTCGTCGTTGGCGTGATCATAGCGGCAGCCAACGTTCCGGTCGACGCATCCAACGGTGAGAGTGCAGGGAGGGTGAAGAACATGACCATTTTCGCGCGCGACGCAGGATTCTCCAGGCCCAGCGTGGCCAAGCAGATTCTGGCCTCCACGCTGTCGCTGGCTCTCCTATTTGCCAGCGTGCCGCAGAACCTGTCGGCCTCTCAAGACCCGCAGAACCCGCCGCCAGCTCCGCCCGCGCAGGGCCCGACGGCGCCAGCATACGCACAACAAACCCCCGACCAGTTGCAGCGGTTGGTAGCGCCGATCGCTCTATATCCGGATTCATTAGTGGCGCAGATTCTGGCCGCGTCCACGTTTCCCGAGCAAGTCGTCGAGGCGGACCGCTGGTTGCAGGATCATCCAGACTTGAAGGGTGATGCCTTGGCCAAGGCCGTGGATCAGCAGCCCTGGGACCCCAGCGTCAAGGCGCTCACCGCGTTTCCATCCGTTCTCGGCAATATGGACAAGAACATCTCCTGGACCTCGTCTCTCGGCGACGCCTACTACAATCAGCAGCAGGACGTGATGGCAGCGGTCCAGGTCATGCGCAAGAAAGCGCAACAGGCTGGCAATCTGAAAACGACGGAGCAACAGACCGTCACCACGGACGACTACGGCGATATCGAAATTGCGCCTGTCAATCCTGAGGTGGTTTACATCCCTGCGTACGATCCCTGGCTGATCTACGGATATCCGATAGCGCCCTGGCCGTACTGGTATGAGTATCCGGGAATTTGGTGGGGCGGCCCATACCTGTCATTCGGGATCGGCTTCGGAATCGGATGGTTCTTCGGCTTTGGCTGGGGCTGGGGCCATTGGGGTTGGGATTGGTACCACCACTATCCGGTCTTTGATCATCACCGGTACTACTCGATGAGCCGGACGTTTTACAACCGCAACTACTATTACGGGGGCGGGCGCGCGGCGGCTGGAGTTCGTCCCGGCGCGCCGAGGCCTCCCGCAGCGGCGGCGCCGCGCGGAGTTTTCAACCGTCCTGGTGGAACAGCTAGACCTTTCGAAGGCAGTACACCGGCTGCCCGAGGATACGCTCAACCCCGAGGGCAAACTGGAACCCGCTCAGGTGCTTTCAGCAACTACGACCACGGCGGAGAATCGCGGAGTTATTCGTCACGCGGAAGCTCCAGCATGGGCGGGGCGCGCGGAGGCGGCTTTGGCGGAGGGCACGGTGGCGGCGGAGGGCACCGCTAATCCATGCTTACTTTGTGCTCTTGGTGATCTGAAGATCCAGAAATGAGGAGAAGTGATATGCAGCTCATCAAACTGAACTTCGACGGATTTCAGTGGGCCAGTCTCTCCAAGTTAGCCGCAGCGGCCGTCCTTCTGGCGGCATGCTTGCCTGCACGCTCGATGGCCCAGCAGCCGGGGCAGAAAACATTCGCTTCCGCGCAAGAAGCGACTGACGCCCTTGCGGCGGCGGCGCAGAGCAACGACCAAAAGGCGCTGCTCGATATCCTCGGGCCGGACGCCAAGCAGATCGTCTCATCAGGAGACGATACCGAGGACGCAGACAACCGCGCCAACTTCGCGCAGCGGTATCAGGAGATGCATCGTCTCGTAAAGGAACCGGATGGCACCACTACCTTGTATACCGGCGCGCACAACTGGCCCATGCCCATTCCCCTCGTGAACAAGGGCAATTTGTGGTACTTCGACACAGCGGCGGGCAAGCGGGAAATCCTCTACAGGCGCGTCGGCCGCAACGAAATCTCCACCATTCACGTTTGCCAGCAGCTCGTGGCCGCCGAAAAGGAATATGCCTCCGCGCACAACGGCGAATACGCGCAAAAGTTCATCAGCGATGAGGGGCAGCAGGATGGTCTTTACTGGAGCGCCGCGAATGGCCAGCCTCAGAGTCCCATCGGACCGTTGGTGGCGCAGGCCGTTGCGGAAGGCTACGGGCCAACTCATGACGGCGCGCCTCCCACTCCTTATCGCGGTTACTACTACCGCATTCTGGACCGCCAGGGTGCCGGCGCGCCTGGCGGCGCAAAGAGCTACGTCGTCGAAGGCAAGATGACCGGCGGTTTCGCTTTCCTGGCCTATCCTGCGGAGTACAGATCATCTGGCGTCATGACGTTCATCGTGGGCGCGGACGGAGTGGTCTATCGCAAGGACCTCGGTCCGAACACTGCGACTATCGTCAAGGCGATAAAGTCCTACAATCCAGATTCCACTTGGAAAAAGGACGAGGACCAGCAGCAAGAATCGGCGGCTAACCAGAAGCCGAACTGAGAACGAACCTGTCGCCCGGCACGATTTGTTACCGGGTCACTTCTTACTCGACGATTGCCGCCGCGTTCGCTTCCGCGACGAGCCAGCCCTCGCGGAAGAACCGGTCCTTTCTTCGGCGGCCGATGGATCGCCGCTGGCTGCTTTTTCCACATCGCCGCCTCCCTCCCGCGCAATGTCCGCGAGAAGGCGGTGCGTCAAGGCCGAGTACGGCGCTTCCACCGTGATATCGCCTTCTAACGCGAACTGGTCGCGATGCTTGATCAGCAGCCACGAGGGACGCCCGGGGCTTCCGCCGAAGCCTCGCGTGCGAACCAAAACCCACGAGCCCTTCAATTTCTGTCCGTGAAGAGTGAATTTCAGATCGCCTTTTCGGAGCGCCTCATCGACATCGGGGCTCTCCGGCTCCCACGTCCCTTTGTCCCATACCATCACGGTCCCGCCCCCGTACTCGCCTTCTGGAATCACGCCTTCGAAATTCGCGTATTCGATCGGGTGATCTTCCACCTGCATTGCGAGCCGCTTGACCGCAGGATCGAGTGACGGCCCTTTCGGCACGGCCCAGGAAAGAAGCGCGCCATTCCATTCCAGCCGAAAGTCATAGTGGAGGTGTGACGCGCGATGTTTCTGAATTACGTAGCCAAGAGCTGAAGTCGCCTTCTCCGCGGATTTGCTCTTCCCTAAAGGCTCGGGCGTCACCTTGAAATCGCGCTTCTTGTGGTATTCCTTTAGCGGCATGGGATTATGCCCTTGAATTTACCGCAGAAGCCGTTCGGCGGCGTTTCAAAGTTCGCCCGATCCAGCGCAATTCAGATAAAATCAAGTGCAGTCCGATTGGGGCTGTAGCTCAGATGGATAGAGCAGCAGTTTCCTAAACTGCGTGTCGGGAGTTCGACTCTCCCCAGCCCCACCATCTGAAGACTCCTTACGAGAGAAGATGCGGTTTCAGCGGGCGACGCTCATTTGCTGCTCGTCCATCGGCGCAGATTCTCGCGCCACGCCCGCAACCGCCGGCAAGAATCCGCGGCGCGAAATATGTGAGAGGATTTGCTGCGCGGCGCGTTCCGGCGACATCCGCGTCGTATCAATCGTAATCTCGGCGTTCGTGGGAACTTCATAAGGATCGGAAATGCCGGTGAACTGCGGCAAAATCCCGGCGCGCGCCTTCGCGTAGAGTCCTTTCACGTCGCGTTGCTCGCAGACCGCCAGCGGCGTCGCCACGTGCACCAGGAAAAAGCCGCCGTCCGGCTCGATCATCGCGCGCACTTCCCTGCGCACCGCATCATACGGTGCGATGCACGAGCAGATGGCGATGCTGCCGCTGCGCGTGATCTGTGCGGCGACGAAACCGATGCGGCGCACATTGATATCGCGGTGCTCCTTCGAAAATCCCAGCTCCGACGACAGATACTTGCGCACCAGGTCGCCATCGAGCGAAATGACCTGCCTCTCGTCCCGGCCGAGCAGCATCTTCATCAGCGAATTCGCGATGGTGGTTTTTCCCGCTCCCGAAAGTCCCGTCAGAAAAATTGCAAAGCCGCGCCGCGCCCGAGGAATTTCCGCAGCTGCGCTCTCGGCTCCCGCCGCGACGCGCTCTTCCGCCCGGCACACGCCAAATCCCAGGGACTCTCGCGCCCGATTCACCAGCTGCGAAATGACGGCTCGCGTTTCCTCGTCCGCTTCCAGTTCCGCCCCTTCGAGAAGCGGCAACGCGTCTCGCAGCCTCCCTTCCCGGATGAGCAGCGCACCGAGATTCGCGGCCGCATCGCGATCCGGCGGATCGGACCGCATCGCCAGACGAAATCCCAACTCGGCCAGCCGCGGCCGGCCACACGCATTTTGCACGGTTGCCCAATCGTTCCAAATCTCGCCTGAGTCAGGCTCGTCAGCCAGCGCCGCACCGAGAAATTCACCGGAGAGCCCGAATTGTCGGTTCTCGAACAGCCGGATTGCAATCCGATGACGGACGCTCTTCTCCCCCTGCACTGGCGCAGGGACCGTTTGGCGCAGGCCGCTGCGCTCCACAAACCTCGCCAGCCGATTTCGGAAATAGCCGCTCAGCAGCGGAGCGTTCGCCTCAAACCTTTTCTTTGAAATCGAAATCTCGGGCGGCAAAGAGCCTGCGAGGAAATCTTGGCTGAACTCTTCATACGCCAGCCATTCTTCGTCGCCCGCGTCCGGCGCGTAGCTGGGCAAATCGCAATCGTCGAGGCTGATTCCGGCTCCCAGCTCGCGCAAACGCGCGCAAGCCGCCTGGCGCGCCGCTGGATTGTGGGTAATTTCGTCGAGATCGAGGATGCAGTCGGCGTGCTGCGCGCAGTGAATCGTCGAAAGCAGGTAGAAGTCAAAGAACGGCGGATACAGCAAGTTTTCGTTCTTCTTCGCAAATGGACCGTAGCAATCGGCTTCCTCTTCCACCGTGCCGCGCACTTCACACGGAAAATCGAACCACGGCACGAGATTCCGGATCGGAGATTTGCTCCGGTTCTGCCCTAGGATTCGGCAAATGCCCGTCTGAAAATACCGCGCTTCAAAACTTTGAAACGATTTCCAGACGGCGAGCGGGTTCCTTAGGACCAGCACGTTGACCGACGGAAAATTCCGCGCCAGCCACCCGGCCCGCAAGAGCGATCGATTGAATTGAAACACCGGCCGTTGCCCGTGGCGTGACGCGTACTCGCATAGATTGCCGATGTAGCGGCGCAGCTCCTGGTCGGGCTCCGTTGGTTCGAGCGAGTAACGCTCGTAGCTCAGTGATTTGCGGAAATACGCGACGCCGCCGCCGGGCGTAAACGGATACTCCGCGAAATAGAAATCGCTCGTCGGGGGATGTCGCAGTGCCGCCATCGTGACGGCTCCGCAAACCGCCTCGACCGCTTCCCGCGGCTGACGCAAGCGCTCGTGCAGCGGCTCGTAGTAGGCGCGATAGTGCGGATCGTCGCGGAATTTCTTCCAGACGTACGTGCTCCCGGTCCGCCACATGGCGTGAATGAATATCGGACGGTCGAGCGACATTCTTAGGGCCTGCTAATTTCTCAGGACACTACCCCACCCGGCTTGAGCAATCGCTCCGCCACACCCTTCCTTGCGTCTGTAATGATCGGAAAGCGAGTTTCCTAAACCGCGCAGCGGATGCGGGCAGCGAAAGTCCGCAGATTACTTGGGGGGAACTCTGTAACGGCAGCGCCGAAAAGTTACTATTGCTTGATCATCTGGTTGCGAATCGCGTAATGAACCAGATCCGTGATCGAGTGGAGATCCAATTTGAGCATGATGTGCGCGCGATGGGTCTCAACCGTCTTGACGCTGATATCGAGGAGCGCCGCCGCCTCTTTGTTGCTTTTTCCCTCGGCTAGAAGCTGGATGATCTCACGTTCGCGGGGCGTCAAACGTTCCCGCGTCGTCGTATCTTCGTCCTCCAAGTCCAAATGGACTCGCCCAGCTTCGATCGCACGCCGTATCTTCGGCGAAAAATAGCGCTCATGCTTGTGGACTGCTTCCACGGCGGACAGCAAATTCTGATCCCCATCGTCCTTGAGGATGTAGCCGCGGGCGCCCGCCTCCAAAACCTGGCGCAGGAGCAGCTCCGATTCGTGCATGCTCAAGACAAGTACTTCCGTTTTGGGAGATACTTTCTGAATCCTGCGCGTCGCTTCGACGCCGTTCAGCTCGGACATGCTGATATCCATCACCGCCACGTCCGGCTTGAATCTCTTTGCCAGTTCGACAGCCTCGGTGCCGTTCGCAGCCTCCGCGCAAACGCGCCAGTCCTTGTGTGATTCGAGAACAGCACGGAGCCCCCGGCGCACAACGCTGTGGTCGTCAGCGATCAGGATTCGCAATGGCACTCTGCAGTTCCTTCTTCAGCGGGAGCACGCCTCGAACCGTGGTTCCCGTGGCGCCGGAGACGATCTCCAGGCTGCCGCCGAGCTGTCGCATCCGCTCCCTCATGCCGAGTATCCCGACGCCCAGCCTTTCGGCCTCACTTCTGGGCTCCCTCGAGCGTCGCCGAGCTCTCCAGTGGCCCTGATCGGCCACCTCGAGAATCAATTGGTGATCCTGCTGCACGATGCGGATCTTCGCCGTAGGACTCCCGGAGTGGCGTTGTACGTTCGAGAGAGCTTCTTGAACGATCCGGAACAGGGCCACCTCGGCTTCTTGTGGCAGACGTTCTGCTTGCGGCGCAATCTCGACTTCCACGTGGATGCCGCTGCGTTCGCTGAAGCCCGAGGCGAACTCCTCGATGGCCGATGCCAGGCCCAGCTCGTCCAGCACCGGCGGATGGAGAACGTACGAAAGCGAACGAATCTCCTTGGCGAAGTCGCTCATGATCTCGCGCGTTTCGGTGACCGCCCGCCGAGCCCGTTCCTCGAGCGGTCCGGCCGCCTGCTCCAGCAGCGTCAGATTCAGATTCACGGCGAGGACCCTCTGCGCGAAGCTGTCGTGCAGATCTCGCGCGATCCGGCGCCGCTCTTCATCCTGCAACTGCAGCAGACGTGACGAAAGCCGCCGCAGTTCCTCTTCCCTCTCCTTGCTCTCGGTGACTTCACGGAGGTTGCTGAGAACGCCGATGATCTCGCCCTTCGAGTTCCTTAGCGGGCAAAAGCGTGAGACAGCCCAGCCCGATTTGTTCGTGGCGGATGAGCGATAGCGGAACTCCGGCGTAAAGCACGTTTCACCTTGTAGCGCGCGGTTGAAAAATGTGTCGATGCCCTGCGCGCGCAGAAAGGGAAACAGGTCCAATTGGTTTTTTCCGAGTACCTCTTCCGCGGACCGGCCTGTTATTTCTTCCATGAACGGATTCCACAGCAAGGTCCTGTGCTCGCGGTCGCACACGCTGATTCCTTCGCCCGTGTTCTCGATGACCTGCTTATTGAACTCGCTCGATTCCCGCAGCGCGGCTTCCATTTGTCTCCGTTCGGTAATGTCGCGCAGCATCGTCAGCGTCCCGATGACATTTCCGTCGCTATTGCGCAGCGGGCCCGCCGACACGGCGACCCAGCCGGACCGGCCCGTCGTCGAGACCTGAAACGGCAAATCCAATCCTGTGATGTACTCTCCGGCTAAAGCCCGTTCCGCGAGCCCCTCCATTCCGACTTCGCGAAGAGACGGAAAAAGCTCCAAGGCATTGCGCCCTATCGCCTCCTGTTTTTTGACGCCAGTGAGATTCTCGACAAACGCGTTCCACACCACAATCCGCAGCTCGTGATCGGCGACCACAACTCCTTCCTGCGCGCTGGAAAGAATCTGGTCGTTGAGGTCAATGGTGCGGCGAAGCTCCGCTTCCGCGAGCTTGCGTTCGCTGATGTCGCGAACCACCGAGAGAATCGCCGGCTCTCCGCGCAACTCAAATGCCGTAGCGCTGATCTCCACGGGCAGTTTCGCTCCGCTCTTCGTCCGGACCTGCCTTTCGTAAACAATCTGCCCCTTCTCGACGGCTTGTCGGATGAAGTAGTAGGGATCCGGCACCGGCGCATCCTGGAAATCGATCGGAGACAGCTTCAGAAGTTCCTCGCGCGAATACTCCAACATCCGGCATGCAACCGCATTTGCCTCCAAGAACTTCCCCGGCGCTCCCTCGCGGTTCACACGAAAGACAAACAAGCCGTCGTTCGCTTTTTCAAACAGCAGCCGGTACCGCTCCTCCCGCTCGTGCAGCGCGCGTTCCACGCGCACCTGCTCCGTGACATCCCGGACGACGGCGCTGACGCCGATGATCGATCCATCTTCGCTCTCCAGCGGGTAGTAATTGGAAATCTTGTCGTGCAATTGTCCTGGCGCGGCTGGCGGAATCCATTCCATTCCAACGTCGTAAATGGGCTGCCCGGATTCGAGCACCTGCCGATACAGCCGCTCAAGACCATCGGCGAAGGCGGGCATGATGTCGCGGACTCTTCGCCCGATGTGATCCGCGACCGTTCTGCCGTTCAGCTTCGCGAGATATTCGTTCACACGGACAAAGCGGAAATCACGATCGACCGAGTAGAATCCAACGGGTGCGTTCCGATAGATATTCCTGAGCTCGGCGAGATCCCACGCGGAAGATTCGAGGTGCGCCCCGGCCCCCGGGGCAGCATTCGGCAGTTTTTTTCGTGAAGGTGTCGCCATCTACTCGCCCCGGACCCTATTACATCCGATTCTGGCGACTAGAAAGCCCCTTCCGATGACACTAAGTATCCTCGCCATCACCTAGTCGAAAATTGATTAGAGCATTGCAAGATTCCCATGGCAAGGCGGTTCTTGTCGGCACGCCGCATTCTTGCTTAGCATGCCAAGCAAGATCCGCATGATCCGGCCCTCCACAAGCGGCCCCTCTAGGTGTATAGTTCCGGCCTAAAAGGAGCGTGGCATGTCACTCGGACCGGCTCCCGCGCAAGGCCTGAGGCTGCAGATCTCCCCATGGGAAAATGGACTTCTGGTCCGCTGCAACGGCAGGTTGACTGCCGAGCACACCGACTCGCTGAAGTCGCGCGTCCGCGGCCTGATTCCCACCACGAAGGGAATCATCCTCGATCTCCGCGAAGTCACGCGTCTGGATAGCGCGGGTCTGGGAGCGCTCGTCGGCCTCTACATCTCGGCTCGCAAAGCCAACTGCCAGTTCCTCCTCGCCAATTACAATCAATCCGTGAAAGACCTGCTCGGCCTCACCAACCTGCTCTCCGTGTTCGAAGACTGCGCGCGCTCTGGCGTCCGCATACCCTAGCCGCGCTCGCCCGCCAAACGTCATCCAAAGTTCGAATCCGTTCCATCCCGCCCCGAGCGTTGACACCGCGCCTCGCACCCGTATAATCGTTCTTCGCCCAGTCTTCGCGGGAACCTCGGTCGTTCGACTAGCATTTCGGCAACAGCTCGACACGGAAGCGGGTCATCAAGTTCATGTTCGCGCCAACCTACAACCTGGCCCTGGCCCTCGTGCAGGGAGGCGCACTCACGCACTACTGGCAGAAGCTCGTCGACCCCACCTTCCGCGGCCTCTACCAGCCCAACGCCTTCGACGTCGCCATCATGTTGCCGTACTTCTTCGTGATGGCGGTGCTCGCGTCGTACGGCATCCACCGCTATCATCTGGTCTACAATTTTTACAAGAACCGTAAGAATGTCCCCGGCCCGCCGCCCGCAATGTCCGCGTGGCCCAAAGTGACCGTCCAGCTCCCGATCTTCAACGAGCGCTACGTCATCGAGCGCCTCGTCGACGCCGCCGCGCAGTTCGATTACCCGCGCGAGCTTCTCGATATCCAGGTCCTCGACGATTCCACCGACGAGACCCGGCAGGTCGCGCGCGATTGCGTCGAGCGCCACCGGGCCCTCGGCGTCCCGATCACCTACATCCACCGCGACAATCGCGATGGCTTCAAAGCCGGCGCGCTGCAGGAAGGCCTGAAGGTCGCCTCCGGCGAATTCGTCGCCATTTTCGACGCCGATTTCATTCCGCCCGCCGACTTTCTGCGCCGCACCGTGCCGTACTTCACCGACCCGCACCTCGCGATGGTGCAGACGCGCTGGACCTACATCAACCGCAGCTACTCGAAGCTCACCGAAGTCGAAGCGATCCTGCTCGACGGCCATTTCGCCATCGAGCACTCGTCGCGCTACCGCAGCAACCTATTCTTTAATTTCAACGGCACCGCCGGTATCTGGCGCCGCGCCGCCATCGAAGACGCCGGCGGCTGGCAGCACGATACGCTCACCGAAGACACCGACCTCTCTTACCGCGCGCAGTTGCGCGGCTGGCGCTTCCTCTACCTGCCCGAGATCGAGTGCCCTTCCGAACTGCCTGTCGAGATGAACGCCTTCAAGTCGCAGCAGGCGCGCTGGGCCAAGGGCCTGATGCAGACGGCGAAAAAAGTTCTGCCGCGCGTACTGCGCAGCGACGCGCCCGCCGCCGTCAAAGCCGAGGCCGTGTTTCACCTCACCGCCAACATCAGCTACCCGCTGATGATTTTCCTTTCGATCATCCTGCTGCCCGCGATGATCGTGCGCTTCTATCAGGGATGGTTTCAGGTGCTGACGATCGACCTGCCGCTCTTCCTCGCGTCCACCTGCTCGGTGTCGTCCTTCTATCTCGCGGCCGAGCGTGCGTTTTATCCCAAGACGTGGAAGCGGACGTTCTGGTTTCTGCCGTTCGTGATGGCGCTCGGAGTGGGCATCGCGGTGCGCAACGCATTTGCCGTGATCGAAGCGATCATCGGCAAAAAATCCGAATTCGTGCGCACGCCGAAATACAAGGTCGAAGCCGGCGCGCAAGACCGCGACGCCCAAGATCGAAACGACTGGACCAAGAAGAGCTACCGCAAGAGCGCCGGCGTGATGCCCTGGATCGAAATCGGGCTCGGACTCTACTTCGCCGCCGCGGTCGCCTATTCGATTCAGATGGAAAACTACGCGACGGTTCCCTTCTTCATTCTGTTCGTCTGGGGCTACCTCTACACCGGAGTGATGTCCCTCGCGCAGCCGCAGATCGATCGCCTGACTACTCTGACGAAGGAAGGGTTCTCCTCGGTGAGCACTCGAACATCTACGGTTCTCGGCCTCAGCCGCAACGTCGCCCCCGACGCGCTCGTTCTCGCCCCCGCCGAAGGCAGCCTTGCTCCGCAGACTTTCGCCTCGACCGCTGAACCCGTACCAACAGCTGCTGCCCCCAAAGCCCGCGCCGCTTCTGCTGGGTCGTAAAGGTTTGAACGTAGCGCCGGCTTGCCCCGAGGGAATTCGAGGGGGTTCTTCTTCCCTGAGGAACGAAGGGTTTACCCTGAGCGGAGTCGAAGGGCAGCCCGGCAGCCTTTGCTTGTTTCCCTGTTGTCATTTCGCCGTTGGGTTGTCGGGTAGCCCGGCAGCCTTTCTCTTCGTAGGGGCACAGCAGACGGGGCTCCCGGGTCGACGCTTAGTCGAGCCCGGGCGATCAGTGAGGGATCTGCTTCTCTCCTCGTAGGGGCACAACATGTTGTGCCCGGCGAAATTCCTTGGCATCCGTTTAGCCATCCCCTCGCCAGTCCGGGGCGAGAAGATCTCATACTGGCCGCCTTGCCCGGTGCCCCATCCTCGTCGTGTGAGGGTGGGCGCCGTCGTACTCCTCGGGTCTACATACGTAGTTTCCACACTCGAAATCCCACGTGGCTCGCGCGATGATAGCCCTTGACTACAATATCCCAATACTAGGATAATGAAAATGGCGAGGTCGAAACGAGCGCCCGGCGAAAAGCCGCTCTTCTGGGTGGGCTCCTCAAAGCGAGACTTGCTGGCCTTCCGTGAGGACGTAAGAGACGCGCTCGGCGTCGCTCTCAGCGTCGCCCAGTTTGGCGGGAAGCATCCCAGGGCCAAACCGTGGAAGGGCGAGGGGCCGGGCGTGCTCGAAATTGTCGAAGACCATCGAGGTGATACGTACCGCGTCATCTACACCGTCAGATTCGAGGGCGCGATCTACGTCCTTCACGCTTTCCAGAAGAAGTCTCCGCGTGGCATCAAGACGCCGAGGACGGATATCGAGCTAGTCGCTCAGCGCCTTCGAGAAGCAACACGAGATTACGAGGTGCGATATGGCACGGCCAAGAAGTAAGTCCGAAATCATTCCGAGTTCCGGCAACATCTTCACTGACCTGCGTCTGCCGAACGCGGATGAAAAGCAGACCAAGGTGCGCCTGGCCGTTGCGATCAACCGGATTATTGCCAGTCAGCGACTCTCGCAGGTTGCAGCGGCGCGGCGCCTGAAAATCAATCAGCCCAAAATCTCCGCATTGGCCAACTATCGCCTCGATGGCTTCTCCGTCGAACGCCTGATGAATTTCCTCACGGCCTTGGACTGCGATGTCGAGATCTTCATCCGGCCCAAATCCCGCTCTACCCTGAGGAATGAAGGGTCCCGCAAGCGCGCCCGCATCCTCGTCACCGCTGCATGAATTAGATCGTCATTCTGAGCGAAGCGGCCGAACTGTTCTCATCGTCCCGCTCTTGCGGGACGTTCGGCCGCGCAGTCGAAGAATCCCTCTTTCTTTTCCGGGTGCCCCATCCTCGTTTCACGAGGATGGGTTCTTTCTACTCGATGGCGTCGCGCAATTTGTACAGCGCGACCAAATACGTGGCGGTGTTTTGCACCAGAAGGATAGGTGTCAACAGCAACGAAAAAAATCCCCAAGGCCCCAACAGAAGATTCTTTCCCTGGAACTCCCAAAATTTCCTGTGGATGCACGACTTGCAAAGCTCGCCGCTTATCGACCGCGTCCGGCGGGCCACCAACATCCCGATGTTTCTGTGGAACGTGACACTCTTCGTCGCGCGCATCTGCTGGCAGAGCTGGCAGCGTCCGATCGTGCCGAGTGATGCCGTAGCTGACATACCATCCATCCCTGCAGGCTATGCCCACCACGTCCTAACGATCAGCTCCCACAACCTACAACAACGAGAGACGCCCTGTCGACATCGCGGTCCGCTCAGAATCCCGCTTTACCCTGCTCGCCGTGAGATGCGAAGGGAGGAACAAAGGGTCGCGCAAGGGCGCCCGCATGCTCATCACCGCCGCATGGTCTCCGACAGAGGGTGCCGGATCAATCTTTGCTCCCGTAGCGCCCTTCTTGCCCTCACTTGATGAAGAAGGCGCCGGCTTCAAACGCAACTCTCTGATCGGAACTACCAATCGTTCGATCGAAATTCCTCCGGCAGTCAACTATTTGTAATAGTATCTCTATGTTTACGAGGTCTTGCGCGGCGCAAAGCGGCGCCCATGACAGTCGAAGGCGGCTCTAATGTCGAATATTCCGCGGTTTCCTCCGCAGACGTCGGGGACCGGATCTCCTCAGGAACGGATCTACAAGGCCCTTCAGGAACTTAAGAAACGCGGTGTGAAAGAGGACTACTGTCCACGGTGCGACACACACGACTGGACGGTGGACATTCTCGAGATTCCCGTCAAGTCGGCTATGTCGAAGGTGTTGTTTATGACCGTGGGACTTCCGACAGACTACTCACAGGCGGACTTCATTTCAGTCCTCACCATAGTCTGCAAGAACTGCGGCTATACGATGTTTCACACGTTGACAGCCCTGCAAAGCTCGGAAAAATAGGCGATGCGCGATTCTGAAGAACGCGAAGGTAAGCTAACCGACAACTACCAGGCCGGTGCGATCATAGGAAGGCGCCGACCCGACGAAGTTGCATTTCCTCTCCGGCAAGATGAATTCCTCATACTCTGTGATGGAACGAGCGGAAAAGAGCGAGCAGGGAGGGACCTTTATCTTGGTTTTTTTGTCGGCGCGCTAATCGGCCTCATTGGCTTGATCGCGAACATGGACTGGGCAAATCTTTGGGCGCACAAACAGTGGCTCCCTTTCACTTGCTTCTTAGTTCTCATAACGGTAGCGGCATCATCGCTTACGCTGTGCATTTCACGCTGGCGACGAATGAGCCAAGAGGACACGCCCGAGTCTCGACTTAAGAGAAAAATTCACGGCTTTTTCCGAGGTAGTGATTCTGCCGTAGACAAAACTGCGCCTGTAACAGAAGGACCGATTACACACGGCTCGCCCATTAAACTCGGGGAAATTTCGTTCCGGTATGTCCCCTCTGCTAGTCCTCTAACCAATGGATGGAGCCTAGTCGGCTCCAGCACCGCGCTGTCATGCCATTTCCTGGCATCTCTGAAACATGAGGGTGGCCTAACGATGCAAGCAGAGCCAAAGAACGCCATTGATTACAAGTTCGAAAACTACCAGAGGACCTGCAACCGACTCCGATTTACCGCAAAGCTGTCCGGCGAATCGCACGTATATGCCAAGATTCAGATCGCATCCAGCGACAACTCCTCACCTCCCCAAATCGGGTGGATCGCGTGCGACGTGGGCAACGGCGCCCCTATGAGCCGTCCTAGCAATGAGTGGGTGGTTTACCGCGCCCCCCAGGAAGGTGGATGGACGCTGTTCGATTTACAGCTTCCGGACGAGGTTGCACGCACTTTCGGCTTGGACGGAAGGCTGAAATTTGGCGAAATGCTCGGCATTAGGCTACGCGGCTCGCTGTCGATCTCCCCGATTGAATTACTTCGTGACGGCACGGACACGTAATCGCAAGCCGGGGTCCCTTTGCGCCACACCTACGTGCGTAGAGCCCAGGCCAGTCCACAGACCTAGTTTGACCTTTCCAACGTCTTTGTGTGCTAGCGTGAGTCGGGGCAGTTTCCTTACGCCCTAGAAAGGACGGTGCGCGCCATGGCGAATACAAGCGCTGCACGAATTAGTCGTGCCGCCACGCCTCCGCCGCCGTTCCCCAATCACAAATCACGACTCACGAGTCACGGACGCTCTACCCGTCAATACTGTCGAACAGAATCGGCGATCCGATCAGGATCGTCGTCCCGAGCGAACAGCGTGAGCCGAGGGACCTCTCCTCCTACCCGACAATCGTGTCGAATAGAAGTGTCTGCATCCCACTCAAAACTCAGCCCTTCCATTTTTCTACCCGTCACGGCTCCGACACTCACCTCACCACACGCGTCCATCACTTGCCCGCAACTCACGCAAACATCAATACTTGCGGCTTCCGCAAAGTTACTCGACAATGAAAAACAAGTAGAATTCGATGCAACCTACTGAAAACATTCGATCGACGCCTCGGCTACTCGACAATTTTTCGGGGGGTCTCAAACCGCCTTTTTCGCGCCGCGGCGTGTTGCTCCTTAGGAAGTCGGAGCTTCCCTGCCCTGCTCGCCCTGACGAAGGAAGGGAGCGAGGCCGAAGGGAGCTCCGACATAACCCACCGGCGCGCAGCACGTCCTTGGTGGAAGGTCAGGGCTTCAGCCCTGACAAAAAGAATCCGCGCGTAGCGCGACTCATTTGCGCAGATTTACCCGTTTACCCTGAGCATCGAAGGGCAGCATGTATTCGAGTTTTCACGGTGTTGCTGGCGCTCGCTTGCGTCTGCGGCGTGGCGCCGGCGGGCGCGCCGGACGGGCAGGCGCGGTTTCGTCAGCCGAATGCGGAGTATCAGGCGCGGCGCGAGAAGCTGCGCGCGATGGTCGACGGCCCGATCGTGATTTACGGCTTCACGGGACACGAGGACGCCTCCGAAGTCGCGCTCTTTTTTCAGGAGCAGAATTTCCACTACCTCACGGGCTTCAGCCAACCCGGAGCAGCGCTGCTGCTCGTGCCCGGCGCGCTGCTGACCCCGCCGTGCGAAGTGGAAGCTGCCGACTCCAGCCAAGGAAAGCGAGCTGACGTTCTTCACTGCTTTCCCGGCGAGATTCTTTTCTTGTCCCCGCGCGATTTGGCGCAGGAAAAGTGGGAGGGGCCGAAGGTCGGCCCCGACGATCCGGACGCCCGGCAGAGAACCGGATTTGCGCACATCGCGCCGATCGCGAATCTCAAGAGCGATCTCCAAACGCTCGCCAAGGTCTACAAGGATTTCTACACGATTCTGCCGCCAGAGCATGAAGAGGGCTATCCGCATCTGACCGAGTCAGTCGCCGCAATTCGCGCCATGATTCCGCACGCCAACCTCAAGGACATCACGCCGCAGCTCGCCGCAATGCGCCAGGTGAAGTCCGAGGGCGAAATCGCGCTGATTCAGAAAGCGATCGACGTCTCGATCGACGCGCATTTCGACGCGATGCGCACGATGCGTCCCGGCCTTTTCGAATATCAGACCGCCGCGCGCATGAAGGAAATCCACGAATGGGGAGGCTGCGCGCGCGAGGCGTACGCGCCGATTGTCGGCACGGGATTCAACGGGACGGTGCTGCACTACAGCGCGCTCGATAGCGAAATCAAGGACGGCGATCTCGTCGTGATCGACGTGGGCGGCGAATACGGAGGCTACGCCGCGGACATCACGCGCACGCTGCCCGCGAACGGCAAGTTCACGCCGCGCCAGCGCGAGATTTACGATCTCGTGCTCGGCGCGCAGAACGCGGCGCTCGCGGCGGTGAAGCCCGGCGCGACGATTCTCGGCGGCAAGAACAGTCTGCAGCAGATCGTCATCGATTATTTCAACGCGCACCCGGACAAACAGGGCAAGGTGCTGACGAAATACTATCCGCACGGAGTGAGCCATCATCTCGGGCTCGACGTGCACGATCCCGGCGACCGCTATCGCCCGCTCGAGCCGGGCATGGTGATTACGGTCGAGCCGGGGATTTACATTCCGGAAGAGAATCTCGGCGTGCGCATCGAGGACGACGTGCTCGTCACCAAGGACGGCTACAAGCTGCTGACCGCGCGCCTGCCCCGCTCCGCCGACGAAATCGAAAACATCATGGCCGCCGCCCGCACCAAGGCTTCATCCGCTGTTGACACTCCGCCGAGCGGACCGTAGCATCGATGAATCGCCCGCGTGCCGGCGTAGCTCAGTGGCAGAGCGAGGGTCTCATAATCCCTAGGCCGTGGGTTCGATTCCCCCCGCCGGCACCAACCTTGCGCGCCCTCCGAGAGATTTACAAGGACTGAGCCTGGCGATTTTCGGCTCGATTGCCCGGCTAACCGGAGACGTTTCGTACTCGTCCCTCGAAACCTGTCTGGCTACCAGCTCAATCGGGCGTCTGCTGATTTACGGGCGTTGAATCAGTTCCAGGCGGTTACCGACCGGATCGATCGCGATGCCTATGACGATGCCGGTGTTCCCGAAGGGACGAGGATCGCCAGCCATCGAGCCGCCGGCCGCCTTGATGGCGGCGACTGTCGCGGTCATGTCCTTCACGTTGAGGATCACGTGCGCAATCGGATCCTTCAGGTCGTCGGAATCGCGATGCGTGATCACGATCGGCTCGCTTTTGTTGGCTTTGGCAGCGTCGGCCGTCGCACCGAAGTTCACGAAGATTTCCGCTCCGCCGGGCACATTGATCCGATTGACCTCGAACATGCCGAACGCCGCCTCGTAGAACTTCGCCAGTGCGGCGGTGTCTTGCGCGCCGACTCGGACCGAGTTCAGCGTCACCTGCGCGCGTGCGGCGCTCGCGAGCAGCAGCACGGCCGTTACCGCCATCACACTCATGTACATTCTCTTCATCGAAATCTCCAGTGGCGCGCCTCATTCACGCCCTTTTCCCACGATGCAGCGCGCCGGGATCAACAGCTCATCTGTCCGTCGCCAAAACGCTGAACGGCTCGGAAATGGTATCCGCCAAGGCCTCGAAGTTCAACCAAGTTCCGCGGGTTTCAATGGAACGGTCACTCCGCGTTTGAGCAGGGAAAAGGCGTTCCCAACGGCGTTGGTGTGAATGCAAAGTCCCCAGGCCGTGCGTTCGTTTCCCTGCGCCGGCACCACTTCCTGCGGAACTCCACCTACAAACATTTCTCAAAAAGAGCTTGACTGAAGAAATCTCTTCTTGTATTTTGCCGATGATGACTTTTGTTTCAGCCACGGTCTGTTGTCGCCGCAGCCATCTAACGGCTGTGCGGGCCGTGCGTGTGTGCAGACAACTGTAACCACCGAAGCTTGGAAGTTTCTTAGCGGCCCGCTCGCCAAATAGGCAAGCGGGCTTTTTCATTTTCTGCCGGTACCCTTCCCAGGATCCGCCAAAAACATCCTTTGTCAGCATTCGGGACCAAAGCTTCAGGTCCGAGCGCGCATTTGTGCGCAGATTCAAAAAACGGTCAGGGTACCGGAGGAATTTGAAAATGTCGCACCGACTGATTGCTCGCATTTTTCGCATTTTCTTGTTCGCAGCGCTTATTGCGATGGCAAGCGCAAGCCGGCTTCACGCGCAAAATTCACAAGTTTCCGGGCAGATTCTCGATCCAAGCGGCGCTGCCATTTCCAATGCGTCCGTCACGCTGACGCGCGCCGAATCGGGCGACCGCCGCATCGTCGCTTCCGGCCCGGAAGGCTATTACGCATTCCCGCTGCTGCTGCCCGGCCACTACGAGCTGAAGGTGGAGAAGGATGGATTCCAAGCCTACGTGCAAACGGGGATCGTGGTTGAAACGGGCGCGATCAGCAGCATAAACGTCGCACTAGAAGTCGGGGCGGTGACTGAAGACATCACGGTCAACGCCAATCCCCCTCAGTTGCAGACGGAAAGCGCGGCCGTGTCGGCGGTGGTGGAGAATGCGAGCATTACGAATCTTCCCCTGATAGACCGCCGATCGCAGCAATTGCAGAGACTTAACGGTTTCGTTGTGCAAACGAATTCCGGAGCGAATGCTTCGTTTGCAATCGCCGGCGGACGCAGCGACAACGCCAACTACTTCATCGATGGCGGCACCGCTCAGAATTTACTGCTCGGCGTCCCTACTGCTGGATTCGACCCGCCGGTGGAGTCTGTCCAAGAGTTCAACGTCGCTTTGAGCGATTACGCAGCGGAATTGGGACGCTCGGGCGGCGGCGTGGTGCAGATGACGACACGATCGGGAACGAATTCGTTTCACGGTTCAGCGTACGAGTATTTCCGAAACAACGGTCTGCAGGCGGTACCAGACTTCGCCAAGGTGAATCCGGCTCTACACTACAATCTGTTTGGAGCCAGTCTTGGTGGCCCCATCAAGAAAGGCAAAACGCAATTCTTCTTCAACTACGAGGGACGCCGCCAAGTCATCGCCACGCCGCAATCGCTGGCTGTCCCAAGCGCACAGGAACTGACAGGGAATTTCAACGGAATCATTGACCCTGTGACGCATGCGCAGGTTGTTATCAAGAATCCGGCAACCGGACTACCATTTGCAACTAACCAGATCCCGAGTGGTCTCATCGACTCCGTCGGCCAGAATCTGGCAGCGTTCTATCCGCACATCAACGGGACTTCTCCGACCGTTCAGTTCGTCGTCAACGATCCAGCCCAAACCGGCGTTGATGATTACGTCGGCCGCATCGACCATGTGTTCAGCGAAAAGGACCGTATTTTCGGGCGCCTTCTGGGGCAGACCGATCACACGCGAACCGCTTCGGTTTACCCTACACCCGGCGCCGATCCCTTCGCCGCGCTCGTGAAGGACTACAACTACAACGCATCCGGGACGTGGCTTCACAACTTCTCGCCCAACAAGATCAACGAACTGCGCATAACGTACACGCGCAGGCAACTTCTCTCCAATTCGGCCGGCGCAAACACGACGCTGGATTCACAAATCAATCTGCAGACGTTCAATACGAACTACTTCCCGACCGTATTTCTCGCGGGACTCCAGGGCCTTGGTCCTTCTACTTACGCTGCGCTGAAGCAAAGCCCCGCCGTCAACAACGCATATGACGACAACTTCTCCTGGGTGCGGGGCGCCCACCAAATCAAGTTCGGAGGAGAAGTACGGACGTCTTATATGAACTCGACGTTCCCGCTCTATCCCGGCGGATTCTTCCAATTCAACAATGATGGTGCGAGCACGAACACTGCGGCCGGTTCGATCGTGAACCTCCTGCTGGGCAATGTTTACACAGCCACGATCGCCAGCTATGAGACGATTCACTCGGTCTCTGATTCATATGCGGGATTCATCCAGGACGATTGGAAAGTTACGCGCCGTCTCACGCTGAACCTCGGCCTTCGGTACGACGTCGATTCTCCACGCTGGACCGATCCCAACCGCCAGAATTCCTTCAACCCTACCGCAATCAATCCCGTTTCCGGTACGCCGGGGATCGTCACATTCTCCGGAATTAACGGCGTGAGCCGCTACGCGAACGATTGGGACCTTCACAACCTCGGCCCACGAATTGGATTCGCGTACTCCCCGCACGACAATTGGGTCGTCCGCGGTGGATTCGCGATTCTCTACACCGGCGAATACGCGTCCGGAACCCCGCAGGAAGCCAATTTGGGCTATGGCACGAGCGGAACCGCCATCGGAATCTACAATTCCGGGACCGGAATTTTTTCACCGGCATTCGAACTCAACGCTGTCCCGCAGTTCTGGTTCACACCGACCTTGGCCGACCTCACTCCGGGGTTTGGCGCCGCCGCGCCCGGCCGGCCAGCTCGCGCCGTCGTTACCTACTGGGACCCGAATCATGTCAACGGTTACATCTATCAGACTAGCCTCAGCATTCAGCGCCAGTTGAGTCCCAATCTCCTGCTCGACATCAGTTACGTGGGCACGTTCGGCCACAAGCTTCCCGTCTTCAGCACTACGAGCACCGGGGCCAATGCCGGTTACAGCATCAACCAAGTTCCCGACACAGATCTTCCTCTTGTCGCCGCGGATCCCGCAATTGCCCAATCCTTGAGGCCTTTTCCGCAATTCCAAAACGTACAGATTCTCGATCCCAATATTGGCGCTTCCAAATACGACGGGGTCAATGTGGGCCTCGAGAAGCGATACTCGCAGGGGTTCCAGTTTGAGGCGAACTACACGTACTCGCGATTTGAGGATAATGCCGACAGCTACTTGGAGTTAGCAAACTATCCGGGCGACAACAGCTTCACTGATTACTACAACCCGAAGTCGCGATGGGGACTTTCCGGAAGTGACCTGCGAAATCGCTTGATCCTCAGCGGCCTATACGAACTGCCCTTCGGGGAAGGCAAGCGATTCGCCGCCGGGTCGGGCGCCATCAATGAAATCATCGGCGGCTGGTCGTTTGGAACCATCGCCGAGCTTCACACCGGAACGCCGCTAAGTGCGATTGATGCCGTGAACAACACTGGGTCGTTCTCTGACGGCGTCCGCCCTAACCTCGTCGGAAATCCGGTTCTTCCCTCTGGCCAGCGCACGATCAGCGAGTGGTTCAATACGGCAGCGTTCCAGCAAAATCCGCCGTACACGTTTGGGGACGCTCCCCGCACCTTCGGAACCGGTCCCGGGACGGCGCAGATCGATGCTTCTCTGCTGAAAAATTTCTCTCTCTTCGAAAAGGCCAACCTACAATTTCGTGCCGAGGCGCTCAACGTCATCAATCACGCAAATCTAGCCAATCCAAACACCATCTTTGGAAATCCGCTGTTCGGGAGAATCACTGCGCTTCAGCCCGGAAATCAATCACGCATCATTCAACTCGGACTGCATTTGACTTTCTAGAACCGGATCGAATCGGCGTCCGCGTTCTGAAGAATCAAGAAACTCAGGCAAAAGGAGAAAAAACATGTTTGAAAAGAAAGGCGTATCAAGACGGAAGTTCATGGCGTTGGCCGGAGCAACGGCCGGTGTAAGCGCGCTTCCCTTCGCATCCTCCACGCGGGCGGCGAGCCCCGATGATCCGTCGACGATAGCCGAAGACGCGTACATCTGGGGTTTCCCTCTCGTCCTAGTTCAGCGCTATTGGGAAATCGGCCGTGAAAAGCAGATTTCCATAAACCGGTTCACCGGCAAGCAGCATTTGTCGCGTCCGTCCGACAAAATCGTTGGGCCAAACATCGACACTCTTTACGGCTACTCCTGGCTCGATCTGACCAAAGAACCACAGCTGCTCTACGTTCCTGACACGAATGATCGCTATTACTCGATTCAACTTCTCGATGAATACGCCAACACGTTTGCCTACGTCGGCAGACGCGCTACCGGAACAAAGGAGGGGGTCTTCGCAATCATCGCGCCGAACTGGAACGGAAAGCTTCCCGAAGGCGTTCAGCGAATTTATTCGCCGACGAATCTCGGCATCGCATTCACGCGAACTCTCGTCCAAGGCGATTCCGACTTGTCCGCCGCTCAGGCCATTCAGCGCCAGTACGCGCTTTCGCCGCTTAGCAGCTATCCGAACGTTCATGCGTCGGGAGATTTGGCCGATGCGGATCTGAGTCTGTTCCCTATTCTTCAGCTCGACAAGCAGCTGGGGGTCGAGTTCTTCGATGTTCTCAGCACGGGACTTGCTGCCGCTCCTCCCCCAAACGAGGATGGCCCGTCCGTCGACCGCTTCGCCAAACTTGGCATCGCCCCAGGCGCAAAACCCTCTCGGACGCAAGATCCGGCGATAGTTTCAGCGTTGCGTGATTCGGTCCCGGTCGCGGCCGATCGCATCCGCAAAGCTGATTTCTCGACCAACGTGAACGGCTGGTCCACCAACTACAAGGTCACCAATTTCATCAAGGACCCGCTGCTGCGCGCGGCCGTCAATCAGTACGGTCCCGCGACCCACATCGCCCAGGAAGCGCTGTACTTCGGCGCGAAGTCAAACGGGCAATCGCTCAGCGGCGAGAACAAATACGTGTTGAAGTTCCCAGCTGGGCAATTGCCGCCCGTTGATGCCTTCTGGTCGCTCACTATCTACGGCCAGAACTTTTTCTTGGTGGAGAACCGAATCAACCGCTATTCCATCGGGGACCGGACGGCGGGCCTCGTCTACGGATCGGACGGTTCGCTGGAGATCCAGGTTCAAGCCGAGCCGCCGGCGTCGGGCATTTCCAATTGGCTGCCGTCGCCGCCATCTGGCGCGTTTCAGCTCATTCTCAGAACGTACCAACCGAGGCCTGCTCTCTTTAACGGCAACTACAAGATCCCGGCGCTACAGAAGGTCTGAGATCGAGATTGTCGGGATTGAGGAGGCTCTTTCGAGAACTCTTGCGACGAGAGATCTGCATATGAATTGTCAAATAGGAAGGGCTACAGATGAGCGTTCAGGCTCAACCGGAAATCGGTCTTTCTGAGACCATCCTTCCCGTGTTGGAGACGCGCGACTCTAAGGCACCGGCCGCTGCAAGTGGCCTGAGCTTGTTCGCACGCAGGTTGCCAAGGGAGCCTCTGATCCAGTTTCTGTTGGCTGGCGCACTGATCCTGACGACGACCGGCTTTTTGAATCACTTGAAAGCTTATCGCGATCAGCACCACATCGTGGTATCGAGCGCCGAAATCCAGCAGCTTCAGGAAGTGTGGGCTCAGCAGTGGGGTCGTCCACCAGATGGCAAGGAGATGAGCAATCTGATCAAAGAATACATCCGCGAAGAAGTGCTTTATCGCGAAGCGCTGGCGTCGGGGCTCGACAAGAATGACACCATCGTACGAAGACGGCTGGTCGAGAAAATGGAGTTTCTGTCGCAGGAAGGAGCAGCGTCTAGCGAGCCGAGCGAAGCGGATCTTGATCAGTTCTTTCAGAGCAACGGGCAGAAGTACCTGTCTCCTGCCCAGGCTTCCTTCTTGCAAATCTATTTTAGCGCGTCGAAACGGGGCGCCTCCGTGGAAGCGGACGCAGCGCGCGTCCTTGCGGGCTTACGCGTTGGAAATATCTCTGTTGCCCAAGCGATGGCACAGGGCGATCCCTTCATTGCACAATCCGAGTATCCGCTGCAAACCGAAGACGAGATCAAAGACACTTTTGGGAATGAGTTCGCCTCGCATGTCATCGTGCAGCAGCCCGGGGCGTGGGAAGGTCCATACAAATCCAGCTATGGGTTTCACTTGGTCCGCGTATTGCAGTACGCACCTGCGCGGTTGCCTCCATTGGCGGAGGTTCGGCAGCAGGTTACGAATGATCTGAAGACTCATCTGCTGCAGAAGGCAAGCGATTCCTACTACAACGAATTGGCGCAGCGGTATCGGGTAGATGTGGAGAACGTAGTGCAGCCCAACGCCAGCGGAGCAAATCGGCCGTGAACTGGCGAATGGCCGTAAGTATCCTCTTCTTCGTTCTAAGCGGCGCTCCCCTCCGAGCGCATACAAGCCTTCCTGCATATCTCGATCTCCAGCAGAAAGCGCCCGGCACATTTGAGATGCTTTGGAGGCTTCCCACTGCGGAGGGACCGCCCCCCGCCATTTATCCGGTGTTCCCGGAATCTTGTGTGGTACCAGCGAGTCTGGTCACGGAGCAGGATCCCGGCTCGATTATCCAGCGAGGAACGATTCAGTGCGGGTCGAAGGGTCTGGGGGGCGGGAAGTTGGAGATCGAAGGCCTTCCCTTCACCATTCTTGACGTCTTCGTGCGGATCACTTTTGCCGACGGTAAGACCATCACCCAGATCTTGAAGCCGTCGTCCGCCTCTTTCACCGTTTTCGACAGCGGTAATGCAAAGATCGATGCCTTGGGCTACGTGGAGCTTGGCATTGGCCATATCCTCTACGGCATTGATCATCTTCTCTTCGTGCTGGGGCTGCTCCTAATCGTTAAGGCCACGCGACCACTGCTCAAAACGATCACGGCTTTCACCGTCGCGCACACGATCACGCTGGGCCTTGCGACTTTTGGTGTCGTCCATCTCTCGCCGACGCCGATCGAGGCCGTAATCGCGATGAGTATCGTCTTCTTGGCCGTCGAGATTGCGCAATCACAACGCGGCATCATCCGCCTCACGTACAAAAAGCCGTGGCCAGTCGCGTTCGCCTTCGGCTTGCTACACGGTTTCGGCTTCGCGGGCACGCTGGCGCAAATTGGCTTGCCGTCGCATGACATTCCTGCAGCCCTTCTTTTTTTCAACATCGGCGTGGAAACGGGCCAGATTGTTTTCGTAATGGCTTTCCTTGCTTTTGTCCATTCTTTACGCGAACTGGATATTAAATGGCCCGCGTGGTCTTACCAGATTCCGCCGTATGCCATAGGCTCGCTCGCTTCATTTTGGTTCTTGCAACGGATCATGTTGAGCTTCGGGTTTTGACGGACAGGGAGGTATCGCCCAAGTGCATCTGAAAATTCAGATGAAGTCGCATTCGAACATCCCCGCGCAGTGCGCTTATCTAATGGCAGCTCTCGCCTTGGTGGCGACGCCTGCTCTTGCGCACGCGACCACAGGTGTTGCGGTTGGCTTCAAGAGCGGATTCATTCATCCGCTCACCGGTGTCGACCACATTCTCGCGATGGTCGCCGTCGGAATCTGGGGGTCGCAATTGGGCTTGCCGGCGATTTGGCTGCTGCCCGTGACGTTTCCGCTTGTGATGTCGGTCGGCGGTGTGCTGGGAGTGAGAGGCGTTCCAATTCCTGGAGTGGAGATCGGCGTCGCGGCCTCCGCGGTCGTGCTAGGGGCAATGATCTTGCTGGCTGCCCGTCCGCCACTATGGGTAGCAGCGATCATCGTCGGCGCGTTTGCGATTTTTCACGGCCACGCTCACGGGGCTGAGTTACCCCACGCGGCGCGTCCACTTGCATACGGCGCAGGATTCGTCCTTTCTACCGGTCTGCTTCACCTCACAGGCATTTCCTTGGGATCGATCAGCAGATGGCAGTTCGGAGCAAAGGTTCTGCGAGCGGCGGGCGCTGCAATTTCGGTCGCCGGGTTTTTTTTGCTTCTCGCTCTGATAAAGGGAGCATGAGCCTGATCAAGAGATTGAGGCTGATTTTCTCGGCCGCTGCGCTGCTTCTTTTGTCGCCGGTTGCGCTATTCGCCCACCCAATGCAGGGCGTCGGAGATTTCTACGCAGGTATGCTGCACCCGCTGACAGGTATCGAGTGGGTCCTGCCTATGCTCGCGCTCAGTTTACTTGCGGGACAGCAGGGCCGCGAAACCGCTCTTTGGGCCATGGTGGTATTTCCGGTTGCATTGGCCGCGGGTGCGGTCGCTGGATACGTCTTTCCTTCGACCGGCCAGGCGGAGATGCTCAACATTTGCTTGATGGTTGCGCTGGGCCTGCTTGTCGCATGGGCCGGAAGGATGCCGTTGGGATTGTCGGTGGCTTTTGCTGCATCAATCGGACTTACGGTCGGTTTTGCGAATGGCAGCGAGCTCACACCGGCGACTTCGGCCTACCGATTCACTGCAGGGTTGGCTCTTGTTGGATTGCTGGTGATCTCGTACGGAGTCGGTTTTATCCGCTGGCTGAAGGCACCGTGGACAAAAATCGGGGTCCGAGTTGTTGGGAGTTGGATTGCGGCCGTGGGCATTTTGTTTCTCGGCTTGAAGCATTAGACATCTTCGACGCCTTAAGGGAGGCATGCGCCGTGCATCGTAGAAAAGACGCTGTGCGATTTACAGACCGACAGGTTTTTCGATTCCGCTATTTGCTGCTTTCGATGATCATTGTCGTCCTTTGCTCGCCTTTTGCGTCCCTTGCGGTGGCCCAGCAAACAAACGACACGCCGACGCAACCTTCCACCCGCCCTGCTCCCAACCCGCTAAAGAACGCTTATTTCGGCGATCTTCACGTGCATACCAGCTATTCCTTGGATGCCTACACTTTGGATAATCGGAACGATCCACGGAGCGCGTATCGATATGGCCGCGGTGAAGAAGTCGTTCTCCCGGGCGGAATAAAGAGCAAGTTGCGCGTGCCGCTGGACTTCATGGCTGTGACCGATCACGACGTGTGGCTGGGCGAAGTATCGCTGTGCTTGGATCACAGCGACTCCGCATTTAATACGCCCGCGTGCCAGGCGTTGAGAGCGACGGACACGGACCAAAGCTCTTCTGGGAAGGTCATTTTTGGCCTGGCTGCCGCCTTTACGGCTAAGCCCGCCCGGCGCAATGCGAATATCTGCGGTACGGCCGAGCCCACAGAAGACAATAAGTGCTTTCAGCGCGCCCGCAGCGTCTGGCGGCAAATTCAGAAGAATGCCGACGATTACTATGAGCCCGGGAAATTTACTACTCTGTACGGCTTCGAATGGACCGCTGGCTTCGCTCGTGTTGGCATGTTGCACCGCAACGTGATTTTCCGCGGTACGCCAGTTCCGGATTCGATCTACAGCGCTGTTGAACTGAACAATTCACCGGAACGGCTTTGGCAGTGGTTGGGGAAGGCCTGCACGGGTGATTGCCAGGTCATTTCGATTCCCCACAATACCAATTTCGGTTGGGGCATCGCGCTCGACACGAAGAACAGCGACGGCACACCGTTCACCGCGGAAGGGCTCCAGAGGCGGGCGAAAACCGAACCCCTTATCGAGATCTTCCAGATTAAGGGGAACTCGGAGTGCGCTCCCGGCCTCGGCACCAATGACGAGCAGTGCAATTTCGAACAGCTTTTCAAGCCCTGCAAGCCCGGCGAGGACGCGTTTTGCGCCGTGGCGCGGGACTACGTCCGAAACGCGCTCAAGACGGGTCTCGTGCTTGAACAGCAGTACGGAGTAAATCCATTCAAGTACGGTTTCATATCCGACACGGACACGCACTCGAGCGCCCCGGGATCGACCGAAGAAGATCGGTGGAATGGCGGCGGAGGAGTTGGCGATTCCACTCCTCAAGCGCGGCTTTTCAGCAGGACGCTTGAAGAGTTTCCAGTGCCAACGGTTGCGTTCAACCCAGGAGGGCTCGCGGGTGTTTGGGCAGAAGAAAACACGCGCGAGGCCATCTTCGATGGTTTGAAACGGCGTGAAACCTTCGCTACCAGCGGTACGCGCATTCGTGTCCGTTTCTTTGGCGGCTGGAACTACCCGCGCGGTCTGGAGCATCACCACGATGTTGTTGCGGAGGCCTATAAAGGCGGCGTTCCGATGGGCGCGGATTTGCCGTCGCGGCCAGCGAGCGGCGGTGCACCGCGATTTTTGCTCTGGGCCACAAAGGACCCGAGTAGCGCCAATTTGCAGAAATTACAGGTAATCAAAGGGTGGGCCGATGGCACGCAGACGTTCGAGCGGGTGTACGACGTTTCTTGCTCCGACGGCCTGAAGCCAGATGGGAAGACTCATCGCTGCCCCGACAATGGCGCGACCGTAAACCAGGCAGATTGCAGCTATTCGAGTGCCAAAGGAGCAGCCGAGCTGAGCACGACTTGGACGGATCCGGATTTCAAGCCGTCGGATAGGGCGTTTTATTACGTACGCGTCCTTGAGAACCCGACGTGCCGTTGGAGCACCTACGACGCGCACAAGCTGAATGTGCCGGTTCCGGCAGCCGTTTCGGCAACGATTCAGGAGCGTGCCTGGAGCTCACCTATTTGGTATGAACCGAGTCCTGCAAAGCAGTAGATCTTGGGAACAAACGAATTCGGAGAGGTACATGACGAAGCAATACGAAGACAAACCGGAATGGGCGAAGCGTCTTGGCTTGCTCGGGCTGATTGTATTTCTCGCACTTCTTTCCATCGGGACGTCACGCGTCGCGAATGGACAGCAGACAACTAGTCAAAAGGGCATCCGCCAGCGCTCACAAAATGAAGCTGTCTTACTAACATCCGACCAAAAAGAGGCAGATCAAATTGCGGTCTCGTTGCTAAACGATCCGGAAATCGTGGCTGCACGTAATCAGCAACTGGAGAAATGGAAGAACATGCCGAGCTATCAGTTAGACGATGGCAAGTCTACTCTAGATGCGGCGCTAGATGCAGGGCTGCTTTATTCAGTACGCATAGCGGCAAATTACGACCCAGCAAGGCCGACAGTTATTTGGAATCCATCTCCAGCGTATTCATTTAAAGACCTAAGTGTCCCGGACTCGCGTTTTTTTGGCGACGGCGCTGATCGAGTCTATAGATTCATTCCGGCAACTCCAGACTACAGCTATGAAATTCGCGGAAAGCGAAATGCGCGTCCGTCTCGAACAGATTTCAGTTTTGAAACTGCCGGGTCTGTCGGAGGAGCCTCTACGTCTACATTGTGGGGCACTGCAATCGGCATTGCGGCTGACGGAACATTTACCATTACTGCGGATTCTACGCCGGCAAATGGAAGGCGCAACCATTTGACGTTGATCCCCGGCACGAACGTCATATACATACGGGATACGACGACCGATTGGAATGCCCAGTTGCCGAATTATCTTGAGGTAAAGCGGGTAGACGGGAAACCAACGCCGAACGCGCGAACGCGCGTTGTGATCAAACAGCAGGCGGTCGCATTGATCAATAGTCTATTTTCCGCGAACAACCAATTTGCCGAAGGCACTTTTAGACGTCCGCTAAATAGCTTCACATTTCAGGTGCGCAGTCAATCGGATGGACTTCCGGGGAACGGCGGGGCTATCAGCCCATTTTCGCTGGCGGATGATGAGGCTTTAGTCGTAACAATTGATCCGTCAAGTGCTCAATACGCAGGGTTTCAAACTTTAGATCCTTGGACAAGATCCGTTCAATATTTGGACAATACAAGCAGTCTCTCTCAGAACCAAATCAAGGCGAATTCCGACGGCACCTATACTTACATCATATCCGCCAAAGACCCGGGATATTACAACTGGCTGTCTACCGGCGGATTGCACCGCGGGATAGCGCTACTGCGCCTTGAATCGTTTACAAGAGCAGTCGATGGAAATAATGTCATTAGGTTCGTCAAAGTGGTGAAGCTTTCCGATCTCGCTTCCGCTCTGCCCGCCGGTTCCGTACAAGTAACCGCCGCTGAGCGGTCTGCGCAATTGTTCGAACGTAGGGCTGGATGGCAACAGCGATTGGAAAGTCCGTTGCGCTAAGAGCCCTGCATAAATCTGTGCATCCCATGGCGACGATTCAGGAGCGTGCCTGGAGCTCACCTATTTGGTATGAACCGAGTTCTACAAAGCAATCGATCGTCGATTTGAATTGCCGATTCGCGCAACCGATCCCGGACGGAGGCGGCGCAGAATAGCTCGAAATTTGCGGGCGCGTTTCAGCTCGTGCTCAGGACGTATCAACCGAGACCTGCTTTATTCAACGGCAGCTACAAGATTCCATCGCTGCAAACGGTGTAGTCGGCGCTCCGCTCGCGAGCGCGAGAAAGGGGGGGCGGACTTCGACGTCTGCCGCGACGATTTCGCAGCAGATTCAGTTCGTCCTGAAGGCGATTTTCTGATCCCCACGGGCCTGGCCGGCGACCTGTTTGAGGCGGCGGCCGGACCACGTCCTATCTGCATCTTCGAAGCGGGTCTCCAACAAGAGTGCAGACACGCGCCGACGTGAGCGTGTCAGCGTATCCAGGCGTGAAAAATTATGGGGCGCTTGTCTGAGTGAAGTGAAGAGCAAACTTGGAAAGGAGCAGATTGATCTGCGTGGTGTAATCCACTTGGATGTCATAGTGGACCGTGAACCCATTGAGATGTTTTTGCAGCGTGATCTGTTCTGGCTGCAGACGAAGGCCGTGTTCAGCGGCGGTCGTGATGACTTCGTTGCGAATCTCGTCATCCGATTTGGGCGAATTGAGCCCGCTGTTGACGCCATTCTGCGCGCCCACGTCTCTCAGATCGTCGTGCAGCTCATCATTGGCGATTTCAGCTGCCGCGAACTGCCAGCCAACAGCGACCGCCATCGCTCCAATTGCCAACCCGATGATAACCAGAACCTTTCGCATCGCGCACCCTGAAGATCATCGTAGTTAAGCGTGGCCGCACTCATCAACATGATAAACAGGCCGGATGTGGCGTATCGGTCAAGCGAGAGGCCGACTTGACAGAACTCGCCCGGTCGTATTAGCTAGCACGCGTAATCATTTCAACTAAGGACTCTCCATGACTGCGATTCGGTCCTTGTGTGCGGCGAGTTTGACTGCGATGCTGGCGGCGCTTTGCGGGAGCGCATTCCTGGCACGCGCACAAGAAGCTCCGCCGGCGCCAGGGCCGCCGAACGCGGCGCAGGGATCGCCGGCCGACAAGTTGACGCCGGACGACATCGCCATGGGCAAGCAGCTCTTCGCCGCGAATTGCGCGAGTTGCCATGGTGTGGATGCAAGCGGACAGCTCGGACCGAATCTTCACGGCGTCGTGCAGAGGCTGGGTGAGCAAGGAGTGTTCGGCGTGATTCGCAACGGACGCGGTGGGATGCCGCCGGTGTCGTCGATCAACGATCAGCGCGTGTGGCAGGTGGTCGGATATGTGCGCACGCTGGGCGAATCAGGTTCGATGGAAGCAGCGACGGGCGATCCCGCGAAAGGCAAGGAGGTGTACGCTGCGAACGCGTGCGCGACGTGCCACACGATCGGTATGACCGGCGGAGGAGTCGGTCCGCAGTTGACGACGATCGGGCGAATGCGCGCGCCGAAATACCTGCACGAGTTTCTGCTCGATCCGGGGAAGAATCCTCCGGCGGATATGATGCTGCCGGAGCGCGCGGGGAACACTGGCTACCTGCTCGTGCACGTGGTGACGAAAGACGGGCACGAGATGACGGGCATTCGCGTGAATGAAGATACTTTCGAGCTCACGTTGCGGGACGTGGGCGGGCATTTCTACACGTACGACAAGACGAAATTGAAGACGATCGAACCGCAGCCGGGGAAAAGCGTGATGCCGAGCTACAGCAGCCTTTCGGCGACCGATCTGGACAATCTGGTCGCGTATCTTTCCAGTCTGAAGGGGGCCCAATGAGAACCGTTGATTCTGCTGCCACACTCTTCCGAGACCATTCGGAACCGAGCAGAGGCAACCGCCGTTCCGGCGCCGAGATTCCTCGTCCTTCGCCATCCCGCTCGATTTCCGTGCGACGGGAGGAAGAGGGCGCGGAAATCGAGCCGCTCTGTCCTCGGAATGACAAGCGCGCGGGATTGGGCCGGCAGGTCAACAGGCTGAGAGCCGCCCGATGCGTCTTTGCGTTGCTGGCAATGGCCTTTGCGGTTCCGAGTTTTGGGCAGGTGACCTACGAGCGGCTGAAAAACGCCGGCGCCGAGCCGCAGAACTGGCTGACGTACGGCGGGAACTACAGCGCACAGCGGTTTTCGGGGCTGAAGGAGATCACGCCGGAGAACGTAGCGAATCTGCGCGTGGCATGGGCGTACCAATTGCGCGGAGGCGGCGTGATGGAGTCGTCGCCGCTCGTTGTGGACGGGATCATGTACGTGACCGAGCCGCCGAGCAATGTGACCGCGCTCGACGCGCGCACGGGAAAGCCGCTGTGGCATTACGTTCCGCCGGTGCCGCGGGACTTCATTCCGGTCGGGCTGTTTCCGACCAATCGCGGAGTGGCGGTGCTCGATGACAAAGTGATTCTCGCGACCATCGACGATCACCTGATCGCGCTGGACGCGAAGAGCGGCGTCGTCCGCTGGAATTCGCTGATCGCCAGCAAGGATGAGGGCTACGCGATCACGCAGGCACCGCTGGCAATCAACGGGAAGATCGTGGTGGGAGTCGGCGGAGGCGAGGCGGGCGCGCACGGGTTTCTGAGCTGCTATGACGCGAAAGATGGGAAGCTGCTGTGGCGCACATACACGGTGCCGCGGAGCGACAGCGATCCGGGCGCGGACACGTGGGCGGAGGGGAGCTGGTCGAACGGCGGCGGCACGACGTGGAACACGGGCTCGTACGATCCAGAACTGAATCTCGTTTATTGGGGGACGGGGAATCCCGCGCCGGATTGGAACGGCGAGGGGCGGATGGGCGACAACCTGTTCACCTGCTCGATGATTGCGCTCGACGCGGACACGGGAAAGATGAAGTGGTATTTCCAGTTCACGCCGCACGAAACGCACGACTGGGATGCGGCGGAGCCGCCAATTCTCTTTGACGCGACGATAAACGGAAAGCCGCGCAAGCTGCTGGCGCAGGCGAATCGCAACGCGTTTTACTATGTGCTGGACCGCACCAACGGTGAGTTCATTGCGGGCGTGCCGTTCGCGAAGCAAACGTGGGCGAAGGGACTCGATGCGAAGGGACGCCCGATCAAGATGCCCGCGGAGCAGATCGAGCCGAGCGTCGAAGGGACGCTCGTGTACCCGTCGCTGACCGGTGGGATCAACTGGACGAGTCCCTGCTACAGCCCGCTGACGGGGCTTTTCTATGTGAACGCGCGCGACGGATTTGCGTATTACATCAAGGGCGAGAGGAAGATGGCGCCAGGCAACTCGGTGGGAGTTATCGGGGGCGGTGGCGGCGGCGGACGGATGAGCGGTCCCGATGAGACGACAACATGGATTCGCGCGCTCGAGGCGACCACGGGTGAGAAGAAGTGGGAATACAAAATGGTGGGCGATTCGTGGACGGGCGTGCTCGTGACGGCGGGCGGGCTGGTCTTTTCGGCGGATGCGGCGGGAAACTTCTTTGCGCTGAACGCAAACACGGGCGAGCCGCTATGGCATTTGCTTCTGGGGGCGGCGGTGCGGTCGAATTCGGTGTCGTATGCGGTGGATGGCAAACAGTACGTCGCTGATGCGGCCGGGAACACGCTGTTCGTGTTCGGCCTGCCGTAGAACATCCGAGACGGGAGGGTTCTGCAAGGGCAAAAGCAGATCCCCCAGCCCCATCCCCGACCGGGAACCCGGGGCTGGGTTCCCTTCCTGCGTCAGGGCAGGGGGGATGACAATGTGGTGGATGGCGAACGGTTGCCAAGAAACTTTGCCGGGCATAGCGATGCTATGCCCCTACGAAACCATCTCGTGTGCGCGACCGAAGTGCTGTGAAGTGGATGCCCCACGAGTTTTGACGACGGCATGATTCTTTGAGCGGCCGACAAATGGAGAGTGTATCGGCCGCTTCTCTTTGGGGGGAGTTTTCATGAATTCACGTCGCTGGTTGTACGCCGTCGCATTGATTCTGGCCGTTGGGTTCCTGGGACGAGCGCCGTCGGCAAGCGCTCAGTTCCCGCCGCAAACGCCGCCGCCGCACAAGCCGCATCCGCCGGCGACACCGGAGAGTGTTGCCAAAGGGAAAGAACTGTTTCAGGGGACCTGCGCGAATTGCCACGGCATCGACGGCAGCGGAGCGAATGGCCCCAACATTCAAAATGCAGCGGCGAACTGGGGACCGGAGGGCTTGTACACCAGGATGACCTCGGGAGCCATCGGCACCGCGATGCCCAACTTCACCTTTCTCGGCGACGACAAGATCTGGGAAATCGCCGACTACGTCAGCTCGCTTGGGCAGCACGGCTCCGGGGTGCAGCTCGGAGACCCGCAAAAAGGAAAAGCCATCTACGAGGCGAACGGGTGCGCGACGTGCCACAGCATTGCGGGGCAAGGCGGCGACATAGGACCGGACCTGACGACAATCGGCACGCAGCGCGCTGCCGGACTGCTGCGCAGCGAGCTGCTCGATCCCGGCGCGAATCTTCCGCTGGACACGGCGGGACTATCGGAGCGGTCGGCGTATCACGCCTATCAGATGTATCGCGTGACGATGACAGACGGCAAGCAAGTCGAAGGGATGCGCGTGGATGAGGATTCGTTTTCGATTCAGTTGCGCGATGCGAAGGGCGCGCTCCATTCGATTCAAAAGTATGGCGTGCGGAAGGTCGAAGAGGTTCCCGGCAAGAGTGTCATGCCCAGCGCCAAAGGAAAGCTTTCCGACGAGCAAGTGAACGATCTCGTCGCATATCTCGCGGGCCTCGGAGGTGCTCAATGAGAGCTGCCAAACTGATTGCGGGCGGCGTCATGCTATTGGCGGCGCTCGCAGGCACGCGATCGAGGGCGCAAAACGTGACGTATGAAGACATCTTGCACTCCACGAGTCATCCGGAGAACTGGGTGACCTACGGCGGGAACTACGCGTCGCAGCGGTTTTCCGAGTTGAAGCAGATCAACACGGAAACCGTGAAAGATTTGAAAATGCAGTGGGTATACCAGTCGCGCCAGCAAGGGATTTTCGAATCGTCGCCGATCGTGGTGAACGGGATGATGTACGTGACGGAACCACCGACCACGGTGACGGCACTCGACGTTCGCACTGGGCGGCCAGTCTGGAGATGGACGGCCAAGCTGCCGAAGAATTTGCTGACGATCGGCCTCTTCCCTACCAATCGCGGCGTGGCAATTCTCGGCGATACAGTTTACGTGGCGACGATCGACGCGCATCTGGTGGCGCTGGACGCGAAGACGGGAGATCAGCGCTGGACCGTCGAGATCGGGAAGAACGAGGAAGCCGTGGCAATTACGCAGGCGCCGCTGGCGATCAACGGGAAGATCATCGTGGGGATGGGCGGCGGCGAGGCCGGCCTGCGCGGATACATCGATGCCTACGACGCGAAGGATGGTCACCGGCTGTGGCGACTGTATACGATTCCACAAGCGGGCGAACCGGGCGTGGAAACGTGGGAAGGAGACAGCTGGAAGTATGGCGGCGCGACCACGTGGAACACAGGCGCGTACGATCCGGAGCTGAACACGATTTATTGGGGCACCGGCAATCCCGCACCCGATTGGAACGGCGACATGCGCAAGGGAGACAACTTGTATTCGTGTTCGCTGCTCGCCATCGACGCGGACACAGGCAAGATGAAATGGTATTTCCAGTTCTCGCCCCACGAGACGCACGACTGGGATGCATCGGAGCCGCCGATTCTTTTCGACGCGACGATCAACGGCAAGAAACGGAAGATCGTGGCACAGGCAAACCGCAATGCCTTCTATTACGTGCTGGACCGCGAGACCGGCGAATTTCTGGCGGGAAAGGCATACGCAAAGGAAACCTGGGCGAAAGGACTCGACGCCAAGGGACGGCCCATCGAGCTCGCGAATATCGATCCCACGCCGCAGGGCAACCTGATCTATCCGAGCATCACGGGCAGCGTGAACTGGACGAGCTCGTCGTATAGTCCGCTGACCGGGCTTTTCTACGTCGACACGCGCGAACAGGGCGCGTACTACTACAAAGGCCATCCGACCATCTCGCCGCACAACCCACTGGATATTGGGGGAGGCGGCGGGCAAAAGGTGGTCGGCGGCGACGATGCCTACAGCGTCATTCGAGCGCTCGAAGCGACGACCGGCGATTTGAAGTGGCAGTTCAAGATGGTGGGCGATTCGTGGACCGGAACGCTGGTGACAGCTGGCAACCTCGTCTTCTGCGCGGATGCGGAAGGCAATTTCTTCGCGCTCGATGCGACAACGGGAAAGCCACTATGGCACGTGCAACTGGGGAATTCGTTGCGAGCAAATCCGATCACGTATTCGGTGGACGGCAAGCAGTACGTGGAAGCGGCGGCTGGGAATTCGGTGTTCGTTTTCTCGTTGCCGTAGGACAACGGTTTGTAGCGGGAGGGCAGCATCCAGCCAGGCTCTGCTGCCGGCACGGGGTATCGTGCCTTTACGACGGGTGGACTTTTCGCCAAACGCCGAATTCGTGCGCTTCCTTTCTCCGCACGTGTAAAATCCCCGCATGATCAAGATCATTCAGAGATTCACAAAGAGCGCGCTGCTCGCGGCGCTGCTCTTCTCCTGTCAGATTGCGGCCGCGCAGACACCAGCTCCGAGCAGTCAGCCTCCCCAGCAGTTCGCTGATTTCGGCGATTTCAAATTGCAGAGCGGCGCCGTGATTCACGGCTTCCGGCTCGGCTACCGCACGCTGGGCAAGCTCAACTCCACGAAATCCAATGCCCTCCTCTGGTCGACGTACCTCGGGGGCCGGTCCGAGGACCTTTTGGAGTACGCGGGGCCGGGAAACATCGCGGACACGTCCAAGTACTTTGTGATCCTCGTCGATTCGATCGGTAATGGCCTCTCGACTTCGCCGTCCAACAGCACGACTCAGCCGCGGATGCGCTTTCCCGAATTCAGCATGCGCGACATGGTGGAGTCGGAATACCGCCTCGTCACGGAGGTATTGCACCTGACGCATCTGCACGCAGTCATGGGATTTTCGATGGGAGGGATGCAGACGTTTGAGTGGGTTACGGCTTACCCCGACTTCATGGACATCGGCGTTCCGATGAACGGATCGCCACAGTCGACCTCGTACGACAAGCTTTTGTGGACCGCGGAGATCGACGCGCTGACTCTCGACCCGAACTGGAAGGACGGCAACGGCACAGGCCCGATGACGCAGGGGTTTGCTCTCTACAACGAGATCGCGTCGATGAATCTGACTTCACCGGCAAAGCGCGTGGCAGAGACACCGACAGGGGATTTCGACGCGTTCCTTGCGGAAACGAGAAAAAGCGCCATCGGCGACGCGCGGGCGGTCTGCGACGCGATCCGCCAGCGGGAAGCCATCCGGTCGCTCGATATTCCCGGGGAATACGGCATCACGCTCGACCAGGCAGCGCGGCGCACGCGCGCGAAGCTGCTCGTGGTCCTCACCCAACAAGACCACATCGTGAATCCCGGGCCGGCGCGAGGGTTTGCGAAAGCGATCGGCGCGCCGATTCTGACGCTCGATTCAACGTGCGGGCACCTCAGCCTGGACTGCCTGTCGATCGGCCCGATTGTTTCGCAATTTCTGGCCGACCCAACCAGCGTCCAATCCACGACGCTGCGCGATCCGGGAAAGCACTAGCATCCTGTTTCACGCTGCGCCGGACCGAAAAAGGCTGCCAGCAAAGCGCTCTGGAGTTCCCTGCTCGGCTAGTGCGTTGTTTTTTTGTGCGATAGCTTGAGGATCACTTCGATGTCGCGGCGAGAGTCGAAGCTCGAGATGGTGCGGGTTGTGGAGGTTAGATCGTCGTGCTCGGCGTGGACTTCGTAGTCGGCATTGGGGTCGAGACCGCTGAAGCGGTACGTGCCGGAGTCATCGGCGATGCGAGTGGTGACGGACTGCGTTCTGACGTTGAGAAGATAGATGACGCTCGAGGGAACGGGATTGTCGTCCTTGTCGACCGCGGAGCCGTGAACCGTGCGAAGCTGAGTTTCGGCTTTTTTATTCTGGGCGCCGGTGGAAACGACTAGGGCTACGGCGAAAATCGCAAGCAGCGTAAGCGGGAGCCGTCCGCTCATACTGGATTTGACGTGCGCTGCCAAGGTCGGGATGCCCCGGCAGGGAGTTTGGAAGCGCTATTCTTCGTCCTCTTCTTCATCGTAGCCGGACTCTTCCTCGCCTTCTTCCTCATCTTCCTCGTCGTCGGACTCTTCCTCGCCCTCTTCTTCCTCTTCATCTTCGTCGGAAAGGACGTTGAGGTGGACGGGATGCGTCTGCGTGACTTCGAGCTCGACTTCGCACTCCGGGCAGGTCAGAATTTCGCCCTCTTCGACTTCATCTTCGTCCAAGTCGATTTCGGCGTCGCATTCCGGGCACCTAGTCACAGGAATCTTTCCTCCTCGGGCGATCTTGCAACAGACGGCGTATTATATAACGCTCGTGTCAAGCTTTGTGGCGGAGGTTGGCGTAAAGATGGCGGAGAGCCGCGAATATCCGGCGCGGCCGCTGGTTGGGGTGGGCGGCGTGGTGATTTCCGGCGGACGCGCCCTGCTGATCCGGCGAGGAGGGCCGCCGCTGGAAGGCCAATGGTCGATTCCCGGGGGAATGCTCGAGGTCGGCGAGACACTGCTGGAGGGCGTGAGGCGCGAGCTGCTTGAGGAAACCGGGGTGGAGGTCCAAGTCGGCGAGCTCATCGAAGTGTTCGAGCGCATCAATCTCGATCCCGGCGGGAAGGCGCGCTACCACTTCGTTGTGCTCGACTATTTGTGCGAGGCGCTTCGAGGCGAGGCGCGCGCGGGAAGCGACGTGATCGATGTCGCGTGGGCCGCGCCTGAGGAGCTGGCGAAATACGCGCTCACGGAAACTGCTACGCGCGTGATTTTGAGAGCCTTCGATATGGCGCGCGAGCGCCGCGTGGCAGAAAAGACAGACTAGCTGGCAGCGGCTTCGGGCAAGCGACCGAAACGGCGTTCCCGCCCGAAATAGTCCTCCACGGCGGCCTCGAGATCCCTGACGTCGAAATCGGGCCACATGCGCGGCGTGAAGTGAAGCTCGGCGTAGGCACATTCCCACAGCATGAAATCGCTGAGCCGCTGTTCCCCGCCGGTGCGAATCAGAAGGTCCACGTCGGAAACCGGCCCGCCTGCATTCGTCACCTGGCCGAGGCGGCGGGCGAATTCCCGATCGGAAACCTCCAGGCTTGAGAGCATCCAGCAAGAGGCGCGCAAAATCGCTTCACGCGAGGAATAATCGAGCGCGATGCGCAGATCGAGCGCGCGGCCCGCGGAAGTCTGACGCTCGGCCGATTCGATCGCTTCAACGAGGCTGCGCGGAATGCGATCGCGACGGCCAACCACGCGCAGCCGAATGCCCTTCGCAGCGCATTCCGGGGCATCGGTGCGAAGAAAGTCTTCCAACAGGGCCAGCAGAGAGTTCACTTCGGGTGATGGACGCTCCCAATTGTCCGAGGAGAAAGCGTAGAGAGTCAGTGTACCTATGCCCAGTGACGGAGCAGCGCGTACGATACGGCGAACCGCAGCGACTCCGGCGCGATGTCCTTCGGAACGCGCTAAGCCGCGCGCGGCGGCCCAGCGGCCATTGCCGTCGAGTAGTATGGCGACGTGAATTTTGGGAGCGGGAATGACTCGTGCGGCGCTATTGCCCATGGGTGTTTGAAGAATTGCCTCTCTACCCTTCCCGCGTGGCGCGGATCAGGGCTTCCATATGATTCAGATAATCTTCAAGCGCGCGGCGTCCTGCAGGAAGTAGCTTGTATTCGGTCTTTGGGACGCGCCCGGCAAACGATTTTGTGCAACTGATATAGCCGGTATCTTCCAGCTTGCGGGCGTGTACGCTCAGGTTGCCGTCCGTGACGCGCAGCAGCTCTTTGAGTTCGTTGAACGTCAGGGAGGCATTGACGGCGAGTGCGCTCAGAATCGCGAGGCGCGTCCGCTCGTGAATGACACGATCGAGACTCGTGGCCGCCGCGTTAGCCGGCAGCGCACTCGGCGCGCCGCGTTTTCCTTTTTCCTCCCGCGTGCTGCGGAAAGCCCCCGATTTAGCCGCCATACTTCCTCGCGATTACTCCGCCGAAAATCAAGTGCAGTCCGCCAAATCCGCCGCCGAGCAGCGCGTTGCCCCAACTGGCCGGGCAAAACAACGCGACGGCACCCAGAACCATGAAGCAGAGGCCCATCAGCGGCACGATGCGAATTGAAAAGGCGCCGCCCGTCACCACGGCAGTTCCGTAAAGGAGGAGCCAGACGCCCGGCACGGCATCGAGCGATCCGGCACGCGCCAACACCAACGTCAACAGCAATCCGACAAACAGCGGCGGCGCAAAGCTGTACACAAAGCGCCGACCCGGGCCAGAGAGCAGCGCGGTTCCTGCTTCACGAGCTTTCGTGTAGGTGGTCCAGACGGCGATGGCGATGGCCAAGGCCGCTTCGCAGATCCAAGTGAGCAACCAGGCGAAAGACGAGGTCTGCCGAGAAGCGATCACGGCAGCTCCCAAAGCCGTAATGCCCATGGCGATGCCACCCCATCCCGGGACGGCCGTGAAGGAGGTGGCGCGCTCCATCGTCTCGCGGATGAAGCGAATGTTGTCGCGGGCACGGTCGTCCAGCGCGACGGGGTCCACGGAGCGAGGCCGACCGGAGCCGTACGGAGGCATGGCAATAGGGTAGCAAGCACCTGCGGATTGTCAAGTACTTTGCGATGTAAAGTTTCCGTCACACAGCAGAAATGGCCTGGAAACCCATCAGAGGGGTTCGGATTGCTTCCGGGACGATTGGGCGACGGCATACCGGCCTAGAAGCCAATTCCAGCGGATATAAATCAGGTCTGCGAACATGAGCAGGCTGTCGCGCAAGACGTGCACCTTGGTGGCCGGATCGTGCGCCCAGCGGACTGGGACCTCGATCGCGCGCAGGCCGTGCCGCCGGGCGAGGAAAAGGATCTCGGGATCGAAACCGAAACGCTCAATGCGCTGCTGCTCAAAAATGACCCGGCAGCGAGGAAGAACGAACGCTTTGAAGCCGCACTGCGTATCGTGAAACGGCAGGCCAGTGAAAATGCGCACGAATCCATTGAAAATGACGCCGGCCACCTCTCGAAAGCGCGACTGGCGAACCGAGATGAGAGACCGATCGATCGCCCGCGAACCAAAGGCGACGTCGTAGCCCGCCCGGATCGCAGAGAGCACGTTGCGGGAGTCCTCGATCGGCGCTGACAGATCCGCGTCTGTGAAAAGCGCGATGCGGCCTCGAGCTTCGAGCATGCCATGGCGAACGCTGAAGCCTTTGCCGCGATTCACGCCATTCGAGACAAGGCGGAGATACGGCATTTCCCGGGCGAACTCGCGCACGATCTCTGGCGTGCCGTCTGTTGAGCCGTCGTCCACGACGATCACTTCGATTCCGGATGTACCCAGCGGCGTAGTCGCGAAATATTCGCGGATGCGTGAAAGCGTCCGACCCAGGCGCTGCCGCTCGTTATACGCGGGGATGACAATGGAAAGTTCCGGCGCGCGGGCGTTCATTTGCAGCCGCGAATCTGGCGAGCAACCATCTCGCGGCGCAGCGCCTCGAAGTGTGGTCGGATGTATGGGCCACCGAAAGCGTATCTACTCATTCCGACGACATACCTCACAAACGGCGGGAGAAGCTCCTTGTCTCCGCGAAATTATCATAGCGGAGCGGAATGCTGCCACCAAGGACCAGAGAGGCGCGCCCTATCGTCCTACCCATGAGAATGGGCCCGTGACGGCAGACATTCGCTTCGCTATGATCTTTGCCGCGCCGTCAGAGCTAGCGCACAGGAGATTCGAATGAAATTCGCCCTCGTAATGTTAGCTGCACTGTACCTAGCGAGTCCGACTCTGGCGCAACTGCCGGCGCCTGCCACGCAGCAGAAGTCGCCGCAGCACCAGCCCGGCGTAGCGGCGCCATCCCCGGCGACTTCTCGCGGGCAGGACGCGGCGGCCAAACCTGCTGCCATCGGGTCCGAAGACAAGGTTGATCCCGCAAAGGAAGCGGCGATCCGCCATTTGATGGACATCACACAAACGGTCAAGCTGGGCGACAACATCGCGACGTATCTTGCCGGGCAGGTCCACGACGGGGCGAGCCACGCGATTGCACCCGAAAAGCTGCCGAAGTTCATGGACACATTTAACGAGAAATTTACAGCCACAGCGGCGAGTGCAAAGGTAACCGAGGCCATCGTTCCCATCTACGCGAAGGCCTTTTCGATGGAAGAGATTCAGGGACTGATTCAGTTTTACGAATCGCCGCTCGGCCAGCGCGTGGTGAAAGTGCTCCCCGATGTGGAGCGGCAGTCGCAGACAGCGGGAATCGAGATCGAGCAGACGTCTGCGCTGAAGGTTCTTCGGGGCATGGAAGACGATTACCCCGAGCTGAAGCAGATCCTCCCGCCGGAAAGCGGGCAGACCGCGCCTGGAGCCAATGCTGCCCCGGAGCCAACGCCCTCTCCGTCGCCTGGCCCGACCCCGAAGTGAACTTAGATCGCTGAACAGAAATTCGAGCAATGCCTCAACGCTGCGACTGGCGCGAAAACTGAACGAAAGAGGGACGGGCCAGCTATAATCCTGTGCCCATGAGCGTGCCGACAGCGACAGACTGGTCTCCGCTGTGGATCTCGCTCGAAACCAGCCTCACGGCAACGCTGATCACGCTGGTCGCGGGGCTCGCCGCCGCGGCATGGCGCGAAAGGCGCTCCGGCCCGGCGATGGCTTTCGTGGACGGGGTGTGCCTACTACCGCTTGTTCTGCCTCCGACTGTGGTTGGCTTTTTCCTGCTATTGCTTTTCGGGCGCAATGGCCCCCTCGGCAAATTGCTGCTGAAAATGGGGACAACAGTGGTCTTCTCCTGGCCCGCCACGGTGATCGCGGCGGCGGTTGTTTCGTTTCCTTTGATGTACCTCACGGCGCGAGCGGCGCTGGAACAGGTGGATGCGCGGCTGCTGGAAGCGGCGCGGACGATCGGCGCGTCGGAGTGGCGCGTCTTCCACGAGATCGCGCTGCCGCTGGCATGGCCAGGGGTACTTGCCGGAACGATCCTCTCATTCGCACGCGCTCTCGGGGAGTTCGGCGCCACGCTGATGCTCGCCGGAAACATTCCCGGCAGAACCGCGACGATTCCGATCGCCATCTACTTCGCAGTGGAGGCCGACGACATGCGAAGCGCGGTGGCGTGGTGTGCGGCAGACGTCGCGATTTCGCTCGCGTTGCTTAGCGGGCTCTACTACTGGACGCACGCGCAGGGCCCGGCGCGCTGGGCGCGGCGCTGACATGGCACTCGAAGTCCAGATTGAAAAAAAACTGGCGGAGTTCGCGCTGAACGTGAAGTTCTCCGCGGATGACGCGCCGCTGGCTATTTTGGGACCATCGGGCTCGGGAAAGACGATGCTCCTGCGGTGCATCGCAGGCATCGAGCGCCCGAATCGCGGCAGAATCGTACTCGGCGACAGAGTCTTACTTGATACCGAACGCCGGGTGCGCGTGCCGGCTCGTGACCGGCGGGTGGGCATGCTCTTTCAGCATTACGCTCTCTTCCCGCATCGCACGGTGGCGGAGAACGTTGCATTTGGCCTGCAGAGTCTGTCGACGGGCGAGCGAGATTCCCGCGTGCGCAGCCTGCTCGAACGGGCGCACGCGCGTGAACTGGCAGAGCGCTACCCCCGGCAGTTGTCAGGCGGGGAACAGCAGCGCGTGGCGCTGGCACGCGCGCTAGCCGTCGAGCCGGAGGCGCTGCTGCTCGACGAGCCGCTGTCGGCGCTCGATACGCACCTGCGAAGCCAGATGGAGGCGCAGCTTCACGAGACGTTCCGCGTGTATCGCGGGCCGGCCCTGCTGGTGACGCACAACCTTGAGGAAGCCTATCGGTTGAGCGAGCGGCTTTTAGTGCTTTCACGCGGGCGCGTGGCCGCACTCGGGCCGCGGGAAGAGGTTTTTCGCCATCCGCCGAGCGTCGAAGTGGCACGACTGACGGGATGCAAGAATTTCTCCCGGGCGCTCGCGATTTCGGGCGACACGATCGAGGCGAGCGATTGGGGTTGCCAGTTGCGCGTCAAGCAGGCCTTTTCGCGCCCGCCAGCGCACGTAGGGATTCGCGCGCACCACATCGATTTCGCCGAATCTTCCGGTGGCGCACCGACGGAAGACAATGTATTCCCGTGCTGGCTCGTCCGCTCGTCGGAGACGCCTTTCCGCATCACCCTCTATCTGCGCCTACACAAACCAGCCGACGAATCCGGCAGCTACGATCTGCAAGCCGAGGTGTTCAAGGAAAAGTGGGAGCGGTTTCGGAACCACCCGCTGCCGTGGCACGTGAGACTCTCAGCGGACTCGCTCTTTCTCATGCCTGAATAGGCCGGACCTATTTCAAGTGCTTGACGAACTTGACATCGAAACCGTAGGTGCCGTTGATATCGCGCAGAAATTCGACCGAGAGCCCGCGACGCAGCGTGTATTCCACCTGAATCAACTGATACTGGTTCGAGGTGGCGGCGTTCGTCGAATAGGTGATTGAAAGGTCGCGCGTCACTTGCTCCTGAATCGTGACGCGAGCGGCGGCGTTGGATTCGGTCGCGGTGCCTGCGACGAACGGGTCGACGCGGAACGAGCTGATGCCGAACAGGTGCTCGATGCGGCCGCCGATTCCGCTCGAAATCGCTTCGGAAAGCAAGGCTGTGGCGCCGTAGTTCTGCGCCGCGCCGGGCTGCGCGCGCAGGGCCGCTCCTTCACCCGGACTGCCGAGCGCGAGCAACGCGACGATGTCCGCATCGGGCAACGGCGGATCGGACCGATAGTTCAGGGAAAGATGGCTGGCAGGGCCGGAAAAATCGATTGTGACTTCATACTGGTTGATCGTCGAGGTGGCTTCGACGTTGAGCACGGGGTCGAGGCGAAACGGGTTGGAGAAATTGATGTCGCCTCGCGTCAGTTCGAAATTGTTACCGCGGAAAGGCATTTCGCCGCTGAGCAGATGAATGTTGCCGAGCAGGACGGGCCTGTCCCAAGTGCCGCGGAGGCGGACGTCACCATCCACCTCGACATGCGCGCCAGTCCATTCGATGCGCGCACCGGGCGTGGTGCGTCCCTCCACGTCGAATGCGAGGTTTTGCAGAAACGGCGAAGTGGACGTGGGGCCAGACGTGCTCTCCGAGGAGGATGCGAAAAACGCGGCGACGTCCACGCCCTCGGCGAACAGCAGCCGTTCCACCTGCACATGCCCGCTGACGAGGGCGGCGTCGCTGGTACCGGAAAGCTGCAGCGACCCGCCGGCGAGCCAGCTCATGCCGACCGGATAGCGGATGCGAACGGTCGAAGTCGTCGCGGTGACCTGGTACCGCACGGGTCCCTCGCCATACGTCACGTTCCCGCTGAGCGTCAATTGCCCTCCGCCGGCTTCAGCGGTAACGCGGTCGAAGAGAAGCCGGCTTTTGTCGAAGACGAAATCGCCATTCACGTTGCTCAAGCCGACGGGAAAATCGGCATAGGTAGCTGAGGCGCCTCGCACCGTGGCTCTGCCCGTCACTCGCGGCTGGGCCATAGTTCCCTGCACCGAAACGTTCACATCGGCCCGGCCATGCGCGTTGAGATCCGGCAGAAAACCGGCGACAAGGCGCAGGTTCGCGCCTCCGGAGATGGAGAAATCGACCCGGCGATCGCGGTCGAAGCGCGCCGAGCCGCTGAGCTGCAAGTCTGTGTCCGGCCCGTGAAGCCGCGCCTGCTCAATTCGAATTTCATTGCGGCGATAGGCCAGCCGGATGCTTTGATCGTTCGTCAGTTGGACGAGTTCGTAGTTGAATGAGATTCGCGCGATATTTGCGTCCACTTCGATCGAATCCGGCTGCCGCAGCGACCCGGAAATCGTGAAGGCAGCATCGGCGCTGCCGTGGCCGGTCAGATGAGAAAGATGCAGCCCGGCCGCGATCAGCGGGTCGAGATCAAACTGCTGCACGGACATTTTTCCGGAGATTGGTTCTCCGCCGGTGAGTCCGATTGTGAGGTCTGCCTGGAGCTTTTCGGGCGACGGTTCGGAGGCGAGCGTGAGATGAGCTTTCGCTCCATCAGAGACAAGCTCACCTTGGAAATCCCCCTCGTCTGCCGTTCCCAGGACCAGGTTCGCGATCTTGAGATGGCCCTGAGCATTCGGTGCCATCAAAGGGCCGGCGCCGTGGAAACCGAAATCGAGACGCCCGCCGATCGGCAGAGACGCGGTCTGCAAGCCCTTGATCTGATCGAGGGCAATTGCGGTGCCGTTCAAATTGAACTCCACCTGTTGCGCGGCCGGCCGATACGCCAGGTCGCCTGCAACCGTACCGAAGCTTTCGCGGAGTTCGGCCTGGGACAGCTTCACGAGATCGTGTTCCCAATGCAATTGGCCGCTCATTCGGTTCGCGTGCCAGCCGTGAACATCGATGTTCTGAGCGACGAAGCCGGCATCGAGGACCGGCGCTTCACGCGTGCCTGTACCATGCACGTCGCCGCTGATTTCGACCGCGAGCGGGTAATTCGTTCCGAGGACCGCCCGCAAATCGTCGCCGGAAGCGCGCTCGATGTGTGCATCCAGCGTCCACGCGCTCGATGGGAGGAAATTCCAGTCGCCGCCGAACCGAAGGGAAAGATCGAGTGTAGATGAAGCGCCGCCGCGCCGAAGTTTGGCATTTCGCAGGAGAAAGCCGTCTGGTGAGTACTCCATGTCGCCATCCAACTGATCCCAGGCCAGAGAGTCATACTGCGGGTTCGTAGCGGTCAGATGACCCACGAAGGCCACCTCGGTCAACGGTCCTACGAGGCGCCCGCGCCAGGTCGCCTTTCCAGCCACGCGATGCTGTCCAGCCTCGGGACCACGGATGGCGCTGATGAAATCATTCCATGGGAGAAGGTCATCCGTGCTGAAGCGCAACTCCAGCGCCGAGTCTTTGGCGCCTAGAGCGCCGTCAAAGGCGACTTGTGCCGATGGGGTTGCGATCTGGCTCATGGACGCAGAGACGATTTGCTGGTCGCTGTGGTAATCGAAATTGATTTCGGCAGTAGCAGGAATCACTCCTGCGCCTAGTGTGGCTGGAGCCGACCACCGCATTTGGCCCGTCGTGCGGAAATTCTTGAAGTTGGCATTCCAAGTGTTGACCGAGTCCACGTCCACGATGCCGTCCCAATGCAGAGAGCGGACCGGCAACTCGTCGTTGTCGAGCGTGGCGAAAAGCTGCGCCAGGCTCGCGCCGCGAACCCGCGTTTTCGTGCGGAAGGCAAGACCTTTGAAGTCCATCTCGACCTGGCCGTCGATCGCCCCGCCGAGAGCTCGCACTTTGAGGTCGGGCACGAAGAGCTTGCTGCTGGCGACGGTGTAATCGCCCGATGTCTCGATTCCCTTCTCGTGGTAGAAGCGGTACGGCAAGGCGACGTCCAGGCTGGAGTAGTAGCCGCTCGCGGTCCATTCTCCGCCTTTTGCGGCGCTCTTGGACACGGCGCCTGCGCGGTATTGCGCCTGACCAGAAAAATCGACATCCCCATCCGGCGTGGTGGGTTGTCGCACCACGTTGCGGATGTCCGCGAGCGACAGCCGCCCGCGGTACTTGAAATCCCAGTCGGATCGCGCAAAGGCGGGCAAGCTCGCCTGCAGATTAAGGCTCGAATGCAGCGCTTTGAGCGCGAGTTCGTTGAGTTCAAATGAGTCGCGATGTAGCGTCAATTTCGCGGACACATCGAAAGGAAATGGAACGTTGCGCCGCGCGGCAAGTCTCACCTGCTTCCAGTCGAGATTCGCGACGTAGGAATCAGCTCCGCCGGGCGATGCGTCGTAACGCAGGCTGAAATTGAGGTCCCTGCCCTGTACGGCGAGCGGCACGCGGACGCTGTTATAGACCACGCTGCCGTTCCGCAATTCGAGCTGGCTGACGCGCAGGTCGAAGAGTGTCGCACGCCAAGGGCGGCTGCTCGGTGGGCCCTTGGGCGACGGCACGTTGCTGCGCCCATCGGCCTCCGTACGAATTGCGACCTCGGGGTGCTCCACAATCAAGCGATCCAAAGCGATCTTTCGCCCGAAGAACGAAAGGATGCGCATGCGCGCGTCCACGCGATCAGCGTGAAAGAGTGGCGGCTGGCCGGCGGCTTCCATACCGTGCAACGTCAGGTTCTGAATCTCGATACGCAGGCTCCACAAGTCGAAATGGAAAGCACCCATCTGGACCCGCGTTCCCGTCCCCTGTTCAAGCCGGCTGATGAGCGCTCCGCGAATCCGTCGCTCGACGAGACCCGATTCATAGACAACCGCAACGGCCAGAGCCGCCATCACGGCCCACACGAGCACGCTCCTGGTCCAGCGCCTCCAGCGGGGCTTCATGGATGGTCCCCCTGAGATATCACGTCAATCTTGAGACGCAGGCGCGTCTCGTCGAGCCATTGAGCGGCGCGCTCGCTGATGGCGCGCTGGACAAGCACTTCGCGAATCGTATCCTCCACGTCGTCGAGCGGAGGAACAGGCTGGCCGCGGGATTTCAACTGCGGGGTAAACTCATCGTCGTAATACGCCTCGATCTGCTTCTGGTCCACCTGTGCGGCGGGTCGAAATCGATAGTCGAGGAAACGCGACAGATAGATCTGCTGCGCCAGAATGCGCCGGATTTCCGCCTCGGTGAGCTCGACAGCCGCGCAGCGATTTCTGAACTCCTCCTGGGACGGAAAGCGCGCCACGAGCTGCGAGAAAGCGCGCTCGATATCGTCTTGCGAGGGGGGCCCGTACTTTGCCGCGTCGGCTTCCCCTCGCACGACCCATTGATCGCCAAGCTCACGGATCAGGTCCGCCCGCGGCTTCGCTTGACCGTCGATCAGCCGCTGAAACGCGGCGAGTTCGCGCACTTCGCTTTCCGTTAGGATATCGTCCTCGATACGCGCGGCGACCCCATCGATGCTTCGAGGGGTATCCGGGGCCACCGCGCTCGCTGAAGAAGACGCGGAGCCGGCGGACTGGCCGGTCGCAGCTCTCGATGCCGCGACGGCGAGGCACGCGAAACATCCGAAAATGAGACACGTTCGGCGCATCAGAAGATCGGTCCGATATTGAAGAAGAATCCGAAATGAGGGAGCTGGAGCGCTTGCGTCGTCAGCGTCGTCGTATTGAAGACCTGATACGACGCCGGGTTCAGCTGGTAGCCGAAATCCACCCGGACCGGTCCAACGGGTGTCGGATATCGCACGCCGACGCCCACGGTGTGCGAAAAGTAGTTGAGATCGGTGAGCGAAGGCGCTTTCCACGCCAGCGAAATGTGATTCACGTCTGTGTAGACGTTGCCGCCGTCATAGAAAACGGTTCCGCCCAGCCGGTTGCCCACGATGGGCAGCCGCATGGGGAAGCGCAACTCCTGATTAAACACGAGCGACGCCAGGCCGCCGATCGGAAACCCGGTGCACGGATCGCGTGGTCCAGCCTGGTTCAGCCCGAAGCCGCGCAACGATGTGCCGCCTCCCGCAAAGAAGCGCTCGGGCAGAGGAATCACGGGAAAGGTGACGGGCGGAGGCGCTCCTGTGCACTGGGACGGATTGAACGCGGTGCTGCCTTCGATCGTGTTGCCCAGCGGCTCCTCGAACCCGAAACGCACCGAACGCGCAAATACAAACGCGCGGCCGAAGGTGTGGAACGAAGAGTTCTGGAAGTAGCCGCGGAAAAAGCTCGCGCTCGATCCGATCGTGGTGAAAGCATCGCTGACGTCAATCGTGTTGAAGGTGCCATGCTTGGCGTCACCGGGATCGTCGCGGCGGTCGCGCGCGTACGTGATCCCGACGCCCGAGACAAGCGTGGGCTGGCTCAGCAAGGGGATCTGCTCCGGGCTGATCGTTTTGGCGATATTGGAAGCCGCCACCCGGCGGTAGAAATAGCGGTACAGAATCGAGCTTGCGGGAGAAAGCTTTTGGACCAACTGCAACCCGCCCTCGAAACGAGTCGACGTGAACGTGTTCACATCCTGCGTCTTGTCGGCGTATCCGGTGAGCTGCAGGCTCAAACTCCGGTCCGCGAGAAAGTTATCGGCGGTGTACCCGAGCGCGGCCCGATATTCGAGAGTGCTGGCTCGCACGCGAAGAGAAAGCGTCTGTGCACGGCCGAACATGTTGGCGCGCGCAATCTCGAAAATCCCGCGCGGGCTTGCGCCAATCGTGGTGCCGCTGGGATTGGTGCTGCCTCCGGCGATGCGCTGAACTTCGAACCCAAGGCCGTAGCCAATCGTGTAGCGGTCACCTTCGTGTACCTCGACGACCACCGCCTTATCCGGGTCGGCGCCGCCAGGATTCTGCGGAGCGATCTGCACGCGATTGAAGACGCCGAGGTTGTAGAGCTGCCGCTGTGTGGCAGCGACGTCGCCTTCGCGGAGCGGGCCATTCGGCTCGATCTCGACCTGGCGCGCCACGACTCCCCGGCGCGTGTATCGGTAGCCAGAAAGCAGTACTCGGGACACGTGAACCGGGTTGCCCTCGATGACGTGATAAACCAGGCGCACCTCGTTCGGGCTAGCGCCCGGCGATACCTCCTCGCGAAATGAGATATCCGGGTAGCCTTGGTTGTAATAGACCGCCAGGATGTTGTTGCGATCGCTGGCGACGGAGGCTTCCGAATAGGGCTGGCCGGGCGTGGAACCAATCACATTCAGCAGGTCGGGCGTGTCGATGGCATGATTTCCCTCAATTTGAAGCGCCGACACGCGCGTCTGGCTGCCCTCGACGACGTGGAACGTGACGAACAGGTTGTCCTTTTTCCCCTGATACTGATCGTCGACCGACGAACTGACCTGCGCATCCTGAAAGCCGTTCGCGAGATAGAGCGTACGAATGGAGTCCGTGTCGGCGCGCAGAAGCTGCTGGCTGAAGCGGCCCCGGGAGGCGAAGGATACAGCCTGAAGCTGCAGGCGGCGCGAGAGCAGGCCGCTCCCGAAGTATTTGTTGCCGTCAAAGGCGATGCCGGCCAAGCGGAAATGATCGCCTCGCATGATTTCGTAGCTGATTACGCGCACATTGTGCTGTTCATCCTGCTGCGAGCGAACCTGAACGTCGGCGTCGAAATAGCCCTGGCTCTGCAAATAATCGCGAATGTTTCTTCGACCCTCCTGCAGGAGATCCTCGTCTACGGCGCCTTCGGCAAAAATCGGAAGCAACTGTTTCTGCTTGCCCAGACTCAAGTGCGCGCCTTCGATTTCCACGCGCACGCGCGGTCCGGCGGTGACGGCCAGATTGAGAGGCAAACGATTCGATTTCGGATCGTACGCTCCCGGGGTGATGACCGCGCCCGCGCCCAGGTAGCCCTGATTCACCAGGAACTTCCTCAGCCGATCCTTGCCGTGCGATAGCCGAGCGGCCGTCACATCGTTCTTGCGGGAGAATTTGAGCCGGCGAAGCAAGTCTCGATCGCGATACGGCGTCTTATTCACAAGAGCAATGTCTCCCACAAGGGCGCGAGGCCCTGGAGCGACCGTGACGACAATGTTCATCTGCCGCGTGTCGTCGTTTGGTTCGAGCGTCCACGTGATCTTCGCCTGATACAACCCGTCGTCGCGCAAGGCTGCCTGCAAGCGGTCCACGCCTTCGCGCAGGGCGCTTTCGCGAAACGGCTCGCCCAGGCTCAGCCGCAAGGCCGCCAGCGCCGCGGCGTCCGTCGGGGGCGGTTTCAGGCCCCGGACGGTGATCACGTTGTTGTAGAGGTTACGTTTGACGACGAATTCAACCCGCAGCCCGCCGGCCTCAGGCTGCGCAGCGACGCGGATGTCGGAGTAGTCGCCCATGCGATAGATCTGGCGCAAACTTTCCCTTTCCGCGGTGAAGTCAAAGGGCTTTCCAACTTCAAGGGCCAGGGTCGGAATTCTTTCGCCGACCCGATGCCCCGATTCATCCACCACGCTAATCTGCTCGACGCGCTGGCCTTCGACAGACACTTCCTGGGCGGCTACAGCCAAGGTTAGAAAGAGAGTAACGCCCAGTGCGGCGGCAATGCCTAGGGCTAAATGGCGGGCCTGGCCTATTGCTGCGGGCGGTGCTTTGTGTGGAAATCTCATTCGCTCCAGAGGTTAAGAGGAGAGGTTAGCACAGGCGCGTTGCCCGCCCGGCGCGAAATGGCGCTATGATGGTTTAATCGATAGGAACTGGAGCATGAAACCCGAGGATCGCGAGAAATATTCGCGGCAAATTCTCTTCTCAGAGATCGGCGAATCCGGCCAGGAAAAGATTCTGGCTTCGAGCACCGCAGTAGTCGGTTGCGGAGCGCTCGGGACGGTGGCCGCCGGTCTTCTCGTGCGCGCGGGTATCGGGCGGCTGCGAATCATCGACCGCGATTTTGTCGAGCTTTCCAACCTGCAGCGCCAAACGCTGTTTGACGAAAGCGATGCGCGCGATGCGCTGCCTAAAGCCGTTGCTGCGGAGCGCCACCTGCGCGCAATCAACGGCGGAGTTCAAGTCGAAGGAATCGTTGCCGATCTGACGCCCAAGAACGCGACGGATCTCTTGGCCGGATTTCCGCTGATCGTGGATGGAACGGACAATTTCGAGACGCGGCTTCTAGTGAACGACGCGGCAATTTCGCTCGGTATTCCCTGGATCTATGCAGCCGTGGTCGGGAGCTACGGCGTAACGATGACAATCCGCCCTGGCGAAACGGCGTGTCTTGCGTGCCTATTGGAAACAAGCGAGGGAGCTAACGGTGCGAGCGGCCGCATCGCAAGCGAGGCGACATGCGACACGGCCGGCGTGATCGGCTCGGCAGCCAACGTCGTCGCGTCGCTAGCGGCAACCGAGGCACTGAAGATTCTTGCGGGAAGAGCGGAGGCGCTGCATGGGCGGCTGGTTTCCTGCGACGCGTGGACGGGAAAATTTCAGTCGATCCGCGTCCCGCGCAATCCCAACTGCAGATCCTGCGGACGCCGTGAACTCATCCATCTGACGGGAGAGGCACAACCGCACCTCACGATGTGCGGACGCGATTCCGTCCAGATTCACGAGCGCCGGCGGCAATTGGACCTCGCGGAACTCGGCCGCAGGCTCGCGGCGGCTTCCGCCGTAGAAGTCCGCAACAACGATTTCCTGCTGCGTTTCCGGGTGCCTCCCTACGAGATGACCGTCTTTGCCGACGGCCGCGCGATCATTAAGGGCACCAAGGATCCCGCGGTCGCGCGCTCCCTCTACGCCCGCTACCTGGGCGCGTAATCAAGCTCGACAAATCATAGGAAGCCTAGCCGACGAAGCGGCGGAGGGCGGACTGGCGCATCGCGGCGCGGTCCATATTTTCGCGGCAGTTCATCAGCGTAAGAAGGGTGCTGAGGATGCGGGCCTTGAGCTCGTCCGACATCGTGAAGCCGCCCGTTGCGATGCGGACGAGCGATTCGCCGCGCTTGGCGATTCGCTCTATAAATTCGGCCTGGCGATCGTGACTCGCATTGCCGAGAGCGGTCTCACGCCGCATCTCCGCGCATTCCTGCTCGATGAAGAGCGTGAAATGCAAAACGCAGAAACGCTCTGCAGCGAGTTCCGCCGGCACGGAAAGTTTGCATCCCTTTGCAGAGCACGAGTCTGGCACAGGACCACCCTGGCAAGCTCTTGTTTTTTAACATCTTCTAATGCCGATTACCAGTTCAGGGCCTTGACTTGCTGCGTATCAGGCAGTAGGGCGAGCCCAAGCCAAAGCTGACGCGCCGGTACACCCAGCAGAGACGGAGCATCTAACTTGCTGTAGTTGTTTGACAACTACGATGGATCGATTGAACGGAGGATCTCATGCGCCAGTTCGAGTCAATCCGGCTCAAGAACCCGTGGAAAACAACCAGCCGACTCCCCAGAGGCCGCTACTGCGTGACCTGCGCGACATGCTCGCCGATGCGAAATTCAGTCCACGGGCCGGCAACCATGTCGCGCAGGACGGGCGATTCCCAGGAAAACTCGGGGTGATCGGCAAGAAACTTTGCCGCGTCGAAATTGACTCCGCAAGGATGGCCGATGCGCGCGATGAAATCCATCGACGCGGCCATTCGGCTATCCATCACCTTACCCGACACGGCTCCGCTCGGATCAAAAGGAGGCGCCGTCGAACCGGGAAGCGTCTGTGAGTTGGTCTCGCCGTGGCCGCAAAGCGTCCGTTTATTTGCGCCTTCCTTTTTCGTGAACGTGTCGAAGTGATCTCCCAGAAAAATCTCAGCAAGGGATGTATCAATCTGCCCCTTGTTCCCGTTCAGGAGCTGGTCCCAGCGGATACGGCGCCCGTTTGGACCGCTGGCGGCATTGTTCGGATCGAATGTGGTTTCGTCCTTGATCACGTCCGGATCGCTCGGGAAATTCGCGCCAGAAAAGTAGCCGTCGGACGTGCGCCAGAGCTTCGTGTGTTTCAGGCCAAGCTCCAAGCGGGCGATTTCGCCGGTCTTGCGGTCGCCGAGCAACCAATCGTTCGCATAGCCGCCGTTATTCCCGTCGAGCATGATCTTCGCGTAGCTGTCGATCGAATCGGCATACTGCAGCGCTTTGCGAGCGCGCACGAATTCCGCCTTGCCATTCGGATCCCAGCCGTTGAAGCTGGCGATCGTTGTCTCCGTGACCATCATTCCGGAGGAGTTGACGCCGAAATCGTCGTCGCTCGTAATTACACCGGGAATTCCGTCCATCAGAATGCGGTAGCCGGTCTGCGGCACGATGTCGAAGATGATGCGCCAGCGCGCGCCTTCCATGTAAGTCGTCCAGTTATCATGGGCCATCACGATCTGGTGATCTTTGGTCCAGCTCCCGGTGGCGACGAAAGCGCTGCAATTTTCCATGGCGTGAAGCACGGCCGGCCGGTTCTCCGCGCGCGTCTGCTGATTGAGCCATGGGACGTAGTAGTCGGGAAGCTCGGAGAAGGCGTTGAAGGCGACGACGTCGTCGAGATCGAGCTTCGTCTTTTTCGCCTGCAGACCGTCGACGATCCCCTGCAGTTCGGCCTGATACTCGGCATCGATCTTCGGCCACAGCATTGTGCGCGCAGCGCGGCGGAAGAAATCCCAGTCGCGGCCTGTATCGTGTGTAGCTTCCAGACGAATCACGGCAAACGCATCCGCGATTTCCGCCGCGAGCAGATAGCCATGCTGAAAGCCGATATCGTGAGGCGAGCCCTCCAGATGGACGTAAATCCATCCGCCGCGCTGGAAGCGGTAACCCTTGTCCTGAGTTAGCTCGATATACGTGTCCTGGAGCTGCTGTGAGAGGCTCGGAGGTGCGGCAACGGCAAATCGCGCCGGGCCTGCGGCGATGCACTGGGACACTACCAGCAAAACCGCAACGGCGACCCTGGCGATTCGCGGGAGGATCGACTGCCGACCTTCGTTTTCAGGGAAGCCGTTCATCCATTGTCTCCACATCAATGCCGCTTGAATTCGTCTCTTGCGAGATCAACGGCCGCTCGACGGGGGCAGCCCGATTAGCTTTTCCACGACAGGAACGGGCAATGGTCCCTCATTCAGCACCGCGTCGTGAAATTTCAGCATGTCGAAGTTCTTCCCTGCCGCGGCCTGATAGCGCTTTCGGAACGCAAGCCATTCCCTGAGTCCAACGTAGTAGGTCGGCAGTTGCGTCGAACTCAATTTGGCCCGTGTGAGTTTGCCTTCCGCCTCGGCCTGCGTCTGAAAAGCGTCTTTGGTCATCAGGTCCATGGCCTGCTCGTCGGTCATCCCCATGGTTTGCATTCGCACGTCGAGAATTGCGTTGGCAAGCAGGCGCAGCCGTATCTTGCGCATTTCGAGACGGAACCGAGGGTCATTATTGAGGAACCCCTCGTCCATCATCACCTGCGCGATGTATTCGGCCCAGCCCTCGACGTACGCGCCATTGGCAAAGAGCGAGCGCAAGAGCCGGCGGCGCTCGGGCTGAATATTGTTGAGATGCTCGAACTGAATGTAGTGGCCGGGCAGTGCTTCGTGGATGGAAAGCCACTTGAGCACCCAATTGTTGTACTCGCGCAGCTTCGACTCGGCCTTGTCGTCGGGCGTTTTCGGGTCGATGGGCGTGACCCAGTATTGCGCTTCGGCTTGGGGCTCGAGCGGGGGCGCGCTGAAGAAACCGGCGACCGAGTAGATCCCGCGCATGAAGGGCGGCGTGGGGATCACCTTCAGGTTGTCGCGGTCGCTCAGCGACACGATCTTGTTTTCGCGGATAAACTGCTTGATCGTCTCCAGGTCCGCTTCGATCGCGGCTTGCAGGTGATCGCGCTGGGGATGATCGACCGAAATTTTGTCGAGGACCTCGCCGATGATCCGGTTCTCGCGCTCGCGGTCCCCCAAATCGGAATGATCGCCGTGATCGGGGTACATCTTCGCGTGCATGGGCAGCGCGAGCTGGAGCATTTCCGCGCGCACCGCCCTCAGCTCCTGTTCGGCCGACGACAGAACCTCCTCTGGCGTAACCGAAGTCTCCATTACAAGCTTGAACTTCTGGTCGTAGAGGTCTTTGCCGAGGCGCCAGTCGAGATGTGACGTGCGCTTCCCGAGGTCGTCCTGCAGCCAGCGCGAGAAGCCCTTCAGCGCCGCGATTGCTGGAGGTGCGACCTTGTCAAATTGCGCCTTGAGCGGCGAGCCAGGATCGATTTCGCCCGCGACGGTGTTTTGTATCAGATCGATGTTGCCGTCATTTTCCTGAATCGCGGTCGTGACAAAAATCGGGTCGGCGTCCGAAAGATATTGCTTCACTTGATCGAGCACGCGGGGTATCTGCCCGATTCTGGACAGCACGTGGCCGACGCGCACGTCCTTCGGAGCGTAGCTTTGCGACAGAGGGAGAAACAGCCCGTTGCCAATCAGTTCGACCACGACCGTGGGATGGTGACGATAGCTCTGAATCTGATCGAACTCGAGCAAGCTGAGACCGATCTGATCGTCGATGAGTTGCCAATCGGCGGCGTCCTCCGGATCGAGGGAGGATGGCGGCGTCTCCTTGCGGAAGCGTTCGCGCCAGCCGGCGTAGAACGCGCGAGCCCGTGCCATCGCATCGAGGCTCATATCGTCCAACTGCGCGTCCAATTCGACCGTCTGGCCCGTCTTCGGGTTTACGTGCTTGTGGTAACCAGCCGCGGAGGCGCTCACAGGCGATAGCGCGAGAGATTCTTTCAAGAATTCGTCGCTCAGCTGAGCGAACTTCTGCGAGGCGGCCGCGCCTGGCACATTTTTCTCCGAAACGAGGGAATGCGCTCGGCCCAGCGCAGCAGCCGGAAGCGCGACGAGCGAAAAAACGACGAGACGCGTCAGACGGTGCATGGCTTATGCAAACGGGAAGGCGCAGCCAAGGCGGCGCAGTTCCGCTTCATTTTGCAGACGATATCTGCCAAAAAATTCACCCGACCATCTTAGGCATGGTTATGCGGGAGCGCAAGCAAGCTTGTCCGCATGGCCGAGCCGTCTATTTATTCGGTGCTGGAGCCGGTGCTGGAGCTGGCGCCGGTGGCGGCTCGTTCGGCTGCTTGATCGACAGAAGCTCGACCTCGAAAATCAGCGTGGCGTTAGGGCCGATCATGCTACCCGCGCCGTTGGTGCCGTAGGCAAGGTCCGGCGGAATAACGAGCTGCCATTTCGATCCGACCGGCATGAGTTGCAACGCCTCAGTCCAACCTTTAATGATTCGACCGACTGGAAACGTCGCAGGCCCGCCGTGCTTGGCGGAGCTATCGAACTCGGTCCCATCGACCAGCGTGCCGCGATACTGGCAGACAACGGTGTCGGCAGCGGTGGGTTTCGGCCCTGTGCCGGCCTTCAGAATCTTGTACTGGAGGCCGCTCGCCAGGGTGACGACACCTACTTTTGTCTTGTTGGCGGCAAGGAACGCCGTGCCCTCTTTCAGGTTCTTGTCGCCTAGTTCTTTCCTGACTTCATCTTGTTTCTTGCGGGTTTCGCTCTGCAATTGGCTGAGTGCGGCAACTGCCTGTTCGTCCGTAAGAAGCAGCTTGTTGCCGGACAGAGTGTCCTTGAGACCGCGCAGCAGAATCGTGGTATCCACATCGACCGATTGCGCTTTGAGGCCCTTACCAATGTTCATGCCGAGCGCGTAGCTTTCTTTGGCCCGGTCCGTTGTCAGCGCGGGCGCGGCCGCCGTGGAGCTCTTAGCCGCGGTTTTGGGAGCAGTCGTCGCGGCCGATGGCGCTTGCGGCTTGGCCGCAGGAGCTTGTTGAGTGCCTGATGCCGGCGCCTGAGTTTGTTGCGCCAGCGCATTTCCGGCAAGCAAAGCAATGGCAAGGAAGAGGACGGCAATCGTTGGTTTTCGCATGGGCTCATTGTCACATGAATTCCCGAAGCAGCAAACCCATCTTCGAGCCATCGCCACAGAGCAGAAAAGGCCTCACCGGTTCGTGAGGTGAAACACCGTAACGAACGGGCAAAGCCGAATCGAAATGGGTGGATTGTCGGGGAACTCGGCATAGTGGCATCCAGGTCTCGTCTCTCGATCATCGCAGGTATCGTACTGCTTTCCACCTTCTTCGTCTGCTGTGCGCGGCTGTAGGCTGCGACGGGCGGCAGCATCTCCGGCATGGTGAAGGACCAGACCGGAGCCGTAATATAATTGGAACGAAGCCCATGACCCCCCGATTTTTTCGCTGGAGTGGCCGCGCCGCAATCTCGTACGCCGCGATCCTGATCGCCATCATTGCGATTACGGACTGGCGGGTGGAGATCAATGCCACCCTGGGATTTCTATACATCTTCCCAATGGTCCTGCTGGGAACGGTCCTAGAGTGGTGGCAGGTGATTCTGGCCGCACTCTTTTGCACCTTCCTATCGGACCGGCTGGATCCGTTTCCGATGGAAATGGAGCTCGGGCGCGACGTTTTGATATTCCTCACTCTTTCCGTCACGGGTTTGCTTTCGCTCAGCCTGACGAAGAGCTACAACCGCGAGAAAAAAGGGCTCGCGATTCAGCGTGCCGCGGAGGAGCAGCTCAAATTCCTCATCGAAACCAGTCCCGCCGCAATCTTCACGATGACGGCGGCCGGAGAGATTCTCCTCGGGAATCCGGCGGCCCATCGGCTGCTGCGAGTCCGCGAGGGTGCGCTAACCGGCAGGAAAATCGCGCGTTACATTCCAGCGCTTGGATCGATTCCCTTGAGCAGCGATAGCGCGAAAATCTTCTGCACAGAAATGCAAACCCGCGGCCAGCGGGACAACGGCGAAGTGTTCCTCGCCGACATTTTCTTCTCCACCTACGGTACACCCGCAGGGCCGCGCCTCGCGGCGATGGTAGTGGACACCTCCGAACACCTTCGCGAACGCGAGGAGGCCAGCCTGCAGCAGCTTCTGGCCGGCTCTCGGATTCTGGTCGCCGCCGTGTCCCATGAGATTCGAAATGTTTGCGGCGCCATAGGCGTGATGCACGAAAACCTGGTGCGAAAAGGCTCGCTGCGGGGAGATCAGGACTTTGAGGCTCTGGGATCCCTGGTGGAAACGCTCAGCAGAATTGCCTCGCTGGAATTGAAGCGAAGCGTCGGAGCGTTCGAATCGAGCAGCGCGGATTTGAGCGAGGTGCTCACCGATTTTCGAATCGTGCTTGAACAGATGTGCGAAGAATCCGACATCCAGCTGCGCTGGAATGTCCCGGAAATGCTGGGCCCGGTGCAAGCGGACCGGCATAGCCTAATGCAGGTGCTGCTGAACCTGGCGAAGAACAGCCAGCGAGCTCTCGAGCCGGTTGAGCGAAAGCGGATCGAGATCGCCGTCGAAAGGAGACCAGACGGAGTGTCGATCCGGTTCAGCGACAACGGTCCGGGCATTCCAGTGGACCAGAAAATATTTCAGCCCTTGCAAAAGGGCGCCCACGCAACGGGACTGGGGCTTTATTTGTCCCGCGCTTTCATGAGAACGTTTCGCGGCGACTTGCGGCACGACGCGCGACAGCCGGGATGTTCGTTCGTCTTAGAATTGGCAAGGGCGGCGGAGTCTCCTCAGGTTGAAGATGCAACGTCTACGAATCTTACTGCTGGATGATCATGTACTGTTTCGCGAAGGGCTTCGCCGCTTGCTCGTAACCGAGCCGGATGTCGAGAGCGTGGCGGAGTGCAGTACATCCGCCGAAGCCTTGCGCGTGCTTGCCCGCGAGGTGGTGGACGTGGTGCTGCTCGACTTCGATCTAGGAGATGAAATGGGCGCGAGTTTCGTCGCGCGCGCGAAACAGTCGGGTTACAAGGGTAAGATCCTGATGGTGACGGCGGGGATGATTCCGTTGGATGTCGCCGTGGCGCGAAATCAGGGAGTATCAGGGATATTTCTGAAGCACAACTCCCCGGCTATGTTGCTTGAGGCGATTCGGCGCGTGGCCCGCGGCGGCGAGTGGATGGATTCAAGAGCTGTCACGTCAGAAATCGCGGCCGCCGAGCAACCCACGCAGGAAATGACGGCTGCATTGACCCAGCGTGAATTGCAGGTCTTGCGCAGCGTCTTTGAAGGTCTCACCAACAAGGAAATCGCCCACAAAACCGGCGTGTCGCAAAGTTCAGTGAAGGCCACGCTGCAGCGGCTATTCGAGAAAACTGGAGTGCGGACACGCGCGCAGCTCGTGCGGATCGCCATCGAGCGATCGCTGGAGACGGCACGTTAGTCTTTCCGCTTGCCTGTTGACCAGAGGGCAGGCCTGTAAGCGCATACCGATCAATGAGTTACTCCCCGCTTCATAGCGTACGCCCCAAGTTCGTCGATTGCAGCCGAGCCGCTGTATGGCCGAAAGATGGCTTGTTCGCACCCGCCACCGCCGATACCCTGAAATTGCCGCCGATTTCCGAGGGCAGCTACGGGTGTCGAATTGCCAAGCAGCAAAGCGGGACAGCACGTAAAGGGCGCAAAAGGCCTTCCGGACGGGGGAGCCACATCGCGGCAATGAGTTACGCCATTCGGCTTGTTCGATACGTCTTCTTCGTGTCCTTCTTTCTCCTTCTCTGCACGCGAGCTGACGCCGCGACCGGCGGAAGTATTTCGGGCACCGTGAAAGATCCCAGTGGCGCTGTAGTAGCCGCTGCCCAAGTTTCCGCCCTCAATACAGGAACAGGGGTTGTGCAGACGACTCAGACGAATACGGAGGGGTTCTACGCATTCCCTAGCCTTCCCATCGGGACGTACGTGATCGATATCTCTCCGGCTGGGTTCAAACCATATAAGCGGACGGGTTTGATCGTTGATGTGAATTCGAAACTCGAGGTGGATGTAGAGCTGCAGTTGGGCGCAGCGACCGAGCAAATTGTGGTGCACGAAGAGGCGGTGCAGGTTGAAACCGAGAGCACGCAGATGGGCGATGTCATTACCGGCCCAGTAATAACCGCCGTTGGGCTGAACGGAAGAAGCTATACCGATCTGTTGGCACTTCAGCCCGGTATTGTGCCGATGTCGACGCAGACGCCCGATTCTGTCGTAATGGCCGGCGTCACCGTGGCCATCACTCCTTCGGGCAACCTTAATCCAGGGAACCAATCAATCAGCGGACAGCGGGAAGACGCGAACGGATTTCTTGTAAATGGATCTGACGTTAAGGAGGAAATGAATGGAGGCACGGGCATCATTCCGAACCTCGATTCCATTTCCGAATTCCGCGTGCTGACCAACAATTTCGATGCGGAATTCGGCAACTATTCTGGCGGCATCGTGAATGTGGTGACCAAGAGCGGGACGGACCAGATTCACGGTAACGCCTTCGAATTCCTGCGCAACACCGATCTCGATGCGCGGAGTTTCTTTTCGCCGAAATTAGAGACTTATCAACAAAATCAATTCGGCGGCACGCTCGGCGGACCGATCAGGAAAGACAAGCTTTTCTTTTTCGGAGACTATCAAGGAACGCGAACAATCGAAGGCTTAGATACGGGACTGGTTACCGTGCCGTCTCTGGCTGATCTGACGGGTAACCTCGCCGATATGGCCAGCTCGTTTTCCACTCCAAGCGGACCCATGACCGTGAACGGTGCGGGGTTGGCAGCGCAGCTACAGAGTTCGCTAGGTTACCCTGTATCGAATGGTGAGGCCTATTACTTTCTCGGATGTGCCGCGACCGGTGCAAATCCATGCGTTTTCCCCGGGGCGATCATTCCGAAGGCGGCCTGGGCGGCTCCCGCACAGCAGCTGCTGAAGTACATTCCGCAGCCGAATGACGGACCGACCACGTTCACCGGCTCGGAAAATGAGAGGCTTCGCGACGACAAATTCGGCTATCGCGTGGATTGGAACGCCGTGCGCTGGGGAAATCTTTCGGCCTATTACTTTTTTGACGACTATTTCGTCAACAATCCATTTCCGAGCGGACAGGGCGGCGCAACCGTTCCCGGCTTCAACGGTATAAACCACGGCCGTTCACAGCTGGTCAGTTTGGGCGACACCAAGACGTTCGGCATCAACACAGTAAACGAAGCCCATTTCAGTTTCATGCGAGACGCCAACGTGGTAGGCCAGCCGTCCGGCGGGCTTGGAGTTAGCCTGGCTTCCCAGGGGTTCGAGACAGCACCGGGAACGGCGGGCATTGTCCCTCTGGCTCCCCAAATCGAAGGGGTTGAGAACATCGTATTCCAGGGCCAATTCGTATTCGGGTTGCCAATCACCAATCTCGCCCAGGCCAACAATACGTTCACGGGGAGTGATAGTCTTTCGAAGGTCCTGCACAATCATACCGTCAAGGCCGGAATCGATGTGAGCTTCGAGCAGGTGAACGTGAATCCCGATGCAACCTTCAATGGGACGTTCCTGTTTAACGGCTACCAAACGGGCAGCAATTTTGCGGACTTTCTTATAGGGGCACCGAACCAATTTACCCAATCCGACTCACGGCGATACTGGCCGCGCCACAGATACGCGGGCTGGTACGGGCAGGATTCCTGGCGGATCAAGTCAAACCTGACATTCAATTATGGGCTGCGCATGGAGCTAATGCGCTATTGGTCGGAAAAATACGATCAGGTGCCGACCTTCAAACCCGGCGAACAGTCTGTGGTGTATCCCAACGCATTTCCCGGTTTGGTCTATCCGACCGACCCCGGTATCCCGAGCACGCTCGTGCCCGAGAAGTTTCGATATGCACCTCGGGTTGGCATCGCGTATTCACCTAACGAAGGCAGGGGGCTTCTAGGAAAGGTTTTCGGAGGACCGGGAAAGACGAGCATCCGCGCAGGCTACGGGATATTCAACACCGTAATTCAGGGCAATACGATTGGCGTTGACGAGCCTCAGCCTCCCTACGGGCTAAGCGATACGGTCTACAACGGCCTCTTTGCCGCACCGTACGATTTAGCGGACGGCACACTGGGGATAACTCCCTATCCGCTTACGTTTCCCCCTCTCAACGCTCGGGCCAGCCATCCGAACGCCAGCGTCATTTTCAACGGCATTTACAACCCGCAGTCTGGCATGACCGCACCTCCGCCGTGGAATACCTATCCTTATACGGAGAACTACTTCCTTTCCATCGAACGGCAACTACCGGGACAGGCCGTTTTGAGTCTGAGCTACGTTGGCTCCGAAAGCCATCATCAGCTCCTCGTGTACTCTGCCAATCCGGGCATTGCCGCTCTTTGTCTGGCCCTCGATCAGCCTGGCGTTCTTACAGCGGGAGAGTCTTGCGGGCCCGGCGGTGAAAACAACGAGTACAATCTTGCCGAACCGTTCACCTTCGACGGGATCACGTATCCCGCAGGTACGATCCTTCAGGGTACCCGGCTGGGATTAAACACAAGTCTCATCAACAACGTCGACGTCGGAAACTACTACGGGAACGATGACTATATAGGGAGCATCGGAAACGCGAACTACAACGCACTCGAAGTGAGTGTTAAGAGCTCGACCAAGCTTTTCACGTATTCGCTCGGCTACACGTACAGCAAGTCCATCGATCAATCCTCGTCGCTTGCCGATGCTGTGGATCCCTTCAATTTCAATCTGACGCGCGTGATTTCGGCCTGGAATCTGACGCACAACTTTGTGGCGACCTACGAATTCCGGTTGCCGCTGGAACGACTAACGAGCCACGCTCACTATCTGCTGGAGGGTTGGGAGATATCCGGCGTCACACGGGCCAGCACTGGCTTCCCGGTGACTCTGAGCACGAACGGCGACAACTCCTTGCAGGGGAGCAGCCCGAACGGCGTGAACAACCGCTACCTGGACCTCCCCGATTTCACGGGACAACCGCTGGACATCACGAATCCCCACAGCAACAAGCTGCAGTATTTCAATCCGAACGCCTTCACCGACAATGCCTTAGGCACTGTCGGAGACGCGCCGCGGCGATACTTTTCCGGGCCCGGCGCGTTCAACACGGATTTGGTGCTGCAGCGAAATTTCGAAATCCGCGAGACGCAGACATTACAGTTCCGTGTGGAAGCGTTCGACGTTTTCAACCACACGCAATTTTTCGGTCCGGAAGCCGTGAACGGCGACGTAGACAATTCGCTGTTTGGCCACGTCGTAAATACGGCAGACCCAAGGTTGCTTCAGCTAGCCCTAAAATACACGTTTTGATTCGCAGCGGCTCTGCGCGGTTAGGCGGATCTTGGAGGGCGGCCCGCAAAATCTCTCCAGGCATGCGCCATTAAGACGATAGATAATTCCGCAGCGCGCAGTCCGTCATTCGATTGCCGTTCCCGGACCAAGGTTGCTGCACACCGACTGCGGTGCGATAATGAGCGCGGTTGCGGCGACAACAAAGCAGCCGCAAACGCAAGCGAGGGTCTTATGGCACTGAGGGATGCGTGGGTTGAGAAGCGAGCTGCGGCGATGAACGGCGGCGCGCGGAATTTTTCGCAAATGCACTACGCCCGCCAGGGCGTCGTCACGGAAGAGATGGAATACGTGGCGCTGCGGGAGAAGATCTCGCCCGAGTTGGTGCGCAGCGAAGTAGCGCGCGGCCGCGCCATCATCCCTGCCAACATCCATCACCGCAACCTCGAGCCGATGGGCATCGGCGTGGCGTTCTGCTGCAAGATCAACGCGAATATCGGGAATTCCGCAACCACTTCCAATATCAACGAAGAGCTCGAAAAGCTCCACCGCGCCGTGCACTACGGCTCGGATACCGTGATGGACCTTTCAACCGGCGGCGACATCCCGGCAATCCGCAAGGCGATCATCGACGCGTCCCCCGTGCCTATCGGGACCGTGCCGATCTACGAAGCGATGTCGCGCGTGCGCCGCGCCGAAGACCTGACGATCGATATCATGCTCGAAGTGATCGAAGAGCAGGCCGAGCAAGGCGTCGATTACATGACGATCCATGCGGGCGTGCTGCGCGAGTTTCTGCCGCTCGTGCGCAACCGCATCACGGGCATCGTTAGCCGCGGCGGCGCGTTGCTGGCGCAGTGGATGAGCTATCACAAGGCGCAAAATTTCCTGTACGAGAATTTCGACGCGATCTGCAAGATTTTTCAGAAGCACGACGTGAGCTTTTCGCTCGGCGATGGTCTGCGTCCCGGCTGCCTCGCCGACGCGAGCGACGATGCGCAGTTCGCTGAGCTGAAGGCGCTCGGCGAGCTGACGAAAAAGGCCTGGGATTACGACGTGCAGGTGATGATCGAGGGGCCCGGTCACATCCCGATGGATCAGATCGAGCTGCAGGTGAAGAAGGAAAACGAGATGTGCTACGAGGCGCCGTTCTACACGCTCGGGCCGCTCGTTACGGACATCGCCCCGGGCTACGATCACATCACGAGCGCAATCGGCGCCGCGATGATCGGCTGGCACGGCGCGTCGATGCTCTGCTACGTCACGCCCAAGGAGCACCTCGGGCTGCCGAATGCCGATGACGTCCGCCAAGGCGTGATTGCCTACAAAATCGCCGCGCATGCGGCGGACGTGGCGCGGCACCGTCCGGGGGCGCGTGATCGCGACGATGCGCTCAGCTACGCGCGCTTCCTTTTCGATTGGAACAAGCAGTTCGAGTTGTCGCTCGACCCCGACACCGCGCGAGCGATGCACGACGAGACTCTGCCCGATGATTTCTACAAAGATGCGAAGTTTTGCTCGATGTGCGGGCCGAAGTTCTGCTCGATGAACACGACGCAGATCGCCGAAATCTACCAGGGCCACGATCAGAAGGAGCGCGAGGCGAAATTCGCTCAGCTTCTGACCAAGATCGAGGGCCAGGCGACAGCCGCGAGTTCCAGCGGCGACTGAGCCAACACTAAGAAAACACCGACCGAAGCATTTGGACCCACCGCGAGGACGCTGAAAAGCGGGGAGTCGAGGAGCGAGAGGATGGCCTTTGAGCGAGCGGCAAGGAAGAGTGACATACCGGCGGGAAAGATTTGCGAAGTATCCGTGGGCGGAAAGCCCGTTGCGCTGGCCAATGTAGCCGGCAAGTTCTGCGCTATCAGCAGCATATGCGCGCATCAGGCTGGCCCGCTGGGGGAAGGCGAGCTGGAGGGCAACGTGGTGACCTGCCCCTGGCACGGCTGGCAGTTCGACGTGACTACCGGGAAGGTCGTTCCCCATGGCGGCATGGGCGTTGACACGTATCCCGTGGAGGTTCGCGGCGACGAAGTCTTCGTGGACGTCGGCTGAGGGCGCTTCCCGCGGAAGTAGGGATCCGCTTTTCCACAACCGGCACCGCAAATCCTGCGACTTTTGTGACCAAGAGGGAAATTTCCCCACACTTGGCGAGTGCTTCCGTGTATAGTGCGCGCGGCACTTTTTACGGATGACGCAGGCCCCCACCAAACCAAAGCGCTGGCTGCTAGCCGTCGACCCCCGGGTCTACCACTGGGACACCCTGTTCGTGAAAGGCAAGGAGATGTGGCGCCACGCCGGGAACCGTCCCGACGCGGCGCGGCAACTCAAGCAGGTCCACAAGGGCGACCGGACGCTCTGCTACCACGGCAAGCCCGAACATGCCGTGTATGCTTTGGCAGAAGTCACTCGCGACCCCTATCCCGATCCTGACGATCCGGAAAAGAAGAAGCTGGTGATGGATCTCCGCGCGATCGAGCGCCTGCCGCGCCAGGTGACACTGGCGGAAATGCGCGACAACAAGCCGCTGCGCAAGATCAAGTTCCTCAAGAATACGCGTCTCACAATCTGCCCTCTCACCGAAGAGGAGTACGCGGAAATTCTGCGGATGGCAGGAATCGTCGCCTCGCCGGGTATCCCTCTTCCCTAGTTTGCAAGCCTGAAATCCACGAATCGAAACTCGCGTAGAATGGCCACTTGCCGGGAGGCGTCTTTCAATGAGCCGAACAGGTACTTGGTTGCTCGCGGCGGGAGTCGCCGTCATCGGAGCGATTGGAATGGCTGAAGCCAGAAGAGCGAACGGACCGCAGCCGACCAGCATGGCGTCGCAGTTTGCGGGCATCGCCGAGGGCACTACGCGGGTGGTCGACATGACCTATGCCATCAACGGAAAACTGCCTGCGTGGCCGGGCGACGACAAAACGTTTGAGGCGCAGGTCGTGGCCACTCCGGAGAAGGACGGATACTTCGCGCGCAGCTTCTGGACGCTCGAACACTACGGCACGCACATGGACGCGCCCCTGCATTTCGCCCCGAAAGGAGCGAGTGTCGATCGAATTCCGGTGACGCGTTTCTTCGGTGCGGCTGTCGTGATCGACGTGCGCGACGAAGCCGCGAAGGATGCGGATTATCGTCTAACGGTCGCCCGTCTGGAAAAGTGGGAGACAGCGCACGGCCGCATTCCCATGGGCTCGATCGTGCTGCTGCGCACAGGGTGGGCGTCGCGCTGGCCCGATCAGGCGCGCTACCGCAACGAGGATGCACAGGGCGTGATGCATTTCCCCGGCTTTTCGGTTGACTCTGCAAAGCTGCTCGTCGAGCGCGGAGCGTCTGGATTGGGAATCGATACGATGAGCATCGACTACGGCGCATCGAAAGATTTCGAAGTGCATCAGATCGTTTTGCCCGCGGGGCTGTACAACCTGGAGAATCTCGCCAATCTCGACCAGTTGCCGGAAGCGGGAGCGTTCCTCATTGCCGCGCCGATAAAGCTGGAGGGCGGGTCGGGCGGACCGTGCCGCGTCTTGGCGCTTGTGCCGGCGGCCCAATGATGCGGGCCTTTCTGCGCTGATTCTTCGTCGGTCGAGCGATGCCGGAACTTCCCGAAGTCGAAACGATTGCCAGAGGCCTCCGCACCACCTTGCCGGGACGGAAAATTCTGAGCGTGCGCCTCGGGAAGACGGATTTCATCGACGATCCAGTTGCAATCGAACGGGAAATTCCCGGCGCGCGCATCGTAGCGGTACGGCGTCACGGAAAGTTTCTCTTGCTCGATCTCGAATCCTCCAACGGAACTGCGCGGAATTTCTCTCTGCTCGTTCACCTCGGTATGACAGGGCGGCTCGTTACGTGCGATCCGCAGGCGCCGGTTCCCCCGCACACGCATGTCTTTTTCGCGCTCGATGATGGCCGCGAGCTGCGCTACACGGATGTTCGCCGGTTCGGCCGCATGGGAATCGTGACGGAGGAACCGCAAAAGAACGGCCTCGGCTCTTTGGGACTCGATCCGCTGGAGGCCAGCGAAAGCCAGTTCGTGGCGTTGCTCAAAGACCGGCGCGCGCGAATCAAGGCGCTGCTGCTCGATCAGCACGTCTTGCGCGGCATTGGCAACATCTACGCCGATGAGAGCTTGTGGCGAGCGCGAATTCATCCGATGCGGCTGGGCGCTATGCTGTCGGCCGACGAACTGCATCGCTTGTATCGCGCCGTGCGCGAAGTGCTCAACGAAGCGATTCGCTTGCGCGGATCTTCCATTGCAGACTACGTGGATTCGGAAGGGAATCTCGGGGGATTTCAGCGGCGCCACCGCGTTTACCAGCGCACAGGCAAGAAATGCTTTCGCTGCGGCACGCTGATCCGCCGCACAATCGTCGCCGGCAGGAGCAGCCACCTGTGCCCGCGATGCCAATCTGCGCCCCGAGCCCGCCGGAAAGCGCGCTGAGTGCTATTTCGTCGAGCGGTGAGCCGGCGCAGGCATGTAGAGTCCCGCTTCGGCGGGAAGTCCGGCACGCTCGAACTGGATCGTCGTATGCGTGATGTGAAAATCGTGGGCGAGCAGTTCGCGGATGCGGGCAAGAATGCGTTCACTCTCTTCCATGTGCATGTCCGGGATGCGGACGTGACACGACAATGCGTGGAGATTGGAGCCGAGCGTCCAGATGTGAATATCGTGAACTTCCTGCACGCCGTCGATACGCAGGACCGCGGCAGCCACGTCCTCGAGACGAATCCCACGGGGCAGCCCTTCCAGCAGAATGTGGCTGCTTTCGCGGAGAATCCCCTGCCCCGACCATAAGACCAGCCCCCCGATTCCGAGGCTGATAACTGCGTCGATCCAGTGCGCCCCGGTCCAGCGAATCAGGAGCGCGCCGATGAGAATCCCGATGTTGGAGAGCGCGTCGCCAAGGTTGTGAATCCACACAGTTCGGACGTTCAGATCGCGCCGCCCGCGATGAACGCTGAGCGTGATACCTCCGTTGATCGCCAGGGCTGCGAGCGAAACCCATCCCATCACGTTTGCTCCCACCTCAACCGGGTGGCGCAGCCGCGCGATGGACTCGCCCATCAGGACCAGGGCCACCAGCGAGAGCAGCATCGCATTGACGAACGCCGCGAGAATGCCCGCACGGTGGTACCCGAATGTCTTCTCGCGCGTGGGCGGGCGCAAGGCCCATCGTGTAGCGAGCCAGGAGATGACGAGCGTCGGCACGTCCGTCAAATTGTGGACGGCATCGCTCAAGAGCGCTATGGAATGCGCCGCGTATCCCGCCACAACTTCGATCAGAACAAGAAGGAGCGAAGCGAGAACGGTCAGGCCAAGGACGCTGGTGGCACTCGCCCCTAAACCGTGACCGTGGCCATGGTCGTCGTGACTGTGAGAGGAGCCGCCGTGGGTGTGAGCGCGCATCACCCGAATATTACTCCCAGCGAGCGTTCCGGCGAATTGGACTCCATACCAAAAACGAAAACGTAAAGGGAAGTGTGTTTCACGGTGTGCGCGGCCGAAACTCGATTGACTTGCTTCGCGGCGGACACCTACCATGAAATCTAAGTCGGCTTCTGCGGAGGCTCGTGGGGAGGTCCAAACCTAGAGGAGCCATTCGCTTGCCCATGACGCAAAACGTCGCCAAACTCGTTTTCTGGGGTGTACGCGGCTCGACTCCGACCGTGGAGCGCGACTCATGGCGCTACGGCGGGAACACGGCTTGCTTGGAAGTGACCACGCCGAGCGGTACCCGCTTCATCCTCGACTGCGGAACGGGCCTGCGCACGCTCGGCAATCACCTGCACGCGCTGAGCGGCCGCTGGATGAAATGGCGCGGCGATGGCGGAATCGAAGCGCACGTCCTGGTGACACACTACCATTGGGACCATATTCAAGGCATTCCGTTCTTTCACCCCTTTTTCGAGGCGCAAAACAAGTTTCACTTCTATAGCTTTCAGTCGAAGTATTTGGGCCGCAACAGTCTCCGCCAGGTGCTCGAGGCCCAGCTTGCCAAGCCCTACTTTCCGGTCGACGTCACGACAATGGCAGCGGCGCGGTTTTTCCGTGAAGTCGATGGCGGCGAACAATGGGACATCGAAGGGACGCACATCACGACGGCATGGCTGAACCATCCGCAGGGCTGTCTCGGCTACCGGCTCGACACGCCGGTTGGCTCGTTCGTGTATGCCACGGACAACGAACCCGGGGCACCCGATTGCGATAGCAACCTGCGTCAGCTCGCGCAGGGAGCCGATGTGCTGATTTACGACGCGCAGTATTCTCCGGAACAACTGGCCTCTACGCGCAAGGGCTGGGGCCACTCTTGCTGGCTGGAAGGGGTCAAGATCGCGCGCGAATGCAAAGTGAAGAACCTCGTGCTGTTCCATCATGACCCGGATTCGTCGAGTCGTGTCGTGGACGGATTTCTCTCCGCTGCGCGTCAGGAGTTCGCCCCGACGTGGGCGGCCATGGAGGGGATGTCCATCGCGCTGAATGGAAAAGAAACCGATGTGGTTCTGCCGGAAGCGCGACTGGGCCAGCGGCGACGCCTCTGCTTCACCGCAACCGTCAGCGGCCAGACGGAAGATGGAATTGCGTTTGAGGAAAGAGCCACGCTACGCGATATCAGCGTGCAGGGCGCCTATCTGTCGATGAGTAACCGGCCGCGGCTGCAGTCGGAACTGCGAGTGGTCGTGGAAGCGCCGGACGGTCGCGATGGCGCCGGAGCGCTCTCCCTGCGCGCCACGGTCACGCACTGCGAGCGCAGCCGCGGTAAGGATCGAAACGGCGTGGGCGTCTTCTTCATCGAAGACGCCGAGCCCGAGCCGCCCCGCGACTAGCTAGCCGCCGGAACGCCCGGCCACCAGTTTCAAATGCCCTCTTTGAGAGCCGCCAATTGCGATTCGATGTCCGCTAGCGCGCGGCTTAGTTGGTCCCGGTAGCGCGGGTTCTGGCTGGTTTCCAAGTCTTGCTGCACGCGCACGCGCGAAAGCAGCAGCACTTCCCTCCGCCGCCGAGTTTCCATCTCGGACGGCGCGACCTGCCGCTTCTGCGTTCCTGAACTTTTCGACTGAGAATCCTGGAGCTGACCTTCGACCGACTTACTTTCCCATCCTCGGGCCATGTATTCATTCTACGGCAGCCGCGCACCTATGCCTGGAACTTTCTCGCCATTCGATGACTTCTATCGCACTACCCCGACGCGCGGCGAACGAACCGAGTCCCGCTAACGAATGTGCGATTTGTAGTATCGTAAGAAATGCGCGGGCCCGTAGCTCAGCGGTTAGAGCAGCGGACTCATAATCCGTTGGTCCAAGGTTCGAATCCTTGCGGGCCCACCAACTGCTTGATCTTAGAGCGTCATACTTGCCAAGCGATGTGGTGAGCGAGTGACGGAAATCAGCCAACCGCCGATCGAGAGCTTCGCTTACTCGACCGGCGGACGAATGTAAGGCTTGCGACTATACCGAGTTGCGAGCCGTTTGCCTTTTCCGGGCTCCTGTAAACCCATCCTTCACACGGAGCCGTCAATCCGTAGCCCCAAGCCTTCCAAACAAACAGGGCACAAGTGCAGAGCGACCTTTCCGGCTCAAGTTTTCGGCATCCGGTCAAGCATTTTCGGTTATGGTTACACGAGCGCGGAGCCCCCTAGTGAGCGAGAACGCGGAGGGCGTTCTAAAGAGAACGCCGCTGTTCGCAAGTCTGACGGAAAAAGAACTACACGCCCTGAGCGCGCGAGTGACAAAAAAGCACTTCCGACGGGGCGAGCTGCTATTCAGCGAAGGAGACCCTTGCACGGGGCTGTTCCTCGTGGCATCTGGAAAGGTCCGCATTTTCAAGGTGTCAGCTGCGGGCCGTGAACAAGTACTGGCGGTGGAGGGGCCGGGCAGTTCGTTTGCAGAGCTTCCCGTATTCGACGGCGGCGACTATCCTGCCTCCGCGTCAGCCTTGGAAGAGGCGGAGATATTGTTTGTTTCCCGCAAGGACTTCCAAAATTTTTGCCGCGAGCATCCGGATGTGGCACTCAAAGTGATTGCCGTAGTCGGTTCGCGACTGCGCCGCCTGGTGGGAATCATAGAAGAGCTTTCGTTTACCACGGTCCGACAGCGGCTGATTGCCGCGATTCTACGAATGGCGGAAACCACTGGTGTCTCCTCGAAAGACGGGGTGCACGTGGAATTGGCAAGGAGCCATCAGGATTTGGCCGCGGAGCTTGGCACAGTCCGCGAACTGGTGTCGCGAAACTTGAGCCGGCTTCAAGCAGAAGGCTTTGTTGAAGTGGAGGGCCGCAAAATCGTCGTAAAAAACCTCGCTGCCCTGAAACACGAGCAAAGCTCTCTCGAGTAGTCCCCCCGCAAACCTCGCTGTCTTGTTGCCTTCCAACCGTGACTTTGGTCACTGCCCTCTTGTGCGGGTCGCCGCAAACTAGCCTTGAAAACGGAGGGGACAATGAACTTCACCGGCGAAACCAAAGTTAGGGACATTGCGCTAGCGAATCCGGGAGCGACGCAGATTCTGGAGCAGGCTGGGGTGGATTACTGCTGCGGGGGCGACAGGTCTCTACGTGATGCATGCGTGCATGCGGGCGTCTCGACGGAGGAGATCATGGCCCGGCTGCAGGCGAACAGCACCAACGTCGGGCTAGCCGACGCGGCCTGGGTCTCAGCACCTCTCGCCGATTTGACGCGGCACATTCTCGAAAAGCATCACCAGTACGTCCGCGAAGCGATCCCCCGGATTCGAACGCTAGCGGGGAAGGTTCGGGAGAAACATGGAGAGAAGCACCCAGAGATTGTGGACATCGAGAAGTTGTTCCTCCAAGTCGGACGGGAACTCATCATGCACATGCAAAAGGAAGAACAGATTCTCTTTCCTTACATCGAAGGGCTGGAGCGCGCGGCCAACGGCCCTGAAGCGATCGAGCCTCCCTTCTTTCAAACGGTGAAGAATCCTGTTCACGCCATGATGGAAGAACACGATGCAGCTGCCGCTTTGATGAACCAGATTCGCGCAGCCAGCTCGGCGTACACCGCTCCGACGGATGCGTGCGCGAGTTATCGGGCGCTCTATCGGGATTTGCACGAGTTCGAAACAGATCTCCATCAGCACGTGCATCTCGAAAACAACATCCTGTTTCCGCGCGCGGTTGAACTGGAAGTGCGAGTCCTGTGACGCGAGAGATTGCAGAGACGTAAGGCAAGCAAGAATTTGTTCAGGAATTTTCGGCTCAGCAGGCTGCGCGTTGCCTTCCAACGACATCGGCCAGGAAAGAAAGGATCGCTGATGAGATTGGCCTGGATCGCAAGAATCGCAATTCTGGTAGTCGGCGCTTGCGCGTGCTTGGGCAGGCCAACAGTGGCCGATGTCCAAGACGCAGGTAGTTTCTTTCGGCAGAACTGCTCGGCGTGTCACACGATCGGGGGCGGACACATCATCGGTCCCGATTTGCAGGGCGTGACGAAGCGCAAAGACCGCGCCTGGCTGGTCAAGTTTCTTCAAAGCCCAAAAGCGATGATCGACAGCGGCGACCCGTACGCCGCGCAACTCCAGCAGGATGCTCCTGGCCACATGGTCATGCCGACCGTCGCGGGCATGAATCCGGATTTGGCGAGTGCACTGCTCGACTACATCGAAGGAGGAGCGGTTGGAGCGAAATCGCAGCCTGCCGGCGCCACCATTAGCGACCGGCCATTCACCGCCGACGACGTCACGCTCGGACAGCAGTTCTTTCTTGGCGAGCGGCCATTCGCGAACGGCGGCCCCGCCTGCATCTCCTGTCATACCCTCGGAACAATCGGCGGATTGGGAGGCGGTCGGCTTGGTCCGGATCTGACGAATGTGTTTGATCGGCTCGGCGGACGCAAAGGTCTCGGCGCATGGCTGTCCGGACCGCCGACGCCCACGATGCAATCCGTCTTTGGCAAACGCGCTCTGCAATCCGAAGAGATCCTTCCCCTGCTTGCAATGATCGACGACGCAAACAATCGAAGTCAGCCTGCGAATCAGTCTTCGATTTGGAAATTCTTCGCGTTTGGGTTCAGCGGGATGCTGGTCGGCCTTGCTCTCCTCCAGCTTGCCTGGCGAGGAAGAATCCGATCCGTTCGGCGATCCATTGTCCGAGCCCATGTGCGAGGTGCGCAATGAAACGCAAAGACGCTCTCTCGTGGATTCGCGACGAGTCCACGCCGCAACTCCGAGGATGGGAGGAGTTCTATCGCAATCGCTGGCAGCACGACAAAATCGTCCGCAGCACACACGGCGTGAACTGCACCGGCGGATGCACGTGGCAGATCTACGTGAAGGATGGAATAGTCACCTGGGAGATGCAGGGCCTCGACTACCCTTCCTTGGAAGCCGGTTTGCCTCCCTATGAACCACGCGGCTGCCAGCGCGGGATTTCATACTCTTGGTATCTCTACAGCCCCTTGCGTGTGAAACACCCCTACATGCGTGGCGCTCTCATCGACCTGTGGAAGGAAGCGCGCGCCAGCCACGGCGATCCGGTGGAGGCTTGGGCGTCGCTCGTCGAAGATCCAGAAGCACGCAAGCGCTGGCAACAGGCGCGGGGCAAGGGAGGATTCCGGCGAGCCAGTTGGGAGACGGCGCTCGAATTGATCGCAGCGTCCTGCGTGTACACAACGAAGAAGCATGGGCCGGATCGCATCAACGGATTTTCGCCGATTCCGGCAATGTCGATGATCAGCTACGCGGCCGGCTCACGCTTTCTGCAATTGCTGGGCGGCGTTTCGCTCTCCTTCTACGACTGGTACTGCGATCTTCCCAGCGCTTCGCCGGAAACGTGGGGCGAGCAGACCGACGTTCACGAGTCCGCCGACTGGTACAACGCGAAGCTGCTTGCGGTGATGGGCTCGAACCTGAACATGACCCGGACGCCGGACTGCCACTTTGCTGCTGAGTCGCGCCACAACGGCACGAAGATGTGGGTGTTCTCTCCCGATTTCAGCCAGGTTTCGAAGTATGCCGACGAGTGGGTGGCCATCAATGCCGGACAGGACGGTGCGTGGTGGATGGCGGTGAACCACGTTTTGCTGAAGGAAGCTCACCACGAAAAGCAGACTCCGTATTTTCTCGATTACGCGAAGAGGTACACAGATTCTCCATATCTTGTCGAGTTGCATGAAAAGGGGGGCGTCTTACAGCCTGGCCAACTTCTTCGCGCAAATCGGCTGCAAGAATATTCGGCCGTGGAGAACGGCGATTGGAAGTTCCTGATTTGGGATGCGAAAGACTCGCGCCCGAAAATGCCAATGGGCAGTGCGGGTTTCCGCTGGGGCAAGGAAAAAGGAAAATGGAATTTGCTGCTCAAAGACGGTGTCGATGGCAGCGAGATTGATCCGGCTCTGACATTTCTCTCGGGCCACGACGGGATCGCCCAGGTCCGATTCGATGACTTCGGCGAAGGCCGGAGCGTTGTGCGGGGCGTTCCGATCAAGAAGTTGGGAACCGCCGACGGCAAGATCGTCCCGGTTGCTACCGTGTATGACCTGCTGATGGCGCAATACGGCGTGTCTCGCGGGCTGCCCGGCGATTACCCCAAGGATTACGACGACGATTCACAGCCGTATACACCGGCCTGGTCGGAGAAGTACACCGGCATGGGACGCGACACGGTGGTCCGTTTCGCGCGGGAATGGGCGACAACGGCCGAACGGACGAACGGCAAGTGCATGGTCATTATCGGTGCCGGGGTGAACCACTGGTACCACGCGAATCTAATGTACCGCGCGGCGATTCACGCGCTGATTTTCTGCGGCTGCGTCGGCGTGAACGGCGGCGGGTTGGCCCACTACGTGGGGCAGGAAAAGCTAGCGCCGATGGAGTCCTGGTCGGCGGTCGCCTTCGGGCGGGACTGGTTTCCAGCTGCGCGCCTCCAGAATGCTCCGAGCTGGCATTACATCCACACAGACCAGTGGCGCTACGAGAAGAGCTTCACCGATTACCACACCGTCCCGGCAAATCAGGCGGCCGGTTCCCTCGCCAGCGGTCACACTGCTGATACGCAGGTGCGTGCTGTGCGCAACGGTTGGCTCCCCTTCTATCCACAATTCAATGCCAATCCGCTCGACGTTGTGAAGCAAGCGGAAAGCGCCGGAGCAAAGAGCGAAACTGAAATCTACTCCCATGTGGTGCGCGAGCTTCGTGACGACAAACTGAAATTCGCGGTCGAAGATCCCGATGCGCCGGAAAACTGGCCGCGAGTTTGGTTCATCTGGCGAGGCAACGCTTTGATGGCCAGCGCGAAGGGGCATGAATTCTTTCTAAAGCACTATCTCGGCACGCACACAAACGCCATCGCGCAGGACATGGCGGCGGACTCCGTTCGGGAGATTGCCTGGCACGAGACAGCGCCCGTCGGAAAGATGGATTTGATCGTCGATTTGAACTTCCGAATGGACACGTCCGCCCTGTACTCAGACATCGTCCTGCCTGCCGCGACCTGGTACGAAAAGGCAGACCTCAACTCCACCGACATGCATAGCTTCATCCATCCGCTGTCGGCGGCGGTGCCTCCGTGCTGGGAATCGAAGAGCGACTGGCAAATCTTCGAAGCCGTCGCGAAAAGATTCTCGGAGCTCGCGCGACCGCATTTCCCGAAACCGGTCTGGGACATCGTCGCTTCACCGCTCGCGCACGATACGCCTGCGGAGATTGCGCAGCCAACGATCGCGGATTGGAAACAAGGAGACATCGAACCGGTTCCCGGCACGTCGATGCCAGGGCTGAAGCTCGTCGCCCGCGACTACGCGAATCTATACAACCAATTCATTTCCCTCGGCCCATCGGTGCGTGCAAATGGTTTGGGCGCCCACGGCACGCATTACTCGGTCGAGGACGTCTATGACGAATCGCTTCGCACCCTTCCCACGGTCGAATGGGGCGGCAAACGCTACCCATCCATCGCCGCCGATGAAGATGCGTGCAACCTCATCTTGCGATTCGCAACGGTGACAAATGGAGAGCTGGCCTACCGCTCATACAAAGATATCGAAGAGAAAGTCGGGCTTCCCCTCACGCGTCTCGCGGAAAAAAGCCGCTCGGTCCGCGTGGATTACAAAGGGTTGCAGGGCCGCCCGCAGCGCTTGTTGAACAGCCCGATGTGGTCCGGTCTGGTGGAAGACGGCCGCGCGTATTCTCCGTTTACCTACAACGTGGAGTGCCTCGTGCCGTGGCGCACGCTCACGGGACGGCAGCACTTCTATCTCGACCACGAAGGTTATCTGCAGTTCGGCGAACACTTGCCCACGTACAAACCGAAACCGTCGCCCGCGCAATACGCGGACCTGCGCCTGAGTCAGGAAGCAGGGCCGACGAAGATGCTGAACTACCTGACTCCACACGGAAAATGGCACATCCACTCGACCTACGGCGACAACCACCGCATGACCACGCTTTCGCGCGGCGTCGAGCCGCTGTGGATGAACGACAAGGACGCGGCCGATATCGGCATCGTGGACAACGATTGGGTCGAGGTGCACAACGACAACGGCGTCGTGGTAACACGCGCAGCGGTTAGCGCGCGGATCCCGCGTGGCATCTGCATTCAGTATCACTCGCCGGAGCGCACGCTTTCCGTACCCAAATCACCGCTGCGGAAAGGGCGTCGCGCCGGCGGGCATAACAGCCTGACGCGCACGCGGTTGAAGCCAAATCTCATGGTCGGCGGCTACGGCCAGTTTACCTACCACTTCAACTATTGGGGGCCGACCGGCTGCAACCGTGACACGCACGTTTTCGTGCGGAAGCTTCCTGAACTGAAATGGTAGCCAAAGGAGCCATGCGATGAACGTCCGATCTCAGATCTCGATGGTCTTCCATCTCGATAAGTGCATCGGCTGCCACACCTGCAGCATTGCCTGCAAGAACATCTGGACCGATCGCAAGGGCACCGAGTACATGTGGTGGAACAATGTGGAGACCAAACCCGGAACCGGCTTCCCCACCGATTGGGAAGATCAGGACAGATATCACGGCGGGTGGGAACTCCGTGACGGCAAGCTTCAGCTGAAATCCACCGGCAAGGCAAAAACACTCTTCAACATCTATCACAACCCATCCATGCCCACGATGGACGACTATTACGAGCCATGGACCTACAAATACGAGGAGCTATTCAACGCTCCGGCGGGAACCGACCAGCCGACGGCGCGTCCCGTTTCGATGGTGACCGGAGAGCTGATCAACATCGAGGCGGGGCCCAATTGGGACGACGACCTAGGCGGCTCACCGATCTACGCCGCGAGTGACCCCAACCTGAAGGGCCTCAACAACGAAACGCAGCAACAGTTGTTCGCAATCGAACGGCTCGTGTTCTTTTATTTTCCGCGAATCTGCAATCACTGCCTGAATCCCTCCTGTGTTGCGTCGTGCCCTTCGGGAGCGCTGTACAAGCGCGGCGAAGACGGCATCGTGCTTGTGGACCAGACACGCTGCCGCGGCTGGCGCGCCTGCGTGGCGGCATGCCCGTACAAGAAGATGTTCTACAACTGGAACACCGGCAAGTCAGAAAAATGCATTCTTTGCTTCCCGCGCCTTGAGACGGGGCAAGCGCCCGCTTGCTTCCATTCCTGCGTCGGGCGAATTCGTTATCTCGGTGTGCTGCTTTACGACGCCTCGCGGATCGAAGAGGTAGCGAGCCTGCCAAGCGACAAACTCATTGAAGGGCAGCGATCGCTGATCCTGGATCCCAACGATCCGGAGGTTATTTCGGCGGCACGCCGGAACGGCGTACACGATTCCGTTATCGAGTCGGCGCAGCACTCGCCTGTCTATCGGTTTGTCAAGGACTGGAAACTGGCGCTCCCACCGCACCTGGAATATCGCACGATGCCGATGCTGTTCTACGTCCCTCCGATGTCCCCGGTGATGTCGAACCGCTCGAATGGCTCGCTCGACCACGTTTCGGATGACCTCTTTCACGACATCGAACAGGCGCGCGTGCCCATGAAGTTTCTGGCGAATCTGTTTGGCGCGGGCGAAGAAGCTCCCCTGCGTTACGCCCTGCGCAAGCAGAAGGCGGTCCGCTGGTACCGGCGATTCAAGACCGTCGGCGACGTGGACGAGCATACCGCCATGCGCATGCTGCGCGAGGCGGACTGTTCGATCGAAGAAGCCGAGGCGATCTACCACCTCACTTCCCTTTGCACGTTTGAGGATCGCTTCGTGATCCCACCGATGCATCGTGAAGAAGCGATCCAGATGATGCAGGACCCGCTCGAGCACAAGCAAGGCGTGGGATTCGGGTTTCTTTCCGGCCCGAAGAGAGGAATGTAATGGCGCACGCGACCGAATTCGAGCTGCTGGCTGGTCTGTTGCGCTATCCGACCGAGGGCTACGCAAATGAAGTGGTCCGGTCCTGCCGAATCCTTGCAGACGACGGTCCGGAAATCGGCCTGCTGCTCCAAGATTTCATCGAACAGACGCGCAGCCTATCTTTCGAAGATCTGCAGGTGCTTTACACGACGACTTTTGATCTCGACCCGGTTTGTTCGCTCGAGGTCGGCTGGCACCTGTTCGGGGAAAACTACGAACGCGGGGAATTCCTAGTGAGGATGCGAGGGGAGTTGCGGCGGTTGGGCGTGAAGGAGTCCACCGAGCTGCCGGATCATCTTTCCTATGCGCTTGAAGCGCTCGGCAGAATGGAACCGGATGAAGCCGGTGATTTTGCTGCTGCGTGCCTGTTTCCCGCGTTAGACAAGATGAGTGCGGGCATGAAGGGCAAATCGAATCCGTTCGAAAACGTCCTTAGCGCTGCTACCCGGTTGCTGGAACACCGTTACCCAAGGCCGGAGCCCGCAATGGTCTCGGCAGAACCTGCCTTTCGCATTCTGGACTCGAAAGGATGGTGATGATTCCATGTTGCCTTTCGCAAACGGTCTATTTTTCATCGTGTTTCCGTATCTGGCCATGTTCGTGTTTTTCCTCGGAACCGTTATGAGGTACCGCAAGGCTCCTTTCACGTATTCGAGTTTCTCGTCGCAATTCTTGGAGAATCAGCAACATTTTTGGGGACTCGTGCCCTTCCACTACGGCATTGTCGCCGTACTGCTCGGGCATATCGTTGCCTTCTTAATTCCACGCGAAATCCTGGCATGGAACAGCCGGCCTTTGCGCCTCTATGTACTCGAGGCTTCTGCTCTGATATTCGGTCTACTCACCTTGGTAGGCCTCTGCGGCGCGATTCATAGGAGGCTGACTTCTTCGAAAGTCCGCGCGGTTACGACCCCGATGGATTGGATCGTGTTCGCGCTGTTGCTCGTGCAGGTGGCGAGCGGCGTGTACACTGCGGTCTTCCACCCATGGGGCTCTTCGTGGTTCGCGGCGGCGATCGCGCCATATCTGTGGTCACTTGTCCGACTTAATCCGGATCTCGGTTTAATTACAGCGATGCCGCTGATTGTGAAGTTTCACATCGTGATGGCATACACCTTGATCGGGCTGGCACCGTTCACACGACTCGTGCATATCCTCGTCGCTCCGAACCCGTACTTCTGGCGGAAGAATCAGGTCGTGCGCTGGTATCGGGCGCCCGGTGAAGCCCTATGAGACTGCAAACTTGCCCCTCCCTGAAGGATACCCAAGGAGTTGGTGTGTGGGTTCGTAACCGTGCTCGTGCAGGCATCCTGATCGGTTTTGCGCTCAAGCTCCTTCTATCGACTGCAGTGCCAGGCCAGTCACAGACGGCGCCACCGATGGGTGAACAGGCCTACGTTCAGATCAATCGCCTCCGGCAAGGCAAACTCAAGTTCGGGCGATTCGAATATTTCGACGGCACCGGGGTCAAGCCGAAGGATCCGACGCTCGCCACGCTGGTGCATCAGAGTCTCGCCAACGTGTGGGACTTGAGCGGCGACTATCAGGTGACGCGAGACTTTTCGCTAGGGCTTTATTACGCGCACGCCTGGGGCAAAGGGGTGATCGAAAGCATTTATCCAAAAGACCCCAATGGTCAATTTGCGTTCATCGAGACCAATCTTCATTTCTGAGGCCGAGGGATCGCGGTGGGAAGAGTACGGAGGAGCAAAAACATGGACTCCATAGTAGGCTCACCCAGAAAGGCGCTCTGGAGCGCGACGCTCGGGTTCTTCGTTGGTTTTGCCGCGGTCGCTCTTTTCGGACCGTCGGCGAACAGATTTCAGCAGGTGATGGGTCTCGGGCCTCTGGCTCTGGGATTCTTGGTGGCCGTGCCGTCACTTTCAGGCTCACTCCTGCGCATTCCGTTCTCGGCCTGGGTAGATACAACGGGCGGTCGTAAGCCGTTTCTCTGGCTGCTGAATCTCGCTGTGATCGGCATGATTGGCCTGGCACTGGTCGCGCGCTTCCTCTATCCAACGCACCTCAGTTACAAGAGTTATCCCTTGCTGATGGTCCTCGGTACGCTGAGCGGCTGTGGAATCGCGACCTTCTCTGTCGGCATCAGCCAGGTTTCCTATTGGTTCCCGCAGCGAAAGCAAGGGCGAGCGCTCGCGATCTTCGCTGGAATCGGCAACGTGGCGCCCGGTATTTTCCTGATGCTCGTACCGTTTGCTTTGAGCCGATTCGGCCTCGCGGTCTCCTACCTGCTCTGGTTGTGCATCCTGGCCACAGGGACGATTCTGTACGCCCTTCTCGGCAAGAACAGTCCTTACTTCCAGTTGCTGAAGAAGGGGCTAGCGCCCACAGAGGCCCGGGTTCGCGCACACGAACTCGGGCAGGATCTGTTTCCGACCGGAAATCTCAAGGACAGCTTGCGAATTTCCGCCCGCGTATGGCGGACCTGGGCGCTCGTTTGGATCTACTTCACAACCTTCGGTGGCTTCATGGCACTCACAGCTTGGCTGCCCATCTACTGGACTCGCTTCTTCGGAGTGAGCGTCGAGCACGCGTTGATGCTGGCGGCGGTGTTTTCCATCGTCGCGTCTTTGATCCGCGTCGCGGGTGGCGTACTTTCCGATCAATTGCACGAGGGTGGTGAAAACACGGCAATCCTGGCGCTATTCATTACTCTGGTCGGAGCGCTCGTCATGACCAGTTCCCGCCAGTTTGAGCTTTCTGTTCCGGGCGAGATCCTGATGGCCTTCGGCATGGGCATTTGCAACGCTGCAGTCTTCAAGATCGTTCCGCAGGCGGTGCCAAAAGCCGTCGGCGGCGCAGCAGGATGGGTCGGCGGATTCGGAGCGTTTGGCGGCTTCGTCATCCCCCCCATCATGGGATTTGCCGTCCGCAATCTCGGACAGAACGGTTACGCCATCGGCTTTATCACGTTCATCTTTCTTGCGCTGTTTTCGCTCTCCATGGCATGGATTTTGAAGTACGCGCGCGAGGAGATTTCGCCGCACGATTCGTCCGCGCGATCTAACGAAGGGCCGGTCGCGAGGGAGCCTGATGCTATCTTCCGAGTCGATCGCGGCGCCATGGGCACCCTCAGCGTGGAGGGACCGGCTTCTCCAGACATTTACAGGAAGGTGAAATGACACGACATCTTAGAGCATGCTGGTCAAACAGCGGATTTTCATTGAAAGCTTCCACGGATCGGCCAACTGCTTCAGGCGAACGATCCTTAGGATGCTGCTGAGCCTGGCTCTCCCTCAAATCACCGAATGAGAGAGCAGCAACCAAGCCGCCGACGCTCACGATCGCGAATGGCCGTTGAAAATCTGACCCAACAGCGTGAGACAGAGCGGCAAGCACCAAGCCGAACCTAGTTACGAATCCCCCGGCTGCCGCATTTCCGGCGAACGCACGGGATTGTGCGCGATCGTGGTCTGCTGCACTCCCCCGCCAAACGAAACCGGCCTTGCAATCCACTCGGCATCACTGCTAGAATCAAAACCGTACTGGATTAGTGCTGTATAGGGGAATGGGCGGACCAAAGTGGTAAGACTTGGAAAATTAACGGACTACGGGCTGGTCCTAATGACCTGCATCGCCCGGACGCAAGGGGCGACCTTGCGTACCGCTCGCGACCTGGCCAAGGAGTCCCGTTTACCCCTTTCGACCGTCAGCAAACTTCTAAAGGAGCTGCTGCAAAGCGGGTTGCTGGTGTCCCACCGCGGGACCAAGGGCGGTTACGTCCTGGCACGCGAGCCGCAGCAAATCTCGGTGCTGGAGATTATCGCCGCGATCGAGGGGCCCATGGCGCTCACCCAATGCAGCACCGACGTCACCGGCCTGTGCAGCCTAGAATCTGACTGCCCGATCAAGAGCAACCAACAGATCATCAATCAAGCTATCCGAGGCGTGCTCGAGAAAGTGACCCTTTCCGACCTGGCCCACCCACTGCAACTCACGCCCCTCAGGGACGCGCGAGGACGGGTCGTACCCACGATCGCCTCCGGGAGTATCCAATGAGTTCGAATACAGACGCGATTCGCGAGCTGGCGCAGCAGGAATACAAGTGGGGCTTCGTCACGAATGTTGACGAAGACCGCGCGCCCAAGGGTCTCAACGAAGACATCATTCGCCTGATCTCGGCGAAGAAGAACGAGCCGGAATTCATGCTGGAGTGGCGCCTAAAGGCCTATCGCCACTGGGAAGCGCTGCAGAAATCGGACGCCGAGCCGAAGTGGGCCAACATCCATTACACGCCGATTGACTATCAGGCGATCTCCTACTATTCCGCGCCCAAGAAGAAGCCGGCACTCAAGAGTCTCGACGAATTGGACCCTGAAATCCTCAGGACGTACGAGAAGCTGGGCATTCCGCTGGCGGAGCAGAAGATGCTCGCGGGTGTTGCGGTCGATGCGGTATTTGACAGCGTTTCGGTGGCCACAACTTTCAAGGAAAAGCTCGCAGAGGCGGGCGTCATCTTCTGTTCGTTCTCCGAGGCGGTCCAAAATCATCCGGATCTCGTGAAGAAGTATCTCGGAACCGTGGTTCCCTACACCGATAATTTTTTCGCGACGCTCAATTCAGCTGTTTTCAGCGATGGATCGTTCGTTTACGTACCCAAGGGCGTGCGCTGCCCAATGGAGCTTTCGACGTATTTCCGCATCAACGCCTCAGAGACGGGCCAATTCGAACGCACGTTGATCGTTGCCGATGAAGGCGCTTCCGTCAGCTACTTGGAAGGATGTACCGCGCCGATCCGCGATGAAAACCAGCTCCACGCTGCCGTGGTGGAGCTAATCGCGCTGGACGACGCGCAGATCAAGTACTCGACTGTGCAGAACTGGTATCCCGGCGACAAGAACGGCAAGGGCGGTATCTACAATTTCGTCACCAAGCGCGGCGCGTGTCGCGGCAAGAATTCCAAAATCTCCTGGACGCAGGTCGAAACCGGTTCGGCCATCACCTGGAAATATCCGAGCTGCATCCTCCAGGGCGAGAATTCGGTGGGCGAGTTCTACTCCGTTGCGCTCGCCAACAACTATCAGCAGGCCGACACCGGCACAAAGATGATTCACATCGGCAAGAACACGCGCAGCACAATCGTTTCAAAGGGCATCTCCGCCGGCCATGGCCAGAACACGTACCGCGGCATGGTGGCCATCATGAAAGGTGCTACCGGCGCGCGAAACTACACGCAGTGCGACTCGCTGCTGATCGGCGATAAGTGCGGTGCGCACACGTTCCCGTACATCGAAGTTAAGAACTCGACCGCACGCATGGAGCACGAAGCATCCACGTCGAAGATTGGCGAGGATCAGCTCTTCTATCTGCGCCAGCGCGGATTGAAGGCCGAGGACGCGGTCTCCATGATCGTCAACGGCTTCTGCAAGCGGGTCTTCCGCGAACTGCCGATGGAATTCGCCGTCGAGGCGCAGAAACTGCTCAGTGTCAGCCTGGAAGGAAGCGTCGGGTAGCTCCAACGCTCGTCAGAACAGAACGAAGAAGGAAAACGGAATGAGTTTGCTTGAGATCAAGAATTTGCATGCAACAGTGGATGGCCACGAGATCTTGAAGGGCGTGAATCTCACGCTCAACGCCGGCGAAGTGCACTCGATCATGGGGCCCAATGGCTCCGGCAAGAGCACGCTCGCGCAGGTGCTGGCTCGCCGTGAGACCTACGAAATCACCGGCGGGGAAGTTCTGTTCAATGGCACGGACTTGCTGGCGATGAAGCCTGAAGAAGCGGCCTGCGAAGGCGTCTTTCTCGCGTTTCAGTATCCAGTCGAGATTCCGGGGATTAGCAACGCCTACTTCCTGCGCTCGGCCGTCAACGCAATTCGCAAGCACCGCGGCGAAGACGAAATGGACGCGATGGATTTTCTCCCCAAGCTGCGGGAGAAGATGAAACTGCTCGACATGGACGAGAAATTTCTGAATCGCTCGGTGAACGAAGCGTTTTCAGGCGGTGAGAAGAAGCGAAACGAGATCCTGCAGATGGCGGTGCTCGAACCGAAGCTCGCGATTCTCGATGAGACCGATTCAGGCCTCGATATCGACGCACTGAAAATCGTGGCGCAAGGCGTCAACGCGATGCGCAGCCCGGAGCGGGCGATCCTCGTCGTGACACACTATCAACGGCTGCTCAACTACATCGTTCCGGACCGCGTGCACGTATTGGTCGATGGCCGCATCGTTCGCTCGGGCGGGCCGGAATTGGCCTTGCAGCTTGAGGACCAGGGATACGCCACCATCGAATCGGGCGCGCGCGGGGCAAGCCCGGCAGCGTAACACAGGGAACGAGGACACGAATTTGGCGACCGCAACACAGGCTCTTCAGAATTACGCGGAAAGCTTCAGCGCACTCGAGAAGTCCGCAGCAAGCCGCGAACCCGCGTGGCTGCGCAAACTCCGCCAGGATGGCTTCGCGCGCTTCGGCGAGAAGGGCTTTCCGACGGTTCGCGACGAGGACTGGCGCTTCACCAATCTTTCGGCCATCGCGCAAACGCCTTTTCGCCTCGTCCACAATGGTCATCACTTGCCGTCGCGAACCGACATCGCTCCCTGTCGAATTGCCGGTACTGCTTGCGAGCTCGTTTTCGTCGATGGGCGCTTTGCGGCAGTGCTTTCTTCGGCAGGCAAGCTGCCGAACGGCGTGAAAGCTGGCAGCCTCGCCGAGGAAATCGCGGCGAATCCCGGATCGGTCGAGCCGCATCTGGGGCGCTATTTGAATATCCAGCGCGACGCTTTTGCGGCGCTGAATACCGCCTTCGTCGAAGACGGCGCCTACGTTCACATTCCGAAGGGCGTCGTGCTCGAAGGACCGATTTATTTGCTCTTCATTTCAGTTGCGCACGATGTGCCTACGGTGAATCATCCGCGCAATCTGATCGTCGCTGGCGAAAACAGCCAGGCCACGATCATCGAGAATTACGTTTCCCTCGGCCAAGGCGAGAAGGCGCTCTGCAACACTGTCACGGAACTTGTGGCAGGCGATCACAGCGTGATTTCGCATTACATGATCGAGCGCGAAAACGAGCAGTCGTTCAACGTCTCGACGCTCCGCATTCAGCAAGGACGAACCGCAGACGTGGCGTCGCACTCGGTCTTGGCTGGCGGCGCGATCGTTCGCAACAATGTGCATCCCGTGTTGGCCGGCGAAGGCGGCGAATGCCTGATCAACGGCCTCTTCATCGGGCGCAACCGGCAGCATCTCGACAACTACATGCTCGTCGAACACGCCAGCCCGCACTGCGGCAGCCGACAGTTCTACAACGGCATCCTCGATGGCCACGCACGGGGCGTTTTCCACGGGCGCATTATCGTCCACAAGGACGCGCAGAAGACCGACGCGAAGCAGACGAATCGCAACCTGTTACTCTCCGACACGGCCCAAATCGACACCAAACCGCAGCTCGAAATCTACGCGGACGACGTGAAGTGCACGCACGGCGCGACCATCGGCCAAATCGAGGAGAATGCGCTTTTCTATCTGCGCTCGCGCGGAGTCGATGAAGCATCCGCACGGCGTCTTCTGCTCTTCGCTTTCGCGAGCGAGTGCCTCGACCGGATGCGAACCGGACCGGCGCGCACATACGTCGAAAATCTGATTCATCAGAACTTGGGATTTATCGCCGACGCCTCGCGGCGTCAGGAGCGAGGGTCATGAGTATTGCGGCCAAGAGCGTTTCCGGCGCGGGGTTCGACGTCGAGCGCATTCGCGCGGACTTTCCGATCCTGCAGCAGAAGGTGCACGGCAAGCCGCTCGTCTATCTCGATAACGCCGCGACCACCCAGAAGCCGCGCGCGGTGATCGACGCGATCAGCCACTATTACGAGGGAAGCAACTCCAACGTGCATCGCGGCGTGCACTACCTTTCGGAACTGGCGACGGCGAATTACGAAGCGGTCCGAGAAAGTGCGCGAGCGTTCCTGAATGCCGCCGATCACAGGGAAATTATCTTCGTGCGCGGGACGACTGAAGCGATCAACCTAGTCGCGCAGAGCTACGGACGGTCGCACATTCAGGCCGGCGATGAAATTCTGGTCACGGAGATGGAGCACCACTCGAATATCGTGCCGTGGCAGATCTTGAGCAGGGAGCGCGGCGCCACGATTCGCGTCGCGCCAATCAACGACGCAGGCGAGCTGGACCTCGACGCGTTCTCAAAGCTGTTGAACCCCAACACGAAGCTGGTCGCCGTAACGCATGTCTCCAACGCCCTCGGGACGATCAACCCGATTCGGCGGATCGTCGATATGGCGCACAGCTTCCATGCGCCGGTTCTTGTTGATGGCGCGCAGGCGGTGCCGCATCTGAAGGCAGATGTGCAGGCTCTGGGCTGCGACTTCTACGCCTTTTCGGGCCACAAGGTGTATGGACCGACCGGCATCGGTGTTCTCTACGGCAAGACGGCGCTGCTCGAAAAGATGCCGCCGTATCAGGGTGGCGGCGACATGATCATGTCCGTCACGTTCGAGAAGACGGTTTACAACCGGCTGCCCTACAAGTTCGAAGCCGGAACGCCAGACATCGCCGGCGTCATCGGTCTGGGTGCCGCGCTCAACTACGTCACGCGGCTCGGAATCGAGAACATTGGCGCGCATGAAAACGAGGTCGTGCGCTATGCGACGGAAGCCGTTGCGGCGATCCCCGGCGTGCGCTTGATCGGCACAGCAAAGGAAAAGGCCAGCGTGCTTTCGTTCACGCTCGGCGATGTCCATCCGCACGATATCGGCACGATCCTCGATCAGGCAGGAGTCGCGATTCGCACCGGCCATCACTGCTCGCAGCCGGTGATGCAGCACTTTGGTATCGAGGCGACGGCGCGGGCTTCCTTCGCGCTCTACAACACAAAAGAGGAAGTGGACATTCTGGTCCGCGCGGTCGAGAAAGTGCGAGAGGTGTTCGCCTGATGTCGGATCTGCGCGACCTTTACCAGGACGTGATCCTCGAGCACAGCAAGGCGCCGCGCAATTATCGAGAGCTTCCGGCTGCGAATCACAAGGCCGAAGGCTTCAATCCGCTCTGCGGCGACCGCTTCACGGTGTACATCACGATGGACGGCGATTCGATTCGAGATATCAGCTTTCAGGGCTCGGGCTGCGCGATTTCCAAGGCGTCCGCTTCGATGATGACGCAGATCGTGAAGGGCAAGTCGATGGCGGAAGCAGAAAAGCTCTTCGAGAGCTTTCACAAGCTAGTCACGGGCCATGCGCCATCGGGCGGCGAGGCAGATCTCGGAAAGTTGGCCGTCTTTTCGGGCGTGTCCGAGTATCCTGCCCGCGTCAAGTGCGCGACGCTCGCCTGGCACACGCTGCAGGCCGCGCTCGAAGGCAAGCAGGAGACCACGACGGAGTAGTTTCACGGAAGAAACTGATGACACTGGTTGGCGGACATATCACGCTGAGCCGCGAATGCGACGCGATCGAAATTCCGAGCGGCGCACCCGCAAAGTTACCGGCTGGCGCGGGCGTGCGCGTGATGCAGTACCTCGGCAGCAGCTACACGATCGCCAGCGACTACGGCCTGTTTCGCATCGACGTGAAGGACGCCGACGCCCTCGGCCTTACGCCGCCGACTCCCGCACAAGGCGCAACGCCGCAACCGACCGAGTTCAGCGAGAAGCTGGTATGGGATCAGCTAAAGACTGTGTACGACCCAGAGATTCCGGTCAACATCGCGGACCTGGGCTTGATCTACTCCTGCGTTGCGGAGCCACTCGAGCAGGGAGGCCGCCGAATCGAAATCAAGATGTCGATGACGGCGCCGGGCTGCGGAATGGGCAACGTTCTGAAAGCGGACGTAGAAAAAAAACTAGCCAGCCTGCCTGACGTGAAGGAAGTGAATGTAGAGATCGTGTTCGATCCGCCCTGGAACCCCAGCCGCATGTCCGAAGCTGCTCGTCTGCAGCTCGGCTTCGACATCTAGACCGCGCCAAGAGAAGGCGAAGCGCAGTCTGCTCTTCCCCGAACAAAAGAAGGAACGCCCGGAGGTGCCACAGCAGCCTTGCCGGAATGCTTCGAGATCATGGACCGCGAACCGCTCCAGATGAGCTGCAAGCCCGCGAAAATGGCGATTGCGGCGATCGCCATTTTCAGTCTTCGCGCTGGAACGCGGCGTGCCAGCAGACAGCCCACGATGACGCCCGGCACTCCTCCCTCGAGCAGTTGCAGCAGGACCGGGCTACTGATCGATCCGAACTTCCAGTGGAATGCGCTGCCGAGAAGTGCAAGCACGAGGCCGAAGAAGATGTCCGTACCGACGACTTCGGGTGGCGTCATCTCGGAATAGTTCAGCAACAGCACGGTGCCGAGCGCACCGGCTCCAGCCGAAGAAAATCCCGCCTCGACTCCGATCGGCAGAGCAAATCCGGGCAGCCAGCGCGAATTTTTTCTCGCAAAGTCTCGATTCTGAGCGCGCGGGATGAAGGTGATGCTGGAGGAGAATGTCAGCATGAGTCCCAGGATGATGACGACAGCGGGGCTACCCGCGCTGCTGGCCAGCAGCCGCAGGGCGTAGGTCCCGATCAAGAGACCCGGAACCGCCCCTTGCACGAGGAGCCACAGATAGCGCCAGTGCACGTGCCGCCCCGCGAGATAGAACGGCGCGGCGATCAGGCGCAGCGCTCCAGCGAAGACGAACGCAGTGCCGACGGAGGTTTCGGCAGGAAGACCCACGATGAGGACAAGCGCGGGAACGGTGAAGCTGCCACCACCGATGCCAGTGAGTCCGACCGCGAGAGCGATCGCGAGCCCGATCAGGACATTCATCCGTCGGCTCGCTTCGACTCCGTGTGGATTCCGCACTCCAGCTTGCGCCCGCCCCAGCGGCCGGAACGCGCGTTGGCTCCTTTTGCTGGAATCGCCGTGCACGGCTCGCAACCGATGCTGCGGTATCCGAAATCGTAAAGCGGAAGATAGTCGATCTTGTGCTCGGCGGTGTATTTCCAGAGCTGACCCCACGTCCACGCGGCGAGCGGACTGACTTTCAAGAGTTTCTTACCCGTCGGGAGCTCGTGATGCTCGAGTACCTTCAGATTCTTCCGTGTCGGCGACTGTTCGCGCCGCAGCCCAGTAAACCAGACATCAAATTTTTCGAGCGCCTCAAACAATGGCTCTACTTTGCGCAACTGGCAGCAGCGACCGGGATCGGTCTGATTCAGAATTCCGAACTGAGCTTCCTGCTCCGCTACCGATCGCTTGGCCGCAAGATTTTGGACGTTGAGATTCCACGCCTGCGCCATGCGGTCGCGAAACGCATACGTTTCGGCGAAGTGGTATCCGGTGTCGAGAAACAGGACGGGAATCTTGGGCAGCCGCTGGCGCAGAAGGTCGAGCACGATCATGTCTTCTGCCTGAAAGCTGCATGTGATGCAAAACCCGGCTCTCTCAGCGGCAGACGGGTGCTCCGCGAGCAGACGCTCGATGACCGCATCGGGAGAAAGAGCTTCGAAATCCTCGCTACGAACAAGGGACTTCATGGCTTGCCCTTTTCCGGATCCGATAGTTTGTCGCGCCACTTCCGCAAAACGCTGACGATCTTCTGCGCGGCTTCTTCGTCCGTGTTGTCATCGATGCGCACGGCGAAGAAGGAGTCCGGACCAAAAATCGCGCGCACGATTTGCTTCTGATCGGTACCGTCATCGAGCGGCGAAAAGATCGTGATGTGGCCCGAGGAGCGGTAGGCCTTTGCCACCGTGGCGAGCTCATGCGCGAGAAAGTCGTTCGGTCCGGCCAACTGAACGTGCCAGCCTTCGTCAAATAGGATGCGCTCGACCAGCTCGGCCACGTGCGGACGCCCTCTTAGCCAAACGGCCGCGGCAGGATGGCCGTAACGCAGCAGGCGCTCATCTTTGGTGGTGCGCTTGCGGTGGGCCGCGGAGCGCGCGCTGTGCTCGATCGCGCGATCGATGATTCCCGCGCCTACCGTCGCATTGGTGAGCGGATCGATAAGAATGAAGCTGCCCGTCGTGCGGTTCAGGCGGTACGGATCGAAGAAGAGCGGGAGTGTAGTTTTTACGTCGACGGCGGCGATATCGTTCATGTCGAGCTTTGCGGCGGGTGCATGCTCGAGCGTGTTGATGTCTACGCGGTGGCGGATTTGGCTGATACGAGCGCGAACGGTGCGTGTCGTGTGCTTGAGCAAGTAGATCTTGTGCGGGTCGAGCAGCTCGGGATGCATCCAAACGAGCGTGGCCTGGAATTCCGTGCCGGTCGAGGGAATCTGTTCCTCCGCGACAAGCATGTCGCCGCGGCTAAGATCGATTTCGTCGGCCAGAGTGATGGTAGCTGACTCACCGGGACCCGCCGCGTCCGGTTCACGCTCGAAGGCCACGAGCGACTGGATTCGCGTCTTTACGTGGGAAGGCAGAGCAATTACGGGCATCCCGGTGCGGAGTTCGCCTGAAGCGACTTGGCCGGCGAATCCGCGAAAGCTCGCGTCGGGACGAATCACGTATTGCACGGGAAAGCGCAGCGGACTATGCGCTGACGCACTGGTGGCCGGAATGGTCTCGAGATGCTCGAGCAGCGCTGGACCCTCGAACCACGGCATGCGCTTGCTCTGGCGGACGACGTTGTCCCCTTCGAGCGCGCTGACCGGGACGGCGTACACGTCGCGGATGCCGAGCTGGTCGGCGAAGGCGCGAAACTCTTCCGAAATGCGCTCGAAGACCTCCTGAGAAAAAGCCACCAGATCCATTTTGTTGACCGCGGCGATGATGTGCTGCACACCGAGGAGGTGAGCGATGTACGCATGGCGGCGCGACTGCCGCAGCACGCCCTTGGTGGCGTCGATCAATACGACCGCGGCCTCAGCCGTGGACGCGCCCGTTGCCATATTGCGCGTGTACTGCTCGTGCCCGGGTGTATCGGCGATGATGAACTTGCGGCGCGGCGTGGAAAAGTAGCGATAGGCGACGTCGATCGTGATGCCCTGCTCGCGCTCGGCGCGCAGGCCGTCGGTGAGCAGCGAAAAATCGATCGGACCGGCGGCGCGATTGATCTTGCTTTTCTGAACTGAAGCGAGCTGATCCTCGAAGACAGATTTGCTGTCGTAGAGTAAGCGGCCGATCAGAGTGGACTTGCCGTCATCGACGCTACCGGCCGTGGAAAAGCGCAACAATCCGGAATGACGATCGAGCGAGCCGGTGATGCCGGTTGTCGCGGCAGCGGGCGAAGCGGTAGATGTCGCTGATGGCGCAGGTTCCGGTGTCGTCGTGGACACTAGAAGTATCCCTCACGCTTCTTGATTTCCATCGAACCCTCTTCGTCGTGGTCGATCACGCGGTTTTCGCGCTCCGACCGGCGGAAGGAAATCATCTCCTCGATGATTTTCGGGACCGTATCAGCGTCGGACCGAATGCCGCCCGTACACGGTACGCATCCGAGCGACCGCATGCGGCACTTGATCATCTCGGGTTTTTCCCCTGGCAGCAGACGAACTCCGTTTTGCGTTAGAAGAATCGAATTGCCCCGCACGACGGCCTCACGCTCCTTGGCGAAATAGAGCGGCACGATGGGAATTCTTTCCTCGTGAATGTAGAGCCACACATCGAGCTCGGTCCAATTCGAAAGCGGAAAGACGCGGATGCTCTCACCCTTGTGATGGCGGCCGTTGTAGAGGCTCCACAGTTCGGGGCGCTGATTTTTCGGATCCCACTGGCCGAGGGCATCGCGGAACGAGTACACGCGCTCCTTCGCGCGCGATTTTTCCTCGTCACGGCGCGCGCCGCCGAAAGCGGCGTCGAATCCGCCTTCCGCCAGTGCATCGAGCAACGCCCGGGTCTTCAGCAGGCCGCAGCATTTCTGAGTGCCGAGCGTGTAGGGGTTCGCGCCCTCGGCCAGCGCCTTCTCGTTGCGATGCACGATTAGCTCGGCGCCGACGTGCTTCGCGTACCAGTCGCGAAACTCGATCATCTCGGGGAATTTGTAGCTCGTGTCGACGTGCAGCAAGGGAAACGGAATCTTGCCGGGATAGAAGGCCTTCTGCGCCAGGCGCAGCATGCAGGACGAATCTTTGCCGATCGAATACAGCATGACCGGATGAGCGAACTCGGCGGCCGCCTCGCGCAGAATAAAGATGCTTTCGGCTTCAAGCATCTTCAAATGATCGAGCCGGTCCGGCGTACGCACCGTCGTGCCGTTGCCCTCGAGATCGATCACGAATTCTGCCCTTCTTCCGAGCTCGACTCGAGGCCGAGCTGGAAAGCCTGTCGCATCCATAACAAAAAACCCGCCTCCCGGATTTGACTTCTCCGAGGGCGGGGCGATTCAAGCCTTGCTATTTCTTGCGGTTACCTCGTGAATCCCAGCGCCCCCGGCAACATACACATCCGCGCGCAACGACAACAGATACAACAGGCGGTCGGGTGAACTGGGCACGCCATATTCGAAGATTAGTCTAGGGCCGCAGCTCGATTCTGTCAATGCGGCCGGCCTAAACGAGACGTTGACGCCACCCTCCCTGGTAGGCTAGAAACATGAATCTCTGGTGAACGCGATGCGAAATTCCAAGCTCCTGACCCCACGTGATGCTGCCAAGGTGCTGGGGATCAGCTATCCCACACTGAAGCAATGGATTTACAAAAAGAAGATCTCCACGATCACCACGGCTGGAGGGCACCATCGGATTCCCGAAGCGGAGCTCGACAAGTTCCTGCACCTTCATTCCGAACGGCTCCCAGTTGAACAGCGCAGACCGAACTTCCGGCAGATCAGCGGACGCAATCAGCTGGTTGGCCGTGTTACGGACGTTAAGGTCGAAGGCCTGATGGCCCAGGTCACGCTCTCCATTGGCGGGCAAAAGGTAACATCGATCATTACCGCCGATGCTGTGCGGGAAATGCGGCTGAAAGTGGGCGACAAAGCGGCTGCACTGATCAAATCCACCGAAGTGATGATTGTCCGAGTGTAACTCGCTTCATCCGAATCCATACAATACGAATTCGATGTGGCGGCTAGAAGCGTGTTGATCCGTAACTAGATCACTGCTATCGTTTCTACTGCGCATGCAGAGGCACGTCTTTCGGAGAGATCCATGAAGCGACGAAGCTTTGTTGCCACGTTGCTGTCTCTGTCGCTCTTAGTCCTTCTCACACCTCTGAGCCTCGTGGGCGGGCCGCCGCAGACCGCCAAGGTCGAAATCACGGTGTCGGCGGCGATTAGTCTGAAGAACGCGCTGGATGATGTGAAGCAGGCGTACGCGGTTGAAAGCCCCGGCGTGTCCATAGCGACCAACTACGGGGCGTCGGGCACCCTCCAGCTGCAAATCGAGCAGGGCGCACCCGTGGACGTGTTCATTTCCGCCGCGCCCAAGCAAATGGACGCGCTTGAGACGAAGGGACTGCTGCTCGAAGGGACGCGTAAAGACCTGCTGCGAAATGAGGTCGTGCTGATTGTCCCGAAGGATTCCGCAACGGGCATTTCGTCGTTTCAGGACCTAACGCAACCGAGCGTGAAGCAGATTGCCTTGGGCGAACCGACGACAGTCCCCGCCGGGCAATACGCGAAGGAAGTGCTCACGAACCTTGGCATCTATGACACGGTGAGTGCAAAGGCGGTTTTGGCGAAAGACGTCCGCCAGGTGCTGACCTACGTGGAAACGGGAAACGTGGACGCGGGTATCGTCTATGCGACCGATGCTCTAGCTTCATCGAAGGTTAAAGTAGTGGCGCAGGCGCCGGAAAACTCACACACACCAGTGCTCTATCCGGTCGCCGTCATCAAGGATTCAAAGAATCCGCTCGCGGCGAAGCAATTTGCCACATTCCTTTCCAGCCGGGCGGCGGCCGGCATTTTTCAGAAATACGGATTCAGCTTAGCGAGCCGCTGAGACGCGCTCTGCCCGCGCGGCGACTCGCGGTTCGGCGATGTGGCGGCCGACAGCGGCTGCGACCGCGCGAACCTCGTTCATCAGCTGCCCAAACTGATCCGGATAGAGCGATTGCACGCCGTCCGACATCGCGCGCTCGGGATCGGGATGCACTTCGATTAGCAAGCCGTCCGCGCCCGCCGCGACGGCTGCGCGCGCCATCGGCGCGACCTTATCGCGCTTCCCCGTACCGTGCGATGGATCGGCGACAACAGGGAGATGCGACAGGCTCTTCAGTACGGGAATGGCGGCGATGTCCATCGTGTTGCGCAGCGCGGTTTCAAACGTGCGGATTCCGCGTTCGCAAAGGATCACTTTGTAGTTTCCGCCAGACATGATGTATTCGGCGCTGAGCAGTAATTCTTCGATGGTTCCGGACATGGCGCGTTTCAGCAGCACGGGCTTATCGACTTCGCCAAGCCCGCGCAGAAGGTGGTAGTTCTGCATGTTGCGCGCGCCGACCTGCAAGACGTCCACATACGGCAGCATGACCTCGATCTGCGACGGGTCCATCACTTCGCTGACGACGAGGAGTCCGTTCTTGTCCGCAGCATGCCGCAGCAGTTTCAACCCCTCTTCGCCCATGCCCTGGAAGCTGTATGGTGAGGAACGCGGCTTGAAGGCACCGCCGCGCAGGAGCTTTGCGCCCGCTTGCGCGACCTTCGCAGCGATATCGTGAATCTGTTCTGACGATTCAACCGCACAGGGACCGGCCGCGACCGCAATTTCCTTCCCTCCGATGGTCACGCCTTTACCGAGGTCGATAATCGTGCCTTCGGGACGGACGCTCCGTGCGGCCAGCTTGTACGGGTGAGAGATGCGGACGATTTCTTCGACACCGGGTGCGGAACTGAGCGCCAACAATTCCTCGCGGCTGGTTCGGCTGTTGCCTACGACTCCGATCACGGTTCGCTCCTTGCCGCGAATCAGGTGCGCTTCATAGCCGCACTCCTTGATGCGATCCACAATGTGGTTGATCTGTTCTTCGGTTGCTTCGCTCAGCATGTTGAAAATCATTTTTCAGGTCCTCACACAGTCCTAGGATTTCGAGCGGCTCGCCTTGCTGCTGTCTGACCGGGGCGCGGAAACGTACGATCCCAGAATCCGCAAATCGACGACCAGGCCCTCCAATTCGCGCAGCGCTGCCGCCGCTTCAGGATCGCGCCTCGACGCCTGCAGGTCCAGATAGAATCGGTATTGCCACGGGCTGCCGTGCACGGGCCGGCTTTCGATCTTCATTAAATTGATATTCCGGCGCGCGAATGGCTCGAGCGCGTGGTAGAGCGCGCCGGGCCGGTGATCGAGCTGAAAAACGAGCGAGAGTTTATCCGCATCTTCCGGCACAGCCGCCGAGTCTGAAAGGAGCAAGAAACGCGTGTAATTCTCGCGATTGTCTTCGAGATGCTCGCGCAGAATCACACCGCCATACAGTTCCGCGGCGCGCCGGCCAGCAACGGCCGCTCGTGAATGGTCGCCCGAGCGCACGACGTCGCGAACGCTGCCGGCCGTATCTTCCGTGGCGATCCGCTTGAGCCGCGGATGCGCGGCAAAAAACTGCTCGCACTGCGCGAGCGCTACAGGATGCGACTCGACTACGGCGATCTCTTCAAACTTCGTGCCCGGTGCGGCGATCAGGTTGTGCGCGACGGGAATAATGACCTCCGCGAGAATGTTCAGTCGGCTGTCCACGAGAAGATCGAACGACCGGTGGACGGACCCCGCCAAGCTGTTTTCGATCGGTGCCAGAATGTAATCGGCTGCGCCGTCGCGAATGGCGCTGAAGGCAGTCTCGAAGGTCGGGCGGGGAACGAGCGAAATCTCCTCGCCGAGAAGCTTCACGGCCGCCTCCTCGCTGAAGGCTCCCCGCTCGCCCTGAAAAGCCACCCGTGCATTTTTCTCGACTTTCATTGGCGCGTCGGTTTACGTCCTCTCTTCTTCTGCCCACGCTCGCGGCCTGTCGGCGGCTCGGGAGCGACGTCGTATCCGAAGCGAGTCTGGGTCCGGATCGATTCATCGAGAATCAGCTGATAGATCTTGCCGACGGTTTCGCTGTCGAGGGGACCGGGGTTCGCCTGCTTCATCCGGGTGAGAATTTCCTGCTCGCGCTCGGGAGCGCGGAGAGGCACGCCCGCCTCGCACTTCATCCGCCCGACCTCGAGCGAAAGCTCCGCGCGGAGGTTCAGGAGGTGCAGCATGGCCGTATCGATTGCGTCAATCTTGCGGCGCCAGTCGTCAATTTTCATAAGCTCCGTCCTGCCTTCCGGCGTTCGAGTATTGAGGCCGCACAACAAAAAAGCCGCGTCCTCGTTAGGAGGCTCGCGGCCGGAACTCGAAACTTTGTGCGGCTCTTAGTTACTTATCTTTTCCGCGCGCGTTTCGCCGGCCCGCTCCTCCATAAAGGAGAAGCGGTACGTAAAAGCGAAGCTGAGATAATACGTACGCACGGGAGTCTCTCGCATTCCCTTCGGATTCCGCTTCACGCCAACACAAACGGAAATCGAAATTGACTATACAGAACGCGGGAACGAGCGTCAAGCATTTCGCTCGCAACGAAGGGCATAAGCGCGAGTTATGCCCTTGGCAAGAAATCGAAATTTGACTTATCCGGCTGAATCAGGCGAAATAGAGTTTCGTGACGCGGGAGCGCACCCATTCCACTGAAAGGGCGCCAGAGTGCCGCGGCGGAAAGCGATTGTCGATTTGCAGGTGAGACGCTACTCTATGACGCGACCGATTCATGCCATCGTATATGTAGCGATCGGGTGGGGGCCACCCTCCTAAGCCGAGCTTAGGCGTATGCGCCCCGCACCGGAAACCAGGTTGCGGGGCTTTTTTAGTTTGGACGCAATTCTCACAGGCAAGGAAAGACCGAACGGACATGCAGAGCGACGCAATTAAGAAGGGAATACCGCGGGCGCCGGCCCGTGCGATGTTGAAAGCCACAGGCTTGACGGACTCCGACCTGGCCAAGCCGCTGGTGGCTATCGCGAATACGTGGTCGGACGTGACGCCGTGTAATTCCCATCTCCGCGGCATCGCGGACAAAGTGAGGGAGGGCATTCGCGCCGCCGGCGGCACGCCGATCGAGTGCAATACGATCGTGATTTCCGACGGAATCACGATGGGGACCGAGGGCATGAAAGGGTCGCTGGTTTCGCGCGAGGTGATCGCGGACTCCATCGAACTCTTCGTGCGCTCGCATGCATTCGACGCGGTCGTCGCGATTTGCGGGTGCGATAAGACGATTCCCGGGACTGTGATGGCGCTGGCGAGGCTGAACCTCCCTTCCTTATCGCTCTACGGGGGGTCGATCATGCCCGGCCACTACCATGGGCACGATGTGACGATTCAGGACGTGTTCGAGGCTCCGGGAGCGTTTGCCACGGGCAAGATGACCGAGAAGGACGTTTGCGAACTCGAGAATGTGGCGTGCCCCGGGGCGGGCGCGTGTGGCGGCCAGTTCACGGCCAACACGATGGCCACTGCGATCACGTTTCTCGGCATGTCTCCCATGGGAGCGAACGAAGTTCCCGCGGTGCATCCGGCGAAGGCGCAGGCCGCCGTCGACTGCGGCAAAGTAGTGATGCAGCTTTTGCAACGCGATATTCGCCCGAAACAGCTCATCACTCCCGCATCACTTCGCAACGCGATTGCTTCCGTCGCCGCAACAGGTGGTTCGACGAACGCCGTCTTGCATCTGCTCGCCATCGCGCGCGACGCCGGCGTGCCTCTGACGATCGACGAATTTGACAAGATTTCAGCCAAGACGCCCATCCTTGCTGATTTGAAGCCGGGTGGGCGCTTCACCGCGCCGGACATGTTTGCGGCCGGAGGAATGCGGCTGCTCGGAAAACGATTGCAGGAAGCTGGCCTGCTCGAAGACGGCATCACGGCTTCGGGCAAGAATCTTTTCGATGAAATCCGCGAGGCTCGGGAGACGCTGAAGCAGGAAGTCATCCGGCCGCTCTCGAATCCCATCAAGAAAGAAGGAGGGCTGGCGATCTTACGCGGAACGCTTGCGCCGGAGGGCTGTGTCGTCAAGCTTTCCGGCCACGAGCGCGTGTTTCACAGCGGGCCAGCGCGCGTATTCGATTCGGAAGAGTCCTGTTTCGCATCCGTACAGCGGCGCGAGATCCAGGCCGGCGATGTGGTGGTGATTCGGTACGAAGGACCCAAGGGCGGGCCTGGCATGCGCGAGATGCTGGCGGTTACAGGAGCGCTTGTCGGACAGGGGTTGGGCGAATCGATCGCCCTAATTACTGACGGGCGCTTCAGCGGCGCCACACACGGGCTGATGGTCGGGCACGTCGCACCGGAAGCCGCGCATGGCGGTCCGATCGCTTTCATTCGGGACGGCGACAAGATCACACTCGATGTCCGCGCGAGACGGCTCGATGTGGACGCGAATCTGGACGAGCGCCGCGCGCAGTGGAAACCGCCCGCACCTCACTACAAGAGCGGTGTGATGGCGAAATACGCAAAGCTTGTTTCCTCGGCGTCGGAGGGGGCAATCACCAACGCCGGATAGGGATTCCACTATTTCGAAGCAATCTTAAGGAGAAAATACATGGCGAAGATGTTCTGGGAAAAAGATGCAAATCCGCGAGCGCTGCAGGGAAAGCGCATTGCCGTGATCGGTTACGGCAGCCAGGGACGCGCGCACGCGCTCAATCTGCGCGATAGCAAGCTCGACGTGGTGGTCGGACTGCGGCGTGGCGGCGGCTCGTGGGCGCAGGCGGAACAGGATGGCTGGAAGCTGGTGAGCCCGGCGGACGCGTCCAAAGGAGCGGACGTGATCGTGATGCTCGCACCGGATATGGCCCAGCCTGCAATTTACGTGAACGAAGTTGCGCCGAATCTCAAGTCGGGCGCGATGCTGCTCTTCTCGCACGGCTTCAACATTCACTACGGGCAGATCGCGCCGCCGAAAGATATCGATGTGACGATGGTCGCGCCGAAAGGACCCGGGAATCTCGTCCGACGGCAGTATGAAGCGGGCCGTGGCGTGCCCTGCTTGCTCGCCGTACATCAGGACGCATCCGGTCATGCGTTCGATCGCACCCTTTGCTACGCGCACTCGATTGGCGGAACCCGGCCGGGCGTCATCCAGACGACGTTTGCAGAAGAAACGGAGACTGATCTTTTTGGCGAGCAGGCTGTTCTCTGCGGCGGGGCGCGTGCGCTGATCCAGGCCGGATGGGAAACGCTCGTTGCGGCCGGCTACCAGCCCGAGTCGGCCTATTTCGAGTGCCTGCATGAACTGAAGCTGATCGTCGATTTGATCTACGAGGGCGGTATCGCGGAGATGCACAAGTTCGTGAGCGAGACGGCTAAGTATGGCGACCTCACTCGCGGCAACCGCGTGATCGACGATCACGTCCGCGCGGAGATGAAGAAAATCCTGGACGAAATCCAGACCGGGCAGTTCGCGAAAGAGTGGGTGCTCGAGAACCAGGCTGGGCGTCCGCAATACGCGAAACTGCTCGAGCGCGACAAGAACCATCCGATTGAGAATGTCGGCAAGGAACTGCGCGCGCAGATGTCGTGGATCAAGCCTGAATCAACGGCGGCCGGCAAGGGCCAGAAGTGACGACTCGGCGAGCCGCGCTCGCGGTGTCCGTATCCGCGCGATGATAGGTGTCAACTGAACGATGGCGAGCACAATTCCCTTCCGCCGGGTCGCCATCATCGGGACGGGACTGATCGGCGGCTCGTTTGCACTGGCATTGCGCAGGCAATTCGCCGAAGTCTCGTTGGTCGGCTTTAGCCGCTCGGGCTCGGCGGCCCGCGCCGTTGAGCGCGGCGCGGTCGACGAGGCCGCGGCCGATCTGGCTGCGGCCGTTCGTGGCGCCGATTTGGTCTATATTGCCCTGCCCATCGGGGCGAGCATCGAAGCCCTTGCTACGATCGCGAAGTCGGCGGAACCGCACGCTTTGGTCACGGACGCCGGCAGCACGAAGTCCGCAATTTGCCGAGCGGCCCGGGACCACTTTCGCGGCGGCACCTTCTTCCTCGGCGGCCATCCGATGGCTGGCAAGGAACAGTCAGGCATCGACCAAGCGGACGCCAATCTTTTCCGCGGGGCGCCGTACGTTTTGATGGGAAATGAAGCCAACGCTGATCCGCGCGCCCGACAATTCGAGGAAGTCGCCCGAGCCATCGGCGCGCGGCCGGTCTGGTGCGATCCGGACACGCACGACTGGGCTGTGGGGATTGTCTCGCATCTTCCGCAGCTCGTTGCCGTGGCACTCGCGCGCGTCGTTCAGGACGAAACGGACGAGACTGGCTTGCCGCTTTCGCTCGCCGGGCAGGGCTTGCAAGACACGCTGCGACTGGCGGGAAGTCCGTACAGCGTCTGGCGCGATATTCTCCTGACCAACACTGATAACGTCTCGCGCGCGCTAGACCGACTGGCACAGGCGGTGGACTTTTTGCGGACTCATCTCGCAAGCAAAGACCTCGAGCAAGAATTCGCAGGCGCGAATGCGCTGTACAAGATGCTGCGCAAGCCAGAATAGTTCTAGTACCTCACCGGATTCCTCCAAGCTTCTGATCTGTCTGTATCTGCTCGCCTCTGGAAATGCGGATGCAAGGTTTGCTAGCCTTATTGGGAAAAGGAAGTCATCGATCCGAATCCGGCGAGGCGGGTTCGGCATCCCATTTCGGAGGCTTCATGGCCCAAAGCCCGCAAATCCCTCAACAGAACTTGCCGACGATTCCGGTTCAGCCTTTCCGGGTCGATGTGCCTTTGCATCAGTTGTTACAAACGCCGCCGGAAGAGCCGGGTCTGCTGCTTCCGCCCAAGCCATCGGGGGAGGAGCTTTCGCTGCCGACGCCCGTTTTCCCGCAGCATCCTGAGTTGCTGCACGAACTCGACGCCGCCGACATCGAGGCGCACGAAAGCACGCTTCGTAACGGCAAGCGGGATTGGCCAGCTTCGCGAATCTGGGACCACATGAAAGGCTGGATGTTCCCCTATTTCAAGTCGCGCCTGCTGCCGGGCGATTTCCAGCCGATCATCGCGTACCTCTTCACGGACTGGAAATGCAACCTCGATTGCCACTATTGCTGGTCGTATGACAATCGCGTAAGGGGCATGAGCGAAGACACGGCGCGGCGTGCGATCGACTGGCTACATGACACACCGTGCCGCGTGCTTGCGCCGACGGGCGGTGAGCCGCTATTGCGGCCGGATTTCGTGCACAAGGTGGTCTACTACGCCGCCAAGAAGGGGTTCTGGGTGTACCTGGCGACGAACGGGCGCCTGTTGCGGCCGGAAGTGACCGACCGTCTCGCGGATGCGGGCATCGCCACGATCAATTTCGCGTGCGACTGCATCAATGAGAAACCGGGCCTGCCGAAGGCATTTGAACACGTGAAATCGTATTTCGAATACCTCGTGAAGCGGCAGTATCGCTATGGCTACACGATGTTCTTCAACACGAACATCTGCCGCAACAACATCGAAGACGTGAAGCAGCTCGCGGAGATCGCTCACGACAACGGCATCGCCATTACCTTCCACATCAACGAAGCCCCGATGATGGAGCAGAAGGATTTCAAACATTTCCGCGACAATGACACCTACATCTATCCAGAGGATTTCGCGATGGTGGACGACCTGCTCGACTGGCTGTGCGAAAAGCAGCGCCGTGGCTGGAAGATGGTGGATTCGATTGCCCGCCTGCAAAACATGAAGGGCTTCATGCGCGGCGTGGGCGAACACTGGGGCTGCCGAGCCGGGCAGAACTGGCTGATTGTTCGCACGAACGGAACGCTGGCGCCGTGCTTCCCCATGTACAACGCGAAATACGACTGGGGCACGGTCGGCGACCACAAATTCGACACCAAACAACTGCTGGAAATGAAGCAAGGGTGCGAACCGCACTGCTTCTCAACGCTCGGATACAACATCGCCTACTGCTACAGCACGACGCGCGTGATGAAGTGGCTGTTCAAGCAGGCTGTGCGCGGATTCCAGGGCGTGACCGGCAGCTTCGAAGATTGAGTCCGATCCCAAAACATCATCATCTCCCGGCCCAAGCAGAAGCGGGATTGCTGGCAATCAAGGAGGTGCTCTCGATGAAACTTCGAGCGACTCTTGCCCTGAGCTTGCTTCTACTCACTCTTGCTGCGTCGGCCCTCGCCGCGGATATTAGCGGTCAGTGGACCGCGACGTTCAACACGCAGGTCGGCGAGCAGCACTACGTTTTCACATTCAAGGTCGATGGTGAAAAACTGACCGGAACTGCGAAGTCCGACAACGGAACATCGGAGATACAGAACGGCACGGTCAAGGGCGACGATATATCATTCGTCGAGAACCTGGACTACCAAGGCCAACAACTCAAGATTACGTACACCGGCAAGGTCTCTGGAGACGAGATCAAGTTCACACGCGATGTTGCAGGCTTCGCGAAAGAGGACTTGGTGGCAAAGCGCGTGAAGTAGCAACACGCGAATCCCAACGCGATCTGAGTCCGGGAATCCAACGCTACGCGCCGTTACGAAGGAAGGCCGCACGTTCCGTCGGCGCAGGTGACCGCGACCGGCATCCGTCTCGGCCGAGCGTCGCGACGAATCCCTTCCTTGGGCCGCCACTTGTCGACCGATGCACTCTGCGTGTAGAGAAGATCAGTGGTGAGCCACAGCGGGTTCGTTTCTCCGCCCACGATCACGATATTAATCTGGTTCGGATCGTTATAAGGCTTGATCAAGGTCTCCTTCGGAAGCTTCGCCCACGTGGCGTAGGGTTCTACTCCCTGGCGCGCCAGCGGCGCCATGAACGAGTAGATGATGTCGGCACCCCAGTACTGGCCCGCGGGGATCTCCACACGATCGGAAAGCCAGCGACTGAAATCCTGCTTTGTTTGAAAGCCCTGCTCCTTTAGTCCTTTGGCCACGAGCGGATCCATCACCAGCGTCGCTGCCGAGCGCAGTGCTGCGAATGCCTTGAGCATGATGACCGTCTCTTCGCTCGCCGGCCGCACGGAGTTGGCCGCGCCCATGCTATTGATTACGCTCCAACCGCGGAAAAGGCTGACGGTGCTCTCGTCCGAACGGAAGCCTTTTTGCACGTGAAAAGGCTCCCAGACGCTTTTCTCCTCGTTCTCCGCGCAGCACATGTTGTTGTAATTCAGGTTGTGGCCCTGCGACGCCATGAAGGTCTCGCCCAGCCGCGCGTCGGCCAAGTTGATCGTCATCAGCGTCCACGCGCGGCCGATGACGGCATTCGCGTGGTTGAAGGGGCTCAGAGCGCCGACTCCTGCATTCATTCCGATTTCATTTCGAATCGGCCCATTCACGACAGCCATTCTTGCGAACGAGGTCGTCGAGCTGGGGAAGGCAGGCTCCTGCGTGGATGCGATGGCGAGAATTACGGGAAAGTGTTCGGGCCGCGCGCCCGCCATAACGGCATTGATCGCGACTTTTTCAACCGTGTACTCAAGGCGTTCCTGAGTCGTCGTCACGGTCATCCGACCGACGACTTCGTCAGGCGCATGGCTCGTGCCCGTCAGCATCTCGGCCACGCGTTCTTCGGTCGGAAGGACGATTGGCAGGCCGTCGGTCCATCCGTTGACCAGGAAGAGACGCTGCAGATCGTCCTCGGTGCCCGGCTCAGTCCGTCTTGGACGTTTCGGTTGACCCGGCCGCGCCGGATTCGTTTCGCGCGTCGTCAGCGGTTGCGTGAGTGCATTGATCAGCTCTTGTGCGAATGGCTTTGCTGACACAGGATCGTCGCCTTCGATATAGCGACGCAACGTCGCTCGCGGCATGCCAACAACTGGGTACGGCGTGAAGCTGAAGCGCAGATTCATCCCGTGGTTGCGCGAGTCGTGCTCGATGAAATCGGCGAATCGCGCGGTCGTAATCGGAGCCGTGGGGATTCCGAAGGAGTGTTCTAGCTTTCTGCAATGCTCGGCGACACTCGCCGAACAGCCATCTCAACCGCCGACGCCGAAGATAACAGCGTGCCCCTTATCCTTCACCTCGGCCCACAGATCAGGGTCGTCCAAAAACATGTTGCCGCGCTTGCGGCGGAGCACCGTGTTAACGCCGGCCATGTTGCGATGGAACCAGGCCCTTAATTCTTCCAAGAATTCGTAGCCGCCGGCAAACCCTACATCCACGAGGTAGACGGTCTTGCCGTTCAACGTGTCGAGGCGTGGCGCCATCGACAACGGCTCGAACACGCCCGTGGGCTGCCCCAGCGGATTCAGTACGGAATCGAGCAGAGTTTGCGACGGACGCTGCACAGAGGTCGTTGCCATGTCAGTCCTCCCTCGGCCAGACGGAACAGCGGTAGGTTAGAGATTCGTCCCGCGGGGGCGTACCCAGATTCTACACCTAATGGCTAGCGGTGGTGTGCAGCGCGGGCGGCGTCACCGTGCTCGCCTCCAGCGGCGCTTACGCCGTGGCGAACGAGCGCGACAAATGCAGACGCCGAACGCGGCAGTGTGCGGTCGCGCCGGTACACAATTCCCAGTTCTCGCCAGACTTCCATGTCGGAAATCGGGACCAGCTTCGCCTGGCCGGCGCGGACTTCGTCTTGCGCGAAGCTCTCGCTGATTACAGACACTCCCAGCCCAGCGACCACAAACCGCTTGATCATGCCGACACTTGCCAGTTCCATCGTGATGCGAAGTCGCGAGCGGAAAGGGCGAAACTGCTTGTCGAGGACCTGACGCGTGAACCCCATCTTCGGAAAAATCAGCGGCTGCTCGGCGACGTCGCTGGTGCGCACGGTCTTGTAGGATGCCAGCGGATTCGAAGGACTCACCATCAGCATCAATCGATCCCGGAAAATCGAGTGCACCTTCAAGCTGGGCGACTTCACGGGCAGGGTGACTATTCCCACGTCGACCGTGCCGTCCTCCACTTTCTCGAGCACTTTGTGGCTGAAGTTGCGGTAGATGCTGATCTGCACGCCCGGAAAGCGGCGATTGTATTCCGCGAAAATATCGGGCAGCACGTAGAGACATGTGGCTTCATTGGCGCCTATCGCAAGCGTGCCATGCGGGGTCGCGGACTGATCGGCGACGGCGCGCAAAGATTCATTGCGCAGCGTGAGCAGCTTGCCGGCATATTCAAGGAGCGTCTCGCCCGCAACCGTGAGCCGGACGGACTTGCCAACGCGGTCGAAAAGCTTCTGGCCGTACTCCTGCTCGAGCTGGCGGATTTGGGCGCTGACGGCCGGCTGTGAACGGTACAGCTTCTGTCCCGCGCGCGAAAAGCTCCCCTGCTTGGCAATTTCTACAAAAGTGACTAGGTGGTCGAAGTCCATGAGATGTCTACTACTTACTCCGCTTTCCCCAAAGGGTGTGCCGGATTATAGCAAAAAAGGTTCACCACACCGGCGCGAAAACCAGCATTTGCGGTGCCACCCAATGCGTTTTTTTCTTTCGACTGTTTGTCATCGAGGGTCGCTCGCCGGGGCAGCTTGCGCGCCGCGATTGGCGGCATGCTGGAGACCGTTATGACGCGTAGGGTCGCGCCATTCGCGCCCGTCGCGATGGAGCAGCTCGTCAGCCTGCGCTGGGCCCCATGTCCCCGCAGCGTAATTGGGAAAATCGCGCGGAGGGAGAGCTTTCCAGACATCGAGGACCGGTTGGACGACGGTCCATGAAGCCTCCACCATGTCTGCTCGCTGAAACAAAGTAGGGTCGCCCATCATGCAGTCGTAGATCAGAGTCTCGTACCCGGTCGAAGGGGTGGTGCCAAAATAGTCGGAATACTGAAAATCCATGTTGACCGCACCCAGGCGCACCGCCGGTCCAGGAATTTTGGCCTCGAAACTGAGAGAAATGCCTTCGTCCGGCTGGATGTTGATCACAAGTTCGTTGGGCGTGATTTTGTCGACGGAAGTCTTGCGGAAGAGGACAAGGGGCGGACGGCGAAACCGAATCACGATCTGCGTCACTCGCCTGGACATCCGCTTGCCGGTGCGGAGATAGAACGGCACGCCAGCCCAGCGCCAGCTATCAATCTGCAAGGCCATCGCGACGTAGGTGGGCGTCTGAGAGTCGGGTGCGACGTGGGGCTCGGCTCGGTAGGCGACCATGTGCTTCCCGCCCATTGTTCCTTCGCCGTACTGGCCGCGAACCGCGTGGTCCAACACACGCTCCGGGCTGAAGGGCTGAATCGCGCGCAGAACCTTGATCTGTTCATCGTGCACGGCATCCGCGTCAAAGGAGATCGGCGGCTCCATCGCGCTGAGAGTGATGAGCTGGAAAATGTGATTGGGCACCATGTCGCGCAACGCCCCGGCCGTCTCGTAATATCCGCCGCGCAACTCGACTCCCAATTCCTCGGCCACGGTAACCTGCACGTGGTCCACGTAGCGCCGGTTCCAGACGGGCTCGATAATGCCGTTGGCGAACCGAAACGCAAGCAGGTTTTGAACGGTTTCCTTCCCGAGATAGTGGTCAATGCGGTAGGTTTGCTTCTCGCTCAAGACTTGGCCAACGGCATGATTCAGTTCAATGGCGGATGGCAGATCGTGGCCGAAGGGCTTTTCGATGACCACTCGCCTCCAAGTGTGATTGCCTTCCGTCGTTAGGCCTGCGACTCCCAATTGCTGAACCACAATCGGGAAGAATTCAGGGCTCGTTGCGAGATAGAAGAGGCAGTTCCCTTCTGTGTTTTGCTCTTTGTCGACTTGGCTGAGAGTTTCTTTCAACTTTTCGTAGATCTTCGAATCGCAAAAATCGCCGGAGACGTAGTAGAGGCGCTTGACAAACCAGTCCCACGATTCAGGGTCCACGGGGGTCTTCGAAAACTCGCGGATATTTCCGGTGGCCCGCGAGCGAAATTCGTCTATGGAAAACGGCTCGATGGACACGCCCACGATCGCGAATTGTTCGGGCAGCAGCTTGCTTTTTGCGAGGTTGTAAATTGCCGGGATCAGCATCCGCTTGGCGAGGTCGCCGCCCGCTCCGAAAATCACCATCGCGCAGGGGCCGGCCGGCGTGCCCTGAGGTTCCTGCTCGACGTGAGGTGTGTCAGGAGCCTCCATCAGCAGTGCCTTTCCATAGGATTGCTTTCCAACCCCTGGAAAAATTGTTGGGTAGCTGAAGCATCCATCGTTTGTTTTGAATAAGTTAGAGGGCATTCTACTCGGCAGGCATTGTCGAGTAGGAATCCGGCTCCGGCGCGAACGCTCGCAGCTTGTCGATACCCAGATGACATACTCATCGGGTCCATCTTAGCGGAGAGCGCGGCGAGCGCAAGCACACAATCCTGCGGGCTCACTTGCTGCCGAGCGACCCGTGCAACGAACGCAAGCGCAACGATCCGGACAACAATAGCTGCGCCCAAATTCACGACTCGAAATCTACTTCGGTCTTTTGAACCAAGTGTAACCAACGTTGAAAAGGATGGAGACAGGGTAGCCGGGATTGCGGACACCCAGATCGGCGTTGGACATGTGGAGGACGCTGGTCTCGATGAAAATGGCAGCCCGATGGCCCGTGAATACGCGTGTGCCAAACGCTCCCCCCGGAGTGAAGTTTACCGGCGACGTATTGCCAGGCGGAATGTTGCGAGTCGTGAAGAGTACTCCCCCAGATAGAGAGATGTACGGCGCCACGTGCCGGCCGCCTTCGAAGTTCCACTGGCAGACGAGGGGTCTGAAGCTTCCGCCATACACAGTTCCGCCGGAAGTATAGGCCTTGTAGAACGGAAGAATGTCCGCTGCCATCTCGAATCTGCCGCGACGCCAATCATGCAGGCGCGGACCTGAAAGAACGCGGCCGATGCGACCGCCGAAATAGAGAAACTGCGCGGTGGCGGGAATGTTGTACCGGGTGCTCGGGCCACCACCAATCTCGGGTCCAAATTCCCAGGCGCCCTTCTGAAGCAGTTCCGCCGATAGTGTTGGCTCGCCCGTCGCCTGAGCCTTGGCAGTGTGGCACACGGCAAGAAACAGAAGCGCCGCTGCAATCAGTCGCATAAGTGTCCGCCGAAGAATCGGAATCGCCAATCTGAATGCAGCGGCCTGAGACAGGCTGCACTTCGCGACGGTAACACAGAACCGGGTGCGTATGAATGCGGGATTCGACCGGCTACGTAAGAATTATCGCGGACACTGGAACGAGACGCCCGTGATCAGGTTGGCGCACCTTGCCGTGAGGATTGTGACTTTCCTCTCAATTTTTTTCGACAGTTGACAAGCTCGCTCAGGAGAGCGCTTGCTGCACGGCTTGTTGAAGCTTGGCGAGGCCCGCGGCAATGTCCGGGCCGAGATGCACGCGAAGCGCGCGGCGGTTGCGTTCAGCGAGGACCTGGAAATCGCCGCGGGCCTGCGCTGCCTTTACGACGCCGAACGTGTATTTCTGGCCGGGAACGGGAAGATCGGCGGCATCGTCGCTGGTGATTTGCAGGAAAACGCCGGAATTCGGTCCGCCTTTGTAGGCCTGGCCGGTGGAGTGGAGAAAACGCGGGCCAAAGCCGAGGCAGGTCGCGACGCTCCTCCTGTCGCGGACCGCGTGACGGATGGACTGAAGCTGCGATTCGTTCGCATCGTTCATCTCGATATAGCCGAGCACGGCGAAATAATCGCCGACCTTCAGGCGACCGAGGTGCGCACGCAATAGCGCGGCGAGCGTCGCATTCGAACCGGCGGCTTGTTTCAGAGCCGCGGCGTTTTTTTCGTCCGTGAACAGATTGATGCCGCTCTCCTGGAAAAACGGAGACTCAGGCGGAAGTGAGCCGGATTGTTCGTACTGCTCGGTGAGCTTGCGCGTCTCGATCTTGCTTGCTTCGACGTCGGGCTGGTTGAACGCGTTGATACCGATCACGGAGCCTGCGACCGCTGTAGCGACCTCCCAGCGGAAAAACTCCTGACCCAAATCGTAGATTTCCGGCACGTCAATGCGGATGACAGGCTGGCCCGCCTTTTCGAGAACATCGACTGCGGCATCCTGTTGCGGGTCAGGCGCAGCCGCGAGACGCAGGTAGGCGAAGACGCGATCATTGCCGTACACGCCGGGAGGACCGATCCGCTCACGGTCCACAGGAATCAGGCCGTGGCCTTCTTTGCCTGTCGATTCGGCAAGCAACTGCTCGAGCCACGCGCCAAGGTCTGAAATGCCTGGCGAGGTGAAAATCGTCACCTTGTCGCGGCCAGCTTTCGCAAGCGTGCCCAGCGTGGCGCCGAGAATAACCCCGGGATTCTGGTCAGCAGGCGTGGACGGGCCGCACGCGCGAACCATCTTGTCTGTGCGGTCGAGGAATTTGGCGATGTCGAGTCCCTGAATCGCGCCGGGGATCATTCCGAAGTCTGATAGCGCCGAATAGCGCCCGCCGATCGAAGACAGGCCAAAGAAAACATGACGGAAGCCGTCGCCCTCGGCGACCCTCTGCATATGCGAGCCGGGATCAGTGATGGCGATGAAATGCTTCCCTGCCGCAGCCGCACCGACGGCTTGTTTCGCGCGTTCAAAGAAATATTGCTTGAAAATATTCGGCTCGAGCGTGCTGCCGGATTTGCTCGAAACAATAAAGACCGTCTTGGCGATGTCGAGCTTTGATTCGAGTGTCTTGATCTGCGCCGGAGACGTGGAATCGAGAACGAGAACTTGCGGGAATCCACCAATGTTCCCAAACGTGAGCTTCAGGACTTCAACGCAAAGGCTGGAGCCGCCCATACCGAGCAGGACTGCGTGGGTGAATCCGGCCGCACGAATCTCTGCTGCAATTTTCTGAAAGCGTTGACTATCGGCGATCTGCTCCCGGACGATCCCCAGCCAACCGAGCCATTTGCTTTCGTCGGAATCGGTCCAGAGCGAGGCGTCTCGCGACCAGAGGCGCTGGACCTTGTTACCAGCTTTCCAGTCGTCGAGCGTCGCTTTGACGGCCTGTGCCAAAGGCTGGGGCAGGCTGCCACTCGTGGCAGGGCTGGGGCCGCTCATCGCGATGCCGGAGAAGTTGCGGCGCTCTTGGCTTGCTTCTCAACCGCGGCGAGGAGTTGATCGAACGCATCGGCAAAGAGCTTCACGCCATCTTCAGTGAGCTTGTCCGTCGCGGCCTTCATCGAGATGCCGGCGCGGGCGAGATCGGACATCGTCTTACGGGCCGCATCGATATTCTCTTCAAGACTGGCGCGCGGATGACCGTGGTCGCGGAATGCGTCGTAGGTGGCCGGCGGGATTGTATTCACAGTATCGGAACCGATCAGCTCGTCAATATAGAGCACATCGCTATAGGCCGGATTCTTCGTGCCGGTGCTGGCCCAGAGGACGCGCTGCGTGGCCGCTCCGCGCGCTGCAAGCGCCTGCCAACGGGGACCGCTGAAGATTTCTTTGTATTTCTGATAGGTTAGCCTCGCGTTGGCGATCGCCACCTTTCCCTGCAGGCCGCGCGCCAAGCCGGGATCGGAGCTCGATGACGGATTCTTGATCATGTCGGCGAGCTTGCCATCAATCAGCGTGTCGATGCGGCTTACAAAGAAGCTCGCGACGCTCGCGATACGGCTGAGATCGCCGCCGTTCCTGGCAAGATCTTCAACACCGCCGATAAATGCATCGGCGACGCGTTCGTAGACATCCTGCGCGAAGAGCAGCGTGACGTTGATGTTGATGCCACGCCCGATCAGCTCACGAATCGCGGGAATGCCTTCCGGAGTTCCCGGAACTTTGATCATGACGTTGTCGCGGCCGACGGCTCTCCACAGGCGCACTGCTTCGTCGATTGTTTCGCGGGTCTTGTGCGCGAGATAGGGTGAGACTTCGAGGCTGACGTAGCCGTCGCGGCGTTTCGTCTGATCGTAGACGCGCCGGAGCGCATCGGCCGCGTCCTGAATGTCGCGAATGGCGAGCTGTTCGTAGATGCCAGTGGCATTGAGATCTTTGCGCTGTGCGAGTTCACGCAAACTCTGTGCATAGTCGGCGCTGCCGGCGATGGCTTTCTCGAAAATAGCTGGGTTCGAGGTCATGCCACGGAGGCCGTCGTTTTCGATGAGGCGCGCGAGCTCGCCAGTGGACATCAGGTCGCGACGAATGTAATCGAGCCAAACAGACTGGCCGAAGTTAATGAGGGCTTTGAGTGGGTTTTCGGCTTGGCTGGAGTCGCGATTGCCGCTATCAGGCTTAACGATCAGAGTCATGAGTCCTCCTGAGCGATCCGAATTGAGATTTTACCTCACTGACAGCGGTGACGCGAAACTCCCTTTTTTCTCCACTGTAAGATGCGGACAATTGCAAAAAGTCACACCGTAGAAAAACTTCTAGAGGCTCGCGACGGAGCCGCCGTCAACCCGATAGTTGGAGCCGGTGATGAAAGAGGCCTGCTCCGATGCGAGAAAGACGACGACGCCAGCCGTTTCGTCCGATCTACCTGCGCGCCCGAGAACGATATTCGGGCGGAACTCTCGCAGGAGGATTTGCTCCATCTGATCTGGAGAGACCCCGCGAGCCTTCGCCTGCTGCTCGAAGAGTTGTTCGACAATAGGCGTGCGAATGAAGGCGGGCGAGACGGTGTTGATCAGGATTCCGTCCTTGCCATAGGCCTTCGAAAGACTCTTCGTGAGGCTATTGAGGGCAGACTTGGACGCGTTGTAATGAGGCATGAGGGGATCGGGCTGAGTGCCTGATTCGGAAGAGATGTTGATGATCCGACCCCATCTCTGCTTCTGCATGTGAGGCAACGCAGCGCGCGTCGCCCGGACCGCGGAAAGCACGTTGAGCTTGAACACATCGAGCCATTCGTCATCCGTGAGGTCGTCAAATGCGGCAAAGCGGCCGACGCCGCCCGCGTTGTTGACGAGAACGTGGATCGCGCCGAAGTGTGCTACCGTTTCGTCGACAGTCCGCTTGGCGCCTTCGCTTTCGGTGACGTCGGCAACGAGAGGGTGCACCGAGCCACCCGCCGAACGCATTTCCGCAGCGGTCGCTTCGAGTTCGTTGCGGTGACGGCCGTTGATGACGACGTTGCAGCCTTCGCGCACAAACGCGAACGCAATCGAGCGGCCAATTCCTTTACTCGATCCGGTGACAAGGACCGTCTTGCCTTTGAGGCCCAAATCCATAACGGACTTCTCCTTTCGCTGCGCCCGATACCCGCTTTCCGGGCTAATTGGATGCTTTCTTGCGAGGGATGGGTCCGGGCGCGACCGCAGCATTCGAAATTCCGTACCTGCGGAGCAAGCGCAAGGGCCGCAACGCGACATACAAAGGTGCAAGAGGATTCGGAAGCCGCATCATGGACCAGTCGTCTTCCGAGGGGACCGTTGCGAGCCGGAGTGAATAACGCCAACCTGCGAAAACGCCTTCCAACATGGCGCGACGAAAGTTGAAGCGCCCCACTCCGCCGAGTTCGGGCCGCTGACGCGCGAGAAGCCGACGCTCGACCTGCGACGCGACCGATTGCACGGCCGAGTCCGCCCGAACGCGAGAACGGATTTCGAGCGGCAATTGCAGGTTGAAAAACCGGACCGCAAGAGCGAGACCGACATTGAGCATCCGTTGAGCACGCCACGATTGCGCGCGGCGCAGGCACACATCCCAGTTGAGAGCCGGGTACGCTTGGACGAATTCCGCGACGTCCGCTATCCAAGACAATCTCTCCCAAAAGTCCTTCGAGCCGTGAATGCAGAGCAACAAAAGCATGTCTTCAGACGAGAATGTGAGCAGGTCGCGGCCGCCGACCGAGATGGGCACCAGACGACTTGCGAGGTCGTCCAGGTTGGGCGGCAGGGGAAAATGTCGAAGCGTACGTTCCGTATGCAGCTCGATCATCATGCGCCGCGGCTCGTCCCGATAGTTGTACTCTCCTGGAACGAGGGAAGCGGTCGCCTCCGCCGATAGAATCCACGGATATTTCGGGCGATAGCCGAGAGAGGTCATGATCTCGTTTGCTTTGGCCATATCGCGCTGCCGCAAGACGATGTCGAGATCTTCGAAATCGCGGAGTGCAACGTCTCCGTAAGCCTGCGCGGCCAGCACCGGCCCCTTGTAGGGAATTGCCTCGATTCCTTCGGAGGAAAGCAGATTCAGAATCGTGAACAGCTCGGCCGTGAGAACTAGGTTGCGCATCGCATTGGCGCGCATGATCTCTTTCATGCGTTGAGTACGGGAAGGATCAAGAAGATCCGCTGCGACTGCAGGAAGCTGACGGCAAAGCAGCGGAGTCACCGAATAGTCAGCCGCTTCCTGGATCAGGAAATCCCAATCGATCGGCCCGGTGACGAGAGTCCGAATTTCTTCCGCGATGGTGGGCTGCATGTGCGTCCGCGCGCAGCAGACCAGAAGACGTTTTTCGGGGCAAGGGGTCTGGTTCGATGGAGAGGCCATCACGCTTGCGCGACGCACGGCGCAAAGCGATTCTACGATATCGGAAGGAGCTTCGCCGGAGGATTCTTCGCCGCAGCTGCAGTTCTGGCAAACATATCGGCCTCGCAGCGAGCGGCACGGCGAACTGTGCGTGCCGTCCTCTCATGGTTCAGGCCGCAAGCGGCGCTTCCCACGGGCCCTGGAGCGCGATCTTGCGTCCGATTTTCGCGAGCCTGCTGCGCAGGTTAGCCGCGTCGAGCCCTGCGCGAGCGCAGACATTCGCGAAGTCTTCCGCGTCATCGAAAAGAAACTTTTGAGCCTCACGCCGTGCTCGAAGCGTACCGAACCGCCAGTCTTCCATCGCGAGTGCAATCACGGCGAGCCACAACCGCCGTTCTGCGATGCATTCCTCCGTGACTTCACTTTGGTAAGTTTGCCGAACCTGCATCGTGCTGATGTCCATTGCCCTTCCCCCTTGAGTTGATTTCGGACTGACGACGGCCGTCGTCAACCGTGGAAAACAGTGGCACGCGAATCGCCAGATTTGTGTCAAGGGCAATTGCAGCATCGTGCCGAGAGAAGATGCTGGCAGCACAAGAGTTCTGCGTTCGTTACCACCGCAGACAAATCGGAAAGCTAGGGCAACCCATCAGCGGAGTGCTTCGAGGCAGCGCAAGTGTGCCGATTCGGGGCAAAAAGCCGCGCAAACCCATGCTTCGGGAATGGAAGCAACCAACAGCTAGTGAACGGGCTCGGCAGCGAAGATTTCGCGAAGTTTCGAAGCCAGAGCGGTCAAAGTGAAAGGCTTCTGAAGAAGAACTACATCGTCTCCGAGCACTCCATGCTGCGTGATGGCTTGATCCGTGTAACCAGACATGTACAGAACCTTGATATCGGGGCGGAGCTTGCTGACGCGCTCGGCCAGTTCGCGGCCATTGATGCCCGGCATGACGACATCGGTCATCAGGAGATGAATCTGTCCAGCGTGCATCGCGGCCAGTTCGAGGGCGGTGTGACCGTCTTCCGCCACCAGCACCTCGTAGCCACTCATCTGCAGGTACTCGCGAGCCAACTCGCGGACACCGACTTCGTCTTCTACAAGGAGGACAACCTCCGAGCCTTTCGGCAAGTTGCGGGAACCCGCGCCGGAATCGCGAGCCCCGATTGGAATTTCGTCCTCGATTTGGGGGAGGTAGATCTTGAAGGTTGTACCGTGGCCGAGCTCGCTATACACCCAAACGAATCCGCCGCTCTGCTTGACGACGCCGTACACGGTTGCGAGACCCAGCCCGGTGCCCTTGCCTTTTTCCTTGGTTGTAAAGAAGGGCTCGAAGATATGCCCCTTGGTCTTATCGTCCATGCCGCAGCCGTTATCGGTGACGGCGAGCATCACGTATCTCCCGGGTGGTATGGCCGTCGAAGGATGCGATACGGACGCCTCGAATTCCACGTTTGCTGTCTCGATGGTCAGCCGACCGCCGTGCGGCATGGCGTCGCGCGCATTCACGGCAAGATTCATGATGACTTGCTCGATCTGGCCGCGGTCCGCCTTGACGAGCCAAAGGTCGGGCGTGGAAGAGGTTTTCAACTCGATATCTTCGCCGATTACGCGACGCAGCATTTTCTCCATGTCGAAGACGACGGAATGAACGTTCAGCACCTTCGGCGCCAGGATCTGCTTGCGGCTGAAGGCCAGCAACTGTTGAGTGAGGCCTGCCGCGCGCTGCGCCGCCACCTGGATCTGCTCGGCATTGCGGCGCAAGGATTCACCGGCCGGCAGGCGCTCCGCCAGCAAATCCGCATAACCCTGGATCACCATCAACAGGTTGTTAAAGTCGTGGGCGATGCCTCCTGCGAGGCGGCCCACGGCCTCCATCTTCTGTGCCTGCCGGAACTGCTCCTCAAGCTTTCTGCGGTCGGTCACGTCCAGGGCCATGCAGATCGTGCCGTGAATTTGCCCGGTTGAATCCCGCAAGGGTTCAACGTGGCAAACATACGAATGGTCTTTCCATTCAAGCGTGAACGGAACGCGTTCTCCGCAGATCGCGCGCTGATGGGCTGCTATCGGCGAGAAATCAGGATCGCTTGTCTGAAAGTATTCGGTGAGCGACATGCCCACAAGCTGGTTCGGCCTAAGTCCCAACTGCGCCAGCCCCATTCCGAGCGCCGAAGTAAAATGAAGATCTCGGTCGACAGTCCAGAGGATAGCCGGAAGTTGTTCGACGAGCACACGCAGGCGCGCTTCACTTTCGCGGACCCGCTCTTCGGCGCGCTTCCGCTCGATCGCGAGCGCGATCTGCCCGCCTACCGAAGAGAGGAACTGGATGTCGCGCGCATCGTAGGCATTTTCACGCTGGTAGTTCTGGACGACCAAGACACCTATCGTACTGGAAGGCGTGCGCAGCGGCACCCCGAGCCACGAGGCGGATTGAGTGCCGACGAGCTCGACTTCCCCGCGGCTGGCGAGCTCATCGAATTCCCTTTGCGAGATCGTCATCGCGCGGCCACTGCGAAAGACATAGGCGGTGCAACTACGGTCCAACTTCTGGGGTGGCGGGGCCGTATCGTACTTGTCCACGAACAACGGGAAATGGAAGAGGCCGGTCGCGGGATCGTGAAGTGCGACGAAACAGTTGTCTGCGTCCAGCACCTCGGTGAGAGCGGAGTGGATGCGACGCAGAAGCTCGTCAAGATTGTCCGTGACGCTGACGGCTTCAATGATCTCCGTCGTTACGTTTCGTTCCAACTGAGCGCGCTTACGTCCCGTAATGTCTTCCGCGGTGCCGTCATGGCTGACGATCTTGCCGCTCGCGTCGCGAATCGCGCGTGCGTTTAGCGATACCCAGATCTTGCTGCCGTCTTTTCGCAGCATGTGGCATTCGTATCCTTCGAGAATGCCACGCTGTTCGAGGCGGCGAAGAACCTCTTTCCGGTCGTCCGGGTCGGCGTAAAGCTGCTTGCCAATGTCACGAACGTCTTCGATCATCTCGGCAGGTGACGAATAACCCGCAATTCGGGCCATCGCGGGATTCACCGCCACGAAGCGTCCCTCAGGAGTGGACTCGAAAAAGCCCTCAACAGCATTTTCGAAAATCCGCTTGTATTTGTGCTCGGCGCGGCGCTGGGCCTCTTCCGCCCGGCTCCGCTCTGAGATGTCCTCGTACATTGCAAACGTCCCAGTCAACTTGCTATTGACCAAGAGCGGGACGCCGATCGCGCGCACGTCGACCAGCGAACCGTTCCGGCGCCGGCGCTTCGTGGTCACGCGGACGATTTCACCATCCATTGCACGACCGAGCAAACCGTTCATATCGCCCTCGCCTCCTGGTGGTGCTAGAAGCGAGCCGAGTTCCTTTTCTCGGATTTCTTCCAATGAATAGCCGAAAAGCCGTTCGAAGGCCGGGTTGCACATCGTCACCCGACGGTCCAGATCAACGGCAACCACCGCCAGCGGGTTGTTTTCGGTGAGCGCCTGCACAAACGCGGCGTGCTCGGCAATCTTCTGCTCCGCCGCGCGGCGCTCGCTGATGTCCTGCGCGACAGCCAGGACCGCGTCATGACCAGAAAATTGAATGCGCTGCGTCGTGATTTCGGCTTCGAAGATTTCTCCGTTCTTTCGGCGGTGCCGCCATCGCCCGCGATAGCTGACGGGCGCGCCGTGTTTCTTCATGGAATCCAGCAGGCGCGGCACGTCTTCCGCGGGACGAATTTCGGTTACCTTCATCCGGAGGAACTCATCGCGCGAGTAGCCGTAAGTCCGAATTGCCGCGGCATTAACCGCTAAGATTTGGAGCGAGTGGCTGTCGCACACGTACATCGGATGGGGATTGCTCGAAAACAAGAGCTCGAAATTTGCATCGGAGGGAGGGGCGCAAGAGGTGGACGCGCTTCCTTGGACCTGAGGGCCCGGTTTCCGGGCTGCGCGCGAGGAGCCGTTTTGCTTGGGACGAAGCGTCGCTGTTCGACTCGACATAGGCCTAGAGCGCACCTGGAGAACCGGAGCGGAACAGCGCTCCCAAGAGGACCCCGGTCCCATGTATAGCCGCTGCGATTCAGACCAACAATGGTACGTTCGTACCAAACGCATCTATTGATTCCAAGCGACTTGCGGATCCTGTCGAGTTCCGAAAATGGGCTCGGATCCGGACTCCCCCGCAACCCATATTTTGTGCAAGGATTGCAGTTCGGTAAGATGGGTGCGCTGGAGATCCTCAGGCTCATCGCGCATGCGCGACGCTGAACAGATATCGACGCAACGCTCGCCTCTTTCGGACGCCTTCCGAAAGCAAATCGAAGCCATTGCTCGCGGCGAACATGGCGACCCTTTTCAAATTCTAGGTCCCCATTGGATCGAGCGCGAAGGCGCGTCGCGGCTGGCCATCCGAGTTTTCCGGCCCAATGCCAGATCCGTCGAGGTTGTCTGGGGAGCGGATCGCAGGGTCTATCCGGCCGCTCAGCTTCATTCAAACGGCATGTTCGAAGCGACGTTTCCGCCAGAAGCCTTGGAATTTCTCGCCGGTCAACCGATCAGCCCGGTGAAGTACCGCTTACGCTTTCGCTTTGCCGATGGAAACGAGCTCGAGGCATACGACGCATACGCGTTCGGGCCGGTCCTATCCGACTATGACCTCTACCTCATCGGCGAAGGCACGCACTACCAGAACTACGAAAAGCTTGGCGCGCACGTTCGGGAAATGGAAGGCGTGCGCGGCGTTCAATTCGCAGTTTGGGCGCCGAACGCAAAGCGTGTGAGCGTTGTGGGGGATTTCGACTCGTGGGACGGGCGTGTCCACGCCATGCGCAACAGGGGCGCGGGCGGCGTCTGGGAAATCTTTCTGCCCGAGGTCGGTAACGGCACCCTGTACAAGTTCGAGATTCTGTCGCGTTCCGGAGACCACCTTGGGCTGAAGGCCGATCCGTATGGTTTCGCGTCGGAGCTTCGCCCGAATAGCGCCTCGGTTGTGTGCGGCATCGATGGCTATCAATGGAACGACGCCGAATGGCTCGCCGCCCGCGCATCGCGGGACTGGTTGCACTCACCCATGTCGACCTATGAGGTCCACGCAGGCTCCTGGCGCCGAAAGACCTCGGAGGGCGACCGCTGGCTCACGTATCGAGAACTCGCCGAGGAGTTGATCCCCTACGTTAAGCAACTGGGCTATACGCATATCGAATTGATGCCGATTATGGAGCATCCGCTCGACGCTTCGTGGGGCTATCAAACGGTTGGCTACTACGCGGTCACCAGCCGATACGGGACGCCGGCCGACTTCATGTACTTTGTGGACCGATGCCACCAGCAAGGCATCGGCGTGATTCTCGACTGGACGCCCGCGCACTTTCCCCGCGATGCACACGGCCTCTCGTTTTTCGACGGCACGCACGTCTATGAGCACGAGGATCCGCGCCGCGGTGCTCATCCCGATTGGGGCACGCTGGTCTTCAATTACGGCCGCAATGAAGTGCAGAATTTCTTGCTAGCGAACGCATTGTTCTGGATCGACAAGTATCACATCGATGGGCTGCGCGTGGATGCCGTGGCGTCGATGCTCTATTTGGACTATTCGCGGCAGCCGGGAGAATGGATCCCAAATCAGTATGGAGGACGTGAGAACCTGGAGGCGATCGCATTCATCCGGCGGCTGAACGAGGTTTTACACGTGCGGCATCCCGGAGCGCTGATGATTGCAGAGGAGTCAACCTCGTGGCCCGCTGTCTCGCGTCCCACCTACGTTGGGGGACTCGGCTTCGATCTGAAATGGAACATGGGATGGATGAACGACGTGCTGAAATACATGTCGCTCGATCCGATTCACCGGCAGTACCACCACAATCAACTGACATTTTCGATGCTGTATGCCTTCCATGAAAACTTCGTGCTGCCGATTTCACACGACGAAGTGGTGCACGGCAAGCGCGCGCTGCTCGAAAAGATGCCGGGCGACGACTGGCAGAAGTTTGCCAACTTGCGTGTGTTCCTCGGTTATCTGTACGCCCATCCGGGTAAGAAGCTGCTGTTCATGGGCAGCGAACTGGGCCAGCGCGGTGAATTCTGGGAGGCAGGTTCGGTCGAGTGGGCGCTGGAAAATTCTCCGCCGCACCGAGGCATTCAGCGGCTGGTCGGTGATCTGAATCGCTTGCATACACGAGAGCGAGCGCTGCACGAAGTCGATTTCGAATGGTCGGGCTTCGAGTGGATTGAACCCAACGATGCGGCATCGAGCGTTCTTTCCTTCCTGCGACGGGCACGAGATGCTGAGGATTTTGTTGTCGCAGTCTGTAACTTCACGCCGGTGATGCGCGAAGACTATCGAGTGGGCGTCCCGCGTCCCGGCTTCTACCGAGAGATCTTGAATACGGACTCGACATACTACGAAGGCAGTGACATCGGAAATGCCGGCGGAGTTCAGGCGGAGCCGATTCCATGGCATGACCGACCGTATTCGATCAAGCTGCGGCTGCCACCGCTCGCGGCCGTTTATTTCAAACCGAATCGCGATTGACGATAGATTCGGCTCTGAAACAGAAGAGGCGACTCGTATCGAGTCGCCCCCTTTTCCAGGCCGAATCCAATCCAGAGTTCGCTACGCCTCCGCGAGGGCCAACTCCTTCGGTTCCTCCAGCGTCGCAGATGGCCAGCTCTTCATCTCCGGCAGGCAGTGCCTTACGAAGCACTGCACATTCCGCCGCGCCTCTTCGTAGGGCATTCCACCGAAGAAAAAGTTCGGCATGATGCCCTGCATGTCTGTCAGACCCTTCATTTTTTCGAATTTCTCGAGCACTTGCTGCGGCGTGCCCCAGGGCATCAGGGCAATGTAGTCCTGCACGGCTTTGTCCTCGCCGATTGAATTCAGATATTTGCTCATGTCAGCATAGCGCTCGTAGCCCTTGATGGTTTCAAAGTGCTTGCCAAACATCTCGTAATGGATGAGGGCGGCACGATAGTTGGCGGCGAGATACTTATGAGCCAATTCGTGTGCGCGATCGGCGCTCTCATCTACAAAACAGAAGCCTGAACAGAAAGGTTTGGGCGGCGCCTGATTCGGATGGAATTCGGCCCAAAGCTTGTGGTAGGTGGCCAGATCGGCGGACACCTGATCCCAGGGCTTCTGGAGGATCACCAGAAGACCCAAGCCGAGTTTGGCGACCACGGGTACAGAATCGCGAGAAGCGGCAGCCGCAAATTTTCTCCCGTGAAAGGATTTGAACGGTCTCGGGCGGATTTCGCGACGCGGCTGCCTTACGGTTTCCCCGCCTTCCATGTAGCCGGTCTCGAGAGCGTCCAGCACGAGCTTCGTATATTCGTCGAACCGGCCGCGTCCCTCACTTTGATCGATGCGAAATCCTTCAAACTCCCGGCGGGCCAAGCCACGGCCGACCCCCAGGATATAGCGACCGCCGGACACATGGTCGAGCAGCGAAATCTGCTCGGCCAGGCGCATCGGATCGTGCCAAGGCACCACGATTACCATCGAACCCAGCTTTATGCGTTTTGTCTTGCCCGCCAGATACGAAAGCAACTGGCAGACGTCAGGGCTGATGGAGTAGTTGTCGAAGTGATGTTCGGTGGCCCAGACCGAGTCAAAGCCCCACGACTCCGCCATCTCGCAATTGCCCAGTTCTTCGCGCAAGAACTGCCGGTCGGAATAGCCGGCCAAGTGTTGGAAACCCGATCCGTAGCCAACGTGCATCGCGCCACCCCCTCCGAAGACCGCGCGTCATCGATCGCGATGAGGCGCCCCATTCCCGTCAATCCCTCAGAGCGCGAACTATATCAGATTAAGCTACGCTCGACCAATCGCGGCTCCTTTCGCATCATCGCTATCGGCGGCTGGTATCGCCGCCTGAAAGAATGCCGCGCGGTGTACAATCCCCGTGCTTTCGAACGCCAGGCGGAGGCCTGAGAGTGGCAACGGCGAACAACGGCCGCTATTTTGTCGCGGTGGTGGGTGGTGCGGTGTCTGGATCGGTCTCCGCGGAAATCCTTGCCGACCATGGCGTCGAGGTCGCGGTATTCGAACAAAACAAGCGGCCCTACGGGAAAATCGAGGATGGCTTGCCGCGCTGGCACGTCGAACAGCGAAAGCAGGAGTATGCGCGGATCGATGCGCGACTCAAGAAACCGGGCGTTCACTTTGTTCCCTCGACCAAGCTCGGCCGCGACATCGATTTTCAGGATCTCTGCAACAACTGGGGATTCTCGGCCGTCATCCTGGCGAACGGCGCGTGGCGAGACAGGGATTTGGGAGTGCCCGGAGCTGAAAAGTTCGCCGACAAAGGCTTGGTGTATCAAAATCCGTTCATCTACTGGTACAACCATAAGAACGAAAAAAACTACGACGGCCCTCGATATGAGACGCCCGACGAAGCTCTTGTGGTGGGCGGTGGTTTGGCTTCGATCGACGTCGTGAAGGTCCTTCAGCTGGAAAATTACGAACGAGCGCTGCGGGCACGTAACATCCAGACGAGCATGCACGAACTGGAGAAGGGCATTCCTGGGGTCTGCAAGGCGCACGGCATTGATCCGCAGAGTTTGGGTGTGAAGGGTTGCCTGCTGATTTACCGCCGGCGCGAGCAAGACATGCCCCTTGCACAGCCGCCCGACGACGCAACACCTGAACAAATTGCAAAGACCGAGCAAGTCCGCCAGAAAATGCTCCGACTCGCGCGGGACAAGTATCTGTTTCGCATTCAAGATCGAAGACTCACAACGAGATTGGTTGTCGAGAATGGAAAGCTGGCCGGCTTGCGCGTCTCAGAAACCAAAATCGAAGGCCGGAAGGCAGAACCCATTCCTGGCTCAGAACGCGACTTGCGCGCGCCGCTGGTGATTTCGTCGATCGGGTCAGTGCCCGAAATTCTCCCGGGGGTCTCGATGAAAGGCGAATACTACACGTTCAGCGACGAGGATCTGCCGCGATACCTCGGAAGCGATCGCGTGTTTGGCGTCGGAAACGTGGTAACCGGGCAGGGAAACATTCGGGTCTCGCTCGTGCACAGCCAAAAGGTGACAAATCACCTAATCGAGCACTACATGAGTGACGGAACCGAAAGACCCACGGCGTCGAAGGCATCCGCCGAAGCGCGCGGCGCCGCTCACGCACAGGCCGTCCAGGAGGGATTGCTGGCACTGCCTGCGCTGTCGCCGACCGAAATCGTCTCGATCGAGCAGCGCATTCGCGCTCATCAGGAACGAGCAGGATACACGTCTGACTACGACTCGTGGATCGCGAAGGTCACGCCGCCCGATCTTGAATAGGTTGAACCGCGCTCGTCGTTTACTGCTGCGGCGGCTGTTGCATCATTCCCATCGGATTGAAAGGCTGCGGCGTGCCGACGATCTTGTCCTTCGCGTCGGTAATGACTTTGGTTAGGACCATCGTCGAATCTTTTCCCTGATGCTTGATGACGCCGAACGGAGCAACCTTCGTGCTCACCCATGTGTCGCCGGAGCCGTCCTTGAGCCGATAGTGCTCGCAGGTGAACGTTCCAGCTGGCACCGAGATGGACTCGCTGCCTACGTCTTCCGCGGCGCTTCGGATATCTGAAGGCACGCTTTGGCCATTCATCCGGCCGGTCATCTGCTGCGGCATTTCCATCGGGGGCCGCCCCGGCATCTGCATGATGGTACGGGTCGTCGTCACTGTGTCGCCAGCCACCGTCAGGGTCTTCATGACCATATCGCCGCCCATGCCCGGCATGGTCCATTCCATCCAGTAGCCGTCCTTGCCGTTGACGGTCTCCTTCCCCACGATCGCGTATTCTACGTTCACCTTGCGGCCTTCGGCAGTCGTGATTTCGTATGCCGCTCCTGAACCGACTACGGGACTGAAAAAACCGCGCGGCATCGGAGACTGGCGCATACCCATCCCCATTTGCGCATTTGCAGTGGATACAGTCAGCAGAAGACAGGAGGCGACGAAAATCGCTAATCTCAGTTCTTTCATAATTCCCCCAGGTGTAGGAAATGGCGTGGCGGCTGGCGCCTTTGACGGATTCTAAGACAAAGCACGCGTCTGATCCATGTCTTCTGTCGTGAGTTGCACGCGTCCGCAACTAGTTCAATTCGCGGTACGTTATCAGCTGAATGCCTTTCTCTCTCGCCGCGCGAACGACTTCGGACGCTATCAGAGCCGCCATTTCAGTCTGACGCTGCTCTTGCAGGCGTGAACCGGTCGCCGCGAGATCAGCGTCGCAAAGGCCCGGGTGCAACATGATCTCCGTGGATCCCTCGGGAATTGTGTCGAGCAGGTCACACAATGCTGCAGGATCGAGCCGACCGGTCGCCGCGAGACCAAGGAAATGATCCGGCGAACGCAGGCCGTACCTGCTTGAGATGCTTTTGAACTGCAGGGCCACTGAGCACACAGCGGCAGACGCGGCAAGGTCTCTTATCCGCCCGGCACCTTTGCCGCGCGTCATTCTCCAAGAATCCTCTAAATTCTCCACTGGGTTGCGAATCCGCGAGATTCCGCAGTCGTGAGCGACGTGCGCCAACACGCTCATCACTCGTGGATGGACATGCGTGTGTTTATGTGTGTCCACGTGACTTGGCTCAATTCCAGCGCGTCGAATCCTTTCGATCTGGGCACGAAGTTCAGTTTCCATGTCCTGAGCACGCACTTGTCCGGTACTAACTCGAGCAACGAAGGCGCCCAGAGACTTCGGCAATTGCCCGTCGCGGCCCGCAAGCGACGGAATCTTCTCGGGCGGCGAGACCGCAACTCCACCTGTCAGCACCAAATGGCAACCGATTCCCAGTTTTGGATTGGCCTTGGCGCGCTCCACGGCGTCATCGAACGCCGATCCGGTGGCCATGAGGGTCGCGCTGGTCAGAATCCCCTCGCGGTGTGCTCGGATGATTCCCTCATTGACTCCGCGTGTTAAGCCGAAATCATCGGCGTTGAGGATTACCCGCTTCATCTAGATCGGTTGGCAAGCGTAAGCAGGAAGAAATTTTATCACGTGAAAGGCAAGAAATTTTGAAGAGTCCCTCGTTTGTCGACAGTACGTCCTGCAACCTCCGCCAGCAATTCTCACGCCATCATTCGCGCGAGCGGTGGAAGAATGATGAACGCTTCGTAACAGTTTTCAACAATTCTGTTGAAAACCGTGTGGAAAAGGCCCGCGGCGCAATCAAAACTCCGCGCAACCACGAGGCTTACTCCTCTTTGCACAAATCCTGTGCAAGTGCGGCGAGGAGACAAGATCTTTTCGAGAACTCTGATAGCAATATCTCCCTCGGAAGGCAGAATGTCTTCGCTCGAAATCCCGAAATGAAAAATCCCGCGGAACTGCATTAGTACCAATGAGGCGGAGGAACAAGTTTGATCGCGATTGACTCCTCCTCCTTATCGACGTCGTACCACTTGCCATACGTATGCCATCCGGTCGCGATAACCTGAATCAAAATCTTGCCTTGCGGAATCTCGGGCACTTTTACGGAGCCATCCTGATTCGTCTTGAAATTCATCTCTTGGAGCTTGTCGTGATGGAGGAAACCGCCGCCGGCATAAAAGCGGACGTAGACGCTGGCGTTTGCGATGGGCTTGTCAGCGTCAGTGGTCACCCGGATCTTCAGCTTCGTCATCCCGGATTCGGCGGGCTTTGTGTCTTTCCGATCGCCCGCGTTCTGTTGATCCTGAGTTGAAGAAGAGGGTTCACCGTTCGTCTGGGCGACGCTTGCTCTTCCAAGAGTCAAAAGCGTGATTGCGAGGGCAGCCACACGAACCGACACGAGAAAGGGGTTGCCAGATGCACGGACCCGCATGGTCTTTCTTCTACAGTAATCGAAGCCGCTGCTCAAGTCCCGCATGCGTCGAACATCAAACCGCTCGGAAGGGCTCCCTGCCTACTTGGCCGTGCGAACCGAGTCCGAGATCCATTTCAGATACGCGCGCGAGCCTCGCTCAATTGGCAGTGCAATGATTTCAGGAACTTCGTAGCTGTGCAAGCGCCGCACTTCGCGTTCGAGCGCTGAGAAACGCCTGCGCGAGGTCTTCGAAATGATCAGGAATTCCGTCGCCGATTCCACCTGCCCCTTCCAGCGATAAATGGATTGCAGCGACGCCTTCAGGACGTTGGCACAGGCGGCGAACTTGCCATCGACCAGCGCCCGAGCGATCTTTCGAGCCTCTCTGGCTGAGCCACTCGTAACCAGCACCACCAGCGTGTCAGTCATTCACCTTTACTCTTGGGCTTCGCACCGCAACGATTCCCTGGTACTTGAGGCTTGCGCGACAAGATACAATAGGCGTCCGTGACAAGCCAAGCGATCCACTTCGGAACCTCTGGTTGGCGCGGCATCATCGCCGAAGACTTTACATTCTCGGGAGTGCGCCGCGCTGCCGCCGCGATTGCGGGACATGTGCTGGCAAAGAAAAAGTCGCCCACCCTAATCGTCGGTCATGATACGCGCTTCTTCTCCGAGGACTTTGCGCTCACAGCCGCCGATGTACTTCGTTCCCACGGTTGCCGTGTCTTGCTCTGCCGCGAGCCAACTCCAACGCCCGCGATTGCGCACGCCATCCTTCACGGAAAACTCGATGGCGGCGTGAACATCACCGCGAGCCACAATCCAGCTCAGTACAGCGGACTGAAGTTCTCCGGGCCGGATGGCGGACCGGCGCTGCCGGAAGTCACGAAAGACATCGAAAAGCGTGCGGCGGCGATCGAGGACAAGGCCAACCCGCCTCACGACATTGAAAACACTTTCGAAAGCATCGAACCACGCGAACCGTACTTCGAACAGCTTCGCCGCATGGTCCGCTTCGACGTTCTCAGCAAGGCGAAAGGCAGCTTTATCTGCGATGCGGTCCATGGATGCGGCGCAGGCTGGCTCGATCGCCTGTTGACCGAGAGTGGTATCGCGGTGACGCCAATTCGCGCCACGCGCGATGTTCTTTTCGAAGGCACCGGGCCGGATCCTTCTGAAGAAAACCTTGCGCCCTTGAAAAAGGTCGTCACAGAAAAGAAGGCCTTGGCAGGGCTCGCAACCGACGGTGATGCGGATCGCTTCGGCATCGTCGATCGCGATGGTTCGTTCGTCTCGCCGAATCACATCCTCGGCCTGGTTTTCGACTATCTGCTCGAGACTCGCGGCGACAAGAGAGGCGCGTCCCGCAGCGTCGCGACCACGCACCTGCTCGACGCCGTCGCACGGCTTCACGGCGTGAAAGTCTATGAAACACCTGTTGGTTTCAAGTATGTAGGTCCTCTGCTGCGCGAGGACAAAATCGCTTTGGGAGGCGAGGAAAGCGCCGGCATGACCATTCGTGGTCACCTTCCTGAGAAGGACGGCATCCTTGCCTGCCTGCTCGTGGCCGAAATGATCGCGGCGCGCCACACCTCCCTCGCAGAACAGTTGCGCGATCTCTTCCGCCGCATCGGACGCGAATTTTGGCCGGTGCGCGTAAATCTTCATTTGCCAGCCGATGTACAAGCGAAGCTTCCGGAGCGACTGCGCGCGGACTTCAAGGAATTCGAGGGACGTCACGTGAAGCACACAGACCGAACCGATGGGTTGAAATTAGTTCTGGACGATGATACATGGCTGTTGATGCGTCCATCGGGGACCGAACCGGTCGTGCGGATCTATACGGAGGCTGCCACGCTGCCGGCAGCGCAGAAACTCGCGGACGAGGCACGGGCGTGGATCGTGCGATGAACGAGAGACCCGCAAACTTTTTTGAGCAGATGCGGGAATTTCTTCGCCGCAACGTGACCCTTTTTCTTGCAGCGGCCCTCGTCTTACTGCTGGTTCAGGATATCTTTGGAACACACGGCGTCTTGGCGATGCGCCGCGCGCAGAAGGAAGCGACTCGCGTCCGGCAGGAAATCGACCGGATCAATAGCGAGAACCGCCAATTGCAGGACGACGTGAAAGACTTGAAATCGGATCCGCAGGCGATCGAGCGGATCGCGCGCGAAGAGATGGGGCTTGCCCGGCCTGGCGAGTACATCTTCAAGATTGAGCCAAAAGCGGGCGACGCCCCTGCAACCGCTCCAGCATCGCAGCCGAATCAGTCTCCTCAGAACCCCTAGCTAGCCTGCGCAAGACGCAGCGCGCGGCGCAATCGTGCTAGAAATTCCCGGCCACGCCCTTTCCAGCGTGTCCTCACTGTGGCGAGAACAACCATGGCGGTGAAGATAATGAGCAGACCTAGCGTCGCCGTCGTGATCGTCTGCGCGCGCTTCTGTAAAATCGAGAATCGCCCGTAAACGAATTCGATGTGCACCCAGTACACCAGTAGCGATGCTTGACCGAGTTGAATCAACGGACTGAATCCGACTTGGCCGAGCCCCCAGCGGCACCATGCGTACACGACGCAGATCAGCGCCAATAGGATCCCGACACGCGCAAGGAAGAAATTCGGACTCGTGTGCCAGTAGTCGTACACGGCATAGAGCTGAACCGGCCGTGCATCCAGCCAGCGCGACAGGAAAAAGAGCGCGGCGCCGCCCCCGCCGCAAAGAGCGGCAGCGCGCGCTGGATTCTGGGTCGCCCAGTCGCTGAACAGCAGCAAACCGACCGCAAGTCCGGCGAACGCGAGAGCCGTCCACGGAAAGATCGGGAAGAGCCACGGCTGCGGCGCATTGAAGGTGTGCACGCCGTTGACGTAGGACTCGAGATACCAGGGCAACCAGCGTGGCCGCCATGTAGTCCAGAGCGGCGGTGTAGCCAGTGCGATACCCAGAGCGACCGCCACAGCCAGAACGGCGTTGGCCGCCCGAGCCTGCGCGGCGCGGCAGACAATGCCCATCAAAATGAGCGAAAGTCCAATGATGTTGAGGACGTCCACGCGAAGCAGGTCGGTCCACGGTGACCAAGGCCATCCAAGCGCGAATTCCTGAACGCGGAAAAGCAAGCCGAGCCCAAAGATCTGCGCACCGCGACGAATTACGGTCGCTGCGACTTGGCTGGGCACGGCGCCTTTGCGCCGCATCCGATCTGTGACCAGCGCACAGGAAACGCCGGCGAGAAACAAGAACAGTGGCGCAGGCAGCGTGCCACCGAGCTGCGACCAGCGAATGAAGGATGTTTGGCGGGCCGCGCCGCCGAGCCAAGAATCGTAGCAGTGCGTTTGGAACATCAGGACGCACGCCAGCCCGCGCATCCAGTCGATATACGCCAGACGTTGTTTGCCGGATTCGGCCATGCGCTCGGTGGACCACAGAATCGCCGAGGCAAAACCTCAAATCAAGTTCTTATCGGCGCAGATGTGTTGTCCGCTAGAATCACATTCGATGCCAGCGGATTCCAGGGCGTGGAGGATGGGTCTCCCAGTCGCCGTCGCGCTCTGGGCTGCCCTCGTTCTGCTCGCGGGATTTTTGGGAAGCTGGCTCGGATTCGGAGGACCGCGATTTGCCTTCGCGCTGGGAGTCGCGGCGTTGCTGTTGGCGTTCGAGCTTTTTTTCGCTGCGCCCGGCGTGCTGGAATTCGCTCAGAAGTCGCTCGGCGGACGCGGCGTACTCCTTGCTCCGCTCGTGCCGCTGTCTGCAGTTCTCATCTATTCATTCGCTGTCACCGGCAACCCGAGATTGGCGGTCGCGGGCGCGGCATACGCCGTAGTTCCCTCTTTGCTTCTTGCCAGCAGCGCCGGCAAATCACCCGGCACGTGGGAAGACTATGCTGCAGCCGTGGTGCTTTGGATTCCCGTTCAGTTCCACTGGATGTACCGGCTCTTCCCCTATCCCGCCCCACTGACGCATACGCTCTCGATTCTTATGGCACTCGGTACGGGAGTGGCGGCGTTCGTCGTGGTGCGGCGGCTCGAAGGGATCGGCTACGCGGTGGAATGGCGGCGCGGCTTCGCATGGAATTTCGGATTCCATTTCTTGGTGTATGCGGCGATCGCAATCTTCCTGGGACTGAAGATCGGGTTCTTGACGTTCGCTCCGTCGCTCACGCGTGGACCATCCTTGCCTGTCACGGTGCTCGGTGTCCTGTTCTTCACGGCGTGGCCCGAGGAATTTCTATTTCGCGGCATTTTGCAGAATCTGTTTTCGAGAACATTCAGGAACGAATGGGCGGGTCTCGGGATCGCATCCGTGATCTTTGGGCTTTCTCATATCGTTCACGCGCCGTATCCGAATTGGAAGTACGTGCTAATGGCTACGATTGCAGGATGTTTCTATGGCCGCGCGTGGATGAAGACGCGTTCGCTCGTACCGGGAGCGCTCGTGCACGCCGCCGTCGATATTTCCTGGCATATTCTGTTCCGATAGTGCGGAGGCAGAAGGAAACTGCTTGGTCTCAGAATCTTTGTCACTGTCTGATGCTGGTGGACAGACTTCGAGGATACTAAAACAATTTTAGTCCCGAGCGAATCGATGGCGCAAGCTCATTCCCTTCAGTGAAAAATGCTCCAAGGCAAAACAGGCTGTCAGCGAACGACACCTGAGAGCGGGCTTGAAGCCGTGGCGTAGAGTTTCTTTTCGATGCGGCCGGCGAGAAATGCCTTGCGTCCGGCTTCAACGGCAGCGCGCATTGCCTCCGCCATCAGCACCGCGTCCTGCGCACCCGCGATGGCGGTATTCATCAATACCCCATCCGCGCCCAATTCCATCGCGATTGTCGCATCAGACGCTGTGCCGACTCCCGCATCGACGATCAGCGGTACCTCTGTGACCCTTTCGCGCAGAATGCGCAGATTTGCCAGATTTTGAATGCCCATGCCAGAGCCGATGGGCGCGCCGAGCGGCATTACGGCAGACGCTCCCGCGTCGATCAGCTTGCGCGCGACGACGAGGTCGTCATTCGTGTAAGGCAACACGATGAAGCCTTCCTTCACAAGCGTCTTGGTTGCGCGAATCAGCTCTTCTGTGTCGGGAAACAAAGTCTTTTCGTCACCGATGACTTCGAGCTTGACCCATTCCGAAAGCCCGACCTCGCGCGCCAACCGCGCCGTTCGGATGGCCTCGTCTGCCGTGTAGCATGCGGCTGTGTTCGGCAAAATGAAAATCTTCTGGCGGTCGATGTAGTCGAGCAGCGATTCTTTCGTGCGGTCGGTCAGATTCACACGGCGAACGGCCACTGTCACCATATCTGCGCCCGAGGCCGCGTGCGCGCGGGCCATTTCCTGGAAGCTGCGGTATTTTCCCGTGCCGACGATCAGGCGCGAACAAAACGCGCGCCCTGCGATTACGAGTTGATCTGTCATCAAGCCCTCTCCACATCCATTGTAACGCGCGAGAAGCCTTTTGGAATTCGCGCCTGGTGACTCAGGATTCCTACCCAATCCGCTGGGGATGTGGCTCTTCGACGTCGGCGTAGAGTCGCGCGATTACGTCTCCGTACCGCTGCTCGATCACGCGCCGTTTCATCTTGAGCGTATAGGTCAGCTCGCCGTTCTTGTAGGAAAACTCCTGCTCGAGCAACGCGAAACGCTTCGGCTTTTCGTATTGCGCGAGAGAGGTTGTCAGCCGCTCGATCTCGTGTGACAGCAAGTCTCGCACCCAAAGATCGGCGACCATTTGCGAAGGCGTCGGAAGTTCGCGCCCGGCCTTTCGGGCTGCCGCCTCGATCGTCGTGAAATTGGGAACGATCAGAACTGAGACAAACTTTCGCCTGTCGCCCACCACCATCGCGTTGGATATGAATGGCGAGGTTTTCAACGAATTCTCAATCGGCGCAGGAGCGACGAATTTTCCGCCCGCCGTCTTCAGCAACTCTTTCTTGCGATCCGTGATGATGAGGTAGCCATCCTCGTCGAGATGGCCGATATCGCCGGTGCAGAACCATCCATCCGGCGTGAAGACCTCGCGTGTTTGATCGGGTTTGCGGTAGTAGCCCTGCATCACGCACGAGCCCTTAACGAGGATTTCGCCGTCGTCGGCGATCCGCACCTGCACGCCGGCAATTGGACGGCCCACCGTGCCGACTTTATTCGCCTTGGGCGAATTGAACGTGACGACAGGCGATGTCTCCGTCAGCCCATAGCCCTGGTAAACCGGCAAGCCAACCGACCAGAAAAATTCCGCGAGCTCTGGAGCGAGAGGTGCGCCGCCCGAGCTAAACGTGCGAATCCTCCCTCCGACTCCTGCGCGAATCTTTGAGTACACGATGCGGTCCACCAAACGCCATCGAAGCTTCAGGCCAAGCGCAACGTCTTTGCCGTACGCTCTCCACGGTACGGCCTCCTCGGCAATCCGAATCGCTGCGTCAAAGATCTTTCGCTTGAGGCCGGTCTCGCGGTGTCCCTTCTCGATGATGTTGGCGTAGATTTTTTCGTAGAAGCGCGGCACCGCGGCCATCGTCGTCGGCCGGACCTCGATGAGCGCTTGCGCCACGGTCTCCATCTGCTCGACGTACGCGATGGGGACCCCGCGGAACAGGTAGCCATAGTCAATCGTGCGCTCGTAAACGTGCGCGAGCGGCAGCAGCGAAAGCGCCAAGTCCGACGGTATCATTTCAAAGTCGCCACTGAATCCGAACGCGTTCGACGTGACATTCGCGTGATTCAGCATCACGCCCTTTGGCTCTCCAGTCGTGCCGGACGTATAGATGATCGTTGCAAGCTGCTCGGGCGTCACTTTCGCGGCTTGCTGACGATACGCAGTGATTTCGCCATCGCCGGCATTTGCGATGAGCGATTCGTAGCGGAGAACCTCTGCGCGCAAATCCTCTGGCGGAGCGGCGGAAATTACGTGCTCCAGATTCGGGAGATCCTTGCGGCACTCGTGAACCTTGCGTGCCTGCTCCTCCCCTGCCGTAAAAACGATTCGCGCGCCGGAGTCGCTCAGGATGTAAGTAAGGCGATCTGCCGATTCGTGAAAATAGACGGGAACAACGACGCCTCCCAGCCCCTGAATCGCAAGGTCGGCCACATGCCACTCCGGACAGTTCGGAGCGAACAAACCCACACGGTCATCGGGCCGAATGCCGAGTTCGCCAAGCGCCTTCGCCAGTCCTGCAATTCGCCGCAGCATCTCTTTCGCTGAAATCGACTGCCAGCCGGCAGCCGTGCGATAGATCTGCGCACGCGGATTCGCGTGGCGGTCCACCGCGTCGAGAAAGCATTTCGGAACGGAAAGGCTATCGGTCGCCATTTACGCCACTCTAGCCCAACAGTTGCGCTGCGTCTATCAGAGCGTGTGAAACCATAGCAGCAATGCGATAAGATGCAGCCAGAGGTACGCCCGTGGCCAAGCTCGTCGTCGACGAAGCGACCGGCTATCAACCCGTGCGGGCTCCGCGCGGCGCCGCGATTTCGTGCAAAAGCTGGCAGCAAGAAGGCGCGCTGCGGATGCTGATGAACAACCTCGATCCCGAGGTTGCCGAAAAGCCGGAAGAGCTGATCATCTACGGCGGGCGCGGCAAAGCGGCGCGCAACTGGAAGTGCTTTCACGCCATCGTAGCTTCGCTTCGCGCCCTCGAAAATGACGAGACGCTGCTTGTGCAATCGGGCAAGCCGGTGGGCATCTTTCGCACGCATTCCTACGCCCCGCGCGTGCTGATTGCGAACTCCAATCTCGTCGGCCACTGGAGCGACTGGACGCATTTCGACGAACTCGATCGCGCGGGCCTGATGATGTACGGCCAGATGACGGCGGGAAGCTGGATTTACATCGGGACGCAGGGAATCCTGCAAGGCACCTACGAGACCTTCGCTGCGGCGGGCCGCAAACATTTCGTCGGCGATCTCGCCGGCAAATTGATCGCCAGCGGCGGGATGGGCGGCATGGGTGGCGCGCAGCCGCTGGCCGCCACACTGAACGGCGCGGCGTTTCTCGGAATCGACGTCGATCCCGAGCGCATCAAGCGGCGCGTCAAGACCGGGTACTGCGATGTGATGGTCAACGATCTCGACGAGGCGCTGCGCATCTTGAAAAACGCTGTGCGCAAGCGAGAAGCGACTTCGGTTGGTCTCGTGGGCAATTGCGCCGATGTGGTTCCCGAGCTCGCGCGCCGTGGCGTTGTGCCGGACCTTCTAACGGATCAGACGAGCGCGCACGATCCAGTTGGCGGCTACATCCCGCAGGGCCTCGATGTGGCGCAAGCCGCAGAGCTTCGCAACGCCGACCCCGTGGCGTATCGCAAGCGCGCGCTGGAATCGATTGGCAAGCACGTCGAAGGAATGCTGGCGCTCCAGAAGCTCGGGTCCGTAACGTTCGATTACGGCAACAACATCCGCACCTTCGCTTACGAACAAGGCGTGAAAAACGCCTACGACTTTCCGGGTTTCGTACCGGCCTTTATTCGACCGCTATTTTGCGAAGGCCGCGGGCCGTTCCGCTGGGCCGCGCTTTCGGGTGAAGCCTCGGACATCCACCGAACTGACAAACTCGTGTTGGAAATGTTCGCGCACAACGACATCCTCTGCCGGTGGATCGCGCTGGCGCAAAAGCGCGTGCGATTTCAGGGCCTGCCCGCGCGCATCTGCTGGCTCGGATATGGCGAGCGCGAAAAGTTCGGCCTGGCTCTCAATGACCTGGTGGCGCGCGGCGAGCTGAAAGCGCCCATCGTGATTGGCCGCGACCACCTCGACTGCGGCTCCGTGGCGTCTCCCTATCGAGAAACTGAAGGCATGCGCGACGGATCGGACGCCGTGGCTGATTGGCCGTTGCTCAATGCCCTGCTCAACACAGCGAGCGGCGCAAGCTGGGTTTCCATTCACAACGGCGGCGGAGTCGGAATCGGCTACTCGTTGCATGCTGGGCAAGTTCTGGTGGCTGATGGAACCAAGGAGATGGCGCCGCGCATCGAGCGCGTCCTCACCAACGATCCCGGCATCGGTGTTGCGCGCCATGTCGACGCCGGCTACCCCGAGGCCATCGATTTCGCCCGCAAAGCAGACGTGAAGATTCCAATGGCCTGAGGCAAGGGCCCGGCATAGCCATTTGGCTTTTCCCGCGTTAGTATCGACTTCCCTGCCGTGCCCGATTTACTGATTACTGGCTGCTCGCAGTTGCTAACACTGCGCGGCCCTGTGCCGCGCCGCGGACGTGCGCTGCGCGATCTCGGGATTATTCGCGACGGCGCTCTGCTGGTTCGCAACGACCGGATCGTCGCGGTGGGCTCGCGCCTCAGGGTGGAGCGCCTGCGAGAAGCGCGCCGCGCCGAGAAGTTGGACCTCGCGGGCCGCGTAGTCTCGCCCGGCTTCGTCGATTCTCATACGCACCTGGTTTTTCCGGCGAGTCGCGCCGACGATTACGAGCTGCGCATCTCGGGGAAGACCTACGAGCAGATCGCGCGCGCTGGTGGGGGAATTCGAGCGACCGTGGCGGCATTGCGCCAAGCATCGGCGAAAACCCTTTCCGAACGTGCTGCTGTCCACCTCGGAGAATTTGCGGCGCATGGCACGACAACGGTCGAGGCCAAAACCGGATACGGTCTCGACTGGAAGAGCGAGCTGAAGATTCTGACGGTTCTGCAGCAGCTGCACCAGGACCAGCCGCTCGATATCGTAACGACATTCCTGGGCGCGCACGTCGTCCCTTCCGAATTTCGCGAGCGTCCGGACGCGTTTGTTGACCTCCTGGTGAAAGGCTGGATTCCAGCCGTCGCAACCGCCGGGCTCGCCGAGTTTTGCGATGTCTTCTGCGATCGCGACGCCTTCACCCTCGCGCAAGCACGCCGAATTCTTGCGGCGGGGCGTGCCTGCGGGCTTGTGCCGCGCATCCATGCCGAACAACTAAGCCAGACGGGCGCAGCGCGCCTCGCAATCGAGCTGCAGGCCGCCAGCGCCGACCACCTCGACAAGGTCGAGCGCAGCGACATTCCCGCGCTCTCCGCCTCGAATGTCGTTTGTACTCTGTTGCCGGGCTGCTCTTTTCATCTTGGCGCATCGCGCTACGCCCCCGCGCGTGCATTGATCGATGCCGGTGCGATTGTCGCACTGGCCACCGATTTCAATCCGGGCACGAGCCCCACCGTCAGCATGCCTATGATCCTTTCTCTCGCCTGCGCGCAAATGCGCATGACTCCTGCCGAGGCCATCGCGGCCGCTACGATCAATCCGGCCTATTCGCTGCGCCAGCACGCGCGGGTCGGCTCGCTCGAAGTTGGCAAGTATGCGGACCTCGCGGCCTTCGACGTGGCCGACTATCGCGAAATCCCGTACTATTTTGGAGTGAACCTCTGCAGCATGACCATGAAGCGCGGTGCGGTCATCCAATCCCGCAAGCTCTAACCCATGCGACGCCTCGTCGAGTGCGTTCCGAATTTCTCCGATGGGCGCGATCCGGCGAAGCTCGACGCCATCGTAGCTGCGATCCGCGCGGTCCCGGGCGCATATGTGCTCGACCGAACGAGCGATGCGGACCATAACCGCAGCGTCATCACCATGGCTGGCGAGCCAGATGCGGTACGCGAGGCCGCCGTGCGCGCCGCCGGCAAGGCCGCCGAGCTGATCGACTTGACGCAGCAGACCGGAGCACATCCGCGCATCGGCGCGACGGATGTGGTGCCATTCGTCCCAGTCGAGGGCGTTACAATCGAGGATTGTGTGGCGCTTGCAAAACAAGCTGCTCGCGAAATCTGGGAGCGATTTCACATCCCGGTCTATCTCTACGAAGCCGCCGCACAACGGCCTGAGCGCATCAACCTCGAAAACATTCGCCGGGGCCAGTTTGAGGGCTTGCGCGAGGAAGTTCTTCGCAATCCGGATCGTGCGCCAGACGTTGGCGAGGCGCGACTGCACCCGACGGCGGGAGCCACCGTCGTGGGCGCTCGCAAATTCCTGATCGCTTACAATATCAACCTGGATACTTCCGACGTCTCGATTGCGAAAGCGATCGCGAAAAAGATTCGCTTTTCAAGCGGCGGCTTGCCTTGCGTGAAAGCGATGGGCGTGGATCTCCGCGGCCGGAATCTCGCTCAAGTGTCGATGAATTTGACTGATTTCGAAACCACGCCGGTTCATCGCGTGTTCGAAGAAGTCAAGCGCGAGGCACAGAGCCTCGGCGCCGGAATCGCGGGCAGCGAGATCATCGGCCTGATTCCCAAACGCGCGATCGAAATGACCGCGGACTACTTTCTCAAGATCGAAAACTTTTCGCCCAGGATGGTGTTAGAGAATCGTCTGGAGGAATCGCTCCGCAAAGCGGAACGAAAAAAAACGGAGACGCTCGCCGGGATTGTTCAGCCGTTTCTCGACGCGGTCGCGCGGCCGAAGCCCGCGCCGGGCGGAGGGTCCGTCGCAGCCCTGGCGGGCGCGCTCGCCGCGAGCCTCGGCCAAATGGTCGCCGGGATTTCGCGCGAGAAGAAATCGCTGGCACCTCACGCAAGTCTGCTGACCGAAGCTGCCGCAGAGTTTCAGGCAGCATCGCGGGCACTCGCCGACGCGATCGATAGCGATGCCGCCGCGTTTGAAGCTGTGATGGCTGCATACCACCTACCGAAGGGAACGCCGGACGAAGCGCAGCGGCGCGAACGTGCCGTGCAGCAGGCGCTCGCAAGGGCAGTGGAAGTGCCGCTCCACGTTGCACGCAAAGCGGCAATGGTATTCGAAAGACTCAGGCAACTGGAATCGATGTCCGGCCCGTCTATGTTGTCAGATGTTCGCGTCGGGCGGCTGATGGCCGCTGCCGCGGCTCGTGGAGCACTGGACAACGTGGCGATCAATCTCAAGTCGATTACGGACGCAGCCTTCGTGAAGCGGGTTCAACAAGAGGCGGGCGCGTTAGCTTCACGAATCGTCGAAGGTTCCGCCCCAGCCGGCCGGTGACGTATTTGGTAGAGTAATTGTGCAGCTCTGAGGGAAGAAGAAATGAGAAAGACAACGCGTCGTTCCGGCATGATCGCGATCCTGGCGACCGGCCTCTTGCTCGCTGTCCTGGCGGCGCCGCAGCGTAGCGTCGCAGGCTCGCTGAGCACATCCGTCATCGGAATGTTTCCGAAACAAGTGGGAGAATTCGGCTACGCCGATCTGAAAGCCGCACGCCAGTTTTCTTGGTACCCGCAGTTACGCGAACAGCTTCTGCCAAGCCGATTCCGGCAATTCGAACAGTTTCTGACGTCTGCAGGCGTAGACCCGAACGCGCAGGTGGATGAACTGGCCTGGGGCGCGATCAACTCCAAGAGCAGCGGTGAGGAAGTGGTCGGCGTGGCTCTGGGTTCTTTCGACCCAGACTCCAGCGAAGCCCGCTTCAAGCAACAGAAGCTGCCGATGGTTGATGTCCATGGCTACCACTTTTACGCTTTCGGCAGCGGGTCCGGGCCGGGCGACATCCTTTTCACCTTCGTCGACTCGAACACCGCCGCCTTCGGGCACCGCAAGGCGCTCGAGCAGCTGATCGATGTCCGGACGGGCGCTGCCGAAAGCCTGCTTACAAACGATCTGATCTTCCCGTTGATCAACGAGGCGAATGGCACAGGGGTCGTTTGGGGCGTGTTCGACAAGGAATACTCGCACATGGCGATGCAGCAGCTGATTCCTCAGGCAAGTCAGTTCCCGCAGGCCGCAGCAATGATCAATCGCATCAAGGCGATGATGTTTAGCGCCAAGGCCGATGACGGCGTCGAGGCGGATTTCCAGGCCCAATGCGCTTCGCCTGACGATGCGAACCTGCTGTCGGCGGCCATTCAGGCCGGACTCATGTATCGCCGCTATCAGGAAGCGCAGTCGCAGCCGGATCTAGCTGGCGCACTCGACCGCGTTCAGGTCTCCTCGGCGGGAGATCGCCTGAAAGTGAACGCTCCGGTTAGTCAGGATCAACTGCTAGGGCTGATTCGTAGCCGCGCGCTGGCAGCTTCCATGTAAGCGAGGTTCGTCAGCTCACACGAGTAGACATGAGACCGAATGTTTCAGACTTAGCTCGGTGGATGAACGGCTACCTAGGTGAGCGGCGGTCCTCAGACTCCGCGGTACGCATTTCACACGCTTCCCGGCAATCCGGGCAGTAATACAATCCATCCACGCATAAGCGGACGTTCTCCTGCGACTGGCAGAAGCAGCAATACTTTTCGCAGCGGCACTGCCCTTCCGGTTTATCGCACTGTGAGCAAAGCGTGGTCAACATGTCGGTTCCCTGAACCGCGCGTTCGATACATTGCTCCGGAATGGGCCGCGGCTGTCGCGCCGAGGCTCATCCAGAATTACGAACGCTTGTCGTTCCGGGCCTTTTCGACCGGTAGTACCCGTTGGGCCGGCACGGGCGGCGCAACCTCTGCGGCCGCGGTCACCCGAGTCGGAAATGAAATCTCGCGACCGTCGGAACTGGCCGCAGCCGCTTCCGCCAGTGGTTCCGGCGTGGGCGAATCCATCGGCACGAGTGCCCCTTCCGCTTCCTTGAGAAACATCAAGCTCGATTCGCCGTCGCGATAATCGATCGAGATGATATCTCCGAGGGATACTTGGTTCGTCGCGAGCAAGCTCGCAAGCGGATACACCACATGCCGCTCAATCGCTCGCTTTAGGTGCCGCGCGCCATACTTCAGGTCGGTTCCTTCGCGGAGCAAGAAGTCCTTCGCTGGCTGGGTTGCGCGGAACAGGAATCTGCCCTTCGCGGTCTCCAGCACTCGCTGCTGCACCATTCCCAGCTCGATTTCCAGAATCTGCTCGAGCTGCTGGGGCCGCAGCGGATGGAAGACGACGACCTTGTCGATGCGGTTCATGAACTCGGGTGCGAACTTCCTCTTCGCCGCCTCCGCTGCCGTCTTCTCCACCTTTTCATCCAGCCGCGGCTTTGACTCCGGTCGGACCGACGGCGCAAAGCCCATGCCGCCCGTCATCAGTTCCGTGATGTCGCCACCGCCGAGGTTCGACGTCATGAAGATCATCGTTTGGGAGAGATCCACGCGCCGATTGTCGCCGAGCGTGAGCGTCGCCTTGTCTAGAATCCCCAGCAGCAGCTGCCAGAGCGCGTCGCTTGCCTTCTCGATTTCGTCAAACAGTAGGAAGCTGATTTTCAGCTTGTCTGTGTGGTACTGCGCGAGGGCCTCCTGCGTAATCAGCGGGTGCGTTTCGCGGTGGCCCAGATAGCCCGGGGGTGAGCCGATGAGCTTCGCGATCTCGTGCGAGTGCTGGAACTCGGCGCAGTCGACTTTGATCACGGCGCGCGGATCGCCGAAGAGCACTTCGGCAGTCGCCTCCACGACGCGGGTCTTACCCGCGCCCGTCGGCCCGAGGAATAGCAAGTTGCCGACTGGCCGCCCCGGCGCGTTCAGGCCAGCGCGGAACACCTGATACAGGTCGACCACCGCCTGCACCGCCTGGTCCTGCCCCACGATCTTCCGGCGCAGTCCCCCTTCGAAGTCCCGCGACTCTAGGCTTCGTAATGTCGGATCGAGTTGTACGGCTTGCGCACCCATTGTCGTGCTCCCCTACCGGTATCCCCGCGCACCTTGCGACGCGTTCCCTCCCGAGCGCTCGAATTGGTCGAGCTTGACGTCGAGTATCGAACGCAGCAATCGCAGTTGCGTGACCAGTTCCCGGCTTGAATTGGCCCGATCTGTCAACAGTAAAAGAGGTGGTGACAGATCGGCTAGGTCTGAGTTGAGATTGCGTAGCGAATGCATCAAGTTCTGCACGTACGGCGACCGGATGTCGAACAGCTCCACCCGGCTGCTTACCCGTTGGCGCAAATGCGACCAGTCCAGATCGAGAAACGGATGGTTCCGCGAAACTTTGCGGACCACGTCGTCGGTGATCTGCGGCCGCTCCCCCAGCTTTGCCAAATGCAACTGCCGCACTTTCCCGCGGCGGCGCACATTGTGCACTAGGAAGTAGGTGTTGCCTTTTCGTCGAACGAAAGCCACAACAGCCTTCCTTTCTGGCCGGGCCGTGCGTCGAACAGGGCGTAGTGTACGGACCATCCACTACACCGTCAATGGTACGATGCTGCGAGTGCCCAAAAGGTGCATCGAAATGGTTATTACTCGTGAAGAACGAAGGAAAGCGTAGCAAACGTGGGAAACAGGGGATTTGCAGTCCGCGAGTGCACGTTGCTCAAGCAATACTTGATCGTAACTATTACGATGCTGAATCGAGCCAGCGCGTGGCCTGGAGGATGAGCGGATATGTCCTGGGATCCCGTCTACCGCTTGGTGAAAAAGATTCCGCGCGGACGCATCACTACGTACGGCGAGGTCGCGCGGGCGCTTCGGCTTCCCGGAGGAGCGCGAGCGGTTGGTTACGCGCTGGCAGCTACTCCGAACGGCCGAGGTATTCCGTGGCACCGCGTGGTTGGCGCTGGCGGGCGCATTCGCGTCCCCGAGCGCTTTGCCCCGCTGCAGCGTAAGCTGCTCGAGACTGAAGGCGTCGCCGTGGACGGCGTTGCAATCGATCTCAAGCGCTACGGTTGGTCGCCCGGGAAGCGAGCCTCCGTCGCACGTAGACGCAAGCCCGCGAGAAGGCCCTGATTCGCGCGTGTTTCGCGATTGTGATATAGAGTTAGTTTCCCCAAAACAAAGGGATTTGACTCGTGACCGAACCGATCATCCTCGTCGAAGACCTGTACAAGAGTTACGGCGCCGTGGAAGCGGTCCGCGGCGTGAGTTTTGCCGTTCAGGAAGGCGAGGTGTTCGGCCTGCTTGGCCCCAACGGCGCGGGAAAGACGTCGACGGTCGAAGTCCTGGAAGGTCTCCGCACGCGCGATCGCGGCGTGGCCAAAGTCTGCGGCCTGGATCCCGAACGAACGGGCGAGAGTTACAAAGAAGTGATCGGCGCCGTTCTTCAATCCACTTCCCTGCCCGCCAAATTGCGGGTGGGCGAGGCCCTGCACCTTTTCGCAAATTTTTATCCGCGTCGTGCCGATGTCGATCAATTGCTGCGCCGCTTCCAGTTGGAGGAAAAAGCCAGGGCGTTTTACAGCGACCTTTCCGGCGGCCAGAAGCAGAGGCTCGCTCTTGCGATGGCGCTCGTGAACGACCCGAAAGTCGTGTTCCTCGATGAGCCCACCGCCGGCCTCGATCCGCAAGTACGCCGCGAGATTTACGACATCATCGAAGAGCTGAAGCGCAGCAGGAAAACGGTCCTGCTGACCACCCACTACATTGAAGAAGCCGAGCGACTCTGCGATCGCGTGGCCATCGTAGACCACGGTCGCGTCATCGCACTAGGAACCCCGCGCGAGCTGAAGCAAAAGTCCGCCGGAAAGACGCGCCTCGAAATCCGTTTGGCACGGCCGGTGGTGAACGGAACACTCGCCCGCCTCGATGGCGTCTCCGATTGCCGCGAATTTGACGGTGCTTACGTGCTGCACTCCGCGCGCCCGCCGCAAACGATCGTCGCGCTCGTCAAACAACTGGAAGCGGAGAACAACGAACTGCAAAGCTTGGAGATGTTTTCGCCGTCGCTCGAAGATGTGTTCATCGAACTGACCGGGCGGCGGCTGCGAGAGTGACATGGGAATCGTGAGCCGAACCTGGACGCTGACCAAGGTGCGATTGCGCTTGGCAATGCGCAACCGCGCGTTTTTCTTCTTTAGCCTCGTCATGCCAATGATTTTTCTGTTCGGAGCCGGCGGCTTTCTGAGGCACGGCCCCAGGCAATACATTCCGTACGTTCTCGGCGCCGTCCTCACGACGACCGTAATGGGCAGTTTCTGGGGATTGAGCGTTCAGCTCGTCTCGTTTCGCGAGCAGGGTATCCTCCGGCGCTTTCGCATTGCACCGATCGGCGCGGGACCCATGCTTGCTTCGAGCATTATTTCCAATTACTTCATGTCCATTCCAGTGGTGCTGTTCGAAATCTTCGTGTGCCGTCTGGCGTTTCACGTTCGCGAGTGGGGAAACGTCTGGGCAATCGTTTTGCTCATCACGATCGGATCGGCAGCCTTCTCCGCCCTAGGGCTGATCGTCGCAAGCGTCACCAACACGATGCAAGAAACTCAGATGATCAACAACCTGATCTGGATGGGCCTTATTTTCCTCTCGGGCGCGACCATACCGATCGCGATCTTTCCGCAGTGGCTGCAGCGTGTGGCTCTATTCATTCCCGCGCAGTATTTGGCGACCGGCCTCGAATCCGCGACCACAAGCATGGCAACATACTACGAAGTCTTCGAGGACTTTGCCGCTTTGGTCATGGGACTATTCGTAGCGTTCGAAATCTCGCGCCGCCTTTTCCGCTGGGAGCCTGAGGCCAAAGCGCCTCGCAGCGCTAAACTGTGGGTTCTAGTGGCACTGGTGCCGTTCCTCTTGTTTGGCACCTGGGAAAACGTCTGGGGGAGCCGCCTGAAGACGGTCAACAGCCACTTCAGCAGGTTGGGCATGATGATGCCGCAGAGACCGCCACAAGCGCACTAGAGCGCCGCATCTGGGCATCGCAATATCTGTTTGAATCCAGCGCCACTCGAACTTCATCGAAATCGTTTCAGGCCATCCGGGAAAGGAGCGCTCATGAAAGCGATTCGCGTGAAAGAATTCGGCGGACCCGAGGTTTTGAAGCTGGAGGAAGTTCCCGATCTGAAGCCGGCCGCGGGCCAAGTGGTGGTCCGGATGCGCGCGGTCGGCGTGAATCCCGTGGACACCTACATACGTTCCGGCGTATATCCGCGAAAGCCCACACTGCCCTACACGCCGGGAACCGACGGGGCAGGCACGATCGAAAGCGTTGGATCGGGCGTTACGCGTTTCAGGCCGGGCGATCGCGTCTATACCGCAGGCACGGTCTCGGGCTCCTACGCCGAGCAGTGTCTCTGTGACGAACATTCCGTGTTCCCGCTGCCAGCGAATGTCTCCTTCGCGCAGGGTGCCGCGATGCACGTTCCCTATGCCACCGCCTTCCGGGCGCTATTTCATCGCGCGCAGGCGCAGGGTGGTGAAACCGTCCTCATCCATGGCGCAAGCGGCGGTGTCGGCATCGCGGCGGTGCAACTCGCTCGCGCGGCCGGCCTCCGGGTGATCGGAACGGCGAGTTCGGACCGCGGCAAACAACTTGTTGCGGCTGAAGGTGCACATCAGGTCCTCGATCACAAAGCGGCCAATCATTTCGAAGAAGCGCTCGCCGCCACGGGCGGCCGCGGCTACGACATCATTCTCGAAATGCTCGCGAACGTGAATCTGGGCCGCGATCTCGGTATCCTCGCTCCGCGAGGCCGCGTAGTCGTGATCGGCAATCGCGGTACCGTCGAGATTAACGCGCGCGACATCATGACTCGCGACGGCTCGATTCTTGCCATGAGCCTCTGGAACGCCACGCCGCAGGAGCTTACGAGCATCCATTCGGCTCTTGTGGCCGGGTTGGAAAACAAGACGCTGCGTCCCATCATCGGGCAGGAAGTTCCTCTCGCCGAGGCGCCGCGCGCGCACGTGGCCGTAATGGAAGCCGGCGCATACGGCAAGATCGTTTTGGTCCCATAGGCGCTCGTGGAGCAACCCACGTTGATCATCCCTGCCATTCTCGGCGCAGCGATCATCGCCAGCGTCCTGTGGGAGGCGTTCGAGACTGTCGTCCTTCCGCGCCGCGTGGCGCGCCGCTTTCGCGTCACAAGAATCGTTTACCGCGGGATGTGGCTTCCGTGGAGAGCGATCGCCCGCACCTGTCCGAATTCGAAATCTCGCGAGACGTTTCTCAGCTACTTCGGCCCGCTCTCGATTCTGCTGTTGTTCGCGATCTGGGCCGCTTCGATCATTTTTGGATTCGGACTGCTCTACTACAGCGCTTCTCCGCACGATTCGACTCATCCTTCGCTTGCGACATGCCTCTATTTGAGCGGTACGACAATGTTCACGCTCGGCTTGGGCGACGTTGTTCCCCACACGTGGTTTGAGCGCATGCTGGCGGTTGCTGAGAGCGGCCTTGGCTTCGGCTTTCTCGCGCTCGTTCTAAGTTATTTGCCGGTGATCTATCAGGCGTTCTCGCGTCGCGAGGTGAATATCGTCTTGCTGGACGCGCGCGCCGGCTCTCCACCGACAGCGGCAGAGCTTCTACGGCGGCATGCCGGATCAGGTGGTGCCGTTGCGCTCGAGCAACTGCTCCACGACTGGGAGCGTTCCTCGGCCGACATTTTGGAGAGCCACGTCTCCTACCCGTCCGTTAGCTACTTTCGATCCCAGCATGCCAACGAATCTTGGCTCGCGGCGCTGACCGCAATCCTGGACACCAGCACTCTTTTGCTGGCGATTGTTGAGAACGCCCCATCGGCGCGCCAGGCGCGTTTGACTTTCGCCATGTGCCGCCACACAGTGGTGGACCTCGCACAGGTCTTCGGCGCGCCACCGCCGGCCGATGTTCCTGACAGACTGCCTCCGGCTGACCTCAAACGCCTTTTCGCAGTTCTCAAGCAGGCTGGATTTCAGTTGCGGGAGGACGACGCTTCACGCGAAAAGTTCGCCAAACTCCGCGCGATGTACGAGCCGTACCTGGAAGCGCTTTCGCGCTTTCTTTACATGCAAGTCCCGCCCTGGATCCTTGCGAGCGAGATCGTGGACAATTGGCGCACCAGCGCCTGGGGCCGCATCTCCGGCCTCGTCTCCACTGATCGCCCTGAACTCGACGACCATACTGATTAGCGCTTCCGTCGGCGGCCAATTTGGCGGCAAAGTGCGCACACTTCTACTGCACGCTTTCCCTGAGCATCAAGAACCGTGTGCTATAATTCCGCTTGCAATCGCTATAACAGCTTTTTATGCGCGTCGGAGATTTGCGATGGCTCTCCCCAAGACCGAGAAAATCTGGTGCAACGGCAAATTCATTCCCTGGGATGATGCGAAAATCCACGTCCTTTCGCATGTGGTGAGCTACGGCTCCGCAGTTTTCGAGGGCGTCCGCTGCTACGAAACCGCTCAGGGCCCTGCAATCTTTCGTCTTCGCGATCACATGCAGCGTCTTTTGAATTCCGCGCATATCTATCGGATGGAAGTTCCTTTCACGCTCGACGCGCTTTGCAAGGCGAGCCTCGACCTCGTGCGTGAGAATAGGATCGGCGCGTGCTACATTCGGCCGATTGTGCTTCGCGGCTACGGCGACGCCGGCGTGGACCCGCAAAATTGCCCCGTGGACGTTTATTTCGCGTGCTGGGAATGGGGAAAGTATCTGGGCGAAGAGGCGCTGCGTAGCGGCGTGGATGTTTGCGTCAGCTCATGGAATCGTCCGGCTCCCAATACACTCCCGCAGATGGCCAAGGCCGCGGCCAACTACATGAATTCGCAGTTGATTCGCATGGAGGCCAAGGCCAACGGCTATTCAGAAGGCATCGCGCTGGATGTGAACGGCTACGTCAGCGAAGGTTCCGGCGAAAACATCTTCGTGGTCATGAACGGCACGATCTACACTCCGCCGTTCGCCAATTCCGCGCTGCCCGGTATTACGCGTGATTCCGTCATGACGATCTGCCGCGAACTCGGTTTTCACGTTGTCGAGCAAATGATCCCTCGCGAGATGCTTTACATCGCCGAGGAGGTCTTCCTCTGCGGAACCGCCGCTGAGATCACGCCGATCCGTTCCATCGACCGGGTCAAGATCGGGACCGGCTCCCGCGGCACGGTTGCCAAAAGCATCCAAGAGGAATTTTTCGCGATCACCAGCGGTGCCGTGCCCGACCGTCACGGTTGGCTCTCGCTGGTGCCTGTGCCGAGCGGTGCGGCCGCTCGCTAGCGATTTCCCGTCCAAGTTCTTCATTCTTGGCATGACCGAGTTCCACTTTTGCGGTGATTACTCGGCCCGTCCGCGCCCCTTTTTTGACTGGTTCAAACGAATTCAGTAGAATCCGCGCGCTCATGTATAGACTGCCTCAGAAGCTCGTTGCGGAATTCATCGGTACGTTTACGCTCATCTTTATCGGTGTCGGCTCGATTTGCGCGGATCAGTACCTGACGGCAGCCGGCAAGTCCGGCATAGGCCTGCTTGGCATCGCTGTGGCCTACGGACTGGCCATGGGCATTATGGTCACTGCCATGGGCCATATCTCCGGCGGCCACTACAACCCAGCGATTACGATCGGGTTCTGGGTAACCCGGCGATTGAGTACGTTCCAAACGATCTTCTATTGGGCGGCACAACTTCTCGGCGCGACGGCTGGAGCGTATGCGATCAAAGCCATCGTGTCCGACACCGTATGGCAGCCCGTCGCCCTCGGCACTCCCGCCCTCGCGACGGATTTCACTCGCACCCATGCTATGGCGCTCGAAGCGGTCGGAACGTTTTTCCTTGTGCTCGTTGTGTTTGCTACGGTGGTTGACGCGAAGGGCGCGTTTAACAAGATCGCCGGCTTCGCAATCGGCCTGACAATCACCATGGACATCCTCGTCGCCGGCCCATTTACAGGCGTTGCCATGAACCCGGCGCGTGCCTTTGGTCCGGCTCTCGCTTCCAATCACTGGGCGAATCATGGGGTCTACTGGCTGGGCCCGCTGATCGGCGGCGTGATCGCCGGCTTCCTGTACGACCGCATCTTCCTCAGAGAGCAACCGCCAGAGTAGGCGGCCAGACCGAGGATTTGAGAAACAATAGCGCTCACTGCCTGCACTGGCCATACTAAGCCTCTCGCCCAAAAGTACAGGTTGCGCCCTTAGAAACCGCTAACCCGCCGCGGTTGATAGCCCTCGTAGCACGTGCTAGCGTGACTTGCAGCTTCTAAAACGGGGAACTTTCGCCATGGCCGTCAATATCGACGATCTGCTGCGTCGCGCCGTCGAAAATCGAGCGTCGGACCTTCACCTGAAAGTGGGCAATCACCCCTATCTGCGCGTGGACGGCCTGCTTAACCCGATCACCGACGTCACCCGCATCACGCCGGAAGAAATGCTCTCGATGGCATTCAGCATGATGACCAACCGGCAGAAGCAGAAGTTCAAAGAGACGGCTGAGCTCGATATGGCCTACGGCGTGGCCGGTCTCGGTCGGTTCCGCGTCAACGTCTTCCAGCAGCGCGGCAACGTCGGCATGGTCCTCCGTGTGATCCCGACAAAGATCCGCACGATCGAGGAGCTCGAGCTTCCGCGCATTCTGGCTCAAGTCTGCGAAGAGCAGCGCGGTCTGATCCTAACCACCGGCACGACCGGTTCCGGCAAGTCCACGACTCTTGCCGCGATGATCGACCGCGTCAACTCGCTCCGCGCCGAGCACATCATCACGATCGAGGACCCGATCGAGTATCTGCACCGCGACAAGAAGGGCTTCATCAATCAACGCGAAGTCGAGGTCGACACATCGTCGTTCTCGACAGCTCTTCGCGCCGCGCTTCGTCAAGACCCGGACGTCATCCTCGTCGGCGAAATGCGCGACCTCGAAACGATCGCGACGGCTCTGCTAGCTGCTGAAACCGGCCACCTCGTTCTCTCGACCCTGCACACGCTCGACGCCACCGAGACGATTCAGCGCATCATCGCCGTCTTTCCGCCGCCCGAGCAGAAGCAGATTCGACTGCAGCTCGCTGGAACACTCAAAGCGGTGGTCAGTCAGCGCCTCGTTCGCAAGAGCGACGGCACCGGCCGCGTGCCCGCGGTCGAAGTGATGATCGCGACGGGCTACATCCGTGACTGCATCATCAATCCCGACAAGACGCGAATGATTCGCGACGCCATCGCCGCCGGCACCAGCCAGTATGGCATGCAGACGTTCGATCAGTCGCTCTTCGATCTCTATTCGCGCAACCTCATCACGCTCGAAGAAGCTCTCATGCGCGCATCGAACCCGGACGATTTCCACCTCCGCGTCCAGGGCATTCGCTCCTCCGCCGACGCAGCCCGCGAGGACATGGAGCGCGCCATGAACGAATTCGAGCGCCTCGGCAAGCGATAGCGACTTTGAGACGGACGCCGGCGTGGCGCGACCTCTCTTTTCACGGTTGGAGTCGGGGGTTGTGGGCCGTGCTGTTGTCACGCTGTTCGCGTTCTCGTGCCTTTGCTTCCTAGTTTTCTTGTTTCCGGTTTTGACTGGCGCCGCAGCATTTGTGCTGTTTCTACTCGCAAGCTCCTCGTTCCTGGTCGGCTTTGTGTTCTGCTTCGACGACTCGATTTCTAACGGCGCGCGCCTCGCCATGGGCTACCTTGCGTGCGTCGCAACTCTGCACATCTGGACGGCGGCACTCGTATTCAAGAACATCTTGGGATCGACGCTATTTGTTGTCGAGAGTGTTGAACCGATCTTGGAGCTCGCCCAGTCGCGTTTGAGCCGATTGAGGTTGACGGACAATCTGAGCGCCGATCACTCTTGGTATCTCGTGGCGACCATTGTGCTTGCCGTCGGCCTGGCGGCTCTCGTGAGCGCCGTCGGCATAGCTAGAAACAAGAGGTTTGGCTACATCGTGTGGCTCATACTCATAGCTCTGTCGGCTGCCGCCTCATTTCGGATTCTGTTCGCGCTCGCCACCGCACCCTCAACTGCTAACTCCTTCTACGGCGACAAGTGGTCGCCCTCTCCGTGGTGGACGACGTTCTGGCCCTCCTCTTCTGCTCTTGCTTGCTGGATTGCCTGGAAGGGCAGCCGCTCATAGCACCCAGTCGCCGTCGTTTGCCGTGCGATTCTGCCCACCATGCTGTTGCTTCTCTGTCTCCTCGCTTCTATGCTTTGCTCGTGTATTCTCGCTCTTCCCCGCGCAAACTCGAAACCGAGCAGCAGCTCTACACCTCCGCTCTTCGCGCGCTGATGCGCCGCGCCCACTCAGTCCATGAAATGCGCGAATATCTCGACCGTCGCGCGGAAGATAAAGACCACGTTTCCGCCGTGATCGCGCGCCTCCGCCAACAGAGCTATCTCGACGACGCCCGTTACGCCCTCGAGTACGCCCGCCAGCATGCAAACTCGCGCCGCCAAGGACGTTTCCGCATCGCGCGCGAGCTTCGCACCCGTGGCGTGCCCGATCGCCACATCGATGCCGCGCTGGAAGCCGTGTTTGCCGAAACCGACGAAGCCGCTCTAGTCCGCGCGCGCCTCAAACGGCGTCTCGCGCATCTCCGCGGGCCGCTTGAGCAGCGCAAGCTGGCTTCGCTCTATCGTAGCCTTCTGCGCGCCGGCTTTTCGGCGGACGTCATTCGCGCCGAGCTCAAGCATGTCGCTCACGCTGGACTTCCCGATCTTCCGGATCCTGTAAACGAATAGATACAAAGAAGGAGTGCTTCGATGATGGGACTCGACGATCTCTTTACCACCATTGCGCTGGGCGCGAGGTTGACTCGCTCCGTCATAGCGCTTAAAAAGCATATCGACGCTCTTCGTTCCGGCGCCACAGTCGAGTACGTGCAGCCGCCCGTCCTCGATGCCCTGGACCGCCGCACCGCAGCCCTGGAATCGCTGGCCGGTCGGCAGGCTGAGCGCATCGCGGCTCTCGAAACCGGGATTGAAAATGCGTCCGCCGTGACGAATGCCCTGGCGCAGCGCGTGGGAATGATCTTCTGGATAGCGCTGATGAGCGGAACGGTCGGGCTGATCGCCCTCGTTCTCGCGATCATTGCAATTGCTCACGGTCGGTAGGTCGGCCGCTCCTGCGTTGTCACGGTGAAGCGATCGCCGACGGTCCCAGTCGGAGATTCATTCCTTTTCGCACATAGGACTTTCTCGGCGCGCTTTATATATCCTCGACGAACGCAGGCATGGCGGCTCAGACATGATCGCTGTCGTTCCTCGCTGGACCGCCGCACAAATGCGCGAGCAACAGGAGTATTCGGACCGGGAAATGGGTTTAGCGGGGTGCGACATTGCGTTTCACGCTGCGCCGCACCGCACGCTGCGGTCGATTTTCCATCGGAAAAAGCGTACAGTCTCTTGCGCGAATCGGGACGAAAAGGGGAAACGGAATGAGTCATCGATTGGGTCTCGTGATTGGTTTCGCCGCCCTGCTGACTGCCGGAGTGGCCTCGACATTCGGTCAGGCCGCATCCGCACCGTTCGGAGTCCGGCAAGGCGCCGTCGCTGAACTCAAGGAAGCCCAAAGCGAGCTGGTCAGCCTCGCGCAGGCAATGCCCGCAGAGAAATACACCTGGCGCCCCGCCGAAGGGGTCCGCTCCGTCGCTGAGGTGTACCTTCACGTAGCCGCGGGAAACTTCGGATTGACCGCTATGGCAGGCGTTCCTCCGAAGCCCGGCTTCAAATTTCCCGGATACGAAAAATCGACCACAGATAAGGCGCAAATCATCGATCAGCTGAACCAATCGTTCCAATTCGCCGAAGATGAAATCAACAGCCTGTCCGACGCCGATTTGTCAAAGCCGATCAAGTGGCCGAGCTATCCGACCGTGGGAGACCTCATCCTTCACATCGTCGCGCATGCCCACGAGCATCTTGGCCAGTCGATCGCATATGCGCGCGTGAACGGCATCGTCCCGCCGTGGACCGCCGCCGCGCAGCAGCGCGCCGCACAGGGCCAGCAAGCGCCTCCGGCCCGGCCGCAGGACTAACAGGGCACCTTCCTAGCGCGACGGCGTCTAACATCTAAGAGTGCTCCTATGCACCCGTCTCGCCGTGAAATCCGTGTAGCTTGCAGTTTGCCATTTTTGCTATTCGTGCTCGCTGGCGCCTCTCCGTGCACGGAGACAGCGCATTTCAGGTCGACAGAATCTGCGGCGCACGAAAATTCTTACAAAACCTCTCCGCAGCCGCCATCGGCAGGACGCATCATAGCGAAGTTTCTCCTTTCCGTTTTCGGCATCCACCCGCAGCGTTCGCGCCAATTCAAAAAGATGATGCATGATCCCGTGAATTTCAAATGTTCCGTAACGCGAGAGAAACGCTATATTCATCCGCTTCCGCGCCTCACATCGTACTCTTGCGGCAGGAGAGTTTCGTTGACCTCGACGAACGTGCCCGAGCTTCCGCAGCCCACAGCCTCAAAGGGCATCTGGTTTGGCGATTACTGCTTTTCGGAACCCGTCGTTCTGCCATGCTTCCTGCCAGACTGCAATTCCGGCTTGTACGCGATTCTCGTCGATGACGCGACCTGCCATCCGCGTTCCATGCGCGTTCTCTACTTCGGCGAATCGGAAAACATTTCGACGCAGCTCAGCCCTTGGCACGATAAATACTGGTCGTGGTGCGACATCGCTGGAAGCGCCATGAAGCTTTACGCCGCATTCTTGCCGATGGAAGGCTCAACCGCAGACCACCGCCGCGCCATCGCCGCCGAACTAATCGCGCAATACCAGCCCGAGTGCAACGCTGACCGCTAAATCTCTCGCTGGGCTGTAAGGCTCCGCTTCGCTGTCCGCCTGGCAAGTCCCGCCTTCATTGCAGGTATAATGAGTTGCACAGCCTGAGGACAACTTGACCGGCAACGAAATCCGAAAGACATTTCTGAAATTCTTCGAAGAGCGCCATCATCGCGTCGTCCGCAGCTCTTCGCTCGTTCCCACGAACGACCCAACGCTGCTCTTCACCAACGCCGGGATGAATCAGTTCAAGGATGTGTTCCTCGGCATCGAGCAGCGTGACTATCGCCGCGCCACGTCCTGCCAAAAGTGCGTTCGCGCTGGCGGCAAGCACAACGACCTCGAAAACGTCGGGTTCACGAATCGCCATCACACGTTTTTCGAGATGCTGGGCAATTTCTCCTTCGGCGACTATTTCAAGGAACAGGCCATCGCCTATGCGATGGAGCTGATCGCATCACCCAATTGGTTCGCCATTCCTCTCGACAAGCTCTTCTTCACCGTCTTCGGCGGGGCTGAAGTCACCACCGGCAGCACGCTCGGCGCCGATACCGAGGCCGCTGGCCTATGGGCTAAAGTAGGCGCTTCGAAGGACCGCATCATAGCGGTCCCCGGCCTGAAGGAGAACTTCTGGGCGATGGGCGACACCGGCCCTTGTGGGCCGTGCAGCGAAATTCATTACGACATGGGATCGGCGGCCTCCGACCAAGGTCACAAGGAGTGCAAATTCGGCTGCGATTGCGGACGCTACGTCGAGATCTGGAATCTCGTTTTCATGCAGTTCAATCGCGATTCGAGCGGCAAGTTGAATCCCCTGCCGAAGCCGTCCGTCGATACCGGCATGGGCCTCGAGCGCGTCGCGGCTGTTTTGCAAGGCAAGATTTCGAATTTCGAAACGGATCTCTTCATGCCCTTGATTCACAAGGCCGAGGAGTTTGTTCAAGCGAAATACGGCAGCGATCCGAAAGAAGACGCTTCTTTCCGAATCGTCGCTGACCACGCGCGCGCCGCAACGTTTCTGATCGGCGATGGCGTGATGCCCTCGAACGAAGGCCGCGGCTACGTCTTGCGCAAAATCATGCGCCGCGGCATGCGCCACGCGCGCCTGCTCGATCCCGAAAAACCGTTCTTCGCAGACTTGGTCCTCGCCGTCCGCGAACAAATGGCGGACGCTTACCCGGAGCTGATGGGCTCAGCAGGAGCGCACATTCCCAAGGTCGTCGGCGAGGAAGAGCGGAGATTCCGGCGCACTGTCGACGTCGGGTTGCGGAAGCTCGAAGAAGACCTGGTCCCCTACATGAAAGCGGCGGAGAAGCGAGGAACCGGATCATATCCAGGCGCTAATGCATTCCGTCTGTACGACACGTTCGGCTTGCCCCTTGATTTTATCGAGGACGTTCTGCGCGACGCTGGCCTGAAACTGAATACCGTCGAATTCGACCGCGCAATGGAAGAGCAACGCACCCGCGCGAAAGCATCCTGGAAAGGCGTCGGCAGGGATGTTGCGAATCCGATCTACGCCAAGCTCGCGCAAACATTCAAAACCGAGCCGGATTTCTATTTCGGCGGGTCCACGCGTGATTGCCGGGTCGAAGCCATCATCACCAAGGAGGGCCCCGTAGACGAAATCAAGCCCGGGGCGGAAGCCGAGATCGTTCTCGACCGGACCTCGATCTATTCCGAATCCGGCGGCCAGGTCGCAGACACAGGCGGTTTGTACGACAATTCTGAATCGCTCGAAGTCGCCGAAGTCCGCGGCGCGTATTACCCCGTCACCGGGCTCATTGCGCACCGCGTCGTCGCCAAAGAGGACCTGCGCGTCGGCGATCGCGTCTCAACGGTTGCCGACCCGGAGCGCCGCGCGCGCAACATGCGCAACCATACGGCCACACACCTGATGCACGCCGCGCTGCGCAACACGCTCGGCACGCATGTGAAGCAGGCTGGCTCGCTCGTCGCGCCGGACCGCCTACGCTTCGATTTCTCGCACTTCGCCGCCGTCGACGCAGGCGAGCTCTTCGAAATCGAACAGCAGGTGAACGAGGAAATCCGGAAGGACCTCGAGATCCGCACCGACCTCATGAATATCGACGATGCGCTCGCCTCCGGCGCTCTCGCCTTCTTCGGCGATAAATATCCTGAGGCCAACGTCCGCGTTGTCACCATTCCCGACGCAGCCTCGCCGCGCGGCTTCTACAGCAAGGAACTCTGCGGAGGCACCCATGTCAATCGCACTGGCGCGATTGGCATCTTCAAAATCGTCGGCGAGCAATCCGCCGCTGCGGGTGTCCGCCGCATCGAGGCCATCTCGGGCGATCGCGCTCTTGCCGATTACCAGCGCGCCCTAACGACCTTGCGGGCCGCCGCCGACCTGTTGAATAGCTCCGAAGAGCAGTTCATCGAGGCCTTGGAGCGCCAAATCGACCACGCCAAAGCGCTTGAAAGGCAGTTAGACGCCCAGAAGCGCAAAGCGGCCGGTTCTCAGGCTCAGGGCCTGCTCGACGAAGTCCGCGATGTCAAAGGCGTTCGCGTGCTCGCTGCTCAAGTGTCTGGCTTGGACCGCGAAGCGCTGCGTACGCTTTCGGATTCCCTTCGCCAGAAGCTCGGCTCGGGTGTCGTTGTCCTCGCCTCTGCGGAAGACGGCAAAGTTGCTCTAATTACAGCAGTTACGAAGGACCTCACCTCAAGATTGCACGCCGGCAAGATCGTCCAGGAACTGGCCAAGCTGGTAGGCGGTTCCGGGGGAGGAAAGCCCGATTTGGGGGAGGCTGGCGGAAAAGACACATCGGCCATAGAAAAGGCCCTCGGACAGGTATACCCCCTCCTAGAGCGGTTGCTATAATTCCCATTGCGCCAGAATGTTACGCCGCCAGAAAGGGCTCCCAAGTCGACGGCTAGTCGAGCTTGGGAGATCAGGTCTTGCTCTGGCGGTGTGAAAGGCCGTACAGAAGCTCGATTTGTGTTCGCGAGCAAGAGGCCTTCCCCGAAAGGCTGGAAGCGAGCGGAATGAGCCATGGCTACAACCAGAGTTGCCGTAGCAATCCTGGGTGCCGTTAGTTGGCTGTTTCTGTCCCCTCCATCCAGCGCCCAAATCACAACCGACACGAACACGAGCGGCCGGATGGTGTTCGTAAACTCGGATTCCCGCGCGCATAGAAGTGGGAGTACTATAAGTTCTCCAGCTCCCTCGCAAGAGGCGGTCGACGTCCCGAAGCCGTCGCCCCGGTGGCCTGCTTTGCCGCCACCTTCCGCTCCCCAGGGCGTCGTGGCGGTCGATGGAGCGACTTTGGAGGCGTCGGCGGCTGAAGCAGCTCCGCCTGTGCCGGGGGATGGTCGGCTCGATCGCATCGTTCGCGACGCTGCCCAACGCAACAAGGTCGATCCTGCGCTGGTCAAAGCCGTGATCAGCACGGAATCGGGGTGGAACCCCCGAGCGATCTCCCGCAAGGGAGCGGTCGGGCTGATGCAACTGGAACCGGCAACGGCGCAACGCTACGGCGTGTATAACTCGTTCGACCCCGCTCAGAACGTGGAGGGCGGGACGAAATACCTGAAGTCGCTGCTCGATCGATATAACGGGGATCTAACGAAATCGCTCGCGGCATACAACGCGGGAGAACGTACGGTCGATCTCAATGGTGGTGTTCCGGCGATTCCGGAAACACAGAACTACGTACGAAAGGTAACTAACAGATATTTCCAGCCCGGCTCGGGTCGCAACCCGGATCTCTGGAGTCCGCCAAAATCTCCGGTGCGACGGGAGGTCGATTCGAATGGCCGGGTCGTTTTCACGAACGAATGAGACGATTCGTTTTTCTGGGGGCGCATTCCGCTGCGAGGTTCCTCGCTTCGGCAGGGACCGCGGTCGCCCTGGTAGTGTGCCTCGCCCTTCCCTCCCTCGCTGACAAACAATCAAACGCCCGGGAGCAGTTCGAGCGGGCCGTCAGGATGCGCACCGCACTTGAAGGTCTCCTGGAGAAGGATCGCGCGCTCGCAGACTATAAACAGACGATCGCGGCCTACCACAAGGTCTACTTGATCTCCGTCAAAGCAGACGAGGTGACTCCTTCCCTCGTTGCCGAGGCCGAACTATATGAAGAGATGGGGCGCCTCTACGATCCCAGGTATTTCCAGGCTGCTATCGACACCTACAATTTCTTGCAAAAGCAGTATCCCGGCAGCCGCTATCGTGGCGCCGCGCTGCTTTCCGTTGCGCGTATTGAGAAAGACGATCTGAACAAACCGGACGACGCCACTGCAAGCTACAAGGAATATCTGAAAGAATTCCCACATTCGCAAAATGCCGGCGAGGCGCGCGCCGGTCTGAAAGAAATCGCGGGACGGCAGGCTCAGGCCTCAGATCAGCAGGTGTCAGCTGTGGGCACGGACCGCCATGTTCAGCCGGTCGCCGCGGATCAGCCGCCCGTCGAGAACGGACAACGCGTCGAGCCTCGCGTGAGTGACAAAAGCACCGCCGACGTGAAAAACGTCCGCACGTGGAATTCTCCGGATTCCACTCGCATTGTGGTCATCCTGGGGGACACGATCAAATACGACGCTGCACGCATCGCGTCGCCCGACCGCATCTACTTCGATCTCTACAAAGCCAGACTCAGTCCCAAGCTGTCGGCGAAACCGCTCGATGTACAAAGCGGTTTGCTCAAGTCGGCCCGAATCGCGCCCAATCGACCTGGCGTGGTCCGCCTTGTTCTGGATGTCGACGGAGCGAAAGACTACTCGGCCTTCTTGCTGTCGAATCCCTATCGTCTCGTGATCGACGTTCATGCACAGGGCATCACGACGGCGAAGAACTTGTCGGGCGCTCCGCCCACGAGTGTCGATTCGACGACGGCCGCTGACAACAAGAACGAGCAACAGGCGGCGACAAGCGTGAGCGAGACCGTTGCGGTGAATTCTTCCGCTAGCACCAGCACAACCACAGTGAGGGCTGCCCCAGGCGCTCAGCCGAGCGCTCCCGACGGGGCATCTCTTGCCAACGCCAAGACCGTCGCGAAGTCGGCTTCGCTCTCCGCCAAGAAGACTTCAACGAGCAAGTCTGCGGCGCTTGAGCCTCCCTCGGAGCCCAAACCGACGCGCGATGGCGACCGCTCATTGACGCGGGCGCTGGGGCTGAAGATCAGTCGCATCGTGATCGATGCCGGTCATGGCGGGCAGGATACGGGCACGATCGGTCCGCACGGCCTCCTGGAGAAGGATTTGTGCCTGGACGTCGCGCTGCGGCTGGGCGGTCTGATCGACCAAAAGCTTCCGGGTGCCGAGGTCGTTTACACGCGCAAAGATGACACGTTTATCCCGCTCGAAGATCGAACGAAGATCGCCAACGATGCCAAGGCCGATCTCTTCATTTCAATCCATGCGAACTCCAGTCACGATCCCTCGGCGCGAGGCGTCGAAACCTATTATTTGAATTTTGCAACGTCTCCGGAGTCGATGGACGTGGCCGCGCGCGAAAACGCCAATTCGCAAGAGTCCTTGCATGACCTGCAGGACCTGATCCAAAAGATCGCGCGCAACGAAAAGATCGAGGAATCCAAAGAACTCGCGGGCGACATTCAGGATACGCTTTCACAACGCCTTCAATTGGTGAGCCATAACGAGCGGAACCGCGGCGTCAAGAAAGCTCCTTTCATCGTACTGATTGGAGCGAACATGCCGTCGGTGCTCTCCGAAATCTCCTTCGTCAGCAACCCCTATGACGAACGGCTGCTGCGGAAAGCCGATCAGCGCCAGCGCATCGCCGACGGACTGTACCGGGGCATCGCAAGCTATCTCGACAACCTGAATAGCCTGGAGCCCAATAAGCGCCGGCTCGTCTCCGAGAATCACCTTCCGCCCGGCCGCCTGGAACCCGCAGCGGTGGCGTCCGACGGGAACCCCAAGTAGAATAGAAGTATTGAATTGAGCATGCCGATGTTCCGTCACCTTGTGTCTTGCGCCCTGCTGCTGACCTCGCTCACTCATCCTGCGAGTGCCCAGCGTCTATTGCCGCAGTCATTTGGAAACTGGACGGCCGCAAGCAAGCAGCCGATGCTTGTGGCTATGGACACCAGTCGACTTTCGGTATTCCGCGAATTCGGCTATACGTCCAGCGAGGGGCAGTCATACCGCAGCGGCGAAGCTTCGATGGATATCAACGTCCATACCTTCAAGGATCCGAGCGGCGCCTACGGCGCGTACTCTTACCTGCTCACGCCGGAAATGAAGCGGGCGGAGATCACAGAGCATTCCTCGTTATCGGCCGACCACGCGTGGATACTTGTGGGAAATCTCGTCGTTTTCGTCGGAGGAAAAGACCTTGCAGCGCGTCAGGCCGATCTGAAGGCGCTGGTCGCGTCCGTCCAGCCGCGCGCGCAATCAGGTCCGCTTCCCGATCTCTGGCGGCATCTTCCGATGAAGGGGTTCGTGGAACGATCGGACCGTTACATCCTCGGTCCGCAGACGTTGAACCAGCTCTTTCCCGTCGGTCTTGGCGACGCGCTCGGCTTTTCGAAAGGAGCCGAAGCTGAGCTTGGCCGCTACAAGCTCGCGGGGCATGACGCTACTATTCTGATCGCCGACTTCCCTACTCCCGGCATCGCGACGCAGCAACTCGCCGAACTGCAAAAGCAATTCAATATAAACGGTTCGCGGCCCGATAGCGCCATGCCGCCGCTCTTCGCGAGGCGCACGCTCACGCTCGTCGCCATCGTCTACGGGGCGCCCACGCAGGCCGACGCGAACACTCTCCTCGATCAAGTTCAGTCCGGCACTCAATTGACCTGGGATGAACCCACATTTCAGTTCAAAGAGCCCAGCATCGAAATGATGGTCGCCGGCGCGATCATTGGAACAGGCATCATCTGTGGCTTCGCGCTCGTCGCGGGTCTCGCCTTCGGGGGATTTCGTGTGTTCATAAAACGCCTGCTACCTGGCAAAGTCTTCGACCGCGGCACGCAACTCGAGGTTCTTCAGCTTGGCCTAGCCAGTAAGCCTATCAAAGCAGAGGACTTCTACGGCTCCATTGGCACCACGCCGGGGGGCACCACCGTGGATAAGAATCTTCCCGATCGCATTGCCCTCCGCATATTTCGCTGAAACGAAGCCACTTACATCTCCGATAGAAATTGGCTTTCCTGCTTGACTTCCCTAGTACTGCCCACTAGACTGCGGTCGAGGAAAGGGTTCTGTGGCCATCCGCGCATTGGCCGTAGGGCTTTCTCCCCTTGAAGGCCCCCGACATGTCGGGGGCCTTCTGTTATTTGGGGCTAGTGCCAGGTCCTTTTCGGCGCCAGCCGAATACTCCGATCCCAGCCGGAAAGTTTTGGAACTCAGGGGCTGCTTCTCGTAAAGTACCAGTTCAGGGGAACTTCACGCAGGAAACTCGCGCGAGCAGGTTGTCGCTCTAGGCGATTCACTCGGGGGAATTTGGTCATCGTGAAACATTTGCTTTGGCGCTTGTCAGGATGTCTTGGCAGCGCCTTGGCGCTGGCCGGTCTGTTGTGTCTCCGTCCGGTTCAGGCGCAGCAGCAACCGGCGCCTCAGGCCCCAACCGCGGCCCAACCCTCACCGCAGAATAATCCGTCGAACGACTCCGGCAATTCCTCGCCCGCGCAAACCACGCCGAAAAATTCTGCGAGCAACGCACAGAGTGGCACCTCAAATGACCGCCTTTTTTGGACTCTGCCGAATTTCCTCACAGTCAGCAATGAAGGCAAGTATCCGCCGCTCACCGCGAAACAAAAATTTGCTGTCGTGCTCCGCTCCTCTTTCGATTACGTGGAGTATCCCTGGTACGGGCTCCTCGCAGGAATCGGTCAGGCGGAAAATAGCGAGCCCAGCTATGGACAGGGGGCCGAAGGCTACGGAAAGCGTTATGGAACCGCTATGGCGGATGGCACGATTGAAAATTTCATGACTTCCGCCGTCGTTCCCTCGCTGTTGCGCCAGGATCCCCGCTACTACCAATTGGGCCGCGGCGGATTCTGGCATCGCACCGGCTATGCCGTGAGCCGGTTGTTCATCACGCGAAGCGATTCCGGCGCGCGTCAGTTCAACTTCTCGGAACTGTGCGGGAGTTCGGCGGCCGCCGCCATTTCCACCTATAGCTACCATCCCAGCGCCGATCGGAACCTGTCCAATGCTGCGAGCGTCTGGGGCACGCAGATGGGCTACGACGGACTGACCTTCGTCGTGAAAGAATTCTGGCCCGATATCAAACACAAATTCAGCCATAAGCATCCGCCAGAATAAGCGCGATGCAAGCGAAGCCGCCCGGAAACGCCAACAGCAGGTACTCTGCTCGCCAGTCAGATCAGCGAGTCGAGCACAGCCGGTTCACTACTTTTCACGCTTCTTTGGTTGAGGGTCCGTGTACGCCTCGCAAACAAGGGAAGGATCGGCAGCGGATAGGTCTTTAGCGGAAAGAGCAAACCTAGGCTGCTTCTCGATCTCCTTGATAGCCGATGCAAGGTGCTCCTGCGTCCACGTACCTCCAAGTGGGGGAGTCACGAAAGAAACGCCGATCGGCTCATCCTTGGACAGAACAAAGCTGGCGTTGTTCTGGACATTGAAGACCTGATGTTCGTCCTGTTGCGTTAATACAATCGCAAAAACCAATCCGTTCGACCTGGCAGGAGCGGCATAGATTACCACGTACATTTCCTTTGTCCCCGGATAGGATTTCTCATCGAGAAAGTACCCAAAGGTCAGCTTTGTTGCTTTCGAGGACGGCATGAACTGCTTCGCCTCAAGGCACTGAGCGGCGTGCAGCAATAGTTGCGGCGCTTGCTCCTGCGAGTAGGCAGTTGCGCTCAAGCAAAAGAGTAGCGCTATCGCTAGCGTAATTTGTGTCATAACAAGCATCCTCCCACCTTGCGAGCTACTGTCCTGGGTTGTTGTAGATGACGATCCAGGTCGGTCGCCGACCGGCGGCGGGTGGCGCATCTAGTTCAATCTTGGTAAAGTTCCATTCTGATTAGATGACGCCAGCGGATGATACCACACACGACTGCTGGTCGAAGCCCGACCGAGCGCATGCGGGTGCCGCACTCTTTGCCGTGCCTGCAAAGCGTGGGCTCTTGATCTCCTTTTGACGATCTTGAGCGAGGCGTGATCGATACGACTTCGCGCCGCTCGGAAAGGTGAGCTATTTTCCGACGGCGACGGCAGGACGCACGGAATTGAGCACTTTCTCGTAGTAGGCTTCGTACTGAGGAATGATGTCGTTGGAGCAATAGCGGCGCCGGGCATTGACGCGCGCCATCTCGCCCATCATGCGGCCGCGGTCCGGGCGCGTGAGAATTTCCAGCGCGTATTTCGCGGCGGTAGCGACGTCGCGCGGCTCGAATAGATAGCCGTCCAGTCCGTGCGAGACCACTTCCGGGATGCCGCCAACTTTCGTCGCGATCACCGGAACTTCGCACGCCATCGCTTCCAGCGCGGCCAGGCCAAACGATTCCTCATCGCTCGGCAAGAGAAACAGGTCCGCCATCCCGAGCTTATCCTGCACGGTAAGCTGCTTGCCCAGAAAGAACACGTCTTTCGAGAGGCGCTTCTTCCGCACGACGTATTCGGCTGCGCCGCGATCCGGGCCGTCTCCAATCATGACGAGCTTCGCCGGCATCTTCTCGCGAACGAGCGCGAAGATTTCGATCGCGTCGGTGACGCGCTTCACCGGACGGAAATTCGAGAGGTGCATCAGGATCGGCTCGCCGTTCGGAGCGATCTTCGCGCGAGCCTTTGCGTCTTGCGACCTCATATACAGATCGCAGTTGACAAAGTTCGGAATCACCTCAATCGGACGCTTGATTTCGAATTCCCTTAGCGTGCGGTCGCGCAGATAGTTTGAAATCGCGGTCACTCCGTCGCTCTGCTCGATCGAGAAACGCGTGATGGGCAGATAGCTGCGATCGTTGCCGACCAGCGTAATGTCGGTCCCGTGCAGGGTGGTGATAAACGGAAGCTTTCGCGGCGCGGCCATCATGCGCGCCAGCAAGGCGCTCACCGAATGCGGAATCGCGTAGTGTACGTGGAGCAAGTCAAGCGACGCGCTCTCGGCGACCTCCGTCATTTTCGTGGCGAGCGCCAGCGCGTACGGCGGATGGTCGAACAGCGGATACGTGGTGACTTCGACTTCATGAAATGAGATCCGCTCGCTTGCGTTGTTCAAGCGGATCGGCATGGCGTAACTGATGAAATGGATTTCGTGGCCGCGTGCGGCCAGCTCGATGCCCAGCTCGGTAGCCACCACGCCCGAGCCGCCGTAGGTTGGGTAGCAGGTGATCCCGATTCGCATGGTGGTTGCGGGCGGCGTTTCCCTAGTTTCCGCTAGTCTGCCGCCTCACCTGGAGATTTCCACAGGGTGGCCGCTACTGGCCGTTCGTTCCGCCCTGCGAGGCTTCCTCGCCGTCCTTGTATAGATATCGGATGCAGTGCTTATAAATGAGCAGATTCGGGCTGCCGTAGCGCGTGAGCTTGATGCAATCCCGGTCGTACCATTCCACCGTGCCGCGAAGCACTTCCCCATCGTTCAGCACGACGGCAACGGGTGTCCGCGACTGCATCTGCTTCACATAGTAGAAGTTCTCCGCGAACGTCTGGTCCGGCGGAGCGGGTTTCTTTCGAGGCGCCGGAGCAGGCTGCGGCGCTGCTTGTGAGGGTCTGGCAACGTACTGTTCTTTCGGTTCTGCCAAGGTAGGGCGAAAGAGTTTGCGGTTCACCATAATTGCTCCTCAGTTTGCTACTTCTTATGACTGCGGTAGAAGGGGTTCGGTTGCAACTTTTTGCTAGCTATCTAAGGCGGGCCGGATGCCTTAACGAACGCTCAGTGAAGCCAAAAGCGCATCCAACCCCAATTGGCGGCCAACGTTGCGACGCAGCCGGCCTTCCAGCTTATCCAGGCCGCGCGTGGCATGCAGAATCCAGTCCCGGTCGATCTTCTTACCTAGGGTCTCGACTTCCCGCCGCAGGTCGGGGTTGCGAGGGAGACTGCTCTTCGGACCCTCAGAGGATTCCAGCAAGTCCGTAAACAAACTATAAAGCACGTCCAAAACATTTTCAAACGATTCCTGCTCCTGCTTCGCAAGCTGAGCGGTGACCGCGAAGATTTCACCTTGTTTTTCCCCTGTAATGGCGCGCTCAAGGAGGTGTAAGACGCTCTTCCGCAGCCGACTGGACTCCTCCAGGTCGAGCGAAAGTGCTGCGCCTGGGCTGCCGCCCGAAAGCTGTGCCGCCAGCTTCTGGTCCGCCGGCTTGCCGTGATGATGCTCTGCGAGAAACGTCTCGATCTGCTCGGCTGGCACCGGCGCAAAGTGGAACTGCAGGCAGCGTGAGCGAATCGTTGGCAGCAACGAGTCAGGCGTCGGCGCGAGCAGAATCAGCGTGGCCGATTCGGGCGGCTCTTCGAGAATCTTCAGGAACACGTCTGCGTCGGTCCAGCGCATCGAATCGGCGCCGTCCAGAATGAAAACTCGCCGGCGGCCCTGCGGCTGGAAATAGGCTGCGCGCTGGATGGCTCGCAACTGCCCCACGCGAATCATTGGCCGCGCGACGGGCGTCCGCAGCCGCACCGGATCAGGGACGATCACCCAAACGTCGGGATGCGTTTCGAGGATCAGCGGCATGCGCTCGATCAAGGATGCGTCGGCACTCTCGCCGCGTTCGGTGAGCCCGGCTTCGATCAGCGGTGTCAGGTTCGCGAGCGGAGCGATTCGGCGGCAGGAGTTGCATTCGCCGCAGAAGTCGTCCTTTAGGCGCTCGCAATTGGCAGCCCGCGCGAACATCCGAGCGAGAGTGTATTTGCCGATGCCGCGAGGCCCGGTGAAAAGCAGCGCGCTCGGCACCCGCTCGCGGCGCAACATGCCGCGCAGCGCGCTGACGATGCGCTCGTTGCCCAGGAATTCGCCGAAGCCCATCGACTAGCCTTTCGCCCCGAGCGCGGAGGAAATGCGCGCGTCAACTGCCGCGAGAATTTCTTCGTGGATTTCGGCGGGAGGCCGGAGCGCACCCGCCGCGGCATCAAAGCATTCGACGCGGAGCCAGTTTGATTGCCGCGCGAGTTCGTCGTATACCTTGGCCGCAGCCTCAAGGTGCGCGACGTCCGCTTCGTGCAAATCGTGCCGCCGGTTCGTGTAATCCCGCGCGCCCTTTTGCCCGATCAAGCGATGCGCCTCCGCAACCGGGACGCGAAGATAGACCACCAAATCCTCCGCGGGGAGAGCGTAGACCTCATATTCCAATTGCTTCAACCACGCGAGAAAGTTCCCGCGTCTTTCGCGCGGCACGCGCGCGCCCTGATGGGCCAGATTCGAGCCGATGTAGCGATCCGAAAGCAGCACCTTGCCCGACGCGAGCGCCGTTTCGATCGCGGGCTTCGATTCGAGACGATCCCCTGCGTAGAGTAGTGCTGAGAAGTGCGGATCGACCGCGGCGAGCGATCCGAATTCGCCATTCAGGTACCGCGCGACCAGTTTGCCGAAAAAGCCGTCGTAATTGGGAAAGCTGATCTGCGAAAAAGCGACCCCGCGGCGAGCGAAGGCGAGCGCCAACGCGTCGAGCTGAGTGCGCTTTCCGGAGCCGTCAATCCCTTCGAGAACGATGAATTTGCCGCGCGCGGCCATCGAAGTGGCAGCCAGTTTAGCACGGCGACCTGGCACGGTAGCGTACGGGAGCGCCTCAAGCCGTTGGCCACTTTTTTGGCGATTAGGACGAGACGCCATTCTTTGTTTGCAACGACTTAGGAGGCGCTCTACTTTCGGACTTTGGCGATTAGAAACGCATGACCCGAATTCTTGGCTGCCAATCCGTCGGGCCAAGGCGCACCGGTAGAGACCCGCCGCTGCGGGGTCGGCCGTTCGTCCTGCACGTGCGCAGTCGTCGCGCATCGTTTCTCCCAGGCTCGACTAGCCGTCGACCTGGGAGCCCTTTCTGCTCCACGCTAGCAGGCGGAGGCAGCGTGTCAAGCGTCGGTCCCTGTGGACTAATACGAGGGCGAGGCCCGGAAGAATCTTCTTCCCCATTTCACGCTATGTTTACCGCGATGTAATTCCGTATCGCTTTAGTACACGAGGCCGCGAGACGGGCCCAGGTTGCGGTCGCGAGGCCGGCGAGTGCGCGCACACGTCGGCTTATTTGAGGGACTGCCTGCCGCGAGATGTTCCAGTTACCAGATATGTGAGGGAAAATGAAAGTGATACGGTCGGTCGGGCTGTTACTACTCTTCTTCGTATCGGCGGTTGCAGGTGGTCCCGGCACAACTGCGGCTCGGGCGGACGACATCGCGACGTTCGATGTCGTCGCCACCGGAACATGCAGCAGCTCCCCCTGCGGTTCTCAAGTTTCGATCTCAGGCACGTTCACAGTCGATTTGACCACAGGAGACGTCAGCAGCGGAACGATGACGATGAGCGATTCGGCTGACCTTGCAGCCTCTTCGGTCAGCCTCCCATTCAACCTTCAGGGGCCATTCCTCTTCGATGAGTTCCTTTTCTTCAGACAGCCGACGGGAACAGGGAATGTCTCCTATGTGGAACTGATTCTGCCCTTCTCCTCTTTCCCTGGCGCGTATTCGGGAGGGCCGCTTTGCACGGCCATTGTACCCGGTTGCGGCGTTATCTCCGGAGCCGGGATTGGACCCAGCGATCAGAGCTCGAGTCTGCTTGCTACCACTGGGGGATCGGGAGACACGATTGTCATCACCAGCGGCTCGGTAACGGAGGCTCCGGAACCGTCCGTCGCACTGCTATTGAGCGGGGGCCTACTGGGATTAGTCCTGATACACTTGCGCCGCAAGCGGTTCATACATTACCCGCCGAGATAATCGACTAGCTAGGGCAACATCAAACGGCAGAAGCGTGGTTTGCCCATCATGCGAGCACGCACTTTCTCTGGCGGCCGCGGCCTTGTAGCCAGTGGTGTTTTCGGCTCTTAGGGGAAGTGCCTTCCCACTCTCACTACCAGGGTGCGGCCGGTGAATCGAGATTTCTTGATCACATTTGGCTGCAGCAGCACTAGAATCGCGGCGATGACGACGGAGACCAGTTCAATTGCCGCGAATCTGGAGCGCGTGCGCGAACGAGTCGCGCGGGCAGCGGGGCGTGCGGGGCGCCGAGCCGATGAAATCACGATCGTCGCCGTGTCGAAGACGTTTCCGCCGGACGCGATCCGCGCGGCACATGACGCGGGCCTGCGTCATTTTGGCGAGAATCGAGTGCAAGAATTCGAGGCCAAACACGCGAAGCTTTCAGATCTCGGCGATGCGGTCTGGCACTTCATCGGGCACTTGCAGAGCAACAAGGCACATCGCGCAGTGCGGTTGTTCGATCGCATCGACTGCGTGGACAGCCTTTCGCTGGCGCACAAGCTCGAAGCAGCCGCAGCGACAGAACACAAACGCCTGCCTGTCTTGATCGAAGTACACCTCAGCCGCGAAGCGACGAAAAGCGGCGTCTCGGAAAAGGATTTGCCTGAGGTCGCGGCTGGGCTTTCGCAATTGCCGCATCTGGAATTGCAAGGGTTGATGACCATCCCGCCGTACTCGGACGACCCGGAAGACGCGCGCCCCTATTTCCGCAAGCTCCGCGAACTACGCGATGCGCTCCGTCGAGAAACCGGCCTCGCATTGCCGGTGCTGTCGATGGGAATGAGCCACGATTTCGAAGTGGCGATCGAAGAGGGCGCGAAAGAGATTCGAGTCGGTACCGCGCTGTTCGGCCAGCGCAAACGCCGCTGAAGACAATCTCGCCCTAGTCGGGCAAAGGCTGGCCGGTGGTTTCGAAGCCGAATGGGATCAACAACAACCCCAGCACAAACGGAATGGCAGTCAGCGACACCGGGATGCCGATGGTGTGGAAGTGCGCAACGCCCGCGCCGACCAAGAACGTGAAGCCCGCGCCAGCGAAGCGGCCGACGGAGGTCGCGAAGGCGAAGGCGCTGCCGCGGCAGCGTGTTGGATACTGCTCCGGCAGCCAGAGCGTGTAGACCGCGAAATTCGCGCCGCCGATTCCGAGAAAGAATAGCCCCACGAAAAACCACTTGATCGCATCCTGCGGCAAGTAGAAGGCATGACCGAAGCTGTAGCCGATCGAAGCGGCCATGAGAACGAAGTACACGGCTAGCGTTCTGCGGCGGCCGATGCGCTCGGCGACCCACGCAATCGGCAGGCAGCCGAGAATCGTTCCCAGCGAAATGACCATGGTGGCGTAGGTGCTGAGGCGCGGGCCCAGCGTCGCCGGTAGATGCTGCCGGCCCACGATTTCGGTGACAGCCGTTGGAACGTACACCGTGCCAGCCCACAATCCGATGATCGAAATCAGCACGTAGGCCGAATTGAGCAGCGTTCGGCGGCGGAATTCCGGCTTGAAGATCGTGGTGAAAGGACTCGAGGCGCGCTTTACGTGCGCCTTCCAGCGGTCGGATTCATGCACGCCGTAGAGAATGAAGCCGACGAGCAGCGCGGGCGCTCCGCCGAGCATGAACATCGGGCGCCAGCCGTGCGTCTCGCCGACGAAATGGTTCGCCAGCGCCGCGAGGAAAAAGCCGAAGTAGTAGCCGGTGTGCATTAGGGCCGCGCCCACTTTGCGGCGCTGCTCGGGCCACTCCTCCGCCACGAACGTCCCGCCCATCGCCCATTCGCCGCCGATGCCGACGCCCGCGAGCAAGCGGCAGGCGGCGACTTCCCAAACGTTTTGCCCAAAGCCCGCGAGAAAAGTGAAGAGCGAGTAGCAGAGGATCGTCAGCATCAGCGTGCGAACGCGGCCGAATCTGTCCGCAATCGGCCCCCAAATGAGGGCCATGCCCCATCCGATGAGAAACAGCGCGAAGAGGAGTCCGCCGTAGAAGCCGACGTTGCCCGCCGTCGCCGGGATGCCGGATTTGGGCAGAAGCTCGCGCAGCGCCGGCACGAGGACGAGCGCATAGATGAAGGAGTCCATCCCGTCGAGAGCCCACCCGCCCCACGAGGCCCAGAAGCCACGAACTTGGTTCGGCGTGAGGCGGACTTTCGCAGGCGATGTCGACGTGGATGACATGAGAGATGGCCGCAGGGCGAGGCATTGTACGAACAGCCCGAGTCCGTTGCAAGTGATTCCCGGTGGTCTAGCGCAATCGAGCGCCCGATTGGGCGCGAAAGTTATTTCGCGACAGGGACGACATACTCGTTCATGTACTGGAGCAGTTTGTCGCGGTGGTCCTTGCGGTACGCAGCGTAGTCCTGGGCGATACCCTGATCGGGGCGCCCCAGAAGGATATAGGCCTCCAAAAGTCCCTCACTCTTCAACCTGACCAGCGTTATCAACTGCTGATTCAGATCGGAGGCCTTAATTTCATTCTTTGTAACTCGCTCGGAGACAGTATCGGCCACAACTCCCAAGGCGTGTGACTCCTCGGGCAGCGAATGCCGGTACTGCGCCTCTGTCGGGAACTCTTTGTGAAATTCCGCCGTCTTCCATGAAGTGCGGGCAATCTCATAGATTAACCAGCTGTCACTTCCGTCTCTCTTGTTGAGCGAGCTTGCATCGATCGTTATGTTTGTAGTGTCTCCATTCGTTGACATGGCATTCGGAGATTCGATCTTGGGCTGGGTCAGCTTGAGGCCATTTCGATCCGCCCACTGCGTCAGGCCGACCCAGGACAGGCGCTCGTACGGACTTGCGACGATGGCTTCGATGAACTTTTCACGAGCGCCGGCGTTGTTCCCAGAGGCGTAAAGAGCATCGCCCCAATACCGATAGGCGATCTCCTGATTGGGGTCGATAGCGACTGCCTTGCCGAACCACTCGTAGGAGGCGTCATAATTCTTCTGTTTGAAGCAAGCGTCGCCGCCGAAAACGGCGGCCAGATAGTTCTGGGGATCCAGCTTCAAAACCTCGGTGTACCCGGATAGCGCTCCCGCAAGATCACCCTTGGCAAACGCGGTTTCTGCGGTGCGCATGGCGTCGTCCACTGCTTTCCTGTCGGAGTAGGGAGCGTCGCTCCCGTCTTCTGGTATCTGCGAGAGGGCTGTTTGAAGCAGGTTGCTGTTATCGCCAAGTTCCCTGGCACGCAGGAAAACTTGGCGGGCGCGCAGACGAGTCTGGCGGCGAGCTTCGGGATCTTTCATGGATACCGCGTGGGCGTTGAGACAAAAGCCAAGACGTTCCTGTAGAACCACGTCCTTTGGATACACAACCACCAACTGTTCGAAAAGCGGGAGCGCCTCTTCGTATCGATTCTGATCAAAGAGGTCCATTGCGGTTTTGCGATCAGCGTCAACAGTGGGCGAGTTCTGGCCATAGAAACGACCTGTTACCGAAGTGGCTACGATAAGGGTCAACAGGCCAATGACCCGAACGGCAGAGGCGAGTCTTTGGGCTCGGAGAATCGTGCGGTGGTACACGAGGATCTCCTCTCCGGCGAATTGCGGCCAATTCTGCCATAAGAGACACCAAGAACGCGGTATGAGTTGCCTGAGAAGCTAATTTTATCGCTTGATTAGGTCGAGCGCCCGCACAGTGCAGCGAGAAAACAGCGGGACAGATGATATGGTGTCGGCGGTGAGAAAAAGTCATGATTGAAGTCCAGGAACACGAAGGAAGGATTATCTTCGCTGTCCGCGTGGCGCCGCGGGCGAGCCGCGATGCGATCGAAGGCGAGTACAACGGCGCGCTGAAGGTTCGCCTGACCGCTCCGCCCGTCGACGATCGGGCCAATGAGGCCCTTCGCCGCGTGCTGGCCGGGCGTTTGAACGTGCCGGTATCGGCTGTTAGAATCGTCTCGGGCGAAAAGAGCCGGACGAAACGCGTTGAAATCGCAGGCGTCACGCGCGCGCAAGTCCTCGCACTCCTAAGCGAGCAGTAGCGCCAAACAATCACCGAAATGCCCGACATCAAGGCCATCCAAGCCGAGTTGCGCGCCAGCAAGATCGACGGCTGGCTCTTCTGCGACCATCATCACCGCGACCCGATTGCCGGAAACATCCTGGGCTTGGGCGAAAACGGAATGGCCACGCGGCGATGGTTCTATTTCGTTCCGTCGCGAGGCGAGCCGCGCAAGCTGGTCCACCGAATCGAGGAAGGCGCGCTCGATTCGCTTGCGGGCCGCAAACAGGTCTATTCGGGCTGGCAGGAATTGCACAAGGCGCTCGGAAAATTGCTGACGGGCAGCCGGAAAATCGCGATGCAGTATTCGCCGGAGAACAACATTCCCTACATCGGCCTCGTGGATGCGGGCACGGTCGAGCTAGTGCGAAAGCTGAAGAAGAAAGTGGTCACTTCCGCCGACCTCGTGCAGAAATTCGAGGCGGCGTGGACGCCCGAGCAACTCGTCTCGCATCTGGAGGCGGGCAAGATTATCGACCGCGTCAGGCAGGAGGCGTTCGAGCTTGCCGCATCGCGCGTGCGCGAGAGCCAGCCGATCGCGGAATTCGAGCTGCAGCAATGGATTCTCGAGAAATTCCGCGCAAATGGGCTTACGACTGCTGAGCCGCCCATTGCCGCCGTGCAGCCGAACAACGGGAATCCCCACTACGAGCCGGCCGCGCGCGCGTCGCGGCCGATTCGCGCGGGTGATCTGCTGCTGCTCGACATGTGGGCGAAATGCGACCGGCCGCGCAGCGTCTATTACGACATCACCTGGACCGGCTATCTCGGGGCGCGCGTCCCGGATTCATACGCGAAGGTTTTTCGGATCGTGCGCGACGCGAGAGACCGCGCGATCGAGTTCGTGGGAGAATCGGTGTCGCGCGGCCGCGCGATTCATGGCTGGGAAGTGGACCGCGCCGCGCGAGAAGTGATCCGCAAGGCAGGTTATGCAAAGTATTTCGTACACCGCACGGGCCATAGCATCGGGCAGGAAGTCCACGGCAACGGCGCGAATATGGACAGCCTGGAGACGCGCGACGATCGCCAAATCATCCCGCACACCTGCTTTTCCGTCGAGCCGGGAATCTACCTGCCGGAGTTCGGCATCCGCAGCGAAGTGAACGTCTACGTCGGCGAGCGCGACGCGCGCGTCACCGGCGCCATCCAGCAGGAAATACTGCCGCTCCTCGCCTGATCGATGGCCGCCGAAGCTCCTTTGCCCGAGACACGCACAAAGCAAAACTCAGCCGGCCCCGCGCTGATCGCGATTGCCGCATGGATCGTGCCGGGCCTGGGACACCTGCTGCTGCGGCGATGGACTCGCGCGCTCGGATTTTTCCTCTCGGTCGGAGGCCTTGTCGTTACAGGCTACGCCTTGCGGGGCGAGGTCTTTCTAGGCGGATCCAACGATCCCTTCGGCGCGCTCGGATTTATCGCGGATTTGGGCTCGGGAGCGTTCTACTTCCTGGCGCGCGTTCTGGAGTCCGCGGGGCCCGACCTTTCGCGGGCTTCCGGAGACTACGGAACGCGGCTCATCGCCGCAGCGGGGATCGTGAATCTTTTGGGCGTACTGGACGCATACGGCATCGCGCGCGGGCGGAGAGGCTGAGTGCCCGGAATCAGGATTCAGCCGAGCCACTTCGGCGCGATGATGATCTTCGCGCTGCTCGTTTCGATGGCGTTTGCGTCGATCGGCCACCGCTCCTTCGCGACACGCCTGAGATACGCAGCGGTCGCTTTTCTGCTGTTTCTGATCATCGGCGTGGGAATCGCGTGGCTGATGTTTCCGCTCTCGCGCTAGACCAGCAAAGCCAAAAGCAAAAGGGGCGGGTTTGAAACCCGCCCCTCGCAAAGTTGCAATCGCGCTGCTGAGTGAAAACTACGCGAGATCCTCCGGGCGAATCGGCAGCTTGCGAATGCGCTTGCCCGTCGCCGCGAAAATGGCGTTGGCGATCGCCGGCGCAACCGGAGGAACGGCAGGCTCGCCCATGCCCCTCGGAACTTCCTTGCTCGGGACGATATAGACCTCCATCTTGGGGCACTCGTTCATGCGCAGCGGCTCGTTGGTATCGAAGTTCGCCTGCACGACGCGTCCCTTGTCGATCGTGATTTCGGTCTTGAGGGTCTGGGTGAGCCCGAAGACCATCGCGCCCATCGCCTGCTGTTCGATGATGCTCGGGTTGACTACCTGCCCGCAATCGAGCGCGCAGACGATGCGGTGGACCTTGACGTTGTTGTCTTTATCGAGCGAAAGCTCGACGACCTCGGCCACGTAGGTGTCGAAGGCCTCGAGCACCGCAATGCCGCGATAGACGCCCTTCGGGAGCGGCTTGCCCCATCCCGCTTTCTCCGCGGCCATATTGAGGACGCCTAAATGACGCGGCTTCTTGGAGAGCAAGTCGCGCCTGAATTCGTAGGGATCTTTCTTCGCGGCCGCCGCGAGCTCGTCGACGAAGCTCTCGCTGAAGAAGCCATTCTGTGACGCGCCGACCGATCGCCAGAATCCCATCGGAATGGGACCCGCAACCAATTGATAGTCGACGAGGATATTGGGAACGTCATAGGCGATATCCGCCACGCCTTCGACGCTGCTGTCGTCCATCCCGTTCTTGATCGATCCGGGGAAAAACCAACTCATGATCGAGTCGCAGGCCACTCGCGCGGTGAACGCCGTGGGCTTGCCGCTCGCGTCGAGGCCTGCTGCCATCTTGATGTACGACGCCGGGCGATAGTAGTCGTGCTGCATATCGTCCTCGCGCTTCCACGTTACCTGCACGGGAGCCTTCATCGCTTTGGAAAGCTGGCAGGCCTCCATGACGAAGTCGGACCAGCCTCGCCGTCCGAATCCTCCACCGAGATACGTGGTGTGAACGAAGGACTGCTCTGGCTTCACGCCCGCGATGGCAGCCGCAATTTGCCTTGACGGAGTCTGGAATTGCGTGGGCGCCCAAAGGTCAACGCGATCAGGGCGCACATCTGCAACGCAGTTCATCGGCTCCATCGTCGCGTGAGCCTGATAGGGAGCGCGGTAAACGGCCTCGATCTTCTGGGCTGCATTGGCCATCGCCGCCGCTGCGTCGCCTTCCTTGCGCGCAACGACGCCCTCTTTCTGGGCGCGCTGCTCGAACTCCTGGAAGATGCTGGCATTGCTGACGTTAGCCGTCGGGCCCTCGTCCCACTTGATATCGAGGGCCTTGCGAGCCTGAAATGCGGTCCAGGTATTGTCGGCGACAACGGCGACGCCCGTCATGACCGGTGGCTGACCGGTCATGATTGGTACGACGTCTTTCACTCCGGGAATGGCCTTCGCTTTGGTCCCGTCGAAGCTGGCGACCTTGCCGCCGAAGATGGGGCAATGCTCGACCGAAGCGTGGAGCATTCCCGGTAGGCGCACGTCGACGCCGAACATCGCCTTGCCGCGGAGCTTGTCCGGCGTGTCGAGACGCTTCGTCGGCTTGCCGATCAACTTGAATTCGCTCGGATCCTTGAGCTTGACGTTGGTGGGAGGAGACAGCTTGCCCGCAGCTTCTGCGAGACTGCCGTACGTGAGGCGGCGCTTGGTGGCCGTGTGAACCACTACTCCGTTCTCGGCGTGGCATTCCGACGCATCGACGCCCCATTTTTGCGCTGCCGCGGCCATCAACATCTCGCGCGCGGTCGCGCCGGCCTGCCGCATCGGCACCCAGCCGGAGTGGATGCTCTGGCTGCCGCCGGTCCCCTGCATGCCGAACGCGGGGTCGTAGTAAACCTTGTCTTCGGGCGCAAATTCCGTGCGGATTTTCTTCCAATCGCATTCCAGCTCTTCGGCCGCCAGCATGGAAAGCGATGTCACTACGCCCTGGCCCATTTCGGACTTGCTGATGAGGATCGTGACCCTGTCTTCGGGGCTGACATGGATAAACGCGTTCAGCACGGCCGGCTCAGCCGATGCGGCGAGCACTTCCCTGCGCCCCGGCAAGTAAAAACCGACAACCAGGCCGGTGGCGCCCGCGAGACCGGTCTTCAAAAACCTGCGGCGATCGATCGAAGTTGTCACGGCGCTCATTCCGCACCTCCCGCGAGCACATCCGCATGCTGCTCAGCGGACTCTATTTCGGGTGCTTCACCCGAATTCGCAGACTTGGCTCCAGCGGCTTGCAATTGAGCCGCGCGGTGAATGGCTTTGCGAATCTGGTTGTACGTGCCGCAGCGGCAGATGTTGCCCGCCATCGCATCGTCGATCTGAGCGTCGGTCGGATGCGGAGTCTTGGCGAGAAACGCCGACGCGCTCATGATCTGCCCGGACTGGCAATAGCCGCACTGGGGAACGTCGATTTCCATCCAGGCGCGCTGCACGGGATGGCTGTTGTCCGCGGAAAGCCCTTCGATCGTGGTCACTTTCTTGCCGGCGATGCTGGAAACCGGCGTGATGCAGGAGCGCGTCGCTTCGCCATTGATGTGGACGGTACAGGCGCCGCAGAGCGCCATGCCACAGCCGAACTTGGTGCCTGTCATATTCAACGCATCGCGCAAGGCCCAGAGCAATGGCATATCGGGATTGACGTCGAGCGCTTGGGCCTTGCCATTCAACGTAAAATGAATCGCCACGAGGATCCTCCCTCAGTTTTTGGGGATACAATCGCAATCAACCGTTCGCATTCTAACTCTTTCTCCATAGCGAAACTACGCAAAGTGCCCCGATGTGCAGCGCCGCAACCGCACAAAAATGACGAATTGATTCGTCGTGAGTCGATTCGGGGACGGTTTTGCGGTGGCGTTTGACACTTTTTTCGCCGCGATGCTACAGTGAACCGAAGGCCGAGGTAGCTCAGTTGGTAGAGCAGCCGATTCGTAATCGGCAGGTCCCCGGTTCAAGTCCGGGCCTCGGCTCCAGCTTTCTTAACCCAGTTCGTTTCAGCTAGTTCGGTTTTCCATTTTCTGTAGCCAGCGAAAACTTGGGAACACTTGGGAACAATAAGCCCGCCACCTTCTCTACAGCACGTTTTTGCGACTCGGGTATCGCGTGAGTGTAGATATTGCGAAAGCGAAATTCGGACTCTGAAGCTTGCCAGTCAGCACGAAGTAAAGGATAATCTCAATGTAAGGCCCTTTTATGGGGCAAGGAGAATTCGATGCTGCATTCCACAGTGACCAGGAAAGGACAGACGACCATTCCGGGCAAGATTCGCAAAGCGTTGCGAATCAAGCCGGGCGACACGCTGGAGTATGTAGTGCAGGGGAACCATGCGACCATCCGCGTGCACCCAGGTACGCGGTCACTCAGGGGCGTGCTCGCCAGCAAGAAAGGTAAGGGCATGTCATTCGCCCAGATCCGCGAGGCCGCTGCAACCGCCGCCCGCCGTCGCGAGCGCATCCGGTGAGCAAGCGAAGGCTCGTAGATACCAATCTGATCGTTCGCTATCTCGTACAAGATCATGAAAAGCATGCCAAGGCCGCTGGAAGACTGTTCGAGGCTTGCGACCGCGGCGACTTAGTGGTTGTGCTGTTACCGGCGGTTCTAGCAGAGTGCGTGTTTGTGCTCGATTCCTTCTATGAGCATCCGCGTGGAGCCATCGCCTCGGCACTTGGCACCCTTATCTCTAGCCCTGGCGTTGAAATCGATAAGGCGGCGATTCATCTCGATGCCCTGGAACGCTATCGAAAAACCAAGGTTCATTTTGTCGACTGCCTGATCGCTGCAACGGCTTCGGCCGAAGACACGCCGGTGGCCACCTTCGATCAGGATTTTCGAAGATTCACAGACGTGCGCGTCGAAATCCACTAGCTTCCTCTTCTGACTACCGCAATCAATCCTGCCGGGCCGACTCTTAAACCTGCAATTCCACTTACAAAAGGCGAGACTCGGATACTCCTGCGGATGTGCCATGAATGCAAATCGAGGACCAGAGAGACGCAAAACGCACACCAGCGCTTCGGAACCGTCGAATTCACAAAGCGCATGAAAGACACGACGACTCGCGTTCGAGTCTATGCGGACCGAGTCATCGTCGACCCTCCGAAAGACGAACGTGGTCAGGCGGCCGCCCATTTGATCTCTTTTATTGGTGGGGACTCGGAGATCGGGGCGTTGTGGGCAGGAGTGACCGAAGGGGCGTTGTTTCAGATTCATCTGCCGTACCGCTCGTCTCTGGCGGCATCCTTGGGTCTCGATGCTCAATGCTTTCGCGGCCGTATAGCGGTCTCAAACCGGGAACGACCCGTCCGACACCTAGTGACTATTTCGTCGGATCTGGCCAAGACCAAGCCCGGCGTGGACCGAGAGACAGAACGAACCATTCTTTGCGACGACGATCCCACTTTCGTTCTCTATCGTGTGGCGTCTCGATTCGGTTTGCCAGTCGTATCTGAGTGGGCGCCGTGGTTCATGAGGGAACTCAAAACAAGGAAGGCGATCCGGCCTTTGCTCGGCCTGGGATGCTCGCCCGTATTGGTGAGTGGTGAAAAGGCCACCTTCCTAAAATGGATCGGCAAGGCCCTGAAGGAAGGCTCGCTGCGGATTCCCGACGAGAATGGTTCGATCACTTGGACGCTGCCACCGACGTTCCTGGAGGCACCGCACCTGAAATCAGACGAGGGTGAGCAACACGGCCCTCATCACCGCTGAGAATTAAGAACAGTTCCCTCGCTCCCCGCAACAACTATGAGGATCAGATCATGCAACTCCCCAAAGACCTTAACGAATACCTGCGTTCGCGCGCCCCGAACTGGCAGAGCGAATTCTTCGGAGCTATCCACCGCTTCACGGAATCGATGACCCAGAATCGCCACTCATCGGACAGCTGTTGCGCAAGCCGTTCCCCGCTCAGAGCCTGGCGATTATGGGAGTCGCCAAGCGGTGGAACGGCCTCGCTGGTCACACCGTTTGCCGCCCAGGTACATAGAGGGCTAAAGGGGCAGCCCAAGTCCGGCACTAAAGAGCCTCTTTTTCACTCACCCATTCCCATTCGAGCTTGTCCTCGGCATCGAATCTCTCATCGATCGACGCTAGCATATGATCTAGATCCTTATGCAATTCGTTCGCAGCCCTCGCGCGCTCCCGAGGGTCATCGGCCTCCCTTGCGCAGCGAAGATGTTTTCGATGAGACCGCACCGCCTCGGCGAACTTGCCCATAGAAACCTCCTCGTCCTTTCTCCAGCGGCAGCCGGCCGAGGATCCGCCCCAGGCCAACTCACCCGTGATGCTTCCGAGCGCCAGAGCAAGCAGACCTGCCAATTTTTCCAGTTTTCGCTCGCGCATTTAGAGCCGAGCGGCGAGGCGATCTGGCTCCTCAAAGAAACGCGCAGTTAGCGCCCCAAACACGGCGCCGGCAACGTGGGCAGCGTAGGCCACACCGCCAGTCTGGGCCTGCGCCACCACCGATCCCAAATTGAAAAGCTGGGTAACGAACCAAAATCCGATTAGCACCGCTGCTGGGATGAAGGTCACATTCACGAACACGAAAATAATCAGAAGTGATTTGATCCGATCGCGAGGGTAAGTCACCAGGAACGCGCCCATGACAGCAGCGATGGCGCCGCTCGCGCCGAGGTCCGGAACCGTCGAGTGCGGAGTGAGCGCGATCTGCCCCAGCATGGCCGCTAGTCCGCCCGCGAGGTAGAACAGCAGGTACCGCAGCGGATTCATCGCGTCTTCGATCTCGGGACCAAAGGCCCACAAAAAGACCATGTTCCCGAGAATGTGCGACCAGCTGGCGTGCATGAACATCGCACTCAGGATGGTGATCAAGTGATGCCCGGAAGTAATTTCCGCCGGGATGGCACACCACTTGAGAACGAAGGCGTCGCCACCCTTCAGTTCAAGCCCGAAAACGACCAAGTTCACAACAATGATGCAGGCCGTGACGATAGGAAAGTGAGTCGGCCGTCGCGACGCATCCGTTAACGGGATCAGTCCTCCCACTTGGTTCTCCTCAATTCACAGTCCGCGCCCTTGACCCAAGCGTGCAGCGGTCGAGGGCGCGGACAGTTGTTCGAGCGCCTAGGCCGCCTTTGCTACAACGCTTCGCGCGGCCAGAGAGAGCGCTAGACGCGATGTGCCACTGAAAATCATGCTGATCCCTACGAGTGTGCCGATGGCCCAACCCGTGTTCGAAGGCCACGTCCTCCAGATCATCACCGCGAGAATCAGGGTGATGATCCCATCGAGGAAAAGCCATCCTGATCCCGGAAGCGGCCGTAGCGTGAGTCCCAGCACAAATTCCAGAATCGCTTCAAACAGCAGGTAAATTGCGAGCGCAAGCGTCAGCGACTCCAATCCCCTCACTGGATGCATGAGCAGGTACACTCCGATGAAACCGTAGAGAATCGCGACGAGCACTTCCCAAATGAGCCCGCCGGCGCTAGGC
>DASPVC010000053.1:0-47472 GCA_035622585.1 Candidatus Acidiferrum sp.
AAAAAGACTACGCCATCCGCCCGCGACAGTCATACAATCTGCCCAGCAGTTCATTTTCAGGGGGTGGTTGTCTAGACATCGATTTCAAAGGAGGTAAGACCTCGTGGATAGACGAAAAATGTTGGCACTGCTCGGCATGAGCCCGACGCTCGTTGCCGGCTCTCCGGCCTACGCGCGCACAGCTCCGAAAAGGGTCTCGGAAGTTTCTTCAAGCAACGACGCTGGCGAGGGATTGATTACAGTGATGAATCCGGCTATCGCCGCCAAGCTGGCGACGCGGGTTCCTCTTGCTCCGCCGCTCGCCACTCTCGACGGCAAGACGATCTATTTCGTCAACCTCGCGTGGGAGGGTCCCGACGCCGCGAATTACATCTTCGATGCGATGAAAGAGTGGTTTGACAAGCACTATACCGGCGTCAAGACGATGGTGAAGGTCACCGCGGAAGGAATGTTCGGGGGCGATCCCGCGATCGCGAAGGAAATCTTGGCAAGCAAGGCCGACGCGGCAATTGTCGGCGTCGCGGGCTGAAACGGCTGCTGCGCGGCCGTGAGCCGCTGGGCAAAGCAGATCCAGATGGAGTGCAAGATTCCCGCCATTGGCATCGCTTCTTCCAATATCGTGCACTACGCAACCGATTACGTATTCAAATATCAGAATGGCATGCCCATCCGGTATGTGTCCGTCCCGTTCCCTTACGCGGGTCAGCCTCAGGCCGTCGATGTCGGCTACGTGTCCGGCAAGGACATGCTGACGGGCCGGCCGTTCATGACCGCCGTCGTGGACGCGCTGACCGGGCCGCTGACGCCAGAGGAAAAGATCTCGGGAGCACCGCCGGAAGAAGCCGTCGAGCCGCGATTGCTGCCCGCCGACACGGAAGACAACCTGCGCGTTCTGTTCGACAACAAGGAATGGACCGATTTCAACTCGATCATCCTCCCCACCGAAAAGCGCGTGATGGCCATGCTCAAGGGCACGAGCCACAAACCCGACGAGGTGGTCAAGACGATCAATATCACCGGAGGCGGCCGCCAGCTAACGGTCGAGAAAGTCGCGATCAATGCCGTGATGGCCGGTGCATCGCCGGAGCATTTGCCGGTGATTCTGGCGCTCGCGACGCAGACGCCGTTCGGCAACTCCACCAGCTCGATGGCGAATATGGTGGTGATCAACGGCCCCATCCGCAACAAGCTCAAATTCAATTGCGGCACGAATGCGCTGGGTCCGTACAACCGGTCGAATGCGGTTGTCGGCCGCGCGTTCACGCTGATGTCCAAGACAGGCGGCGATCTCCGCAACAACGTCAACGCCTGGGAAACTCTGGGCAACACGATGCAGTACAACAACAATTGCTACGGTGAAAACGAGGAAGGCCTGCCGGATGGCTGGCAGCCGCTGCACGTGCAGATGGGCTTCAAGCCCACCGACAACGTCATCAGCGTCGGCGTCGGCTGGAGCAGCATCGCCAGCGTCGGTGCCAGCCAGCACATCTACCCGACGCACCACCTGATGCGGGATTATCTCAGTTCGTTCTGCGCATCGGGTTCCGCAGCCACGATCGTGATCGATCCATCCGTCGCGGAGTTGCTCGAAAACGTGTACGGATTTAAGACCAAGGACCAATTGAGCGAATGGTTCTCCCAGAACGTCACGAAGGTGAACGCCTCGTACTGGGGGAACGGCGTGATTCAAAGCACGGCAGTGCCCTTCGCGCTGGCGGGACTCGAGCCCTACGCGAGTTGGAGGAAACTGCCGGACGATGCTGTCATCAAGCCGTTCACCAATCCGAGAGCGATCAAGGTCGTCGTCGCCGGAGGAAAAGTACAGAGTATGTGGTTTGTGACCGACTTCCGCTTCGGTCGGGGTGTGTCGATCGACGATTGGGCGTAAAATAGAGCTCAGGTGAACTGAACGGAGGCGCGGGGCGCATGCCCCGCGCTTCTCACAAAAAGAGAGTGCGAATGAAACCGAGACTTCTTGCCGGCTTGTTGCTGGGATCGCTGATGGTGATGCTTGTGGCGTTCTCCTCCCGTGCCTTGCCGAAAAATCCGCAGCAGGCGGCCCCGGCGAAGCCGGCCCAGGGTGCATCTGCCTCCGATAAAGACGCAGTACCCTTTCCGCAAGTGCCGCGGATCACTGCCGAAGAAGTGCAGCGCCTGATACAGGACAAAGGAAACGTCGTCTTCGTCGATACCGACGATCCCGAGGCATACGCCGCCGAGCACATCAAGGGCGCCGTCAACATCGCCTACGATCCTACCGCGGACCCGCGCGCCCAGGACCAGACTCTCAGCGCCCTCCCCGGCGACCGATTGGTCGTCTTCTACTGCAATTGCCCCCATGAAGAAGACAGCGCGCCAATGGTTCTCGAGATGTGGGAACTCGGCTACGACCACGACAAGGTCAAAGCTCTCCAGGGCGGGTTGTCGCGCTGGGAAAAGCTGAAGTATCCCCTCGTCGGCACTGATATCGACACAACCACGCAAAAGGGGAACTGAATAAGAACCGCCCAAGAGATACTTGCCGCCGAGGCGCGAGTCCCCTCTCATCCCCTGGCCTTCCCCAGTTGTGCACGAAGTTCCGATGGACCCGATTGAAATTTTGCATTGGCGTTCTCATTCGGGGCCACGTAAATTCTTTCATTCGCATACCACGGCCGAAGGCCATCCTAAAGGAGCGCAAAACCTAACCTATGAAAAAGTACAAACTCGAATACATCTGGCTCGACGGCAGAAAACCCGTCCCTGAGCTGCGCGGCAAGACCACCATCAAGGAGTTCGGGCATCCTCCCACGCTTGCCGATCTGCCACTTTGGGGTTTTGACGGCAGCTCCACGATGCAGGCCGAAGGACACAAATCCGACTGTATCCTCAAGCCCGTGGCTCTCTATCCCGATGGTGCGCGCAAGGACGGTTACATCGTCCTCAGCGAAGTCATGCACCCCGATGGCACGCCGCATTCCACGAACATGCGCGCCACGATCGAAAACGATCCCGATCTCTGGATCGGCTTCGAGCAGGAGTATTTCCTCTACAAGGACGGCCGCCCGCTCGGCTTCCCAGATAGCGGCTACCCGAGTCCGCAGGGGCCTTACTACTGTGGCGTCGGCTACAAATACATGGGGAACGTCGCGCGCCAAATCGTCGACGAGCACTTGGATCTCTGTCTGGCGGCTGGCATCAACCACGAAGGCATCAATGCCGAGGTCGCGAAGGGCCAGTGGGAGTTCCAGATCTTCGCAAAAGGTTCTGCTAAAGCGGCGGATGACACTTGGACCGCTCGCTACCTGATGGCGCGCCTGTGTGAGAAATACGAAGTCGATTTCGAACTCTATTGCAAGCCCATCAAGGGCGACTGGAACGGCTCGGGCATGCACACGAATTTCTCCACCAAATTCATGCGCGAAGTCGGCGGCAAGGAGTACTTCGAAACTCTCATGAAAGCGTTCGAGAAGAACATTCCCGAGCACATCGCCGTCTACGGCCCCGACAACCACTTGCGCCTGACGGGTCTGCATGAAACGCAGGCGATCGACAAATTCAGTTTCGGTCTTTCGGATCGCGGCGCTTCCATCCGGCTCCCCGTCAACTTCATCAAGAACGGTTACCGGGGCTATCTTGAAGACCGACGTCCGAACTCCCAGGGCGATCCGTACCAGATCGTCTCCCGCATCCTCAAGACGATCAATAGCGTCCCGAAGCCTGCTGTCGCCGTGGCCTAGGCCTCAGTCAGATCTGAACAGAATCGCATTACCCGCGAGAGAGCCGACTTCACGTTGGCTCTCTCGCGTTCGTTTTTGCAGCGGGATTGGAGCCAGCCCTCCTCGGCTACATCTCTACAAACCTACGAGCCACCCCGGTCAGAGGCAAAGCAGTTGCGCCGGAGCAGGGAGAGGGGTAGGATGCGCGGGTCGCCGGCCCAAGGCGGGAGTCCCTGCTAGGCAGTTAACCCGATTTCCCCTTTCTAGGCCGAAGACCCGTCACTCGGCGTGGCTTCGCAACCTGGGCGATTCCGGTGACAGAACCAACCGCAATGCATCCGAGGAGACTGCCCTGCTTGGGGGCAATGTCTCCCGGCGGTCTCTTGCAACAACTGCAGCACGGCTCAGACGCTCCTCTTTAACAGGAGCGGACACAGATGTCCCGGCCAAACGAGTGAATAGGAGGACAAGATAATGGGCGCTACCTCAGCAGCCACATTCGTGAAGAAGTCGGTTGGGTGGTCAATCGGGCTCAGCGTGCTCATGATTCTGGCGGGGATTCTGGCGATCGCATCGCCACTGGCCGCCGGAATCGCAATCAACGTGTTGGTCGCTTGGCTATTGGTGTTCAGCGGATGCGTTCATTTGGTGTTTTCGTGGTACACGCCAACCACCGGAGGCTTTCTCTGGGAGTTGCTGGTCGCGATTCTGTACATCGTTATCGGAGTGTATATGCTCGTGCATCCGGCGACGGGCTTGATCTCACTGACGATCGCTCTTGCTGCGTATCTGCTCCTGGAATCGATCTTGGAATTCGTGTTGGGATTCAAACTTCGCCCGCTTCCGGGATCGGGCTGGCTCCTGTTCGATGGAGCCATCACTCTGATCCTCGCCGTGATGATTTGGAGGTCGTGGCCGTCGAGCAGCGCGTGGGCCATCGGCCTGCTCGTGGGAGTCAGCATGCTGTTCAGCGGCACTTCTCGCTTGATGCTGTCTCTGGCCGCGCGCAGCGCAACGAGCAAGTTGGCCTAGCAAGTTGGGCCGCGAAATTTGTCCGAACCAGCGGGCCGAGCCCGCGAGGCCAGGTTTGTGCGTCTGTAAATCGGCCCGAGAACGCACGACTGAGCTAAGGAGGAAAGAGTGGGAGGTCTGATCCCGTTAACTGATGCCTCGCGGCGCCCCGTGCATTTTCCTTTCGTCACGGCCGCCATCATCGTCGCGAACTTTGTCGTTTTCTTCCTCGAGCTGACCGGAGGCGACGCGTTCGTGCTCAAGTGGTCGGCGGTTCCCGCGAACATTACCGCCGGTCATCATTGGATCACGATTTTCACGGCCATGTTCCTCCACGGCAGTTGGTCTCACATATTGGGGAACATGGTGTTCTTGTGGGCCTTCGGTCCCGAGATCGAAGACGCGATGAATCCCTTGCGGTATCTGGTGTTCTACCTTGCCGGCGGGCTCGTGGCTATGCTTGCCCAGGTGCTAGTGATACCCAGTTCCACGGTTCCCAACCTGGGCGCGAGCGGCGCCATTGCGGCTGTCATGGGCGCATTTCTGGTAACGTATCCTCGCGATCAGATTCGCGCGCTCCTCGTCATTTTCATCTTCGTGCGTGTCACTTTTGTTCCGGCTGCGCTTCTGATCGGCGTCTGGTTTCTGATCCAGCTCGTTCACGTAGGATCGGTGGCGACGGTCCAGACGGGTGGAGTGGCGTACGTGGCTCACGTTGCTGGCGCTCTGTTTGGCGCTGTCACCGCTCGTCTTTTCGAGGACCCGCAGCGAGTCGCCGCCTAGGCTTGAGGTGGTCAAGGCGAAAGAGCCCCCATGATGCGTAGAACCCTGCAGATTGGCCTGTTGCTCGCGCTAGTTCTCGGCGCCTCTTCGCTTCATTCCCAGACCAACCCCAGTCTCCAAACCTATTTCAAAGACTACATCGGACTCGGCGATGATCAGATTGCAGCCATCCGCAGCGGACAGGCCTTCGCCAAGAATCTCCACTCCCGCACGGGCGACGAGATCTTCGTGTTTGGCGCTGTATTCATCCAGGGGAAGCCGGAGGATTACGTCAAGTTTTCGCGGGACTTCGAGCGCCTCCGCAAGCTCCCCGGCTATCTCGCCATCAACAAGTTCAGCGATCCTCCGCAGCTCTCCGACCTGAACGGCTTCACGTTCGACGCCGACGACATCAAAGCCTTGCAGGACTGCAAGCCCGGCGACTGCCAGATCCAAATGCCCACAAGCTCGATTGAAGCTCTTCACCAGTCTGTAGATTTGTCCGCTCCCGACGCGGAACAACAGGTGAACCGGCGGCTTCAGACGACGGTTCTCGAACGCCTGATCGCTTATCAACGGCAAGGCAACATAGTTCTGGGAGAATACAACGACAAGAAGAACCCAACGATCGTGCCCGACCAATTCAAGTACATGCTCAGCTACACAACGGCGCTGCCGAGGTATCTTCCCGACTTCTACAACTATCTTCTCTCGTATCCCGCGGGAGAACCTGCGAATGTGGAAAACAGCTTTTACTGGGCCAAGGTAAAGTTTGGATTGAAGCCGACGCTGCGCGTCGTCCATGTTGTCACATTGCGCGGCGATGGCGTCAGCGAACCAGCCTACACGATCGCGGAAAAGCAGCTCTACTCAAGTCACTACTTCGAGACGGCCCTCGACCTTACCTTCTGTGTTCCGGAGGCTTCCGCTTCGCAGCGTCCCGGCTTCTACCTGATCATGACGATGGGCTCGGAACAGGCCGGTCTCACCGGCATCAAGGGATCGATCGTTCGAAAAGTCGCGGTGGACCGCTCCGCTTCCTCGCTCCAAAAATCCCTCGCCGCCATCAAGAGCGCCCTGGAACAAAGCCAATAGCCACCGAGCTTCCCGCCGCGAACCTCCAACCTCTGGGCTCTACGGCCAAACTTCCAGAAGAGTCCACAGACTCTCGCCCTTGCACTTCCCTCCCACTTCAGTAGAATGGCGCCCGTGTGCGCCGACTGTGCGAAGCCGGTGCGAAGGAAGAGGCGAATAGGAAGTTTTGAACGCAGCTATGTGGCGACGGAACACTTCGATGGAGGCCGCGGGCAATCCGCCGCGAGCCTATGAAATTCCTAATCGCCAAAATCGGAAAGTAGAAGGTGGTCTAACTTATTGCAAACAAACGCCGGCGACCCTCGCTAATCGCCAATATTCCGGGGAGCCGCATTCGGAGAGCGGATCGGAGGCATCATCATGGATCGTCGATCGTTCATCAGTTTTGGCACGCTTGCCGCGGGGGCTCTGATGAGCGGCGGATTCGCACGCATCGTGGCTGACGACGCTAAGCCTACTCCCGGCGCGACCGTCGCAACGACCGCAGGCAAAGTTCGCGGCGTCCTGACGGACCAAGTTCACGCCTTCAAGGGCATTCCCTATGGTGCCTCGACCGCCGGAGCCAACCGCTTCATGCCGCCGAAGAAGCGGGAGCCCTGGACAGGGGTCCGCGACTGCTTCGAGCTCGGCCCGCGCTCACCGCAGCTCTTAAGTTCCTTCCACGGCGTGGTTCCTCCGGAAGTCGAAGTGATGGATCGCGATGAACCGATGAGCGAAGACTGCCTGATGCTCAACGTGTGGACGCCCGGCGTGGGCAGCGGGCACAAGCGGCCGGTCATGGTCTGGCTGCACGGCGGCGGCTACACGAGCGGCTCGGGCGGTTTCATCTGCTACGACGGTACGCAGCTTGCGAAGAAGCACGACGTCGTTGCGATCAGCGTAAATCACCGCCTGACGGCGCTCGGCTACCTCTACCTCGCCGGCATCGGCGGCGAGAAATACGCGAATTCGAGCAATCTCGGAAATCTCGATATCATCGCCGCGCTCGAATGGGTGCGCGACAATATCGCAGCGTTCGGCGGCGACCCCGGCAACGTCACCATTTTCGGTCAGTCGGGCGGCGGCGGAAAAGTCAGCTCGCTCATGGCCATGCCCGCAGCGAAGGGCCTGTTCCACCGCGCCATCGTGCAGAGCGGCGCTGCGGTGAAGGGCGTCTCCATCGACGCGGCGAACAAATCGACAGCACTCTATCTCTCCAAGCTGAACCTGAAGCCGGATCAAGTCGATCAGCTCCAGACTCTTTCAGTGGATCAGTTGCTTGGCGTTACCGGCGGCGGTCTTTTTGGCGCGCCGGGCTTGGCCTTCGCGCCCGTGGTTGACGGCAAGACGCTCCCGACCGATCCTTTCGATCCCGTTGCGCCTGAACTTTCCGCAAATATTCCGCTGTTGATCGGCACGGTCGAAACGGAGGTCACTTTCTTCCCGAATCAGATCCTCGATCCCATAGATGACGCGAGCCTTCACACGCATGTGAAGCAGACGCTTCGCGGTGCGAGCGACGATCAGGTCGACAAAGTGATCGCCGCGTACAAGGCGGGCCGCCCAGGTGCGAGCAACACCGATATTTTTCTGATTATCGCGTCGGACGCCACGTTCCGCGCGGGCGTCGTCACGGAAGCCGACCGAAAGGCCGCGCAGGGCAAAGCTCCCGTCTATCAGTACTACTTCACGTGGAGATCGCCCGTGCGCGAAGGCAAGCTGCGCTCCTTCCACACGCTGGAAATTCCGTTCGTCTTCGATAATGTGGACGCCGCCAAATCGATGACCGGCTCTGGCGAGGACCGCTACGCTCTTGCCGCCAAGATGAGCTCGGCGTGGGTCGCGTTCGCCCGAACGGGAAATCCCAACACGAAGGAATTGCCCAATTGGCCCGCCTTCGACAACACCAAGCGCGCCACGATGATCTTCAACGACGAATGCAAGGTCGTCAACGATCCCCACGGAGACGAGCAGCGATTGCTGCGCTCGATTCAGGCCTCCGCCTAAGCGAGCCGCCGCGCGATCAAACCGGAAAACTACATTTCGTTCTGCGTTTTCGAAGGCCAGCTCATGCCCCACGAGTAGAACGCCAGAATAATCATGACGTCCACGGGCAAGCCAAACACGATGTAGAGCACCGGCATGAACAAGACGGATTTCTCCAGCAGCACCGCCTGCGCCAAAATCTGCAACGGGAAGAACACGGCGAGGTGCGCCATCGTCATCGCTGTGAGTGCAGCCTTTCGAATCAGCCGGAATCGGAAGATGTAGTAGGTCAACCCGAATAGCGTCGGCACGATCGAAATCAGGGCGATCCCGTACGTCACCATTCCCTCCATGTAGCTATCGGGCGTGTGCGGAAACTTCGCAGGAATCCACGCAAAATAGACGAGCGCGGTAACCTGAATGAAAAGCACCGCACGCAGGAGATAGGTTACCGGCGTGAATTTCTTCGGCAGAAAGAAAGTGGCGGCGAACCCAACACCGACGACAGCTGCCGTGATCCACCAGGTCTCCGCGTCGGGGCTGATTCCCTCCATCCGCGGGTACGGCACCAGAAAGCGAATGTACGGCGTCGCGAAATGCTCCCGCACGCCCACGGCGGAGCCAAGCGCCAGTAACCGGATCCCTTCCGTGAAAACGTACCGCCACATCCGGCACAACCAGGGCAGAGAAAGAATCCACGCAAAGGTGAACAGCACCACCAGCAATCCTGCCGTAATCAAGTCGGAGGGCTCGAGCACGAATCGCGTCAGCGCGCGGTGCATCGTAATCACGCCGCCGCGGTGGCCGCGGAATCGACTGCGTTCGGTGAACCGAGACGAGTCGCCCGGAAGAGCCCGGCGATCAAAACTCTTTGAAGAGCCCAAAGCTGCCGCCACCCCGTTCATAGAACGGGCTGTGATAGTAATCTGCGATCAGATTGAAACCCCAGTTCTTGCCGATCCATTGGCGCCAGGTAATGGTTAGGCTTTGGCTGTTGAAACGGCTGAGCACCGTAGTGGGCCCGACGAGCTGATACCCTTCTTCGCCAAATTCGGCGTTCAGAGTGATGTAGTGCTGCTTATTGCGTCCCTGCGTGATGGCGAAGAAGCCCGAGGGCGAAAAGACCGCTCCGGGATTGCTGACGTTGAACCGCACGCCGTCTTCGAAAATCCAGGGCTTGGTGAAATAGTAGGCCGTGCCCACAAACACGCTTTGATCGCGATGCACGTCCTTCGCAGCGTAATACCCGTAGCCCAGCGTCGTGATCAGCTGCTTCCGCGATTTCCACTTCCGATTGATGAACGCGTCCGCCCGAAACCGCGGCCAGAAAAAGCCTCCTACGCTCGATCCGAGTGTCAGCGAACCGTACCAGGTCGAATTGAAATCGTGCGTGTCTCCGGCGGCCAGATAGACGCCGCCGTCGCCGAACTCATGCTGCCCGTTGATCTCCCCGCTCCATGTGTTGCTCCCCGTCTTGTAGACACCGCGCGCATAGCCGCCGCTCCAGTCGCCGAATCCCTCGGTCAATTGCCGGTAGCTTCCGCCCGCTTCCACGAAGTTGGTCAGAACCCTTTCCGATGCCGGTGCGGGAGGAGCCTGCGCTGTCGGTTGCTGCTGCGACGGCGACTGCGGCGGATCGGCCGGAGCGGAATCCTGCTGCGCGCTCGCCGTAAACGCGCACGCGAAACCAACGACCAATCCGAAAACCGTATTTTGAAGAACGCGCCGATGGTTCATCTGCCAGTCACCTTCGCTTGCACTTCAAGCTGATTTCCCTCTCCTGCAACAACGATCCATCCGTCCGAGGCTTTCACGATCTCCGCCGAACCCCGGGTTAGTCCGGGCTCGCCATATCGCTCCGCCGGGATTTTCCAAGCGAAGTGCGACAGCGAAGTGGGATCGGATGCTTCGAGCCGCGCGAGGCCGTCGCGCTCCGTCCATCGCCAGTTCACTTTCCGACGAGAGTTCAGAAACTTTGCGATTTGCGCCATCGTGTACCATCGAAACTGCCCCTGCGATCGGAGTTTCCCCGTCCTTTTCAGCCAGTCGTTCACCACCCGGCGATAGGGCAGAATTCCCGGCGGATGGAAGTAGGCGAGACGCACCTGCCGATGCGCCACAACGAAGGAAGTCAACAAGTCCAGCCACTGCTCGACGACGGGCAAAGGAACCGACTCTCTCGCCATCTCCTCGAAGGAAGCCGCGCGGTCCAAGTGGACGATGGGAAACGCCCAGATGTCTTGCCCGGCGCGATGACTGTCCCGATATCCCACCGTCGGCCCCATGCCCGTGTCGCCGGTAAAGTAGTAGGCGACAAAGCCGTGAGCTTCCAGCCAATGCGTGACCCACTCGGGCTGATTTCCTGACGGAGCCGAGTATTCGACGACCGGCCTTCCCGTCACTTCTTCGAGGGCTGCCTTGTTGAGTGCCAAATACTTCTCCATCTGCTCCGGAGGGTCCGTGTCAACATGCGCGGAGAAGTAGTCGTGAATCCAGCCTCCATGGCTGCCGATCTCATTGCCGCGATCGAGGAGCTGGAGGACCAATCTTCGACTGACAGGGTTGTGCAGGACATCGAAGCCTTGGCCGTCGCCAGCCTCGTGGGCGTCCGGCCCAGCAGTGACGTCGATTGAGTAAGGCCCCTGGCGCATGATCGGCCACGTCGTCACTGCCTGCAGAGACCGGATCGCCGCGTTGGAGTCCACATGCCAATCCAGCACGATGCCGCCAACGGCATCCGGGACAGCCAACAAGTGCGGCAATGCGAGAACGTGCTCGGCGAAATATTTCAGGAAGGCGTGAAGCGGGAGCCCGTCCGTGTTCTCCGCAAGAAACGCAACCGGCAAGTTTACGAATAGGACGGAGCCCTTGCCGTATGCGCGATATCCCGCCGCGATTCCGGCGCCCGAGCGCAGCAGGACCTTGCCGTCGTAGTTGCCCGACGTGACGAAGCTCGGATAATCCAGTTCTCCGAATTGATAGCGTCTCAATTGCGCCTGCGGTTCGTCGCCTTTCGATCCGGACGTCTTCTCAAAAGGAAAGTACTTTCCAGGCGGCACACCCAATTCGTCCATCACCGGGATCGCGCCGCTTACCTCGCCCGATTGGATCATGCCCGCGCCGAGCGCCTTGTAGAATGCGTAGTCCACGCCGGCCAGGTCGGAGAGTCGCGAACGGTCGCTCGAATAGAATCCCTGCGACGATTTCGTAGCGGCATCGTAGACCAGCATGAGATGGCCGCCGCTCGCTACGTATTCGTGGATCGCCGAGACGAGTAAGTCGCTGGCTCGCACGTGGATCGAGTCCGGAAGAATGACGCCGGCGCAGATTCGCTCGTCCGTCAGCGGCCGTAGATAGCTTGAGTCGCGCACAGGAACAACATGCAGGCCCTCTTCGCTGGCGGCGTCGAGCCAAACCGTGACGCCCGGATCGGAAAAGCTCGCATCATCCGGGACCAGCAGGATGATCCGATCGGCGTCTGCTTGCGAACGGCTCCGGGCTCTCACGGCAAGCCACACTGCAACAGCCAGCACGCAAAGAATTATCGGACCGGCAATCGCCGCGCGGTTTTTCATTGCCTTGGCACCACGCGGCCTTCCTGGCGCGCCCAAATCGTGCCGAACACGACTGCGCCGTCCTCAACTTCGATCGTCGGCGCACTCACAGTGGTCGGTCTTTCTGGGGTGCCGCATCGCGTTCCTGATCCGATTGCGATGCCCTGCTCCGCGATCACGGGCCCGGCGATTCGGCAGTTGAAACCAATCTGCATGGCGCTCGCGCTGACGACGCTGCCGGCGATCGATACGCCGGATTCGAGCGTCATGCGCCGATTGCTCTTCACGCTTCCCAGGATTCTTGCGCCCGCGCCAATGTGCAGCTGGCCGCGGCTTACAATGCTGCCGGTGACCACTTCACCGCGGCCGATCTCTAGATCGCCGTCAACAAGCCGTCTGCTTGCCGCCACGGACGTGGCTCCGGGCCCGCCGAAGTGATCGGAAGGCCCTCGTCCCTGTGCCTCTGCTGCTGTATCGGTACGCCCGAACACAATGCGCGGCGCATGGAGGCGCTGAAAGAAGCAGCCATCTCGCAGCATGATTTCGCGGTCGGAAGAAATGCGGCCGTACAAATCGCAGTCTTGCTCTGCCTGAAAAGTTCCGGCGGCGTGGACCCACCGAGTGACCGCGCTGGCGCAGTCCAAACGAACATTCCCGTCTCCCAGAATCGCGCGATATGTGCAGTTCGCACCGCCGATCAGTTCACGCGACGCGTACATCTCTTTCATAAACGTCATCCCATCCGGCAGCGTCAGGTCCGTCCCGGCAGCTACCACTAGGTCGCACACCTTTTCGCTCGAACCCCCAGGGAGAAGCAGTGCTGGCTCCGGACGGCCCAACAACAAGAAACGGTCTCCGTGCGGCAGCATTCCCGTAGCCGTGCGGCCCGAATCGACGCACTGCTGAAGCGGTGTCAGCAACTCGGCCGCGTAGCTGCGAAAGCCGAATGAAAAATGGCGGATGTCGCCCGCGTATTGCTGAATGACGTTCAGCGCCTGCGCGTCGCGCTTCAAGCGCAATTCGACGATCGCCGGAATGAGCGGGAGCAAAAACACCGCGCCAGCCAGCGCAAACAGACCCGCGGTTGCAAGCGCGTGGCTCACGGCGTGGTCCGGAATCGCTCGGTCTTGTCCCAGTGAAACTGCGCGCCGGTGAGCGGAGCCATCAATTGCGAGACGAACGCCCGCGACACGGAGAAAATACTGACTCCAAATCCGAGAATCAGAAATGGAAGCAGGCAGATGCGCTGGCGCGTGTAATCCAGCCGCGCGGCGGCCGCGATTTCAAAGAAGGCCGCGAAATTGCCGACGGCCGAATAGGCGGTGATCGAAAGCAGCGCGATGACTCCGTGAAGAGGCGCGACGCCCGCATAAAAAACGGCGAGGGCCAGGATCCAGCCGAGCAGAGTGACGGGCGCCATGATGTAGACGCCCAAGAGCAGGAAACCGTCGATGCGTTCGCGAAAGGTGGCACGATGCTTTCCGAACAGCAGATGCAGGCCGTAATTCGCGAGCGCCTGATTGTGTCCCTTGGCCCAGCGCATGATTTGTTTCACGCGCACCTGCCATGTTTCCGGGACCTCTTCGTAGCACTCGGAGCGGTTCTGATAGACCGTCTTCCAGCCTGCGAGCAAGAGGCGGTATGTGAGGTCGGTGTCTTCGGTGAGCGAATTGTCGTTCCAGCCGCCGATTTCGCGGAGGGCGCTGAGCCGGACGCCGGCGACTGTGCCTCCGTGCTGTGGCACAAGGCGCAGATTCATCCGCGCCTGCTGGTCCACCTGATACCCGCCCGACCGCTCCAGGTCGAGCAACCGGGTCAACAGATTTGTGCCGACGTTGAGCGGGACGACGCGCCCCATCACGCCGCCCACCTCGGGATCGAAAAACGGAGCCACGAGCTGCTTGATCAGTCCAGTGCCCGGGATGTAGTCCGCGTCGAAGATCAGAATCACTTCGGTATCGACCAATTCCATCGCGTCTTTTAGCGCCGCCGCCTTGCCGCCCTTTCCGTCTGTGCGGTGAAAAGGACGGATGCGCCCGGGATGCTGCTCACAAAAGCGGTCGATGATCTCGCGGGTGCGGTCTGTGGAGCGGTCGTTCACCGGGACGACGAGCATCTTGTCCTGCGGATAGTTCACGCCCATCAGCGCGGACAGAATGTGCGAAACGACTTTTTCTTCGTTATGCGCGGCGACAAGGATCGTTACTTGCGGCCAGTCGGCCGTGTCGGTGTCGATGTAAGGATGGCGCTGAAAACCGAACAGCCGGTTCAGCGTGAACCAGTAGTGGCGCGCGGTATAGATTGAAATGATCGTGACGATCGCGAAGAGGCAGTAGATCATCGCGCTCCACCGCGCTTAGGAATGCACCTTCTCGGGAACGGGCTCGTTCGGCTGCTGGACAAGATCGGTTTTGCGGCGCCTCGGATGAGGTCGCGGCGGCAGCTTGAATTCCTTTTCCGGCTCGAGCAGCGGCGTTTTTTTCTGATACCAGCGCGAGATCGCCTCAACGATCCTTTCCGAGGCGCGGCCATCGCCGTAAGGGTTTTCGCCTTCCGACATGTCCTTGTAGGCTTCAGGATCCGCGAGCAGATGCTGCGCTTCCGCCAGAATTCTCTTTCGCGACATGCCGATGATCTTCGACATGCCGAATTGCGAGGCCTCGGGGCGCTCGGTCACCTTCCGCAGCACAAGCACCGGCTTATGGAACGTGGGCGCCTCTTCCTGAATTCCCCCGGAATCCGTCAACACCAGAAAGCAGCGGCGCAGCAGGCTGACGAAAGTGATGTAGTCCAGCGGCTCCGTAAGATGAATGCGGTCGACGCCCCCCAGCAGCGCATTGATGGTGCTGCGCACGTTGGGATTCATGTGAACCGGATAGATCACTCGAATGTCTGGGTTCCTCTGCACCAAATCCTTCAGCGCGAGGCACATGTTTTCCTGGTCGCTGCCCCAAGACTCGCGACGGTGGGAAGTGACCAGGATGAGGCGCCAGCCCTGCGTGGGAATCCCGGCGAGCGGCGTGTCCTCCCAGGAGTCTGAAAGCTGGCTAAGGCCCCGCAGCGCGTCGACGACCGTGTTGCCTGTGACCACGATCTTTTCCGCAGGCACTCGCTCGGCTAGCAGCGCGTCGCGCGAGAGCGCCGTTGGTGCAAAGTGAATTTCGGTAATCACAGAAACGAGCCGCCGGTTGGCCTCCTCGGGAAACGGGTTGTAGATGTCGTAGCTGCGGAGACCCGCTTCGATGTGCCCTACCGGAATCTTGCAGTAGTAGGCGGCCAGGGCTGCGCCAAAGGCGGTGGTGGTGTCGCCTTGCACCAGCACCATATTGGGCTCAAATCGATGGCAGGCGTTCTCGACGGTGTCGACCACGCGGCCGGTGAGGGAACTCAGTGTCTGGTTCGGGCGCATCACGTCGAGATCGAAATCGGGCTTGATCTGAAAGTGCCGAAGAACCTGATCCAGCATCGTCCGGTGCTGGCCGGTATGCACAACCGCTGTTTCGAACTCGGCCGATCGGCGGCGCAGCTCGTCTATAACGAGGGCGAGTTTGATCGCCTCGGGCCGCGTGCCCAGCACGGCGACGATCCGGCATTTCTCGTTCAAGCGCGCTCACCTCGACACAAATTCGGCCACTCCTGGCCCGGTCTCTAATAGCCGTTGCAGACGGATACCCGCGCGTGTCTATGCGATCTACAGGCCAGTCTTCATTAGAGGTTTCAAGTGATCGCGGGAAAGTCATCGGACCGGCAGAGACACTTTCTCAGCAAGCGTCTAATGCGTTCCTATGAAAGGGGTTACCACGTGTGCTCACGCGCTGCCGGTTAGCGGCGCGAGGAAACGTTGGCTATTGGTTCACAGGACTTAAGCAGGCAGGTCTGCCCACTTTGGGACGCGACCACGAAAGCGGCTAGTTTGCCGCAGGCGCGCTCGCGGCAAACGTAAACGAGATTGGCTTCGACTCTTTCGCGCCGATCATCACCACTTGATCCCGCGTGCCGAGGCTTTCCTGCCAGGCTTCGATTGTGTAGGTACCCGGCGGCAGGTTTTTCAGCTCGAAAGTGCCCGATGGAGGCGTAACCGCGAAATAAGGATGATCGAAGGCAAAAACGAATGCTCGCATCCACGGATGGACGTTGCACAGCACCGGCATCGCGAATTCGGGGCGCGCCAGGACGGACTTGAGCGGCGCCGATCCAGCGGGCTGCGACGTGCTCCACTGGCGGTTGTGTTGCGGCATCGGGTGCACGTTGTGCATCGTCGGATCGTTGTTTTGAACTTCGAAGGACTGGCCGGTCATTAGCGCGACTACGTGCGGCTCGTACATGCAGTTCTTTTGCGCAAGTATCGCGGGCTCTTGCGGCACATCGAATCGATAGTTTCCCAGTCCGCTTTTCACGTAAACGACGACATTCGCCAGTGCGCCGCGATCACCGATCACAATCGTTGGCGCAGCGACAGGCTTTGGATTCGCCTGCACGCAAGCGGAAGAGGCGCTCATGTCGATGAATTTCAATGCAGGAGGAGGACCGTCGAAGGTAACCGTGCCGGTGATCGAGCCGGTTGTGGCGGGATCGATCGTAAGGGCCGGGCCAGAACGCTCGCCGTCTTGCGCTTTGCCGCAACCGAGAAGTGCTGCGGCGGCAAGAGCGGCAAACGGTACCAGCGCGTGCCGAAGCCTCATAGAACTAATGTGTATCGAAATTTGGTATCGAGACGGCGGCCGTGATCACTGCGAACCAAACCAGCAGCTCAAGCAGACCTGCGAATTTGCCGAATCCGCTCGCAAAGTCAGACTGTTCTCTTGTCCGTGCGTGCCACTGGACGAAGATGTGCCATAGGATTCCAAAAGGTACGAGAATGGCGAGCTTGATCTCGAACGCGGGATTCGGGATGTACTTGGTCGCGGCGCTTGAAAACAACAAGAACCCGCCGGTAATAGCAATGAGGAGCCCCGCCCAATTCCACCAAAATAGTGCATCGGAAAGCTCGGCGGCAGTCTGGCGCTTTGATCCGATTCCAAGAAGCCGCAGATCGAGAGTGAGGTTTGTGCCGATCCAAAGAGACAGACCCGTGAAGTGCGTTGCCTGGACAAAGGGATAGATCCACGTGGAACCACTGATGTAAAGAGCCCACCGGGTGTTTTGCAGCCACCTGGCGACGGTCATGAAGAAATTAAGCATCGAAGCTAGACCTCTGCGCCCTCAAGATATGGCGCGAAGCGTACACGAATTAGCCGACACCCGAAATCGCCGGGACCTCAACAGAGATCAAGATCGATCCGATCCATAAGACCAGTGAAACGAAAGCTATGACTTTAGCGCCAATGGGTACCGCAGGCTGGTCGCTGTACGCAGCAGCTCGTGAATGGACGAACACCCCCAGCAGCACCGCAACCAAGACTACGAGCAATTTCACACGAAACGTATCGGCTCCGTAGAAATCGACAGCGTCGGCGGCGAACATGAAGAACCCGGAAATGAGAACCATCACCAGGCCGGTCCACATCCAGGGGCGAAGCTGGCGCGCGAGTTCCGGTACTGGTTCACGCCGAGCGGCAATTCCCATGAGGCGCAAATCGAGAACTACGGAAGTGCCAACGAGCAGGAAGAATCCCGAGTAGTGACATATCTCGAAAATCAGCGAGATCACTACATTGCTATCCAGGGCTAGGATCCATGGATTCTTCTCGAGCCATTCGCAGAAGTGAAGCAAAAGACGCGCCTCCTAACGAACTTCGTCTAGACCAGCGGCAAGAACAACCGCAGTGACAGACGCTTATACGCCGTTTTGCTCGCTGTGCGCAACTTATCTTGTGGATAGTCGGCGTGGCCGCTCCGGCACCTTAGGATCTGAGCACGGTCCCGTCGGCTAACACCACGGAGGTACAGCGCATCGTCCGCGCTCCGCTCTTCGCCGCGCCACCAGTAACCGTAACCACATCACCAGGCCTCACGGTATCGCGCGTCCAACCGTTGTGGTGAAGAAAATTCGGGCTGTTAATCTCCATCGCCCATTCGTCAACGCCACCCTTGTCGTTTTTCACGTTGAGGTAAATGTATGCGTGGGGGTTCGTCCATTCGACTCGTGTAACGGTGCCCTGGAATGTGCTCGGATGCTCCATGTCGTACATCGCCGTCGAGTGATGCGCGAGCGCGGCCGGGACAACCACCGCGACTGCGGCTAGCGCAATAAGAAGACACGTTGCCGATTTTCGTATCATGCTTTTCTCTCTCCCAATCCGAAAACCCACCGGTCTTGCGCCGGCCCTGCGCGCGAGACCGTTCCAGCTACTTCTTCTTTTTCGCATCCTTGGTTATAAGAAGGTCCTGATAATTCTTGTTGTTCTGCTCGCAGACGTATTCCTGAATCTGCCATTCCGGGTGCAACCTCATCTTGGCGGACTGCACCCACGGCATCGCGAACACGTTCGGATCGTCGATCGTGGCTTCGTAATCGAGCTCTTCGTACGAAACCCTATGATAGCGCTCAACGACGTGATAAGCCGTGGTGTGATGATAATTGCTGATCTCAGTCTTGTCGTTGAATCCGGTGACGTCAACGACGAGCGTATCGCCTTCCCAGTGTCCCACCGAATTGCCCATGTACGTGGGATCGAGATCGTCCGGATGAGGACGCCCATCCGTGGGTATCACGCGGAAAATTCCGTAAGCCTCGTACAGGATCACGATGAGACCCGGCTTTTGGATAATCTGCAGCGGATAAGGTTGGAACGAGGCTGCGGGCACGCCAGGAGGCACGCAGGTCACGCCGATGCCAATGTCTGTTTCCTCTTTGGTGAGCTTGTACTTCTCGGCGCCAGGTTTCAAAACGGCGCCCTGGCTCATCGCGCCGAAGTTGAAGCCCGCAATATAAACGCCTGAAAGATCGGGATGGCCGTCCGGCGCCTTCGAGATCGGCTGATTGTGGGGATCGGCGCAGCCGGGATCGGTGCTCGGCGGAACGGGATTCGTTCCCACGACGGTCACGGTCACCGATTTCTGATCGCCGCCCGCGCGTCCTTTCGCGGCAAACGTGTACGTGCTCGTAGCAGCGGGTGAAACGATGAGCTTGCCCATCGTCGGAACAATGCCAAGGCATTGATCGAAGTACGTGTCGTCCGCATTGATGGCGTGCCAGTAGATCGTCACCGATTGGCCCGGCCCAATGATGCTCGGCTCAGCCCTCAGTTCGACAATTTTCCCCGGGGGACCCATCGGAAACCCGCTAAACCTCGGACGCCCGGCTTCCGCTGGCGGCGCTTGTCCCTGATTTTGTGGTTGCTGTTGCGCACCCGCCCACGACGCGATTGCCACAGCCAGCCCAGCGGCGACAGCAAATCGTCTCACAAAGCCCATGCCACCTGCCTCCTCGAACCATCCCGAATCGCAGCGCTCTGCAACCGCATAGGGCAAGAACCGCGCATCCTGCGTCGCGCCAAACTCATCCCCGTGCAGACCTCAACAGACCACTGACGGCCCGCTGCGCAAGCTGGTTGCAGCATACGACGCCGGTGTCCGTGCGCGTTGTGATCTTTCACCAGAGCGCGGTCGTCCTGCGGATGTGTCGCCCACCCAACTCCGTGCCGAAGCCCAGTCTACCAAAACCCAAACCGATCAGCGCGACCCGCTGCATCGAGCCGTGAGTCGCGCCTTCGTTGGTTGACTTTTCGCCCAGGCGGTCATGCTCGCCGCGCGGAAATCTTCAGCTTCCAATCCGCGGCATCAGAACCGGTTGCGCTACCCTAGAACGTATATTTTAGCGCGAATTGCATGGTGCGCGGATCGTTCACCGTTTGGTTGAGCGCGCCTAAGCCTGCTGTGCTCGCGGGCGTTGGCTGGCCAAACGTTGGTAAGACGTAAAAATTTGTCGGTGGATATAGATTCGCATGATTCGGCATGTTGAAAACCTCCCACCGGAATAGCAGCTGTTGACCCTCGCGTACTTGGAAAATCCGCTGCAGAGCGGTGTTGATGATGATCGAACCCGGGCCAAACAAGCTGTAGTTTTTCACGTCTCCAAACGTATACGGCGTCGGAGGCACGAACGACTTCGGGTTGAGCCAGCACGTGCGTCCCTTAGGCTCACAATATGGATCGGCTCCCGGAAGCAAACTTGGCCGCTGGGTGAGCCCGTTCCCGGTCCCCGAAAAATCGACGAGGTTGTACGGTGTAATGTCCGTCCCGGATTGAATGATCCCAGACAAGGAAAATTCCCAGTGCCCGAAGATCATATCCTCGACGTGGTTTGAAAGAGTGGGCATCTGGGCTACGAGCGTCTGGTTGAAAAGATCATGAGTGTCGGCGCTCGGGCAGTTGCCGCGATCCGCGCGCCGGTCGTACGGCACCGATTCCGCGGCGAGGAAGAAGCCGAGTGTCGTCGTGTAGTTGTCCGAGATGCAATGGGACCAAGTGAAATTCGTAATCGAGGTATAGTGACTGGCAAAAGAATGCTTCGCGGATAGCAGCAGCCCGTTGTAGTTTCCGGTCCCTTCCTCTTCCAGGACAAGCGTTTCGCCATAGCAGGACGCGTTAGGGAAGGCCGCGGGACCGCAAAGCGAGCCGAGGAAAACCGGACTTCCGAAGTTGTAATGATAAAAAAGGCGGTTGTTGGCCAGGGAGAAGACGGGCGCAATTCCGCCACAGACAAACGGAGGAAGGAAGGGCACCGGTGGGGGTGCCGACGCACAAGCTCCGGCAATCGTCTTTCCACCGAGGGCCGCGGTGGCGGTGCAGTTCACGCCCGCAGGGAGTGGATATCCGTCCGGATATGCGCCGGGACATGCGCCCTGGAGCCCGGGGTTGGCCTCGTTATTGCCCCAGAGGTGGCGCTGCTGACTCCCAATGTACGTGATCGACAGCAGCCAATTTGTTGCAACCTGCTTTTCCACGCTGAGGTTGTACTGCATCACGTAGGTTGGCTTGATCGTCTGCGGATAGCTGAACACCAGCGCGTCGGGCAGGTATGCAACGTTCTTAGGGCCACCTCCGACGAAGTCTGTTGCTGATCCGGGTCCTGCCCCAAACGGATTTGTGCCAGCTGGGTGAACAGTTGGCGTTCCATTCAGGTATGACGTGAATGCCGGGAATTCGGCCCAAGGATTCGCCAGATCGCTACTGCAAGGGAAGGCCGCACATGGTACGCCGGGCACTGTGAATGAGCCGCCATAGGGCTCCTCGAAACCGAATTGATCATACGAAAAGTTCGGGAAATCGTAGAAGATGCCGAATCCCGCCCGGACCGCCATCCGCCCGTCGCCCTTTGGATCCCATGCCAGCCCGATGCGAGGACTCCATTTGTTCAGGTCATTCGGCGTCAACTTGGTTCCCGACGGCGCGCCCGGGTCGCCAGGGAAAAGAAAACCGGCCGGCGCATCGGGGAATTTTGTGCTGTGCACGTCATTGATGATGTTCGGGATTGAGATGTTGACGACGTCGATGCCGCCGGGAACAAAGTGTCCGAAAAATGGATCCCATCGCAGACCGGCCGTCACTGTCAGATGGCGGTTCACCTTCCAGGCGTCTTGCGCATAGAGCGCGAAGATGTTTTGGTGCTGGAGCGATGGAATCGGAGCAGCCTGAGTATAGCCTCCGGCCAAGGAAGTCTCGCCCAACAGGAAGTCGGAAAGTCCCGAAGATGCGCAGGGGCTACAGCCACTCTGAGAACCATCAAAGAGGAAATTGCCCTGGTTATTGAGATAATTGTGAGCAAAAGCTCTCAGATTGATGAAATCCACGCCAAATGAGAGTTGGTGTGCGCCACGCGTCAGCGAGAGATCGTCCGACACTTCGATCGTGTCATACGGCTGGAGACTTGGAGTGGATGGAGTGAGGCCGAAGAGCCCGCCTCCAGTGGGGTTAAAATCCGCCATGTAGTTGGGAAATTTGGGCGCCCCCTGCTGATAGATGTTGATGAGGCCCGGCGCGACTCCGGCGGCCGCGAACAACTGGTTGAGATCGACGGTCGTGTTTTCAACGGTGAGGTTTCTACTGCGATTTCCGGTTACGCGCACGTTATTGACCATTGTCGAGCTGATCAAATACGTGTCGCCAAGGGTCAGGTTCTGCACCCGATTGAACTGTCCATCAATGGCCGCAATCAATAGGTCCGGGTTCCCATCCGGCAGCTTGTCGGGGGAGCCGGGCGGCTGGACCCAATTCGTGATGAAGTAGCGGCCGAAGATCGTATTTTTGCTACTCATGTGGTAATCAACTCTCGCCAGTCCCTGGTTTTCTGTGAAGTTCGATGGAGATTGATAATTGTAAGTGCCGCACTGGTATGGGCTAAAGAACCCACCCGCCGCGGGCGCCACGGGCAGGTATTTTTCTAGTGCCATAATGACCGGACTGAAATTGGCTGGATTGGTCTGGTTTGCGCCGTAGCCGCCGGTCCCCCAAGGGGCGGTTGTAAGCGAGGCCGTCGTACCCAGGCACGGCTGAAAGTTGCCGGCGAGCATGGCGGCCGTCGGTAAAACTGTCTGGGCTGGATTAGTAGAGCGCTGAATCGTGTCCTGCCAGCCAAGGAAAAAAAACAGCTTTTCCTTCATGATGGGTCCGCCGATCGTACCGCCGAACTGGTTACGTTTCAGGGGTGGCCGGAAAGCAAAAGTAGTGCCAGTTACTGGATTTATCTCAGTTGCCGCGGCGAAGGCTGTGTTCTTTGAATCAAACATGAAATTGCGCACATATTCAAATACATCCCCGTGAAACGAATTCGTTCCGGATTTCGTGATCACGGTCACGGCACCGGACGGATGCGTTCCATACTGCGCGGGTAGCGAGCTCGTTTCGACCTTAAATTCCTCGATCGTGTCCGGGAATGGGAGCGGAAGGTTCTGATTGCTCAAGGGATCGTTGTGCGTGCCGCCGTCCAGCCAGTAGGCAACGCTGCCCTGCGCGCCGCCAGCGATCGAGATGACAGCCGAAGAAGGATACGAGGCGCGGAAAGCTCTGCCCTGACCGACAGCACCTGAAAGGGGCAGCAGATCGGTTATCTGCCGCCCATTCAGCGGCAGATCTTGCACTTCCAGAGGCGGAGTAACCTGCCCGATTCCCTCATTTTGCGTCTCAACCGTCACGGTCTCGGCCTGCACGGTGACTTCCTGCGTGACGGCGCCGACTGCCATAGACACGTTGATGGTGGGGCTGACGCCAACTTGAATCACAATGCCCTTTTGCACGTACTTGTTGAAGCCCGATTTCGTCACTTCGAGATCGTAGGTCCCGACGGACAGGTCCACGAATGCGTAGCTTCCGTCGGCTCCGCTCGTCGTCGTACGCACGGCGCCCGTGGCAGCTTGCGTTAGGCGCATGTCAGCGCCGGCCAAGGCTGCGCCGCTCGAATCTTGAACGACGCCTCTGACCTGTGACGTGGAGATTGCCTGAGCCCACAGAAGCGTGGGAAAAAGGAAAAGGCACAGCCCAAGAACTAGCTTCGATCTCATGGACCCCCCTTTGACGTGGGCTCGCTCGCCTTGGCCGAGGACGCGTCGGGCCAGGTGACGCTGGAGGATCGTGCCGGGCAGCAGTACCGAGGTAGGCCGACGGTCCCCCAACCCATCGCAATTGGCCGGGAGTCTAGTCCCCCATTGAAGTTCGATTCTTTGTCCAGAGCGCAAAGCGAGTTATCTAGGAGAGAAAGCGATTATTTGTCTTTGCTGCGTGCGCGACTTTAGGAGATGCAAGTGCACATGCCTACCCGGCACTGGGTTGAATTCGAGGATGGTGCCAGCCGGATCAAGCGGAGGCGTGAAATCAGCTTACGTGTTGCGCCCCCTTCACCGTATCTGCATGAACGCTTCGGGGCGAATGGCCAAACTTGTCCCGGAATTTCCGGCTGAAATGCGGATAGCTGTTGAAGCCCCAGGAAAAGGCAATCTCAGTAATGGAACGGCCGGCTAGTGCTGGGTTCTTGAGATCGTTCCAGCACCCCTCGAGCCTCAGTTCCCAGATCAATTCTTCGATCGTATTCCCTTTCTTCGCAAAGACAAGATGCAGGTATCGCTTGCTGCAGCGCAGCGCGCCGGCGATTTGCGCGATGTTCAAAGCAGGGTCGCGAACCTTCTGCAGAATGTATGCGCGCGCGCGCAGATGCAACGCCTCTCCAACCGAAGTGGATGGATCGTCACCCAGAAGTTCCAGGAGCGAGCAGCTGAGCAACTGATGAATGGTTCCTGCCACGGCACGCTCCGACTGTTCCGACAGGTGTGGAAGTTGAGTGAAGGTCGCATTCAAGAACTGGTAGATTAGTTTTCCCAATCCCTTTCGGCTAGAGAAAGACCTCGCCGTGAAATTATCTCGAATCGGAATTCCGTGGAGCCTTGCGGCCGGGACCATAAGCAGCAGTTGTTCGACGCCGTCTGGCGCGAATACCACGTGAGAGGAAAATCGAGTGTCGCTGATGCTCCAATCGCCGGGAGATAGCAGAACGACGCGGCCGCAATGCTCGAGCCGGGAATGGCCCTTGACCTGGAACACGATATTCAAGGCGTGCCGGTAGTGCTCCCACGCCTGCGGCTGCGGGCGATTTACGCTCAACGCTCCGATTTTCAGTTTGCAGAGGCGAAGGTCTTCCAGGTCCGCGTATTCGAGTAATCCGTGAAACGCGGGGCCATCGGGCGGGACGCATTCAAGACGCGAGAATTGGTCCCAGGCTCGGATCCTCTCATTCCAAAAGGAGAGCCTTTCGCTCTCAGGCAGCGTGTCGGTCGACATCAAGCGAACGTTCGCCACAGGAGCCGCCCCCGACCAGTAGTTGGCTGGGTTATAGCCAGCCTGAGGGCAGTCTGTCAAGGATGGCGATTGTCTCGACTCAATTGCTGAAAGGGTCAGCAGATGAAAGGATTTTGGGGCGCCGAACGGCAGCCTGGCGCTCTATCGATACGCAATCCAGTGGCCGGCCGCGATCACTCCCACCCATGCGACGACGACCTACACGTATGCGATCCAGCGGCCGAACCAGATTACCAATACCCACGCGAGAAGCGAGACGCATGCCGCGATTTTTGCCCTGACGGGAGTCGTCGGGGCATCGTCCCATTGTGCGACTTTGCGAAATATGGTGGCCTCAAAAACCAGTGCGTTTAGTCCCGCGATCAAAATCAGCCCCATTTTGAACCGAAACGCGTAGTTCTGGTACATCTTGGCGGCCTCAGAAGCGAACATGAAAGCCCCGGTAACGAACATCACCGCGAACCCGGTCCACGTCCACCGAATCAGTCGATGGTGCAGCTCCGACACTCGCTGATTCCTAAGAATTAGTCCCAAAAGGCGCAGATCGAGGACGCCGGTCGTGCCGACGAGCAAAATGATTCCCCAAATGTGCACGGATTCGATTGCGGGAAACAGCCAGTCCGATTCAGCAACTGCTTTGCCGACGGACGTGTGTTGCAGCCATCTGCAGAATTCATATAGAAAATGCATCGTCCTAAGAGGCCCTCACTTGAAATTGTGTGATCGCACCCAATGTTTCCTGCGGAGTTCCTCGCCCCGAAAAGCCGACTTACATTACGGGCCGATCGTTGCGTTGTCAAGCAAGGCCGCGTGGTGCGTCAACCTTGCGGTTCGCGAATTAGTGACCGCCGAGATCGGGAGCCGACGTGTACGCCGTCACATTCCCGCGAATCCAATTGCTTGCCAAGATCGAAGCGAAGGCAATCACCGCGACCACGGCCGCGAAGAGCAGCAACTCGCGCGTTTTCCATCCTAGCCTCAAAAGCGCCCCGCCAATCATGGGGCCGACGATCGAGCCGATCCGGCCGACTCCCAGCGCCCAGCCCACGCCAGTCGACCGCACCGACACGGGGTAAAACCTTGCCGCCAGCGCGTTCAGACCGCCTTGCGCACCGATAATCATCAGTCCGGTGCCGAAAGTCATCGCCAGCATCAGCCGATAGGAAACCGGAATCAAAGCGAGCGAGCCGATTAGCAGCCCTGCCATCGCGTACTCGGCGGCCAGAATCACGATCGCGCCCCGCCGTCGTAGCATCGGGCCTTCGATCAAGCATCCCAGGATTCCGCCAAAGCTAACGAACGTGCTCGCTGTCACCGCCGCGCGAACGGACATTCCCTCTTCGCGCAAGAGTGCCGGCAGCCAGCTTCCCAGAAAGTAGATCAGCAAAAGGTTCATGAAATAGGGAATCCACAGCAGAATCGTTCCGGCCGTGCGGCCTTCTGTGAACAAATGCTTCACCGGCACGCCCTTGCGCTGTTCACCGTGCGAGCCGGCCACGATATTTGCGGCGGGCTGCACGAGCTCCGGCGCGATGCGCGCCAGAACCTTCGCGATCCTTCCGGAATCCTTGCCCTGCACGGCGAGAAACTGAATCGACTCGGGCAAAACGAACATCAGCAGCACCACAATTGCAAGTGGCAAAATCCCGCCCACCAAAAACACCGATCGCCAGCCCCACACCGGTATCATGGCCCTGCTTACAAAGCCGCTGATCGTCCCGCCCAGCGGCATCCCGACAAACAGAATCGGTACGACCGTGGAAAGCAGCCGCTTCGGCATGTATTCCGATGCCAGCGCGACGACGTTTGGCATCGCTCCGCCGAGACCGATCCCTGTCAGAAAACGCAGGGTGACCAATTCCATGCGTGTGTTGGCTCGCGCTGTGAGCAGAGAAAACACGGCGAAGCTGAGCGTCGAAAGGATGACCGGCCACTTGCGGCCCCAGCGATCCGCGATTGGCCCTGTCGTCATTGCTGCCAACATGAGGCCGATCAAGCTTGCCGAGAGGACCAGATCAAACTGGGGGAGCGGAATGTGCGTCGTTTCGGCGATTGAGGGCGTGACGTAACTGATCGTCAGGCTGTCGAAGCCGTCGAGTACGAGCACCAGCCCGCCCAGCACGACCGTCCAAATCTGAAACGCGCCCATCGACCGCTGGTCGATGACGTCGGTCACGTTCAGTGCCTGGGATTTTTCCGATGCGACCGTCGCCACGGCAGCCCTCGCGGCGTTTTCGTTTCAAGCGCCGGCCGAGAGTGTACACCGCAGAGATTACGGCTGCATCAGAAAGAGGTCGTGGGAAGACTGCCGGCAGTGGCAAGCAATTGAGGCAAATTGTTTTGGCTCGCGCGGACGCCCTTGCCGAGATGCTTCTCTAATTTTTGCCGCGCCGATCGCACGGTTTCAAGCTCCGGTCCGCTGCCATCTTTCAAAAGATTCTCCGCGCGCACCAGGCAGGCGTACACCAAATCGTTCGGTTTTCCGTGACGTTGCAGAAACTGGCCGTAGTTGAACCAGTCGATCGCCTCGCCGCGCGAATCGTTCGCCTTGGCGTCGAACTGCAATGCGCGCTGGTACGATTGTGCCGCGGCTTTCGCGTCGCCCGATTTTTCCTGCAAGTCTCCCAGGTGCCCGAGCGCCAGGCCCTCCAGCTTGAAGTCGCCCGCTCGCTCCGCCAGATCGATTGCGGATTCGTATTGCGGCGCTGCCAGATCGGCGTGGCTGATCTTCATCTCGTCGTCCGCCAGTTGAATCATCGCCGAAGCTTGCGGCTCTGGTCCCGCGGCCGGATCGTCCGGACGCCCCGCCGCCGTGCGCAGAAACTCCTGCCACTGCCGCGCCGCCGAAGCCGGGTCGCCCCGTTGATCGAACGCCTGCGCAAGATAGAGATGCGGATTCGGCTGATTCGGATCGGCCGCCACGGCCTTTTGCCATGAGTCTATGGCCTCGTCCGGATGGCCCAGCCGCGCGGCGAGCAGTCCGTAGTTGATCAGCGCATCCGCGTCGCGCGGAAACAGCCGCAGCATCTTCGCGTAGTGATCGTATGCGTCCTGATAGCGCCCATCCTGGAGCATCGCTTTTGCGCACGCATGTTGCAGCGCAATGTTTTGCGGATTGATGGCCACCGCGCGCTCGAGCGAAGCAATCGCTTCGTCGCGCTTTCCGGCCTTCCCCTGTGCCACTGCGATCCGCGCTTGGACCGTACTGTCGTATGGGTTCATGCGCGACGCGCGTACCAGCGCGGAAAGATTCCCGTCGGCAGTGCCCATCGCGTAGCGGACTTCCTCCGCAGCGCCCCACAGCAGAAGAACGCCCGCAAGTGCCACGCGATACGCGGGCGCGGCAAACACGCGCGCCACCTTTGACGACGCTGCGCCCAGCTTGCGGCTCGCTGATTCCGCGCTTGCGGCGCCCTTCGCGTTGGAGCCAATCAGCAGAGATGCGACGCGTGAGTCGCGCAGCTTCCACACGGCCCCATCGAGAATGAAGTGATGAATGTTCACGAGCGCTGTGAAGATCAGCAGGCTGGTGGTGAAATCGAAGCGCAGGATGTAGCTCACCAGCCATGGCCCGGGAATGAACAGCGCGATGCCGCCCGCAATCAGCGTCACGAAGTAGCCCGCCATCCGCCACTTCGATTGTCCAGCCGCGCGCGCCTCCCGCTGCTGGTAGTAGCTCGTTACCCACAGATATTGCGCCGAGTGCAGCACGGCCAGCACGCCGCTGCTGTATTGCGTCTGCGGAATGTGGTAGGTCGCGCGCATTTCGAGCAGCGTGGGCAGCACGAACCAGAGGAACTGCGTGAACGCGAGCAGCAGCGGCGCGGCCATCGCCTCGAAACCGCTCTCTGCCACCAGCCGCCAAAAGCCGAGCGCCGCAAACAGCGCGAACGCTGCGCCGAGTGCGAGCCTCGCCCACAATGTAAAGTTCGCGGGCAGCCCGAGCGAAAGAATCAGCGGATCGCTCGATTTTCCGGTCTCGAAACTCATGAGCAGCATCAGATACGACGCGATAAACGCCGCTCGCATCCACCGGCGCTCGGCCGTCGCGATCGCCGCGCCGCTCCTCCGCGCGAACATCATCAACAAGCCGTAGTTCTGCCCCGTGTAGTGCCACGGGCTCCAGCAGATGTAGAGCGTGAAGACCCACGGCAGCAGCTTCGGCGACGCATGCAGCAGCACGCCCGTCAGCGCCATCAGCAGCGTGACGTGCAGCGTCAGGATTTTGTATCTCTCGAAATTTTCGCGCGTGTGATAGGCGCGATAGACCGTCGCCATGAAGTGCGGATAGTTGAAGACGATGGCGAGCGCGTAAAACGTGACGGCCCATGCGTGCGTATGCGCGGGCGTCATGAGCGTGGCGATCGCCAGCAGCGGCGCGGACCACGCTCCGCACCCGACCAGCAGGTCGAGCCACGGTTTGTAAAGCCACGGCCCCGTTGCGGGCGTGGCGGTAATCGTTTCTGCGCGAGCGCTCAAGCGGATTCCCTCGTCCCAGGTCCCGGCGCTTTGCGGCCAGCGCGCACACTTGCTGGCGCCGCCCGAAAAACGCCGATGAAACGAGTTTAACCCGCTCGCGAGCCCGCCCCGCGCCGCCCGTTCCCGCGCATGTTGAAACGGTCACGCCCTGCCTCGACGCGAGAAGCACCGCGTAGCGCGGTCGCACAGGGTTCGACGTAGCGCCGGCTTGCCCTGAGGGAACCCGAAGGGGTCCTTCTTGCCCAGCGCGCGACGAGGATTTGAACGTAGCGCCGGGGACTTCAGCCCGGCAGAATTCGCCTTTCCCGGGATTGCCATTTTCCCCAACGGCGATTTTTCGACCGTCCAGCGACGCAGAAGACCCCCCGAAAAATTGTCGAGTAACTTGGACGCCGATCGTTTGTTTTGTTGGAGTTACGGCGAATTCTACTCGGCAGCATTGTCGAGTAGAAGTGAGGCTGGAAGAGAGGTCCCTCGGCTCACGATGTTCGCTCGGGACGGCGATTCTGATCGAATCGCCGAATTCTTCTCGGCAGCATTGTCGAGTAGAAGTGAGGCTGGAAGAGAGGTCCCTCGGCTCACGATGTTCGCTCGGGACGGCGATTCTGATCGAATCGCCGATTTCTACTCGGCAGCATTGTCGAGTAGAAATGCGAGCGGATCGCAAGAAACGGCAGTTGCTTCGTAGCGCTGGCCTCTGGCCGGCGACGTGCCCAGGTGGAAGGACCTCAAACCGCCAGCGAGACGCTGGCGCTACAAAATCTCTTCGCGATTTGTCTCTCATTTCGTCTGATCCCCCAGGCTCGACTAACCGTCGACCCGGGAGCCCTGTGCTGCCTCGACCTGGGAGCCCTGTCATGTCCAGCTAACCATGACCGCAATGCGTTGAGAATTGACCCGAAGGACAGGATCGGTCGAGGACTAGGACTGGCTGGCCCGGGCGGGTGTCATTTCCAGTCTGGCCGCTTCCTGGTGGATGCGTCTGTGAATGGTTGGCCTAGGGCTGAACGATGTGTCCCTCCTCGAATCTCTCAAGCAGAGATCGGATTTCGGTTTCGGCGAACGTCTGGCAATCAGAGTAGAGCTTCGTAAGTAGACCGGGCAACCTCTGCGTGAGAGAAGGAAGGAGATCCTCGAAATCCGGAAACTCGTGGCGGAACGATCTTATTCTTTCCAGGTTCTCTTTGAGGCGCTCCCGTCGTTCTACTGCGTTTCCCCATACGCGGCTCCAGTAGCCGCACGTGAGACACGTATCGGCGCAACGAGTGCAATCATGTGATAAAAAAGACTCCCATCCGGACGCAGCGAGGGACAGGCTCCTAAGCGAGTCGTCTCGACGCTTCTCGATGTTGCAGTCCCTGCATGCCACTAACACGTTGCCCGGGACGTGGAGGCCTGTGCGGTAACGATTGAGGCCGTCGAGGTGCTCAATGACGGACGTGCGATTTGCCAGTTCCCGGGAACAATATGGGCACCGGTTATTAAACCGGGTCCTCACGAGTTCCTCATATTCCTCGCTGTCGACCTTGATTCGCCAGCCTCGGCTGATCCTGCGGCTCAGCTCGTGAAGAAACATGCTGACCAATTTGTTAGCCACATCCGACTTGGCTCTTCTCGTCGCGGACCGCAGTTGGGATGTTGGGTCCTTCACCTTCTTCTCATCCCCGAGCAGCCAATTGACATTCACGCCCAATGCGTCCGCAAGAGCCTTGAGCTCGTAGTCGAGAACACGACGAAGGTTATTTTCAATTTTGGCAATTGCAGCCCGATCCAGTTGGATCCCAAGCCGAGCAAGTTTTCCGGAAAGAGCATCCTGCGTGAGGGCTGGCTTGCAGTTCCGTCGCGCCTCAGCGACGCGCTTGGCTATGATGTTCTTCGGCAGGACCTTCTTTCTCACGGCGAGAGGGTACCTTTTGTCGCGTTCGAAAATGTTCTATAGTAAAATCGAGGTGTTAGGACCTTGACGGGAGTAAGTAACGACTTCGTCTGGATGGGGGAACGAAGTCGGAAGCTTGCAGTTTATCGCGTCTGCCCTTGCCACGTCTGCTCAACGAACCGAAGAGGAGTTGGTTACCTCTCCTACTCAGACGAACAGGGAAGAGGCTTTACGATCTGGGTAGAGCATGAGAGCGTGTTTCGGGAACTCAGAGGGGCATTGGTGCGCTTGAAAAAGAGCCGGTCAAACACCCGAGCGCGTCGGTTGTCGAAGCACCGCTAAGCGGCTGTGGAACCTGGGGCTGCGTCCCCGCGCCTTGCTTTCGCGTGGGGAAGCGCCTAGAATGAGCCGATCAATGAAGTTTTTGATCGACAAGGGAACCTTTTTCAAGCCCGGCGGACCCCGCTGGGCTTTCGTGTTTATAGGGGGCATATCCCGAAAAGGCGAAGAGTGCCGGGCTAAAGTCCCCGGCGCTACGCTCGAACCTCGGAGGGGAATGGCCCGTAGCTAGAAAGGGCGAAGAATGCCGGGCGACCCTTCGGGTTCCCTCAGGGCAAGCCGGCGCTACGCTCGAATCTCGGAGGGGAATGATTCATGGCTAGAGAAGCCCTGTTTGTGAGCACGCGGGAAGAGATCGCCGGCGACCGCATGACCGATCGCGCGATCCCCGAAGGGCTGACGTTTGACGACGTGCTGCTGCTGCCGGGCAAGTCGTCGGTGCTGCCGGCGCAGGCCGATACGCGCACGTTCCTCTCGCGGCGCATCGCGCTGAATATCCCGATCGTCGCGGCGGCGATGGATACCGTGACCGACTCGCGGCTCGCCATCGCCATCTCGCGCCAGGGCGGGCTCGGGTTCATCCACCGCAACATGACCATCGAGCGGCAGGCCGAGGAAGTGGACCGCGTGAAGCGCTCGGAAAGCGGAATGATCGTCGATCCGGTGACGATCGCGCCGGAAATTTCCGTGCGACAGGCGCTCGACATCATGAACAAGTACAAAGTGTCGGGCCTGCCGGTGACGCGCGGGCAGCGGCTCGTGGGCATCCTGACGAACCGCGACCTGCGATTCGAGCGCAACCTCGATCAGCCCGTCAGCAACGTGATGACCAAGGAACATCTGATCACCGTCCCGGTGGGCACCACGCTCGACGAGGCCGAGCGCATCCTGCAGAAACACCGCATCGAAAAGCTGCTGGTAGTGGACAAGGATTTCAATCTCAAGGGACTCATCACCGTCAAAGACATTCAGAAGAAACTCGAATTCCCCAACGCGACGAAGGACGAGCAGGGCCGGCTGCGCGTGGGCGCGGCGATTGGCGCGACGGGCGACTACCTCGATCGCGCGGTGGAGATGGCGCGCGCGAAGGCGGACGTGCTCGCGATCGACACGGCGCACGGCCACACCACGCGCGTGATGGACGCGATTCGCGCCGTGAAGAACCGCCTGCCGGAAATGCAACTCGTCGCCGGAAACGTGGCGACGGCCGAAGCAACGCGCGACCTGATCGCGCTCGGCATCGACGGGCTCAAGATCGGCATCGGCCCCGGCTCGATTTGTACGACGCGCGTCGTCACCGGCGCGGGCGTGCCGCAAATCACGGCCATCGCCGAGTCGGCGCGCGCGGCGGATGGATCGGGCGTGCCGCTGATCGCCGACGGCGGAATCAAATTTTCGGGCGACATCACCAAGGCCATCGCGGCGGGCGCATCGTCCGTGATGATCGGCAGCCTCTTCGCCGGCACCGAGGAGTCGCCGGGCGAGACGATTTTGTATCAGGGCCGCACGTTCAAGTCGTATCGCGGCATGGGATCGCTCGGCGCGATGGAAGCCGGTTCGGCGGACCGCTACGCGCAGGAAGGCGCGGAGCGCGGCAAGACCGTGCCGGAAGGAATCGAGGGGCAGGTTCCGTACAAAGGTCCGCTCGCGGGACTCGTCGAACAGCTCGTGGGCGGCTTGCGCAGCGGCATGGGTTACTGCGGCGCAGCGACGCTGAAGGATCTGCAGGAGCGCGGGAAATTCATCCGCATCTCGCAGGCAGGCCTGCGCGAAAGCCACGTTCACGACGTGATCATCACCCGCGAAGCGCCGAACTACCGGTTGGAATAGGTGACCTGGCTGAGGCGCTGGTGGCCCGCGCTCGTCTGGGCTGCGGTCATCTCAGGATTTTCAACGTCGGCGTTCACGTCGGAAAACACCAGCCGCGTCATCATTCCGGTCCTGCAGTGGCTTTTTCCGCACGCGGCGATGCAGACGCTGCAACACTTTCATTTTCTGATTCGCAAGTGCGCACATTTCACCGAATATTTCATCCTGAGCCTGCTGATCCTGCGCGGCATCCGCGGTGGGAGGCGCGAGACGCATCTCCGCTGGGCGCTGATCGCTATCATCGTCGTGGCGGGCTACGCCTCGCTCGACGAGTTCCACCAGATGTTCGTGCCGGGCCGGACCGCCGCCGTGACCGACGTGCTGCTTGATACCACTGGCGGCATCGCGGCGCAGGTGGTGGCGGCGCTGTTCGCGCTGTGGTTTCACGTGCGCGAGCAGCGCGAAGCACCAACAGAAGTAGGCGCGCAGAAATAGAAAGCCCGTTCCGGCGAACCGGAACGGGCCGTTGTAATTCAGCGCAGCGCTACTTCTCGGTCGCTGCGGCTTCCTTTTCTTCCGGAGCTTCTTCCGCTGCCGCCTTCTTCGGCTTCTTCTCTTTCTTTTTCAGCTCGGAGCCGATGAACTCGAGGATGGCGAGTTCGGCACCGTCGCCGATTCGCCAGCCGGTGCGGACGATCCGCGTGTAGCCGCCCGCGCGATCTGCGAAGCGAGGCGCGAGATCGGCGAAAAGCTTCTTGGTCGCGGTGGGCGTCATCAGAAAGCCGGCTGCCTGGCGGCGCGCGTGAAGAGAGTCCCGCTTGCCGAGCGTGATCATCTGTTCGGCGATCGGACGAGCGGCCTTCGCGCGAAGGAGCGTGGTTTGAATGCGCTCCTTCTCGATCAGGTTCGTCACCAGATTGCGAAGGGTCGCGCGGCGATGCGCGGGCTGGCGTCCCAGTTTCGATCCTGCCTTGAGGTGTCTCATGGTTTCTTCCCGGGCCGGCGCAACCGCCTAGATGGCCGCGCCCTCCTCTGGAGGCAGCGGCGCGGTCTGGCTCGGAAGCGGCGGCCAGATGATGCGGCCGTGATCATCGAACTTCATGCCGAGGCTCAGGCCCATCTTGTTGAGGATGTCCTTGATCTCGTTGAGCGACTTGCGGCCGAAATTTTTCGTCTTGAGCATTTCGGACTCGGTCTTCTGCACGAGTTCGCGGAGATTCTGAATGTTGGCGTTCTTCAGGCAATTGTAGGAGCGCACGGAAAGTTCGAGCTCCTCGACGGAACGATCGAGGAATTCGAGGCGAGGATCGGCGTAGTTCTCCACCGCTTCCTCGGGAAGCTCCGGCTGCTCCTCGAAATTGATGAAGATGCTCATGTGGTCCTTGATGAGCTTCGCGGCGAGGCCGATGGCGTCCTGCGGAGTGATCGCCGCATTCGTCCAGACCTCGATCGTGAGCTTTTCGTAGTCGGTCATCTGGCCGAGACGAGCGGCTTCGACCGCGTAATTGACCTTGCGCACGGGCGAGTGGACCGAGTCGATCGGGATGTAGCCGATCGGCAGATCCTCGTCGAAGTTGCGGTCGGCGGCGACGTAGCCCCGGCCGTTCTTGACGCGCAGCTCAAGTTCGAGCTTGCCGCCTTCGCTCACCGTGGCGATGTAGACGTTCTTATCGAGCACGGCGATATCCGCGTCTTCCTCGATCTTCTCCGAAGTGACGGGGCCGGGCGCATCGACGCGCAGCGTGATCGTCTTGGGCTGATCGGTATTGAGCTTGAGCGGAATCTGCTTCAGGTTGAGGATGATGTCCGTCGCATCTTCCACCACGCCGGGAATCGGGGAGAATTCGTGAAGCACGCCTTCGATCTTGACGGCGGTGATGGCCGCGCCTTCAATCGAGCTCAGCAGCGCGCGGCGCAGCGAATTGCCGACCGTCGTTCCCCAGCCGCGCTCAAACGGCTGCGCGGAAAACCTCCCGTACTTGTCGGTCAGCGACTCGGGTTCGGCCGCCAACCGCTTGGGCTTCTGAAAACCCTTCCACATATTTGCCATTCCTCCCGGCCCGCCCGCAGCGAGCCACGATCCGTCCGAAGAAAACCTGTGATTACTTGGAGTACAACTCGACGATGAGCTGCTCGCTCATGGGCGGCGTCTGCACGTCTTCACGGCGAGGCAGAGCGACCACGCGCGCCTTGAAGTTCTCGCGGTCGATATCGAGCCACGGCGCGAGTCCCTGGCTTTGCGCCAGGTTGCGTGCCTCGAGCACCATCGTGTTCTGGTGCATCTTCTCCTTGAGAGTGACTTCGTCGCCCACCTGCACGAGGTAGCTGGGGATGTTCACCTTGTTGCCCTTCACGCGAACGTGCCCGTGCAGCACGAGCTGGCGCGCCTGCGCGCGCGACCCGGCAAGACCGGCGCGATAGACCACGTTATCGAGGCGGCGCTCCAGCATCACGACGAGATTCGAGCCCGTCGGACCCTTGGCACGCACCGCTTTCTCGAAGTACGAGCGGAACTGGCGCTCGAGCAGGCCGTAGGTCCGCTTCATCTTCTGCTTTTCGCGCAACTGCACGCCGTAACCGACCATTTTGGCGCGCCGCGCCTGGCCGTGCTGGCCGGGCACGAAATTGCGCTTCTCAATGGCGCATTTTTCGGTAAAACACCGGAGGCCCTTCAAGAAGAGCTTCTGCCCTTCCCTGCGGCACAACCGGCAAACTGCTTCACGATGTCGAGCCAATGCTTTCTCCTTCTGACTGCTACGTCCCAGGGCTAAAGCCCCGTTTGCTTCGATCTGCATTCGCGGGACTGAAGTCCCGCGCTTCCACCTGAAAACCGTGCCGGGCTACCCTTCGACTTCGCTCAGGGCAAGAAGGACCCCTTCGGGTTCCCTCAGGGCAAGCCGGCGCTACATTCAAACCTTAACCAGCCGAAGCGATTTACACGCGGCGGCGCTTCGGCGGACGGCAGCCGTTGTGCGGCACCGGCGTCACGTCCTTGATCGCGTTGATGTGCAAGCCGGAAGACGCCAGAGCGCGCACCGCCGATTCGCGTCCCGCACCCGGGCCCTTCACGCGCACTTCCACGGACTTCATTCCATACTGATCGCGCGCCACGCCGGCGGCCGTCATTGCGGCCTGCTGCGCGGCGTAGGGCGTGCCCTTGCGCGAGCCCTTGAATCCGACCGAACCGGCTGAGGCCCAGCTCACAGCGCGGCCATCGGGATCGGTGAGCGTGACGATCGTATTGTTGAACGTCGCCTGAATGCACACGACGCCGTGCGGCACGATGCGCTTTTCCTTCTTCTTGCGAAATTCCTTCTTTCGCTTCGTCGGTTTTGCGCCTGCTGCCGGAGCAGCGGCTGCGTCCTGCGGTTCTTTTGCCATGTCCCTCTATCCGACCTTTCGAGATCCCGGGCTACCCTTCGACTTCGCTCAGGGCAAGAAGTCCCCGGCGCTACATTCAAACCTAAACAGGATGCTACTTGCGCGCCATCGTCTTCTTCTTGGCTGCGACGGCGCCCTTGCGCGGACCCTTGCGGGTGCGCGCGTTGGTGTGCGTGCGCTGGCCATGGACCGGAAGATTGCGCCGGTGGCGGAGACCGCGATAGCACTGGATTTCGATCAGGCGCCGCACGTTCATCTGAATTTCCTTGCGGAGGTCGCCTTCGACCTGGCCTTCGGCTTCGATCGCGGCGCGGAGGCGCGTGACTTCATCCTCGGTCAAATCCTTGACCTTTTTCGTCGCGTCAACGTTGGCCTTGGCGGCGAGGTCGCGCGCGCGCTGCTGCCCGATGCCGTAGATCGCCGTGAGTCCGATCCAGAGCCGCTTGTTGGGCGGCAAATCCACACCTGCGATGCGTGCCATTTTTTCTCTCCTAACCCTGGCGCTGGCGGTGCTTCGGGTTGCTGCAAATCACGCGCACGACGCCGCGCCGATGAACGATCTTGCACTTCATGCAAATTTTCTTGACCGATGCCCGAACCTTCATTTCGACTCCAATCTTTCGCTGCAGCTACTTGTACCGATAAACGATGCGGCCGCGAGTCAGGTCGTATGGCGAAAGTTCGACGGCGACCCGATCGCCGGCCAAAATGCGGATGAAATTCTTCCGCATCTTTCCCGAAATGTGCGCGAGCACCTGATGCTTGTTTTCCAGCTCGACGCGAAACATCGCGTTGGGGAGCGGCTCGATCACGGTCGCCATCACTTCGATGGCGTCTTCCTTGCCGCTTCCCTCAGCAGGCTTCTTCTTTTCCGGCAACGGTTTCTTCGCCATGTGCTCCTTGAAACAGCGCTTACCAGCAAGGCCCGGTTGCTTCGCGCGGCCGCGTCAGAATCCACGGTCCGTTGCTCGTGACCGCGACGGTGTGCTCGAAATGCGCCGAGTCGCTGCCGTCGAGAGTCACCGCCGTCCAATCATCGTCCAGAATCCGCACGGCCGGCCCGCCCGAATTGACCATCGGCTCGATCGCAAGCACCAAACCTTCCTGCAATCGCGGCCCAACTCCCGGAGAGCCGTAGTTCGGGACTTGCGGCTCCTCATGCATCTTCGTTCCGATGCCGTGACCCACGAATTCCCGCACCACCGAAAAGCCGTTTTCCTCGACGAACTTCTGAACCGCCGCGGAAACGTCGCCAAGCCGGTTGCCCAGCCGCACTTTCTCGATCGCGCGTTCGAGCGATTCCCGCGTGACGCTCAACAACTTCTGGCGCTGCGGCGTGATCTTGCCCACGCCAACCGTCAGCGCCGCATCGGCGAAGTAGCCGTTCAGCTCGACGCCGAAATCCATCGAGACGATATCGCCTTCACGCAGCCGCCGCGACGCCGACGGAATGCCATGCACGACCTCCTCGTTGATCGAGGTACAAACCGAGCCCGGATATCCTCGATAACCCTTGAACGCCGGCCGCGCGTGACGCTCGGCCGTAAAGTTCTCAGCAAAATCGTCCAGCTCTTTCGTCGAGAGGCCCGGCCGCACCATCTCGCGCATCTTGCTCAGCGCTTCCCAGACGATCAGCCCGGCCTGATGCATTTTTTCCAGCTCGGCCGGCGATTTGCAGACAACCATCTCAGCTTTTCGCGCCCTTCAAGACTGCGTTCAGAGCGCGGCTCACCTCGTCCACGCTTGCGCCCGCGTCAATCGTCTTGAGCACGCCCTGCCGGCTGTAGTAGTCGGTCAGAGGCTTGGTCTGACGCTCGTAGGCCGCCAGCCTTTCCTTCACAACTTCCGGGCGATCATCCGCCCGCTGCACCAGCTTGCCGCCATCGACATCACAAACACCGGGCACTTTCGGCGGCGCGTCGTAGACGTTGTAAATCTCGCCGCCCACGCTGCACGTCCAGCGGCCCGTGAGCCGCCGCAGCAACTTGTCCGCGCTCACCGCGAAATCGATCACCAGCGGCTTGCCGATTCCCCGCACTTCGAAAATGCCGTCGAGCAGCGCAGCCTGCGCGAGCGTCCGGGGAAAACCATCGAATACGAACCCTTGCGCGCAATCGGGCTGCGAAAGCCTTTCCTCCACCAGCTTCATCACCAGATCGTCGGGCACCAGCTCGCCACGCTCCATAATCGGCTTCACGCGACGGCCCAACTCGGTGCCCCGGCTGACCGCCTCCCGGAACATGTCGCCGGTGGAAAGATGCGGCACCCCGTAACTTTTGGCCACCTGCTTCGCCTGGGTGCCTTTTCCGGCGCCCGGCGGCCCGAGGAAGATCAACGCCCGATTCAAAGCCACCGTCACCATCCAGCCGCGCACATCAGCCGCGGCGACTTCGCACCCGGCCTTTCCGCACAAACCCTTCGTAATTGCGCATCACCAGCTGCGCTTCGAGCTGCTGTACGGTGTCCATCGCCACGCCGACGACGATCAACAGCGAAGTGCCGCCGAAATAGAACTGCACGTTCAAGCCGTCGAGAATGAAGCGCCACATGTGGTTATCAAACCACGTTCCCAGGGCGCCCGGCAGGTGCTGCAGGTGAATGCCGGAAATCATCCACTCCGGGAGCAGGCAAACCAGCGCGAGATAAACGCCTCCCACCAGCGTCAGGCGCGAAAGGATCTTGTTGATATACTCCGACGTGTTCCGGCCGGGGCGAATTCCCGGGATGAAACCGCCGTTTTTCCGCATATTGTCGGCCAGCTCGGTGGGATTGAAAATAATCCCCACGTAAAAGAACGCAAAGAAAATGATCAGCGTGACGTAGAGAACCGTGTACAGCGGCTCGCCCCACTGAATCGTCTTGCCGAATTTCTCAAGAAACGGCGAGCGGCTCTGGAAAATCAGCGCGAGCGTCTGCGGAAACGTGAGCAGCGAGCTCGCAAAAATCGGCGGAATCACGCCGCCGGAATTGACGCGCAGCGGCAAGTACGTCATCTGGCCGCCCATTACCCGGCGGCCCATGACGCGCTTGGCGTACTGGACAGGAATGCGGCGCTGGCCGCCCTCCACGAACACGATGAATGCGATCACCGCGGCCATCAGCGCGAGCAGGGCGATCAGCGCGATGCCGGTGAACGAGCCCCACTGGCCGTTAATGGCTTTTTGCCATAGATCGTTTACGGCGCGCGGAAGTCCGACGACGATGCCTGCAAATATGATGAGCGACATGCCGTTGCCGATTCCGCGGTCGCTGATCTGCTCGCCGAGCCACATGATGAAGGCCGAGCCGGTGGTCAGCGTCAGCATGGTCATCAGAATGAACCGCCAGCCGGGCTGGTAGACGAGCGATCCTCCGCCGAGCGACCCGGATTCCAGTGTCCGGGCAATGGCGAAGGATTGAAACGCGCTCAAGATGATCGTCAGGTAGCGCGTGTATTGCGTGATCTTGCGCCGGCCGAGCTCGCCCTCTTTCTGCAGACGCTCGAGATAGGGCCACACGACCACGAGCAACTGCAAAATGATCGAGGACGTGATGTACGGCATGATGCCGAGCGCGAAAATCGTCAACCGGCGGAAATTGCCCCCGCTGAACAGGTCGATAATGCCGAGCACCGAGCCGCGATTCTGCTCGAAAATCTTCTGCAGCGCGTCCGTATTGATTCCGGGAGTCGGGATGAAAGAGCCGAGGCGATACACCGCGAGCAGACCGAGCGCAAACAGGACGCGCTTGCGCAGGTCCGGCGTCGCGAAAATGTTCCGAAATGCCTCGACCAGCTTTCTCATGGCAGAACTTCGGTCTTGCCTCCGGCCTTTGCGATCTTATCCGCAGCCGACTTGCTGAACGCGTGGGCGCGCACTGTGAGCGCCACCTTCAATTCGCCGTCGCCGAGAACCTTTACGCCGTCGTGCTGGGCGCGCAGGATGCCGCGCTCGGCCAGCGCTTCGGGCGTCACCGTCTCGCCCGCGGCGAATTCATTCAGGGTCTCGATGTTGACGACCGCAAACGTCTTCGAAAAGGGCGCCGTGAAGCCGCGCTTCGGCAAGCGCCGGTGGAGCGGCATCTGCCCGCCCTCGAATCCCGGGCGGCGCGAATAGCCGCGGCGGGACTGCTGACCCTTGTTGCCCGCGCCGGCGGTCTTGCCCATCTTCGAGCCCATGCCGCGCCCCACGCGCACCTTGCGGTGGCGCGAGCCGCGCGGCGGCTTCAGATTCGATAGTGTCGGTGTGGCCATTGCCAGTTAATCCTCGATTTCGACGAGATGGTGGACCTTCGCGATCATGCCGCGCGTTTCCGGAGTATCGGCGCGCTCTACCACTTGCCGCATGCGGCGAAAGCCCAAGCCCCGAATCGTCTGCCGCATGTCTCGCGGACAGCCGATGAAGCTGCGCACCCATCGGATTTTCAACGTGCCGGATTTCTTTTTCGTCGCCATGTTCTTTCGCGCGCCGCTACGATGATGCGGCGGCCGCTTCCTCCGCGGCGCCCTTGCCGCGCGTTTCCGCAACCTTTGAAGCGTCCTTCAGATGCAGGAGCGCATCGAAGGTGGCCTTGATCACGTTGTGCGGATTCGAAGTGCCGAGAGACTTTGTGAGCACGTTCTGGATCCCGGCGACCTCCATCACCGCGCGCACCGGACCGCCCGCAATGACGCCCGTTCCTTCCGGCGCGGGCTTGAGCAACACCTGCCCCGAGCCGTACGAGCCCACCACCTGATGCGGGATCGTCGAACCCTTGAGATTGAGCTTGACCATATTCTTTTTGGCCTGCTCGATGGCCTTGCGAATGGCCATGGGAACTTCACGCGCCTTGCCCATTCCGAAGCCGGCGTGCCCGCCCTGATCGCCCACTACAACGAGCGCGGAGAAACTCAGGTTCTTGCCGCCCTTGACGACCTTTGTGACGCGGTTGATCGAAACAACCTGGTCTTTCAAATTGGCCTGGTTGGCCGAGACCGGCCGACGAACCGCCAGCGTATCTTTAAGTTCTTGTTTCGGCATAATGGTTAGAACTTCAGGCCCGCCTCCCGGGCCGCTTCCGCAAGCGCCTGCACGCGACCGTGATACTGGTAGCCGCCGCGGTCGAATACGACATTTTCGATTTTCTGGGCCTTCGCGCGCTCCGCAATGATCTTGCCGACAACCTTGGAGGCGGCGATATTGCCGCCGCCTTTGATCTGAGCGCGCACGTCCTTATCAAGCGAGCTCGCCGAAGCGAGCGTGCGGCCCGTCGAATCGTCAATCACCTGCGCGCGAATGTGGCGCGTCGAGCGATGAACGCAGAGCCGGGGCCGCTCGGGCGTGCCGGCCAGGCGCTTGCGCATGCGGAGGTGAATGCGCTCCCGGTGCGCCTCTCGCGATAATCTTCGTACCGATACTGCCACGCTCGTTCTCCTTTGCCGGCGGCGCTACGCGGCCGCCGTCTTGGCGCCGGCCTTGCCGGCTTTCTTCTTGAGCCGCTCGCCCGTGATGCGAATGCCCTTCTGCTTGTACGGATCGGGCGGACGCAGCGCGCGCAGGTTCGCGGAGACCTGACCGACCTGGCCTTTGTCCGCGCCGGATACCGTCAGATGCGTCTGCTTTTCGACCGCGATCTGGATGCCTTCGGGAATCGGAAACTCCACTGGATGCGAGAACCCGAGAGCGATCACCAGGTTCTTGCCCTTGACCTCGGCGCGGTAGCCGACGCCCACGATGTCGAGCTCTTTCTTGAAACCCTGCGTGACGCCGGTGATCGCGTTGGCTACAAGGGCACGCGCCAGGCCGTGGAGAGCGCGATGCTCCTCGGTGGCGCGCTTGGCAACGAGCGTGCCATCCTTCTGTTCGAACTCGATTCCGCGTGGCACGCCGACGGTCATCTTACCCTTCGGGCCCTGCACGTCCACCGAGCCGTCCTTGATTTGAATCTTGACGCCGGACGGCACCTGAATCAGCTTGTTTCCGATTCGCGACATGGTTCTCTTAGCCTCGCCTACCTGGCCTCCGTTACCAAACCTCGCAGAGCAGCTCGCCGCCCACGCCCTCTTTACGCGCGGACTGGCCTGTCATGATCCCACGCGGCGTAGAAAGAATCGCGATGCCCATTCCGCCGACGACCGGGCGAATTCCCGTCTTTCCGATGTAGCGGCGCGAACCGGGGCGCGACACGCGGCGAAGATCCGTGATCACGCTGCGGCGGTCCGGCGTGTAGCGCAGGAAGACGCGCAGCGTGCGCTTGCCCTTTTCGTCCGCAACCTTGAAATTCGCGATGTAGCCCTCGTCCTTCAGGATGCGCGCGATTTCGACTTTGAGTTTCGACGACGGCATATCGACGCGCGGATGCCGCGCGCGGCTGCCGTTGCGGATGCGCGTCAAAAGATCGGCAATGGGATCAGTGATCATTCCCGGGTCCTCACCAGCTCGCCTTCACCACGCCGGGGATCTCTCCCTTGAGCGCGAGGCCGCGGAAGCAAATGCGGCACATGTGGAATTTGCGCAGGAATCCGCGCGAACGTCCGCAGATGCGGCAGCGATTCCGCTGGCGAATCTTGTTGAATTTCAGCTTCCGCCGTGTCTTTGCTACTTGGCTGGTTCGAGCCATTCGCTCTCCTTAAGCGCCCTGCGCGCGGAAGGGCACGCCGAGCAGCTTGAGCAGCTCGCGCCCCTCTTCATCGCTGCGCGCGGTGGTGGTAATCGTGATGTTCATGCCCTTGATCTTGTCCACGCGCGTGTAATCGATTTCCGGAAACACAAGCTGATCTTTCAGCCCGAGCGTGTAGTTGCCGCGCCCATCGAACGAGTTCGGCGCGAGTCCCTTGAAGTCGCGGACGCGCGGAAAGACGACCGCCGTCAGCCGGTCGAGGAACTCGTACATCCGCTCGCCGCGCAGCGTGACCATACAGCCGATCGGCATGCCCTTGCGAATCTTGAAATTCGCAATCGACTTCTTCGCCCGCGTGATCACGGCCTTCTGCCCGGCGATCTGGCCCAGCTCGGCCGCCGCCGTGTCGAGCAGTTTGACGTTCTGAACCGCCTCGCCGAGACCGATATTGAGCGTCACTTTCGCGACGCGCGGCACGGCCATCGTGTTCTTGTAGCCAAAGCGCTTGGTCAGCGCCGGAACGGCTTCCTTGCGGTACCTGTCATGCAACCTGGAAATCATCTTCTGCTAGCCTCGTCTTCGCTCGGCTCTCTGCCTCAACAATACCCTAGTGTTCGAACGTCGCATTGCACCGGCGGCACGTTCGAACTTTCGTGCCATCCGGCAGCGTCGTGTGCCCCACGCGCGCGTGCTTGCCGCAGCCGGGACAGATCAGCATCACGTTCGAAATGTGAATCGGGCCTTCTTTATCGACGATGCCTCCGCGAATATTCTTCGACGGATTCGGCCGCGTGTGCTTCTTGATGATGTTGGCGTGCTCCACCGTGACGCGCCGCTTTTCGGGGAACACGGCCAGCACTTTGCCGGTTTTGCCCTTCGACCGGCCCGTCATCACTTTCACCATGTCGCCGCGACGGATGCTCACGGGCGCTGCGTTTTGATTTGTCTTGTTCATCGCTACCACACTTCCGGAGCGAGCGAGACGATCTTGGTGAAATTCTTATCGCGCAACTCGCGGGCCACCGGCCCGAACACGCGCGTACCGATCGGTTCGTTCGCATCGTTAATGAGCACGGCGGCGTTGTCGTCGAATCGGATGTAGGTTCCGTCCTTGCGCCGGTGCTCTTTGCGCGTGCGCACCACCACGGCGCGCACCACTTTGCCCTTCTTGATCTGGCCGTCCGGCGAAGCTTCCTTCACCGCTGCCGTGATGACATCGCCAAGGCCGGCCTTCAACCCCGCATCTCCCCCCAAAGGGAGGATGCAGGTGATCTGCCGGGCGCCGGAGTTATCGGCCACCGTTAGCCATGTCCGCATCTGAACCATTGTCGTGCTCCCCTAAAATTCGTTCGAGGCTCAGGCCACGCGCGTCGAGCGCGCCAGAACTTCCTTGAGCCGCCAGCGCTTCAACTTCGAAAGCGGGCGCGTGGAAACGATTCGCACCGTATCCCCCACGCGCGCTTCTCCGGTTTCGTCGTGCGCGTAGTATTTCTTTCCCGACCGCACGACCCGGCGGTACAGCGGGTGCTGAGTCGTGCGCGTGACCTTCACGACGATCGTCTTCTGCATCTTCGCGCTCGTCACCACGCCCACCACTTCCTGGCGTGCGCCGCGCGCCTGCGCGCCCGCAGAGGCCGCCGTGGCCGGTGCTGCCGCTTCGTTTGCCATTACGCTTTCCTCAATTCCACCGCGCGGAGCAGCGTCTTCACCCGCGCGAGATCTTTTCGAACTTCCCGGAGTTTCTTCAAGCCTTCGGCCTGGCCGGACGAAAGCTGAAACCGCAGGCGGAAAATCTGCTCCGCCAGTTCGCGCTGCTGCGTTTCGAGCTCCGTCGCGTTCATCTCGCGGTACTTCTCGACGCGCCGCGCCATTAGAGTTCCTCCGCACGGGTGACGAACTTCGTGGCGATCGGCAGCTTATTCGCGGCCAGTTCCATCGCTTCGGTTGCCGCTGCGAGATCGACGCCCGCCATCTCGAACATCACGCGCCCCGGCTTCACGACAGCCACCCATCGCTCCGGTGGCCCTTTGCCCTTGCCCATACGCGTTTCGGCCGGCTTCTTCGTGAACGGCTTGTCCGGAAACACGCGAATCCAGAGCTTTCCGCCGCGCTTGATGAAGCGCGTGATGGCGACGCGCGCCGCTTCGATCTGCCGGTCGGTGATCCACGCCGGCTCGAGCGCCTTGAGCCCGTAGTCGCCAAACGCAAGCGAGCCGCCGCGCCAGGACTTCCCCGTCCGGCGGCCGCGCTGCTGCTTGCGGTACTTCACTTTTTTCGGCATCAACATGATGGTTCCCTTACGCTTCCGCGCCTGCGGCGCCAGGCTTGCTGCGCGGCGGCACCTTTTCGCCCTGGTAGATCCAGCACTTCACGCCGATCACGCCGTAGGTGGTCCGCGCCTCCGCCGTGCCGAAGTCGATATCCGCGCGCAGCGTCTGCAGAGGCAACCGCCCCTGCAGATACCATTCCTTGCGCGCGATTTCGGCGCCATTCAAACGGCCCGCCACGCGCACCTTGATCCCCTTGCAGCCGAATCGCAGAGCTGAATCGACGGCCTTGCGCATCGCGCGCCGGAACGCCACGCGCTTCTCCAGCTGCAAGGCAATCGATTCCGCCACGAGCGTCGCGTCGAGCTCGGGGCGATGAACTTCCTGAATGTCGATGTGCACTTCGCGCTTGGTGCGCTTCTGCACCTCGCCTTTGAGCTTGTCGATTTCCGAACCCTTGCGCCCGATGATGATTCCGGGGCGCGCGGTGTAAATCCGGACGACGAGCTTGTTGGCGGCGCGCTCGATATCGATGGCATCGACGCCGGCGGACTTCAGCCGGTCCTTGAGCTGCTTGCGCAGAACGACGTCCTCATGGAGAAGGTCGGCGTACTCCTTCTTCGCAAACCAGCGCGACCTCCAGCCCTTGTTGTAGCCCAGGCGAAAACCGTACGGATGTGTTTTCTGGCCCAAATTCGCCTCCTACTTCTTCTTCTTCTGCGCTTCTTTCGCGCGTTTCTCGATGGCCTTCCGCGCCCTTCGCACGGCGCCCTTGACGCCTTTCGACGCTTCGGCTTCGGCCACCGCTGCCGCCGCGCGGTCCGCCGCGGCGCGGTGATGCTCGGCCACCTCGACCACGATGTGGCTGGTCCGCTTCTGATAGCGGAAGCCGCGCCCCATCGGCGCCGGACGCATCCGCTTCCAGCGCGGGCCCTCGTTCACAAAACAATTCGAGACGTACAGCTGATCGACATCCAGCGAAGCGCCGGCATCATCCGCTTTGCGCTCGGCATTCGCGATGGCGCTTCGCAGCGTCTTCTCGATATCTTTCGCCACGCGCTTCTTGGTGAAGCGCAACGTCTGCAGGGCGTCTTCCGCGCGCTGTCCGCGGATGAGATCCACCACCAGCCGCGCCTTCTGCGGCGAGACGCGAACGAACCGCGTGTTCGCGACTCCTTCGATTTGACCTTCGGTTACCGTTGCCATCGTCTATGCCTTCGCAGCGGGCGCCGGAGCCGCCGCCGGAGCGCCTGCCGCAGCCGCAGCCTTTTCGAGCGCTGCCTTCACGCCGTGTCCCTTGAAGCTCCTCGTCGGAGCAAACTCGCCGAGCTTGTGACCCACCATCTGCTCGGTGATGTACACGGGGATGAACTTCTTCCCGTTGTGCACCGCAATCGTGTGCCCCACCATCTCGGGCAAGATCGTCGAGCGGCGCGACCACGTCTTGATGACCTTCTTTTCGTTTCGGGCGTTCATCCCTTCCACCTTTTCCTGCAGGTGCAGGTCGATGAACGGCCCCTTTTTCAGCGAACGTGCCATTGGCCTTCTATTCCTCCACCCGGCGCAGCTTCACCCACTGCGCCCGGCGCATCTTTCGAAATCCGCGCACCGGGCCCGGCACGCGGTGCGAAAGCGGGCAGAAGGGACATACGAACCGAGTCCCCTGCGCGTTTGGAATCTTATCCACGATCACGGACCAGCCCGGCTTGCACAGCCGGAACAGGACCTGCGGCGCCGGTGCGAACTTCGATCCCGGCTTGGGTGCTGCCTTTACAACCGGCTTCACAATCCGCCGCGGAACTGCTTTCCGGGCGCGGGTGGTTCGCCGGCTCGATGCACGTCGAGACGCTCTTGTGGCTGCCATAGTAGTGCCCTCGATCACCCGCCGCGCCGGGTTCATTTTTACCTCTCCAAGTTTTCTACTGCTCTTC
>DASPVC010000054.1:0-265819 GCA_035622585.1 Candidatus Acidiferrum sp.
GCGGCGGCGCGGCGCGAGTTGAAAACACGTACTGTCTTCAATTTGCTCGGACCGCTCACGAACCCAGCAAGGGCTTCCGCGCAAGTCGTCGGTGTCTACGCCGCGAGCGCTACGGAGCCGATGGCGCGCGCACTGGGCGAGCTGGGCGTCCGGCGTGCGTTCGTGGTTCACGGTGCGGACGGTCTCGATGAGATTTCCCTGTTTGGCGACACGCATGTTTCCGAGCTGCGCGACGGCGCGGTGCGGAGCTATACCGTGACGCCTGAAGATTTCGGATTGCGCCGAGCGCCGCTCGACGCAATTCGCGGAGGCGATGCAAAGCAAAACGCTCAGATCGTTCACAAGATTCTCGGCCGCTCGATGCTCTATCGCGACCATGGCCCGCACCGCGACATCGTCCTCGCGAATTCTGCTGCCGCGCTCGTCGCCGCCGGCCGCGCGCAGGACTTCCTCGATGGAGTGCAGATCGCTGCCAAATCAATCGATTCCGGCGAGGCCCGCGAGCGGCTGGAAGCTCTCATCGCTTTCTCGCAAGCCGAAAAGGAGCGAGTCGCACAGCCTCGCAACTAGATTGTCAGGAAATTTTCCAGCAGCCGAAACCCAGCGTCGGTGAGCACCGATTCGGGATGAAACTGCACGCCTTCGACCTTCATTTTCTTGTGCCGTAGGCCCATGATCGTGCCGTCGGCCGTTTCAGCTGAAATTTCGAGCACATCGGGCAACGTCTCCCGCTCGACAATCAACGAGTGATAACGCGTCGCCGGAAAGTCCTGCGGCAGGCCCCGAAAGATCGTCTTGCCGTCGTGGTGAATCAGGCTCGTCTTGCCGTGCATCACTTCCTTCGCCCGAATGACTTGCCCTCCGAAAGCCGCTCCGATCGCTTGGTGTCCCAGGCAAACACCCAAAATCGGAATGTTCCCGGCAAACCGCTTGATGAGCGGAATGCTGATGCCGGCTTCGGCAGGCGTGCACGGCCCCGGCGAAATTACGATCCGCTCGGGCTTCCGCTCGTCAATCTCTTCAAGCGTAATCTGATCGTTGCGGCGTACTTCGAGCTGCTGCCCCATCTGGCCGAGATACTGCGCAAGGTTGTAGGTAAACGAATCGTAGTTGTCGAGAAGCAGAATCATGGTCAAGTTTCAGGATAGCGCAGATTATCGCCTGCCGCGAATCTCGCCTGCAGACTGCGCGATTTCGAGCGCCTTCACGAGGGCGCGGGCCTTGTTCACCGTTTCGTCGTATTCCCGCTCCGGGACCGAATCCGCTACAATCCCGGCGCCCGCCTGGATGTAGACGCGCCCGCTCTTTGCTACGAGTGTGCGCAAGGCAATGCAAGAATCAACGTTTCCGGAAAAGTCGAGATAGAGGATCGCGCCGGCGTAAATCCCGCGCCGGGTTGGTTCGAGTTCGTCGATGATTTCCATGGCACGGACCTTCGGTGCGCCGGAAAGGGTGCCAGCCGGGAAGCAGGCCATCAAGGCGTCGAAGCAGTCCACCTCTTTGCGCAACTTTCCGCTCAAGCTCGATACCAAATGCATGACGTGGGAGAAACGCTCGACGAACATGAGGCGGTCGACCTTGACCGAACCGTACTCGCAGACCCGCCCGAGGTCGTTGCGTCCGAGGTCCACGAGCATGATGTGCTCGGCGCGCTCTTTCGGATCGGCGAGCAACTCAGCTTCGAGCTCGCGGTCTTCTTTTTCGTTCCTGCCGCGCGGCCGCGTGCCCGCAAGAGGTTTGTAGAATGCATTGCGGCCCTGTACTTTGACGAGCATCTCGGGTGAACTGCCCACAACCGAGACATCGTCAAGCTTCAGAAAGTAAAGGTACGGCGACGGGTTCACCACCCGCAGTGCTCGGTAGATTTCGAAAGGGTCTGTGCTGACCTTGGCCGAAAAACGCTGGCTTGCGACGATTTGAAACGCGTCGCCAGCAAGAATGTATTCTTTCGCTTTGTTAACTGCGCCGACGAACCGCTGTTTCGTCATGTTCGATTCGACGCGCACCGGCCTGGCAGAAGGCGCACGGCGCTGCCGCGGCAGAGGTCCTTCAAGCAGCCGCCGCGTGCGCCGGATTTCGCGAATGGCTGCGTCATACTTCGCACGAAGGCTGCCGGGACCTTCGGTGAACACGTTGCGAATTACCGACACGCGGTGCTGCACATGGTCGAACGCAACCAGCCCGAGGTAAAACATCATCACGCAGTCGTCCGCGCCGATATCGTCGCGCCCTGTATCCGGAATGTGTTCGATCAAGCGCACCATGTCGTACGCAAAGTACCCGATTGCGCCGGCGGTGAGCGGAGGAAGGCCCGGCACGTGGACCGGCTTGTAGCGCGCCGTGAGCCGTCGCAACTGCTCGACAGGGTTCTCGTCGAAACGAGTCTTCTTTCCGCCCGTTTCGAGCGTGCACGAACGGTCGCGGGCACGAAACACCTCTTCGGGATTCACGCCGGTGAACGTATAGCGCCCAATCGTCTCGCCGCCTTCAACGCTCTCCAGGAGAAACGAGTGTTTTGCGTTGTGTGCGAGGCGCAGGTATGCCCCCACGGGCGTCAAGAGGTCGGCCGTGTAGGTGTCGTAGACCGGCACCAGGTTTCCCTGGTGGGCCAGTTGGCAAAATGTCTTGAAATCGGGTTGGATCATCGCGTCGTCCGTGTCCTGATGCCTCTCGCGTCGCCTGCGTTTTCTTCGCGTGCGAGGGCCGAAACGACCGCCCGGCGCATGGCTCCGACTGGCGCTCGTTCGCCCGTCCAAATCTCCCACTGCGCGGCGCCCTGCGCGACGAACATCTCAAGGCCAGAGGCGACTTCGATTCCGCGCCGCGCCGCGAGTTGCAACAAACGCGTCGCGCGAGGCCGATAGATGGTGTCAAATACCAGCCTGCAATTCAATTCGCGCGCATCGAGCGGCGAATCTTGAACACGCGGATGCATTCCCACGGGGGTCGCGTTGACGATGGCGTCGAAGAATTCGCGCCGCAAACTTGGCCGGGCGACCGCTTCGCCGCCCGCAGCCTTCGCAAGCGATTGTGCTCGCCGCTGGCGGCGCGCATAGACGCAGACAGCGGAGCCCGCCTGAGCGAGCGCGAAAGCGACCGCGCGCGCCGCGCCGCCGGCCCCCAGAATTAGGACGCGGCTGCCGCGGAGGGGTATTCTTCGCTCCAATGTCTGCAGCACTCCGACGTAATCCGTGTTGTACCCGTAGAGTTGCCCGCCGCTGCGCACCACGACCGTGTTGACCGCTCCGATTTGCGCGGCGAGAGGATCACATCCATCGAGATATTTGAGGATTCGTTCCTTGTGGGGAATGGTCACGCTGAAGCCCCGAATTCCAAGATCCTGAATGGAATCGAGAAAATCTCCTAGGTCGCGGACGAGAAACGGCAGGTAGACGGCGTTCATGCGTCGCGCTGCGAAACCCGCGTTCTGCATCGCGGGCGACAACGAGTGCCCGATGGGATCGCCGATGACGCCATAGACTCGTGTCTGCGCATTGATGCGGTCCCCGCGATAAGTGTATTTCAGAGCTTCGAGAGAGGTCTGCCCCGGAGCGGTCTCGTTCTCGACTGGTGCGTACGCGAATCCGCTTTGGGTTCGCAAAGAAGCAATGCGCGCCGGGAGTGCGACTTCGCCCATTGGGATGGCGACTACGTTTTTCTGGCGACTGGCCAGGCGCATCAATTTCCGCGCCTCCGCGAGCGAATCGCATTGCGCGGCAACCTTGATCGCGTCCGGGTGGCCTCGCCTTAGCTCATGCACGATCCGTTCGAGGTTTCGCGGCATCGATTGAAAGAAGTGTGCGGATCGCAATTGGCGGCCATCGCCCAGGAGGGCATCAACCAATTCTAGCGGGCACTTTCGGAAGGTTTCGATCTCCAGGTCGTACCAGGTGCATCCCGCTTGAATCGCGTCGGCCAAATGAAAAAGCTGCTTGGCGATGCTGCCGCGATAGAGTCCTCCCGCCTCCCGCCGTCGGCAGGTGGCAATGAGCGTCGCGCGGGGCCGCCTAGCGGCGAGTCTGGCTAGGAAGCGCGCGATCTCACCGTCGTCCGCCAACCAGTCAAGGCGGAGTTCGACCGTCCGGGTCCGGCGCAGCGCGCCCGCGAGCTGACGGTACATCGACCGGGCATCGGAGGCCGCTGCCACGGCGCAGATCTTGTCGCGTCCTAACACCTTATGTTTCCTATCTGTTCCGGATTCTTCCGAGGGGCATTCGATCCGCTGCAGAAGAGGGAATTCTTGCTTCTACCACGCGGTACACAATGTGTAAAGCCCGGCAGACCATTGTCTTGACGACCCTAGAGGCGTCTGTTACGGTCGGCTCATTGGGGGCGTGGGGAGTCTGTGGCGCCCGAGTTCAAGAATAAGGAGCGTGTGTCATGCGCCCGAAGATTCTTCTGGCTGGTCTAATTCTAAGCGTTTCCGCTGGCTTCGCTGCCGCGCAAGAGAAAACGCAGGCTCCCAGCGAGGGCCAGCTCTATTGCTCGGGCGTCGTCACGACCGAGTCGGTTCCGCGCGATACGTACCTCGTCACGGGCGAGCAATCCAATTACAAAGTCACGTTTCAGGAAGGAGACTACGTTTACATAAACAAAGGCTCCAGCCAGGGCGTGAAAGCTGGCGACGTGTTTCTGATCATCCGGCCCGTCGAAGATACCATCCAGGCCGATTGGACGAAGTGGCAAACAGCCATCCTGCACAAGATGGGCACCGTCTGGGAGGATGAAGGGCGTGCGAAGGTCGTCGCCACGCAGTCGGACGTCTCCATCGCACAAGTCGAGCACTCGTGCGAGTTCTTGCAGCGCGGCGACATCGCCCTGCCGTTTACAGAGCGCCCGTCGCCGCCGCTGAGGTCTGGGGCGAGTTTCGACCGCTTTGCTCCGCCAAACGGCAAGGCACTCGCGATGGTGATCACCGGCAAGACATTCCAACAGCAGACCGGCAAAAACGACATTGTCTACGTCAACTTGGGAGCCGATCAGGGCGTCAAAGTGGGCGACTACTTTCGCATCTTTCGCTATCAGGGGACCGAGCACGAAACCGCCTATCAGACTCCGCGCTACGCCTTCGACGTGGAGGGTGTTCTCGGACCCAGCGTGGGATTTGGGCGTGTCCCGAGCAAGTGGAACTGGAGCAACGTGCCTAGGGAAGACTTGGGCGAAGGGATCGTCCTGCGCACCGGACCGAATGCGTCGACGGTCTTGATCACGTTTGTGCTTCGCGAAGTGTACTCCGGAGATTACGTCGAACTCGAGTAGCGCGAATTCACGAAGCTGGCGCTTCTAGTTCAATGTTTTTCGAAATCTCTGACTCAGAGAAAACCAGCGCGGTAAACGCCTGAAGTCGTGTCTGCGAATCCTTCCACGCATGCCGTTCGAGTCCCGCCTTTACGCATGTCTCTTCAAGGAATCGCAATTTCTCCCAGCGATGCTCCGTCGCTACCTGAGGCAACAGCAGCCCGCGCTGCCAGCCACGGGTCACGATCAGGCCATGTTTGCCGACCTCGATTTGATGCGGCTCAATCGCTTGGGCGGGTGACAGCAAGGAGAGTTCGATTTCGATTTCCGGAAGCTCCTCCGCGCGGACAGGGTCAAAGCGAGGATCCTCGAGCGCCGCGGCTCGCGCGGCATATGAAATGATCTCCACTGCACGCTGATTTGCAACGATCTGTCCGATACACCCACGCAACCGGCCGCGTCGTCGCAGCGTGACAAACGCACCCGCGCATTCCAGCGCGCTTGAGGCAACCAGGGTCTCCGCCGGTCCGCCCTTCTCGACGGCCGTTATCAACGACCGTCGCGCCACGCCCATGAGCAGTAGTTTTTCGCGATTATCGACTGAGAACATCCTGCGGCTTTTCTTTGGGATCCACGATCACGACACTCGTACGACGACGCTCTTGAACGCGAAAGTTGATTTGGTTCCAGAACATTTGAAAGTAGTGAATCGTGGACAGAGCGGCGCTAATGACTACGAGCCAGAGCAGCGTTGTCCCCAGCGTTTTAAGAGCCGGGTGGTTGGCCGTCAAAATCACGGCGCAGCCTGCGAGCACCTGCAACACCATTTTCGTTTTCCCCAACGGAGACGCTGGGATCACAAGTCCTTCAACGGAAGCGATTTCCCTGAGCCCCACCACAATGAACTCGCGCCCGATGATAATCACGACCATCCACGCAGACACCAGGTGCATCCACACCAGGGGCACAAACGCCGCCGTAATCAACAGTTTGTCCGCGATCGGATCGAGTAGAATGCCGAGCGTCGTAATCTCCCTGCGCTTCCGAGCAATGTAGCCGTCCATCGCATCGGTTGCGGCCGCCACTAACAGAATCAGTACGCCCCACACTTCGAAATAAAAATGGAGTCCGAAAAAACTCCAGTTCGGCTGTCTCGTCAGCAGGACAACGACAAGCACAGGAACGAAAAAGATTCGCAGAACCGTGAGGCTATTCGGCAGGTTCATTGCGCTCTCAGAAAGGAAGACGCGGCGGTTGCGCGGACTCGGCCGCCTTCCATGCAATATAGTCTCCCAGACCTATGGAGTCAACGGTACGCTCCACTCCATGTCAACAGCGCGCCGCGAACCATAGCAGTGCGTCGTTCCTCCCACGTAATCGCTGCTGCTTGCTAGCGTTAGAACCGCAACTGCCCCAAATCTGTGCAAATTTAGAGACACGCTTGGGTAGTGAAGATACGCGCCCGCGACGCCAGGCGCAATCCGCCAAAGAACTATAGCTTATTGATTATAGGGCAGTTAATTTGGCGCTTCTGCAGAAACACAAATACAAAAACCGCGAACGGCAACGCTTTCGAACTAGACCCCTTCTAGCTTTTCCACAGCCTTTTTCACAGGAACAGACGTACTTCCAGGCGGCTCGCCTACGGAACGGTGCTCTCCTGCCCGAGCCTTTTTGGTCGGGCACCAAGGCACCGAATCCATCCGATCAGCGGGCCGTGATGCTCGCAGCTAGCCTGCCGATTGGACGGTGGAGGAATCGCGGCCACGACCTGATTCGAAGGTGCGCTTTCTCGCCCGTTGAGCATGGCGGTGACTTGATAGCAGTAGGCCGCGCCTGCGCCTACCGTCGTGTCGAGGTAGGTTGTAATTGAAACTCCCGCAGCGTTCAGCTTGGAGAATTGCCCGGCGCAACTCGATGCGCGGTACACGTTGTAGGCCAACGACGGATTCGCCGCCGCATCGGAACTTGCTTGCCACGTGATCCGCACAGCCCGCTGCGACAGGACGGGTGTGGCGCTTAGAGCGAAGCCGAATATGAGCGCCATTCCAATTCGCAACATTTTATTGTTCCTTTCATCGTCCACGTAGGCCGGACGAGTTCCGCTCGCGCCATCTTGGGGGCGCGTAAGAAGATCGTATCGATGAAGCAGACAGCGGCGTGGAAAAGATTCTGTGGACTTTTGATTTCCGAATCGGATTTCGATTCGAAACGTTACGGAGTGCAATCGCTTTTCAGTGCGTAGAGTTATGCGGAAGGCAGGAACACAAAGGTACAAGGCGAAAGCTTTCGGCCCCGCAAATGAGCCTCATTCGAGAACGAACTTTGCCAGCCGTCGCGCGGTTGACTGCGGCAGCTCTGCATCGAGCAGCAAGTGTCCGTCGGACAGGTCGGAATGCAGCACGTGCCCTCGCGCTTGCACAATCGACAAGTCGCGCCCATCGGCCACGGGGATGCGCAGCCGGAGGCGCACCAACGGGTCAACGGGCATCAGGGAGTCGATCCGAGCGAGCAACTCATCCAGCCCCGCGCCCGTCAGCGCCGATGTGAATACGTTCGCGCGCCCATGGCCGTTCGATGCTTTCAAAGCATTCAGCTCCTCTTCGGGTAATCGATCGGTCTTGTTGAGCACGTGTATGCGCGGACGATCTCCGACGCCGAGATCCCGAAGAACTTTGAGCACTTCGGCATCTTGTTCAGCGTGATGCCGGCTCGAAATGTCGGTCACGTGGAGAATCAGAGCCGCTTCCTGCACCTCCTCAAGCGTCGCGCGGAAGGCTGCGATCAGATCGGGAGGAAGATCGCGCAAGAATCCCACTGTGTCTGAGAGCAGGACTCGGCGCTTCGACGGAAGACGAATCGAGCGAATGGTAGGATCTAGAGTCGCGAACATCTTCGAGGATGTCAGGACACCTGCCCCCGTGAGCGCATTGAACAGCGTCGACTTACCGGCATTGGTGTAACCGACAAGCGCGACCATTCCGAGGGGAACTGCCTGGCGCGCCCTTCTGCGCGTCGTTCTTTGCCCGCGCACGGTTTCAATTGCGTCGCGAATCTTTCGTACTCGGTCGCGAATCCGCCGGCGATCCGTCTCGAGTTTCTGTTCGCCCGGCCCCCGAGTGCCTATGCCGCCGCCCAATCGGGAAAGCGCCTCGCCTCGGCCAGTCAATCGGGGAAGCATGTAATTCAACTGCGCAAGTTCGACCTGCAACTGGCCCTCACGGGTGTGGGCGTGCGTGGCGAAAATGTCGAGGATCAGTTGGGTGCGATCGATCACGCGACATCCGATCCCTTTTTCCATGTTGCGTAGCTGCACGGGGGTGAGGTTGTGGTCGATAATCACCAACGGGGCGCGCCGCGCGTGCGCTTCCGTCCGGACTTCCTCGAGTTTGCCGCGCCCAACGAGTGTCGCGGGATCGAGGGAATCGCGCACTTGCAGGACACTACCGACGACATTTCCGCCTGCGCTTTCCGTAAGCTCCTGGAGTTCGTCGAGTGAATCCCTGCTAGCCTGGGATGGGATGGCGGCGTTTTCACCGCCCGGCGCATGTGCGGAACGCCTCAGGTTCACGCCAACGAGCAGAACTCTCTCTCTACGGTCAACGGTCTGAACGTTCTTCATTCTGGTGAGCTAGGGACCACTGTCGGGCAGGTGTCAATGCATTGCTCATCTCAACGTCTCAATTATACGCCGCTTATACGTGCCAGGCGAACGCTCGTATGCACGGGACCAGTCTCGGATTGCCTGGCGGCGGCTGATGTCGTAGGCTGTAGCGGGCTTCGTGGCCCGCTCACCACGGTGGTTCGAAGGCGCTGCCGAAAGCGCGCCCCTGTCGATGGTTCAGCGCAGCGCCCCCTGTGGGGTGGAACCTCCTGCAGTCGAAGGTCAGCAGGGAGGAGTCATCGCCGGACTTTGGATTCCGAGGTGTTTTTGCGCTCGACCATGTATGCATAGTGCACCTGAACTGTCCGGCAAGCTGACTGTATTGAAAGCAAACGTAGGACGCGCAGTGGAAAAGTCCCATTGAGTGACATCCCTCAAAGAGAGAACGCAGCACCGTCGAAAATCCTCCGCCTCTTGGGCTGGGGGCTGGCCCTCATCTGCCTCGTGTGGGTGCTTCGCTATTTTCACATCGTGCGGTTCTTGCGCGAGATGTCCGAGGTCGATTGGAAGTGGGTGCTCTTGGGAATGTCCTTTGACGTCCTCAGCTATGGCATCCAAGCGCTTCGCTGGAAGTTTCTTCTAAGCCCTTTCGGGAAGGTAAGACTGAGCCGGTCGATCCGAGCGGTGTATGCGGGATTGTTCACGAACCTGATCTTTCCGCTCCGCCCCGGTGAGTTCCTTCGCGGCTATCTTCTCTCCAACGCAGAGGGAATCTCGCTCGGCCGCGTCCTCGGCTCCGTCGGTGTCGAGCGCCTGGTCGATCTGGTGGTCGCGACAGCGTCACTCGCCGTTGTTTCACTTTTCGTGGATCTGCCGCGACGCTTTCAGCGGGCAGCCGATACACTCGGGATCGTCACTCTGATTCTCGTGACAATTCTCGTTCTTTTGATCCTCTACCTCGAGATAAAGCTGGGAGGGAATGCCGAACCCACCGTGGCACGTCACCGGTTGCCGGGCAAGGTGATGGGAGCGCTAGTCGACCTGCATTCCATGGGAACGGCGCCGAGCTTCTATGCCGCTGTATTTACGTCCTTGTTGATCCCGTTCTGCCAAGTTCTTGGCCTATGGGCCATGATGCGCTCCTATGGTTTGCACCTGCCCTTTCTTGCTTCCGTGGTCGTCTTGTTGGTGATCAACCTCGGTGTCTCGCTGCCCAACGCACCTGCGAACGTGGGTTCGTATCAGCTTTTTTGCGTTCTTGGCTTGAGCGTGTTCGACGTGGAAAAGACCACCGCCACCAATTTCTCGGTATTCGCCCTGTTGGCGTTAAGTTTCCCCTTTGTCTTTCTCGGCTTCGCAGCGCTGGTGCGCAGCGGACTTTCGTTCCGTTCCATGCGAGAAAAGGTCACTGGCCTTTCGAGACAAAGCCTGAAGCCGAGCACGCAGAACTGACGCAAACCCTGAACACGTCCCAATCGTTATTGGCACACGCGGGTGTTTTCATTTGGAGAGCCGCGAGGCGTCCGTTATATAGTTGATTTTCGGGTTCCGGCACCCGTGGGGTCCGGCGTCCCGCTGACTCGGCGGAGGACGACGACCGTCTACCACGCTCACAGCGCAGGAACTCGCGAGATTCCATGACTTCGGACGTCAACAAACATTTAGAACGTGCTCGTCGCAGCCTGGAAAAAGCCAAGCTGCGCGAAGCGGTCTCAGAGTATCAAAGCGTACTCAACGAAACTCCCGGGCATCAGGAGGCTTTGCAGGCGCTCGCCGATATCTACACGCGTTTGAACGAGCCATCCGTCGCCGCCCAATACTACGGCGTCCAATTCGACCGCCTGCTCGAAGCAGGTGACCACACCAAGGCTGGCGCAATCTTTACTCGCTTCTTGCGGCCCTTCCCGCAGCCTCCTGACCGGCTGATGCGCTATGCCACGCTGCTGCAAAAGCAGAATCGCATTCCGGAAGCGCTCGAACAGTTCGGCGCGGCCGCGGAACTCTTCCTTCAGCAACAGCGCGGCATCGAGGCCCTAGCCTGCTACGAGAGCATGGCCGTGCTCGACCCGGAGAACTCATCGAGACACGTAATCCTCGCCGAACTAGCGGAGCGACTACGGCACGCTGACCTTGCCGCACGCAGTTTCTTGCGAGCCGGCCAATTGACTCTGGCGGTCGGCTCTCTCGACGAGGCGCTGGATTATTTCGGGCGGGCGCATCAGCTTTCTCCCAACGACCGCGCGGGATCGCTGTTGTTTGCCGATGCTAAGCTTCGCAAGGGCGATGCCGAAGGCGCTGTGGCGCTGCTCGAACCACTCGCACCGAACGACAAAGACACGACTTATCTGAGCCTGTTCGGCGAAGCCTTGCTTCGTACGGGGCACCTCGATCGCGCGCGGGAGGCGATCCAAGCCTATTACAGGCAAAAGCCGGACGGTTTCGAGAAACTCTTTGAACTGGCCGGAGCGTACATTCGCGCTGGCGAGGACCCGAAGGCTGCCACACTGCTCACCGAAATCAAGGACTGGATGCGGGCGGGGCGGCGCGATGCTGAGCTCTCGTCGCAGATCGATCGGCTTGCTGCCGCCTATCCAGGTTCTTTGCCCCTGGCGGAGACCGTGGCTCGCACGTATGAGGAGTTGAATCGCGAAACGAAGTATTTCGATGCGCTGGTGCGGCTCTTCGATCTGTATCTGGGTGCCGGGCGGATGAAGGAGGCATGCGACGCGCTGGATCGTCTGGTCGATATCGATCCCTACGACTACCGGAATCACGAGCGCATCGCCAAGCTCGAAGGGAACGTTGACCCCGCATTTCTTCAAAACATTCTCTCGCGCGCTGCCAAGGCAGCGACTGTATCGACGCGCACCGACGGTTTTACGGGAGCGGGATCGGAAACTGCCGCCACGGCCATGCCGGTCTCCGAGGAAGTTCGTGCGCAGCAGGCGCTTGAGGATTTGGTCGTCCAGGTGGAAATCTTCCTGCAGTACTCGCTGCAGAGCAAAGCCGTCGAACGCCTTGAGCGCATCGCCGAACTTTTCCCCGGCGAAGAAGACCGAAACGAGCGGCTACGCTCCCTCTACGAACGCGCCAACTGGTGGCCTAGGGGTGTGCCAGTCAAGCCGGCGGCAGTGTCTGCTCCTGCAGCTCCACCTCCGCCTCCGGCCGCGGCCGCGACTCCGGCTCCACCTCCTCCCATGGCTGCACCTGCTCCGGCCGACACGCATCGTGATCTCGCGGCAATCGCCGAAATCAACCGTTTGATGTATCGCCAGCCGACGCCGCGCGAGGTCGTTGGAACAACTGCGGCAGAGATAGGAAAATACCTCGGCGTCAAGCGTTGCCTGATCGCCATTGGCGCAGCGGGGGAGACGGCGCAATTGACAGCAGAGTACTCCGCGCCGGGCGTCGCCGCGGTAGGCGCGTCGCGAATTGCGTCAAGCATGCCGCCTGTGTCGGCCGCTTCTGCGGACGCCCTGGGCAGCATCGAGCTGCATGCTTCGAGCTGCCCTAGCCTCAAGGAACTGGGCCTCGAATCGGCGCTCGCTATCTTGTTGACGGACAAGGAGACACAAGGAGCATCCGGCGTTCTGTTGGTCGGCGATACGGGCGACAGGAAATGGAAGCCGAACGAAAGCTTCTTTCTGCAAGCCGTGGGGGATCAGTTGGTTCTTTCCGTGAGCCACACGCGGCTGCGTTCGCTGGTGCGCTCACTGGCCGTGGCCGACGAAAAGACCGGTCTGCTGAGCCGCGGCGCCTACATCGATTGCCTATTGGTCGAATCCAATCGCGCACGCTCGCAGAATGCGCCGCTCTCGCTCATTGTCCTTCACATTGATCGTGGGGGGGATCTTTTGCGGCAGCACGGCGATGCGGCCGTGGAACAGTACGTCGAACAACTGGTGCGGGCGCTTTCTTCAGCTGTACGGCAGACGGACATTGGCGTGAAGTACACGGCCTGGTCGCTTGTTTTCGTGCTACCCAACACGTCGCTCGAACACGCGCGCGCGCTCGCGGAAAAGCTGCGTCAGGTCGCCGCCACCGTGCGGCCTTCCTGGGAACCGCCGGATCTCACTGTGAGCGCCATTGTCGCGGAGGCTTCATCGCGGCCGGGCGACGACACCGAAGATCGAGTCACGGAGTGGATCAACCGGGCGGATGCGGGACTCGACGAAGCGCGCCAGCGCGGCGGAGATGCGCTCGTGGCGCTCGCGACTCCCTGACGCCATGGGTGCGGATTGACCTTGGGACAAGATACAGCACACACACTGCGCGGCCAACTCGACGCAACAGGACTGCGCTTCGCAATCGTCGTCAGCCGGTTCAACAGCTTCATCACCGACAGGCTTCTTGCGGCCGCGTTGGACGCTCTGGAGCGGACGGGAGCAGTCAAAGAGCAAATCGAAGTCATCCGCGTGCCCGGATCTTTCGAGATTCCCCTGGCTGCGAAAAAACTGGCTGCGACCGGGAGATTCGATTCCATCATTTGCATCGGGTGCGTCCTGCGAGGCGAGACATCACACTACGACTATGTTTGTTCGGAAACTGCGCGCGGCATCCAACTCGCGCAACTCGATACGGGTGTACCTATGGCGTTCTGCGTGCTGACCTGCGACACGCTCGAACAGGCGATCGATCGCGCGGGCCTGAAAGGCGGCAACAAGGGTTATGAAGCGGGGCTAGCCGCCGTCGAGATGGCCGGCTTGTCTCACAAACTAGCAAAGAATCCGCCGGCCTCTGCCATTCGCAGCCGCTCCAAGCGCCGATGACGCTTCGGCGCAAATCCCGGGAATTCGCGCTGCAAATGCTCTTTGAATGGGACATGACGCGCCAGGACCCCGCCCGCGTCGAGAAGCTCTTCTGGAAATCCGCACGCGCTGCAGATTCGACACGGCAGTTTGCAAACGAACTATTCGAAGGGACCGTCGCACAGGTCGGCAAGATCGATGAATTGGTGGCGAAGTCTGCGGAGAATTGGCGGCTCGACCGTCTCGCGGCAATCGACCGCAACATTCTGCGCTTGGCGATCTACGAGCTTCGCTCCGCCACAGCGCCGCCGAAAGTGATCATCGATGAGGCTGTGGAGCTCGCTAAGAAGTTCTCTTCGGCTGAAGCCCCCGCGTTCCTGAACGGTGTGCTCGACGCCGCGCTCAAGAGCCTCGCGACCTGAGGAGATTCCGCTCGGTTCGCAGTCGCCGCGCACTATAGTTTTCGAACCAATTTCGCGATCTCGTCGAGAAGGCGACGCGTGATTTCCGCGCGCGTTGTTTCGACGTAAACACGGAGCACTGGCTCGGTTCCGGAAGCCCGCACCATCGCCCAGCCCACATCGCCGAGATACACTTTGATCCCGTCGAGATCCTCGCGGCGAACGATCGGCCAGTCGAGAAGTCGCATGAACTTTGGATCGGCGAAGTGCTCAATCGATCTCTCCTTTTGGCCATCTTTTAGCATCAAGTCCACCCGCCCGTAGTGGTGCTCGCCGAATTCGCGGTGCAGCATGGCCGTGAGTTCGCCCAAGCGCTTGCCGTGCCACGCCATCACTTCAGCAAGCAGCAAAGCGCTCACCATCGCGTCGCGCTCGGGAAGATGCAGCTTCGTCGCCAGGCCGCCGCTTTCTTCGCCGCCGATCACGACTTCATTTTCGAGCATCCGGTCGCAGATGTATTTAAAGCCAACGGGTGTTTCCCACACTTTTCGTCTGAGCGCTCCAGCGATCTTGTCGACCATCTTGGTCACAGTGAACGATTTCACGACGTCGCCGGTCAGCTTTCGCGTGCCTGCGAGATGCCACAGGAGAATCGAGAAAATCTGGTGCGGCGTGATGAATGTGCCGTCGCGATCGACGGCGCCGATGCGGTCGGCGTCGCCGTCGAACGCAAACCCGGCGTCATATCCGCCTTCGCGCACCGCTGTTTGTAGCGCATTGATATGCGGCTCAATCGGCTCCGGATTTACGCCGCCGAAAAGCGGATCGCGCGTACCACGGATTTCATCCGCTGCGATGCCGTGCCGACGGAACAACTCCCGGAGCAAGCCGCGGCCGGCTCCGTGCATCGGGTCCACCAGAAAACGGAATTTCGACGCGCGCAGACGATCCCAATCGACGAGTTTGCCGACTGTCTCCAGGTATGGCGTGCGCACGTCGAGGGACTGAATCAGATCCGTTCGCGGCGGAAGAGCAGGAACACCTTCGCGCAGCACTCTTGCGAGCTCGGTCTCCACTTGCGCGACAATCGCGGCCGAGGCCGAACTGCCGTAACTGGCCTTCAACTTCACGCCGTTCCAGCGATACGGGTTGTGACTCGCCGTAATTTGAATTCCGGCCGCCGCACCTCGCTGACGCACCAGAAGCGAAAGTGCAGGCGTCGGGCACGCATCCGTGGCGATCCATACGAGCGTGCCCGTGGCAGCCAGAGTTTCCGCCGCAACGCGTGCAAACCGCTCGGAGCCGAAGCGCGTGTCGTATCCAACCAGCACGCCGCTTCCAGGCTTTTCGGCGCGCACCACGTAGCGAGCGATTGCATGTACAACCTTGCGCAGATTTTCGTCCGTGAAGTCCTCGGCGATGACGCCGCGCCACCCATCCGTGCCGAACTTGATCGAAGTCATCGGGATCGCATGCCCAATCTAGAGCAGATCATTCCTTTTCCACCGCTCGAGCCACTTGACAATCTTGCCGACATCCTGCGAGCGCTCGCGAGCGCATAGCAAAAGCGCGTCATCCGTCTCGACGAGGACAATGTCGCGGACGCCGATTGCAGCGATGAGTTTCTTTGGACTCCAAAAGTAGTTGCCGGCCGACTCCAGTGCGAACGACGGTCCCGCCGAGATGTTTTCACCGCGATGCTTGGCCAGCAATTCGTAGACCGCGGCCCACGAGCCAATGTCGCTCCAGCCAATTTTCGCCGGGATTACGAACACCTGCGGCCTGGCCGCTGCGCGCGTCGCGGGCTCCATGACAGCATAGTCGACTGAAACGTTCTCTAGAGACGGGTACATACGCCGCAGCGCCGCGGCATATCTTTGCATGCCGATCGTTGCACTGAGGTCGGTGAGCGCCTGGCGGGTCGCCGGGAGAAAGCGCTGCAAATTGTCGAGGAAAGTCGAAACGCGCCAGAAAAACATTCCCGCGTTCCAGAAGTACTTGCCGGATGCGACATATCGTCGCGCCTGCAGCCAAGCTGGCTTTTCCGTGAAGCGCCGCACGACGTACGCCTTTGCGCCCCCAATTTGACGGGAAGCTGCGCCCCGCTCGATATAGCCGTAGCCAGTTTCGGGACGAGTCGGAAGAACGCCAAGAACGACAAGATTGCCAGGCGTGCGCGCCAACTCGAGCGCCGCGCGAACAAGCGTTCGATATCGCGGCACATCTTGGATGTAGCCGTCGGAGGGAAGTACGGCCATCAGTGCATCGCCATGTTCGCGTGCGAGATGAATCGCAGCCAAGCCTATCGCCGCCGCGGTGTTGCGGCCGACCGGCTCGGCGAGAATGTGCGATGCCGGGATCCCGCTCAGCTCGCGCCGGATCGCCGTGGACTGGTCGGCGTTCGTCACAACCCAGATGTTGCGCGCAGGGACGAGCGTTTCAAGGCGCGCCACCGTTTGGCGCACCATCGTCTCGTGTCCAACGATGTTCAGAAGCTGCTTGGGCGTGCGCGTGCGGCTGCGCGGCCAGAAGCGCGTGCCGCGCCCGCCCGCAAGCAACACCGCGCATGCAGGAAGTTCTTTCAAATTAGCACTCGCCCCACCGCTCATTCTCGGCAGAGACAACCGGTATCATCAGTGCACTAGATGCAGCCACTGCTCTTCGCCAATGCCGCGCTTGGCAAGGTCCTGCTTCAGATCGTCCAAACTAGCGGGAACGTACGTTCGCAAAAGAGCCGTCTGGGCATTGGGCAGCAACTGAAATTGCCCGAGCGCCGCCGGGACGAACCACACTTGCATGGGAGCATACGCCACCCGCCCGGTATGCCAGCAAATTTGTCCGCTGCCTTCGAGAAATATGAATAGATCGAAATGCTCCCTTGAAGCGGCGACTTCGATTGTGTCCGTGAACGCCCAATGCTCGGTCGCAAAATACCGGCAAGCAGCATAGTGCGTCGCCACGAAGGAGCCTCGCCGGATCGCGACGGGTTCGATCTTGCCGCCGAGCTGCCTGCCGAAGCGAATCACATCAAACGCCTTCTCGATGTGCAGCGGACGCGATTGGCCTTTGGCATCGCGGCGATTGTAATCGTAAACACGGTAAGTCAGATCAGACTGCTCTTGAATTTCACAAAGCACAGAGCCGGGGCCGATCGTGTGCGCGGTTCCAGCAGGAACGAAAACTGCATCGCCCGAGCGAATCGGAATGTGTCCGAGGCAATTCTCCGCGGTGCCATCCGAGATGGCGCGCGCAAAACTCTCCCGCGTCACCTCAGGTCTTAGGCCGACCAGAACTTCAGCTCCAGGCCGCGCATCGACGGCGTACCACATCTCTGTCTTGCCGCGGCCGCCAGCGGCCTGCTCGTGGCGAGCGGCGTATTCGTCGTCTGGGTGGACCTGAATGGAGAGTTTGTCGTGCGGAAAGATGAATTTCACGAGCAGGGGAAAATCGCTGGCGCGCTCGACCTCCGTCCCAGTCCACTCCAGCAGCATCTTGGGCCACACTTCACCGAGCTTGCGCCCCTCGAACAGACCATTGGCAAAGCGGCAGTCGTTGCCAGTCATCCAGGCCTCGCCGACGGGCTCGGCGAGATCCGTCATCTTGGGAAAGTACGGCGCGAGCGAGCGAGAGCCCCACGGACGCGGACTGAAGATCGGCTCCAGGCGCGCTGGGCACAGCTTCATCGGTGAATGCAAGCCTTCACTTTGCCTGGCTAAAGAACCGGGTCATGCGCCGCAGACCTTCGTCGATGCGGTCCATCGATGTGGCGTAGGAAAGGCGCAGAAACCCGGGTGCGCCGAAACCCTCGCCCGGAACAAGGGCGACATGTTCCCGCTCGAGAAGCTGGCTGGCAACGGTCGCCGCGCTGGGCATTTCCTTCGTGAAGCCGCCGGCAACATTCGGAAATACATAGAATGCGCCCGCCGGCTCCGTGCAGGTGATTCCTGGAATCGCACGGAGGCCCGCGACGATCCGCGCTCGCCGCCGCGCGTATTCGGCGAGCATCACGGGAACAGAATCCATCGACCCAGTCATCGCTGCCAGCGCCGCATATTGCGCGATCGAAGTCGGATTCGACGTGGACTGGCTCTGCAGCTTGGTCATCGCGGCGATCAGAGGCTGGGGCGCCAGCGCGTATCCGACGCGCCACCCCGTCATCGCAAACGTTTTGGACATAGACCCGATTACGATCAGACCAGCCTTCGAGCCGGGCACGCTCGCAGCGGAATACGGTTTTGCTTCGCCATAAGTGAAGTGCGAATAGCACTCGTCGGTCATCAGCCAAACGCCACGGCGCTGGCAGACGTCAAGAATCCTCTGCAGCTCCGACGGCGGTATGACGCCGCCTGTCGGATTGCTGGGCGAATTCGCGATCACAATGCGCGTGCGCGGCGTGATGGCTTTCTCAACCTGGGCCGCGCGCATGATGAAACCGTCGTCCGCGTGAGTTTCGACAACTACCGGCTTGCCGCCTGCATATTTGACGATGTCGGGGTAGCTGACCCAATAGGGCGCTGCGATCACGACTTCATCGCCCGGATTCACCAGCGAGCAGACCGCGTTAAAAATGGCCTGCTTGCCGCCAACGGTGACGACGCATTCGTTTCCTTGATACGACGAACCCAGTTCGCGCTTGTGCCAGTCGCAAATCGCCTGGCGGAGCTGAGTAATTCCCGGGACCGGCGTGTACTTCGTGCGATTTTCTTCGAGCGCCTTGATGCAGGCGCGCTTGATGTGCTCGGGCGTCGGAAAATCCGGTTCGCCCGCACCAAAATCCGCTACGTCGACGCCCTTCGACTTCAACTGGTCCGCCGCCTGCACGACCATCATCGTCGGTGAAGCGGCAATGCGGTTGACGCGATCGGAAAGCTGAAATGTCGGTTCTGCCTTCGCCACCGTAGCCGGTTCCATGAGCGATCCCCTTGAAATTATGGATACTCTATCTTAACCGACTTTCGCGCGCAGGCGCTCTTCAACCAGCGGTGGCACAAGGCCCTTGACCGGGCCTCCCAGGCGGGCAAGCTCCTTCACGAGGCGGGAACTCAGAAAGCTGTAGGCTTCGCCAGGAAGCATGAAGATAGTTTCGATCTCCGGTTCGATTTTGCGATTCATCATCGCCATTTGCAATTCGTACTCGTAATCGGATACAGCGCGGATGCCGCGCAGGATCACACTGGCGTCCTGCGCGCGCGCGTAATTGACCAGTAGTCCCTCGAACACGTCCACGGCGACATTTTTCAGATCGAACGTGACGGCCTGAAGCATCTCGATGCGTTCCGCGACGGGGAAGAGCGGGTCTTTCTCGGGGTTTCGTGTGATGGCAACGATGAGCTGGTCGAAGATTTGGGCGCCGCGTTCGATCAGGTCCAGATGACCGTTCGTCACCGGATCAAATGAGCCGGGATACACCGCGATGACGGGCTTTCTGGGTTCAGAGGCCATATTGGCGCGATTCTAACGCACATCCGCCGTGCGAGTGTCGTTTCAATTCCTGGGCGTTTCTTGCTGCTGCTTGTTGTACGCGTCCCACGAAATCGAAATCAAGTAAGCGTGGATGGCGTCCGCATCCTCGGAACTCAAAACATCATCCCACGGCGGCATCCCTGCATTGCCCAGCACGCCGCCAAGCACAATCTGCTTGAAACCGTCGTGCGTTTCCTTCGACATACGCCGCAGATCCGGTGCGAGGCTCCCCGGCTGATTCACATGGCACGACGCACAGTGCGCGCCGAAAACCGCGCCGCCTTGCTTCACCACGTCCGCCGACGCGGTGAGTGCGGGCGGTTGGGGAATCGGCTGGATCGGAGGCAGCAGCGGCGGAATCGGCACCGCACCGCCATCCAGCTTGAACACGATGATGCGCCCCTCGTTCCCGCGCTGGTATGCGGCGTCTTCCGGATGCACCCAACTCCAGCCGCCTCCGCCCCATGCGGCCATCACCGCGACATACTGCACGCCGTCGATTTCATAGCTCATCGGCGCCGCCATGATCGTCGAGCCGACGTTGATGTCCTTCAGCGGTTTCCCCGTGGCTGCGTCATAGACGATCATGTGCCCCGGCCCGTTGCCTTGAAACACCAAACCGCCCGCAGTCGATAGCACGCCGGCATGATCCCACCAGTAGCTGGCCGGAGTCTCCCACACATGCTTGCCGCGGATCGGATCCCACGCGCGGAGGTATGTCTTTCCGGAAAAAGGCCCTGCGTCGTCATTTTCAATTTCCGGAATGTAGACCAGCCCCGTCTTCGAGTCGTACGACATCGGATCCCAATTGTGTCCGCCCATCGACCCAGGATGCAGGTAAACCTTGCCGTTGAAATTGTTCTTGAACTCGTGCACGCCCGGCGCGAAAACCGGGCGTCCGGTTTTCAGATCGACGTCGTCGGCCCACGTAACCGGCACGAATTTCTCGGCCGAAAGAACTTGCCCCGTCTTGCGGTCGAGGACATAAAAGAATCCCGTCTTCGCCGCCTGCATCAGCACTTTGCGATTTGTGCCGCCGATCTTCAGGTCCGTCAAGATAATGGGCTGCGTGGCGTCATAGTCCCATGCATCGCCGGGAGCTTCCTGGTAATACCAGGCGAGCCGGCCTGTGTCGGCATGGATCGCGAGGATCGAAGCGATGTAGAGATTGTCGCCTCCCGCGGGGCTGCGCTTCGATTGGTCGTAGTAAGTGCCGTTGCCCGTGCCGAAATAGACGAGATCGAGATCGGGATCGTAGGCCATGTCGCCCCAGACGGTCCCTCCGCCGCCCATCGGCCAGTTGCTCTTCGGATCCCACGTCTTGAGCGCGACGTCCAGCTCGGGATTCTCCTGTGGCTTTGATGGATCGCCGGGGACGGTGAAAAATCGCCACGCGAGCTTTCCGGTGTCGAGATCGTAGGCGCTCACGTAACCGCGCGCGTCGTATTCCGCGCCGGCATTCCCGATAACCACCACTTTCCCCGCAATCTGGGGCGCGCCAGTGCTGGTATAGGCTTTCTTCTTGTCGATGACGGTATCTGCGCGCCAGAGCTCGCGGCCCGTCGCGGCATCGAGCGCGATCATGTGCCCGTCAAACGACGCAACGTAGACTTTCCCGCGCCAGACGGCGACGCCGCGATTCACTTCATCGCAGCACGCCCGCTGGTTCACGCGCATGTCGTTGTGCGGATCGTAGGTCCAGATCTCTTTCCCGGTCTTCGCGTCGAGCGCGTAGACCTGGCCGATTGAGCCCGACGTGTACATCACACCGTCGACCACGATCGGCGTCGCTTCCAGGCCGCGAATCGTGTTCGTGTCGTACTGCCAGGCGAATCCGAGCCGGCCGACATTGGTTGTGTTGATCTGCGCCAGCGGCGAATAGTGACCCTTTCCGAAATCGCGGCCTTGGGTAAGCCATTCGCCGGGACGCTTGTCCGCGGCAATCAGACGCTTCAGGTCAACCTGCCCGGCTCGGGCAGCGGCCTGCTGGCCATCGGCAACCGCTGACGCGCGCGAGCCAGCGAATGCGAGAAACAGCACTGCGCTCGCCGCCGCGATGCCTATTGCCGCCGAAAGTTTCCCCTTCACCGACATTCAGTCCTCTCTGTCGTCCCGAATCCCCTTCAGGAGTGACGGATCTACTTCGTCCTCTCTGTGCCTCTGTGGCTAATTGGTCGGGTATTCCACCCACGGCGAAGGCATGTTATACGGCACGCCGATGAACACCGCCTCGATCTTCTGGATCTTCCCGCCTCGAATCTTGAAGAGCTCCAAAAGGCAAAGACTGTTTGGCGTACGCATCGAAGACTTGACCGGCGTACCGTCGGTCAGCGTGTAGTTGCCTAGGCGTCCGGCGTGATCGATGAATCCGGCGGTCATGATCAAGCCCCGCTCTTCGTCCACCAGGAAAAAACGCCGGTCGCGGACGCGGTCGTCGTAGCGGTAGTTGCCGAGCTTGAACTGCTGCGCGCAGCCGAGATTGGCGACGGGAATGGTCTTCGCTAGGTCTGGGTTGTGCGTAGTCAGCAGCCCGTTTTCCCAGCGATCGCAGTCATCGTAGAACTGTGTGAAAAGGGCGCCGTCGTTGAGCTGCAGCGTGGAGAAATATCCGTCGGCGAGAGCGATCATTCGCTCGCGGGGGCTGCGCTCTTCGGGCGGAACGATTTCTTCGAAAACCGGATTGCTCGCCAGCGTTGGCTTGCTCGGGAACGGGCCGCTATCGCCGCCGGCGCGCCGGATCAAAGTCTCTGCCTCGGTGATCTTCGAATCGACTACCTTCAGGCGCAGCGCGAATATCGACGTGGCGTTCGTCTCCTGCACGATGCCGTAGCAGCCCACCGCTCCGTTCGCGGGATCGGCCGTGCGCAGAGTGTAGTCGCCCATGCCCGTCACCGTGCCCCACACGCCATCCGGGAATTTCATCGCGACGTTGTTTTCCGAGTAGCGGAAGTTTCTCGCCAGCGGCAAGCGCGACGGATCCTTCGCCTTCAGCGCGTTCAGGTATTGATCGAGGAAACCGTACAGGCACTGCCGGTCGCAGCTCGGCGGCAAGAGATTCTGCGCTCCCACGCGCGTTGGCTGAGTAAGCAAAACACACACAATCGCAAGCGCGAGGCACACACCGGCGCTCGACACAAATTTCCGCATGATGTTCACCCTCCGTAGAGACCGGCGGGAAGATACTACAACGCAGAAAAACTACAAGGGCTTTCCAGCGCAGGCCCGGCGCCGTTCGGGGGAGCTACCGGCGGTCGGCGGCGGCGTGGCGAACGTCGCGGCCTGCGACAAAGTAGATCACGTCCTCGGCGATGTTCGTCGCATGGTCACCGATGCGTTCAAGGTTCTTGGCGACGAGGATCAGTTCGAACGCCGCGAAGACGACCGCCGAGTTTTCCATCATGTAGGTCAGCAACTCGCGGAAGAGCTGGTCGCGCAAACGGTCCACCTGATCATCTCGTTGGAGCACGCTGCGAGCCAGTTCGGGATCGCCGCGCACCACGGCATTGAGACTGTCGCGTACCATTCCCTCGGCGAGCTCGCTCATCCGCGGCAGGTCCACGTAGGGCTTCACTTGCGGATGTCGCAAGATGCGCGTCGCAGATTGCGCGATGTTCACAGCTTGATCGCCGATCCTCTCGAGATCGCCGTTGATGCGGGACACCGCCAGTAGAAACCGGAGGTCAGCCGCCATGGGCGCCTGAAGCGCGAGCAGACGCTGCACGCGATCGTCGATCTCGATTTGCATCTCGTTGATCGCGTCCTCTTCGGACAGGACAGCTTCGGCGAGGCGTTCGTCGGCGTCGAGGACGGCGTGGACCGCCTGATGAACCGCGCGCTCGGCGAGGCTCCCCATCCACAGCAGGCGCTGCTTCAGTTCCTCGAGATCGCGTTCGAAGTGGCGTTCCATGAATTCTCAATCCCCTCCACGCCCGATCCATCAACTGCCGGGCAGATCATCCGAAGCGGCCCGTAATGTACGCTTCTGTGCGCGGGTCCTGCGGCGTCGTGAAGAGCTTCGACGTCTCATTGTGCTCGATCAACTTGCCGTCCAGCATGAACGCGGTAAAGTCGCTCGCGCGGGCGGCCTGCTGCATATTATGCGTGACAATCGCCATCGTGCAGCTGTCTTTCAGGTGGAACATCAACTCTTCGATCTTGGCCGTCGTCACCGGATCGAGCGCCGAGCAAGGTTCGTCGAGAAGCAAGACCTCGGGATCGACGGCCAGGGCCCGCGCGATGCAAAGTCGCTGCTGCTGGCCTCCGGACAACGCGAACGCCGACTTATGCAGCGAATCCTTCACCTCGTCCCACAGTGCCGCTCGCTTCAAACTATGCTCGACCAGGTCGTCAAGCCGCCCGGAGTAACCATTGATCCGCAGGCCGTAGGCAACATTATCGTAGATCGATTTCGGAAAAGGGTTCGGTCTTTGAAAGACCATGCCGACGCGCCGCCGGAGATAGACGACGTCCATTTTCTTGATGTCGTTCCCGTCGAGCAGAATGTCGCCGGTGTAGCGGGTGCCACGGATTGTTTCGTTCATTCGATTGAGATTGCGGAGGAACGTCGATTTGCCGCACCCGGAGGGGCCAATCAAAGCCGTGATCTTGCTCGCGGGAATCTTGAGATTGAGCCCGAAAACGGCCTGCTTGGAGCCGTAGAAGAAATCGAGATTGGATATTTGAAAGCGCACCCGCGCCTCCTTGTGAGGCCCTGCGGCTATCGAATCCATTGTTTGAACCTGAGGCGCGAGTCGCGCAGCTGTTGCATCGTTTTTTTCATGAGCGGCAGACGCCATCCTAGACACTCCTCACGCCTTTGCGGTTAATGACGAATCGGCAGCCGATGTTCGCGAGCAGCACCAGCGTCAAAAGAACAAGCCCAGCAGCCCAAGCCTGCCTGTGCCAGTCATCGTACGGAGAAATCGCGTAATTGTAGACGACAAGCGGTAGCGCGGAAATCGGCTGATTCCAGCCGGGGCTCCAGTACTGATTGCCCAAGGCCGTAAAGATGAGGGGTGCGGTCTCGCCGGCGACGCGAGCAAGAGCCAGCAGCATGCCGGTGATGATACCCCCGCTCGCCGCCGGCACGACAACGGTCGCGATCGTTCTCCACTTGCTCGCCCCGAGGGCCATAGCGCCCTCCCGCAAGCTGGTAGGAATGGCGCGCAAAAACTCCTCGGTAGCGCGCACGGTGATGGGAACGACCATGAGTCCGAGAGCGGCGCCGCCCGCGAGGGCCGAATAATGCTTCACTGGCACGACCGCCAGCGAATAGGCGAACATGCCGATAACGATGGAGGGCACGCCATTCAGGAGGTCTGTGGTATAGCGCACCACGAACGAAAAAGTCTTTCCGCCGAATTCTGCGAGGTAGACGCCCGCCAGCAATCCGATTGGCAAGCCGATGATAGCAGCTAGAAAGAGGAGCTTCAGGCTGCCGACAATGGCGTTGGCGACGCCGCCGCCGACTTCGCCTTCCGGTCTCGGCAGTTTGAGGAAGAAATCTAGATTGAGGGATGTGCCGCCATTCCAAATGAAATATCCCAGGATCAGAAACAATACCGCCACGACTCCGAACGCTGCGACACCGGTAAGCGTCAGCATTACGACATTGAGAGACTTGCGCCAGATCAGCCGCACGCGGTTCATCAGCTATGGCCTCCGCCGCGCTCGGTGGCGACGATCAGCAACCGCGCCAGTCCGTTCAGAATAAAGGTGATCAAGAACAGCACCAGTCCAAGCTCAATCAGAGCGCTCCGGTGCAGATCGCTCGTGGCTTCATTGAATTCATTGGCAATCACGGCCGCAATGGTATATCCGGGAGCGAAGAGCGATTCGCGGATTTTGGGATCGTTGCCGATGACCATCGTCACGGCCATGGTTTCACCCAGGGCACGAGCCAAAGCCAGAAAAATGGAACCCATGATGCCTGTGCGAGCCCACGGAACCACGACCTTCCAAGTCGCTTCCCAGCGCGTGGCGCCAAGACCGAGAGCCGCTTCGCGTTGCTCGCGAGGCACGGTAAGAAGAACCTCACGAGAGACGGAAATGATGAAGGGCACGACCATGATGGTCAGCACGATACTCGCCGTAAGAAAACCGACTCCGTAGTTTGGACCCTGGAAGATCGGCAAGAAACCCAGTGTCTTCTTGAGCGCCGGACCGATGGTGGTGCGCATGAGTGGCACGACCACGAAGATCCCCAGCAGGCCGTAGATCACGCTGGGGACTGCGGCCAACAGATCAATCAGGAACGCGATCGTATCGCTCATCCTCCGCGGGGCGAGTTCGGCCAGGAAGATCGCAGCCGCAAGACCCAAGGGCACCGCGATGAGCAGCGCCAGGATCGACGTGACCAACGTGCCGTAGATGAAAGGAATTGCGCCGAAGTCGCCGCCAATCGGGTCCCAAACACCGGTCCAGAAGAAACTGAACCCGAACTTCCCGCGAGTGGGCGCAGAGCGAATCCACAACTCGAAGACCAGCAGTGTCGTAATCAGCAAAATCAGCGCAGCGAAAGTGAGCGTAACCACGTGCGCCACCTCATCACCGTGGCGCAGGCGGTGCAATAAAGCACGCGGCCCCGACTCAGGCGGGGCCGCGTGCTCAATGGGTGTAGTTGCTGTGGACATTCCTGCCTATTGTATTTGCGAAAGTGCCTTCTTTTCCTTGGCGACCACGGCAGGCGGGAGCTTGGCGTAGGACAAACCCTCATTGTAGCTTTGCCCGTCAGCGAGCATCCAGGTGAGGAAACCCTTGACGGCCTGCGCCTTGTTCGCGTCGTCGAAATGCGATGGGATGAGCAGCCAAGTGAAGCTCGAGACCGGATATGCCGTGGCACCCGGGGCGTTCGTAATCGAGACGCGGAAGTCGTCCGGCATGGCCTTCGCTGCGCCGGCAGCGGCCGCGCTGACACCAGCCAAATCCGCCTTGATGAACTTTCCCGACGCGTTCTGAACGGCTCCGTACGGAATCTTTTGCGAGAGGGCGTAGATCAGTTCGACATAGCCGATCGAGTCTGGCGTCTGCTTGACCAAACCCATCACGCCATCGTTGCCTTTGCCGCCCAGGCCAACCGGCCAGTTCGGCGAGGTGCCCGCGCCCACCTTGCTCTTCCAGTCCGGGCTGACCTTGGAAAGGAAGTCGGTGAAAATGAAACTGGTGCCGCTGCCATCGGAGCGATGGACGACGACAATGTCGTCAGCGGGCAGCTTCACGTTCGGGTTCGCCTTCGCAATTTCCGGATCGTTCCACTTCGTGATCGTGCCCAAGTAGATTCCAGCCAGGGCCTTCTGCGAGAAATTCAGGTCGGCAGATACGCCAGGGATGTTGTAGGTCGGTACGACCGCGCCGAGAACGGTGGGGAAGTGCAAAGCCTTGATTTTCAGCTTCGCCAACTCGTCGTCCGTCATGGGCATGTCAGAGGCGCCGAAATCCACCGTGCCGGCAGTAAGCTGGGCTTTCCCAGCGCCGGAACCAATCGCTTGATAGTTGATCTGAATGTTCGAGTGAGCGGTGTGGTACACATCAAACCACTTCGAGTAGATCGGGGCCGGGAACGTAGCGCCAGCTGCGTTCAAGAGCACGGTGCCGGATTGAGCGCTCGCTGCGGCGGCCAGGCACAGCGCGAGCAACGTGAGAAGAACTGTCTTTTTCATAATTTCAGAACTCTCCTTCCTTCTATTATCGTTTCGCAATTGTTACAATTGCGTTACATCGTCAAGAATTCGGGATGAATACGCCGCCTGGGGGAGTCCCCTTCTGCGCTTCTATCCTGCTTATTTTCCGAATGAAACCCGATTGAGACACAGCGGAGAAGCGATACACCTGCTTTTTGTGCGGCCGATGAACGGAGCGCGAAAAATGAGCGACTAGGCTTCGGTCGCGCGCGCGGTGTCACCGCGGCCGTCCAGCCGATGCGCTCGGCCGTGGCGCACTTCGAGCCCGCGCAGCCAGAAGAGGATGTCTTCCGCAATGTTGGTTGCGTGGTCTGCTATGCGCTCGAGATTGCGCGAAGCGAGCACCCATTGGAAGTTCGGCGCGGCCTGTGTGGGGTCCTCGGCAATGCCGGCCAGTAGCACCTCAAACACACGGTCGCGGTACTGGTCCACGACGTCGTCGCTCTCAAGGACCTGAGTGGCAAGGTCGACATTTTCGAAGATCAGAGCGCCGAGGCACTTTGACACCATGGCCCGCACGGCCGCGGTCATGGGTTCCAACTCCGCTGGAGCCTGGGCGTTGCCCATCGTGGCCAGGGAGACAGAGCGCTCCGCAAGGTTTACCGCGAGATCGCCCATGCGTTCGAGGTCGTTGTTGATTTTGAGAGCGGCTACCACGAGGCGGACGTCGCTCTCGGGCAGGTTGCCGTTCCCTAGCATCCGGATGGCGTGCTCGTCGATCACAATCTCCATTTCATTGATGCGCGGCTCCGTGAGAAATACCTCGCTGGCCAGCCGCTGTTCCCTCCCAAGCAAAGCTGCGAGCGCCCGGTTCACAGACGCCTCGACGGTCCGCGCTTGCGAAACCAGATAGTTCATCAGCACCGTCTGTAGAATACCCTCGCCGCTTGTTCTCGTGGCCGCCATGGGTCGTTCCCCCCCTGGGCGAAAATCGCCCGATCATTCCACCCCGCCATTTGTAGCATTGGGCGCCAGCGTTGCAAGTCGGTAACTGGGACGTGAATCTTTCAAGACAGAGATTCAGCTGGCCAACGCCAAGGAGAATGAGAATTTCGAGCCATGGCCCACTTCACTTTCCACCCACAGGCGACCGCCGTGAGCCTCGACGATGTGCCTCGCGATGGACAGGCCGAGACCCGTGCCGCCAGCCTCGCGTGAGCGTCCTGCGTCGACGCGATAGAAACGCTCAAAAATCCTCTCCTGGTCCGCGAGTGGGATTCCGATGCCTGTGTCCTCAACCGTGAGGACGGCTTCTCGGGCGCTGGCGGTCGCGCTCACGCGGATGCGTCCTCCAGCGGGCGTGTACTGCACGGCGTTGTCGAGCAGGTTCTGCAGCACTTCGCGCAGCAGACTTGCATCACCGCGCACAGCCGGCAGTCCCGGCGGAATTTCGGCTTCGAGAGCGATCTGTTTCCGGCTGGCTTTCAGCAAGGTCGTCTCGGCGCAGCGTTCGACGACCTCCAACAAATTGACGGGGCCGAACTCGACTTCGAGCTTACCCGCTTCGATTCGCGCCAGCTTGAGCAGATCATTCGTCAGGGCCGCCAGACGCGCCGCATGATCGCGAATGATTTCAAGAAATCGCCGGTTATGTTGCGGGTCCTCAAGAGCGCCAGCCAGGAGTGTCTCCGCAAACCCCTGGATCGCAGTCAGCGGGGTCTTGAACTCGTGGGACACGTTGGCAACGAAGTCCTGCCTCACTCTCTCCAACCGGCGCAATTCGGTGACGTCGTGCAGGACGATAACGGCTCCGGACAGTTTCCCGCCAGCACCGAGCGAACTCGCATCCATCGCTTGCACCGGCGTCGCCGTAACGGAGAAGGTGCGCTGCTGCACGATGCCCACGGCCATGTCGGTTCGCAGCCCCTCCTCCCCGCGCAGCGCGCGGCGCATCAAGCTCAGCAGGTCTGTGTTGCGAACGACCTCGATAATCGGTCGGCCCTCGATCGAAGTGGCCTCCAAATTCAGACTCTCCGAAAAAGCGCGATTGAAAAAAACGAGTCTCTCCTGCGCGTCGATCACGGCGACGCCCTCGACCATGCTTCGCAGAATCGCGCTCGAACGATTGCGCTCGCCGCTCAGCGAGCGAATCGTTTGATCCATTCGAGCAGCGGTTTCGTTCAGCGACTGGGCCAAGTCGGCGAGCTCGTCGCGCGGGCCATCGGCAGGCAGGGGACGAAAATCGCCTTCCGCGATGCGGTGCGAGAAGCCGGTCAGCCTCTCGATTCGCGCCGCAAGCCGCCTGAAATAGATCAGCGAAATCACTCCTACGATGAGTACGACGACGAGCGAAGCCGCCAATACCTTTCTGCGGAGTTCAGCGATGAAAGCGTCCACTTCGGCCAGCGGCAACGACATGCGGATCACCAAAGGAGAACCATCGGGGGATTGGGTTCGCACCGCGTGGCAAACGAGGTCTTGTCCCACAGCTGCGCTGTAGCGCACCGATTGGCCGGTGCCCGAGGCAAAGGCCTGCTGAATTTCTGGCTGTGCCATACGATTTTCTGAGGAGCCGGCATCCGGTGACGAATCCACGAGCAAATGGCCGGATCTGTCGACTACCGTGACGCGCGCGCCGCTTCGGGCAACCCAGTCCGCCCATTCTCTAAGTTCGGCGGCATTTTCGAACGCAGGAAGCCGCGCCTCGGCAAGATTCAGAAGTGAGGTGAGCTGATCGTCCGCGGAACTGATGTAATCGCGGCGCAGAACGTAGGAGGAGTAGAGGCCCACGGCAAGCAAGACAATCAGCAGCAGGCCGAGATAGGTGAGTCCGAGCTTCCAGAAAAGCCTAGCTCGCACGGGTTTCGAACAAGTAGCCGGCCCCTCGAATCGTCTTCATATAGGCGGGATGTTGCGGATCCATCTCGATTTTTTCCCGCAAGCGGCGGACGTAGACATCCACGCTGCGCGGCGTCACAAACCGCTCCGTGCCCCATACGCCGTCTAGCAGTTGGTCGCGCGTGAAGACGCGGTTTGGCCGCGCGGCCAGAAAATACAAGAGTCGGAATTCGAGCGTGCTCATGGCAACCGGCTTGCCTCCGCGCGTCACTCTATACGCGGCCGGATCAATCCGCAACGGACCAATCTCAATCATTTTCTCGGAGGGTGCGCCCGGCTCGGCGCGGCGCAACAGAGCTTTGACACGAGCCGCCAGTTCGCGGGGGCTGAACGGCTTCGTAACGTAATCGTCGGCACCAAGTTCCAGCCCGACGATGCGGTCTGCTTCTTCTCCCTTCGCCGTCAAGATCAGGATCGGAAGGCGATTCAGGCTGACGTCCTTTCGAACTTCCTTGCAGATCTCAAGGCCAGACAGCTTTGGCAGCATTAGGTCCAAAATCATCAAGTCGGGCGGCGCCTTCCGAATCTGCGCCAGCCCTGTGGCGCCGTCTCCGGTTGCCGTCACCTGGAAACCGTCCTTTTCCAAGTTATATTTCACCAACTCGACGATGTCTTTGTCGTCTTCGATTACAAGAATGCGTTTCATTGGTGATTTTTGTTTGAAGGTCCAACCTCAACATACGAAAAATTACGCCTCAGACGCAAGTCAGTGACCGCGCAAAAATCGGCTTTTAACCAAGTTTTAACATCGTTCCGCAGCGGGCCGCTATTCTCCTCATGGAACATTCTGCTTGCTGCCGCACACCTGTACCCTTCTGAACCATCTGTAACACATTGCACGGCTGGCACTTAACAGACGGAATCCGCTGCTGCTTTGGTCGCACCTCTGCAAAGCACCAACCCGCATGTTTGATCGATGTTCGCTCGCGTCGCTGCCGATTTGGATGTCGAGGGGAGCATCGGCGGCGCGGAAGAGAAGCGCATCGACTGCGTTACCTCTGCACCAAGGGGACCAAAACACATGCCCGGAAGAAAGCTCTTAGCGTTCCGCCTCGCTCCCCACGCGGGCCGAGCGAGCATCCTCCTCGCTGTCTTGGGCGCATTCGCGATCAACGCGTGGCCGCAACAGAAGGCTCCCGACCTGACGAGCGCAAGCCTCGAAGACCTCATGAACATAGAAGTGGTCTCCGTGTCGAAGACCGAACAAAAGTTATCGCACACGGCTTCGGCCGTCTTCGTCATCACGCCAGAGGACATCCGCCGCTCTGGTGCGACGAACATCCCCGACCTGCTCCGCTTGGTGCCGGGTGTGCAAGTCGCCCAGATCAACAGCAACACCTGGGCGATTAGCGTGCGCGGCCTCGACTTCCGCTTCAGCAACAAGCTGCTCGTGATGGTCGATGGCCGCAGCGTCTACACGCCGACTTTCGGCGGCGTGTTCTGGGACGTGTTGGACCTTCCGCTGGAGGACATCGAGCGAATCGAAGTGATTCGCGGACCCGGCGGATCCATCTGGGGCGCAAACGCAGTCAACGGTGTCATCAACATCGTTATGAAGAAGGCGTCCCAAACGCCAGGAGCGCTAGTCACAGCGGGAGGCGGGAACGTAAATCAGGGATTCGACACGCTCCAGTACGGCGCAAAAATCGGCGAATCGACGGACTACCGCGTCTACACGAAGTACTTCAACATCGATCACTTCCCCGGCCCCACGGGCCCGGATGGCGGAGACGGCTGGCATTTGCTGCAAGGCGGGTTTCGCACCGACAGCTCTCTTTCTGAGAAAGACACACTAACCTTTCAAGCCAACATCTACACTGGCAGGAACGGCTTGCCTACGAACCAGTTCCCTTCCCTCACGCCGCCCATCCCTTTGCCTGCCGAACTTCCCGTCAACCTTGATGGCGGCTTCATTCAGGGCATATGGCGCCGTGATTATTCGGCGCAGTCCGACTCGACCCTACAGGTTTCCTACGATCAGTACGAGCGCGACGATCAACTGCGGGAAGCCCGAAGGACGTTCGACATCACCTTTCAACATCACTTCGTCTGGACCGAACGGCATAACCTGGTTTGGGGCTTCGAGTATCGCGATTCAAGTTCGCGGACCGATGGTGACCTGCTTGTTTCACTGAGCCCGCCACACCTGAACAACCAGTGGTTTAGCGTGTTTGCGCAGGACCAAATCGCGATCGTTCCGGACCAGTTCTACTTGACGGCCGGTGCCAAGGCCGAACGCAACGACTACACCGGCTTCAATCTGATGCCGAGTGCCCGCGCGGTCTGGACGCCGAGCCCAAGTCAGACCTTGTGGGCCGCTGTCTCCGATGCAGCCCGGTCCCCAACGTCCCTCGACACGAGCATCCGCGCGACCCGCACCTCCTTCTTCGAACCGGATGGCACACTGGCCGTTCTCTCCCTTGAGGGGAATCCTCACTTCCAGAATGAATCCCTCGTGGCTTATGAATTTGGATACAGGAGGACGGTTCGCGATCAGCTCTCTCTCGACTTCGCCTCCTACTACAACGATTACGATGACCTGGAGACCACCGAGCCCGCCGCGCCGATTTTTGAAAACACACCCGCCCCGCCCCATCTTTTGCTTCCACTGACATTCGAGAACCTCATGCACGGGGAAGCGCACGGCTTCGAGATCTCGGCAAATTGGAAGGCGGCGAATCGCTGGACTCTGAGCCCGGGATACGCCTTCGAAAGAATTCATATGCACCTGGCTCCAACGAGCCACGACACAACGTCCGTTGCAGGGGCGGAGGGCAGCAGCCCCGTTCATTCGGCACAGCTTCGCTCTCATCTGGCTCTATCGCACAATCTCGCGTGGGATACATCCGCTTACTTCGTGGACCGCCTCCTGGATCCGAGCGTGCCCTCCTACACAAGACTCGACTCGGGGTTGTCTTGGCAGTTCGCTGAGAAAGCCAAAGTGAGCATCGTGGGACAGAACTTAGTCAAGGATCACCACATGGAATTTGTCGACTTCACGGGCACGGTACGAACGACTTTGATCAAACGCTGTGCCTACGCCAAGTTGAGCTGGGAATTTTGACCCGAGAAACAACGAGTTGTGAAATCTATCTGCACAGGCCGGATCAATCTGGCGGGCTGCTGCTCTGGAGCGCAGGATTGGCAGCACTGCGGCGGGGCACGTGTGCCCTCACACGTCGCTTTGCTCGTCATGATTTTGCTTGCTGCGGCCTCAGCGCGCGCGCAAGAGAGCGCGCCAACCGAGTACCAGCTCAAAGCAGCCTTCCTCTACAATTTCGCCAAATTCATCGACTGGCCGCGAAGCAGTTTTGTAAGCGACCAATCCCCCTTCGCCATCTGCATCCTCGGTGTGGATCCTTTCGGCGCCGCCATTGACGACACACTCCGGGGAAAGGCCATCAGGGAGCGCCCCGTCGTCGTCCAGCGCGCCAAAGACGCGGCGGACGTACGGCACTGCCAGATCGTGTTCATCAGCGCCTCCGAGAAAACCCGGCTTTCGGAAATTCTGGCGGCGCTTCAAGGAGCTAACACGTTGATCGTCGGCGACACCGACCGCTTCGCCGACTCGGGCGGCACGATTCAATTCATGCTCGAACAAAACCACGTTCGGTTTGCAATCAACACAGATGCGGCAGAGAGCGCCGGCCTGCGAATCAGCTCAAGGCTTCTTGCTCTTTCAAAAATCGTGCACAGCTCCGAAAGCGGAAGAAATTGACATGCGAATCCGTCGTAACTACTCGATCCGACAGAAGCTGACTCGCATCGTTCTGGTCACCTGCGGCGTGTCCATCGTCCTGGCTTGCACGGCGATTGCCGCATACGACGTCACGGCGTTCCGCAAAGAGCTATCGAGGGAACTGGCCACGGTAGCGGAAATCACGGGTTCCAACCTGACTGCAGCACTGGCATTTGGCGACTCCAAGTCTGCCGGCGAGACCCTGAACTCACTTACCGCTCAACCGCACATCGTCCAAGCCTGCGTCTATTCGCCCAACGGGAGCGTTTTTGCGGGCTATGCGCGAGACGGTCGCAATCCTGATTGCCCGACGTCGGCGCACACGGCGGAACGTACGCTATTCGCTTCTGACTATGTTTCCGTGTCCGAGCCGATCCAGCTTAATGGCGAGAGCATCGGCACGATCCTCGTGAGGTCTGACCTGGAAGCGCTTCACGCGCGCACGGCGCGCTTCGTCGCGATCGTCTCCATCGTCAGCTTGCTCTCGTTTGTGGCGGCTTACGTGCTGGCCTCGCGTCTCCAACGCGTGATTTCCGTACCCATTGTGGACCTCGCCGAGACCGCCGCCGCCGTCTCCACGAAGAAGGACTACTCCCTAAGAGCTGAGAAGAAAAGCAACGATGAAGTTGGCTCTCTTGTGGATCGCTTCAACGAAATGCTGGCTCGAATTCAAGAACACGAAGCGGCCCTGCGGTCCGCGCGGGATGAGCTTGAGGCGCGCGTGGATGAGCTTGAGGCGCGCGTGGATGAGCGCACCAGCGAGCTTCGGAAAGAAATCACGGACCGAAAACAGGCCGAAAGCGAGCTCGAAGAGAGGGAGTCGTTCCTCCATTCGCTCATCAAGAACACACCCGTCGGAATCGCCGCTATCGACACCGATAACCTCGTCAGGATGTGTAATCCCGCATTCGAACAACTGTTCGGCTACCGCCAGGAAGACATCTTGGGCAAGCGCCTCGCGCACTTCATTGCTCCGCCCGAGCGCGTCGCCGAGGTTGAGTCAAACTCGGCAAACCTGTGGTTGGGTAAGTCCTTTCATGCCGCCACGCAACGCAAGCGGCGCGACGGCAGCTTGGTGGATGTCGAAGCCTTCTCAGTGCCGCTCGGCCCGCCCGAAAAGCCTACCGGCGGCCTGCTGCTTTATCACGATATTACCGAGCGTAACCAGGCCGAACGAGCGCTCCTGCGCGCAAAAGAAGCAGCCGAAGCTGCCAGCCGCGCTAAAAGCGAATTCCTCGCCAACATGAGCCATGAAATCCGCACGCCGATGAACGGCATCATCGGCATGACCGAGCTAACGCTGGACACGACTCTCACATCCGAGCAGCGCGAGTACCTCGACATGGTGAAAGCGTCCGCCCATTCCCTGCTCACTGTGATCAACGATATTCTCGACTTCTCGAAAATCGAGGCAGGCAAGCTGGATGTCGAAATCGCTGATTTCCCCCTCCAGCGCGGTCTCGGTGAAACTCTCAAAGTCCTGGCCTTCCGGGCCCACCAGAAGGGCTTGGAGCTTGCCTGGCGCGTAGGCCCGGGGGTCCCTGAATTCTTAAAGGGCGATGTCGGGAGGCTGCGCCAAGTTCTGGTCAACCTCGTGGGCAACGCGCTGAAATTTACCGAGCGCGGTGAAGTCGTCGTCAGCGTCGATAAAGAGGCGCAGCACGAAAAAGAAATTACTCTCCATTTCCAGGTGCACGATACAGGCATCGGTATCCCGAAAGAAAAGCAGCAGATGATTTTCGGCGCCTTCACTCAGGCAGACAGCTCCGCCTCGCGAAAATACGGCGGTACGGGACTCGGACTCGCGATCACCTCCCGTCTCGTCGCACTGATGGGCGGGCGAATCTGGGTAGAGAGCGAGGTCGGCCAGGGCAGCACGTTTCACTTTACCGCTCGCCTGGGCCTCGCCGATGGTCCGGGACAACCGCTTCCGGCTTCTGATCAGAACCTTGTAAGCAACCTGCCCGTGCTCATCGTGGACGACAACGAGACGAACCGGCGGATCCTAGTCGAACAACTCGCAAGGTGGGGCATGCGCCCCGAAGCCGTGGATAGTGGCGCGGCAGCGCTCTCTGCGTTGGTCGCCGCACACTTGGGAAGCCACCCTTTTCGCATCGTCATCTCGGATATGCGCATGCCGGGCATGGATGGATGCGCCCTCGCCCAGCGGATGCAGCGCACCCCCGCTCTCGCCGGCATCCCCATCGTGCTGCTTAGCTCGAGCGGACTACCTGGTGAAGCCAACCGCTGCAACGAAGTTGCCGTATCAGCCTATCTCACCAAGCCGGCGCAGCCTTCTGAACTCTTGGACGCAATGATGAACGCTCTTTTCGCTCCCACCGTCGCGGGAGAGCCGCTCGCGGCGAAATCCGACTCGGCCAAATCGGAAACGGACGCCACAAAGGTGTTGTTGGTCGAGGACAATCCGGTCAATTGCAGGCTCGCGATCGCCCTTCTCGAAAAACATGATTTCGCCGTGATTGCCGCTGAAAACGGCAAGGAGGCTTTGGATCGGCTTGACCGCGCTGCGGTTGACCTGATCCTGATGGATGTGCAGATGCCCGTGATGGACGGCTTCGAGGCGATTCGGGTAATCCGCGAGAAAGAGCGCGCCACCGGCGCACATATGCCGATCATTGCCCTGACGGCCCACGCCATGAAGGGCGACCGCGAGCGCTGCCTCGCAGCCGGTGCGGACGATTATGTCGCCAAACCGATTCGAACCCAGGAACTACTCGACGCCATCGATCGAGCTGCGACCAAACGGATCGCGGTGTCGGCTCCGCCAAGGAGCGCCCCTTCGCGCGCTCTGGATTTTGACGCTGCTCTCGCCCGTGTTGATGGCGACCGCGCTCTTTTCGAGGAGCTATGCCGGTTGTTTGTCGAGGGGTGTCCCCGCAATTTGATGGCGCTTCGTGTTGCTCTGGACGCCCGCGATCTCGGTGCCGTACGGCAACTCGCCCATACGATCAAGGGCGCCGCTGCCAGGGTCGGCTCTTTTTGCCTATCCCGGACAGCTCACGAACTGGAGACTCAAGCGGATGCAGGCGATCTGGAAAGTTGCCGCAGCGGGATCGACGGCGTGCAATCCGAGTTCGATCGTCTCCAGCCTGAACTCGAAGCGGTTTGCCGGAAGGTGGCCTCCTGATTTCGCTCACACGGTGAACATTTGCCATGACCAAAGAAAAGCAGCCTGGAACAAGAATCTTGATCGCCGAGGACGACCCCGTGTCTCGTCGCGTCCTTCAAGCCTTCCTGGCCAAGTGGGGATACGAGGTCCTGTCCGCTTCGGATGGCATCGAAGCCGCCCGCCTGTTCGAAACCGATGATGCCCCAACGTTGGCCATTCTCGACTGGATGATGCCCGGTATCGAGGGACCCGAGCTTTGCAAACGCGTGCGCGAGCGCAAGGACCGGCCCTACACATACATTCTCCTCCTGACCGCCCGCACACAAAGAGACGACATCTTTCGCGGGCTCGAATCGGGCGCCGACGACTATCTGACGAAGCCTTTCGACTCTCAGGAGCTTCGCGCGCGCCTGCACGTCGGCCAGCGCATCCTGGACTTGCAATCCCGTTTGATGGAAGCAGGCAAGCGGCTCCGTTTTCAGGCGACACACGATCCGCTGACGGGCCTCTACAACCACGGTGCGATCATTGACGCAATCGATCGCGAATCCGCGCGCCAACTGCGCGAAGGCGGGTCCTTCGGCATCATTCTCCTAGATCTCGATCATTTCAAGCGTGTCAACGACACGTACGGCCACCTGGTCGGCGACGCCGTCCTGAAGGAAACAGGACGTCGCATCGCCAGTTGTGTCCGTCCGTACGATACCGTCGGGCGCTACGGCGGTGAGGAATTCTTGATTGTTGCCCCCGCCTCGGATTCGTCCGGCGCATTCCATCTTTCAGAACGAATCCGCGAAGCGATCGGAGTTCTCAACTTCGAAACGAAGGCAGGCCCGATCAACGTCACAGTCAGTTGTGGGGTCGCCGTGGGTGGCGCGAACAGGCCGCTAGATTCCCAGGCGCTGCTCCAGTTGGCCGACGACGCTCTTTATCAGGCGAAAAAGAATGGACGCAATCGGTCCGAACCCGCAAATACTCCGGAGTCAACTGGGTCCGGCCGCTCGGCCTCCACCCAAGCCGGCATGGATGCCGCGCGCCACTAGCCGCTCGGCGTGGGCTGAAATTCTTCAACCCTTTCCACCTGACCCGCAGAACTAATACGCCAAGCCACAAGCGACCGTACGCTACCGTACGGCCACACGAAAATTAGGCCGCACGTTTCTCAATGTAAACCGTTCGCCCGCACAACATTTTGGTGTACAGTGTCATCCGTACGTTGAGGTAGCGACCATGTCGACCACCAGCGAAAAGAGTCACGCAATGAATCCTACGAAGCCAGCATCGACCGCCGAAGCGCGCCGCGACACGCTGACGATCGTCGACAATCGCAACGGCCGGCAATACGAAATCCCGATCAAGAACGATACGATCCGCGCTATCGATTTGCGCCAGATCAAGATTCAAGAATCCGATTTCGGCATGATGAGCTACGACCCGGCGTTTTCGAACACGGCCTCCTGCAGCAGCAAGATCACTTTCATCGACGGCGACAAAGGAATCCTTCGTTATCGCGGGTACTCAATTGAAGAACTCGCGGAAAAAAGCTCGTACCCCGAAACCGCCTACCTCATTCTTCATGGCGAATTGCCGACGCAAGCGCAGCTGAAAGACTGGACGTACCACATCACGCATCACACGTTCATTCACGAAAGCATCAAGAAATTTCTCGATGGCTTTCACTACGACGCTCACCCGATGGGCATGTTGATTTCTACGGTCGCCGCGCTCTCTACGTTTTATCCGGACGCCAAAGACATCTTCAATCCCGAGTCGCGCCGCAAGCAAACCTATCGCCTGATCGGGAAGATGCCGACGCTTGCCGCGTTTGCCTATCGCCATAGTCTGGGCATGCCGTATGTGTATCCCGACAACGATCTGAGCTACAGCGGCAACTTCCTGAATATGCTGTTCCGCACGACGGAACTGCAATATCGCCCCAATCCGACCCTTGAGCGCGCGCTCGACATTTTGTTCATCCTTCACGCCGACCACGAGCAAAACTGTTCTTCGACGGCCATGCGCGGCGTCGGCAGCTCGCACGTCGACCCTTACTCGGCCACTGCCGCAGCCACCGCGGCGCTTTACGGCCCGCTTCACGGCGGCGCCAACGAGCAGGTCCTGCGCATGCTGCTGGAAATCGGCGCTGTCAACAACGTGCCCGGGTACATCAAGCGCGTGAAGGCTGGCGAAAAACTGCTGATGGGCTTCGGCCACCGTGTCTACAAGAACTACGACCCCCGCGCGCGGATTGTGAAGAGAATTGCCTACGAAGTCTTTGACGTGATGGGGCGCAACCCATTGATCGACATCGCGCTCGAATGCGAGCGGGTCGCGCTGGAAGACGAGTATTTCGTCACGCGCCGCCTCTACCCGAACGTCGACTTCTACACCGGGCTCATTTATCAGGCGATGGGATTTCCGGTCACGATGTTCCCCGTGCTGTTCGCCATTCCGCGCACGTCCGGCTGGATCGCGCAATGGGAGGAAATGCTGCTCGACGCGGAACAGAAGATCTCCCGGCCTCGCCAGGTGTATCTCGGCTACGATCTCCGCAGTTACATTCCTTTGGACCATCGCAAGTAGCCAGCCGACTGACTCGCATCCCAGGGAATGCGGCACTGCGGGAGGGGACCGTTTCACGCTCGGCCTCGCCCCAAATTCAGGTTGCATCCAAGGGGAATCTCTGGCAAAAACACTGGTCGCCCCGCGATAGGAATCATTCATGGAACTCTCGACCCGGCAGTTGGAGAATGCCACCGTCCTCGACGTCAACGGTGACATTACGCTGTACAATTCGCCCACGATTCGCAAGACGCTGCTCGATCTTCTGAAGGGCAAGCGCGCGCCGCGCGTCATCGTCAACTTGCAAAATGTGCGCTACATCGATAGCGCCGGTGTGGCTTGCCTGGTGGAGGGCCTGAAACTTTCCCGGGATCTTAAGTCCGGATTCGCGCTCTACGGATTGACCAAGACCACTCGCGAGGTCTTGGAGTTGACGCGGCTGATCAAGGTTTTCGAGGTGTACGAAACCGAGGAAGAAGCGTTGCGCGGCAAAGGCGGCGGCGCCGCTGCTGGCTGACGTCGTCAGCGCTCTCTCACTTTTCTGGCTTGGGGCATTCTTCCGGACAAACAAATGCCATTCGCGCAAACCATTGGCGAAGCCACTATCAACGGTCTGGCGTACGTGGGCGAGCTCACGCGCCTGACCGGCGGAGCGGCGCGCGCCATATTTATCGACCCTTTCCGCGGCCGCAGAATTCGATATGCCCGCGCCGTCCACCAGGCTATGGCCGTCGGTGTAGGCGCTATCCCCGTTGTCTCCCTGATTTCATTCTTCGTCGGCTTGATTCTCGCTTTGCAGGCCGCCTACGAACTGCGCCGCCTGGGCGCGCTTCATCTCGTCGCGGCCACGGTCGCTCTTTCGATGACGCGCGAATTGGGACCTCTGATGACGGCTGTCGTCGTGATCGGACGGTCCGGTTCGGCCTTCGCTGCCGAAATCGGCACGATGAAAGTGAATGAGGAAATCGACGCACTGGAGACGATGGCGCTTGAACCCGTGCATTTTCTGGTCGCTCCCAAGCTGGTGGCGATGCTCTTGATGATGCCCTGCCTGACCACGTGGGCCGATTTGATGGGCGTCACCGGCGGCGGGCTGTTTGGCGTGATGAGCGCTGGATTCACCTGGCATACGTATTTCCAGTCCACCATCGACGCGCTTGTCCGCCGCGACATTTTCATCGGCTTGGTCAAGAGCCTCATCTTCGGAATCGTGATTACGGCCGTCGGCTGCCAGGAAGGTTTTACGACCGGCCTCGGCTCGGAGCAGGTCGGCAAATCCACGACGGCCGCGGTGGTCAAGTCGATCTTCCTCGTCGTCGTGATGGACTTGGTCTTCACTTCGATCTTTTACATCACGGCGCCGCGGTAAGAGCGGTGGAGCGAGAAGAATGGCGGAACATCCCATTTCGAGAGGCGAGCCGGTAGCTGAGCGGGGCGCTCCCGCGATCTCCGTGCGCGACCTGCGCGTCAAGTACGGCGAGCGGGAGATTCTGCACGGCATCAATTTCGACGCGCCCGCCGGCCAAACTCTGGTGATCCTTGGCGGCTCCGGGTCCGGCAAGAGCACCCTGTTGCGCACTCTGGTGGGACTCGAGAGTCCGACCGGCGGAAGCATCTGGATCCGCGGCAAGGATTTCGCGGCGATGCGGGAAGCCGAGCGCGACGAACTCCGCAAGAAAATGGGAATGTCGTTTCAAAGCGGCGCGCTCTTTGGCTCGATGACCGTTGCAGAAAACGTCGCCTTGCCTCTCCGCGAGCACACCAAACTCGACGACTCGACGATCGACATCATGGTGCGCCTGAAACTCAATCAGGTGGGTCTTTCCGGTTTCGAAAATTACATGCCCGCGCAGTTGAGCGGCGGAATGAAGAAGCGTGCGGCGATTGCGCGGGCGCTGGCGATGGACCCGGAGGTCCTCTTTTTTGACGAGCCGTCGGCCGGGCTGGATCCCATCATCGCGGCGGGCATTGACGAGCTGATCCTCGCGCTCAAGAAAGCTTTTCACATCACGATCCTCGTCGTCACGCACGAACTGGCCAGCGCCTTTTTGATCGCCGACCGCATGATTTTGCTGAATAAGGGCGTAATCGTGGCTGATGGAACGCCGGTCGAGCTGCAGGCGAGTGCGAACCCGCGCGTCCGCCAGTTCCTCGATCGGGTCCCGGAAAAGGAATTGACCGCGGAGATCGACTATCTCCAAATGCTGACCGGCGAAATCCCGCCCCAGCGGCAATGAACTAGCGGTAGGGGCTCGGCGTGATATACTCCCCGGCACTTTAGAGGCTCTGGCCGGGATTCGCGGGGCGCGCTGGAGCGCGGATCGAAACACTACATGGACGCCAAGAAGGAACAAGCGCTGGTAGGACTGTTTATGATCGTGGCGATCGTGCTGGTCGTCGTCACAATCTTCCTGATGTCGGGCCGCCTCAATGCAGGCGATATCTCCTATCGCACGTATTTCAAGAATGCCGGCGGCCTCGAGCCGGGCTCTCAAGTGCGCTACGCGGGCGGACCGCCGGTGGGACACGTCGACAAGGTTACCGCCGATCCCCATGACACCACGCGTATGGAAGTCGATTTTGCCGTGAGGCCGGACGTGCCGGTTAAGACCGATAGCCTCGCTGAGATTACCAGCGTGAGCCCGCTAGGCGACAATTTCTTGGGAATCCGCCCTGGCACTGCCGCCGCACCCAAGGCTTCGTCTGGTGCGACGCTCCGCTCCGTCGAATACACCAGCTTTTCCGACATTGCCGCGCTCGTCGGCCAGCTCGGCCCATCCGCCAACGATCTGATCGACAACCTGAACGATCGCACCGAACAGTTGCAGGTGACGCTCGATCGCGTGAACGATTTATTGAACGATCAGAACCGGGCAAACCTCTCCTCGACGCTTGGCAATGTTCGTGGCATGTTGGATGATGACCGCCCTGCCATTCACGGTACGCTCACACATCTGAACGAATCGAGCGCCAAGCTCGGCCCGCTCATCGACGACTTCCGCAAGACTTCAGCACGCGCCAATGACGCGCTCGCTCACCTCGACGCCACGATCTCAGAGGACCGCCCCGATCTTCATCAGGCGATTTCTGAACTCCGGCAGTCCCTCGCCTCCGCGCAGGACCTGACGGACCAGCTCGACCGAACCTTGGGATCCAACGCCGAGAACCTGGATGAGATTTTCGATGGCCTGCGCCATGCCACCGATAATCTCAATTCCTTCACCGACACCATCAAGACGCGGCCCTACACCCTGCTTCGTTCGCCCGGCATGAAACCGCGTAATCCGGGCGATCCGCCGCCGAAATAGGAGTGTGCCCGCTGCCATGTCGCTGACCACCAAAGAAACGCCGAGCCGCGAAACGTTGAAATCGATGCGCCGAATTTCGCAGATAGGATTGGTTTGCTTCCTCGCCGGATTGGCCGCGGCCTGCGGCGCGTCTCGCCCCACGAAGTACTATGCGTTGGACGCCCCGGCAACGCCGGCGCCGGCGAGCTCGACGCAGATTCCCGTGAGGTTGATGGTCGCTCGCATTTCGGGGTCCCATCTCTACCGCGACGATCGCCTCGTTTACGGAAGCGGCCCGGTCCAGTTGGGAACGTACGAATACGAGCGCTGGTCCGAACCTCCCGTCGATATGCTGCAAGACATGCTGATCTCATCGCTGCGCGCATCGGGGCAGTATCGCTCGGTGTCGCGCGTGGGAAGTGCTTCGCGCGGCGACTATGTTGTGCGAGGTCATGTGGACGCTCTGGACGAAATCGACAAGCCCTCTTTGGCCGCTCGCTTCTCTTTTCAACTGGAGCTCTTTGATCCCGCCGCCGGAAACATCGTTTGGAGCAGTTCGTATGCCCACGACGAACCCGTACAGGGAAAACATGTTTCCGACGTCGTTGAGGCCCTCGACCGCAATGTGGAAACCGGACTCCAGCAGCTCACTGCGGGTCTCACTCAATATCTAACAAGCCGCTCAACTCAATAGACTCGGCGCCCGACATTCTCAGCCGTCAGGCTCGCTTCTGTTGACTCTCTGGCAAGTCCCTCTTCCTTCAGCCTTGACGCTGCACGCGTTTGAATCAAAATAGAATTCCCTTCCAGGAACCCTGCGCGGACCTTCGCCTTTGCCCGCGCGAGACCTTCACGCAAATCTAGCGCGCAAGAAAGTCCTCTCGTTCTTGCCTATTTGTTCGTGTTGCGGTGCGCTCGGTGACGCCGAGACTCGGACGGCAGCGGGAGGACCACCATGAAGCTCTCGATGCAACTGCTGGCTACGGGCGGCTTCATGCCTCACGGCTACTGCTACCTGTGGAACGTGCCCCTCGTTTGGCTGCACGTTGTCTCGGATTCATTGATTGCGCTGGCTTACTTCGCCATTCCCGTGACTTTGGTTTGGCTCGTGGGCAAGCGCCGCGGACTTCCGTTCAGTTGGATGTTCGTCCTGTTTGGCGTCTTCATCATCGCCTGCGGCTCGACGCATCTGCTGGAGGTCTGGAATCTGTGGCACGCCGACTACTGGCTGGCTGGCGCGGTTAAGGCAATTACCGCGGCCGCGTCGGTGCCAACCGCGATCTTGCTCGCCCGCGTGGTGCCGGAAGCCCTCGATCTGCCGAGCTTCACGCAGTGGTCCGCTGCGAACGCCCGGCTCGAAAAGGAAGTGCGCGAACGCCGTGACATCGAGCTCGACCTCCGTATCAGCGAGTCCAGATACCGCGAGCAGGCGGCGTTGCTTGACCTCACTCATGACGCCATTTTCGTCCGGAACATGAGCAACGAAATCATCTTTTGGAATCTGGCAGCGGAGCGGCTTTATGGCTGGCGGAGCGAGGAGGCGCGCGGCAAGGTCACCCACACGCTGCTGCAGACTATTTTCCCGGCTCCGCTGGCCGAAATCGATTCGCAATTGCTCGACACCGGCTCATGGGAAGGTGAGCTGACCCACAAGCGACGCGACGGTTCCGAGGTGATCGTCTCCAGTCGCTGGGTCCTGCGCAGAGATACGACAGGCAAGCCCATCGAAATCCTCGAAAGCAACCGCGACATCACACAGCGCAAAAGGCAGGAAGACAAGTTTCGCAGCCTTCTTGAGTCGGCTCCCGATGCCGTGGTGATCGTCGATGGTGCTGGACAGATTCGACTCGTGAACACCCAAACTGAAAGGCTTTTCGGTTACTCGCGGGATGAGATCGTAGGCCAGGCCGTCGAAACCCTCATCCCAAAACGGTTTCGGGAACTGCATTCCGGACACAGGCAAGCCTACTCGCAATCTCCCCGCGCGAGAGCGATGGGAGCAGGACTGGAACTCTACGGCCGCCGCAAGGACGGCACCGAATTCCCCGTCGAAGTGAGCTTGAGCCCTCTCGAAACCGCGGAGGGAACGCTGATTTCCAGCGCTATCCGCGATGTCTCCGAGCGCCGCCGGATCCAAGACCAAATCAACAAGCTCAACTCAGAGCTTCAACACCGCCTGTCTCAGCTGAGCATCGCTAACGAAGAGCTGGAATCGTTCAGCTATTCCGTTTCACACGATCTCCGTGCACCGCTCCGCCACATCGACGGCTTCACGCGAATTTTGAGGGATGAATACTCGCCAAATCTGCCCGACGAAGGAAAGCATTACCTGGAACGCGTTCTGCGCGCGGCCAATCACATGGACCACCTCGTGGACGATCTTCTTAATCTCGCTCGCATCAGCCGCAAGGAAATGGTCCGGCAAAAAGTGAATTTCGGCGCGCTCGTTCGACAAGCAATCGAAGAGCTGGCCGCGGAGACGGAAGGTCGCGAAATCGACTGGCGCATCGGGCCGCTCCCGGAAACGGAGTGCGATCCCGGGCTCGCCCGGCAGGTTCTCTCCAATCTTCTTTCCAACGCCGCCAAATTCACAAGAAACCGCAAGCCAGCCGTCATCGAGATAGGCACGCGCCAGATCGACGGTGGGAGCGCCATTTACGTGCGCGACAACGGCGTCGGCTTCGACCCGAAATACTCCGATAAGCTCTTCGGTGTTTTCCAGCGCCTGCACCGGCAGGACGAATTCGAAGGAACCGGTGTGGGTCTCGCGACCGTCCGCCGCATCATCCGCCGGCACGGCGGCGAAGTCTGGGCCGAATCCGAGCCTGGGCGCGGAACCACATTCACCTTCACCTTCGAACCCACAAACCATCAGGTGCTCAATCACGCGCGATAAAGGAGCCAAGTCATGACTAGTTCTGAGACCGACGCTGTCGAAATTCTGCTGGTGGAGGACAATCCCTCTGACGCCGAACTTACGCTGCATGCCCTCCAGAAGAGCAAGCTCGCAAACCGCATTCAATTGGTATCAGACGGTGAGGAGGCTCTGGACTTTCTCTTCTGCCGCAATGCATTTTCCCATCGGCGCATCGACAACGGTCCCCGCCTTGTCCTGCTCGATCTGAAATTGCCGAAAGTGGACGGTTTGCAAGTCCTTCGAGAGGTAAAGGGCGATTCTCGGACGAGGGCGATTCCCATCATTGTGCTTACCTCTTCGAAGGAGGAGCGGGATCTCGTGAGTAGTTATCGCCTGGGCGTCAACAGCTACATCCAGAAGCCGGTAAATTTCGGGGAATTTCAGGACGTCGTGCGGCAGCTCGGAATGTATTGGCTGCTGATCAACAGCAAGCCTCCGCTGTCCGCATTCACCAGCCAATAGGGATCACCCGTACCGGAAGCCGAACATAGCCATGCAACCAACCAACACCTCTGGCCTTCTCCGCCTCCTGATCGTGGATGACGACCCCAACGACCTCGATCTCTGCCTCCGCGATCTGAAAAAATCTGGTCTCGCCTTCAGCGCCGATACTGCGTCGACGCGCGAAGAATTCCTACAAAAACTTGTCAACGCGTCGGTCGGCGTCGTCCTTTCGGACTATCGCATGAAAGGCTGGACGGGCATGGACGCGCTGGCCATCGTCAAGGAAAACTGCCCGCGGGTGCCCGTGATTCTCCTGACGGGAACGCTCGGCGACGAACTCGCCGTCGAGTGCATTAAACACGGCGTCACCGACTACATCCTGAAGGAACAACTCGCCCGGTTGCCGATGGCCGTAACGCGTGCACACGAGGAACGCCTGCTGCGGGAGGCAGAAACGCAGGCGATCGAAGCGCTGCGTTTGAGTGAGGCCCGCTATCGCGGATTGGTCCGTCACTTGATGTACGGAATCTTCTGGGCCGAAGAGCCTTCGGGCAGGCTGCTCGACGTCAACCCGGCCCTCGTGAAGATGCTCGGTTACGCCTCCTCCGACGAGCTCCTGAAAGTCCAATTCACGGAGGCGTTGTACCGCGATGTCGCCGATCGCGAAAAGGCGCTCGTCGAGTACATGCAAACGGGTCGCGCGAGCGCGACCGTCGATTGGAAGCGACAAGACGGAAAGATCATTACCGTCCATATGATTGGCCGTCGAATGCTCGAGCCCGACGGCAAGTCGTGGTGCGCCGAGGTGATGGTCGAAGACGTCACCGAACGCAAAACCCTCGAAAAGCAGCTTGTTCAAGCGCAAAAGTTCGAGGCCATCGGCCAGCTGGCGGGCGGCGTGGCTCATGACTTCAACAATATGATCGGCGCCATTCTAGGCTGGGCGGATCTGGGAATCGAAGAGACTGAACTCGGCTCGCGCCTCCATCGCCACTTCCAAAAAGTCCACCAGCAGGCCCAGCGCGCCGCCTCTCTCACACGCCAGTTGCTGGCCTTCGCGCGCCGCCAGATTCTCGAGCCTCGCAATATCGACTTGAATCAAACCGTTGTGGAGACGGTGAGCCTTCTCGAGAAAGTGATCGGCAGCAACATCGAGATCAAAGCCAACCTGGCGCCGAATCTCGCCGTCGTCCGTGCTGATCCGATCCAGATCGAACAGGTGTTGATGAATCTTTGCATCAATGCGCGTGACGCCATGCCCGATGGGGGCTCGATGCTCATCGAGACTTCCAATGTCCGTCTCGATGATCGCTTCTGCACGTTGCAGCCCCTGGCCCGTCCTGGCGACTACGTTGTCTTGTCCGTCAACGACACAGGCATTGGCATGGATGCGGCCACCCTCGACCGCATCTTCGAGCCTTTCTTCACGACCAAAGAACTGGGCAAGGGAACGGGCCTCGGTCTCGCCACCGTGTATGGCATCGTCCGGCAGCACGGCGGATTCCTCCATGTCTACAGCGAATTGGGTATGGGCAGTACATTTCGTGCCTATTTCCCCATTAGCACGGTGGACGGCTCGGCCGCCCCGCCAGCGGAGGACGAGAAACCTGTGCAGGGCGGCTCGGAAATCATCCTGCTCGCCGAAGACCACGAGGGCCTGCGCCAGTTGGCCGTCGAGACCCTCACGAACCTTGGCTACACCGTGGTTATCGCGTCAGACGGTGAGCAGGCCCTGCAGGAATTCCAACTTTTCCGCGACCAAATCCACCTCACCCTGCTCGATGTCATGCTGCCCAAATTGAGCGGCCCTGAAGTGTATGAACGGATCCGCGCGGTGCGGCATGACCTCCCCGCAATTTTCGCCACGGGCTATAGCCCGGATCTCGCTCTGCTACAGCGAGTACGCCAAGAAGGCTGGCCCGTTCTCCAGAAGCCGTATACGTCGCGTGCGCTCGCCCGCAAAGTGCGCGAAACCCTGGATCAGCGCGCCCGCGTTTCGCCTGCCAATTAGCCATGATTGCTGTTGACACCCCCTGGGGACGGTGGTAAGGATGGGGCATACGTGGCACCGGCTCAACGCCGGTTTGCCGTGGCATCCAGGCGCGGGAACTCCAAAATTCCTGCTGGGTGTCCGGCAACAAACCCCACCCACCCCGGGAGGTGGGAGCCTCTGGCTCTTGCCTCCCGTTTTTATTTTCGCCCGATTCCTTCGCCTGCCTCGGCGGGTGTACGGTTGCGAGAGTGGACTGCCGACCGCCTGCACTCTGGTAGCCCGTGGGAGTCGGCACCGACACGACACCGGTGGCCTTGTTGATGGGTCGCCCTGTCTTGGGGGAGATCTTAGGCGTTCTTGCGGAGTTCGGCGAGGACCAGCTTGGCAACTTCTTTCAGCGTGTCGAACACACCCTGCCCGCTGATGGCAACCGCCTCGGTCGTGGGCTCACCCTTTACGCCGAGGCTCTTCTTCAGCTCTTCAACCGGAAGAATATTCGGCAGGTCGCGCTTGTTCAGCTGCAGGACGTAGGGAATGGTGGCGAAATCGAGGTTGTGATCTTTCAGGTGCTCGCGCAGGTTCTCAAGCGTCTCCATGTTCGCGTCAAGGCGCTCTTCCTGCGAATCGGCAACGAAGACGACTCCATCCGCGCCCTTTAGGATCAGCCGACGGCTGGCTTCGTAAAATACCTGCCCGGGAACCGTATACAGGTGAAAGCGGGTCTTGAATCCGCGCACCGTCCCAAGATCGAGCGGAAGAAAATCGAAGAAGAGTGTCCGGTCGGTCTCCGTGGCCAAAGAGACCATCTTGCCCTTTTGCCCCGTGCCCGTATGGTCGTAGATCCACTGCAGATTGGCGGTCTTGCCGCCAAGGCCGGGCCCGTAGTACACAAGCTTGCAGTTGATCTCCCGCGCGGGGAAGTTAATAAATGGCACAATTTCCTCAGGGTTAGGGCAGCCTATTACTTATAACAACAGCCGCGCCGGGCCGCAACCGCGGCCGCGCTTCCTGCTTCGCAACTGACAATGTTGGACCGGTCCGCTTCAACTGGCAACGGAGTGTTTGTCCAAAATCCGGTTGCCACGGCAAAGAAAAAACGAAACCTAGGGCCTCCTGATTCGCTCGCATGAACCCCTGGCGGCCTGCGTCCCGCCTGCCCTAACCCGATTCGCTGCTGCGCCGTTTCTTCGCCTTGCGCCTGCGTGCACACACATTCAGGCCAAACCAAGACAGCCGCTCCGGCATCTGGCTGTCGTCATGGCCCCTCCACGGTCATTTGACGGAGAAATTGCCCTGTGCTAAATGGGCCCGCAGGGGAGGCTCTTCGAGTGTAAGTCAGGTCTCGGTCGCACATTGCGCGGTTTCCGATAGCGATTTCTCAAGCCGCCTGAAAAGGAGTGCCCCATGAAGAAAGTCCTCAAATGGCTCGCATCGGCGCTGTATGGGCTGGTGATGATTGAGGTCGTGATCATGATCAGCCCATTCGCCTTCTACTGGTATTCCCTCTATGCGCCCACGCTGCAGGGATTGCATCGCTGGCGGGCCACCGCATGGCTGGAATCTTTCTTCTTGCCGCATTCCGTGATCACCACGAGTTCCTTCCTCGAAATCATGCGCTGGCAGATCGGCTCGTGGGCTTTTGGGCTGGGGTTGCTCGCCGCGCTGATCTGCGCCGTGCAGGTCTACGGCACGAAACTCCTGAAGCACAAAGCCGCGCAATCCTGGATGTACAAATACATCCGCCACCCGTTCTATCTGAGCCTTGCCGTCGCGGGCTTTGGCCTGCTCACAATCTGGCCGCGGATCATCATCCTCGTGCTCTATCTGGGCATGCTCTTTCTCTACTATTTTCTGGCGCGCTTCGAAGAAAAGCAGGTCGAGGCCGCTCATCCCGAATACGCCGAATATCGCAAGCACACCGGCATGTTCCTGCCGGGAAATCCGGGCGGCAAGGTCTTTCATCTGCTCTTTGGATGGATACGCAATCGCGGACTTGCTCTGACGGCGTCCAGCGCCGTAATCGTCGCGCTGGTTCTCGGAGGGGCGGTCGCCCTCCGAAAATACACGATTGCCCACGCGGCCACGGAACTGCTGCCTGAGGATCGCATCATGGCGATTTCCATCTGGCCCACGCCGCCCGATACGATTCATCAGGTCGTTTCAGCGGCCCTACAGGATCAGAGGGTCCGCGCGGCTCTCGATAACGAACCCGGTGCTGCTTTCACGGCCCACCTTCTTCCGAAAGACTATGGCATGGTCAACATGTTTGCCGACGTTGGCACCGATCATCGCATGTTCAGCAAAGTCTCCGCGCGCCGCCTCGCATCGTGGGCGGGATTCGCTGTCCCATCCGTCGATCCTCGTCACAAGAACCGCATCATGGGAACGCCGCAAGACAACTACAAAGTCATTTTCTCTCGCGTCGATGAGCCCGGCGACACGCAACTGCCGGTTTCCAAGGTGACCGACCTTTCGGCCAAGATGACGCCCGTCGTCATCGCCAACATCGAGGGCGAAAATCCTGTCGTGGAGAGCGTGCTGATTCCGCCCCGCCGCAGCTTCTGGGGCGACATCACCATGCCGATGTTCTAGCGGGACGCCGGCTCTCGTTTTGTGTCGGGCACGCCAGAGATGCCAAATCAAGCCGGGGGCTTCAGTTCGGCGGAAATGAGCAGGATTTCGTTCGTGCCAACGTTTTCGATCGAATGTGGCGGAAGCGGTGGCACCCATTGGACCAGTGCCTCGGTCGGCGGCGGCCCCACGGTGCGGCTGTCGAACAGCACGTTGCCCTCGCCGTCGCGCCGGATGAAGTCGCTCTGTTTCGCGACGTAGATGGCGCTCGGCCATCGATGCGTGTGCACGGGGACGAAATCGCCCGGCGGGATGCGAACCTCCAGAATTCGCACGCGCTCGTTTTCAAACATCAGTTTGTGATGCCGGGGCGCCGCAATTACGGCGTCCAGCGAATCGGGCCACGGCCACTCCAGCGCTTGCCCTGACTTGCTTTCGGCGCTCACCCTCGCCTCCTGCGATCCATCGCGCCCAAACATTCCCTCTGCCGCGTAAGGTTCGTTATTATGCAACCCTTGATGATTCAGACCAAGTTGGATTGCCCCGAAAACGCATTCCTCGGAGTGGTCTCGAAGGCCACACTATGACGAGGCGCGGGTTTCTCCTTGCGTACGTCGCTTTGGTCGGGCTGCCGCTGCTCCTCTTGCTGGGAACTCTGCGCGTCGCGACGCATTCGCAGCCATCGCCTGCTGCTGTCGAACCGGCCTCTTTCCACCCGGTCTCCCAAACGCCGCAGGAGAAAGCCGCTGAATCCGTTCCGCGCGTCGTCACGATCATCCTTCAGATCGCCGTCATTATCGTTGTCGTGCGAGTCCTTGGATTCGCCTTCAAGTTCATCGGCCAGCCGCAGGTCATCGGCGAAATGGCGGCGGGCATCTTGTTGGGACCTTCGTTCCTCGGATGGCTGGCCCCGCATGTGTCTGCGATGGTGTTTCCGGCGCCCAGCCTCAACTATCTGAATACGATCAGCCAACTGGGAATTGTCATGTACATGTTCCTGGTCGGCCTCGAACTCGATCTCAATGGCCTGAAAGGCCAGGGCCGAGCCGCGCTGCTCACCAGTCATGCCAGCATTGTCGTGCCCTTTGCGTCGGGCGCGATGCTGGCGCTGTTTCTCTATCCGCGACTTTCCGACGATCGCGTCAGCTTGACCGCCTTCGCCCTGTTCATGGGCGCGGCCATGAGCATCACCGCTTTCCCGGTCCTCGCGCGCATCCTCACCGACCGCGGCATGCTCGGCACTAAGCTCGGCACTCTCGCCATCGCCTGTGCCGCGGTGGACGACGTGACCGGCTGGTGCATCCTCGCCTACATTACGCTTCTGATTCGCGTCCAAACCCGCGCGACGCCGGCGTGGGTAACCATCGCCGGCTCGATTGCGTTCGTGCTGTTCATGGTAATTGTCGTCCGGCCGCTGTTGCGGCGGCTTCTAGCGCTCTACGAAAAGCGCGGGCGCCTCGGCGATAGCGCGATCGCCGTCGTGCTGCTGCTCGCTCTCGGCTCAGCGCTTATAACGGACCGCATCGGCATTCATCTTCTTTTCGGCGCATTCCTGGCTGGCGCGATCATGCCGAAAGACCCCGCTTTCTCCCGCCACATTCTTGAGAAGTTTCAATCGCTCACGATCGTCCTGCTTCTCCCGCTGTACTTTGCGTACACCGGTTTGCGCATGAACCTTCAGGGCGTGCGCGGCGGCCGCATGTGGCTCTATTGCGGCATCATCATCGCAGTCGCGATCGGCGGAAAGCTCGTCGGCTCGATGATCGCGTCGCGCGCGGCGGGCAACGGTTGGAGGCACGCTGCCGCTCTCGGCGTCCTCTTGAACACGCGCGGCCTGATGGAGCTCGTCATCCTGAACATCGGCCTCGATCTCGGCGTGATCTCGCCGGCTCTCTTCGCGATGATGGTTTTGATGGCTCTGGTCACTACATTCATCACGACGCCGCTCCTCGAGCGAATCTATCCGCTGCGTTTGATCCGCGAAGAAGCCGCTGGAAAAATCGAAGGGCACGCTGCGGCCTAGCTCTCTCGCAGCGTAAGAGGAAGAAAAAGGACGAGCGTTCAGTTCGAAGGTCGCGCCCACGGAAGCGTCGCATTCGCGAACGCGAACTCCCCGCGCAGCAAATGGTAGATGTAAGCTCCCAGGCAGAATTTCCCGAATAGCAGCATCGAAAACGCCGCCACCAATCCCGCTTCGAAGATGTAAGCCGTAATCGTCCAGCCTTGTAGCAGCGAGACGCCGACGACGAGCATGAACGCCGCCGCCATCCCTTGCGCAAATCGCCGCGGCCCGGGCGCAGGCGGCAGGATCGTCTTTCCACGCGGCGCAGCAATCACAGCGTTGTAGAAACGCTCGAAAGGATTCAGCGCCGGCAGCGTCACGTTCCACCAGAGCACCGCGGAAAGCACGAAAAAGAGCGCTGCGGAATACACGATCAGGCCCGTCAGATGCAGCACGATCCCGACCACCACGAGCGGGCCCACGATGCGCGGCTGAAAATAGAGCCCTGTGAAGTGCATGTCGCAGGTCGCCGGAGGCTCTTCGGTGAATCCCTGCTGCTTCATAAAATTTCGAACGACTTGAGATGCCATCGAAATCTTCCTCTACTCAATTCTAGATACGAACTCGCGCCGATAAAAGCGCCCGCCCCTCCCGCAAATCCGGGAAGGGCGGGCGACCCTGCGGAGACGTGAGATCCGGTCCCCCAGGCTCGACTGATCTCCCGGGCTCGACTAACCGTCGACCCGGGAGCCCTGATCTGCGTCGACCTGAGGGCCCCTCTTCCTATGCGATCGGCGTGCAGACCGCCTTCACTTCCGTGTAGAGTTCGAGGACTTCGTGCCCCATTTCGCGGCCCCAGCCGGACTGCTTATAGCCTCCGAACGGCAGCGCCGCATCGAAGACGTTGTAGCAGTTGATCCAGACCGTGCCCGCGCGGAGCATTCCGGCCACGCGATGCGCCTTGGTGATATCGCGCGTCCAGACGCCCGCCGCGAGACCGTATTCCGTATCGTTGGCCTTGGCGACGAGATCGTCGACGTCCTTGAACGGAATGGCGGTGACGACGGGCCCGAATATCTCCTCCTTCACCACCTTCATTTTCTCGCTCGTATTGACGAGAACCGTCGGCTCGACGAAATAGCCTTTCGCTCCATGCCGCTTCCCGCCGACCGTCGCCTTCGCTCCCTCCGAGTAGCCCGACTCGAGATAGCCGCACACGCGATTGAGCTGCTCTTCAGAAACGAGCGGGCCCATGTCGGTCGAAGGATCGAGACCGGGGCCGACGCGAATGTTCGATGCAATCTGCGAAACGCCCTCAACCACCTTGTCGAACTGCTTGTTCTCGACGTACAGCCGCGAGCCCGCGCAGCAGCACTGGCCGTGGTTGAAGAAGATGGCCATCGCCGCGCCGGGAATCGTGGCTTCGATGTCGGCATCGTCGAACACCAAATTCGGCGACTTGCCGCCGAGTTCGAGCGAGACTTTCTTCAGGTTGCCCGCGGCGGCTTGCACGATCAGCTTGCCGACTTCGGTCGAGCCGGTGAACGCGATCTTGTCCACTTTCGGATGCGCCGCCAGCGCCGCGCCGGCTGTTTCGCCGTAGCCGGGGACGACGTTCACCACGCCATCCGGGATTCCCGCTTCCTGAATGAGTTCACCCAGCAAAAGCGCCGTCAGCGGAGTCTGCTCGGCCGGCTTCAGCACGACGCAACAACCCGCCGCTAGCGCCGGGCCGAGTTTCCACGCCGCCATCAGCAGCGGGAAATTCCACGGAATGATTTGCCCCACCACGCCCACCGGCTCGCGCATCGTGTACGCCAGGAACTTGCCGCTCTTCTGCGCGGAGAGTGGAATCGTGTTGCCTTCGATCTTGTTGGTCCACCCGGCCATGTAGCGGAACATGTCAGCCGTGAGCGGAACGTCCGCCACGCGCGCGACCGTGAGCGGCTTGCCGTTGTCGAGCGATTCGAGTTGCGCGAATTCCTCTGTGTGCTTTTCGACCAAGTCAGCGAGCTTCCAGATCATGCGCCCGCGCTCGGAGGGAGAAAGCTTGCGCCACGGTCCGTTGTCGAACGCCGCGCGCGCCGCATCGACTGCACGATTGATGTCTTCCTTGTCGCCTTCCGCAACCTTCGCGAGCACCTCGCCGGTCGCGGGATTAAACGTGGGGAACGTTTTTCCGGAAGCAGCGTTGACCCACTTTCCGTTGATCAACATCTGCCGGGTTTTCGCGACGTACTTCGTTACGCTTTCCGTGAGCGGTACCATCTGGGTGGCTGAAGCCATCTCTTTCCTCCTTCAATTCAATCGATCGGATTTCGCCCCTGTCGAAAATCTTGGGCTCGAGATCGTCTGTGTGCGAGTGTGGCGGCCAAGGGAACGGAAATCGGTACTGGGGACGGACCCACGCATTGTGGGATGCACCTTCGCCAAACCGCGTTGAGCGGGCGGCATCATAGTCCACCGCACGGCCCGTTGGCAATACGCGAGCCGCTTCACTCTGGAGAATTAAGCGTAGCGCCGGGTACTTTAGCCCGGCATCTTTGCTGGTCTTTCGGACCAAATGGCGGATCGCAAAAAATTGACACCCTTTTCGTGCACCGACCGTTTGTTTCGAACGACATGCGGGGCGCAACAATTGGTTTTGATTGACACACTTTTGCGGGACAGAGCATTCGAAATTTGAGATTGGAAATCTGAAAATTGCGACCGGAGACCCCTCGAAAAATTGCCGAGTAGCCGGGACGCCGATCCTTTGTTTTGAATGAGATACAGCGAATTCTACTCGACAGCATTGTCGAGTAGAAGTGAGGCTGGAAGAGAGGTCCCTCGGCTCACGATGTTCGCTCGGGACGGCGATTCTGATCGAATCGCCGATTTCTACTCGACAGCATTGTCGAGTAGAAACAGGTGTCGTCGTGCCAATGTAGCTAAGTCCGCCAGGCCTGAGGCCGTTTGCCGGTTGGGAGAAAATCCTCGCCCCGGAAAGGCGAGGTGAGCTACATGGCCGCGGAGGCGGACCAATGTTTATTCGGCGCTGGCGACCTCTTCTTCTCGATACCTGTCTCATTTCGACCATCGTTATCGCCCGGAAACGACACGCGGCTGATCTCCCAGGCTCCCCTTGCCGGGGACCTGGGAGCCCTGTCATTTCCAGCTAAGCACAATTGAGGCGCGTTGAGAATTGGCCCCCAGGACAGGTTTGGGAGAGGACTAGGACTGGCTGTAAGTCGACGAGGACACATCACACTCGCCGCACGAAAGACGTGGCTAGGCGCGCTTTGCTTTTGCGTCGGCCACTCGAATAATCAGACGCTTGCCGAGAACCTTCGCGGCCCGAGTAATTGTATCCAGCGTCACTGAGACGTTTCGCGGATCGAGCAGCCGGTCGAGCTGAGATCTACTCGTGCGCAGTTGCTTGGCCATGGCCTGTTTCGTCTTTTGCTGCTCGCGCATGGCTTGTTGAAACTGCCACGCGAGCACCCGCTTGATTGCAACGGCCTCGACTTCTTCTCGAATTCCTTCCTGCTCAAGGAAGCTATCGAACTTGGAGCCGCTGTGATCCGTTGCCGTGCGCTTTCCTCTTACCTTCATGGAAGTCCCCTTTGATGCTTGGCCTTGTTGCGTTTCGCTAGGTCCAAATCCTTCTGCGGAGTCTTCTGCGTCTTTTTAATGAATCCGTGGAGCAGGACCATTCGGCTCCGTTTGTCGATGTAGAAGAGCACGCGCGCGATCCGATTGTGCGCAAGAGACGTGCGGACCTCGTAGATGCCATTGCCCAGAAACCGACAGACAGGCATTCCAATCGGCCAGCCGAACTCCACCGTCTTGATGTCCTCGCCGATTCGCTTGCGATCTTCGGCATAGGGCAAACCCTTCAGCCAGTCTCGGACGGGCTCCGCACCTGTTTCCGTACGAAAGAAAATCGCGGGGACTTGCTTGCCTTGACGGCCCGCGGTTTCGAGCTTGCCGTGTGGCTGTCCCGGAAATTCTCGCTTCTCCACCACACGGTAATTGTACCATATGTGGTACACAGGCAAACGCACAGCATTTTTGATGGGGAGGTTCGCGAGCAGCCCGCAATCGGCAAGAGGGTAGGATGCCGCGCGTCCCGGTCGATCGGCGACCGGGACGCAAACGGCGTGAAAGTTAGCAGCGCGTTACGCGATCGGGGTGCAGACCGATTTCGTCTCGGTGTAGAGCTCCAGCATCTGGTGGCCCATCTCGCGGCCCCAGCCGGACTGCTTGTATCCGCCAAACGGCATCGCCGAATCGAGAACGCCGTAACAGTTGATCCAGACCGTTCCGGCCCGAAGTTCCGCCGCGATGCGGTGAGCCTTCTTGATGTCGCGCGTCCAGACGGCGGCCGCGAGACCGTACGGCGTGTTGTTGGCCTTGGCGACGAGATCATCGACGTCGCTGAACGGCATCACCGTGACGACCGGCCCGAAGATTTCCTCGCGCACGACTTTCATCTTGTCGCTGGTGTTGACGAGAACCGTCGGCTCGACGAAATAGCCTTTGTCGCCGTGGCGCTTGCCGCCGGTAGCGGCCTTTGCGCCTTCCGAGTATCCCGAATCGAGGTAACCGCAGACGCGGTTGAGCTGCTCCTCGGAGATCAGCGGACCGATTTGCGTGGTGGCCTCCATTCCCGGGCCAATCCGGAGGCTCGAAGCGATCTTCGACACGCCGTCAACCACTTTGTCGAATTGCTTGTCTTCGACGTAGAGACGCGATCCCGCGCAGCAGACCTCGCCCTGGTTGAAGAAGATCGCGTTGGCCGCGCCGGGGATGGCGCTATCGATCTCCGCGTCCTGGAAGACGATATTGGGAGACTTGCCGCCGAGCTCGAGCGATACCTTCTTCAAATTTCCGGCCGCCGCGTGGACGATCAGCTTGCCGACTTCCGTCGAGCCGGTGAACGCGATCTTGTCTACGTTGGGATGTGCGGCGAGCGCGGCGCCGGCGGTTTCGCCGTAGCCGCTGACGATGTTGACGACGCCTTCCGGGAAGCCCGCCTCCTGGATGAGTTCACCCAGCAGCAGCGCGGTGAGAGGAGTTTGCTCCGCCGGCTTCAAGACCACCGTGCAGCCGGCCGCAAGCGCCGGACCCAGCTTCAGCGTGGCCATGACCATCGGGAAGTTCCACGGAATAATCTGTCCGACCACGCCGATCGGCTCGCGCAGCGTGTAGGCGAGGAATTTGCCTGCTCCCTGCATGGAAAGGGGAATCGTGTTGCCTTCGATCTTCGTGGCCCAGCCCGCGTAATAGCGGAGCTGGTCGATGGAAATCGGTATGTCAGCCAGGCGGGCCATTACGACCGGCTTGCCATTGTCGAGGGATTCGAGCTGTGCGAATTCCTCCAGGCGCTTTTCGAGCAGATCGGCAAGTCTCCACATGAGGCGCGCGCGCTCCGACGGCGCGAGCTTGCGCCACGGGCCTTTATCGAACGCGGCGCGCGCCGCCGCTACCGCGCGGTCGACATCTTCCTTGTCGCCTTCGGCCACGTGGGCGAGGACTTCGCCGGTGGCCGGATTGTAGGACGGGAACGTTTTGCCCGAGGCGGCATTCACCCATTTTCCGTTGATCAGCATGGGTCGCGCTTTCGCGACGTACTGCGTTACATTCGCATCCAGCGGTACTGCTTGCGTTGCTGTGGCCATCTCTTTTCTCCTTCCATCAGTTCAAAAGATCGGATTTCGTTCGGGTCGAACGGTTTGGAGTGCGCGTTCCATCGTTGTGATGACGCCGGCCGGTACTGGGGGACGACCCACACACGGTGAGATGCAGTTTCGCCGAGCCGAGCGCGCCGACGCCGGTTCGCTGAGCGTGCGGCATCATAGTCCACCGCGCCGCATTTGACAATATGACCTCCCAGCCGCGAACGCGCGGCTCATTGGGACGGCGCCGCGCGGTGGTTCAAGCTCCATATATACGCCGCGACCGCCGACACCTGGTCGGCGGTGAGCTCCGCGCCGCCCATGGCAGGCATCGGGGCGCGATACAGTTTCGGCTGCGGAACACCGTCCGTGATCGTCTGCTTGATCGAGGCATAGCTGCCGTCGCCCCACAGCCATTTCCCGGACGTCAGATTCGGACCGAGCGACGTGCCGCTGGCATCTTCGCCATGGCAGCCCGTGCACGTGGCGCCACCCGCCTGGCCGCGGTACACGCGCTCTCCCAGCGCGACCATTTCGCGCGTGGCTCCCTGAGGAACTGGAACGTTGCTACCCGTCTCTCGTCCGGCATCCGGATTTACGCCTTCCGGGGGACGACCGGCGTTTGCGGCCACTTCGCCCGCCGGAGACGCTGCGCTCGGGCAAGGAGTGATGCGCCCGCCGGGGTTCGCCGATCCGCCGCGATACACGATCCGGTAGATCCGCCCGCTCACATCATCGGAAACATAGAGCGAACCATCTGGAGCGACTGCAAGGCCGCTCGGCCGATGCGCAGCGTCCTGCGGCGACTTCGTCGCTCCCGCAAAACCGTCTGCAAATATCTCGCACTGGCCGGACGCGTGGTCGCCGGAAAGCGGCTGAAACACGACGTTGTACCCGCCCTGCGGATAGGGCGCCCGGTCCCAGGAGCCGTGGAACGCGATAAAAACGCCCTCGCGATAACGCTGCGGGAATTGCGGCTTGTCGTAGTGGACCATCCCGTTCGGCGCCCAATGGGCGGGATACGCGACCACTGGGGCGATTTTGTTCGCGCAGACGCCGGCTTTCTTGCCGTCACCGCCATACTCCGGAGCGAGCACCAGCTTCTGCACGAACGGATCGTAATAACACTCCGGCCAACCGTAGTCGCCGCCTTTTGTCAGCAGCATCACTTGCTCGGCGGGAAGCGTCGCCTCTTGATCGGGCTTGTAGATCGCGGGCCAATTCGCGTGCAGTTGGTCTCGTCCGTGTTGCGTCACGAAGAGACGGCCGGCCGCGTCAAAAGCCATACCCTCGCCGTTGCGAATTCCCGTCGCGTAGCGCTCCGCTGCAGAAAAGGTTTGATTCGTCTTGTTCGCGTCGTAGAGCCAGATACCGCCTCGAGTCTCAAGCTCGTCACAGGGATTCTTTCCGGGCGAGCCCGCAACGCGATTCTTTTCCTGGCAGGAGTTGCTCGGGGTCGCGACATCGACAAAAATTTCGCCCTTGGAATCGATGATAAACGGATGCATCGGATGATCGCCGGTCAAAGGCAATCCGGAAACGATCGTCACGCCGGAATCCTTCGGCACGATCGAACCGGCCGCCAGGGAATATCGCACAATTCGATCGTTGATCTCCGCATAGATCGCGCCTTTGTAGAGCGCAATTCCGGTGCCGCCTGCTCCGCCGGTCTGCACCGTTTCGCCGAAACGCTCAATTACATCGGCCTTTCCCGCGCCGGATTTGTCCTGCAGCGCTACGAGGAAACCGCCTGCAGGAGGCGCGGCGTTGCCGTAATACCGGCCCGACCACGTATTCACATAAACCACGCCGTTGGGCGCGACGACCATATGACGCGCGTGGCCGATGCCGTCGGCAAATACCGTCGCGCAAAATCCGGCAGGCAGCGTCAATCCGCTGTCATCGCCCGCACACCCCTGGCTGTCCGCTCCCGCAACTGCATTCGACGCGTATCGAGCATGAGTCCACGCCGGTTGCATGCCGCTCGCAAAAAAAAGAATGCCTGCCATGCAAAATGCGACTGCGAGAATTCCAAGAAAGCGTTTCATCATCCCCCCGAAGGCCCCGGGGACACTTTCGTCGGTCCCCTACGTGACTTCAGCGATTGGTTCACACTCCCGCCGAAGCATTTTCGAGCTTGGAGATCTTATCTCTGAAGAGCTCCACGCGCCACCAACCCGGAGAAGCCGTCTCCCGCCTGGAATCGACCAGTGTCCATCCCCGAAGAAACAATTCGTCTAAGCGCCGCGCGAACCGGTCGACATACTTGTCGTCGCCGCACGCATTGAATCGCTCAAACCGATACTCGCAAAGGGTCATGCTGAGTGGCTTCCTGAGTCGTCTGAAGGTGCAGCTTAATACACTCAATATCGCCACATCAATACGTTTCAACACGATTATCCTTGCACGCGAATGGAGAGTTTGTCGAACTCCCAGTGTCGAATCGAGCGTCGGTGGGAAAAGGGACGCAGGCCGCATATGCAGACGCAAAGGCAGATCCCTCGTCCCGGCGGAACCTCCGGGACGCAAGCGGCGCATCGGCCAGACAGCGGCCTCGCTCGGGATGACCACCCTGATCTCCCAGGCTCGACTAACTGTCGACCCGGGGCCCTTCCCGCAGGATCTGTCAGATCGGGTACGGAGTCGGCGAGCGGCGGATGGTAATCCAGCGGAGCTCAGTGAACTCGTCGAGACCCGCGCGGCCGCCGAACCGCCCGTAGCCGCTGTCCTTTTCGCCGCCAAACGGCATCTGCGGCTCGTCGTGGACCGTCGCGCCGTTGATGTGGCAAATCCCGAATTCGAGTTTCTCGGCGATCCGCAGCGCCTTATTCACGTCGCGCGTGAAGACGGCGCTCGAAAGGCCGTACTGCGTATCGTTGGCGATGCGCAGCGCGTCTTCGGCGTCCTTGGCGACCACCACCGGCTTCGCAGGGCCGAACGATTCTTCGTGGTAGATGCGCATCGCGGGCGTGACGCCATAAACCACCGTCGGCGGATAGCACGGTCCCTGCGCCTTACCGCCGCACAGAACTTTCGCGCTCTTCGCCACGGCGTCATCGACCAGCGACTGCACGCGCTCGACGGCAGCGGGAGTGATCATGCAGCCGATCTGTGATTGCGGGTCCATCGGGTCGCCCATCTTGAGCGCCTGGCCCTTGGCCGCGAGTTTCTTCGCGAATTCCTCCGCGATCGGTTTCTCCACGACGATGCGTTCGGTGGACATGCAGATCTGGCCCTGGTTCATGAACGCGCCGAAATTCGCTGCGGAGACGGCTGCATCGATATCCGCATCGGCGAGAACGACCATGGGCGCTTTACCTCCCAGCTCGAGCACGACGCGCTTCAGATGCCGCCCGGCGCTTTCGGCGATCAGGCGACCGATTTTCGTCGAGCCGGTGAAGCTGATGCGCCGCGTCTTCGGATGCGAGATCAATTCATCGACCACTTCAGCGGCATCTGGCGGCGCGTTCGTGATGACGTTGAGCACTCCCTTCGGAAAACCGGCTTCTTCGAAAACGGATGCGATCGCAAGATGCGTGCCCGGCGATTCCTCCGACGCTTTCAGCACGACCGTGTTTCCATACGCAACCGGCGCGGCCACCGCGCGCATGCCGAGAATCATCGGCGCGTTCCACGGCGCGATGCCGACGACGACTCCGACCGGCTGGCGCATCGCCATCGCCGTTGTGTCAGGCAAATCGGTGGGGATCACTTCGCCGACCATGGCATAAGGCTGCGCGGCGGCTTCACGCAAAATGCCGACCGTGTAGATGCAATTAAACATGCCCCAGCCGAATGTCTGGCCGGTTTCGAGCGCCGTGATGTTCGCGATGTCTTGCATGCGGCGTTCGAGGACGTCAGCGGCCTTCAGGAAGAGCCCCCGGCGGACCGAAGGAGCAGTCGCGCTCCAGGCCGGAAACGCGGCTGCGGCAGCTTCGATCGCGCGCCGCGCATCTTCGCGCTTCCCCGCGGGCACTTGCGAAGCCGTGCCGCCGGTATATGGATTTCGCTTGGAATACGTCTTGCCGTCGAGCGCGCCAGTCCAATCGCCGTTGATGAAAAGCCGTTCTTCACGAGTTGCGACAGCGTGCATAGAAGCCTCCCGAGACCAAAGAATTTCGAAAACGGTCCGGTAGAGCGGATTCGATTGCCGCGCGTTCTAGCGGAGAACAGAGGCGGACTTCGTTTACCCGATCTCCCAAGCTCGACTAACCGTCGACTTGGGAGCCCTACCTGAGACCTTTGCCGCGGAAGTCTACACCATACGTTTCAGAGGTGCGAAAGGGATTTTGGCAGAAGTCGAGGCGGCTCGGAGAGATCCCTCGCTCGCTGCGCTCCGCTCGGGATGACCATCCTTGTCGGGTGGTCACTTTCGGCGGACGCCGTAGCGCGCGCGGTGCCGCTTGCCCCAGGCGGACATCAGCTGAAGGATGGGCCGCAGGCTCTGGCCGTGACGAGTGAGCGAATACTGAACGCGCGGCGGAACCTGCGCGAAGACCTTGCGGTTAATCACGTCGTCGCGCTCGAGTTCGCGGAGATGCTTGGTAAGCATCTTCTTGGTGGTGCCGGGAATCAGGCGCTGAAGTTCACTGAAGCGGCGCGTGTGATCCTCAAGGTAATAGAGGATGAGGGGCTTCCATTTCCCGCCGATCACTTCGGCGGTGAGTTTGACGGGGCAGTCCGCGCTGTCCATGGAACCCTCCAAAGGTACCAAGTGACGAAAAAGTGCCTACTAGGTGGATCGAGACTCTAGCCTAAAATCGGCGCCTTGGCTAGAGTGCACGGAGTATGAGGCAAGGCGCGTACTAAAGCAGCGGGTAGCACGGCATTTTGATCATTTACTTTGTATTCATTTCGGGGAGGAATGCATGTCGAGCAAGAAGCCTGTGGTGGTTTACGGCGCAAGCGGATTTTCGGGCCGTCTGACGGCGGAATATCTGCGCGAGTACAACGTACCCTTCATCGCAGCAGGACGGAACAAGGCAAAACTGCAGGATGTGATGAATCACGTCCCGGGCATCGAGACGGCGAACTACGAAATCGTCGAAACGGGCGGCTCGGTGGCGGATCTGGCGATGCTGTTCACGGGTGCGAAAGTTGTATGCAATACGGTTGGGCCGTTTATTTACTACGGCCCGACGGTGATGGAGGCCTGCCTGCAGGCGGGCTGCCACTACCTCGATATTTCAGGCGAGCAGGCCTGGCACAGAGAACTCGAAGAGAAATGGAGCGCCAAGTTCGCGGCGAAGGGGTTGGTGATCGTAGCGGGAATGGCCTTCATGTCCGCGCCAAGCGATGCGGCGGCGCGGATGGTGCTCGAGTCCGGCGGAATCGACAGCCTCGAAATCCTCACGATGTTCGACGGCATGCCGACGTTCGGGTCGACGCAGACGATCTTCGCAGTGATTCAAACGGAGGGATATTACCTCGAGCAGAACAAGTACAAACCGTGGCAGCGCGCCGTGGGATACGAGACGGTGGTGCCGGGCTACATCCGCACGCAGCTTGCGCTGAGCTGGGGAGGATTCCCACATCCGGTCTGGTACAAGGACCATCCGCAGGCGGCGAACGTGCGGTCGTTTGGCGGATTGTTGAATCGCCAGATCATGGAAGGCGTGCTGGCGACAGAAAAGCAGTTCGAAGCGACGATCCGCCCGCTGCCGAAAGCCGAGCAAGAAAAGAAGCTCGCCGAGATGGCGAATGCGGTGCAGACGGGCACTCCCCCGAGAGAAAACTCGCGCGAGCAGCGGACGATTGACGTGATCGTGGGCCGGGGTACGCTCGACGCCGCGCAAGTTGTGCTATTTGGAACCTCTTGCTACAAGCAGACTGGCTTGATGCAGGCGTTCGGGGCACACACGCTCATTCACTCGGCGCCCAGGCAAGTGGGTTACGCGTCGCCGGCCGCGGCCTTTGGCCATCGGGAGATTCTAAGGACACTCGAAGCGCACGGGCTTTCAAAAATGAAAGTTTACCCATGAAAAGCGTCCGGACCCGAGGCGGGCCAGCTGCGTCGGGCTCCCGCTGAAGTGGTATCTTCGGGGCGGTGAAGACCCAGGAAAGACCCGTTCCAAGCGTCTCCCGCCGGTCCCGGTGGCGCACCCGAACGGCAATTGAAAAATCGCCCAAGACACGATAATGTATGCATCCCCGCGAAAACTGGACAGCCTAGGTAACTCAACCCAGGGCCTCCGAACGGGAGGCAGCACGCATGGGAAGCCACGCCTGGAGCGAAGTCCGGATGAGTGGAGGACCGCGCGGAATCGACTAGGTTGGGGAACCGTCTTAACGATCCAGGCGGAAAATCGTAACGCTCAGTCATTTTAGCTATCAGGAGAGCAAAGAATATGAGTCACCGAAATTTGGAAGAAGTGGTACAGGCGGCGGGGAATCCGGTGAACATGCTCCGCAATTCGCAGATCGGAGCGTATGTCTATCCGGTAGTGCCATCGGAATACTCGAATTGGCGCGACGAGCAAAAGGCGTGGCGCGAGACGGCGGTCTTGTTTGATCAGTCGCACCACATGGCCAACCTTTACGTGAAGGGGCCGGATGCGCTCAAGATGCTTACGTATCTGGGCACCAACAGCTTCGCGAACTTCCCGGTGAATCGCGCGAAGCAGCTTGCCCCTTGCAGCTACGACGGATACATCATCGGAGACGGCATCCTGTTCCACCTCGAGCAGAACAGCCTGGTCTATGTAGGACGCGCACCGGTGGCAAACTGGCTCGAGTTCCACGCCACGACGGGCGGCTTTAACGTCGAGATCAAGCGAGACGACCGATCTCCTTCGAATCCGGGCGGCCGGGCGGTGGTTCGCACGACCTACCGTTACCAAATCCAGGGACCGAACGCCAAACAGATCATCGAGAAGCTGAACGGCGGGCCGTTCCCCGAGATCAAGTTTTTCAACATGGGCGAGATCAAGATCAAGGGCCGTACCGTGCGGGCGCTGCGGCACGGCATGGCCGGTGCTCCAGGTCTGGAGATCTGGGGACCGTACGAAGAGCGAGACGAAATCCGCGCCGCGATCGTGGAGGCAGGGGCGGACTACGGGCTGAAGCAAGTGGGGTCGCGTGCATACGCGTCGAACACCTGCGAATCGGGCTGGATCCCCTCGCCGCTGCCGGCCGTTTACACCGGCGAGAAAATGAAGAAGTACCGTCAGTGGCTGCCTGCCAACAGCTATGAAGCCACCGGCTCGCTGGCGGGAAGCTTTGTTTCCAACAAGATCGAGGACTACTACAACACGCCGTTCGAACTCGGGTACGGAATCTTCGTAAAGTTCGACCACGACTTCATCGGCCGCGAGGCGCTGGAGAAGATGGACCAAAAGGCGCAACGAAAGAAGGTCACCTTCGCGTGGAACGGTGACGACGTCCTCAAGAGCTACAAGTCCCTGCTCGAGCCGGGCGAACCCTACAAGTTCGTCGACCTCCCGATTTCGAACTACGCATCTTCGTCCTACGACAAGGTGGTGAACAAGAGCGGAAAGGTCGTGGGCCTGTCGATGTTTGCCGGATATAGCTACAACGAGCGGTCGGTGCTGTCGCTCGGCATCGTCGATCCGGACGTCGAGATCGGCGCCGAGCTGACGCTGGTTTGGGGCGAAGAAAACGGCGGCACCAAGAAACCCACGGTCGAGCGCCACAAGCAGTTGGAAGTGCGCGCGACTGTCAGCCCGGTGCCTTACTCGAAGGTGGTCCGCGAGACGTACGCCGAGGGTTGGCGAACAGCTCAGAAGTCGGCTTCGCGCTAAAGCAATCGCTTCGTACGAAAGCCAGGCGGGTCGTCTCTGTGAGACGACCCGCCTTTTCGTTTACGCCCTGCCGGATTGCTCTAGCGAAGTTAATTCCTGCGAAAAACCCTGCTAGCTCCGGGAACTGCGAATCCCCTGCCGTCCAGTATGATGGTACGTGGGACCGTTGCCGCAGGACTGGCCCCCAGGGAGATCCAAGAACATGTCTGTACTGTACCGAGCCGACCAAGTGGGAAGTTTGCTGCGGCCAGCCGATCTGCTGGCGGCGCGAGCGGGCGGAACTGATTCGGGTCGCTTGAGGTCGATGGAGGACCAGTACATCTTGAGGGCGCTCGCCAAACAAAAGGAGCTGGGATTCCAGATTTTTACCGACGGTGAGTTGCGGCGGCGCAATTTCATGAGCGAGCTCACGGACGCAGTCGATGGCTTCGACATGCAGGATTCGATCGCGCGCGATTGGGACGCCGCGCAGGAAAAACCGAGGGTAGCGTCGGTGACAGGAATTGTGAACAGGAAACTCAAGCGGATGCATCCGTTGACGGAGCGTGAACTGCCGTTTCTGAAGCTGCACAGCCCGGGCGACATCAAGATTCTGCTGCCGAGTGCCACGCAGTTTCCGGCGATCGCGTTTAAGCGCGGGGTGACGGATAAGGTTTACAGGGATCATTCGGCGCTGCTGTGGGACATCGTCGAAATCATGAAGCAGGACATGGCGCAGCTTGCAGCCGAAGGCGTGAAATACATCCAAATAGACGCGCCGCGCTACAGCTATTACGTCGACCCGAAGTGGCGCGAATGGATCAAGAAAGAGATGAACCAGGATCCGGAAGAAGCGCTCGACGAGGCGATTGCCGCGGACAACGCGTGCTTCGACGCGGCGCGAAGGCCTGGAGTGATCGTCGCGATTCATCTGTGCCGTGGAAACAACCGCAGCCACTGGTACGCAGAAGGCGGCTACGATGCCATCGCGGAAAAGCTCTTCAACTCGCTGCGAGTTGACCGGTTCTTGCTGGAATACGACGACGAGCGGGCGGGAACGTTCGAACCTCTTCGATTCGTGCCCAGGGACAAAATCGTGGTGCTCGGCCTGATTACTACGAAAAAGGCGCAGCTCGAGAAGTCCGACGACATCGTGCGGCGCATCAAGGAAGCGGCGCAACATTTTCCGCTGGAGAACATGGCGGTCAGTCCTCAATGCGGTTTTGCGTCGACGGCCGAAGGAAACCTGCTCACGGAAGACGAGCAGTGGGCCAAGCTGAAACTCGTAGTGGACGCAGCTCGCCGGGTGTGGCACTGATCCCTTCGCGAGGGCAATTCGCCCCGAGTTTTCTGTGGAGCTGACAGAGCGTGTCGCCGCTGCGCACGATGGTACTCGTTTTGATGATAGCCTGTATGTCCTTCTCGGCATTCTGGCTGGTCAAGATGGTTCGCGAGATTAGCCATGCAGAGGGGCGGCGCGGGCTGCGTTTTGTGGCTGTGTTTGGCGGTGGATTGTATCTCCTGCATCGACACAGTCGAGCCGTTCCCGAGGGTGATATAACCAGATTGGTTTTCCTGCTTTTGATTCCGGCAAACTTCTTCCTTGTTTTTCTCTTCTTGAGGTTAGGGGCTCAGTAGGAGCAACCTCAATGCGATTGAATCCGACGATGTAGGCTAGCTCCGAGTCCGTGCACTGGGTCATACCCCCCGGGTTCTCAGGTAAACTCTTGCCCGCATTCGGGGTAGAATCCAGGCTCCTTTCATGATCTTTCATCTGAACCACACCCGGCGAGACTCCGCCGCCGCGAGCACGAGCGAGATCGTCAATACGTTTCTCACGCTGCTCGAAGAGGGACATCTGAGCGCGGCGGAGTTCGCGCGGCTGCAGATCTACATGGACTGGCTCCAATACAAACAGAATTTCCGCGAGCCGGTCAGCGTGATGCAGATCGCTGCAGGGGAAGGCGGCCAATCGGGAGGCATGGAGGTTCGTATCGATTCGAGGCAGGTTTTGCCGGGATGCCTGCGCCAGCTCGTTCAGAAAGCGATCAAACCGTCGACGACGGAGTCGGGGACTGCACCGGGCCGAATCTATCTTGAGGATTTCCGCTCGCTTCGATCGAGCATCGTCTGGGACTTCAACCAGCTCTACTGGCAACGGCTCAAAGACTGGGAACTCGCGACGGGCAAGAGCTACGAAAGGGCGCTGCCCGGCGGGGCTTCGGATGGTCACCACCCCCAAGCCATTGAGGATTCGGCGCGAGATTTCTGGAAGCTTTTGAAGGATCTGGAGACGCGCAATCAGTTGCCTCCCGAAATCTTTGTTCTGGAAATCGGAGTCGGCCTCGCCATGCGCGCGGGCATGTGGCTGGACCGTTTTTGGGCGCTCGATCAGGCGAATGGGACCAACTACTACCCGCACATCCGGTTCCTGCTGGGAGACTACTCGCTCTCCACCTTGGAACGATCCAGGCCGGCCGTCAAGAAGCACATCGATCTGTGCAGCTTTATTGCGCTCGACGCCCTCGATCCAACGAAAGCGCTGTCGTTTCTGCGCCACAAGATTCTTCACGTTCATTCGAGCAACATGTACGACAACCTGCCGGACGAAGAGATCGTATGGCGCGACAACCGAATGCATTGGGTGGAGGTGCGGGCGTATATCCCGCCAGTTGACGCCGCGCGGATCGCCAACGCCTGCAGCATTGCGATCTCTGAAGTCCCAAGGACAATCAAGCGGCTTCTCGAAGTGGGCGCGGACGCGCTGCCCGAGCGCGACACGGGAATGACCTTCTGGATGGAGGTCTGGAAGGCGATTCGGCTGGAGGAAAAACTGGTGGACGCAGTCGATTTGCCGGAGGTTTCGCTGCCTGCGGGATTGAGTTACCAGCAGATGGAAGACATCCTGAAGGACGCCCCTGGCGACTTGCGATTCCATTTGAGTTCCGGCGCGCTCGAAAGCTTCCGCAACACGCTGCCGCTGCTGCATCCGCGAGGATATCTGCAGGTGCAGGATATTTTTGTGACCGATTTGAACGAATACTGCATGGGCTTCTATGGACCGGGGAAACTGGACGGTTCGATTGTGAACTGGGTCAACGGAGCGCTGCTGCGCGAGGTGGCGCACCGCGCGGGCTACGACCTGCACTTTGCGCCGTTCCTATACCGACAAGGCTCGAAGACTTCGACACTGTATACGACTCAACGGGAGTAAGACGCATGACTCTTCCGATTCTTCCGACGACGATGGTTGGCAGCTATTCGATGCCGGGCTGGCTGGAACGGCTGAAGACGGACTATTTCGCGCGGCGAATCAGCCGGCACGATCTCGACGAGATTCACGACTGCGCGGTCAGGTCCGCGATCAAGGACCAGGAAATGGCCGGGCTCGACATCATCACGGATGGAGAACTGCGCCGCGACAACATGATCGACTATTTCGTCGAGCGCCTGCCAGGAATCCACATCGACCGAACGTCCAAGAAGTTCTACTACGACTTCTACGACAGCGAGGTGTTGGGAAAAATTCCGATGGCGGCGCTAGGTCTCGCCGATGATTTCAAGTTCCTGCTGGCCAACACGGAGCGCGCAACGAAATTCTGCATTACGGGGCCGCATTCGCTGTGCAAACGCGTCCGCAACAAGTATTACCCGAACGACGAAGCGCTCGCGACCGACATCGCGCGCGTGATGAACATGGAGCTGAAGGAGCTCGTGAAAGCCGGGGCAAAGCTCATCCAGATCGACGAGCCATATTACTCGGGCTTTCCGGAGGATCTGGCGTGGGGAGTCAAGGTATTGAACACGCTCGTGGAGGGCGTGAACGCGAAGATCGCGGTTCACATTTGCTACGGGAACCGCTACGGAAAGCCTTCGTGGGAAGGAAGCTACCGGTATCTCTTCCCGAAAATTCTGGATGCCAAGATTCAGCAGCTCAGCCTGGAATTCGCGCGGCGCGGTGGCGAGGATTTGGACCTCTTCCGTGAATTCTCGCCTCCCTTCGAGCTCGGGGCGGGCGTGATCGACGTGAAAGACCAAGCCGTCGAGACGGCCGACATCGTAGCGGAGCGGATACGCAAGGTCATGCAGTTCGTGCCGCCGGAGAAGATCGTCGTGCTGCCGGATTGCGGGCTGTTTCATTTGCCGCGGGATATCGCCTTCGCAAAACTTCGCGCGATGGTAGAAGGCACGCGAATCGTGCGTAAGGAACTCGGCAAATAGGGCGATCGTCCGGCACGGACCGAAAGAACAAGATCGGCCCGCTTTCCATTCTTGCGACCGGGCGGCGACGGAGAGCGGGTGTTGTTGCTCTCGCCTTGATCAGGCGACTCTCCGACAATTCTGACGGGCATCTTCAGACTACTCCCCGACATCTGCAGCCAAAGGTTTGGGTGGATGCAACGCGATGAAGTTCACTGCCGGTGAATCGCGTAAAGGGTCTCTTTTGGTCCCAAGGCTCCCGAAGGGGCGTAGCGCCCGCACGGTGATGCAAACAGCTAGACACAGCCGAGAAGTTTTGGATACTATGCAGCCGTAATTATCATGCCAGCCAGCGCTACGCTCGCCGTCGCCGCAACGCCGCCTCCCATTACGTGTGTTTCGACCGATGGAATCAAAGTGTCGGACCGGCGGGATTTCTGGGAAGCGTGCACGGCTCCGGTTTTCGGCTCGCTCGACGTTGAGCTTCGGGGAACGCAGCCATTTAGCGCGAGCTTCGAGTACACCACGATCGCGGACTTGATTTTTTCACGGTTGAAATCCCCGATACCACATCGAGTGATTCGGACGGGCGCGGCAGCGCGGCGGGATGGCCGCGCGTTCGTGAAGGCTGTGCTGTTAACGGGCGGGGGGAGCGTGCTCGAGCAGGACGGCCGCACGACGACGCTCCGACCGGGCGAGTGGAGCGTCTACGACACGGCGAAGCCTTACGACGTGACGATTCCCGAGCACGCGGAAATGCTGCTGCTGCTGATGCCTCGAGAGAAGCTTTTGGCCCGCAGCCTCGATCTGCGAGAGTTGGTGGCGCGCCGCTTTTCGGGGCACCGCGGGCTGGGAAAGCTCATCTGGAGCCTAATCTCTGATACCTTCGCTCAGATTCCCGATATTCAAAACGGCTTGAGCGGCGACGTCGCGGATATCGTCATCCAAATGACGCGGCTCGCGCTGGCCGATTTTTCCGCCGATCATCTGGCCGCAGACCCGAAGGCGGCGCTTCGAGATCGCATCAAACTATACATCGCGAGCCACCTATCCGATCCGGAATTGTCAATCACGAAGCTGGCGAACGCGACCGGCTGCACGAAGCGCTACCTCCACATGGTATTCCGGGCAGAAGGAATTTCGATCTCCGATTACATCCTCAAGCAACGGCTGGAGCGGTGCCGCGACGACCTCCTAAATCCGGCGTGCGCTCACCGATCGATTACCGACATTGCGTATTCCTGGGGCTTCAACAACTCGAACCATTTCAGCCGGTGCTTCAAGCAGTCGTATGGCGCCCCGCCTCGTCACCTGCGAAGCGAGTTTGCTCCATGGCTTGCAGCCGCATCGGAGGAGCGCGAGAAGCTCCGCTGAGGAGCGCATCGCTGCGGCGGAGCGGCCAAGTTGGGTTTCGGTCCACGGACTACTTCTTGAAGGCACTTCCCTCTGAGATAGGTTTTTCTTCCTCGTCAGGAGAGACCGCTTTTCCGTGATTTCGCTACCCTTTTGCAAAGCAAACTAGGTGGGTAGTGTGTCGCTGGCTCACGGGTGGGTTGAGCCGACCCTGGCACAAGCAACCTAACTCAGAGCTTGACAAACCGCGGCATGGGCGTTACACATGCAGCAACTTGTAGTCTGCGCATAGGACGCTGTGGGGCGTCCCTGCGGCTCGTGCGAGCGGCTTATCTTCGGAGGGGTTAAATGAAGCTACGTTCCCTACTGGCAGTTCTGCTTGGTGTAGTGGTGTTGTTTGGCTGCGTGAATTCGGCTTTCGCGCAAGGCGGCGTTGCCAACGCGCAGTTGAACGGGACGGTGACGGATCCGAGCGGAGGCGCTGTTGCGGGCGCAGCGATCAGCGTGCGCAACGTGAGTACCAACGTCACTTATACGGCGACCTCGAACGACCGAGGATTCTATACCATTGCCAATTTGCCGCCCGGCAACTACGAATTGAACGCGTCTTTCACGGGATTCGCCAATTACAAGCAGACTGGCATCGTGCTAGAGGTCGGCCAAGTGGCGACGATCAATGTGGGTCTGCAGCTTGCGTCGCAGGGCGAGAAGGTGGTTGTGACAGAGGCTGCGCCGGTGATCGAGCCGACCAAGACCGAAATCAGCCAGGTAGTCGAGTCACAGCAGATTCAGTCGCTGCCGATCAGCAACCGGCTGTTCACAGACTTCGCCCTCCTAACGCCGGGTGTGGCGACCAGCCGCACCAGCTTGGGAACAACATTCACGGAATACGAAGCAACACAGATTTCCTTCGGTGGAATGCGGTCGTTCAGCAATGAGGTCACGGTGGATGGCGCGGACTTCGTCAATACGGCGAGCGGCATTCAGCGGTCAACGCCACCGCAGGAATCGGTCCAGGAGTTCCGCGTGGTGAACAACAGCTTCGGCGCGGAGTACGGCAGGGCGATTGGCGGCATCGTCAACATCGTGACCAAAGGTGGCACGAACGATCTCCACGGTTCGATGTACGAATACTTCCAGAACAACGCGCTGGATTCGCGAAATCTCCTGCAGAAACCGGAGCCGGAACTGCAGTCTGTGCTGCTGCCCGACACTCTGCAGCAAAATCAGTTCGGCGGCACGCTCGGCGGCCCGATCCAGAAGGATAAGACTTTCTTCTTCATCAACTATGAAGGCAAGCGGCGCGGGGAATCTCCTCTCTTCCCGCCCGATCTGGTGAACAACGTACTGCTTATCGACCAAGCTAAGGCGCTGATGGGACTTGCTCCAGAGGGCTGCAGCGCTGGCCTCAACGCGTGTCTTCCCGGTTTCGCCGGCAACCCGGCAAACATTACTCAAGCCCAGGCGATCGGAATTCTCCGCCCTTTCGAGAAGACGGCAAATAATGACTACGGCTTCGCCAGGTTCGATTATCAGATCAACGCGGACAACCGGCTGGCGGTCCGATACAACGCAGAGGATGCGCGCGACAGCGGTGAACTTGTGGGCCAGACACTCGATGGCGGCGGCATCGGCGTGCCCAGCGGCGGCCGAGACCTCTTGGTCCGCGATCAATCATTGGTTGGGACGGTCGACACGACCCTGACGCCGACCCTGATCAACAACGCTATCGTTCAATATGCTCGGCGCCATTACAACTTCTTGGGCATGACCGGCCAGCCCGACTTCAGCATTCTGAACGATCTAGAAGTGGGCCACAATTTCGGAACCAATGACCGGCTCTACGAATCGCGGGTGGAATTGGGTGATTCGATTTCCTGGGTCAAAGGCAACCACGTCGCAAAATTCGGGTTTGACGGCAACTACCTCTGGAGCCTTGAAAACTTTCCCGGATTCGACCCCACTCGGCTGCTGGTGCCGACAGGAGCCAACGCAGCGTCGTGCCTCGCGGATTTCGCCGAGTATTTCAACTCAGCGAGTGGCTTCGGTAGTCACGATCCAACGGCGGGCACGGGACTCAGTGCTGCAGCCGCGGGATGCCCAGTTCCCCAAGATCACGGCGTGGTGTTTACTTACGCCGGCGTGCCGCTCCCGACGAGTCCGACTGCTTGTTCCGCGACGCCTTGCACCTCGACGGTCACGACGGCGGACCCCCTCAATACGACGACTTGGGCGCATGCGTATCCACCAGCCTTCTTTAACAATTACAGCAGGCAAATCGACCATGGATACTGGGGCCTCTTCGCGCAGGATCAATGGCGAATCACTCCCAAACTGACGGTGAATTACGGCCTGCGGTGGGATTACGAATCGGGACTGGCAAGCTATGTAAACAAGGATTTCAACGAATTCCAGCCGCGTGTTGGGCTGGCCTATTCCCCAGACAGCAAAACCGTGATTCGCGCGGGGTTCGGTATATTCTTTGACCGGCAAAATTTGACCTTCTTCTTCGTACCGAACACTCAGAAGATCGTGGCCGGCTACCAGTGCGGCAACCATCCGCCGGCAGCAATCGTCGCAGCGTGCGTCAATCCATTTGGGGCCCCGGGAACCGTCGTGCAGCCCCAAGAGTTCCCTAATATCCAATCCAATCTGGGACAAGCAGTGCAAGGCTACCAAATCTTCGGATTCCCGGCCGGGGCCGGTCAGGACTTCAGTGCGGCCAGCATTATCGGAACCGGCGCTTACAATACAGCGTTCCCTTCAATCGAGATGGCCGGCACTTGCGACACGACCTTCGCCTGCGGGATTGGTGAAGGAGGGATGGACCACAACTCCAGGACGCCGTATGCCGAGCAGGCCAGTTTTGAACTGGATCACCAGTTCGGCGGAGGCTTCGCCGTTAACGCTAACTACCTCTTCGTCGCAGGCCACAAGCTGGTTCGAGGCAATAACATTAACGTCCCTTGCCCAGTGGGCACGACGGACGCCAACCAAGCGGCGCACCCCACGGATCCTGGTTTTTGGCCCATCACACCTGTCCCCATATTCCCGGATTGGGTCCCGGGGAAGCTCAACGCGAATGGCACATTCTCGAAATGCAGCAGCGGCACTCCTGTGCTCGGAACCGGAGTGCTCGCGGGCCTGGGTCCCTGGTTTGCAGGGGCCGGCCCAGACGCCGGTCTGCAGACGATGAGCTCCGGCCTCGAGGACTACAACAACGATGTGTCCAACGCCGTTTACCACGGCGGGACGGTGACCGCGATCGAGCGAGTCAAGAACTTCAACATGACCGCCAACTACACCTACTCGCACACGATCGACAACGGGAATTTCACGACGTTCATCAACTTGCCTCCGAACCAGTTTGATTACTCGTCGGAACGCGCCAATTCGAACCAGGACGTTCGCCACCGCTTCGTAGCGAACTTCACGGCACTGGGACCCGAGGATACCTGGGTCCGGCACTTCACACTCAGCAGCATCATCACGATACAGTCCGGGCGTCCTTTCACGATTTACTACGGGGCGAATACTTTGAACGACGTGGCGGGCGGCGCAACGGACCGCGTGGGAGGCGCACCACTCAGCATCTGCACCTCGAACTGCGGCTCAGCACACGAGGACGTCTGCACGTCCGCGAGCAATTGCGCGACCATGATCCCGAGGAACACGTACATCGGCGATCCTCTCAAGTCATGGGATTTTCACCTTGGGCGGTACTTCCAGCTCACGGAGCGCATGAAGCTGGACGTCAGCGTCGACGCCTTCAATTTCCTGAATAGGTCCAACGTGGATGAGATAACTCCGGTATACGGTTCACCCGTCTTCTGCGGTGACGCCATCCCGAGGCGCTATAAAGACGCGGTGAGCCAGGCCATCCACACGGGATCCGCGTCCATGCTGTGTCCGGTGGGCCCGATCCAGGCGGTGCCCGGCGTTCCGCAGGCTGGCACGCTTGCCCCCACGCCTATACCACTGGGGGCGGGTTCCGCCATTTTTATTCCATATCTGCCGGATGCGAATTTTGGTTTGCCGAGGACAATGCTCAACCCGCGGCAGTTCCAGTTCGCGGCGAAGTTCTCGTTCTAGGCGTCGCACAGAGGAAAGTCTCACGGAAGGCCGGACGAAAGCCCGGCCTTCTTTTTTCTGAGCCAGCGTATTCCAATCATCACGCCCGTATCCGCTGCGGGAGTGCGGTATTGTTCCGGCGGAAGTCTGGTAGTATCCTCGCAACCTCTCGGAAGGCGAGCGAATTACTGCTGGCAGATGGGCCTGCTCCCGGGATTCCAGAAGACACGCCGGAGACTCATCGTTGGAAACCTTCGTCCTGATCCATGGCGCGTGGCACGACGGGTCCGCTTGGGATCCGACGGTTCGGCATCTAGAAAGCAGAGGGCACAAAGCCCTTGCGCCGACAATGGCCGGCCACGGCAAGTCGGCGCCGAGGAACGTCAATCACGCGCAGTGCACGGAATCGATCGTGCGCGCGATTGTGGATCGCGGGCTTCGCGGCATCATCCTTGTCGGGCACAGTTTTGGCGGCACCGTGATCTGCAAAGTGGCGGAGGCGATCCCCGAGAGAATCAAGCGCCTGGTTTTCCTCAATGCATTTGTGCTGAAGGATGGGAGTAGTCTGATGGACGAGTCGCCGCCGCACTACGTGGAGCTCTTCCAGAAGCTTTCCAAAGAATCCGCCGACGACACAGTGATGATCCCGTTTCCAATTTGGAGAGAGTCGTTCGTCAACGACGCGGACATCGAGACGGCGAAGTGGACCTACTCGCAGCTTTTTCCTGAGCCCTATCAGCCGTGCAAGGACAAACTCGATTTGAAGAAGTTCTACTCGCTGGAGATACCGAAGAGCTACATCAACTGCACGGAGGATATCGCTCTGCCGCCCGGCGAATGGGGTTGGCATCCGAAGATGTCGAGCCGGCTGGGACTGTACCGCCTGGTGCAAATGCCCGGGAGCCATGAGGTGATCTACACGAACCCGTCAGGCCTGGCGGAAAAGATTTGGGAGGCCGGGCGCGATTAACGCGCACGCTACTGAGATCTCGGACCGCCCGAACACAATGACAAAGCTCAACACCAAGCCCGAAGCGATCGAAGTCGATTTTGCGAAATCGGCGCTGGTGATCGTGGACATGCAAAACGCGTTTGCGAGCAAAGGAGGCACACTCGATCTCGCCGGCGCGGACTTGTCCGATGCGCCGCGCGTGGTGCGCACGATCGGCGGGGTCTTGGACGCGGCGCGGTCCGCGGACCTGACCGTAGTGCATTTGCAGGTGGGGTACAAGCCGGATCTCAGCGACGCGGGCGGCCCACGCTCGCCCAACTACTACAAAGAGACCGCCATGCACCTGATGTGCACGAGACCCGATTTGAAAGGCAAGCTGCTGACCGAGGGAAGCTGGGACTTCGCACTGGTGCATGAGCTGAAACCGCAACCGGGCGAAATCGTGATCACTAAGACGCGCTACAGCGGGTTTGCGGGGACGACGCTCGATGCGCAATTGCGCGTGCGCGGCATTCAGTACCTCTTCTTCGCCGGGATCGCGGCCAACGTCTGTGTCGAATCGACGCTGCGCGATTCCTATTTTCTCGACTACTGGCCAATCCTGCTGGCAGACGGCACGATGGCCGCGGGCGGACAGAAGATGTACGAGGCGACTTTGTTCAATGTGGAGTCGTTCTTCGGCTGGACAATCCAATCAGGCGATCTGCGGGCGAGCCTCACGGCGCGCGCGTGAGATTCTCGCGCAGACGATTGGCATCAACAAACTGTGCGAGAATATCAGGCGTCAATGACCCCGAAAAGCCACGCTGCAGCAGGTGTCCCTGCCACTTCCGGAGTGCGTAAGGTGCGAATGCGCACCTCGGGCGCGTCGATGCTGGCCGTGCCCGAAGGTGCGCTCTTGATCACGCCGGACGAAGCGCTTCGGCCATATCCGAAGGTTCTGACCGACCGCCTGATGCATTGGGCCGAAATTTCTCCGCAAAAGGTGTGCATCGCCAAGCGGGGCGCGGACGACCGCTGGCGCTGCCTGACGTATGCGCAGGTCTGGGAGTCGGTACGGAGTATCGGGCAGGCTCTGATCGACCGCGGCCTCTCCGTCGAACGACCGGTGGCGATTCTTTCGGAAAACGACCTCGAGCACTTTCTTCTGACACTGGCCGGGCAGCACGTCGGAATTCCCACCGCGCCGATTTCGCCGCCCTATTCCCTTGTGTCGAAAGATTTCGGCAAGTTGTGCCATACGCTGAAGACGATTACGCCGGGGCTAGTTTTCGTTTCCGACGGAACTCGCTATGCTTCGGCCATCGAAACCGCTGTCGGCGAACACATCGAAGTGGTTGCGACGACCGCGCCTCCGGACCGCCGCAGGTCCAGCCTCTTCGCGGAGTTGTTGGAAACAAATCCGACGACGGCCGTGGAAGCCGCGCACGAACAGATCGATCCGGACCACGTGGCGAAATTCCTTTTCACTTCTGGCTCGACGGGCGTACCGAAGGCCGTTATCAACACGCACCGGATGATTTGCAGCAACCAGCAGATGATCGCGCAGATTTTCGGCTTCCTGGAGGATGAGCCTCCCGTGATCGTCGACTGGCTTCCGTGGAATCACACGTTTGGCGGCAACCACGACGTAGGCATCGCGCTTTACAACGGCGGCACGTTTTACATCGACGACGGCAAGCCCGGGCCCGGCTGGATCGAAAAGAGCGTTCGCAACCTTCGAGAGATTTCGACGACCGTTTTCTTCAATGTTCCGAAAGGCTACGAAGACCTGCTCCCATTCCTGCGGGCCGACCAGCAGTTGCGCGAGACATTCTTCCGGAGGCTGGGACTGATGTTCTACGCAGGCGCCGGGCTTTCGCAGCCCGTCTGGGATGCGTACCGCGAGCTGGCGTTTGAGACGTGCGGCGAGCGCATCGTCATGGCCACAGGACTGGGTTCGACGGAAACCGCGCCGATGTCGATCCAGACGACGTGGGAGACTGATCGCGCGGGCACGATCGGCATTCCTGTGCCGGGTGTGGAGGTGAAGCTCGTCCCGCGAGGCGACAAACTCGAGGCCCGCGTGCGCGGACCCAACGTGACGCCCGGCTACTGGCGGGAGCCTGAGTTGACGAAGAAAGCCTTTGACGAAGACGGCTTCTATTCGTTCGGAGATGCGGTGCGGCTGATCGATTCGAACGATGTGAATAAGGGGCTGCTATTCGATGGGCGCCTGAACGAAGACTTCAAGCTTGCGAACGGTACATGGGTGAGCGTCGGACCTCTGCGCGCCAAAATCATCGGGCACTTCGCGCCATTCGTTCGCGACGCCGTCATTGCAGGGCTCGACCGCGACTACGTTACAGCGATACTCTTCGCCGATCCCGATGCGTGCCGCTCACTCGCTCCCGATCTGCCTGAGCGCGCGCCGCTCGCACACATTGCCACGCATCCCGCAGTGCGAGCGCGATTTCACGCGCTGCTGAAGAGCTTTGCACAGCAATCGACCGGCAGCTCGAATCGCATCGTACGCGCCGTTGTTGCAGAGGAGCCCGCGTCGCTCGATGCCGGCGAAATCACGGACAAGGGCTCATTCAACCAGCGAGCGGTGCTCGAGCGGCGCGCCGCACTCGTCGAAGAGCTCTATGCTGCGACACCCGGCCCGCGCATTCTCAGCACCTAGGCAGCCCTTCCTTTGGACTAATGGAAAGCGGTCGTAACCCGACGGGAATATCGCCTTGGGAAGGAAATCAATGCTTCCACTGCTGCGCGCCGGACGCAGGGGGAAGCCGAACCTCCAGCACCCACTGGTCGCAGTCGAGTTCGTAGACCTTGCAAGCACCGCTCCTCATCAGCGCGGCGACGAAATCCGCTGCATGACTGAGGCGTTCACCCGCAGAGCCCACCGAGGCGGAACTCGCTACGGGGTGCAGCACGCCGCAGCCTTCTTCCAATGGAACTAGTACATGCATCTCGGAAGGTTAGCAGGCGGGGACGAGTGGGTCCAATTCGACATTTCGATGGAAGCGATAGCGTCCCGCTGGATCAAGGCGCTTGCGCCCGGTTCAATTCCAAAATCAGACCACTAGGTTGGGCTCCAGCAGGCCGATTGATTTGTAACTTACGTTGCCGAAATTCGTTCGGCGCAAGACGATCGTATGAGAGACTAAAGACCTTGCTTCAGTACACCTACCCACAGGTACTGAGACTAGGATCGCACTATGTGCCCAAAGCAAACCATCGCGCGCTCTCTCGGCGTGACAGCGATACTTTTCGGAATCGTGCTCTGTCCCCGCGAAACTTCCCGGGCGACGGAGCAATCGCCGCAGCAATATCGCCTGAACCTCTACCATACGCATACGAACGAGCGAATCGATATCGTCTATCGAGTCGGCGACGCCTATCTTCCGGAAGCGGTCGAAAGCCTCGATCGCTTTCTGCGAGATCATCGGACGGGAACCGTCTATCAGCTCGACCCGCGGCTTTTCGACTTGCTGCATGACCTGACTTCGGCGGTCGGCCGTCCGGACACGGAGATCGATATCGTCTGCGGATATCGCACGCCTTGGAGCAACGAATTCCTACGCCGCACGACCCCCGGAGTTGCGCAGCACAGCCTCCATATGGAAGGAGAGGCGATCGATATCCGAATTCCCGGCGTACCAACCGCGACTCTTCGCAACGCGGCGCTCGCGCTGCATCGCGGCGGCGTCGGATACTATCCGCAATCACAATTCGTTCATGTGGACGTCGGGCGCGTTCGCTGGTGGTAGCGGCAGCCCCGGTTCCTGCTTTCCTTAGTCAGGATGGTGTTGGGCGAGAGCTCGCTCGAGCTCGGCGTCGTATCGATAGATGTCGTCGAAGAATTGGACGTCACCATCCTCCGTCACGACCACCGTACCGTAAACAATTAACACTGGAGTCGGCCGGCTGATTTCGACGCGAAGCGTTTCACTGCCATCCATGGCCGCACGAATGCGTTCTGAATCCCACTGCGGCATGTCACGAAGTACCCATTGCGCCAACGCCACAGGATCCTCCACGCGGATGCAGCCGTGGCTAAAGTCGCGCCGGGATCTCGAGAATAGTTCAGTCGCCGGCGTACCGTGCATATAGACGTCGAAGGGATTCGGAAAGTCGAACCGCACTAGCCCTAGAGCATTGTCCGGCCCAGGTCTCTGGCGGACAAACAGTATTCCCGCTCGAAGCTGGTCCATCACTTCGGGGCTCACCGAAGTATCGGTAATGAGGCTTTGCTGTGCATCCACCACCTCGTAAGAGTGCTGCGATAGATAGTTGGGATCCTTTTCAAATAGAGGCACGAGCTCATCTTTCTGTATTTGAAAGGGCACGCTCCAATACGGCCGGAAAGTGACAGAACGAATCGCGCTGGCGAAAACCGGCGTCTTGTGCCGGTAAGCTTTGCCGACGACCACCTTCATCGAAAGCACCCAGCGATACTTGTCATCGACGGCGCGAAGGCGGAACTCGGGGATGTTGACGATAATCGGCGGCGCCTGAAACGAATGCGGCATCCATCTCCACCTTTCCAGCGTCAGCTCGATCTGAGTGACGCGCCGACTCAACGGAACATTCAATTCCCTCAGGGTCCGAACACCGAGCCTGCCGTCGGCTTGCAGACCGTGGCGCTCCTGGAAGTGTTTCACGGCTTCAACGAGCGCCCCGCTGTAGGTCGTCTGAGATGCCGGGATGCTGCCCTTCTGGCCAAGATCTCCCAGAAGCGCCAGAAGGCGAGCCAAGCGGGGCACACCCGGGTAAATGTCGCCCGGTTCGACTGTCTTCCGGGGAACGGGCAGCGGCTCGCCACTATCCTTGCGAGCAAGATCGAGATACCTATCTAGTGCTTCTAGGGTGCGATGGTAGGTCGGAAAGGGCGGATCCACTGCGCTCATGACTGCGCCCACATCCGCAGCGCCGACCACTTCTCGCCGCAGAAACTCAGATAGGTCGAGCGTCCCAGGTGCGACGTCAAACCGAAAATGAAAAAGCGCCGGATTCACGCGCCCAAGGTGCAGGTCCGAAACATAGCGCATCGTGGAGACGGTCAAAGCCACGTCAAACCGAACGAGATCGGATTCCGGCAGAGTCACGGCCTTCCCAAAGCCGGCCAAGCGGCTCTCCCAGCGGGAGCCATCATAGTCTTCCGGACGAAGGCCTCTGCTTTCGGCATCTTCGAGCAATTTGATCATTGCGAGGGCTTGCGGCGTAGGTTTGTTGCCTTTGATCCAGGCCAACGTGCCGCTAAGCGAATCGTAGAATTCAGAGACCTCCGTGGTGTAGTGGGCAAAATCAGGCCAAGTGAGATCCGAAAGCTCGCCCGCTGCCACGACCGCTCGAAGTTCGGCGAGCCCCTGAGGACTGAGACGCTGCTCGTTTGCCGTCGATATCGCCGGAGAAGAAGACGCGGCGCGGCCTGAGTCGCTGAACAACAACGGTCCGACGAGCAGGCCAAACCAAACCGGCAGAAGCAGGCACCCCCATTTCCCCGCGCCGCTCATGGCGCTTTTTTGTCAGTCCACTGCTCGGCTGGCAAGATCGCGGCAGCGCCGGCGTCTGGCAAGGGGGCTGCGGCGGGGGCTTTGGCTTTCAGCACAGCCTCGCGCGTGCGCAAGAGCAGGCTGGAAATAACTCCGCGAGGTATGCTTTTCACGAGGGGATTGATCAACCACGCCAGCAACACAGGAATCGTACGGGTCAATGCGACCGATTCATTCTGAAGGTACACGCCGCCGTCCTTTTCCTCCAATCGCCAATAACTATTCAAGCGCCACAGATATCCGTGATCGTTTCCGACCGGGCGCTCGCGTTCATTCGGTTGGCCGACATTTTGGACTTCGGCTACGCGAGTGGAGCGGGAGGCGCTCTGCGAGCGGGTGCTGCCGAATTCTGTGTAAGCAACGTCAAAATTCACATTCATTACGACGGTCACAATCGACTTGTTGTAGAACTGGAGATACACCTTGAACTCGTTCCCGTCATGCTCCAGCAATTTCGATTCGCGAATGTCGGGCTTGTAGATGTTTTTGTGATTGTCGTAGTCGCGGAGCACAGCAAGCACATCGGAGAGCGTGGCCCCCGGTATGAAGATCACGCCGGCCCAGTGGTGGATCATGCCACTCGGAATCCGGATCGCGTGCCCTTCGTCCAGAGTGCGAAGCGGCTCGAGGTAGATCTCGCCGTGTTGGATGCGGTCGTACGTGGCCTGCCGGCGGGGGTCCGGCAGCCGATCGATGGCGAAGAAACGGTCCTTCTCTAAGTCATCGTTCATCCGCGCTTCGGTCACCTGAACGTAGTGAGCAAATGCGGCAGCCGTCTCCGGTTTCAGCTCCGACGCGCGCACGGGACTGGCCATGCATGCGATGGCTATCGAGGACACTACGAAAGCCGTCCTCGCGCAGCGGCTACTTATCGAGTTGTTGCGAAGGGACCACATCACCCCTTGACGCAGATCACTGGCACAAGCCGCGCGACTCGGCGCGCCAAATTCGCGTGCTCGGCGGCTTCCGCCACTGCGTTCACGTCCTTGTAGGCGCCCGGCGCCTCTTCGGCTACACCGCGATAGGACCGAGTCCGGATCAGCACGCCTTTGCCGCGCAATTCGTCGATCAGTTCGCGCCCGCGCCAGTGCTTGGTCGCCTGCGTGCGGCTCATGGCTCGACCGGCACCATGGCAGGCGGACGAGAATGCCAGGCGCTCACTCTGACCTGTACCGACGAGTACGTAGGACTCCGTTCCCATCGTTCCGCCGATCAGCACCGGCTGTCCGCTATCTCGCAGCGCAGGCGGCAAATCGGGGTGACCTGGTCCAAAGGCGCGAGTGGCACCCTTGCGATGCACGAATAGTTCCCGGCTGGCGCCGTCGACGGAGTGCTGCTCGATTTTGCATGTGTTGTGTGAGACGTCGTACAGCAGCGTGAGCCTGGCTTCGGGCATCACTCGCGCAAACGCCTCACGGACGAGATGCGTGATGATCTGCCGGTTCGCCAAAGCACAATTTGTCGCAGCGCGCATTGCACCAAGGTAGTTTTGGCCCAGTTCGGACCAAATCGGAGCGCAGGCCAACTCGCGATCCGGAATGGGCCGGTACCCGTCGATCACCATCGTCTTCAGATAGTCCGTGCCCACCTGATGGCCGAGCCCTCTTGATCCGCAATGGATGCTCAACACGATGTCGTCAACGTGCAAGCCGAAGGCGCCGGCGCTCGCTGGATCAAAGATTTCAGCGACGCGCTGAACCTCTAAGTAATGGTTGCCGGAACCCAGCGTTCCCATCTCTTGCGCCTGGCGCTTCTTTGCCTCGTGCGACACGCATTCGGGCCTTGCACCCGAGGCGCATCCGTTCTCTTCGATGCGCTCAAGGTCCTCGGGACGCCCGTATCTGCGGCCGATTGCCCATTCCGCGCCGCCACGCAGCATCTCGTCCATTTCTTTTTCGCTGAGATGGATCGCGCCCCGGCTACCAACTCCTGCGGGAACACTCGCGAACAATGCCTCGGCGAGCTCGACCCTGACTGGCTCGATTTGATTCGCCGTGCGCCCGGTGTGCAGCGCGCGCACGCCGCAGGAAATGTCGAAGCCGACGCCGCCCGCCGAAATGACGCCACCCTCCCTCGGATCGAATGCGGCGACTCCGCCGATTGGAAAGCCGTAGCCCCAGTGAGCGTCCGGCATCGCGTACGCTGCACGTTGAATGCCGGGAAGAGTGGCCACATTCGTAATCTGCTCGCGGACCTTTTCGTCCATCTCGTCGATCAGTTGCTCCCCAGCGTAGATGATGGCGGGCACACGCATCTGCCCGGTGCGCTCGATCCACCATTCGCAATCGGAACGACGAGTCAGAGACTGACGGTTCATGGAAACTCCAAAAACATTTCAAACATCCACAACGCACTGCGCGACCCATCGGCTATCGGGTTCGCGGGCGACTCTGAGCGCTGTCACCGTGGCGCCTTTCGCCTCGACTGCAGCGTGATGGCGCTCCGGGTCGGCCTTTTCGCCATGCAGAGTGCCCGTTAATGAAGTACCGGACACCACGATGCGAAATCCGCTAAAGAGCATGCCACGCACGGCCATCTCGTAGATGACCGCATTGAGCCAGCTGACAAGCAACAGCTCAAGGTCCGGCGCGTCGCAACGGACGTCGATGCTCTCCGTCTGCGCGACGGTCGCAACGTCTGCCACGACGGCCGTCAGCGCAATCGCGGCTTGCACGAACGCTTCTTCGACAGACGCTCCGAACCCGCGCACGCCGATATCGGAGCCGTGCGAAAAGTGTTCCCAGCCTGCTTTCTCGTGTGGCGCTCCGCGCGATTGTTCTTGGCGCATTCCGAGGCCCGTCTCGCCGAAGCTCCCGAGGCCGATCTCCAGCCAGTTACAAGCTACCCTAGCTGGAGCCAATTACAACACGAGATCGCGTGGCGATTCACCGTCGCATGCTGGCAGGCAGCCGGGCAGCCGCGAATTCGCGGACGACCTGAGCCAGAGTCAGCGCACTCCGCTCGGCAATCTCGTAGGTCACCCGCACTGCCGGTTGCGAAATGCGGATGATTCCACCGAGGTCGATCGGCGTGGCGACCAAGACGAGATCGCACGGAGTTCGGCGAATGGTCTCCTCAAGCTCGCTCAGTTGGCGCTCGCTGTAGCCCATCGCCGGCAACAAAGGCCCGATCTGCGCGAAATGCGCGAAGACCTCTCGCAAACTTCCCACGGCATATGGCCGCGGATCTACCAGCTCAGCGGCGCCCGCTTGACGAGCGGCCACTACGCCTGCTCCGTAAGCCATCTCGCCGTGAGTCAGTGTCGGCCCATCTTCGATCACCAGCACTTGTGCCCCGCGCACGGCTTCGGGCCTCTCCACCGCAATGCGAGACGCCGCTTCGATCACGCGAGCCTTCGGGTTGCGCTCCCGAACATTGCGCCGAACAATTTCCACGTTCGCTTCGGGAGCCGAATCCACCTTGTTGATCACAACGACGTCGGCACGCAATAGATTGATTTCGCCCGGGTAATACAGCAACTCGTGCCCGGCACGATGCGGATCGGCCACCACGATCTCGAGATCGGAGCGGAAGAACGGCGTGTCGTTGTTACCTCCATCCCAAACGATTACGCCCGCTTCTTTTTCAGCCTCGCCAAGAATCCGTTGATAGTCCACGCCTGCGTACACGATCGTGCCGTCCCGAAGATGCGGCTCGTACTCTTCGCGTTCCTCGATCGTGCACTTGTGCATTTCGAGATCGGCGAAGCTGGCAAAGCGCTGCACAGCCTGCCGGGCGATGTCTCCGTACGGCATGGGATGCCGCACGACGATCGGGCGCGCATCCATATCCTTCAGCAGTTGAACGATCCGGCGCGAGACCGGAGTCTTGCCGCAGCCTGTACGCACAGCACACACGGAGATGATCGGGACGCGCGAAGGCAGCATCGTTCGCTCGGCGCCCAGCAGCACGAAATCCGCTCCAGCTGCAATCGCCCGGGATGCGAGATCCATGACCTGGTTGTGCGATAGGTCGCTGTATGAAAGCACAGCTGTGTTCACTCGATCCCGCACGATGAGGTCTTCGAGCTGCTCTTCCGGCACGATGGGAATACCATCTGGATAGAACGGGCCGGCCAATTCGGCCGGATAGCGCCGGCCAGCAATCTCTGGAATCTGCGCGGCCGTGAACGCGATAACCCGGGAATCGGGATCATCGCGAAAGCACACGTTGAAATTGTGGAAGTCGCGGCCCGCTGCTCCCAGGATGGCAACCCGGCGTTGCACTGCATCCTCCCCCGGCTTTCGCGCCGGCATCCGGCGACGATACATCCGCTGCCGCGGCGATGTCGGCAATCTCAATAGATCATTTCTAGTCGGAATGCCCGCCGCAGCTCGGTGACACGCGTCACACGGCGTTGTCTCGAGCGGCCGATAAAGCGTGGACCTGGGTGGGCTTTGCGCTTCGCGCGGCAAGACGAGGCCATCGAAAGTGGGCGGCCAGGGAGACGAATTCGAAACTTTTCTGAGCGATTTCGTCGTACCTTGCCACAGGTTGAGTTCCCTGCTGAGTCTATTTGCCAGCGCCCGCGGAGCCCCGCAGATACTTCTACGATTAGCCGGGTTGCGTGGAGTTGGCCGCCCGTTCGTGTTGGGTATAGTATTGGCGCCGAATGAATCAAGAATCCGAAAACCGGGTTCGGACGGCTAGCCGTCGGATGAGTCAAACATGCCAAAAGACCTGACACGAAGAGAATTGATGCAGCGCTCGCTTGCCGCAGGCGGGTTGTTCGCGGCGGGATCGCTGATGCCGGTTGCGTCGACGCTGGCCGATCAAGCCGCGGGACCATCGACTGCCGCACAATCGACGACGCAAGGCGTCCACGAAACCGGAGCCCACACTCCCGCCACCCTCGTTGGCGGCAAGGTCGTCCAACCGAGAAGGGAACTGCCTGTTTTGCACCAGACCAGCGTCCTCATCGTCGGAGGCGGCCCAGCCGGGACGGCGGCGGCTTTCACAGCCAAGCGAATGGGGGTCGATGTCACTCTGGTCGAGCGCTACGGCTATCTCGGAGGGCTCGCGACGGGCGGCCTCGTCCTCGGAATTTTTCCGCTCTACGATCGCAGCAACAAGCAGGTGATCTTCGGCATCGGCGAAGAGCTGATGAAGAAGCTCGACGTGATGAAGTACGGCATCATCGATCGGAACAAAGCGCCGACTTACCCAACCATCGACGCAGAAGCCTTCAAGTTTCTGCTGGCCGATATGGTGCTCGATTCTGGGATCACCGCCTACCTGGATTGCTGGGGCGTCGATGCCATCGTCGATTCCAAAGGAGCCGTGCAGGGCGCCGTTTTTGAGAGCAAGTCGGGGCGTCAGGCGATCCTCGCCGATATCGTGATCGATTGTTCGGGAGACGGCGACATTTACGCGGCTGCGGGCGCGGCTTTCGAAAAAGTGAAAACCAACATAGGTCTAATCAGCCGAATCGGGAACATCGATGAGGTCGATATGGCCCCGGGACGCGGATCGGAAGACCCCAGCAAGCCTCAGACGGCGAAGCCTACGGAAGGGCGGCCTTCGAAGGGTCGCGTCAACGACTTCAACGGCCACGCCGGAAATTCGACTCCCGCTCCCCACATGAACTGGCTCAACATGCGGGGCCCCGTCGGCGACGCGCTCGACGTCGCGGACCTCACCGAGCTAGAGCTCAAGCATCGCCGCGGAACCTGGAGCAACGTCGAGAAGCTTCGTCAGAAAGCGGGAGACGAACAGGCATTCCTCGCCGAGACAGCGCCTCAACTGGGCGTGCGGCTCAGCAGGCTGCTTGACGGCGTGAAAAAACTTACGTCGCAGGAGATTCACAGCGGCGCGAAGTTCAAAGATGTGATCGGCTATTCGGGCGCGTATGCGAACGCTCCCGAATTCCAGATTCCTTACGGCTCGCTCGTCCCCGCGAAAATCGAAAACGTGCTGGCGGCTGGGCGGTGCATATCCGCCGAATTCGAAGTTGCGGATATCACGCGCCTCATTCCGGTTTGCTGGGTTACCGGGCAGGCTGCAGGCTTGGCTGCGGCGCTGTGCATCCAGGATAAATGCAAGCCCCGCAACGTGAACGTCGCGAAGCTGCAAAACCTGCTTCACGAGCAGGGGGCGTACTTGGGATGACGTTTCTCAGGCGCGTGCCGCGGCGGCTGATTCAGCTGACGTGCTTCGTCGGCGCCGTCGTACTCGTTTGGCCCCTGCTGCCCTGGGCGATCGCGCCAAGGCTTCTCCAGCAACTGAGTCCGTTCGTTGTTCTGTCCTCGAGCATCGCCGCGCGTTCGATCGGCGTGGGAGCGATTCTTGCCCTGATCGTCGCCGTTGTGAGTTCGTTCAAGAAGCGGTGGTTTTGCTTGTATCTCTGCCCGACCGGTTTCCTGCTCGAAAATGTCAACCACGCCGGCTTGCGCAAAGCGAGCTGGTGGAGCAAGTGCCCGCCGATTGGAAGATACGTCGCGATCCTGACGATCATCGGCGCCGTCGCGGGCTACCCGGTGCTGCTGTGGATGGATCCTCTGTGCATTTTCAGCAGCCCGTTCGCCATGAACAGGGCGACGAATGTGTTCTCCGTCATTCTGGTCAGCCTTGGCCTGGGCGTGCTCGTGGGAGCGACTTTTGTTTTCGGCATGTTGTGGTGCGTCCGCATCTGTCCCCTCAGCGGACTCCAAGACATGCTGTTCGCGATGCGGAAAGCGCTCTGGACCAGGATGAAGGCCAGCGCCCCGAGTCAGAAATTCGCTGAACGGTTTCTAGGGGGTCGGAGCTTTAGCTCCGACATGAAGCTCGTCAAAATCAGCGGGGCTTTAGCCCCGGAAGTCCGCGCTAGTGCATCCGTGCTCAAGTTTAGTGCTGCCCGCCGCGCATTCTTCGCTGGCGCGGGCGGCGCAGCGCTCGCGCTCTTGGCTCGCCGCGCCGGAGCAGAGCGATACCGCAAGAGCGATACACTGCTGCGTCCTCCCGGCGCCGTGCCGGAGGATCGCTTTGCGGGGCTTTGCATCCGCTGCAACAACTGCGTGCACGCCTGCCCCACGAAAATCATTCACCCGGATACCGGTCACGAAGCTGGATTGGCAGGCTTCGGCGCGCCCGTCGTCAAATTCGACCGCGACTACAAGTATTGCCTGGAGACCTGCGGTGCCTGCACGCAGGTTTGCCCGACCGGTGCGCTGACCGCGCTCACTCTCGAACAGAAGAACAAGTACGTCATCGGCGAGGCGCTCGTTGACAACAATGTCTGCCTCACTGCCCTCGGCAAGAAAGAATGCGACGCCTGCGAGCTCGCGTGTCCGTATGACGCTGTGCACGTCACGTGGGACGAGGAACAGTACAACGCCTACCCTGTGGTCAACGATAAGTGCATCGGTTGCGGAGCCTGCGAAGTCGTCTGCCCGACCACTCCGGTCAAAGCCATTCGCGTGTGGACCGAGAAGCCCGCGTGATTGTTTGCGCCAGTCGAATCAAGCTCTCTGCGAAGGATGTCGGAGAGGGCGGTCTTGGCAGGCACTGAAAAGATCTGCGAAAGCAAGTGGCGCGCCCGGGAGGATTCGAACCTCTGACCTTGTGCTCCGGAGGCACACGCTCTATCCAACTGAGCTACGGGCGCGTATTCACTGAATGTTTCGATTCTACCTTGCGCCGGCCAGCACAGCAAAAGAATCCCCCATCACGCAGCGATGGCGCTTCTGCTCGGCTCGACGGCGAATCATCACGCGAATGGTATAATCGCCGTCCCCATATTCGATGACGGGTTCGCTTGCACATTGGGTGGAGACGGCCGGGACGCGCGGGATGCGCATCCTCGTAATCATCGTCATCGCCTTCATTCTGACGCGGATTCTGAAGGTCCTCACGACCCGGCTGGTGCAGATCGCAAAAGGGCAGGCCCGCGGCGCGCAGATGCGCGAGCGGCAGACGCGCACGATGGCTGGGCTGCTCTACAGCGTGGGAAGCACGCTGATCATCGCCGTCGCAATTCTCACGGCGCTTCCCGAGTTCGGCTTCAACGTCACTCCAGTGGCTGCGGCAGCGGCCGTCGCCAGCCTTGCGTTCGGTTTCGGCGCGCAAACGTTGGTGAAAGACTTGATCAATGGATTCTTCATCGTCTTCGAAGATCAATTCGTGGTTGGCGATCTGATTCAGCTCAATGGCGAAACCGGCCGCGTCGAGCATCTGACGCTGCGCCGGACTGTCTTGCGCAACGTGGCGGGAGCAATCGTCACAATACCGAATTCCCTCGTCGGCCAAATCGCCAACCTGAGCCGCGACTGGTCGCAGGCGTTCGTCGACGTTACCGTGCCATCGGATGAGATGGTCGGGCGAGCGCTAGCCACGCTCGAGAAGATCGCCGGCGACTTTCGCAACGATGCCGATTGGTCTCCCGCGCTGCTGGACGGGCCTCGCGTCCTCGGCATAGAATCGCTCTCGCTGGATGGCACGGTTCTACGGCTGCAGGTTCGAACCGCCCTGAATCGCAAGGATGATGTAGCGCGCGAGCTGCGGCGGCGCATCAAAATCGGCTTCGAGGAGTCGCGCATCCCTCTGCGGCAGGCTCATCAAGTCGAGCTGCACGGAGCCGCCGCGCCGACGCAATCTTCGTAGTTTGCTGGCATAGCACGACGGCGGATCTTCATCCGACCATTCCAATGGAGGAAACGATGGGAGATGTGACGCACGATCAGGCAAATCTCTTGCTTCGGCTGTACGAACTGCGCCGGGAACCTCGCATGCGCGAGGCTCGCGAGTGGTATTTCGCGAACTTCAATCCCACCTCGCTCGAAGACATGAACAAGCAAGCGCCGCCGGGCAGCGCGGGCAATGCGTCCGTGCGCATGGTGATCAGTTACTGGGAGATGGCGGCCAGCATGGTCAATCGCGGCCTGATCGACGAAGACTTCTTCTTCGAAAACACAGGCGAGCAATGGGCCGTCTGGGGGCGGATCAAGGCTCTGGTGCCCGCCATGCGCGAGAGGAGCCACAATCCCCATCAATATGCAAATCTTGAGAAGCACGTAAATCGCTTCGAGGCCTGGCGGGAGAAGCGCGCGCCGGGTTCGGGCGAAGCGATGCGTCAAATGATGGCGCAGATGCAACAGGCAATGAAGCAGTCGAAAACCGCAGGAGATTAATCGTTCAGCAGGATCGCGGCGCTGGCTCGCTCAGGAGTCGCGCCGCGATCTTGTCCCAATCCGTCGCCGCCTATACTGGGGGCGTGCCGTAGGTGTGAAACGATTCGATGGTCTTCAGGCCCCAGGCTTGACCTTTCTTGCGTTCAGCCTCGCTCCAGCGAATCGGCTTCCAGTCGGGAGCCAAAATCAGGCGCGCACCCGCGTTGGCGACCTCGACGCGGTTCCCTCCCGGCTCGTATAAATACAGGAAAAACGTTTGTTGGATGGCGTGCTTGTGCGGACCCGTCTCGATGGGGACGCCATTCTCGAGTGCGATGTCCGCCGCCAGCAGCACCTCTTCGCGGCTGTTGACCGCGTAGGTGAGGTGATGAAACCGTCCCTTGGTTCCCGTGTGATCCCGCGTGTAGGCGAAATCGTAGCTCTTGTTCGTGCAGGTCATCCACATTGCGGCTTCCGAACCGTCGTCGAGGACGATCTGCTCGGTCAGCCGGAAGCCCAAATACTTCTCAAAGAACACTCGATTGGATTCGATGTCGGCCGCCAGCCCGTTCCAGTGGTCGAGCCGACGCACGTTCATGCCGCGCGCAGGAAAGCGCTGCGCCTGATTCTTTAGCGCCGGCTTCAATTCGGGCGGCGCGTGATACCACTGCGTCTCGTAGTAGAGCTCGATCTTGTGGCCGTCCGGGTCCTGGCACAAGAATGCCGGGCCGTGCGCCAGGTCGCCCTCGGTCCAGCCGATTTCGAAGCCCGATCCCTTCAGCGCCGCGATGCGCCGCTCGAGCGCCTGCGGGCTACGGGCGCGATACGCCACATGGCCAAGGCCCGGCAGCTTTGACGCGGTGAGTTTCAGCGAGTGCCGCTCGTAGTCGTCGTAGGCGCGCAAGTACACAGAATCGCCTTCCCGGCCTGACTCCGTCATCCCCATCACGTCAACAAAAAATCGGCGGCTCTCCTCGAGCTTCGGTGTTAATAGTTCCAGATGGCCCAGATGGGCCAAATCCATGATTGGTTCTGTTTGCATTCCCGCCTCCCGCGGTTTTGTATACATTACTACAGAATTTTGGGGGAAGTTCCGACTCCCAACGTGTTTCCGGGAACCACTCTCGAACCGTCGGCGCGGACCGCAATTCGACGCGCCGATCTACGGCCAACACAAATGGGATGGAGGCGCGGGTGGGAATCGAACCCACGAATGAAGGTTTTGCAGACCTCTCCCTTCCCACTTGGGTACCGCGCCGAAGGCCCCAGTATAGCGAAACCACGAAATCGTTTCAGCAGGATCAAGAGCTTCTCGGCGGGCGCTGTTCGCGCTAAAGTGACTGGAATAGACGGGAAAGGCGCTCGGCTTTGAGAAGCAGGGGATCATGATCGCTATTGCCTGGATTGCACTCAGCATCGTTGTGGTAGCCGCAGTGGTGGCCGTCATCGTGTGGTCGGCGAACCGGCGATCGGCGGCGGAGTTGTCGAGCGTCCGCCAGGAAATGCAAGCCTCGCTCGCCAGCCAGAGCCAGAACATGTCGGCTCAGATCAATCACCTGATGCAGTCCGTGACCCAGCAGCTGGGCCAAGTCCGCCAGGAACTTCAAACAGGGGTGGCCTCCACGGGAAACCTTGCGAGCCAGGCCCAGCGCGATGTGGCGCAGCGGCTCGAGTCTTCCACAAACGTGTTGTTGCAGATGAGCCAGAAGATCGGCGAGGTGTACCAGACGAGCCAGGACCTCTCGAAGGCTGCACAGACACTGCAATCCGTGCTCGGCGGCGCGAAGACGCGTGGTTCGCTCGGAGAAGTCACGCTCGACCGAATCCTGGAAGACGCGCTGCCGCAAAGCGCATACACCACGCAGTATCGTTTCGCTTCAACTGGCGCCATCGTGGATGCGATCGTCCGCAGCTCCGACCACATTCTGCCAATCGACTCGAAATTCCCGCTCGATTCCTACCGGCGGCTCCTTGAAACTGGAGAAGACGCCCGTCGCGAATTTTCACAGGCCGTGCGCAAGCACGCCGATTCCATCGCAGAGAAATATATCCTTCCCGATGAGCACACATTCGACTACGCGCTGATGTTCGTGCCGTCCGAGGGTGTCTACTACGAGCTGCTGATGACGGAGGACCCGAAGTACGGCCGCTTGGACGAGTACTGCCGCAGCAAACGGGTCTTCCCAGTTTCGCCGAACACGTTCTACGCGTGCCTGGGCGCCATCGCCCTAAGCCTGCGCGGCCAGCAGATCGAGGAGAACGCGCGGCATCTCTTCGCCAGTCTAGCTGGCCTGGAGAAACAGCTCGAATCCTTCGCGGATGTGTACGAGAAGCTGGGCACGCATCTTCGCAACGCGCAAAGGAGTTACGAAGACGCGGATACCAAGCTCACTCGCGCGCGCAACTCTCTGGCGCAAATGTCGCAGGGAGCGCTGCCCGAATCAGCGCCCAAAGCGCTCGAATCCGCAACCGGAAAATAAACAGGTCGGGCCGCTTGGGAATTCGCTCCGCTGGGTTTCAAAGAGCGTCGCTGGCCGCCTCCAGCAGGGTCCGAAGATCACCCGCGATTGTGTTTGCGGCGATTGCCTGCATTTGCGCACGCACCATTGGACTTTCTCGAGGATGGCGCGCGAGCCGGTCTGCCAAAATTGAAAGCTCACGCTGTGTTTGCTTGGGCGCAAGGGACACGGCAGCCCGCAAGTAACGCCCTGCGGAAGCCGCGTCGGTCTGTGGCATGAGGCGCGCACTGAATGAGAAGTTCCCAGAGGCGATTGTCTGCACCTTCACGGGCGCGAGATTCTGCGGTCCGCCACTGGTAAGAACTTCCTGCACATCTCCCCGGATGAATTTAAGCACTCCTGGAGTCTGGTTCTGCACCACGATCCGCATCTTCTGGGTGGCGCCTTGCGCGCGGACTATGAGTTGGCCCTTTTCACCGGGTCGTAGCGACGGCCTGGGCGCCTCAAATGTGAGCGCAACCAGCGTCGTCGTCGCGCTCCAATGGACGCCCGGTGCGTCAACAGATACCGACGCTGGCCCCGGTTTCGTGTTCGGTCCCGCCAGTGCAACCAGACATATCGGCGATGCAGCCATGACCAGCGCAGGCTGCCCGTTGATTCGCACTTCGTTGGCGTCTGCTTCACCGCTCAGCCCGGCGCCGCAAATCCAGAAGCGATCCTGCGCGGATACGATAGCCGGCAGCGTGATGGCCTTCGGTTCGCTCGCGGCACTGGCTGGATCAATCAGTGCGGCTGCCAAAGCGCCGGAACTCTTTGCCAGAAGATAGTCGCCAGTCGGGGCGACGCTAAAGACCGCGCGTCCCGTCCTGTCGGTGTTGACGCTTTGGCCGTCGCTCAAGTCCACTTTGACGCCTGCCGCCAGCTTTCCATCCACGCCAAGGACCGCCAGCGTCGCCGGGTGGCCGGCCATCAGCTTCGGCGGAAGAACGATCGTCACCGTCCAGGTCGCAGGCGAATTGGCTTGATTGCGTGCGTGTAGAGGGAGCGTGAGCAGCAGCGCTGCGCCAAGCAGCGCGGTAGCCAAGATCGCGGCAGGAGTTTCGGCATGACGAGCAAAGCGCAACATTCTGGCCGCCCGGTTTTCTCGAACCGATCGCATCATTCGCTAGTCGTCGAGGCGCACGACGAACGTCGTGAACTGCTCGTTGGCCCTCAATTGATCGGCGAGCTGGCGCGCCGCGTTCTCCGTCGGCAGCCGGCCCACGCGAACTCGATAGAACAGCCCGTTCGGCGAGTCGTACAGCGCGATGTTGACGGGCGAATAACTCATCGCCAGCCGCGCCCGAAGGTGCTCGGCGTTGTCCTGCACCTGAAATGCACCCACTTGCACGCCGAAGAAGCCCACGAGCGGATTCGGCCCGGCCATCATCTCGAGCCGCACCGGCGCGGTGCCGGTCCCTACCATACCGATCGCCTGCGCAGCCGACAACGAAAGATCGATCACGCGGTTGGCCACGAACGGTCCGCGGTCGTTGATGCGCACCTCGGTCTGCCTTCCGTTGCGCAGATTCGTCACGCGCACAACCGCGCCAAACGGCAGCGTTCGATGCGCGGCCGTGAATTGGTGCATGTCATAAATTTCGCCGTTCGATGTGCGATGCCCATCGAACGGTATCCCGTACCAAGACGCCACCCCTTCTTCCACATATTCGCCGGGCACGGCGGGCTGCCGCTCGGCTGCCGGAGGAGGTCCGGAGGACGGCGAAGGTAAAGGAGCCGGAGGCGCTGGCTGCTCCGGCGGCGATGGGACGGGAGGCTGCGTCGTGTATTTGTGATGCGCGCAGCCCACCGCGATTAATGGAAATGCCAGAAGGACAACAAGCCGCAGGCGGCATTTCGTCCGTGCTTGTCCTGAGATGTACCTTGCATTGCTTGAAGAGATTACAGGCGAGCAGCGGAGCCTCAAGGAGTGTCCTGATTCACTCGTTTTCACTTAAGTCCGGTATTATAGGAACGCGCCTACATTCTCGCAAGGAAACGAACCCCATTGCCGATCCCGCCCCGCCTGCGCTGGAGACTCGATCAACTCCGCAAGAAAACCAGCAGCGCCTTCATCGGCCAAAAGGAGCCTCCTCGCCCGAAGCTCTGTCCGGCGTGCGGCACTCTTGTCGGCGCCACGGCGACCCGTTGCCACCAGTGCGGCGCCAACCTGACATTCTCTCTTGCCGCCGCGAGCAAATCGGTCGGCAGCCTCATGCCTTCGGCGTCTCCAGTTACCTACGCAATTTTGAGTGTCAGTTGCGTGCTCTACGTGGTCAGCCTGCTTGCGACGGTTCGAGAAGGCGGCTTCCCGATGCCGACGTCAGGGGGATTCTCGGCCATTTTCGATTTTGCCGCGATTCGAGGGGATGTCCTCCTCCGCTTGGGAGAGTCGATCCCGTTTCCGTACATATTGGCCACCGGGCAGGCGTGGCGGTTCGTAACGGCCATCTTTCTCCATGGCAGCCTGCTGCACATCGTCTTCAACATGTGGATGTTGATGGACGTGGGCCCGCAGATCGAAGAGCGATATGGCTCAGCACGATATTTCTTCATCTACGTGGCGTCGGGGGTCGGCGGCTATGTGGTGAGCAGCAGCGTGATTGGGCACCAAAGCGTGGGCGCTTCCGGCGCTCTGCTTGGCTTGATTGGCGTGCTACTTGCGACGACTGTGGGAAACCGCAGCGCCAGTTCACGGATGCTTCGCAGCCAACTTCTCATCTGGCTTGCCTTTATTCTCATTTGGGGCCTGACGTCCCCAAATATCGATAACTTCGCTCATGCAGGCGGCTTTGCCACCGGATTCATCCTCGGAAGGATCCTGCCGGACCGGCCGCCAGCGACGCCGGAGGCGCGAAAACGAGCCTATATCCTCGGCTGGATCACTGCCGTCGTCGTGGTGGCGAGTTTTGTCATGATGGCGCTGTGGCTTCGAAGCGCCGGCTGAGGCCGAATCGAGGGCAGTCGGCTTTACGGCTCGGAATGCAGCCGTCGGGATACAACGATTGCGTAGTGCAGGCCAGAGATCACAACGAACGCAGCTACGATGAAACCGCACACTTCGCGAACAATTGCCAGCTCTTCCCGTCCCCACACTTCGATAACGAGAACCAGTAGAATCAGCAAGATCTCGAAAAATGTTGTCGCTTTTCCCCAGATGCTGGGCGGAAACGGCCGGTAACCAACGACTAGGAGAATTACCGCAGCTGTGGCCAGCACCAGGACGTCGCGGCTCAGCACCAAAATCGTCAGCCACCAACTGATCTTTCCCTTGAGCGCCAGCACAAAATACGATGAGGAAAGCAGCAGCTTGTCCGCAATCGGATCGAGATAGGCCCCGAGCGGCGTCCTTTGATTCAACCCCCGCGCAAGCCACCCGTCGAGTCCGTCCGTAAAGCCCGCCACCACGAGAATCGCCAGAGCCGCCCCGTATCGCTCGTATTCGATCGCGATGATGAAAAACGGCAGGAACGCGAGCCGCACAAACGTCAGTTGGTTCGGAACGGTGAATATCCGGCTGTTCATGGCGTTATCGGGAGGCGCGCAGCGAGCCGCTGGTCAGGCGAACTGCTCGAGGTAGTCGGCCAGCGAGCGGCCCACCTTTTTCTCAAACATCTCGGCGAGCGAAGGTATCGAGCCGCGCGCTTCGTCGAGCGCAATGCGCTCGATCCGGACCATCGGAAAAAAGAGCGTCGGCAACCCGATCCGGTCGCCCTCTGGGTGCAGCACCTGACTCACAAAATCGTCAAACGAACCCAGATCGATGCCGCGAAGCGTTACGCCCGCGCTAGAAATGCCGACCAGTTCGCCCCAGATTCTCTCTTTCGGACTATGCAGGCTCAGCACCACAATCGAGTGTGGCTCCATTGCCTCTCCCGGAACGTGCCTGAGATCTTTGCGCCGCGCCAGTTGCTGCGGCAAACGGCCGGTGTTCGTGCATACTACCGCCGAACCGTCTCGGGCGTCACGCAAATCGTCTTCAAATCGGTCGCAATTCGCAGCGTCGGTTCGGTCACTTTCTGGACGGCCTCAGGAGTCACGCCGGGTGCAACCTCCCGCAACAACAGTCCCTGCGGCGTCACTTCGATGACGGCAAGCTCTGTGACAATCAGGTCGACCACTTCGACGCCGGTAAGCGGGAGCGAACACTTCTTCATGATTTTCGGGCCGCCTTCTTTCGTGGCGTGCTCCATCGCGATGATCACGCGCTTGGTTCCGGCTACCAAGTCCATTGCGCCGCCCATACCCTTCAACACCTTTCCCGGCACGGCCCAGTTCGCAAGGTTACCTTGCTCATCCACCTGCAATGCGCCGAGCACGCTTACGTCGATGTGCCCGCCGCGAATCATGGCAAACGACTCGGCACTCGAAAAATAGGCGGACCCGGGAATCTCCGTCACAGGCTCTTTTCCGGCATTGATTAGGTCGGGGTCCTCTTCACCCTCGTAGGGATACGGCCCGATGCCCAGCATGCCGTTCTCCGACTGCAGGATCACTTCGATGCCGGGCGGCAGATAGTTCGGGACGAGCGTCGGAATGCCGATTCCGAGATTGACGTAATAGCCGTCGCGAAGCTCCTGCGCTACGCGGCGAGCGATTAACTCTCGCTTGTCGATTTCGGGCATCGTCTCTCCTAACGCTTCCGCTTCGGGCCCGGCTCCATGGGCTTCACGTATTCCGCGCCTTGAAAGATTGCGTCGACGAAAACGCCCGGCGTGTGGACGCTGTCGGGATCGAGCTGGCCCAGTTCGACCAGTTCCTCGACTTCCGCGATCACGCAGTCGGCCGCGGTTGCCACCACTGCGTTGAAATTGCGCGCAGTTTTCCGATAGACGAGATTGCCCCAGCGATCGCCCTTCCATGCCTTCACGAACGCAAAATCGCCGCGCAACGCTGGAACCAGAATATGCGGCCGGCCATTGAACTCTCGCACTTCCTTGCCTTCGGCCACCATCGTTCCATAGCCCGTCGGCGTGAAAAATGCGGGGATCCCGGCGCCAGCGGCGCGCATGCGTTCGGCCAGAGTGCCCTGCGGATTCAGCTCCATTTCGATTTCGCCGGCCAACGCGAGCTTCTCGAAAGTCCTATTGCCGCCCACATAGCTGCCAATCAGTTTTCGCACGAGCCCGTTTTCGATCAGCGCTCCGACGCCGAAACCCTCGATTCCAGGGTTGTTTGAGACGATGGTCAGATTCTTCGTGCCTTGCCGGATGAGCGCGCCGATTAAATTCTCGGGAACTCCGCAGCAGCCGAAGCCCCCCACGAGAATCGTGGCGCCGTCTTTGACACGGCCAATCACAGCCCCGGCATTCGGAACGCGCTTGTCCATGTCTCCTCAGATTGCGACGGCTGTCATGAGCTGCGGCGGCTGATCCCTTCGCGCGCGGCGCGCTTGAGGACGCGAATTCGATCGGCCACCGCTGCAGCGGCTGCGTCAGGCGTTGCAGCCTTCTCGATCTCAGCGACCAACGCGGAGCCGACCACCGCTGCGTCCGCAACTCCGCCGAGAATCGACACGTGCTCGGGCTGCGAAATGCCGAAACCAACCGCGAGCGGCAGCTTGGTGAACTGCCTTGCGCGCCTTGCGAGGGCGGGCAAATCCTCGGGCAGCGCCTCACGCGCTCCCGTCACTCCGGTGCGTGAGATCAGATACAAGAAGCCGCTTGAAAACTCGGAAATCTTTTTGAGACGCTCGTCGGTCGATGTCGGCGCTGCCAGAAAAATCGTGTCGAGCCTGCGCGCGTGCATGATCGCGCGATACTCAGACGCCTCTTCGGGAGTCAAATCGGTCGCAAGAACGCCGTCCGCGCCCGCAGCAGAGGCGGCCTCGGCAAACTTCTCGAGGCCCATCTGCAGGATCGGATTGAAGTAGCTGAACAGCACAAACGGCACGTTTGTTCGCGCGCGAAGCCGGCGAATCAAGTCGATCACGCCGGCTAGCGTCGTCCCGGCGCGCAGTGCTCGCTCGCTGGCCCGCTGGATCGTGGGTCCGTCAGCGACTGGATCGCTGAAGGGCACTCCCACCTCGATGACGTCCGCACCCGCCTCCGCCGCAGCCAAGACGATCTTCTCGCTGGCTTCGAGAGAAGGGTCGCCCGCCGTGATGTATGCGACGAGTCCGATTTCGCCTGTGGCGGCAAGTTCGCGAAAGCGGCGAGTGATTCGTCCAGCAGCCTCGGCTGAAGTGTAGCCTCCAGATGATGATTTGGTCGGCGCGGCTTCAGACATAGCGGGAGAGTGTTTCCATGTCTTTGTCGCCACGACCGGAAAGATTGAGGATGACGATTTCGTCTTTCCGCATTTTCGGAGCGCGGCGCATCAATTCCGCCACGGCGTGCGCCGATTCGAGAGCGGGAATGATTCCTTCCGTGCGTGCGAGCGTCCGCGCGCCTTCGATGGCTTCCGCGTCGGTCACGGCCGTGTACTCCGCGCGGTGCTGATCGGCGAGCCAGGCGTGCTCGGGCCCGACCGCCGGATAATCCAGGCCAGCGGAGATGGAATGCGTGGTCGCGATTTGACCATCCGCCGTTTGCAGCACGTACGTGTACGTCCCCTGCAAAACGCCGGGATGCGCGCCCGTAAATCCCTGCGCGGCGGCTAGGCGCGCGGCGTGCTCGCCGAGAGTTTTTCCGCGGCCACCGGCTTCGACTCCAACCATTTTCACTGCCGCATCCTTGAGGAACGCGTGGAAGAGCCCGATGGAGTTCGAACCGCCTCCCACACACGCGAAGAGGTAATCGGGAAGACGTTTCTCTGCGCGCAGGATTTGTTCGCGCGCCTCTTCCCCGATAATTTTCTGGAAATCGCGAACAATCATCGGATAAGGGTGCGCTCCGAGCACGGATCCAAGCAGGTAGTGCGACGTGCGGACGTTGGTGACCCAGTCGCGCATCGCTTCGTTGATGGCGTCCTTGAGTGTTCGGCTTCCGGCGTCGACGCCAATCACCTCGGCGCCAAGCAACCTCATGCGAAACACATTGAGTCGCTGGCGCTCCATGTCCTCCGTGCCCATGTACACGGTGCAGGAAAGGCCGAGGCGCGCCGCGACGGTGGCCGTGGCCACGCCATGCTGGCCCGCGCCGGTCTCTGCGATCACACGTTTCTTGCCCATGCGTTCGGCGAGCAGGCCCTGTCCGAGGCAGTTGTTGATCTTGTGCGCGCCGGTATGAAGCAGGTCCTCGCGCTTGATGTAGATGCGCCCCCCGCCGAGCTTCTCGGTCAGACGCGAAGCGAATTGCAGCGGCGTGGGCCGCCCTGCGAAATCACGAAGCAGAGTCGAAAGCTCGGCCTGAAAGAGGCGGTCCGAGCGCGCTTCGAGATACGCCTTCTCAAGCTCTTCCAGCGGCGCCATCAGCGTTTCCGGGACGTAGCGCCCACCGTACGGGCCGTAGCGCCCGTTTTCCCGGACGATATTCATGACGTAGCTCATCGCTTTGCCCTTCGCTTCTGCGCGACAGCCACGGCCTGCATGAACTGCCGCAGCCGCTTCGGATCCTTCTTGCCGGGCTTCGCTTCCACGCCGCTGCAGACATCGACCGCGTGCGGCTCTGCCGTGCGGATCGCGTCAGCGACATTTTCCGGCGTCAGTCCGCCGGCGAGAAAGATCCGCCCGTAGCGCTTCGCGCGCCGAGCCACGCGCCAGTCAAATGTCTTGCCCGTTCCGCCGCGCAAGCGCCGGTCAAAACCGTCCAGGAGAATCGCCGAAGCGCGTTTGTAGCAAGAAAGCTGCGCCGGCCGAAATGCCTTGCCAGCTCGCACCGCCTTGATCACGGGCAACGAGCGCCGCAGCCGCGCAACGGTAAGCGGCGACTCGTCGCCATGCAATTGTAGCGCGCTCAGTCCGACCGCTCGGGCGACACCGAGCATCTTCTCCTCGCTCTCATTCACGAACACGCCAACCGCTGAGACGCGTTTCGGCAATCGCCGCACAATCCGTTGCGCTTTGGCGGGCGCGATGTAGCGTGGACTTCGTTCGTAGAAGTTGAAGCCGAGCAGGTCCGCTCCGGCGTCTACCGCTCGCTTCGCGTCCCTCCAATTCGTGATGCCGCAAATCTTGACCATCGTCCTTGGCATGCGGACTGCGCTCACGCGCCCGTCTGGCTCAACCGGCCCGCGCCGACGGGCCCGATCAATTCGCGCAGCGGGATGCACGGATCTGCCTCTTTCATTAATTGTTCCCCGATCAAGAAGGCGTCGAACCCAGGGCCGCGCAGGCGAGCGAGATCGTCACGTGTGCGCAGACCGGACTCGCTCACAGCGATGCAGCTCTCGGGAATCTCCCCGATCAGTTCGAGCGACGTCTCCAACCGAACTTCGAAATCGCGCAGGTCGCGGTTGTTCACTCCAATGATACGCGCCCCCGCGGCAACAGCACGGTTGAGTTCCTGGCGCGAATGAACCTCGATCAGCGGCTCCATCTTCAGTGAACGGCCCAGCTCCAGCAATTCGCGGAGAGTTTCATCGGTCAGAATCGCCACGATCAGGAGAAACGAGTCGGCGCCGGCCGCACGCGCTTCCCACACTTGCCATGGATCGATGATGAAATCCTTCCGAAGAACGGGAATCTGAACGGCCTTGCGCGCCGCCTTCAAATCCGCCAGGGAACCGGAAAAAAAATCCTCTTCCGTCAGCACCGAGAGCGCCGCAGCGCCAGCCGCCTCGAGCCGCGGCGCAAGCTCCGCAGGGGCGTACTCCGCGCGAATCACGCCTCGTGAGGGAGAAGCTTTCTTCAACTCGGCGATGATGTTGTAGCCGTCGCCGCAAAGGGCGGCGGCGAAATCGCGCGGCGGTTCGACTTTCTGGGCAGCCAGTTTGAGCGCCACTTCGGGAAGCACACGTTTCCTGTGGGCGATGGATTCGCGCCGCGCCTCGACAATCCGGTCGAGAATGTTCTTGCCTTGTGAATTGCTGTTCATATGCGGGGGACGAACGGCTCACACCATGCTAGCCGGGCCACCACAGAGTGTCAATTTGACGCGTGCGCGGCGGCTCCACCGAGCAGCGGCTCCGAAAAGCGGATGGGAATCCCGAAGTTCGAGCCGCCGAAACCCTGCAGAACTGCGTACGTGACGCCAATGACTTTTCCCTCCCGATTGAAGAGCGGCCCGCCAGAACCGCCGGACGTGGTCTGCGCGTCGAAAACGATCTTGTCCGGCAGGACATCGCCGATATGGCCCTGCGTGATGAGCGGGTGGATCAAGTTGCGGCGGGCCAGTTCACCGAGGATTTGAGACGGGTCGCCGCCGCTCTGCTTCACAATCTGCTGGGCCGTGTCTTCGTCGGTCCGCGCGAGGATCGCAGCGAGCCCCGTGGCATAGCCCATCAGCACGATAGGTTCGCCCGGCACGGCCGCCGCCTTGCTCGAGTCAATCGACAGGACTGGGCGCTTGAGGTCCTGGAGCTGCACACGCATCGTCGCAAGGTCCGCGTCTTTCGATACGCCTTCGATCTCTGCGGTAAAGGCGCGCGGGTCACCGGGGAAATAGGCATGGATCGAAGATATCTCCGCCTGGAATCCCTCGTTTGTCAGGGCGCTCATTTCGTCGTTCTTCCACCAGGGCTCAGCGACGTGGTGGTTCGTAATGATTCGACCGTCCGAACTCACGGGGAACCCCGTGCCGAAGACGTCCAGTTTCACCTCCGGGCCGTTTCCTTCCAGAGTCAGGATGGGATTGCCGTCGCTATCCTGCAGCGGTTCTCCCTGCTGGTTCAAGCCGGCGTAACGCAGGCGCTGGCCCGTTTGTTGATTACGAAACGCGACACTCACGTGGAGCAGACAAACGCTCTGCACGTCTTCGTGAATGAAGCCGGCGGTGGAATCGTTTTCTGGTTGCGCGGCCTCACCGGCCTTCTGCAGACGGTCGGCGGACTCGGCACTTGCAGCCCCTTGCTCTTCGCGCAGCTTGCGCGCTTGCGTCATCAAATCTTCCTGGTGCATGAGGCCGCGTTCGAGCCGGGCGATGACGGCGGTGGTTCGCTGCAGGCTCTGTTGTGTATTGCGGGCGAAGAGGAAATAGATCGCCGCCATGACGAGTGCGATGAGGAACACGGCGCTAACGCCGATCTTGAGCCGCCGGTCGAGGGAAGATGCGTCTTGCGCCATCTTCTCTGTGACGGCGAGAGCGTCAAAAGCCGTGTGGGCAATTTTCTGTCCCTCTTCGGCAAGCTGCATTTTCTCGAGAAGCGACTGGTCCGAGCGCCGTTGGCGAAGCTGGGCGCGCACCCGCGCCAGGAGTTCGGCGGCGTCCCAAGGCAGTGAGATTGCATCATCCGCGCCGAGGTCGAGAGCCGCGGCGCGCTCCCGAGCGTCTGGTCCGACGGCTAGAATCACGCGGATTTTGTCCGTGGCTGCAGATCCGCGGATCGCCGCAATGATCTCTGGAGCGCTCAAATCGCCGGCTTTTGCCGAGGCAGCATTGAGCAACAGGAGATCCGGATTCGTCTGACGAAGTGCTTCCAACGCCTCACGAGCGGTCGCGGAGGCAGAGGCGCTATAGCCAGCGCTCTGGGCGACCCGAAGAAGCATCTCGCGGCTGGCTGGATCAGCTTCACCGATGACGATTTTTTCGGTTGAAGTATTCACGGGAGCGCAACTCCGAGGGCCACGAAGTATTGTCGAGTAGAATCAGCCTCGAGTCTTTGCTTTCAGCAACTTAGCACGAATTCTACTCGGCAGCATTGTCGGGTAGAACCCGCTCGGCCCTCAGCATCGGATCCGGCCGCGAGCCTTCGTTTTGTCCGTGCTGTTCTGCGACTTGCCACCGTACTATTCACTCGCTCATGTTAGAGCAAGCGGGGCCAAGCGCAAGCGTGGAGTCCTGTGGACTCTGGCCGGGCAGAAAACCGACGGATAATAGGACGGCTTCGAGGAAGCAAAGGATTCGTGGTAGCGTCTCCCTACGCCATGGCAGACGCCCTGCGCCAATTGAGCGAGCAAATCGTCACATGCCGGAAATGTCCCCGGCTGGTGCGTTATCGAGAGAAGATCGCGCGCGAACGGCGCCGCGCGTTCCGCGAATGGGACTACTGGGGCAAGCCCGTACCGGGCTTCGGTGACCCGAGTGCGAAGTTGCTAGTCCTTGGTCTCGCGCCAGCGGCGCACGGGGCGAACCGCACCGGCCGGATGTTCACCGGCGACCGGTCGGGAGATTTTCTGTACAACGCGCTTCATCGCGCGGGCTTCGCGAACCAGCCGACCTCTGTGAGCCGGGACGACGGCTTGCAGCTCACCAACGCATACATCACGGCCACGCTTCGCTGTGCGCCGCCGGCAAACAAGCCTCTTCCGTCCGAACTGGGACAATGCCGCCCGTACCTTGAGCAGGAGCTCGACATTTTGCGGCCGCGCGCGGTGCTCGCCTTGGGTGGGATTGCAATGCGCGCCTACTTGCGACTGCTCAAGGATCGAGGCGAACTGCAAAGCCACAGCGGGGTCCAGTTTCGTCACGGCGCGAGCTACGAACTGGGCGAGGGGCTGCCGCGCCTGTTCGTTTCGTACCACCCAAGCCAGCAGAACACGTTCACCGGCAAGCTGACGGAGGCGATGCTGGCTCGCGTTCTGCGCAACATCCGGCGATTTTTCGAGAAGAGTGCGCGCGCATGAGCGACGCAGCAAACGCTGCCAGGGATGGCAACGTCATCGAATTCCGCGACGCAAGCTACCGGCTTCCCGGCGGCCAGACGTTGCTCAACAAGATCAGCTTCAGCGTGCGAAGCGGCGAGACGCTTGTGTTTTTGGGCCGCAGCGGAGCAGGAAAAACAACCGCCCTGCGGCTGATCAACCGACTCATCGATCCGAGCGAAGGCGAAGTCTTGGTCGAGGGGCAGCGAACGATCGAATGGGACCCTATCGCACTCCGGCGGCATATCGGCTACGTGATTCAGGAAACCGGCTTGTTTCCGCACTACACGGTCGAACAAAACGTCGCCCTGGTCCCCCGGCTGGAACGATGGCCTGAGCCCAACATTCGCCCGCGCACGTACGAACTGCTGGCGCTCGTGGGACTCGAGCCAGGGCTTTTCCTCAAACGCTATCCGCACGAACTTTCCGGGGGCCAACGCCAGCGAGTGGGCCTAGCGCGTGCACTGGCGGCCGATCCGCCCATTCTGCTGATGGATGAACCGTTTGGCGCGCTCGATCCGCTCACGCGGGCAGAAATCCGCATGGAATTTCAGGCGCTGCAGAAAGGGCTGGGGAAAACGATCGTGATCGTGACGCACGACACGAGCGAGGCGCTGCTGCTCGGGACTCGAATCGCATTGATGGAAGCGGGCGAACTGAAGGGCCTCTATTCGCCGCGAGAGTTTCTGCGATCCGAGGAGCCTGTCGCCGCGGCATATGCAGCGCAGCTGCATACACTCGAGGGATTTGAGAGGGGGCAATGAGCGTGAGCCAGTTTTTCTCGCAGCACTCGAATGAAATCCTGCAAGCGACCCTCGAGCACGTATGGCTGGTCGGTGCGACGATGGTGCTGGCCATCGCGATTGGAGTGCCGCTGGGAATCGTCGTGGCGCAGAGGCCGTGGCTTTCGAAGCCGATCCTAGGGAGCGCCAACGTCGCCGAGACCATCCCGAGCCTTGCGCTGCTCGGGTTCCTACTTCCGCTTCCCTGGCTGGGTGACCGCGCGGACCGCCTAGCGATTGCTGCGCTTACTCTGTACGCGTTGCTCCCTATCATCCGAAACACGGCTGCCGGAATTGCGGGCGTCGATCCGGCCATTCGCGAGGCGGCGCGGGGAATGGGATTGACTGGGAGGCAGATTCTTTTTCAGGTGGAGCTGCCGCTTTCGATATCGACGATCCTTGCGGGGGTACGAGTGGCGACGGTGCTGACAATCGGGATCGCGACCGTGGCGGCGGCGGTAGGCGCCGGAGGACTGGGCGAGTTCATCTTTCGGGGTCTCGCCATGGTAAACAACCAACTGATTCTGGCCGGAGCCGTTCCGGCGGCGATCCTCGCCTTGGGTGCTGATCTTCTCATCGGTATCATGGAGCGGGTGCTACGCCCGGCTCGATAAGGCACGGATGAGAGCCAATGGAGCGTTGCTGCGACTCGCGGCTTCGCTTGTCTTGTCGCTGGCTGTGGCGCTGGCTGCCTGCGACTCGCGCCGGGCCGACACAATCGTTGTGGGTTCGAAGAATTTTCCCGAGCAGGCGCTGCTCGGCGAAATCCTGGCGCAGCACATCGAGGCGCGGACGCATCTCCGCGTCGAGCGCCGCTTCTATCTCGCCGGCAGCTACATCTGCCAGCAGGCGCTGCTCGCCGGGCGGATCGACACATACGTCGAATACACGGGCACGGCGCTGACCGCCATCCTGCATGATCCCATCGAGAGCGATCCCGCCGCCGTTTGGGCGACCGTGAAGCGCGAGTACATGCAGCGGTTCCAGATCGAGGTCATGCCGTCATTGGGGTTCAATAACACGTTTGCAATCGTGATTCGAGGCGAAGACGCCCGAAATCTCCGCATCACCACGCTTTCGGAAGCGGCTCGTTACACGCCTCAATGGCGCGCCGGGTTCGGATACGAATTCATGGAACGACCGGACGGATATCCCGGTCTCGTGCAGGCATACGGATTGCGGTTCGCAGCGCCGCCGCGCATTCTGGATCTTGGCCTTCTATACCGCGCACTGCTCGACAAGCAGGTGGATTTGGTCGCCGGTAATGCCACAGACGGGCTGCTTGCGGCACGTGATCTGGTAATCCTGCAAGACGACAAACGCTATTTCCCGCCCTACGAGGCGGTGCCCGTAGTCCGCGCCGATACGCTGGCACGGTATCCGGAAGTGCGCGATGCGATTAGCGAACTGGCCGGGAGAATCTCCGACGCCGAAATGCTGAAGATGAACTACGCAGTTGCAGCAGAGGGAAGAGACGTTATCGAAATAGCACGGGAATTTCTCCAGGCTAACGGTCTCGATTGACTGCTGCCGAGACGCGAGGACGGCCTACGCAGGAACCACAACCCGCCGGCTCTTGACTCTTTCCAACTCTTCCGAGAATTCTTCCGCTGTCAGGAGGCCTTTGCGCACGAGCAGATGAACGACGGCGTCCAGTGCTTCAGACGACGTAGCAGCAACGGATGCCGAGGATTTGACGGAGAGAGCGACCGGCGGAGCAAATCTGCGCAGCGCCTCGAACACAGCGGGGCTCATCGCCGTGAACTCAATTCTCATTCCTGTGCCAAGCTGCGACGAGCCGACTCTGCCCGAAACGTCGATCGCAACGTCGTCGATCATGAACGACAGCCTGACGGACGTACTGGCAGGAAACGGCAAAAGCGTTTCGACATAGCAGCCGCCGAGAGAAATGTCTGTGATCTTGCCTTCCGTACGGGCAGCGCCATTCTCAGGCGACACTCGAACGGCGAAGCGGCAGGTGTGTCGCGCGAACTGGCGGCGCTCCGTCCCATTCCATGAACCAAACGCAGCTGCTATCGGCGCAAGCGAGGCGCTCGCCTCCGGCGGCCTTACCGGTTCATACGTGTCGGGCTCCCAGCCTTTCGGCGCAATGCCCCAGATATACCGCCCGCGCTCGAGAGAACGGAGGCCGACGCGACCGACCCTGGGGTTTCCATTCTCCCCGACCCAACTGACGCGATACCAAGCTTTGCGGCCTTGGCTTTCGACTTCAATTTTCGCGCCGGGCTGAACGAGGTCTTGCAAGCCGTTGAGCGATGCGCCGGAAAAGCTGATGTCGTTCGTTTCCGTGGCGATCGTGAAGGGATTTCCCTGCGTGTCGAGACCGCGCACGGTGACCGGCAAGGAAACGGCGATGCGCTGTTCGCTGCGGCGCCCCACAAAACCTCCGAAACAACGCGCCTAGCCAAACACGAACCGCCTGACTCAGAGAGGTGGATACAGAGTAGAGCGCGCCGGCGTGCGGGTCAAGGGCCGCCCGTGACCTCGTACACAAGTAAGAAGCGACGACGCGTCCGCCGATTCAGATGAATCCGAACGCGATCAGACTTCTTGAAGAGCCTTCAGCTGGGCCTCGAGAGCCGCGCAATACTGCTTTTCAGCTTCGAGCGAGGCCTGAAGTTTCTTTACAAGGAGCTCGAGCCGGACGACCTCACTCCGCAGTTTGGCCATCTCTGCCGGAGCAGACGCCGCAGCCGGTGCTGCCGGGCGCGGCATTGGCGGAGGCGCTGCCCCGAGCGGCGCTCCAGCGCGTCCTGCGGGTGGTCCAGCTAGCGAAGCAGCCGGGCGTGAGGCTGGAGGGGCCGCCGCGGGGACTGGATTCGGCGCAAAAAGACCCGTCAAGACCTGCGCGGCGGGACGCTGGGCTCCGGCAGAATCAGCGGATGCAGCATCCCGAGCGCTGACCACGGACCGCCTCGGATTCAGCAGGTTCTTCACGCGCGCGATCAGCTCCTGCGGCTGAAACGGCTTGCGAACCAGCTCGTCCGCCTTGACAGCCATCGCTTTCTCGGCAACTGTCTTGTTCACGACGCCGGACATCAGGATCACGGGCGTGCGGCCGAATTGCTCGTGCTGCTTGATGAACTGGCAGACTTCGTAGCCATCCTTATCCGGCATGATCACGTCTGTGATGACTGCGTCTGGTGCGGTTTCGCCGAACTGAGCGAGAGCGGAGGCGGCGTCGGGACAGGTCACGACGTGGATGTTCTCCTTCCGGAAGGCAATCTTGATCACCTCGCGCATGGTCGCGCTGTCGTCGATGAAGTAGACCGTCGGAGTACGCGCAGCCGTAGGTGTTTCGGTTTCGCTCATGACGACTCCTTTTCGGCGTGCTCTTCTACCTCGTTTTCGTCGCGCTTTTCCTCGTCGAACTCGCGCATCGCATCGAGCAGCAGGTCGGTGGCCGAGCGCAGCACGGTGCGCTGCGCCGCCGTCGCTCCGTACACAAACTTGTATACTCCGGCGGCGGTAGAGTGGCACGCCTTGACGATCTGCACGACCGCTTCATCTCCAAACGATGCACCACATTCCGCGTGCGTGATATCGCCGCCTTCGAAGAACATGATCGCGTCCGTGTCACCGGCGTTGATGTGCAGCGCGCCGGTCTGGCGCGCCTGCCCGAGCATTTGCATGACGCCGGGAAGATCGAGGTGCGAGAGGCTGCCGCTCAGCGCGGTCTCCGCGCTGGAAAGCATCTGGGTGGGCTGGAAGCCGTCCTGGCGGCTCAAAAGAAAACTGCGGATATGCGCCGCGATTTCAGATGGAGAACTGCGACGGTCGACGAAATCGTCGCACCCCGCTCGATACGCCTCGAGCAAGGCCTGATCGCCGCCGCTGCCGACGGCAATCAGAGGAATGCCGGCCGTTTTCGGGTCGGCGCGAAGAATCGGCGCGATTTCGAAGGCGCCCATCTCGCGCAGGTTTGTGGCGCAGATGATCGCAGCGGGCGTGTTGCGCTCGAGCATGGTGAGCGCGTAGGCCGCCTGCATGCTCGGGACGACGTCGAAGCCCTGCTGCTTCAGAGCATCACTGAGGCGCTTGCAAAAGTACACATTGCTATCGATCAGCATTATTCGCGGAAGATTGGCAGGCGCGCTCATGACGGCAGCTCCGTGCGCGACGGTTTGCCTGCAACGGGAACGTTCAAGGCAGCGAGTGTGGTGAAATCGAGCACGTCGATCGACTCGCCATTGACGGAGAGTGTCCCCGTAACGTAGGCCGGACGGTCTTGTGCAGGCACGAGCATTTCGCCTGAAGCAAGTTCGCATTCGCCGTTGACTGGAATTGCTCCGAAGTCAGCGGATTCTCCGACGCGGCGGCGCGCGATCAGATAGAAGCGCTGCGTCAGTGAAGAATTGCCGACGAGCAAGGACGCGGCATCGTAGACGGGCACGATTCGGCCGCGGCGTACGATCACGCCCGAAAGAAGGGCCGACGCGTGCGGAAACCGATGCAGCCGCACGGGGGGCGCAAGTTCGACGACCGTATCCGACGGCAAAGCGAAACGGCGCTTACCGATCTGCAGCACGACGAATGAGGGTTGGCCCGCGATTTCCGCAGCGTTCATGCCTGAACCGCTCCTTCTAGCTCACGCTGCGAGGCCGCTTTCGCGGCGCGGTCGAGGAGCTGAAACTCCTCCGCCGTTAGAAATCCGGCGGGTGCGATGACGGGAATTACCATGTCATCGAGATAGGCCAAGCCGCGATACCAGCGGCGCTCGTCTCCGGCGAAAGCGGCAGGGAGCGTATAGACCGCGGAGATTTCCGCCATGCGCTCGATCCGGTCGACCAGCACGACGGCGCGGAACTGCCGCAAGATCAAGGCCAGCGCCGGGCGCGTAACCGGCAAGCCGAAGTGCACGCAAGCGTTGACTACATAGTAGATGTGGCGGCCGCGCTCGACCGTGTGCCGCACCTTCGGCAGTGGCGGGTTTTCGATTTCGTTTGCGGCGCCGGCAAGACTGTCGGTGCTGCGAATTTCCTGTACGGCCTCCGCCGCAATTGCAAACATCTGATTCGACACAAAGAAGAGAATGACCCGCTCGGGATGGCGCACGCGGCGCGGTTTCGCGGCGGATTCATGCGCGGCGTTCATCGCGCAACCACCGGAGCGAGGCGGCTCAGCTTCGCAACGCGTTTCTCGATGGCCGCGCTGATGTTATCGAGAGCGAGCACTTCATCCACGGCGCCCGTCTGGATCGCTTCGGCCGGCATCCCGAAAATCATCGAGGTGGCTTCGTCCTGGGCGATGACGTAGCCGCCGGCCGCTTTCACGGCTTTGGCGCCCTTGGCGGCATCATTGCCCATGCCAGTCATGACCACGCCGACCGTCAGCGCGCGAGCGTAGGCAGCGATCGTTTCCATCGCGACATCGGCGCACGGCCGGTAGCCCTCGATTCGAGCGCCGGAATCAAGCGAAATTTTCCCGCTCATGGAGAGGCGGAGATGGTGCGAGCCCGGGCAGAGATAGATCGTTCCCGGCTGCGGAGTCTCGTTTGTTTCGGCCTCTTTCACCGGCAGAGCGGAGATCTCCGCCAGCTGCACGGTAAATTGCTTGGTGAAGGTCGCGGGCATGTGTAGCACGAGAAACACGGCCGCAGGCAAATCCTTCGGCAGCCCTGAAACGACGCGGGTGACAGCGGCGGGACCACCCGTTGAAGCGGCGAGGACGATCATCGGGAACTTGCCGCCGTTTTGAGCGATCGTCGCTGCGCTCGAAACGGAGCTCGAGGTTGGAGGCGCTTGCGGGATCGCGAGCTTCGAGCGAGTCGCCGTACGAACCACGCGGACCTTGGCTGCGAGCTTAAGCTTGCGCGTCAGCTCTTCGCGGACAGTCTTCATGTCGAGGTCGATGCCGCTCGAAGGCTTGGGCACGAAATCGATCGCTCCGAGCTCGAGCGCCTTGAGCGTGCTCGCGGCTCCCTCGCGCGATTCCGAACTCACGATGACGATCGGACGCGGATGCTGGGACATGATCAGCTCGGTCGCTTGCAGACCATCGACATGCGGCATGTTGATGTCCATCGTGATTACGTCCGGCCGCAGCGATTCCGCCAGTGCCACACCATCGCGGCCGTCGCGGCCTTGCCCGACGACTTCCATCTGAGGGTCGGAGTTGATGATCTCTTGCAGCACCTTGCACATGAAGGCGGAGTCGTCGACGACCAGGACGCGAATCTTTTTGTCGGACGCGGTCGCCATATCAGTCCTGCCGCAGCGCGAGGCCAGCTGCGGGCCTCCCTTGCTGCGCTTCCGAGCCAATCAGGCTCTCGACGGTTGCGATCAATTGATCTTCTTGCACGGGTTTGGTCAAGAACGCCATCGCGCCTTCCTTCATGGCGCGATCTCGGTGCTTGGCACCGGCGCGGGACGTCACAACGAGCACGGGAATGCGCCGGGTTGCCGGGTCTTGCCGCAGATGGGCCATCAGCTCGTAGCCGTTCATTCGCGGCATTTCAAGATCGGTGATCACGAGGTGGCAGCCGATCTGCGCTACGATTTCCGAGGCTTCGAGGCCGTCCGAAGCGAGCTTGACGCGATAGCCCGCCTTCTCGAGCATCCTGCCGACGAACTTCCGCACGCTGATGGAATCGTCGGCGACAACCACGACGCGATCGTTGGCGATCGGATCGACGGCTTCGGCCGGGATGCTGCCGGCGGCGACAGCTTCGGCCCCCGGCGCAAAGACGCGAGCTGCAGGTGACGATGCCGGGAGAACGTTCCGGTCCGCGGCATCGCCAGCCACGAGCCGGTTCAAATCAATCAGCAGGATCAAGCTGCCATCGGGAGCGATGGTCGTGCCCGGAAAGAGTTTGACGCGGCGCAGATAGTCGCCGAGGTTCTTGATGACGATTTCGTCCTTGCCGAGAACTTCCTCGACGACAACACCCACCTGCCGCCCCGCCACTTTCACGATCACCATGTGCAAGTAGCCGTTGATCGGTTCGAGCGGTTGTAGAGCCAGTCGCGAATCGAGACGCACGACCTCGGTGACCACATCACGCACGCGCGTGAGAAGCTTGCCGCCGACATCTTCGATCTCGGAAGGACGCAACCGCCGAATTTCCTCAACGACCGCCAAGGGAAATGCGAACACCGACTTACCGCAACGCACGAAGAGCGCCTGCGAAATGATCAACGTGAGCGGCAGTTTGACCGTAAAGCAGGCGCCGTGGCCCGTTTCCGAGCGCACTTCAATTTCGCCGTTGAGCGCGTGCACATTCGAGCGCACCACATCGAGACCGACGCCACGGCCGGCCAGCTCGGAGGTCGAGGAGGCCGTCGAAAATCCAGGCCGGAAGAGAAACTCGCGCAATTCGCGTTCCGACAATTCCGCAGCTGCGACCGATGACATCGCGCCCGATTCGACCACACTGCGGCGAACAGCTTCGTAATCGATTCCGCGGCCGTCGTCCTCCACTTCGATGAAGATGTGATTGCCGCGATGATAGGCGCGAACGGCAACGCGCCCCTTTTCGGACTTTCCGGCGCTGCGGCGCACGTCGGCGCTTTCGATCCCGTGCGCCACCGCATTGCGCACGAGATGGATCAGCGGATCGGAAACATGCTGAATGATGTTGTTGTCGAGCAGCGTGTCAGCGCCATCCAGGGAGACGTCGACCGGTTTGCCGGAGGCCTTGGCAGCATCGCGCACCGTGCGAGAAAGCCGCGTGTAAAGATTGCCGATCGGCACCATGCGCGCGGCCGTGATCTCATCCTGCAAATGGTGCGCGAGCTTGGTGAACTCGTCGATATCCGCATCGACGCGACCCATGAACCCTTCAAGCTGGGTGAGAACCTCCGTGACGTCCGCCGAAATTTCCGTAAGCGACCGCGACAAGATATTGAAATCGTCGTAGCGATCCATTTCGAGTTCGCTGAATTCGAGCAAATCGTTGGAAGTGACGGGAGGGAGCGCTGTAATGTGGGCACGGAACGTGTCCATTTGGGGCGGCTGGCTCCCCGGCACGAGCGTCGGCCGGATCTTGCTGAATTCGTGCTTTTCCTGGAACTCGGATACCTTGCCGGTCAGCCGTGTCTTCGAGAACTGCAGCACTTCGACGAGTTTCTGCAGCTCGGTCAAACGGCCGAGCATGCGCGTCCGGTTGATCACAAGTTCGCCGACCGCGTTCATCATGCGATCAAGCCACTCGAGGGAAATGCGCACGGATTTGGCCTGCGGCAGCGCGTTCGGTGCGACAGCACGAGGGGCCGCGCTTCCCGCCGGAATTTCGGATGTCACCACCGCGGCAGCGGGAGTCTCTGCGCCAGGCGCTTCACTGGGGGCGTCCTCGACTTCTTCCGGCGCCAGCTCCGCAATGCGAGCCAGAAGAGGATCGACCACGGCAGCCATCTCGGTATCGCCAGGCCACTGCCGGTGCAGAAATTGCTTCAAAATATCGACGGACTGAAGAAAGAGGTCCACAATCTCGGCGCTTGGTTGCAAGATGCCATCCCGCAGCCGGCCGATCAGATCCTCCACCCGGTGCGCGACCGCGGAAAGGCGGTGCAGACCCACCTGCGCCGCGGACCCCTTGATCGTGTGCATCGAGCGGAACAACCGGTTGATGTCGTCCGCGTTCGGATTGCCCTCCAGTGCGAGCAAACACTCAGTGACGGCCTGTAAGTGCTCCTCGGCCTCAGGAACGAAGAACTCCAGGACTTCCTCGGGAACCTCGTCATCCTGCGGGAGGCGCTCGGCAAGCGACGGCCCCGCAAAGACCATCGGAATCGGCTCGCCCGCGCCAACCGTTTGCGCACCTTCATCAGCCGTGGCTTCCGGCGACGGCGCCGCCGGAAACGCGAACGCATACCGCTGCTTGAAGGCGGCAATATCGCTCGACGTTTCCGTTCCACTCGAGCTGATCTGCAGCAAATCAAACTCGAGCACGGAAATCGCGTCGGAGATGAACTCGGTAAGCGGGCCGTGCATGTCCGCAGTGAGGGTGGCATTTAGCGCGTAGTGGAATATGTGCGCCACTTTCGCCGCGACTTCCGAGAATTGTGGGAACCCATAGCTGCCCGACGTGCCGGCGAGCGTGTGCGCGGCGATGTAGAGCTTTTCGAGGTCTTCCGCTCTCGGTTCAGGCTCCTGCAAAAGCCCAGAGTACTCCCGCAGGTATTGGAGGTTCTCGGAGGCCTCCTGGAGGAACAGCTCGATCGATTCTTGGTTCGGCCCGTTCACTGAGCCCCCTCCACGAGGGCGGGCGTGCGTCGCCCCTCGGCTGCCGGCGCGCCCGGCTTTCGGTACATCCGGCAATCGCCGAAAACCACTGGCTCCAGTTTTACTGGCACATTCGTAAGCGTCTCGGCGTGGCCCAGAACGAAGTAGCCTCCCGGTTCGAGCGCGTCATAAAAGCGCCGCAAAATCCCCAGCCGGCGCTCTTCGGAGAAATACATGAGCACGTTCATGCAGAATATGCAGTCGAGCTTGCCGACATACACCGGTTCCGCCAGATTCATCTGCGCGAACGAGACCATCCGGCGGATGCGCGGCCGCACTTGAAAGCCGTGTTTCCCGGCCACAAAGTAATTGGTGACGCGCTCCGGCGAAACGCTCTGCAACGCCCGCTTGGAATAGACTCCTTTTTCCGCATGGCGCAGCGCGCGGCGGCTGATATCGGTCGCAAGAATCTCGATCTCCCACGCCTCCGCAAACTTGAGCGAATCCAGAAGCGTGATCGCGATCGAGTACGGCTCTTCACCCGTCGAACAGCCGGCGCTCCAAATGCGAAGCGTTCGCGGATTCTCCCAGAACTTGCGCTCCTGCACTTCCGGCAAAATCTTCCTTTCGAGCGCTTCAAAGACGGCGGGATAACGGAAGAGCGAAGTCTCCTGCGTCAGCAGCCGTTCGAGCAGCGCCTCGTACTCGACGCTCGATCCTCGCACAAGCCCCAGCAGCGCGGAGCCGCTGCCCACACCCTTTTCCGCCAGGTGCTCGCGTACGCGCGTCGAAAAGAACCGTTCGCGCGAAGCGTCAAAAAGGATCGCGGACCGCTGCTCGATGAACGTGCGAATCTGATCGAGTTCGGACCCGGTCAATGTGGCAGGCGCGATTGGGTGCTGTTTCATGTTCGGCGTTCAGCTCCGGCCAACGCGCCGGATCGCGGAAGTTGCCGCTATCGATGCGCCCCCACAGGAACACGAGACTCGTCCGCGGCCGGTGCGGCCGCAGCGTCGCCTGGTCGCGCAGGCTGCGAGCGGAATTGCGCCAGAGCTTCGTTGAGCTGCTCGGAAAGCTTGACCATGTTTCCGACCGTCCCGGCGGTTTGTCGCGCGCCCTGCGTGGTCTGGCGCGTGATGCCGGAAATAATCTGCATGGCATTCGCGACACCTTCCGTGCCCCGCACCTGCTGCTTCGAGGCGAGCGAAATTTCCTGAACGAGTTCGGCCGACTGCCGCACAACGCTCGAAATTGCTTCGAGAGCTTTGCCGGCTTGATCAGCGAGACCCGCTCCGACTTCCACCTCGCGCGTGCCGTCTTCCATGACGACGACGGCCTCGTTCGTTTCGGCCTGAATCGCCTTGATGAGGGCCGCGATGTCTTTCGTCGCACTCCGAGAGTGTTCGGCCAGTTTCCGGACTTCGTCGGCGACGACCGCGAAACCGCGTCCTGCTTCTCCCGCTCGAGCTGCCTCGATGGCGGCGTTGAGCGCGAGCAGGTTGGTCTGTTCCGTGATGTCGTTGATGACGTTGATGATTTCCGAAATTTCAAGGGAACGATCGCCGAGCGACTTGATTTTCTTCGCCGTCGCCTGCACCGAGGCGCGAATTCGCTGCATCCCTTCGAGCGTATCGCTCACGGCGCGGTTGCCCTGCTCGGCGGCGTCGAGGGCGCGACGAGCCGCTTCGGCGCTGGCTTCCGCGTTGTTCGACACCTGCTTCATCGAAACCGTCAGCTCTTCGACGGCGGACGATGTGTTGGTGATTTCCTGGTCCTGCTGCGTCGCGCCGGCGGTCATTTCGTCGGTAGCATTCAGAATCTGATTGGCGCTGGTGCTCACGTCGATAGCGGCCTTTCGCACGCGCTCGAGAACTTTGGTGAAGTTGTCGAGCATGAAGTTCACCGAGTCGACGACATTGCCGAGCGCGTCGTTAGTGACCTTGCCGCGGATCGTCAAGTCGCCGCGCGCCACGAGATTGATGGTGTTGAGCAGGTCGGTGATGCTGCGCTGGAGGGAATCCTGCGCCTGCTGGTTCGTCGCGGCGTGAGCGACCTTGGCGACCGCGCGGTTGCAATTCTCCGCGATGAAACCAAACTCGTCGTCGCTGTTGACTTCGGCGCGGGCGCGCGCGTCACCCGCAGCGAACCGTTCCGAGAACTTCGCCAGTTCGCCGACCGGTCCAAGCACGCGCTTGCTCAGCACAAAGATGACGGAGACAGCGCCAACCACGGCCAGGCCGATGGCGCCCAGCAAAGCGGCAGTCGCGCTCCCCGGCATCGAGGACGCGTCGAACGGAGACGCCCCGCCGGAACTCTTGCCCGCGTGGTAGGCGAGCGCCAAAACTCCGAACAAGGCCAGGCTGATCCACAGGACCAGCAGCCAGATCGTCGAACTCAAACGAGATTTCATGACTTCCTCCCAAGATCTTGCGCACCCATCGATCCCCGGCGAGCCTCTCCACCGAAACTTCGCGGCGAGCGGCGCCGAAAGCTACATGGCCCCATTTCGTACGCCAAAAATTGCGAACTGCGAGTCATCAAATCACCGGCACCGGAAACACGTCGGTCAGGCGCCGCAGATCCACGACTAGAGCTAGGCGGTCGTCGTGCCGTAGCATCCCGCGACAGTGCGGCACCTCTGCCGGCGCCTGATCCAGAAGTGCGTCCTCCGCTGCCGAATACGTTCCGATCACCTCGTCGGCGGCGATCCCAAGCCGGACATCCTCACGGTGCGCATCACCCATGAGCGCTGCGACGACTACGTGCTTGGGCAACAGGCCGGGCCGGCGGCCCTCGGTAAACGCAATATCCATCAGCGGAACGATGGTTCCGCGAAGATTGAAAATGCCCATCAGGAATGCCGGTGCCAGCGGAATGCGTGTTACCGCCGGCCAATCCACCACCTCTTCCACTTCGAGCACCGAAAGGCAGAACCGCTCACGACCCGCGCGGAAGACGCAGTACTGGCGCTCGGGCCGGCGTTCTTCGGGCTGTACTTCACCCTCGAGAAGCTCGCCGGCTTCGAGTCCGACCGACAATCCCGCGTCTTCGAGCTCGCTCGCCATCAAGCAAACCTCTTCACCGCGCTGATCAGTTCATCCGGCGTAAACGGTTTTGCCACGAAGCCATTCGCGCCCTGCTGCTCGCCCCAGTAGCGGTCGCTGGGCGTCGCTTTCGACGTAACGAGAATCACGGGAATCTGCGCATAGGGCTCCTGGCTCTTCAGGTCACGGCAAGCCTGAAAGCCATTGCGCTGCGGCATTACCACATCGAGCAGGATCAGATTCGGCCGCTCTTCTTCGATCGTTTCTTCGAGTTTCGTCGGGTCGGAAATTGCAACCGAGCAGAACCCAGCTTGCTGCAGCACCGATTGGAGCAGCCGGATTTCGGCCTGCGAATCGTCCACTACCAGGACTTTTTTCACCACTGCCACACCTCCACGCTGAAAACCCCCAGATAGAAATGCAACTCTGCGGCCAGCCAATACGCGCCGCTTGGGTTCCGCTTTCCTCATGCAAGCACTTGATTTTCATGCCAGTTATGGCCGCGCGGGTGCGGTTCATAGGCGGCTCACGAGGCTGCCGGAATTCGGTTCCGTCTCAGCTTGAGATTCTTTCTCACCGAGCCGCATCTCGGCGGCAAGCGATGAGAATCGCTGCATGATCTCGTTCAGGCGCAGCGCCATTGTGTGGATAGCCTGAATCTGCTCGCGGGATTCGGTGGAAATGTGACCGGGCTCCAGCAACAAAAGGTCGGCATTGCCCAAAACGGAGGTGAGGGCGTTGTTCACGCTTGGGCGCATATCGATCATGTAGCGGCCAAGCGTCGCGTGGTTTTGAGACGCGATCATCTGTCGTTCGGCATGCTGGGCCCGGGCAACCGCATCCACTCGCCGCAGTGCTTCACTGGAGAGGAGAATGAGCGTCTCCACCCAACGATCCTGCACGGGAACAAGCAGCAGTTGCGGATGCTCGGCGTGAATCGAGGGAATGTCCTTTTCGTCGGCGACGCAGATGGCCGCTGCGCCCGGGGCCCCGCCGACGCCCGCGAGGATCGATGATCGCTTCCCCTCGCGTACCGGGCCGACAATCGTCAGGCCGTGGCCGGGGTTGCTCGTGGCGAGCCAGACATCGCTCGTGACGATGGTAATTCCGGGAACGTACCTCTCGGATTGCCACCGCGCTGCGACGGAACGCGCAAATTCAGTATCGTCCGATACAATCAAAACGCTTGGGTGATTCAAGGATGCACGCGCTCCCTTGCGTGTTTCAGGACTGGAGTCCTTCTGCTTCCTCGATGAACGAGAGCAGGCGCTTTGTGCTGATGCCAAGGTTCACGGCGGCCTCAGTATTCTTCGCCTTTTTTGCCTGCTCGACGCGTCCCTGAAAGTAGGACACCTCGCCTCGTGCAAACGTAAGCGCCGAAGCAAGCGCGCTCTCATCGCCAGAGCGTTTCCGCTTATCCGTGGCGACCGCCAGCATCGCGCGCGCCACAACAGCGCGGCGCAGGTCTTCCGCGTCCTGATTGCCCTCGCTGACGAAGGCAGCGACCTCCCAGGAAGAAAGCAGAACTTTCGTGTCGTGCAGGACGACCGTCGACATCGAGCGGCCCCGCGACGGCGGCGCGGCGATCAACTGCTCCCAGATCGTTTCCATGCACTTTTCGGCCTCGGCGGCAGCGTCGACGGCAGGCTCTGCGGAATCGTGATCCTCCGCCGCAGGGCGGCCGGCCTTCGTGGCAGTCGCCGCGGTTGCGGGAGCACCGTTCTTGGGCGCGGCGGCAGCCTGCGGAGCCGCTGCGGTGGCCGGAGACGTTGGCGGCTCGGCCGGTGGCATCGCCGCCTTCGGCGAGTTGACGGCTGGCTTTGCCGCTTCGCTCTTCGCAGGGGCCGGAGCAGGCTGCGCTGCCGCCCGCTTAGGTGCAAGCGCCTCTTCGAGCGCCGCACGCATGGCCAAGAGCTGCTCAAAAGAGCGATGCACCGAACTGTGCGTGTAATCCTTCTGGAATGGCTGACGCCAGTTCTCAGAAAAGTACCGGAGCTGGTTCATCGTTTCAGCAGCGGAAAAACCGGCACCGCGACAATCCACCGTCTTCACGCCCGCTGCTTCCAATTTTTCGACGGCATCCCGGACGGCCTTCAGGTCCGCGTGCAGCATTCGGATGAAGGCCCGGCGCAACAAAAAGTTGAAGCGACAAAAGGCGACAAGCGCGGCAGGGTCATAAAACATCGGCCCCGCGGAATCTTTCAATATGCGGCCTTGCTCGAGAAGCCCGTCTTCCATCAGGTCGCGCAGGCTGTGGCAGTGCTTCGTTTTCTCAAGAATTTGCTCGAGAGGAGCGCACCATTCAAGCGGCGTCGGATCCGCTTGCGCCAGGACGGGCTGCAACAGGCGCGCAACATCGTCTAGCGTGATCTCCTTATGAACTAGATCTCCCTCGTCCGCCGCGCGAAGGGCAAAATACTGGACGAGCAGCAGATCGATCTTGTCGCGGTCGGCATCGCTCTTCTCCGGCTTTCGCAACTGGCGCTGGATGAGCGCACGCAGACTTTGCTCGTTTCCATTCAGAAGCTCCGGCGGAAGCTGTCGAATTTGGAATGCGAGAATCTTTTCGTCTAGTGTGTCGAGCCACTTCGTATCCGAGTCAAACGTGCTGCGCGTGGGCCGGACTGGAGGAAGCTCGCCCGGAGGATACGGCGGTGTTGCAAGATTGAACTGCGCCGCGAGCGCAGCGTAGAGCGGATAGACCAGTCGCGCTTCCTTCCAGCGCGCGGCCAGCTCCGCTGGGCTGGGCCCGGCCGCAGTGTTCTTGATCGCGCCAGCCGGGGGATTCATCGTCGTACCGGACGTTTTTGGACTCATGGCTTTATGATCCAGTTCCCGACTTCGCCGACGAACCGAGCCGCGATCGCCTTGCGTCCACCGTGGTACCGCACGGCGACTACGGTAGCGCGGGCGTCGAGCGAGCCATCGGAATTCACCAGGCGCAGCCGGTCCTCGAATTCGAGCGGCAACGTGGACGCGAACAGCACCTCATGTGGCGTGCCGAATTCGATGACAGTCTGTTCTTGCAGCCGGCGCCGACCGGCAGACATCGTCGTAACGCGGACGGGGATGCGAACAGCCGTGGCAGATGGAAAAAGCTCAGACAGCTTCTCAACGCACGTCGGTTCTGCGAGAACGGAGACAGTTTGCGCTTCGCGCGACACGGGTATGTATCCTTACTCCCCGCTCGATCCTCGCTGCTCACCGGTTATTTTCCCCCAGGTGAGGAATTCGAACGCAAGCGGACCGATAGGGAGCATTTCGGTGGTTGCACGGAGGCGGCCAAAGACTTGGCGTTCGTGCCGATTCTAAGTTGTTCGCTTGCTTATGCTTGCCAAGGTGCCGAAGGAGCACGCTGGGGCCAGCGTCTCAGCCTGACACGAATTCGTCTCAAGCCTGCACTCGGACCCGCCTAGCTGAGCAAGTTTTCAACGGATGTTGAATTGTCTTGGAGAGAGCTACGAGGCTGTCTCGACCAGATCCTTTTGAGCCGGACGCAAAGGAATATGGTAGCGCTTGAGTTTGCGATAAAGGGTCGCTCGGCTGATGCCGAGCATTCGCCCAGCCAACGCTTTGTCGCCGCCAGCCTGTTCAAACACACGCAGGATGGTCATGCGTTCGAGATCAGCGAGCGCTGTCGTCGAGAGCTCCGCAGCGTCCTCGGCCGTCGTCGCTGATTCCTGTGCACCGCGGATGCTGGCCGGGAGATCCGCGACGTCTATCGTGCGACGGTCGCCCAGCGCGACTGCTCGGGCGATGCAGTTCTCCAGCTCGCGCACGTTGCCAGGCCATTCGTATTGCAGAAAGCTCTTCATCGCCGCGGGCATGACTTGCAGATTTTCACCCATCGCGTAGCGGTCGAGGAAGCAGTGCACAAGCTGTGGAATGTCCGACTTGCGTTCACGCAGGCTCGGCAGGTGCACGCTCACAACATTTAGACGGAAATACAGGTCCTTGCGGAACGTTCCGGCCCGGTACGCAGCTTCGAGATCGCGATTCGTCGCGGCAATGACACGCACATCAACAGCCACCTTCTCGTTGCTGCCGACCGGCCGGATTTCTTTCTCTTGCAGGACGCGCAGCAGCTTCGCCTGCATCTCCAGCGGGAGTTCGCCGATCTCGTCCAAGAAAATCGTGCCGCCATTCGCGGCTTGAAAAAGCCCTGCCTTCGCCCTGAGCGCGCCAGTGAACGCACCCTTTTCGTGTCCAAAAAGTTCGCTTTCCATCAGCGTCGGAACCAGCGCACCGCAATCCACCGCAATGAACGGCATTGGCGCAAGAGGACCGCGAAAATGGATCGCGCGCGCGACAAGCTCCTTCCCGGTACCGCTCTCGCCCGTAATGAGCACGGGCGTGCGCGTATCCTTCAGCCGCGAGACCATCCGAAGGACGTCTTGCATTTTGGCGGAAGTCCCGATGATTCCGTCGAGCTGTGCATCCGCGCTGACGCGCTCCCGCAGAAATTGGTTCTCAGTTATCAAGCGCACCTTCTCCGCCATGCGCTGCAGGAGTTGGCGCAGCCGCTCCACCCGGAAAGGCTTCTCGATGTAGTCGTAAGCTCCCTGGCGCATAGCCTCGACCGCCGACTCAATCGAGCCGTGCCCGGTCATAATGGCTACTTCCGTACGCGGCAGCAGCTCCTTAACTTTGCACAACAGGTCCGTGCCGGAAAGGCTCGGCAATTTGAGGTCGGTCACGACGATATCGGGAGGCGCCGTTTCGGTCAGCGCAAGCGCTGCCTCGGCTGTTTCCGCCTCCGTGCAGATGAAGTTCAATCCTTGCCCCACGGTCATGCAGAGGCGGCGGATACTCTGCTCGTCGTCCACAATCAAGAACCGAAGCCGCGATTCTTCTTTCACGGGTTCCCTGTCGTCCTCTCCGCCATAGGAATGGCAACGCGCAACGGCCAGGCGGGCGCGTTGCACCGCGCTCTGCCTTTCACTGGAGGATTCCAGCAGCGACCAATTCGACGGTCTTCTCCGCAACGGGCAATCGCACCGTAAAAGTGCAGCCGAGGCCGTCCACTTGGTTCTGCGCGACGATTTCGCCCTGGTGCGCCCGGACAATGCCGTAGCAAATACTTAGTCCAAGGCCGGTGCCCTTGCCGACCTCTTTTGTCGTAAAGAACGGATCGAAAATACGGTCGGGATGCGAAATTCCCGGGCCGTTGTCCCGGAATGCGATTTCGACATAGCCGTCGTGCGCCGACGTCGCGATCTCGATGCGCCCCGGTCGGCGGACTTCCTCGATCGCGTCGTACGCGTTGTTGAGAATGTTGAGAAATACCTGCTGCAGTTGGTGCGGATCCCCGATCAGAAGAGGCAGGTCTTCCTGATAGTTCTCCGTTATCTCGATGCCGCGATTGGACGAGTCGTACGCGCGAAGCTTGAGCACCTGCTGGACGAGCGTATTGATTCGCACCGGCTCGCGCTGTGCCGGCACGTGCCGCGCGAAACTAAGCAGGTCTTGGACGATCACGCGGGTACGCTGGGCTTCCTGCAGAATCACGCGCAACTCGCCTTTTGCATCTTCCGGAATCGCGGGGTTTTCCAGCAAGAGGTCGGCGAAACCGACGATGGCGGCGAGCGGATTGTTCACCTCGTGCGCCACGCCGGAGACGAGCTGGCCAAGAGCGGCCATTTTTTCCGTATGCATCAATTTCGCCTGAATCTCAGCAGCGTCCGTAATATCCGCCATCGCGACGACCACGCTATTGATTGCACCCTGCTCGTCGCGCATTGGACTCAAACTGATCGTGAACTGCCCCGTGCTGCCATTTCCGCGCAACAGGGGAGTCTCGAATCTGTCAAACGTCACTCCCTGAAGCGCGCGCTCAAGCGCTTCGGCAAATATCGGGCGCCGGGCCGGTGGCACCAGTTCGACCAGCGGACGGCCGAGAAGATCTTCCTGGCGATAGCCCCCCTCGAAGCAGCGGCGGTTGGCATAACTGACGAGCCCGACCGTATCGAGCACGAGAATCATGCTCTGCGTGTTGTTCAATATGTTGCGATTGAAGTCTCGTTCCCGGCGATAGCGGCGCTCTGCTTCGCGGCGGTCGGTAATGTCCTTGAGAACATGGACGGTGCGCCCCTTCTCTTCCTCGCCACCGCGGATTCGCGAAGTGGAGACCAGATAGGTGCGGTCACCAGCCGTATGTATGAATTCCTCGCGAGGTGCACCTGTATTTCGGCAAAAGGGGCAACGTCCAGGCTGGGCTGCAGTGCCTAGGAGTTCGAGTGCACCGATATCGCTTCCGACGGCTTCGGTAGGTGGGAGTTGGAGGAGATCGGCCAGAGCTCGATTCAGGCGAAGGATGCGGCAAGCCTGATCATGGACGACGATGAAGTCGGAAATGGCGTCCACGTCCTCGACCCACTGTTTGCGCGACCTCTTGATACGTGAAAAGAGCCGGACGTTTTCCAGAGCCACCGAAGCGTAGCCGGCGAGAGCTTCCAATAGCTGGCATTCGGTGGCGGAGAGGTCGCGCCCCAGATCGACGACACAGAGCACACCGAGGAGTTCGCTGTCGCTCCCTTGTAGGCGCACCAGAATCGCGTCTCGCCATCCCAGCATCTCGGCCAGGTCGGCGCCGAGGAGCCCCGAAGCCATGCCAGACCGGAATGGACCCGAGGGTACGCCCGCTTGCTCGGTTAGGGCGGCGGCCAACCTTTGCTGGACGAGATGCTCCCAACGCTGAGCGGGCCCGCTCAGCGCGGCGATTTCCCACTCAGAACCTCGGTCCAGCGCAAGCGCCACCGCGCGTGCTCCCAGCATATCGGCCGTGCGGGACGTCAGCCTTCGCGAAAACTCAGTGGCACCCAGCGAGGGGCTCAGTTCGCGTGTGGTGGCGGAAAACTGGGCCAGCAGGCTCTCGAAGGATGGATCGAGGCGAGACGGGACTGCACGAATTCGTTTCAGCGCACGCATCGGAGGTCTGGGGACTGCGCGCTTCGCCTATACAAGTAAAGACGTTACGGTGTCATCTCATTTTGAGTCAAGAAAAGCAGGTTCGAGGGGTGCCGTAAGGGGCAATCATGCGGTTGTCGCATCCTGAGACCCAGAGTCAGGCTTCAGCCCTAGCATGAGACACTGCCGCCACAGTCAGCATTTCCCAAGTGGCTGAGCGGTTCTCAAAAGCACAGTCATATCAAGCGCTTACAGCCAACAGTGCCTTGTTGCGGAAAGAGGCCGAGAATCGCCCGGTCATGGCATCGCCCGTGCATTTTCTGATGACGGGGTTTTCTCGCTTTGGGGAGGAAAAGGCTGATGTTCAGAAAAATCACAGTCGCAGGGCTTGGGCTGCTTCTGTTGACCGGCGGATCGGGCATCTTGCCTCGCAAGGCATCCGCGCAAGACGCTACTTCAGAAGACGGCAAACGCAAGGTGCGGTCCAAGGTTGTACCGGAATACCCGACGCTGGCCAAGCAGATGAACGTCACGGGCAAGGTCAAGATTGAAGCCACGATTGCGGCCGACGGGCATGTAATGGGCACGAAAGTGGTTGGCGGCAGTCCATTACTGGTGAATGCCGCGCTCGACGCCCTCAAGAAGTGGCGCTTCGAACCGGCTGCCAAGGACACCACGGAAATCATCGAGTTCGAGTTCAGCGGGCAAGGCTAACGACCCACCAAGGCCACGGGGGCTCTCTTCTGGGCGGGGAGCGGAGGCGTTTCACAATGACGATTGGAAAGAAGCTGTACTGGGGATTCGGCGCCATTCTGGCGATCATCCTGTTCCTGTTCGTAATCAACATCTTCGCAGTTATGCGCCAGTACGCTGCGCGCTCCGCAGTCTCTGCGACGCTATCCGACGTACAGACGATTGAGAGCATCCGTTACCAGATGCTCCAGAATCGCCTGTCGCTCGGCAACTACTTGCTGAGCGGCGATCTGCGCGACGAAGAGAAAACCAATAAGGGCATCAACGATCTTCAGGAGGTTCTAAAACAGGGCGAAGCAAAGGCCAATGATTCCGGCCTGCGCTCGGCACTGTCCCAGGTTGAGGACAACGAGCGTGGCTGGGCTGAGCAGTTTGCGAAGGAGATGATCGCCAAGAGGCACCAGGTCGATTCGGGTGACGCTACCGTTTCCGACCTGCAGATCTTCTACCTGCAGCACGATCCGGCATCCTGGACCAACAAATCCGCCACGATTTTGGATCAAGCCGATCAGTCCGTGCGAAAGGCGGAAGAGGAATCCACTGCGTCGTCCGCTTCGGTCATGACCGTGGGCGCCGTCATCACGACAGTGGGCACGTTGCTTGCCGTCGTGCTCGGTGGTTTCGTCGCCTTCTACACCGCCAAGTCGATCACGCACCCCGTGGGCCACTTGATCGAGGTAGCGCACAAAATCAGCGAGACTGGGGACCTCGACCAAACGATTGATATTCATCGCGACGATGAGGTTGGCACACTCGCCGAAAACTTCAACAAGATGATCAGCCATCTGAAGGGAATGGCTGCTGTTTCTGCGGCGATTGCGGAAGGCCAATTGTTCGTCGCCGTCCAGCCACGATCGCAACAGGACACGATGGCCAAGGCGTTCTCGCGGATGACGCAAGGCCTCCGGGAACTGGTTCGTCAGGTTCGTGACAGCGCTTCGCAAGTGGCCAGCGCGTCCGGACAGATGGCCAGTGCATCGGACGAGTCCGCCAAGATCAGCGTGCAGGCAGCCTCGGCAATCGACGAAGTCACAAGCACGATGCACGAGATGAGCGTCAACGTGCAGAACGTCGTGAAGAATACCCAGATGCAGGCGTCGAGCGTAGCCGAAACCTCGGCTTCGATCGACCAGATGGTCACTTCGATCCAACGCGTCGCAGACACGGCCAAACTCTTGGTCGACATTTCGCACCGCTCTCGCGAAGAAGCTCGTACCGGCATGATCACGATGGACAAAGCCACGGAAGGACTCAATCGCACGAGCCAGGCGATTCAGTCTTCGTCGGAGATTATCGACGCGCTGGGCCGCCGCGCGGACGATATCGGCAAGATCATCGAAGTTATCGACGATCTCGCCGAGCAGACGAACCTGCTGGCCCTCAATGCTGCGATCGAGGCCGCTCGCGCGGGCGAGCACGGACTCGGTTTTGCCGTCGTTGCGGAAGAAGTCAGGAAACTCGCGGAGAAGTCCACGCAATCCACGAAAGAAATCTCCGAACTCATCCAGGGAATCCAGAAGGAAGCGCGCGAAGCCGTCGAGAACATGGAAAAGAGCACGACCATGGTTCAAGAAGGTCTCGTGCTGAACAAAGATCTGAGTCTCGCGCTGGACAAGATCTCCGACGTTGTTTCCGAGGTTTACAAGTTCTCGCAGGAAATCGGTGCCGCAACAACCGAACAGTCCAGTGGCTCGGCACAGATCGCGAAGGCCACCAACCGTCTGACGGAAATCACGCAAGAGATCAACTCGTCCGTAGAGGAACAGGCCTCGGGAGCGCAAGCCGTTGTGCGTTCGATGGAGCGGATGCGCGAACTCGTGCAGCAATCTACATCGAGTTCGACGGAACTTGCGGCGGCGGCCGAGCAAATGTCAAAGCTTTCCCGCGTGCTGCTTGATTCGATGGATCGATTTGCACTCGAGGATTCGTACGCGGACAGCCGCCGCAATGCGCCGCGCCGTCCAGCGCTGGCACCAGAGCGGCACGCCCCACAGGAATACGCTGAATTGGTTCGGTCCTGACGTCGCACAGGCCACCCTATGGACAAGGAACTTCAGGTCGTCGGCTTTCGGATCGGGCGCGAGACGTTCGGGCTTCCTATCTCGATCGTTCGCGAGATCGTCCGCGTTCCCGAGATCACCTCTGTGCCCAATGCACCCGACTACATCGAAGGCGTGATCAACCTGCGCGGGCGCATCATCCCCATCGTGGACCTGCGCAAACGGTTCGGGGAAAAGTCGTTCGAACGCCACAAGAAGAACCGCATCGTCGTCGTGGAGCTCGAGTCGCGGGCGATCGGCTTGATCGTAAATTCGGCCTCCGAGGTGCTGCGAATTCCCCCCTCCGAAATCGAGGAGCCGAACAACGTATTCAAAGAAGGGGAGCTGAGCTACATCACGGGCGTCGGCAAGCTGCACGGCCGGCTCGTTATTCTCCTCGATCTCAGCCGGGTGTTGCAGCGCGGCGAGCTGAACCACATTGAGGAGATTGCCGATTCCGCCGTCCCTGTTCCTGCGGGCGGCGCGACCCGACGTTTCTAGGCAGAGCTGAAGCAGTATCGAGGCGCGAATGTCGACACTCACGACGCAGGTTCCACTCACCGATGCGGAATTAAAACTCCTGCAAACGCTGGTGTACCAGGAATGCGGCATGTATTTCGACGAGCGCCGCACGCACTTTCTTCGCGATCGCGTCCAGCGCCGCTTGAAGGCCTGCCAGATCGATTCCTTCTACAACTACTACCGGCTTCTCACGAGCCGTGAAGGCAAGCAGGAGCTCACGGTTCTCCTCGAAAATCTCACGGTCAACGAGACGAGCTTCTTTCGAATTCGGCCCCAGCTCGACCTGTTTCACAAGGTGGTGCTGGAAGAGCTCCTGAAGCGTAAGCAGGAGCGCCGCGACTGGTCGATCCGTCTTTGGAGCGCCGGCTGCTCGACGGGCCAGGAGCCGTACACGCTTGCGATTTTGGTGTGCGACGCGCTCGCCTACTACTATCTGCGCAATCCGCTGCCGTTTGACATGCCGACGCCCAAGCCGCTGATTCCTCCGCCCTGGAAAGTGGAAATCGTCGCGTCCGATATCAATTACTCGGCGCTGCTCACGGGCCAGCAGGGAATTTACACCGAGGCCCAAATGGAGCCGGTGGACTACACCTGCCGCCTGCGCTATTTCGATAAGGTTGGCGACAAGTACGCCGTGAAAGCCGCGCTCCGCAGCCTTGTGCAGTTCGACTTTCACAACCTGAAAACCGAGTACCTGCCGCTGCGCAACGATGCCATTTTTTGCCGCAACGTGATGATCTATTTCGATGAGGCCGAGCAAAAGCGACTGATTGACAAGTTCTATCGCTGCTTGAATCCCGAGGGCTACCTCTTCGTCGGGCACGCGGAAAGTCTATTCGGTCTCACTACGAAGTTTCACATGATCCATCAGCATAACGCGACGGTGTACCAGCGAATCGAGGGGGCGGGTCCGTGACGTTTCCGTCTGACGAACAAGCCTCCGAATTGCGCGAGCTCTTTTTCGAGAGCGCCGAAGAGATCCTTCAGCGCATGAACGAGGCGGGCCTCGCTCTGGAGCAGCATCCGAGCGATGTTGAGCAGCTTCGGGAGATCCGCCGCGCAGTACACACGTTGAAGGGCGATTCAGCGGCCTGCGGCTACCGCCAGCTCAGTGAACTTGCGCACGGTCTCGAAGATGTTCTGACACCGGAGCTCGCCCAACAACACGCGGGCTTGATTGCCGAAGTCATTCTCACCGCTGCGGACACGTTCCACGAAATGCTCGCGGCCTACCGAAACAATCTGCAGCCTCCGGCCGGTGGAGCCCTGCGGGAGCACATCAATCGCCTGCTGAACAAGCCAGCTGCCCAGGCGGAAAGTGCGCCCGTGGAAGCGACATTCGAGTGGACCGAATACGAGCGGCTCACGATCGCAGACGCGATTCGCCACGGCGAGAACGTTTACAACATCGCGCTGCAGCTCGATCCTGAGACGCTTCTTCCCGCTGCGGCGTTCGAGCTGGCTCGCAAGGCTCTCGAGAGCGCGGGCAAGATTCTCGCGATTCGCCCCGAGGGCGGAGTGCCCGGCGAAAACAACCGGCTGATTGAAGCCGCGCTATCGACGAAGAAGCCTGCGGACTGGATTCGCAAACACTGTCACGTGCCGTCGGTCGTTGCGAAGATCTCGGTCGATCGGACGCCCGTTCTCCCCTCTCCCCCGCGTGACCTTCTTGAGATTCTGGTTGAGTCGGAGGCCGCCGCCGTTGCGGCGGGCGTGAAATCAGGACGCGAGAGCGTCACGGCAAAGGAAAAAGAAGAAGACGAGGCGCATGAGGCCGCGGCGCCGGCGGGTCTCGCTCACGCCGCCTCGGAGAATACCCTGCGCGTCGACGCCGGCCGCATCGACACGGTGATGAATCTTGTCGGCGAGCTGATCATCGGAAAGTCCATGCTGCAGCGCGCGCTCACGGATTTCGAGCGCCGCCATCCGAAAGACCCAGCGCGGAACAAGCTCGCTGACGTGCTGGGATTCCAGTCGCGCGTGCTGGGCGAACTGCAAAAATCGGTGATGAAGATCCGCATGGTGCCGGTCGAGCAGCTTTTCCGCCGCTTTCCGCGCATCGTTCGCGATGTCGCGCGCCTGCGCAACAAGGACATCGGTCTCGATATCGCCGGACAAAACACCGATCTCGATAAGAGCATTCTCGACGCGCTCGCCGATCCTCTTGCTCACCTGGTCCGCAACGCGGCCGATCATGGCATTGAATCGGCGGCCGAGCGCGAGGCGGCGGGAAAACCCGCGCGGGGCACCATCAGCCTGAACGCCTATCACGATGGCGATCAGGTCGTCATCGAAGTGTCTGACGATGGGCGCGGTCTCGATCGGGACAAGATCGTGCGCAAGGCTGCCGAGCGCGGTTTGATTACCGCTGAGGCGGGCTCGCAGTTAAATGAGTCGGAGGCGCTGCAATTGATCTTCACGCCCGGCCTGAGCACCGCCGAGGAAGTGACTGAAATCTCCGGGCGCGGAGTCGGTCTGGACGTGGTCAAAGCTGCCCTGGAAACTTTGAAAGGCACGGTCGAACTGGAAAGCCAGCCGGGAAAAGGCGCCACGTTCCGGCTGCTGGTGCCACTCACGCTCGCCAGCATTCAGGCGCTCCTGTTCCGCGTGCACGGACGGCTATACGCCGTTCCGCTAGCGTCCGTCGCCGAGATCACCCGAATCACCGAGGACGCAATTCATCGAGTGGACGACCACGAGGTCTTTCAACTGCGCGAACAGATCATGACGCTCGTCCGGCTCGACCGGCTCGAGCCGCACGCCGTAGGCGAACGCACGAGGCGACTCTTCGTGATCGTCATCGGTTCGGGCGGCCGGCGGTTTGGCCTGGCCGTGGACAGCCTCATGGGCGAAGAAGAGCTGGTCATCAAGGCGCTGGAAGATCACCTCGTCACGTCGCCGCTCGTGAGTGGCGCTTCCATTTTGGGCGATGGCACTGTCGTGCTGATTCTCAATGTTCCCGCGGTCGTCTCGCATCTTTCGAGGCTCCCAGCGCTGGAGGCCATCGCATGAGCGAACGGATCCGCGTGCTCGTGGTGGACGACTCGGCGCTGATGCGGAAACTCATTCCGCAGATACTTCTCCGCGATCCGAAGATCGAAGTCGTCGGCACGGCGATGGACGGCCTGATCGGGCTGCGAAAGATCGAGGAGTTGCGCCCTCACGTGGTGACGCTCGATCTGGAAATGCCACGCATGGACGGGATTGAGATGCTGCGCAAAATCACCGGCAAGCATCGCGTGCCCGTCATCGTCGTGAGCGCGCATACGGCGGAAGGCGCTTCCTTGACGCTGAAAGCGCTGTCACTGGGCGCGTTCGACTTCGTCACCAAGCCGCAGGAAGCCGCGTCCGGCCGCATGGCGCAGATCGCCTCGGAGCTGGCTCTCAAAATAAAGGTCGCGGCGGCTTCGGGCGCTCCGAAGATGATCATCACGCTTCCCACGACGAAGCGAAAAGAGCGCCGCGCCTTTTCGACACAGCCGCACTGGCCCTCGCGAGTCGTGGCGATAGGCATTTCGACGGGTGGACCCAACGCTCTGCAATACCTTTTCTCCCAACTTCCAGAGGATTTTCCGGGATGCCTGATGGTGGTGCAGCACATGCCGGAGGGTTTCACCGAAATGTTCGCGCAGCGGCTTCACGAATCCTCGGCGATCGAGGTGAAGGAAGCGCAGTCCGGCGACCTGCTGATCGCGGGCCGTGCGCTGATCTGTCCGGGCAACCGCCACATGAAAGTGCGCCGCATGGAGCACGGAGACGTCGCGATACTAGTCGATCAGCCGCGCGTGAATGGCCACCGGCCTTCTGTCGACGTCCTGTTCCACTCGGTCGCGCAGGAACTCGGCAGCAAAGCTGTGGGCGTGCTGATGACCGGAATGGGCGACGATGGCGCCGCGGGGCTCGGTGCGATCCAGGCCGCCGGTGGTTTCACGATCGCCCAGAGTCCCGAAACTTGCATTGTGGATAGCATGCCGCGCTCGGCAATCGAGCGCGGGTTCGCTTCAAAGGTCGTTTCGCTGGCTGCTCTCGCCAGCGTGATTCAAGCTCGATGCACGCCGGAACGCCCGTCGGGCGAACCGGGCGGCGCTGAACCCGCGGGAGCCGTTCCCGCCGGAGAAGGATCTTCGCGAAGGAGGCTGTCATGAAGCAATTCGAACCACTCACACGAAAGGACCACCAGCCTGTCCGGTATCTGATCGTGGACGACTCGGTCTTCGCGAGGAAGAGCCTCGCCAAAATGGTGGAGTCGTTCGGCGGCCAGTTGGCTGGCGAAGCCGGCGACGGGTGCACCGCCATCACCGAGTACGCTCGCGTCAAGCCGGATATCGTCCTGATGGACATCACGATGCCGCAGATGGAAGGCATCGAAGCGGTCGAGCGCATCGTTCAGGAGCACCCTGAGGCGCGCGTCGTCATGGTCTCTTCGGTGGGTTACCAGGACAACATTCTCGCGGCGCTGCAGAAGGGCGCGCGTCATTTTGTGCAAAAGCCGGTGAAGCCCGACGCGCTCTACGAGATCATCCGTTACGTGCTCAATGACGACGGCGTCACGGCGCCTGTCGCCGCGCACGGGGAGAACTAGCGATGAAGATGGATTTGATCCAGCCGTTCATCGGCTCGCTCGACGCCGTCTTGGCGGAGATGATGCAGGCGCCCACCACCATCGTGGATCTCACGATGGAGGAGGATGGATACAGGAAGAAGGGCCTCGCTGCTGAAGTGATGTTCAAGGGCCAGATCGAGGGCCGCATCGTGCTGGACATGGAGCCGAGCGCTGCTGCAAAGGTGGCAGGCTATCTGACGGGAAGCGAGGTCGATCCCGGCGAGCAAATCGTTCCTGAGACGGTGTGTGAACTTGCGAACATGGTGATCGGCAACGCCGTGACTCAGCTGAACGATCGCGGCTTCCAATTTAAAGTCATGCCGCCTTCCGTGCTCACAGCCGAGCAATGCGAGAAGGCGGGACACGATTCCGAGGCGACCATCCTCTGTTTTGAAACCCCTTGCGGAAACGTCTATCTGAATATCGCGATGAAATACCACGCGCGCCGCGCGCGCGAACGCGCTCCGATCACGGTTGGCTAGCTGAGAAGTTGTTGCGAATTGCGAAGTAGAAGCAGCCCGGCGCCCTTACCGCGCTCGTGCGCCGACCTTTCGATATTCCGTTCCGTGGCGAAAGAGCCCCGCCTTCGGCATTTGCTCGGAATAGATCACGCGCGCCGGCAGAAAGATGTTCGCGGCGTCCGGCGAGTACGGAACGGCCACCTCGATCAGCGCGTCGGCCTCGTAGCGGCGCTTGCTGCGAAAACACATTCCCATCGGCGAGATATCTTCGCAGACGGCAAGTTCATCGTCCTCGCCTTGCTGCCGCACACACGCCGTCAGCCGCGTCTGCAGACGCATTCGCTGGCGCTCTCGTTGCTCGCCCTCCTTGGGAGGCGAACCTTGCGTTTCGCTGCCGCGTCTCCCCCGGCTCGCGCGCGCGGTCAGCTTCTTCTCGTCTTCGTGGGGCGCCTGTGTCCAGATGCTGGGTACGCCGCATACTTTGCAATGGCGAGCAATGCCGCGGTTGGTTTCGAAGGCACGCAGCTCCAGCTCGTTGAGGTGCACCACCTCGCGGCTGCGGCAATAGCTGCATTCGACCAGCATTCGCGCCACAGCCTCCAGCGAATCGGCCGCGGACGGAAACTCGACGCCCCAGAGGTCCACTGAAGGATCGGGTATCTCGACACCGTAAAGGTAGCCGTCCTTTTCGCGGCCAAACTGGCCGACGACCCGCACTTGGCTCTGCCGGTGGGCTTCGCTGGGAGCTCTGCGTTGCAGATGGATTTGCTGTTCGGCCGCTAGTTCGCGTCCCAATACGATCACGGCGCCGGTGCGGTTGATCAACAGCGTCCGGGCAGGCTCCTTGAATTCCTTCCCTTGGCTATCGATGCCCGAAGCTTCCAGCAGCAACGTCAACGAGACACGATCAGAACGGCGGACTGGCGCCGATGCCATTCGCTCCTCCTCAAGAGAACGGACTCCCCTGCCGCCAAGATACCACACGCAAGACACGCCGCGAGCCACGCGGCGTCCCGGCGTGCTTCCTCGATCTTGCTGCTTCGCTTCACCTCGTGTTCGCCCGGTACAGCCATTCGCCCGCCGGCGGCGGCATCGGCCCCGCTTGAGGGCTTGCGTTCGCCTCGGCAAGGATTCCGTCAACGATCGCGCGCTGCGGCGAAAAGGAGCACACAGGATCGGTCGCGCCAGCGTCGTGCGCCAGCAGAAACGCCTGGCAGCGGCATCCGCCGAAATCCTGCGATCTGCGGTCGCAGTTGCGACAAAGGTCCGGCATCCAATCCTCGCCGCGGTACTTTTGAAACGCGTCCGATTGATGCCAGATCTCGCGCAGCGACTTCACGTGAACATTCTCAAATGTCATTCCGGGAAGCACGTTCGCGGCGTGGCACGGTAGCACGCTACCGTCCGGCTTTACGAGCAGCACCTTGCGTCCCCAACCGCCCATGCAAGCCTTCGGATATCGCGCGTAGTAGTCCGGCACAACGTACTCGACGCGAATCCGCCCGCGCAGCCCTTCCTCGGCCTTCTTGATGATCTCGAGTGAACGATTCAGTTGTTCGCGAGTGGGCAGCAGACGCTGGCGGTTCTGAAACGCCCAGCCGTAATACTGTACGTGCGCGAATTCCACCCGGCCAGGGCTGATCTCTTCAGTCAGGCGCACCATATCTTCTAGCTCGCCGAGATTCTGCCGGTGGATCACGAAGTTCAGCGTGAGTCCGATACGTCTCGCCTTCACCCACTCGGCCACGCGGAGCTTTTGCGCGTGCGTCTCCATGCCTGAAAATTCCTTTCCGCTCTGTTCGTGCGCGCCTTGAAAGCTCAGCTGAAAATGATCGAGGCCTGCGCCGACCAGCTCATCGAGCCGCTTCTCGTCAAGCGGCAAACCCGAAGTAATCAGGCTGGCGTAAAGACCCGCGCCGCGCGCGGCACGAATGAGTTCGGTCAAGTCCGGCCGCGCCAGGGGCTCACCGCCCGTGAAGTCCGCCTGCAGCACGCCGAGCTCCGCCGCTTCGCGCAACACTCGAATCCACGCGGCGGTAGGCAGTTCGTTTTCGCGCTTGGTCAGATCGAGAGGGTTGGAGCAGTACACGCAATGGAGCGGACACCGGTGGGTAACTTCCGCCACAAGCGCCAACGGGTTGGGAATTGCAGTGCTCATGAGAAGGTGCCCGAAAAGAGGCAGGGGATGCCGATGCCCTCACTCAAAATCGAGCGCGCGCTGCTCGTGCAGGCGCGCCAGGTAGCCGAGAATGTCCTCCTCCACTTTCCGCGGCTCTGCCTTCGAGTACCGCTCCTGCAATTCGGCAACGATCTGCTGCACCGTGTGATTCCCGTCGCAGCGCTCGATGATTTCCAGGCTCGGCCCGTTGAGCCTTAGCGCCCGCTCGGGCATCAACAGCACACGCTGAGGCTGCGTCTTTTCATTGAGGCGGCAGCCCGGCGCGAGACGCGGCCGGCTACCTGGATCGGGCGTGCTCAAGCAGCCTCCGTAGGGCGAAACGCGCCCGGCGGCGGCCAGCCCGGCGTCACGTACGAGTAGTAGAGCGCGTCCAGCATGGCCCAGAGAATATCGCACTTCGCGCGCAGGGCGTTGAGCGCCAGTTCCTGCTCCTCTCGCGTGCGCGCATGCTTCACCACCCACGCGAGCGCGAATGTCGCGTCTTCGGGAGCCTGCGTCATGCGCCCTTGAAAATAGTCGAGGCCGCCCGAAAGCCACGGATAGTGCTCGCGCAGTCGGTCGACGCGCAGCGTGATCAAATCCTTCGAAAAAAGTTCCGTAAGCGAGGAAGCGACGGCCTCCAGATGCGTGCGTGATTTCACGAAATCGACATAGGCATCGACGGCATAGTGAGTCGCCGGAAGAATTCCCTCGCCGCGAATCGCTTGCTCGCGGGAAAGGCCTGTCGCTTCGACCAGCCGCAGCCACTTCTCGATTCCGCCGGGCGTCTTCCCATCGCCGTCATGATCGATAATTCGTTTTCGCCACGCGAGGCGAAACGCCGGATCTTCGCTGCGCGCCAGAATCGCAGCGTCCTTGATCGGGATGCGGCTCTGATACGCGTAGCGGTTCAGCGCCCACGCTTGAAGCTGCCCGCGCGTGAGCTTGCCCTCGTGCATCAACAGATGGAACGGATGCTGGTGATGGTAGCGCTCCCTGCCGATGGCGCGGAATTGCGCTACAAACTCAGCTTCGGGAATCAGTGCCGCAGAATTCGGTTCAGTCACAGTTCAAACTCCATTCCGTCGCAGGCGATTTCCCACCCTGCTTCACGCAGCGTTCGGTACGCGGCGCTCTCCTCATCGAGCGCAGGGTTGGTGTTATTCAGATGAATCAAGACGCGGCGCCCACTTTGCATTCCCCGCAGTTGTTCAAGCAGGCCGCCCGGCCCCGATAGCGGCACGTGACCGATCTGGCGCGCCGTCTTCCCTCCGCCGCGAACGTCGATCAATTCTTCGTCGGTCCAAAACGTTCCGTCGAGCAACGCGAGATCAGCCTCGGCAACGCGGTGTTTCCATTCCTTGCCCCTTCCGGGCAGCGTCGGCGCGTAAAAAAACTTCTTTTCGCCCTGGGTTAGTTCCAGGCCGATCACGGCTTCCTCTTTCGGCAAGCGGCCGCGCAAACCTACGCTCACGTAATCCGGAAACTCGCCGTGCAACGGGACAGCGCGGCAGCAGATGCTCGCACGGCTCTCGGATTCTCTCTGCGAAAAAACGGGAATCGGACGATCCAGCAGAAGTGTTTCCCAGCGCACTGGCGGCACCGACCGCTCGAGTGTGCGGAACAGCGAGTTTTCTTCCGTCACCACACGCCGCACCGCATCGGTTGAATAGATGTGGAGCGGCTGAAATTCCCGCAGGTGAAGCAAACCGAGGACGCAGTCAGTATCGGCGCTTGTCAGCAGCAAGGCATGAACCGGAGTGCTGCGCGCACCGGTAGGCGCAAAATCAGAGTCGCTCAGAAGCTGCTGGCGAAGATCGGGGGAGGCATTGAGCAGGAACCAAGTTGAAGGCGAGGGAGAGACCGCTACTTGTGCTTGCGTGCGGGGCCGGCCTCTAAAAACACCGCGCCGCAAGCGGCTGCAGTTTGAACATCCGCAATTCCATTGCGGAAAACCGCCGCCGGCGGCGGAGCCGAGAACCTTGACACGCATTAAGAACTACAGTTCAGCGTTTGCGTACGAGCTTACTTCGCAGCTGAGGCAGACTTCTTCGTGCTGAGGTGCGGTCCATTCCATGATCGTTCCTCCGTTATAGGGCCTAAAAGCCTATGGTCGCGCCGCAAGGCCCAGCGCAACTTTTCAAGTATAGCCTATGCCCCTTGCCCCCGACAATACGGATTTCTTGCCGGCTTGAACTGGCTGTTACATGGTCCAGATGCTGGGAACCGAGGCCATAAGGACAAGGACAATTGGTAGTGCGAAAGCGCGGTTTCCGGTTCGCCGACTGCTTCACACCGACCCCGACCAAGCTATAATGCCTCGCGATGAATTCGGCCCGGCCCCGGCTCCTACCCGGCTGCGTCAATTCGCAAAATTCGAACCGATCCGTGGCGGCGCGCAGCTGCGCCTCATTTGCTCGTACGCAGACAATTGAATATGTGCTGACGCTGATCCTGCTCGCTGTCGCCGCAGCGCCCGCGGCGAGGGCGGACAGCACCCGCGTCGAGGGCGTCGTGCGTGACGCCAGCGGAGCGTCGGTGCCCGCTGCAACGGTCAAACTCATCGCCGACTCGTACACAGCGGAAGCCTCTACAAACACGTCGGGAGCATTCGCATTCGATACAGTGCCCGCAGCGTCCGGAACTGTTGCGGTCAGCGCCAAGGGATTTCGGCAACTTGAACAAGCGTGGACAGCTGCCAACGGGCTCGCGAGCCTCAGTTTGACTCTTCAGCCGTCGCCCGTAAACCAACAGGTCATCGTCACGGCTGCACGCATGCCGACGCCACTCGAAGAGACTCCTCTCAGTGTCATGCAGTTGACACACGACGATCTCCAAGCGACGCCGGCCCTCACCCTGGACGACGCCTTGCATCAAGTCCCCGGCTTCACGCTGTTTCGCCGCACAAGCAGCCGTACGGCGAATCCCTCGACGATGGGAGTTTCGCTCAGAGGGCTGGGAGGCACCGCCACAAGTCGTGTCCTGGTTCTCGAGGACGGCATTCCGCTCAACGATCCCTTCGGCTCCTGGATCTATTGGGATCGCGTCCCAGCGGAATCCGTTTCCAGCGTTGAGGTGGCGCAGGAGGGCGCATCAAGTCTCTACGGGACGTCCGCGTTGGGCGGCGTAATCCAGTTCCTGACGCACCCTCCTCATCCCGCCGGAATTTCGCTCGAGACATCGTACGGCAACCAGAACACGCCCGACCTCTCGCTCTCGGCTGGGGGTGAAAAGGGAGGGTGGGAGTCGACCTTTGGTGGCGAAGTCTTTAAGACGGACGGCTATTTCCTGGTTCCTCAAACCGACCGAGGAAGCGTGGATACGCAAGCCTCCTCAAAACACGGTACCGCCGACCTCATGATCGGCCGCATGATCGGCGCACAGAATGAAATCTTCGCACGCGGCTGGTACATGGATGACTCGCGCAACAATGGTACCGTCTTCCAGATCAACTCCGATCGCCTCGGCCAAGGTGCTCTGGGCGCAAACCTCCAGTCCGCCGCTATGGGATCACTTCAGCTCCGCTTTTATGGCATGGCTGAGTCGTACCACCAGACCTTCTCGGCAGTTCTCACCGGCCGCAACAAAGAGTACCTCACCGACGATCAAGCTATTCCCGCTCAGGGAGTGGGTGGATCCGCCTTGTGGACCCGCGGAGCGGGAAAGCGCCAAACACTGGTTGCGGGATTTGACGAACACGAGGAGATCGGACACAGCAACGATTTTCTATTCTCCGGCACTACCGGGAGTCACCTGCGCAATACCTTTTCGGGCGGGCACCAGCGGACCGCCGGCGTCTTTGGTGAAGATCTCATTCAGATCGCGCCGGGATGGACGCTGACGCTGAGTGCGCGCTTTGACGACTGGCGCAACTTTGACGCAGAGATGAAGTGCGTCCCCTTTGCTCAAACATGCACGCCGGCGCTCACCATCTATCCGGTCCGCAGCTACGATGCCTTCGACCCGCGAGCCGTCCTGATCCATCAGGTGAATCCACACGTTTCTTGGTCGGCGTCCGTCTATCGCGCCTTCCGTGCGCCGACGCTCAACGAGCTCTATCGCTCGTTCCGGCAGGGCACCACGGTTACGAGCGGCAACCCCAATCTGCGTGCCGAACGGCTCACGGGCGGCGAAGCTGGCGTCAACATATTCGGGTTCGACCGGCGCCTGGAGTTGCGCGGCGTCTTCTTCTACAACCAGATGGTCGATCCAATCGCCAACGTCACGCTCTCGCAGACTCCCTCGCTGATTACCGCGCAGAAAGAGAATCTGGGGCGCACCAGCTCGCCCGGCTTCGAAATCGATGGCGTCGCCCGCATCACGAGTCGATTCCAGCTGTCGGCTGGCTATCAGTACGTCAACGCCAAGGTGATCAGTTTCCCGGCCACCCCGCCGAATCCGTCGCTGGTCGGATTGTGGGTCGCGCAGGTTCCGCACAACATGGTCACGTTCCAGGCGCGGTATGACAACCCGAAGTTCCTGAGCGCGTCGCTCCAGGGCCGCGTGGCCGGCAAGCAATTCAACGATGATCTCAATCAGTTTCCGCTTGGGGGCTTCTTCGTTCTAGACGCGATGGCGTATCGCTCAGTCGGCCACGGAACGGAAGTCTTTGTCGCGGTCGAGAACCTTACGAACGATCGCTACACGGTTGCTTACGCGTCCACAACGCCGCTTGTTCCGCAGCTCGGTGTGCCCGTCGCCGCTCGCTTTGGCGTTCGGGTACAAATCCCCACGCGATAACCGTATTTCGCCGAGTGCTCCATTCAATTCCCAAAGCTCCTGCTCCAGGCGAGCGCTCAAGAAGAGCCGTTGATGTCGGCGGCTGGCTAGTGAGTCGTGGTTAAATCGGGCGGGGGATATTCCGGCAGCTTGGCATTCTTAGTGTCGGTTCGTTTCACTTCGAGATCATCGAAAAGGACGGATGGACTGATGACCGTGGTGGGGACCGCGCCTTCGCGGTTGCTCACCATGGGATCATTGCCGGCGGCAACTAGATTGTTGCGCAGGGTGCGCGTATCGAGTTCGTCAAAGACGGCCCCGCGAACGAGCTCTTCATGTCCGTCCTTCTGGTAGACGCGGTAAAGCAGGCGCGGCTCGTAGTCGGTCCCTCCGAGCGTTTCGACGCGGTAACAGAAGTCCTTGCCATCTTCGCGACACAGGTCGAGGAGTTTCTGTTTCAGATCGGCGGGCGAGAGTGTCTGTTTCGGCCGCACAATCAGATTCCCGATGCTGGGAAAAGCCAACTGGCTCGGCGCGGCGCGGCCGTGGCCGTTCGATTCGGGAAAATCCCGAATCGGTTCGCGGCCGATTAGATAGTTCACTAGCATCCCGTCCTGGATCACCGAAACCTTCTCAGCGCGCACGCCTTGATCGTCGGTGTCGTAGCCGCCAATCAGAGTTTTCCCTTCAAATGTCCTGAGCGTCGGATCATCTTCGATGGACAAGAACGTCGGCAGAACGCGGCTCTTGTAATTTGATGCAAAGTCGCCCACGGTACGCGCCGACTGTCCCGGCGCCGGGCGCTTTCCGACGACGTTTCCGCCGATCATTCCGTAAAAGATGTCGCTGGCCGCATCGGAAGAGAAAAGCACGGGGCCGCGATAATCCTCCTCCACGACCGGCGCTTCGCGAAGGCCCTTCAGTGTCTGAACCATCTTCGCGGTTTCAGCCACAAATTCATCCGTCGTGGGCAGCTCGCGCAGAGCGGCAGCTGCATGGTACGGCGATCGGCTCAATCGCATGCCGTCCGCTGCCTGCGTCGAACCCGATGCCATCACGTAGTACACCGTGTATCCGTCCCGAGTGACAGTGCCTTCCGTATTCACGAAATACTGGTTCACGGCTCTGCAGCGGAATTCCGCAGTCAGCAACTCGATCTTGGGATCGGTGCGGAAAAGGTCCGTCGCTTTTTCCAGAGCATCCTTCCAGGGCTTGGGGTCGAAATCGAGCTTTGTGACCGGCTCGACCGATTCCACCACCTGCGCATGAGCGAAATCATCGAACGGCTGTTCCGCCGTGTACTCGCGCAGAGCCGCTTTCTTGGCGGCCAGCGCCTCGCTCGCGGCTTTGTAGGCCTGATCCGTGGCCAGCCACAACTGCCAGCGCAGCGCGCGCGGGTCGTTGTCGATCGGTGCGAAGCTCACTCCCGCAAAGCCTGGACCGTAGCTATCCTGCTTGTAGTCTCCCACGCGCACCACGACGCGCACCGAACGCCCGCGGGTCCGCTGCTCGCGGCGCAGCGCGCCGAACGCGGCTTCCGCCTCGTACTCGTCCACGTCCCAGAGGTGGTACTCGATGTAGTAGGGCGCGGGTACGTTGTCCATCTTCAGCTGCGCCTTGGAGCGGTCCAACTCTTCCCGCATCGCCTGCAGCAATGGATCCGAAGTCGCGGCAGCCGAAGGAAAATTCGACTGGGAAGACTTCTGCTGGCCTATGGCAGGAAGGACGCCGAGCAGCGCAAACGCGATCACATAGAGCAAATGCCGCGCCGTGGTTACAGAAACATTCATGGCCTGGCTTCCTGTGGGCTGCCGTTCCTAGTAGTCGAAGACGTCGTCTCCAATCCGGGCGGCGGCAAGATGGGAGGCCGCTGCGTCCCCTTTGCGCGTTTCTGGACTTCAATCTCGGAAAAGAGCATTGCAGGTGCGGCGGCAGCAACCGGTACCTGCCCGGACTCGGCGCCGCACACGCCGTTGAAAACCTGGAGCGCGTCTCCGGTCAAGATGATGTTGTTGAGGGAGAGCAGCGGCGTGCCTACGATGTCGACACCTCGGACCAGTTCGTCGGGCCGCCCGTCCGGGTACACGCGCCACACCATCACCGGAATCACCTGGAATGCTTGCGGCAGATTTCGCGTGGTCAGGGTAAACCCTCCCTGGATATCTTCAAAATAGAGACCGTATGGCTTGCCCTGCTTCTTGATTTCGTCGATGAATCGCGCGCGGAGTTCGGAGTCCTTCACTGTGTTGGTGGACGTGACAATCAGATTGCCCTGCCGCCCGGTCGGCATCAGGCCCGCCTGGCGGCGACCATGCCCGTTGGAATGGCTGAAATTCGTAATCGGCATGCGTGACATCAGGAAATTCTTCAGAACGCCATTTTCCACTGCCTCGACACGCTGCGCGGGAACGCCCTCGTCATCGAAGTCGTAATGGCCCGCGAGCCTGACGCCGTTCAGTTCCTTCATCGTCGGATCATCTACGACGGTCAAGAAGGAAGGAAGCACCTGCTGTCCGACCTTCTTTGTGAAAGTCTGCCCTTCGCGTTCGTCGCGCTGGCGGTGGCCTTCCAACCGATGCCCTAGCACTTCGTGGAAGAACACGGCCGCAGCCCGGCCCGAAAGCAAGGCCGGCCCCACGTAAGGCTCGGCCGTTGGAGCGGCGCGCAGCGCCTTCAGGTCCAAACCGATCTTGTCCACTTTCGCCATCAGCTCGGATTCGGACGGAAGTTGATCGAGCGAGGCCGCCTGAAAGGACTCAGCTCTAAGCAGGTCCATGCCGTCGTCCGCGCGCGTCTCCGCTTCGATCACCAGGCGCACAATCGCCGCAGGCTGGACGAGAGCGGCGCCTTCGCTTGTGGTCAAGTAGGAACGGGCGGTCCCGCCCTGCAAAAGCACCACTGACGAATTGACTTCGGGGTACTTCAGGAAGCCAGACGAAACCTTTCGAACGCGGTTTTCCCAAACCTTCTGGTCCAGCGTCAACTGCGAAGCCGATTCATCGAGATGGTTCTGCGAACTCTCTTGCGAAAAATCCGGTGAGCGATCTTCTTCTTCCGATTGAACGGCCTCGTTTGTTTTCACCTTCAAGAACGCGCCGGAGGCTTGCTCGTACTCACGGTTCGTCAATTGCCAAAGTACGCGCGAGATCGCGTCGGCATCGTCGCGCAGGGGCAAGGCGCCGGATGTGATCCCTGAGGGGCGGCTTGCACCGTGCGTATTGTCGAGGGCGGCGGCACCGACCCGCATCATTACGTCCGCCTGACGATGGCGGAAACCGGCCGACGCGATCAAGCTTCCGTTGGCGCCCGCGATCGTCACGCTGTCGCTATCCACCACGGCGTAGCTGAGAAAGTACGGAGCGGGATCGGACTTCGCGAGAGATGACGTCGCGCGCTGCAGCTCGCGCTGCATTGTCTGCAGCAGAACGTCAGTACGGGGAGGAGCCGAAAGCACGGCCAAAGGAACGCCGATTAGGATCGCGAGAATTCCAGTCCCGAGCCGAACAGGGAAGCGAGTCATACGGTCTATTTACGCTCTCAAGAAAGTGTAAATCTAACATACCCGGCGGCAAGGCCATTTGGGAAAGCGGCCCGACTGTGCGGAAGTACAACCACTTGGTCGCGCGGGCAAGGCTTCCACTAGGAAGCCGGGTAAGATTTCGGAATCTTCGCCTGACGTTCGTATGGCGCGCTCTCCAGCAAAAGGATTCCGATCATTCCGCAGACGGCGAGCGCTCCCGTCACCAGATAAGCTGTGGCAGGCGACATCCGAGGAATCAGGACCGCTACCCCGCCGCAAACAATCGCCAGGCAATAGAGTGCGACCACGGCGCCGCGATGGCCCAGACCGAGGTTGGACAGGCGATGGGCGGTGTGATCTTTGCCCGGGGACGTGAACGGAATCAGGCCGCGGCGGGAACGCGAAATGGAAACGAGGATCGTATCAAACGCAGGCACGCCGAGGATCAGAATTGGAACAATCCACGTGATGGGGAACTGCGCCGATTCGAGACGCAGCTTGAGCCCCAGCGTGGCCATCAGGAATCCGAGGAACATCGCCCCGCCATCGCCCATGAAAATCTTCGCAGGGTTGAAATTCCACCACAGGAAGCCGAGTGCGGCGCCCAGCGTGGCAGCACCCAGCGTCCGAACGAGCGCCTGCCCACTCAGAGCTGCAGAAAGAGTGAAAGAGGCGGCAGCCACAGTTGCAATGCCGGCGCACAGCCCGTCCATGTGATCGAGGATGCTGAACGCAGCCGTCACGCCGACGACCCAGAGAATTGTTAGGCCAGCATCCAAAATCACGCCGACCAGGCCCGGTATGAACAGCGAGAAGAGGCGCGCGTGAATTCCGGAAGCGAGCAAGAAAAGCGCCGCGATCGGCATGCCGGCGAAGAGCTTCACCTGATGGTGCAGCAACCCGCCGTCATCGAGGAAACCGACGACTGCGAGCAGCGTGGCTCCTGCGAAAATTCCGGCAATTTGCTGCTGCGGCACACGATGGAATGTGAACAGGATTGCGAGGGCGAAACCGAGGTAGATGGCGATTCCGCCGAGGAGCGGCATGGGACGGACATGAACCTTCCTCGGACCCGGATGGTCCACCATGCCGTAGCGCAGCGCCAGATGACGAACCGGAATCGTCAGGCCGAGCGAGCCCAGAAGCGACACCGCGAAGGCGATCAAATCGGGAGGAAGCGTCATCGCCCGCACTCAAGCCCTCTCACAAAGCCACACGCGGGAACCGAGCCGCGATCATCTTGCAGTGAGCATTTTTTCCAGCACGCCGCGCACTTCCTGCCGCTGATGTGTCGCAGCATACCAGTCCATTGTCTTTCGCAGACCATCGCAAAAGGCCGTTTTCGGTTCCCAGCCGAGCAACTTCTTCGCCAGCGCGTTATCGGCCACCCGGTTTGCGGGGCCGGTCGGCATGTCGGGCCGGAGGCGAATCTCGGCTTTGTGTCCTGAATAATCGAGCACCATACGCGCTGCGTCGATTACGCGCACACGCTCCATGGTTCCGAGGTTGACGGCCGTTCCGTCGCTGATCTTCTCGGCGGCGAGGATTGTTCCACTGACGATGTCATCCACGTATGTCCAATTTCGGATCTGGTTTCCGTCGCCCCAGACTTCAAACGGGTCCTGCCCAACGAAGGCGCGCGCGATCATGGCGATCACCGCGTGATTTTCCACGCCGCGCGGTCCGTAGACGGTGAAATAACGGCAAGACGCGGCGCCGAGACCGTGCTCGCGGTGATACGCCTGAAGCGTCAGCTCCGCCATCAGCTTCGCCCAGCCGTACATGTTATCCGCGTCGTGCGGCGGCTTGACGTCTTCTTCGTGCAGGTAAACTTCCTTCTTGGGGTCGGTCTGCAGGTAGTTGGGATAGACGCAGCCGGAAGAAGCGTAGACGACCTTCTCGACGCCAGCCTTCAGCGCCTCCCAGAAAACGAGCCCGTCGAGGAAAAGATTGGAGGCGGGTCCAGCTTGATGCAGGTCCACATATCCGCGCCCGCCATGATCGGCGGCCAAATGAAAAACGACCTGGACTCCCTTCATCGCGGCACGGGTGATCCCGGGTTCGCGAAGATCGGCTTCCGTGAAGGTAACGCGACCGCTCTTCCGATGCGATTCGATATTGCTGAGTTTTCCGCTGGTGAGATCGTCGACCACATGCACCTGAGCACCGCGCGCAACAAGCGCGTCCGTGAGGTGCGATCCGATAAAAGACGTACCGCCCGTTATTAGAACCTTCTTACGCTCCCAAATAATTCCTTCCTCCGTTCCGCTCCTTGGCGGCGTCTTCCATGATTCCGACAAAGCGCTGCAGCTCGTTCACTCTAACATATTTCTGAGCAGTTTCCCGGGCACGGCGGCCCATCTCGATCAACGTCTCTGGATCGGCGCGGAGTTTGCGAAGGGCTGATGCCACAGCCGCTGGATCGTCGGGATCGGCCGCCAAGCCGCAGCCGGATTCCACCACGATGCGGGCGGCGTCACTGCTCGCGTCTGCGACCGCAAGCACAGGGCGCCCTGCCGCGAGAATGCCGTAGAGCTTGCTGGGCACGACGACTCCTTCGAGCCCGCGCCGCACGGTGACGATGTGAACGTCGCCTGCCGTCATCACATGCGGCACCTGGTCCACAGGGCGAAAGGGCAGGAACCGGACATTCGCACATTCCATCGTGGCGGTCTGCAGCGCCGCGCGGTGCGCCCCATCCCCAATGAACACGAAGCCTGTATTTTCGTTGCGCAGTATTTCCGCCGCCTTCAGCAGCGTGCCCCATGCTCCGTAGAACCCGAGATTCCCTGCATGCAGGACAACGAAGGGAAAGCCGCAGCGGATCTCGCGGACGACGGGATTATCCGGCGCAGGCATCGACGCAGGAAACGCAGTGCCGTCTCGCACGACGACCACTCGCTCCGGATGCACGCCCTTTGCCAGGATGCGGGCGCGCATATCGTCGCCGAGCACAATCACCCGCGCGGCCTGCCTCAGCGCGCTCCTGTGCATCTTTTCCCAGCGCTCGACCCAGCGGCTCGGGCGCACGATGTCTCCGCCGACCGCCATATCGGGATAGAGGTCGCGAATGTTGTACACGAAAGGCCGGCCGCTCAACCGCGCGACGAATGCTCCAGCCATACCCGCTACCGGCGGATCCGTCATGGCAAGGACGACGTCCGAGCGAATCGCGAGCGCACGCGGAACGGCGAGCGCGAGATACGTCAGGTAGTTTGAGACCCGCCGTCGCATGCGATGGCGAGGATAGGCCGTCGAGCCGACGCGCTCGACAACTACGTCGTTGCGCACGTCGCGACGCAGAAGCGCGAAGGGATAGCGTTCGTCGGGATCGTAGGAAGGGCGCCCCGCGACAACGGTGACCTTGTGGCGCTGCGCCAGCGTCTCGGCCACCAGCGCGGCCATTTTGGCCGTGGCCGATGTGTCCGGAGGATAGTATTCGTTGAAAAGCAGAATGTGCATACGCTTCAGGTCTTGCGGCCTGCAAATCGTTCGGCGGGCTCCTCGAAATCCGCGGATGATCGCTTTCTTTCGAGAACGAAATTTCCAAGCACGAGCGCGTCCATGTGCGTCCGGCGGAAGCATTCGAGCGCCTCTTCGGGTCGGCAGACGATCGGCTCGTTGTCATTGAAGGAGGTGTTCAGGACGACGGGCGCTCCGGTGACCTCCCCGACCGTGCGCAGAAGTTTCCAATAGAGCGGATTCGCCGAGCGGCTCACGGTCTGCAGCCGCGCCGTGCCGTCGACATGCGTCGGAGCAGGAATCACGCTCCGTTTTTCCGGGCGCACGGGATACGCGAAAGTCATGAAAGGCGAGGGATGCGTCTTTTCGAAAAATTCGCCGACAGCCTCTTCGAGGATCGATGGCGCGAAGGGCCGGAATATCTCGCGGTGCTTGATGCGGCTATTGAGGATATCCTTCATCTCGGGACGTCGCGGATCGGCGAGGATGCTTCGGTTGCCAAGAGCGCGCGGCCCCCACTCAGCGGCACCCTGAAACCAACCAACGATCTTCCCGTCTGCAATGTGGCGCGCGGTGGCTTGGAGCAATTCCGCTTCGCTCAATTCCTGAATCTCCACGCGGTCGGAATGACTCACGCTAGCTACCGTCCGGCGGATTGCCGCGGGCGAAAACTGCGGCCCCCAATAGGCGTGATCCATCACGAAGGCGCGCGGACGCCCCAAGACACCGTGATGCACGGCAAAGGCGGCGCCGACCGAAAGACCGGCATCGCCGGCCGCCGGCTGCACGTAGACCTGCTCGAACGATGTCGCATCGAATATCTTTCCATTTGCCACGCAATTGAATGCCACGCCGCCAGCGAGGCACAGAGCCTTCTGCCCGCTCCTCTTCGACAGGCCGCTCCAATACGCGACGAGGACTTCCTCGAGAGCCGCCTGCATCGTAGCCGCGAGATTACGATGACGTTGCGTGATGGGTTCCTCGGGCTTGCGCGCGGGCCCCAATCGCTTTTCAAGGTGCGCCGAAAAGATTCGGCCCAGCACCGGCGTGCGGTCGGCTTCGCGCCAAGACATGTCAGGGCCTTGCGTTTGATGCGTGAAGTATTCGAGGCCGAGACGAAATGAAAGCGGCTCGTCGGCACGGACGATCTTTCGGAATTCGTCGAGGTATTCGGGCTGGCCGTAGGCCGCCAGGCCCATGACCTTGTATTCGTCGCCGAATTTCCAGAAGCCGAGGTATTGCGTCAGAGCCGTGTAATACATCCCGAGCGAATGCGGAAACGTTACTTCGCCAAGAACACGCATTCGCGGGCCTTCGCCGAGCGCAGACATCGAGCTTGCGAAGTCTCCCAGGCCATCAGCGGAAAGCACGGCAGCCTTCTCAAAAGGCGAAACGTAGTACGCGCTCGCCATGTGCGCGGTGTGATGCTCGACGCGATGGAACTGCGCGCGAATTCGGGCTGGGTCCGTGTCAAAGGCGGCCGCTAGGTCCTCGCGAATCCCGGCGAACCGCTTCATCACACGCGCGCGTTCGAGAGCGAACCGCGGCATACGCATCGCGTAACGAAGCTTCGTACCGATCCGAGCCCATGGATCGCGCGGCACGGCGACGTGGTCGATATCGCTCAGCTTCGCCCCAGCCTGGTCGAGGCAAAACTGAATCGCCTTGGCAGGAAATCCCGCGGCATATTTGACGCGATTGAGGCGCTCTTCTTCGACGGCGGCAATCAGGCGGCCGTCGACCACGATCGCCGCAGACGCATTGGCGTGGTACGCGTTGATCCCAAGAATGATCATTGTTTTCTCAACGCAGCCAGCTCGTTGCCGTCCTGTTCGCTCTTACTAAGCCACGGCCGCCGGATTGTGGCATTCGGCCCCGCTCGCCCGATCCGCGCCGAGGTTGCGCTTCACCCATTCATTCAAGACGTAGAGGCTCCACGGACGCGACCAGGTTGTCCGCCCATCCAGAAAATCCTTCCAGACGGCCGAGGCAAACTCCCGGCGCACATGCGGCGCCAGCGCCGGCGACCACTCAGATAATCCTGCCGCGACGCGCGAGCCGAGCGGCCCCCGAAGCCAATTTTCCCAAGGAAACGTGAACGTGCGCTTCCTCCGCTCAACGATCTCGTCGGGCAGAATGTCGCGAAGCGCTTCCACGAGCAACGTCTTCGGACGAGCACCCATTTTCTCGGATTCCGGAAGCGAGAGAACGTATTCCACAAGCGGCGTGTCCAAAAATGGCACGCGCACTTCCAGAGAGCTCCTCATGCTCATCGAGTCCGTGTCGCGCAGAAGCGTATTCAGCAGGTAAGAGCGCAGTTCGAGCCAAGATATTCCCGTGAAATGGTCCATCGCGCGAGCCCGAGCTGTGGCGTCGGAAAGCCACCTCCACCACGGCAGACCGGACCAGGATTCGCACTCGTCGGACAGGCAAACGGCAGCCGTTTGGGGTGTAAAGAGCAGGCGTGTGAAGAAGTATGGGTGCGGCAGCGCGCCGGAATCGCGAAATGCGGCGGAGGCTTTTCGAATGCGGTCGGGCGACGATCCAAAGACGCTGACGCGGCTAAGCGCATCGGCGGCTATGGCGCGCATTGATGAAGGCAAATGGCGCCCCAGATCGCCCGCGCGGGCTGCCGTTGACGTAGAGCGAAACGAGTCGTAGCCGCCAAACAGCTCGTCGCTTCCGAGCCCGGATAGAGCAACCTTGAGTCCCGCCTGCCGTGCGGCCCAGGAAACAAAGTATGTATTGATGCCGTCCATGCTGGGCTGATCGAACGCTGCGACCGCTTCGTCGAGCCGCGCCAGCATTTCCTGCCCGGAAAGTGTCAGTTCGAGGTGTTCCGTGCAGAGGCGCTTCGCGGTGCGCCGTGCGATTTCGGCTTCGCTGTATTCGAGGTCGGGAAAGGCCACTGTGAACGTGTGAATTCCAGCCTGCGTCCGGCTCGCGAGCGCTGCGATAGCTGTCGAGTCAAGGCCGCTGCTGAGGAATACGCCGACGGGAACGTCCGCGACGAGATGACCTGCCACAGCATTCTCGAGTAACGCGCGCACCCGATGCGCCGGCGAGAGCGAGCGGTCGCGGAGCGCGCGATCGGCTATTTGGCCATTGCTCGCGTTCCCCGCGATGTTCCAATAGGGCATCGGCTCGGGCAATTGAACTGGTTTGCCCGCTGGGATGCTCAGGGAATGCCCGGGCGGCAGAGAGCGAACACCCTGTACCAGGGTCAGCGGCTCGCATACGGAACCGAAAAGCAGGTACGCTGGGAGCGTCTCGGCGCAAAGCTCCCCTGAAACGCACCCGCTCGCAAGCAGCGCTCGCACCTCCGACGCGAAATACAAAGCGCCGTCGACGAGCGCGTAGTACAGCGGCTTGATGCCAAGCGGATCGCGAGCAAGAAAAACGCGTGCTGCCGGGCCATGCGGCCCTTGCGGCAATTCCACTGTGGCGAGCGCAAACATTCCGTGGAAATGCTGGACGCAGTCTTCTCGCCATTGTTCATAGGCGTGGACGATCACTTCCGTATCGGAGCGAGTGCGGAATCGATGGCCGGCGGCGGCGAGTTCTTTCCGAAGTTCGTGGAAGTTGTAGATCTCGCCGTTGAAAACGGCGGCGAGGTTCTCCGCTTCGTTCCACACCGGCTGACTTCCGCCCGAAAGGTCGATGATGCTGAGCCTGCGCATGCCTACTGTCGCGGGCGGAGCAGACAAGATGCCTTCATCGTCAGGGCCGCGATGGCGCATCGCGGCCATCATGAGGCGCACGACCGCTTCGCTGGTGTCTTTCGATTCGATTCCAACGACGCCACAGATTCCGCACATCAGAGCCCCGCTTCTCGAAACGAAATGCGGGCGATGGCCGACCAATCTGCGTCACCCATGCCCTGCGCCGTCGCCGTCAGCATGCGGTCACGAATGAGGCTGGCCATCGGCATCGGAACCGCTGCATCTTCAGCGGCGGCGAGCACCAACCGATTGTCTTTCATGCCCAGCTGCATGCTGAAACCGACGGGCTCGAAGTTGTCGGCAGCGACCATCGCCCCGTAGGTCCGGTAGATAGGCGCGGCGAAAAGAGAGCCAAGGAGAACTTCGAGGAACTTGTTCGGATCGACTTCTGATTTTCGAATCAACGCGAAGGATTCGCCCAGACTCTCGATGACGGTCGTGATCAGGAAATTGGCCGTCACCTTGACGAGACTCGCCGCTGGCGCCTCGTCTCCAACCACGAACGTCTTCTGCCCCATCGCGTCGAACAGGCTCTGGCAGCGAGCAATCTGCCCGGCAGGGCCGGCGGCGGCGATGAAAAGCTTCGCGGCGGCAGCGGCGTCTGGCCGACCGAAGACAGGTGCCGCAATATAGTGCTGTTGTCTATCACGATGCGCTGCGACCAGGCGTTGCGAAAGCGCGACGCTGATCGTGCTCATCGAGATATGAACGGCGCCGACAGGCAACGATTCAATCGCGCGACCGGCGCCGAAGAACACTTCCTCTACAGCCTGGTCGTTGGCGACCATCGTGATAACCGCTTCTGCTCCCGATGCGGCCTCACTTGGTGACGATGTGACTATCGCCCCCAGCGGCCGCAACTCTTCGGCGCGGCTTCTGGTCTGGTTGTAGACGGTGAGAGCGTGGCCCGCCTTGATCAGGTTGCGAGCCATCGGAGAGCCCATGTTGCCCAGACCGATGAAGCCGACTTTCATTTCGCGTGCCCTCTTCTTTCCTCAGTGCGCGGCCGTTTGTCCTCGGCGCTCCGCTTGCTGCAGATTGGGCTGCCAATTGAGCTCGGCCAAGATCCGGCTGCCGGATTGATATAGCTCCATCTTCACGCGTTCGAGGCCTGGAAACAGCAGCTTGCCATCGCGCTTGCGCCATTCGCCCGCAACCATGACGGAGTCAATGTTGGCCAAGCTGGCTTGCATGACCACGGCCGCAACGGGATCGTGCACCGGCCATAGATTCAGATCGGTGCCGCGGATGAACACGAGGTCGGCCTGCTTGCCCGGCGAAATCGTGCCGATACGGTCCTGAAGACCAAGCATCCTCGAGCCTTCCACGGTGATCCAACGCAAGGCCTCGCGCACTGGAATCGTGGACGTTTCGGGGATCGTGCCGCCCGCAGCCCGAAACGCGGCGTTGTCCAAAGCACGCTGATACGAAAGGGCGATTCGAGCCACAATCAGCATCTCGCCGGAAATCACACTCTCGAGATCGACACCCAGCGACGGAGCGGCTCCGAGTTTGCGCAGGCGACCTGTAATTGGATGCCCGTGGCCCTGCGCCATTTCGTTCTCGGGCGCGACGGAGAACGTCACGCCGCGATCGACGAACCGCGCCAGCCGGTCGTCGGAGAGGTCATTTCCATGTACGACGTTCACATAGTCCCCGACGAGACCTTCCTGCTCGAGCACGTCCCAGCCATTCGGAGTCTTCGGTGCGCCGCCGCCTTGATGCATGGAAGCGACTAGGCCTAGCTCTCGCGCAAGCCGGAAATCGTGAAGCGATACGCCGAGAGTCGAATAGTGCGGGCCAAGGATCGCCAAACCGAGCGTGAGCAGTTGGTCGCGCGATGCAAACGGGCCGCGCAGCAGTCGCTCGACCTCGCTACGGGGGTGCGGGACTTCCGAGAAGTGCGGTTCACTTGGCTTCGGATCGGGTTTCGGTGAGCCATGAAAGAAGGCTGCGCGAATCCCGGATTCTTCGAGACCCTCGATCGCAGCGTCGGTGTGCGCGGGCGTCGGATTGTTGTGGCACCAATCGACGAGCGTCGTTGTGCCGCAGTTCAATTGGTTGAGCGCGCCAGCAAGATTCGCGATCCGGATGTCTTCCGGGCGAAATCGCGTGGCCAAACCGGCGTGCATCCACCGGAAGTATTCCAGGAGCGTCCAATTGGCCGAAACTGCGCGCAGCCCGGTCTGCCACGTGTGCATGTGCGCGTTCACAAGACCGGGAATGACAATAAACGAGCTGCCGTCGATGATCTCGGCGTCGCGCGCAGGAATCTCGGCACCGACTGCAGTGATTCGGTCGCCTTCGAGCAGGACGCTGCCGGGGCGCAGGTCCCCCAGACGGGGGTCCATCGTGATCACCGTTGCGCCCTGAATCAGCCGTCTTCGCATGCGCTATTGGCTTCGTGCGGGGCGCGCTGCGACAATCGCCCGCCTCCCCTCACATAACAACGAAAGAGCTAGGTGCCGCACTCGCGCGTTACCCCGGATTACGCAAGGCGGGATGGGAACGACAGTATATCGAAAAGGATCGGGCGGCGATGCGGGAGATTGCGGAAATCCAACGGAGCCGAGGCTGAAGCGACAGGCGGCTGCTTCAGACCGCCCATCGCTTCGATGGCCTCAAACCATCTAGTTACCGGTGCGCAGGATCCTTGCTCGCAAGAGCTGAACTCTGCTGTTTGCCAGTTTTCGCCGGCTCGTGATAGCGAGTGAGGAACGGCAAGAACGGCGTCACCTCAAAGGGCATTTTTTCGCGAGCCGAATGCAGAGCAACAGGCTTGGTCCTGAGCAGTTCGACGCGGTCGCTCCACGGATCGACCTTGACGCGGCCTCCAATCGGCAATGCTGCGATCTGATCGAGTTTGTCGGTCTGAAGCGCCGGTCCGAGACTCAGGAGCGCCGAGCTGAGACCGACCCCGTTTCCGAGGCGCGCGCTGATCAGCGCAGGGAGGGCCTGCGAGTCCGCCGAGAGCTGCTTCAAGAAGAGCGCTGAATTTCCGAGCTTGTCCTGATAGGGGGAATGCTTCAACAATTCGACCGCTTTCTTATCGGACATCTCTACGTCCGCGGGGGTAGCTTTGAACGAGAAGCGCGAGAGCGCTTCAGCGGTGGTGACGTTCGTCGTGTCGTTGAATCCCCACTGGTCGGTCGATGGCTTCGTCACGATGATCGCCGCCAGCTCTTGCGCCAGCATGGTGGCAAGACTGGCTTCGTCTGGAAGCACGTCGATCAAGCCGCGGCTCAAGACGATCGTGTGGCCGATCGAGAAAGATTCCAGCGTTCCGGTCAGCATGATGCGGCACTGAATGTCAGGTTCGATATCCAAGTTATTCGTCACTTCGAGATTGTTGACGACCGTCTCGAGAACCTTGTCCACTTCCCCTCGAGGAGCAAGCAGTCCGATGCGCTCCAGCCGGTTGATTACGTTCACCTCTGCCTGCTGTTGCCACTGGCGTTCCGCTTCGATCGGCGAGCGATCCTGCTGGGCGGAGCTGTTGTCCTCGGCGGCTACTGGAGCGTCGAGCGTCTGGTGACTCTGCTCGATTTCTCGGTTCAACACTTCGAGGTTGTAGCCCCAAAAACGGGTTTGCGCCTTGAAGCGCACGCCATTGCCTGAGGAATTCGTCAGGTCCGACTCCTGACTGAAGACAAACGCCGGCAGCCACAGATCCGGCTGGAGGTTCAACCGCCAGCTATCAAAGTGGACGTTATAGCCGTTCATCTCTCCACCGGACGTGTACATGCCATTGAATCGAACGATCGTGAAACCCTGATCCTCAGCCCAGACGCGGCCGATAAAACGCCCCTTGCCGGATTTGGGTAAAGGTGTAACGTCAAAAACGAGGCAGCGCACCTCGCCGAGAAATTCCCTGCCCACGTAGTCGAACACGTAGTGCTGGCGATCGAACCCATTTGGGTCCACATAGATCATCTGCACGAAGCCTTCGGGAACGTAAGACGAGTCAGGGGAGCCGCCGCGGTGTGAGAGCGGATTGATTTCCTCGACTTTGCTTTTCTTCTTCTTGTTCAACATCGACTCGTCGGCAACCCCGTTTGCGAGGCTCGCCTGGCCGAGATAGTAATGGTCCTTGAAGGGGACTATGCCCATCTCGGTATCCGCCTTCATGTCCTGAACGTAGGTCTCGACAATCGGGTTGTAGCGCCGTATGACGGCGTCTTGGTCATGCTCCCGCGCGACGATGCGGTCGATGGCCTGGCTCACGGTGGTAACCGGTGTGCCCGTCGACGCGCTGGCCTGGGGTTGGGTTTGATCCGCCGTCTGGGTTTGTGCCACTCCCGCGCCGGCCGCGACCCCGACCAGGGTCAGGGCGACGCAGAATCGATTCCATGTGCGCATGGGTTTCTCCCCTTACTTCCAAGAATAGTTCTTTGATTTGAGCTTCGCCTATTTCTCTAAAAGGGTAGCAAGGGGCGGCAGGGCCGAGGCGGGTCAGTGCACCAGCTGTGCTCAATGCATTAGTTGGCCAGAAGGGCAAATCAATGCCCGTTGCGGTCAAGCCCAGAAGATGCATTGCATTGGCGCCTCGAATGGCGTATTTCACCGAAGTCTTTCTGCCCAAGTACGAGCATCACAAGGACTTAGGTAGGTTCGTTTTGCAATTTCATTTCTGCTGATACCTAACCGCGCATTGGGAACGAAAGTCAGAGGTCTGATATTACGAACCAGTGCGGGACAGACTGAAGTGGCGGAGTAGGCGACAGGACGAACCCAGTGAGACCTGAGACTCGCGAAGCAGTTTCCTTCCGACCTAACGGCGCATTGAGTTTCTAGTTTGGTACGGATGGCCAACATTTTGGCGAGAGGCAGGCTGCATCGCAACGATGGTATACTCTCCGGAATTCGCTTGGCCCAACTGGGTCGTAGGCCCCATGTCTAAACCGAATCTCGATCAAACTTCGGCTAGACACTGGATCGTGCCCTTTGCGGCGACGATCTTCGCAATGATGACTCTGCAGATGTCCAGCCTCGGTTTTTCTCCTCTTTTGCCGGACATCCAGCGAGATTTCGGGATCAACTACTCTCAGGTGGGGCTTTTCAGCGGCGTTTATGGACTGGTTGCCATCATATTCAGCATTCCCGGCGGAGTGCTCGCAAAGCGCTTCGGCGAAAAGATCATCCTGTGGCTCGGATTGCTTGTCGTGACGGCTGGGCTTGTGTTGCTGAGCCAATCTCCGAACTTCACCGTAGGGCTGTCCGCTCGTACGATCTGGATCATTGGTTATCGCGTGGCTTTCGTCTGTGTGATGACGGCGATTGCTCGGGTTGTGCCGTCTTATCGCCGCAGCACCGCGATGGGCATTCTGGGCGCCATGTCGTCCCTTGCTTCTGTGATCGGTGCGCCGTTCGGCACGTCAATCGGTGTTGCATTTGGCTGGCGCAAAGGCATCCTGGCGTTTGCCGGCATGGCCCTGCTGGGATCGATCGTGTTCTGGATCTTTTACCGCACACCAGAAGCGGCGGTGCAGCACTCCAACCTCGAGCACGGATTTGCGCAGTCTATAGACGCCAGTGCATTTAGCAACCCGTTGGTTTGGTCCATGGTCTTGCTGGGGCTTACCAACATGGGCGGATTTAGCGCCACCTTCTTCGTTCCTTCGGCCGTGAAGACTACATTTCATCTCGGACCAACGGTGGCGGCTTACGTTATCAGCGCCTCCTATGTCACCGCGATTTTTGCCAACCTGCTTTGCGGTTACTTGGCCGATCGGCTGAACCGTTGGGGCGTCATGATTGGACTCATGATGCTCCTCATACCGGCTTCCTTTGCCATGATGGCGCCCAATTTCACCGCATTCCGCATCGCGACGGCGCTCGTGATCTCGCTGGGCCTGTGCGCGACAAATCAGATCTTTGCCATCGCAAGCGAAGTGATGCCAGGGCGTGAGATCGGGCCAGTCATGGGGATTGTGAGCCTGGGCGGAGGCATCTTCGGATACGTCGGCCCGCAAATGTTAGGCGTTCTGCGGGACCGCACCGGCAGCTTCACCGCGGGCTGGTATTTCGTTGCCATCGGCGCCTTGATTGCTCTCCTGGTCATCCTGATTTTGAAACGTGCCGCCGGCAAGGCGCAGTTTTCGCGGATGCAGATTCTAAGTGGAGTTTAGATGCCAAACCCATCTGCGAAGCAAACGCGCGTCCGTCCCCTTGAAGACGTCACCGTACTCGACCTCACGACGGCACTTGCCGGACCCTTTGGAACTCTGATCTTGGCTGGCCTTGGCGCCCGCGTGATCAAGATCGAGAACCCGCTCGCAGTCGACTCGTGTCGCGAGAATCCCCCTTATCTCGGGAAAAACGGCGCCACACTCGTGCGGCGTAACCCCGATGATATCTCTGTTTCGGCGATCAACCGCCTGCGGAACAAACAAGCGATCACACTCAATCTAAAGAGTCCCAAAGCACGCGAGGTATTTGCCGACCTTGTAAAGCGAGCCGACGTGATCTTCGAAAACTTCAGCCGTGGCGCAATGAATCGCCTCGGTGCCGGATATGCGCAGGCGCGCGAGATCAATCCCCGCATCGTGTACTGTTCGCTAACCGGATTCGGCAGCGAAGGGGAAGGCGGCTCAGGCAAAGCGATGGACGCAATCATTCAGGCGCTCAGCGGATTCATGATGACCTCGGGTGCGCAAGGCGATCCTCCGATTCGTGTCGGCGTTCCCATGGCAGATATGTGCGCTCCGCTGTTCGGCGTGATCGGCGTGCTGGCTGCCTTGATGCAGGCCCGGCGCACCGGAGTCGGCCAACATGTGGATGTCTCGATGCTGGGTGTGATGTCGATGATGGTTTCCGGCGAGCCCTTCGATGTTTTGGAGCGCCTTGGAGTCCCGCAACGCACGGGCCTTACGGTGCCGCGCCTGGCGCCCTTTGGCATATATCGCACGCGCGACGGATTCGTTTCCATTTGTGCTCCTATGGAGGTTTTTGCCAAAGCACTGTTTCAAGCGATCGGCAAACCCGAACTGAGTTCGGATCCTCGTTTCTCGACCCGCGATGAGCGTGTGGTCAACGTCCGCGAGCTCGATCGCATCATCGAGGACTACACGCAAGGGCTCACAGCATCTGAAGTTATCGCGACTCTCGAGGCCGCGGGCGTTCCCGCCGCTCAGGTGCGAAACACGGACCAGGCCGTCCGTGATCCACGCGTCGTCGCTCGCGGCGACACGGTGAAGCTATCGCACCCCAAGTACGGCGAAGTGGACGATGTATACGGCATGGGAATGCCGCTCAAGTTTTCCGGCGCCCGGGTCGGCTTCGATCAGCTGCCGCCGGCAGTTGGGGAGCACAACGAAGTAATTTATGGCCGACTCTTGGGCTACTCTTCGGAGCGCATCGCCGAACTTCGGCGAGACGGCGTCATCTGACCATTCATGTCCGGCGCCCTTGAGAAACTCCTCTGGCACTATCAGCACCGTTCTGCCGAAGCACGAGAGCAACACAAGGCTGGTGTGCCGGTCGTCGGATTCACTTCCAATACTGTCCCTTGGGAATTGATCCGCGCGGCCGGATGCTTTCCGGTCCTCATTGGACCGGATCTCGACGTGTTCGAAAAACCGGCTCCATTTGCTGATTCGCTGATGGAGCCAGTGTTCGATTCTCGAATTCGAGCCATCTTCCACGACATTCTTTCCGGTGCTTGGTCGTTTCTGCGATTGCTCATCATCCCGCGTACATCGGAGCCCGAATACAAGCTGTATCTTTACCTCCGCGAAGTTGCTCGGCAGAACTTGGGTGACAAGCAACCACCTGTGTATCTCTATGATCTTCTCCACACGCGCTCGCCGATCAGTCGGGAGTACGGAAGCGAGAGAACCAAGAAATTGATGCAGTATCTCGGAGAGATCGGGCCCATTGGCGCGAAATCGCTGTCGAATACGATCAAGCAGTCGAACCGCGCGCGAGCAGCCCTGCGCCGTCTGCAAAATCTGCGGACAAGCGACGCGCCGCGCGTCAGCGGAACCGATGCTCACGCGATCAGTGGGTCTTTGTACTTCATGAATCGCGTCGAGTTTGCAAAGTTGGTCGACGAGGCTTGCCTCGAATTCAAGTCAGCGAAACCGCTGCGCGGGCCGCGACTGCTGATCAAGGGAACGCCCTTGCACCATCCACGGCTCCATCAAGCGCTGGAGGCGCATGATGCTGTTGTCGTTGCGGAAGACGATTGGTGGGGTTCGCGTGCACTCGATTCCACCATTGCATCGGGCCGCGGAGCTAGCGCTCTCGTTACGGCAATTTTCGAAAACTACTATCTACACGCTCCGAGCCCGCGAGTTTCACCGGCCGCCGCGGCTGATCGTTGGTTCCGGAACGCCGTACGACGAGGCATAGACGGCGTCGTTTTCTATCTTCCTCCGGATGACGACGTCTACGGTTGGGACTACCCTCGCCAGCGCGAGTTCCTACACGAGCGCGGCATTCCGTCGCTGCTGCTTCGCGAGGACGCCAGCCGCGGGCTTTCTGTCGACGCGAGCGCCCGAGTCCAGGAATTTGTCGAAATGATCCGCAGGAGTCGCCGTGCCTCGCGCGTCTGACAAACAACTCGAATCGACGCGCGCGTCTTCCGAGCATCAGAAAGCTTGGTTCGCCGACCTTCGTCGCAATGTGTTCGACGAAAAGAAACCTTACGCGATCGCCCAGGCTGACATGCCACTGGAACTCTTTCAGTTTCTCGGCGTGCCCGTCGTTAGCAATCAATGGTGGGCGGCTATCGTCTCGGCGAAGCAATTGTCGGGGTACTATTTCGACTCACTTAACGCCATTGGTTATCACGAGGGCCTTTGCCGATATTGCAGCCTTTCGCTGGCCTCCTCGATTTCGGGCGATCCCGCGAAAGCACCCTGGGGCGGACTGCCCAAACCAGCCCTGCTGGCAGCTCGTCTCACATGCGACTGTATACAACGCGTCTTTGAAACGTGGGCAGGCTCGTTTGGAGCTGAATTCATCGCTCTCGATAGCCCCGGGGCCACGCACCTTCCTCCACGCTGGTGGGAATTGAGTCGTCATCGCTGGCGCGAGCTCTACGAGCCCCATCGTCTGGATCTGATGGTCGCGCAAATCCGCGTTCTGATCCGTGCGCTCGAAAGGATTAGCCGCCGCAAATTCAGTCAGGCCCGTCTGCTGCCCTTGATGGAGTGCGTGAATCGCCAAGAAGAATACTTTGATGAAGTCCGCGATTTGATCTGCTCTGCCCCGCAGACGCCCGTCCGCATGAACGAGCAGGTCATTAATGTCATGAATGCTCAATGGCATCGCGGCACGGAATGGGCGGTGAGCCACGCGCGCGCATTTCGAGACGAGGTGCGCCACCGAGTGGCTCGGGGAATCGCCGCATATCCGGGAGAAAAGCTGCGCCTGATGTGGGTCGGCGCTGGCTTATGGCACGATACGGATTTCTACACGGCATTTGAAGAAAGCTTTGGCGCGGTTTTCGTTTGGTCTATGTATCTCGCCTTCGGGCCTGACGGCTACATTCGGTATGGCCTCGACGACCCCTTGCGCGCTCTCGCCAGCCGGGTCGTCAGCATGAATGAGCAACTGCACAATCCGCCCTGGGCGAACGAATGGATCGCCGATCAAGCTAAGCGCCATCGCATCGACGGCGCGGTGATTCTCGTGCCCGAGAACAGTAGACCTTCTGCGACCGGTTCGTTCTTCATCAGACACGCGCTAGAAGATGCCGGCATTCCGACGCTTGAGCTCTGGGCTGACATGGTAGACAGCCGCCGGTGGGACGCAACGTCGATGCGTCAGCGCGTCGCAAGATTTATTGAGACTCGGGTCCGCCCGGGGGCAGCCGGCATTCAACCTCAAGAGGTAGACACGTCCACTTGAATCGCAGGGAGGACGGGCTGGCCGAGGCGCAGCCTTTGCAATCTCTCGATCTGATTTAGTGTTCGATCGAGTGCCCGTTCAAGGGTCGTTTCGTATCGGATAAGGCGCTCCATGTCCAGCGGTCCGGGGATAGAGCCGCAAAGCCGGTCTATTTCAGCTTTTTCCATGTCGGCTTGCTTTCGCTCCTGTGCTAGAGTCTCGAGCTTTCGAATCTCGTTTGCAATCGTATCGAGTAGGTTAGTTAGGCACTTGGTGGGCGAAGGATACTTATTTTCTTGGCGTCCTTCTTCCGAGCTCTTCTTCGTTTTCGACCACATCTCATACTCGCTTCCGATGGTGTACCGCAAACGGTCATCCATTGCGTAAATGCTATTCAGAAGTTCCTGGTCCTTATCTGAACGTAATCCGTTTGTTTCGACGCTCTTCCGCAATTCAGTGAGCAATTCTATTGTCGCTCGTAGAATCGTCGTGCCATCGACGCTGCGAACTAGCCCTAGCTTGATCCACTTGATGAAAGTGTGGTTGTTAACTTGTATTGGTACCGTTACATCGCCTCGCTTCTTTTCGCCTTTGTCTTGGTCCGATTCAACGAGCTCCGTTTTCTTGCGAATTCCTCCGGCCTCGGCGGCGAGGAGGCGACGATATCGCCAAATCAAGGCGGCAAGCTTCTCGACCAATAGCTCTTCAAGCGCTCCAACGGGTGCAAGATTGGCATATAACCGGCTCAATACAGAATCGAATTCAGAGCGCGACTCACTCTTTAGCAGAAGCGCCTGAGAAAAAATTCCGTGCTTCAATGCATTGTGTTTGCTTCGTTCTTTTCCTCGGAGCGTGCGAGGGCCGGTGGCTCGCCGGAGGGCCAAGGATGAGTGTTCAAGATGCTTCGCGAGTCCTTTTGAATCGGTTTTTCTCGCGTCGCGCAAACCATCGGCGGGCGTCACATCGATCACAGCGCCGTCTTCCATAGATTCCGTTGACCTTGCTTTCGAGTTTTGGGTGATTTGTATTGCTTTAGAGGCCACTGCAACTTCCTCCTGGCGAAAGATGATCGTTAGACTTTTACTGGTCCAGGCGCCAATGAGACGTAGCTTGCTGTCTGTCGCATGTGCTTCGTCCCGCAAAGGGCATTCATGTCGATTCCGGACCCCATCGGTCGCTGGGCTCGACACTAACCTCACCTGCAATTGTTGTGAAGAGGGCTGATTCGTATTGATTAAGGGAGCCCTGAACTTTGCAGAGCATCTTTTGTCGAATAATTGTTGCCGCGCTCAAACAATTCGGCGAGGCAGGGAGATTTGCGCACAGCCCTAAGAATGGCATGGTGAAAAATACCAAACACGACGTTCGGAGTGTGCACACGAGATCGTTCAGCTCATTACGATCTCAAGCGGAAATCGAATTCGACTCTATCCCGCGTGCGGGCAACCAAACCGGGCCCCAGGAATCGTTTTGCTTTTTCCTATCGTTTCAGCGCAAAACTCGACATGCCCACAGCAGCCCAGTCGAACACGAAGAACTGGAAATCGATCGCAAGAACTGCGAACAATTATCTATGAGGGCGATTTCTGTCGTTCGAGAAAGCGACGGAGAAACTTCGAGCCTTCCTTCTTGTAGCTTTCCGACCCGGCCTTGAGGAATGCTTCGCAAATCTGGGCGATGCTGCGGCCCTCCTGGTCGGCGATGGCTTCCATCGTCTTTTTTAGTTCCGAGCCGACTCTAAATGTAAGCCTAGCGTCTTTCCGCATACCCGCAGAATTCTAACATCCCTTTGCTAACCCGCTCCCTAGTATGCCGGGCCTTGACAGACCTACGACGTCTATGTCATCCTTTGTCATCCACTGGATGACACAGGAGCGAACATGCAAAAAAGAACCAAAGCCTTTCAACTTAACTTACGACACGCAAGGGTACTTTGGGGAGATATTCCACGGATTGCTTCGCAAGGCCTAAAGGAACTCACGAGAAAGTACGCCCTATCGGTGGCGAATGGAGATCTGCAATTGCTCGAAGGTCGATGGTACGTGACTCACTCCGGCCTGCTTCGCTTATCGGTTCGCCGTCGATGCGCTGGAATAAGAACCACCGCCGTCGATCGATTCTCTGACTCTGCTGCAAATCGCTGGGTGTTCAAGGCTATGGTGTACACGTCTCGTTCAAAGGGCTTTGTCGGCTACGGCGACGCCGACCCTTCCAATGTCTCCCCACTTGTCCGAGGCGCAGAGATGCGTGTCGCGGAAACCCGCGCCGTCAACCGGGCCCTGCGCAAAGCCTACGGCATCGGGCTTTGCTCGGTCGAGGAGCTCGGATATGTGTATTCACCTCCCCGCCCGTCATCCGGAAGAACTACCGCTCCGATTCCGTCGAATGGCAACGGCTCTGGCCACGGTCAGCCCCGCCTTCGCGACCGTCTGTGCCTCCTGATCCGCCAGCATCAGCTCGATCCCACTCTGGTCAAGCGCTACGCCGCGGACTTTTGTGGCACGCAGGAACTCCGCGAAGCCAGCCGCGAGTTGGTCGAATCCTTCATTACTGCGTTGGCTGAGCAAGCTTCCAAGGACCGCGAGGGCCTGATCTGCAAACTCAACAGCTACAGCCACGCCGAGGTGGTGAACTCATGAAACGACAAATTCCCGGTCTGCATCGCGAAAGTAGGAATGCGCAGGATTTTCTGGAAGGAACATTCCTGGTTCGGGTCGATCACGCCAACTACCGCTGGCATCCGCAGAAACCCTTCTTCTCGATCCGCTTTGCCGTTCTCGAACCGAAGCAGCTTTCCTCTCGATCGATCTCCGGTCGAATCTACTGCACACCGAAAGCACTGTGGCGGCTCAACTGGTTCCTCCGCGATTTCGCCTGTGACCCTGATCTGCTCGGCCGCGACGAGGTGGATGAAAAAGCGCTGCTCGGGCTCACAGGGATCATTCGGACGTCGCGACGGACTCTGGCGGGCCGTAGCTTTCTGAACCTGGACGGATTCGCTCCAGAGACCGAATGGGAACAGTTGTCGAATGACGCCGGTGCGGGAACGTCCGCGAAGGAGGGCTCCGATGACCTACAGCTACACGCAGATTAGTCAGTACCTGCGCTGCCCGCGGAGCTATCGGTATCGCTATCTCGATGGCTGGCGGGAGAAAGACACCCGAGCCGCCATGGTCTTCGGCCGTTGTTTTGAGACTGCGGTCGCTGCTTACTTCTCCAAGCAAGACCCAACGATCATTCTCTCCAAGGAATGGGAAGCCTATCGCGACGTGCCGCTCGAATACAGCAAGAGCGAGTCCTGGGACAAACTCCTTCACCAGGGTATCCACTTGCTCCACCAGTTCGTCCAGGATGATCGGGTTCGAATCGCGCGGCCGCAGCAGAATCTACAGCTGAAGACGATTCGCGTACTGGGAAATGGAAACGAATTCATTGCCTTCATCGACGCCATCGGAGAGATCGATGGCCAACCGTGCCTGATCGACTGGAAGACGACTTCGAGCCGTTATCAGGAAGAGCCCCAAGGTCTACTGGCACTCGATCCTCAGTTGATCTGCTATTCCTGGATCAGCGGGATTCGCGACGTAGCTTTGGTCGTGTTCGTGCGGAAGCATTTGCCCGAGATCCAATACCTGAAGACCTCCATCACCGACGAGCGATGTCAAGAATTCAGCCAACTCCTGGAATCCACCATCGGTCAGATTGAAACCGGGCAGTTTCCGCCCCGCAGTGGCATCCGTTTCCCGATGAACGGCTGCACGAGCTGCTCGCATCTGGGGCTGTGCCTTGGAAACCAGCAGTTTGTCGATTCAAAGCTCATCCGTCGGCCAGGAGCCAGCGACCTTGATTGGCTTGACCAGCTTGCGGACTAACGGACAGGCCATCGTGGCCCCAAAGCTCAACTACCGCCGAGCCTTGTTCGTTCTGGGACGAATCGACGAGATCCTGTCCTGGGAACAGACGACCGAGCAAGACAGAGATACTCGCTTTGTGGAGCTAGGTCGCTACCTCTGTGAAGTGCGGGCCGGGCAGTACTGGCGAGTGGACCGACTCAAATCCTTCGATGAATTCCTAGAGAAGAAGTTCCCGGAGTCCCGCCGGAAGGCTTATTACCTGATGGCCATCCACGAGCAACTACCGAGACAAATTCACAAAGGCCTGAAGCAGCTGGGTTGGACGAAGGCCAAGGAATTGGCACGCGTAGCTCGCGCGGAGGGTCAGAGGTTCGATTGTGCACCCTGGGTGCACAAAGCCAGCACGATGCCAAAAGAAGAGTTCAAGCGGGAGGTGGACCGCCACCTAACTGGCAAGGAAAGCGAGCCGTGGGAATTGCTCTACTTCAAGGTCTACAAGAGCCAGCTGCCGGTCATCGAGCGGGCACTCGAAACCGCTGCCCTCATGCTCGGAAGCGGTAAGTCACGGAGCTACTGCCTGGAGATGATCTGTGCGGACTTTCTGGCAGGAGCTAATCTGGAGGCGGGAGACCCCAACCTGATGTTGCTGGCTTTGGACCGGCTCTATACGATGCTCCCCTCCACACAGAAGGAAGAGTTTCAGAATCACGTGCGAGCAAACGGTGAATTCCGCATTGCCCAAACAGCCGAGACTTCGACTGGACCCGGCGTCGTATAAGAGACTGCGCCAGCGAGTGCTCAAGCGGGACGGCTGGCGGTGCCAGAAATGTGGATCCCCGAATAATCTTCATGTCCACCACCTTCACTTTCGAAGTTCGCTCGGCGACGATGCTGAAGAAAACCTGATTACCCTTTGTGCGAGTTGTCATCGAGAGATCCATCTTCATTGCGATAGCAACTAGGCGAAGAAATATATCGAAATCGACACCAGGACACGATCTGCCCGCCGCGTCCAAACAGAGGGGTTCGCTTTCGGGACTTTGAGGCGAAGCTAAATGGCACTAACCTGAGACGTCGACCAACGCCCGGAGCGCTCGTCTGACTTGCTGGCGAAAGCGTACGTGCTGCATACCTAAACAATTCTCGCTGTGCCGCCGTAGCAGCATCCGGGTGAGACCTAGGATCGGTAACAGCAGGAGCGACAACAACAAGATTGCCAGGGACTCCCGCTCCAGGAGTAGGCTCAGTGCAGCGGAATCGTCCCAGCCCGGGAGCAAACGATTCAAGAAGCGGCGCAATGGGCGACCGACAAGCCACAAGCGGGAGATGCGAACATGTGCTGTCTGGTCGAACGTGTAGCTCGGATCGTAGTTGCGTATCCCCTGCGTAGCCGCCGCGAAAACCGTCGGATCGGCCAAGTCTTGGCGCGTTAGCAGCCGACCGTCGGCAGCCGTGAAGATCGTTCGAAACGCCGGATCGACCACGATCCAACGCCCGTCCACCAGAACTTCGGCGACCACGTGCTTCGTCATGCGGCGAGAATCGAGAAGGAGCAGGCGCCGGGCCGGCACTCCTGCGCTGTCGGCAAGGTTGACGAAGGCGTTTGTGGCCGTGCCACATACCCGCAACAACGACGCGTAGTTGAGCGTGTCCGTAGGATTGCGGTCAGGGCCAGACGGAGGAGGGTCGGTCTCCTGCCGGGCAGGACCGTGGGAGATCCAGTTCATGATCGCCTCGACCTTTTCCTGCGCCGAGGATGACTCGGGAATGATCGCGTCCGAGAAGCCCTTCAAATAGCGGCGGGTCGAGTATTCCCAGATGGCGGAATAGAGTGCCAGCAAGACAGAGAGGACAAACAGACCGTTGGCACAGTACCAACAGACGCGAAAGAATGCGTGGGTGCTGTTCACCGCCGCGGCCGGCGCCGAATTCTCCACACCCTTAGTCAATTCGAGCGATTCTGGGGCCACTTCCGGAACCGCCCGGGCCATCTTCGCGGCGCTGCCTTGGCTCATCTCGCGCTCCCTCGTGCAGTCATGAAGGGTTCGGCAGCGGGCATTGAGATGGTTTCCACCGACGGCCGTGCTGCGCCGTCTTTGGCCAAGCGGAACGAGTGGACGTTGCCTCCACGGTTATCGTCATAGAGCACGACTCTGAGACCCTGCTTGGCGCACCACTCCTCGACGACGGCCCGCGACAAGAATGCGACGCGCGGCGTCACGAAATAGTCGTAAAAAAGATTTCGGGCACCCGCCCAGGTCCTCCGCCCCTTTGAACGAATGAAATGAACGAGGAAATACGGCAGTTGCGCGAACACACGAACGAGAGGCTGCGTCCAACGGCGGCGGAGTCCGCTCCGAATCAGCGAACCGGGGAATTTGTAGAGGAGGGGGTAGCGTCCAGCGGGCTTGTACACGGCCAAGTACATCAGCCCCGAAGGCTTGAGAACTCGACAGTTCTCCCTAAAAGCGGCCTGCGGGTCCTCCGTGTGATGAATCACTCCATCCGAGATCACCACGTCCGCGCACTCATCGGCAAACGGGAGCCGTACGTTGTCTCCCACGACGCCGGGCTTGCCGTAACGCTTGACCGCTAGGCCGATCGAAACGCGGCTGCGATCGAGGCCGATGCACTTGAGTCCGCGTCGCGCGAGAACCACGAGCACGCGACCCGGCCCGCACCCGACGTCAAGGACGAGCGAGCCCTGTGGCAGGCCCTCGATCATTTCTACAAGCGATCGAGAAACGACCTTCTGAATCGGCTCGGACGCATCCGGCACGACCCAGTCGAACGGGTGCTTGTCGTAAAATGTAGCCGACTCAGTGGACCCCATGGCTCGCCGCCATTGCGTTGACGTAATGGCCTTCCATCTGTTCGGTCAGACGGCTCCAGCTCAGTTGTTCGGCGACTCGCCGGCAACCCTCTTTCAAACGTGTGTACAGCGCGCGGTCGTAGATTAGACAGCGAATTCCTTCTGCCAGTGCGTCCTTCTCCGGCTCGATCACGAGACCCGCCTCACCGCTCACCAGCGAGCGGATTCCGCAGGAGCTCGTGATAATGACGGGAACGCCAAACGCCATGGCTTCAGCCGCGACATTGGCGAAGTTCTCGTACCGGGAAGGCAAGGCGAACAAACTGGCTTCGGACAGCAAGGCGTTCTTTTCCGTGTCATATAACGGACCCGTGAAAATGACGCGCGTTGCCACGCCGCATTCGCGAGCACGCTTTTCGAGGTACGCGCGATACCCAGGCTCTCCCTCCGGGCCCGCGATGACGAGCCGACCGGATTCCGGGCAGGCTTGCGCAAAAGCTTCGATTAGGACGTCTGCACCCTTTCGGGGAATCAGTCGGCTCAGGAACAGGATGAGCGTCTCCTCAGGGAGGATTCCCCATTTCGCGCGAAAAGTTCCACGGGTCGGCAGGGTTTCGTATGTCGCTGGATCGATTCCGTTGTAGCGGACAGTGATTTTGGCGCGAGGGACGCCGTCTTCCAAGAGTTCTTGTTCTTCCATCTCGGAGGTAGCAATGATCTGCGCGGCATTGGGCCAGAAGGCCCGGCCGAGGCTTCGGTGCCAGAGCGCCTTTAGCCGAAAGCTTCGATCGATTGGACGATACATCCCCATCGGCTCGATCACGTAAGGCACACTCTCGCGGCGGCAGAAGTAGCTCACTGACGGGCCGAGCAGATCGTAGAGTCCGTAGAAGTGGACCAGATCAAATCTCCTGAGCGACGCCCGGCAGAATCCTATCACACGCGGATTCCAGGTCAGAGCGCGATAGCGGCCGCGGACCGGCAGGTAGACTGCTTCGACGCCGTCTTCTGACCAACGCCAGCCCCACTCGCTGCGTTCGATGGGGACGCAACAATCATTGCGCTCGCGCAGCCCCAGATCCGCAGTTAGTACGGTAACCTGATGACCGCGCCGGGCGAGGCCGCGCGCCAGTGCCCGCACCTTAACGACCGTTCCACCTCTCTCCTGGAATGGGTAATAGGACTGAACGACTTTTAGGATGCGCACGTCGGTGTCGCCCCCAAATTGCGAAACCGAACCGCAGCGGACTTGGACAGCCTGATGTCAATCCCAACGATTTCGAACAGCGCCAGAATACTATGTGTGATTGGTGCCGCAAAGGCCTGTTCTTACTTGTCACTAACCCGCGAAAGCGACTCCAAACGCAAGTGGGAAAACGCCTTCATTCGAGCACACCCCCGCGACTTCCGCCGACGAGAGTTAGGTCGTGCCGGCCCGAATGGCGTGTCCGGAGCCCGAGAGTTTCTTACGCCAAAAATCCGCGGTGCGCCGAAGGCCCTCGTCCAAGCTGGTCTTGGCCTCCCAGCCGAGTACCGACTTTGCCTTGGTGCAGTCACCATAGAGAACCTGAATATCGAGCGGCCTTCGCGGAATGGTGTCCCACACAACTTGGCCACGGAAACCGGTAATCGTGCGCAATTTGTCGGCAAGGGCCCGCACGGTCAGCTTGTGGCCCGTACAAAAATTGAACACTTCACCGATGCTTTCTTGAGGCTTTGCAAGGCAGGTCAAATAGGCATCCACGTGGTCATCCACGTAAAGCAGGTCCCGTTCCGGTGTCGGATCGCCGAGTTTGACGACGTCGCCCTTCAGCATTTGCACCACCATGCGTTCGACGAGAAAGTGCGTGTTGTCGCGACGTCCGTAGGTGTTGAATGGGCGTAGCACCGTCATCGGAAAACCGTAGGCATCTTTCATGTAAAGCACGTACTTCTCCGCCGCATGCTTGCTGATTGAGTAAGGGCTGTTTGGCGCCTGCGGAGTGTCTTCGCGCTTGGGTAAGGGACCGTTGCCAAAGGTCTCAGAAGTCGACGCAAACAGGAAGTGCTTGAAGTGCGGCACCTCGCGCAAGCACGCCTCGGCGAGATTTACGGTACCGGTCAGATTGGCGTCGAGCACTTCGTTCGGATGATCATAGCTATATGACACCGGACTGATCGACGCGAGGTGGAACACCACTTCGGGTTGTACCTCGCGCACCGCACATCTGACGGCGAAGTGGTCGCGCAGATCGCAAAAGACGACCTTGATTCCGAGATCTGCGCCCAACACATAGCGCCCCGTCACGTATCGCTGCATCGAGTAAAGATCATGCCCGCCCACTTCCGCCAAACGCTCGAGCAAACGGCTGCCGATGAAGCCCGTAGCACCCGTGACGAGAATTCTCATTCCGATTCGTTCCTCCGTCGCTAAACGAGTTCAAGCAAACACTATTACAGCGCCTCGCGCAGGCGCTCACAGAACCGGTCGAAACTGAATTCGCGCCTGACCCACTCTCTTCCTGCTTTGCCCATGCGGCACGCGGCCTCTTTGTCTTCCAGGAGTTGCACCACAGCATGGGCAACCTCGCCCGGATCTGCCGGATTCACAAGTAATCCGTGCTCTCCCGAGCGGATGAACTCGGCAGGCGCTCCCACACTCGGACCCACGACCGGCTTGCCGCGCGCCATTGCTTCCAGAAAAACAATGCCGAAGCCCTCGCCACGGGGCGCGCGCGGGTCCAACTCCGTTCGCGCAGGCATCGCGAAAACGCAGCAGCGATCATAGCAGACGTCAAGCTCCTCAGGTGAAACGCTTCCCACGAAGCGCACGGAAGCCGCAACTCCGAGTTCGTGAGCGCGTGCTTCAAGGCGTTGGCGGTCGTCGCCGCCGCCCACGATCCAATAGATAGCGTCCGGCACACGTTGAAGCACCAATGGCCAGGCCTCGAGCATCACATCGTGGCCCTTGTATTGTTCCGATGCGGACATTCGGCCGACCGTAAGCACTACAGGTTGCGTGCGGTGCTCCAAGGCAGGTTCGTTCCTTACAATAGAAGACGGCGACGCCATCGGCAACGAAGGGGGCAAAACGAGAGCGTCCGGTTTCCGGAGACCGTGCCGCGCAACAGTGGCCTCCAGGGTAAAGCGAGTGATCGTCACGTAGCGCTTGGCTGCGCGCAGCGCGTTTTTCTTCGACGGCGTCAGGTCTCCCCATACTTCAATACCGTAAAGAACCAACCAGTAGGGCGCACCGGTGAGCCGCTCGATGACGCGGGCGGTGGTTGCCAAACCGACGTGCGCGCAGATAATCAAGTCGGGAGACCAGGTGATTGCCACCGCGAGTGCTGAGAGGAAAAAACGAAGTTTCACGGACGGCCGCAAAGAAACGGTTCCATCCGGATGCAACTTTGGATCGGCTGCAATTGAGATCAGGCGAACGCGATCGTCTCCTAGGATGGCGCGGAGCGCGGAGACCAGCGTTTTCGTGTAGTTCTGGACGCCCCCCGTCGATTTCAATGAAGGCGAAAGGACGAGTACTTTGCGGTAGTTTCCGCTGCCGTTGCTCATGACTCCTGGGTCAGCGTTTGCGTCGCCCCGGTGGATTTCCTGCGCATGATTTCCTGAAAGATTGCAACCAGTTCGCGGCCGTTATTTTCCCAGGTGTATTTTCGCGTCGTCTCCGCTGCTCGTTCGCCCAGCCGGTCTCGAAAATCTTTGTTTTCGTATAGACGGCGAATCATCGCCTCGAGAGCGGCAGCGTCTCGCGGGTCAGAAAGAATCAGCCCGTCGACACCGTCGGTAATAATCTCGGAAACGCCGGCCGCCGCAGAAGCGATGACTGGCAATCCGCAGGCCATCGCCTCCGCCACGGGCAAAGCAAAAGTGTCTTCCAGGGAAGGCCCGGCGTAGACGTCTGCCGCCGCGTAGTAGAATTCCACATCTCGCCTGAGCGGCAAAACGCGTGCGCTGATCGCACTGAAAATTCCGCGATGCAGTGCCTGGTGAAGATCCTGCGACTCGCTACTGACGACCAGCAGTCGAATGGGAAGCTCCGGCATTCTTGTGGCCGCCTCCAGGAGCGTCAGCAACCCCTTCTTACGCCAATCATTGCCGATCAACAAGACCGCAAAATCGTTTTCTCCGAGCCCGAGAGTGCGGCGTGCCTCGCGCCGAAGCGCCACTCGCCGCGTCGGATTGAATGCTTGTCGGTCTATACCCGTCTCAATGAGCGGAAACGGTTCGTGTCGACCATAAAATTCCGCGAGCTCGGGTGCACTGCGGCGTGACGTGAGTATCAATTGGATTTGGCTTTTCGGGTACACGCGCCGCTCCAAAGCAACAGCGAGCCGATAATACAGCCGGCGATGTAGGAGCCGCGGCCAAGCGGGAAAGGGGTTCTTGGAAAATGCCAGTTCAGGTCGGACCTTACTCAAGAATGCTGCAAAGACAATGTGGACTGAGATCGCGTCGGCGTCCAGGCAATTCGGTCCGGGGCTGAAGACGATGTCGTACCGGAGGTTACCAATCCAGCGGTCCAAAGCTCGCGACAGGTGATTGGCAACAAACCACCAGAGAAAGTTTACCAGGTGCGGCCCGGGCAGCTTCGGGATTCGGTGCCAAGTAATCTTCGACAAATCTAGGTCCGCGACGCTCTGACTATAAACGTGGATCTCGAAAGTTTCGGCCAGTTGGCTGATCCACTCCGCTACAATGCGTTCGGTACCATGGCTCTTGTCTATGAAAGGCGAAACCACCGCGAGACGTGGAAAACGCCTAGGTGCGCTCATTATTTGTTCACTGTCCTCATCTCACGGGCCTGATCGAGCGGGGTAGCCAAGCCACGCGGCCCACTCACGCGGCACACCAACAGCAATCTGCAGGACGCTTATGAGCCGCTGAACTCAGTTGCGATCTCCTGCATGCCCGGAGCCCGCTCCACATCAATCATCGGAACTGTTGTCGGAACCAGCAGGCTGGGCAACCGAAACAGGACACCTATCATGAGCCACAAATATGCGTTGTTAGTGTAGTTCTCGTAAGCCGACAAGACGAGGTACGTCAAAGGGTAGAGTAAGAAGAACGCGTACCAGAGAATCGCTACGGCAATCGGGAAGTATCGTGTTCCGCGCAAGCGGCGAACGACCGTCCATGAATAGTAGAGGAGCGATCCGGTCCAAAGAATCCAGAGGAACGGCGCAAGAATTCCCATTTCGATGATCAGTTGACCATAGCCCTCTTCGACGCCGATGCCAAAAGCCCGCTGTCCAAGCAACTTAGATACATACTGCCCCCCCAAGGAGGCCGTACCGATACCATTTCCGAACACCCAGTTGGGTCGCGTGAAGGCGTCCAGCAGGTTTTGTACTGGATAGTCCCACGCCCGCGTCTCTCCCTGATACGCAGAACTTCTTGGACTGAGGGTCTCTTTGTAGAACGCGAGGCGGGAGCCCGCCTCTTCCGGATACAGGGCGATCAAGGCAGCCAGCGCTAGCGCCGCCACGATTGCACTACGGCGAATGGCTTTGAACATTCTGTGGGCCTGCCTCTGCCGCCACGGAGCGCCCCAAAGGAACGCCGCTGGAAGAATGAAGGCGCTGGTCACGACTCCTATTAGGGCGGTGCGCGAGCCGCTTAGGAGCGTCGCGGTTCCCACCAACCCTACGCCGACGAATACTATCGCGCGATTGCGGCGCGTGTAAAACAACAGATAGGCCGCAGCGCCCATCGCCAGGATGAAGACCGCAATCAGGTAGAGCGCGAAACGACCCGAGCTTACGAAAACGGAATCGGGCAAGGAAAAGGCCTTGCCGGTCAACGGACTCGTCTTGCTCAGGTCGCCCAAGTCCTGCAACTCCGGAGCGAGTTTTGTCGGGTTTAGGAACGCATTACCGAGGATTGCCTGCATGATTCCCAATGTCGCTATGACGATTGCCAATCCGACATTTGCGACTAAGAATCGCCGAAGATCCTCGTCAGAGCGAATCAGCGCGTATCCTACGAATAGGAGCGGAACGTAGTAGAAATAGAGCTTAAAGCCGAGCAGCCCGTAGAGGATATGTGGAGAATTCTGGTTAAAGATTTGGAGCACCCCGAGCCAAAAGAAGATGCTAAAGAAGAGCAGGAAGGGCGGACGGAACGTTTTTTCTCGACCCCGCCGGATCTCTCTAAAAAGTGCAACGTAGACAAGCGCCAGCAGCACGTCCTTGCCAAAAAACATCGCGAGGTTGTTTCCCGTATACTTCCTGGCGAGGTCTTCAAACATCAACCAAACCAGGAACAGGTAAAACCCGGACCTCCAGTTTCGTAGAATTGCGATCGCGACAGCGAACGCAGCAAATCCTAACGCAACGAAGGTGAGGGTTCCTACGTCGTTCGCTACGATCTTCCCACCAACTTCCCAAGCCAGCCACAGTCCGACAGCAAACAGAGTGACGCCTATCAGGGCCTGGTTTCTCATTGCCGGAATGCGCGGATTCAACAACTCTCTCTTACCCCTCTGCTGAAACCGCAACTTGCGCCAGACTTCGACAGACTACGGCAACATTACTACATCGATGGGCGAAGCGCACCTGGGCCAGTACTCGGCAGAGTACTAGTTGGACGGAAGCCCCAGCACGTGCCGATGTGCAATCTCCCGGGCTGTGTACTGAAATCTGCGGAGAAAGCGTGCAGCAGGGTGGTCCAAAGCAATGGGGCAGTCCCCATGTAGCTCGAGCAGGATCTGTGGTCGGTGCTGACTAAGAACTTTGACCATTCCTTCGAGCACGACCTGCTCGGCCCCTTCGACATCGATCTTTACGAAATCCACCCGGTCAAGACCGAGTTCGTCGCAGAGCGAATCCAGAGTGACGGCGCGGACAGCAATTCTCTTCGTAGGCCGTTCGTAGTAGATGCCGCTCCACGAACTAGCAGGAGCACATCCGAGCGACACCTGCCCGCAAGAATTGTAAGCGGCAGCCTGCACAACGGTGGCGTTCCCGAATTCGTTGGCTTCTACGTTTCTTCTCAGGACTTCAAAAACGCGTGGGTCGGGTTCAAGGGATATTACCCGACCGCTCCTTCCCACAATCTCGCCAGCGATCAGCGAAAAGTAGCCCGCATTCGCGCCCACATCGAACATAGTCATGCCAGGCCTGAGTTGCTGGAGAAGACATTCCGATACTTCTCGCTCGTGCATTCCCAGAAGAATCGAATAGTGAAGCGGATCGTTCAGACGCACGGAAAACCGAAACCGCTCGAACGGCACCTCCAAGATCGCTGGCCTCAGGCTGCAAAAGAAATGATCCAGTGCCTTGAGAACGACTTGCGGACCACCTCGTTCGCTGAGTTTAGTGTGATAGCGCCGTAACGAAAGTGCGGCAGCATGAAGCGTGGATTTCGGAACCAAATACGAGGAGACGCGTATGGGCCAGCCTGTCACCAGCCGCACTGCGGTCTTAGCTGAAGCCATGTTCCTCTGATAAGGCGAATCTCACCGGTGCCCAGATCTTGAACCCCAGCGATTCCCTCAAGTCCCGATCATTCAGGATCGGTCAGTCGTTTGGGGGTTGCCTCCAAGCATCTCATCCGGGATGTTCACTCGAAAGGTCTCTGTAGCACGCCGACACCCCGAAGGATGCCAGAGAGTCGCGCACCGATGTTCCGCCCAAATTCGGAAAACGCCGAATTCCAGAGCACGTCATCCGATATCAAGATACCACCGGGACGAATATGCGGGTACGCCTGCTCGTACTCAAATTTCATGTGCTCATACGTGTGCATGCTGTCGTGGATGAAGATGTCCAGCCGCCCAACGCTGCCTAAGACTTGCGGGAGGAGTTCACGGGCGTCACCCAAGTGCACGGTCCAGCGATGTCGCAACGATTCGGGCACGATCCATCCCACCTGCTTTCCGGGAGGAAGGAAAGATCCGTCATTCACATCGATGGAATGGAGCGAACCCTTTCGATTGCGCTCCATCGCGAGCAGAAGATACGCAGACGACACTCCGTTGGCGATTCCGGTTTCGAGCATCGTGTCCGGCTTGAATGCACGAACGATGGCGTACTGCAATAGCACGCGCTTCGCATAGAGGCTTGCGCCGACTGAGTCCGCGGACCCGAGCTGTTTCTCCGCATCACGAAAATGTTCATAGAACCCGTGATCCTGAAAGGGTTCGCTGAGAAAGCCTCTCACTTCTTTCACTGAAGCGCCGGTCAAGCGCGCTAGAAAATGCTCGTCGAGAGCGAACACATCTCGGAAAACTGATTTCAACGCGTAGGCGGGATGACGCGAGGCAAACGCCATGCGGCCCGTCAGGTTGGCCTGCCACCACTTAGACATTGCACGCTTGCTCCACGGCGCGCACCGTTGCATCGACATGATCGCGGGGCGACCACGTTTCCATCCGCGCGATTGCGGCGCTGCTCATCTTCCTGAGCCGGTCGGGGTTCCTCAGTACGTTCGACAGGGTCTTCGCCAGCGTCTCTATGTTGCCGCACGGATATATGTAGCCGGTCACGCCTTCCGCGACAAGGTCAAACCTCCCTCGAATCTCGTCGCTTAGAATCACAGGGCATCCGCAGAGCATCGCTTCGCACACGACAACCGGGCAGGGATCGTATTCGGACGGCATAATGAGGAGATCAGACGACCGATAAACAGCAGGCAATCCAGACTGGTTGACGAATCCCAGGAAACGGACGCGCTCGCTGACGCCAAGAGAGTTGGCCTCTGCCTCCAGGCTCTCACGCAAAGAGCCATCTCCTGCAAAAACCAGATACGCATTCTCCACATTTGCGGCGGCAAACGCGCGCAATGCATCGTGCGGCCTCTTCCAGGGCTGAAGTTTGGCACAAAATACTGCCACAATTGCATCCTCCGGGATGTGCCAGCTCCTCCGGACGGTTTGCCGGTCCACTTCAGCAGCACGTCGCCGCCACCAGGGATTGTCGACAACGAACGGCGCCAGAACAACACGAGACTGCGGCATCCCCATGCCGATGACGAATTGACAACCAGCCTCGGAAGGCATTATCGCGACGTCGGCCAGCCGAAAGATTAGAGGCAGCAAGAGCTTCTTGACCGATATCTTCCACGCTTTGCGATCGCGTGGCTGGAGACTAGTCGCATCGGTGCCAAACAGCACGGGAATTCCACTTGCCTTCGCTGCGGCCACCGCGATCCAGAACGTGGCGTAAACATATCCCGTGTATATGATCACCGCGTCGAAATTCCCGCGGCGGATCAACCGCCACACAGCTGTATTGCAGAGGCCCCAGAAGGTCTCCAACCTCGGCTTCCCGAAGCGATTCGCAAGGCAGCACCACGGGTAGCCGTCCAGGAGCGGTATGTCCCACTTCACTTCGACTCCGAAGTGGGGATCAACTTCCGGCTCGGCTCCCTGCATGCTGCAATATGCCACCTGAATTTCCACTCTCGGATCCTGCGCCAGAAGACGAAATATCGGCGATGCATATTGAACAGGATGGGCGCTGACCAGCAGGACTCGGAGGGGACGTGCCACTATTCCGCCAGGACCGTCCGAAATCGATCCGCGATCTTAGACCACGCGAAGTAGTTTTCCTGCGCCTCGAAATTGCGCTCACGCAACTCCATCCAGCGCCGTGAATCGCTCAGCACGCGCGTGAGCCCGCGGACCAAAGAGTCCCGGTCTCCCCAAGGCGACCACTCGATGCCCGCGTCCTTCAGGGGTTCGCTGATGATACCGTTCCTGTAACCTACGATGGGCACTCCGCAAGCAACTCCGGCGAGAGCGCTGCCTCGCTGCGGCGTGATGGCTCCGCGCACGAACAGCAGCGCATCGGCGCGCTCGAATTCTCGGGTGATCTCTTCCGCCGGCAGGACTCCGCGCACCGTAAGCTCTACGTTCGCTCCTTCGAGGGCCTTCGCAAGCTTTTCCCGCGCCTCAATGGCTCCTCGCCCGACTGCCACCAGCCGCACCTTCGCAATCGCCCGGGCGGTTCTTTTCATCACGTATGCAATCTCATCGACTTCGCGATCGGTCTGCGGCATGCCGGTGACGCCGAAGATGATCACAGTCTTCCCCCGGTCCTCACCAGGCGGCGAGGGGCGCTGCGCAAGGCTCTCGGGAATATTCGCACCGATCGGAATAAACGCAGCCTTGGCTTCTCCTTTGGGCAGCCAAGGAACCGTCTCAAGCGGCACGGTGAAGATGGCTCTCTCTGCCTTCTGACACAGCTTTCGGATCACCCAGTCCTGGCACGCGCCGCGGACCGGACTCGACCAGTGCCGACCGGACTGACGGGTGGGTTCATGGTAGACGACCGCTATGCGCGCGCCAGCATCGCGAAGGACGCTCGCCACGCCAAGGATGCGAAAGGGAAATGCTCGGCGCGACCATGCCAGCGCCGTGTACTGCAGGAGCACCCATCTGCCATTCCATCTGCTGCATTCGCGGCGGAGTTGCCGCAACGCGTTTGCCCAACCCAGTTCGGCCCATTGGACACGCACCTTCTCAAGACTCACGGCCCGCCGCTGCAATGCCCCGCCGAGAAATGTGCAGTAGTCCTCCAGCCCGTCAGTCGGCTCATCCCGCCGTCCAAGCAGCGCGATCCACCCGTCTCGAGGATCGCCGGACTCCGAAGATGCTTCCCGGATCTGCATTTCCGCTAGGCGGCGTTGCTGAGTCGTCTGCCAGCCACGTTACGCACGGCGCTGCCTGAACCAGTTGTTGTCACGCGTGCAGCGCTCTCCTGTCGGACTGCCACGCTTCCACCATGCGGCGCAAGCCGTCAACGATGCCTACGCGCGGCGTCCAGCCCAATTGCTCTTGCGCCTTTCGAATGTCGCTCACGTAAATCCGCTGGTCGCCCGGACGAAATTCGCCGTACTCAACGGGAGGCAGTTTCCCTAGAAGTTGCCTCAGCGGAGACTGCAGTTCGGTCCACACAGAAGTCGTATGAGCTGGGCCGCCGCCAACGTTGTAGATCTGACCTGCTGTCCGGTCGATATTGGCGCAGGCCCGGTTCATCAGTTCCACAAGGTCTTCGACATAGAGCAAATCACGAACCTGTTTGCCGTCTCCATAGATGGTGAGCCGGCCGCCGCGCAGTCCTGTGAGGGCAAAGTGCGCCACCCATCCCTGGTCTTCGGTCCCAAACTGGTGCGGCCCATAAATGCAGGACATCCGAAACACGATCGTGCGTACGCCATAGATTCGGTGATAGTCGTGAACATACTGATCGGCCGTGCCTTTCGAACAGCCGTATGGCGAATGGAAATCGAGTGGGCAGCTCTCCGAAACGCCGTGAGGCAGATTCTCGAACTCATAGCGGCTGGGCCTTTCGACAACCCTCAAATGGTCCAGTCCGCCGTAGACCTTGTTGGTGGACGTGTAAAGGACGATGGGCGCGGGCCGTTGCTTGCGCGCAGCCTCCAGCACGTTGAGTGTTCCCTGCGCGTTGATCGAAAAATCCTCTTGCGGATCCACAACAGATGTCGTCACCGCCACTTGTGCCGCAAGATGGAAGACGATATCCGCCCCGCGCATGGCCTTTTCAACCAGATCCGCGTCGCGCACATCCCCTTTCGTAAACTGCGCGCGGCCGCCGTGCTGCGACCGGAGCCACTCCAAGTTCTGCTCAACGCCCGCCCGACCCAGATTGTCGAACAACACCACGTCGTGGCCGTCGCGCAACAGCCGATCAGCCAGGTTCGTCCCGATGAAGCCAACTCCGCCTGTGATTAGGGCTCGCATGGTAGGGTCCTCAATCGTTCCTTTCCTTTTTCGACGCTAAGAGAGATACTCGCCGTCGCAACCTGCGTTTCAGTGCGTGGCGCACTGTTTTCAGCATCATCGGAATCCCCTTCCGGTAGCCGCCAATGCTTCTAACGCCACGGAATTCCCGGTAGGCGGGGCCACACAGTTGGTAGCGGTAATAGTATTCGAGATAGATCAGGCGAACTTCCTCATCTGACCACTCTCGAGCGGGTGCAAAGAATTCCTCCGGCTGCTCGCTAAGCACAGAGGTGATCTTGTCCCTGCATCGCTGAAACGTAAAGTCGCGCAAGGTCAATTCCTGACCAGCGCGGGCAATGACCTTCCTCCTCTCCTCATTACGGAGGTACTCGTCAACGAGATCGGGGATCTCGGCTTCGCTGCGCCAACCGACGAAGTGCTCGCCTTCACGGAAACCCCATTCGGTCAGTTCCGTGGGCATTCCAGTAATCAAGAGAGCCCCACCTGCCATGGCTTCATAGCAGCGCATGTTGGCTTCTTGAGTGAAGTCCTCTCGACTCACATTGACCACGATTTTACTGCGTTTGTACAGATCGGCGGTCTCCTGTTTCGTGTACCGCCTTCCAAGTTCATTCATCTTAAATCGGGAGGCCAAGTTTTGGATGATCCGCCTTCGCCTGTCGTAGTGCGCGTAATCGAATGCGCCAACCCACCCCAAGTCGAACGGGCGGCCCTCTCGAATCGGATTTGGTTGAAAAAGCTCTCCGTCCGCGGCGTGCGCAAGGACAATAACTTTGGGATGACCGGCTGCTCGATACAGAGGTGCCAGCGATGGGTGCCACACGAACACGTAATCGAACAGCATGGACCAACGAATCCGCGAGGCCGTCCAGCTAAAGGAGTCAATATCCAGCGACGCCGTCCGCACAGGTGAACGGTGTAAATCGCGAGGGAGCGCGGGTGTGTGGACCAGATGCGAAAACACGTCGGGCGACTCGCTGCGCCTTCGTGCGTCCTCGAGCAAGTCTCGGATGCTGACGCTCGGCCCAAAAACGTCCAAATCGAAATGAATCGCGCAGCCTGGAGCGAAAGTATCGGACAAATATCTCTCGGTTACGTGCCTCCGCGAATTGTTGTACGCAAATGCCATTCTCATCGGCTTGGCATTATCCGGCACCGTCGACCTTTTCCCCAGGCCGACCGGCTCCAACGACGTTCGAATTTGAGACGCGAAGGGCGACAATCGGCGAGCTTCTCCTATGAGGACCTTGGCTCCGGGATTCGTTCGACGACAACCAGAGAATCGATTTGTTCGACGATTCTCCAGCCTGGCAGAGCTGCATCGCGAAAGAGCCTGTCGACCAGCTTCACCGGGCCCCAATTCCTTTCGGTCCAGCCTCCCGGAAATATCGCCGCATCGTGGAAGATCACGACGCCCCCAGGCACAACAAATCGGTGCCACTCGTCCCAGTCTTGCTGTACGCCGCGCTCCGAATGATCTCCGTCGATGAATAAGAAATCGATGGGCTGATTCCAGTCCTTTGAAGCGACTGTGCTGAGTTTCTCAATCCAGATAACTCTGCCGTTCTGGCAACTTTCCACCACCTTGCGCGCCGCGCGTTTCATAGCGTTAAGCGATTGCAGGCGGCTTAGGTGGAAAGGATCAACAAGCGAGAGCATCCCTTGCGGCGACATGGCTTCGCGCAGCGCGACCGCGGACGCTCCTTCCGCCACCCCGATCTCAACGAGGCTGGACTTTCCTGCGGCCCACTTCTTCAGGGCCTTGTGCTCGTCTAGAGTATGCTGCCCCGCGACCGGGCGGATGCCCAACCACGCAAACAAGGGATGGCGGAGCAGTCGGAATGGGCCTGCCTGCGAATCGGCGCCAGGTCGTCGAAGGATCAGCATCTCTGACAAGCCTCACCTCAGTGGTTTGCCAGTCCAACAACTCTTAGGAATCGGTTCCACCAGTTCTCTGGAGCCATCATCTCCACTAATCGCGGGCGCACCATTCGTTCCACCAAGTCCCGCCAGCGCTGAGGATCGGCCAGCACAGCCTGCACACCCCTCGCAAATCCCTCCATATCATCAGCCGTAGCCGCCAGCAGGGGCTTCATGGCCGGATCAGTGTAAAACGTCAGGCTGGCCCCATGCGGCGCAGCAATCACAGGTGTTCCGCTCGCAAGCGCCTCAGATACAACGAACGGAAACGGATCGTAACGCGAGGGGCACATCGAGAAGTCCGCGGCGTTATAGAGTAATGGAAGCACGTCGTACGTCGCGTCGTGGAATAGCCGGATGTTCGAAAACTGCTTTACCCGCTCGGGCACAGGGCCGCGAACAGCGACCAGCATTGTCATCTCCGGAAATGTGCGCGCGACGTGCTCAACAGCTCCAAATCCCTTCATCGGGTGTGAACTCCCAACGTACAGTCCCACAGCCTTTGACGTGATTCCCAGTTCCCTTCGGCATGCTTCCTGATCGAGCCGGCGAAAATGGTTCAGGTCGATCGGATACCACATGACCTGTGCGTCGTACCCGAAATAGCGGCGAATCTCGGCGCGTATCGGCTCCGAACAGCAAAGGGCGATGCTGTTCTTGCCGGAAATGCGCTCGAGAACCATCGCGTCCCACCATTTCAGCTTCAAGTAGCCACGATACGTAATAAAAGGCCTGATCGCTTCGGCCTGCCCCCGATATGTGCCGTGGAAAAACTGTGCGTGGTTCACGCCGTTCCCTAGTGGGTACCAGCCCACAGTTGAATTCGATAGGACCAATCGAACGCCCGGGTGAAGTGCTTCCTTCGCTGCTCTGCCGATATAGTAGCCGTGCAATCCGGTGGCGAGAACCCATCCCAACTTGTTGTTGGGATCACGATGCCGCCAACGTTCCGGGCAAGCATTCTCCGTGTGAAAGACCCGTACTCCGTAGCCGCGTCTCTCGAACCCGCCTGCTACGTATTGAAGGAATCGTTCCATTCCCCCCAAGCGGTTAACTGGCCCCGTCGTCAGAATGAAGATTTCGTCGGCCAAGAGTGCCAGAAGCTCCCTGTCAGCGCCGCAGTTAGAAACCACTAAAATCGTAGACTGCAGCTGCCGACTCCCTGCCCGTGATTCCAGAAAACCCACTCGTACCGGTCTGCGTCCTGCTGTTAATGGCCGGGGCCATAATCGCGATCTAGCCAACCGCGGACGCCATGCCCGTTGTCAGTTCACCGTGTCTCACTCATCCTAGAAGCTCGTACTTGCCGACTCCGGGTGGATGCATATCAAGCGCTCCGACCTTATAGAATCCGAATCGCGGTGGCTCGAAATGGTTCTCGGCAGTAAAAGGAGCGCAGAAATTATCCCGCACCAAGTCCTGCCGCACGAAGAACGCGTTAATTCCCGAAAGGGAACAGCCAACCAGAGCGTAGCCCTTGCGTGAACCGAGTATCTCGAGAGCTTTCAGGCTGGCCCCGTAGTAGCTGGTGCCGTCCCAGACAAAATCCTTCTTGTACACGGCGACTATTGCCAGAGGCGGCCGGAATACTGCGTTGTATTCAATGACGACCGCGCGGGGCTGGACAACGGAAATGGCCTCCCACACCCAATAATCGTTGCCGTCGATATCGATGCTCAGAAGATCAATCTCTCCAGAAACGTGCGCCTGCCCGATCAGGTCGTTGATCGAATCGCGCTCCACAAATCGGCGTACGAACGTCAGCTGCCCCGCCTGAACAAACGATGAGAATCGATTTCGAATCGCAGTTGCATTGGCTTCGCTGCCGTCTATCCACAAGCCTCGCCAGCCCGAGAGCATTAGATACAGCGTATTGTTTTCGGTCCCGTCTCCAACCCCGAACTCCACGAAGATTCGGTTGGACACGCCTATTCTTCGAAAAATTTCCTGAATCATGCCGTCTTCGTCAAGCTGCGAGTACCCACGGAACCCATACTTGAGGAGTCTCTTCGGGTCGCGGTTGCGCTGACTCGACAAAAGGGACTCGCGATACCTCGCATATAGAACAGTATTCGTCAGGGCGCTCGATTCGCGCGTCTCTAGTATTGCGCGTAGATACGGGCGAATCGACTTGACCAAGAATCTAGGAATAACAGGCATAGGGTCTGTCCAACTATCTGGCCTTTCCTCGTCGCAAGCCTGCAAGAACCATCACCTCGCGCAGCTCTGCTGTCGACGTCAGAAAAAGTCGCGCTTCTCTCGGGGTACCGCGACGTAGTTCTTGGCCGATGGGTATTCCGGTCTGCAACGGTGAGGTATCAGACCGCCGTCCGGGCGTACCTCACACCAATCGTAGTCGTACGCCCGTAGTAAGTCGATGATGTCCGAGGCCGCATAGCCCCAAGCACGCGTGACCAAGTCGAATACTTCGCAAATTACAACTGGGCGGCACTCACTCAAGAGCCTGGAGGCTCCGCGAAACGCCTCCATTTCCCCACCCTCTGTGTCGATTTTCAATAGATCGACTCTGTCAATTCGCGCACGCTCCAGATACGAGTCAAGGGCCATCGTCTGCACCGTGAGCCGACTGGTCGGATGGTCGATGGGAGGCGTGCGAAGACTGTTCATCGTAGTGTAACCCTCGACCACAACCGTGAGCGACGCTTGACCCTCCTCTGAGGCCAAAGCAAACGGTTCGACAGCCACTGACCTGATCCGGTTATGCCAAAGATGGAGCAGCAGCCTACGGCGTTCTCTCGGAGACGGCTCAAAAGCCACAACCCGTCCGTCACGTCCCACTTTCTTCGCGGCGACCAGGCTGTAAACACCGTGATGTGCACCGATGTCCAGAAACGTCATCCCGGGTCTTAGGTATCGCCAGAGAAATCTCAAGTCTCCGACGTCCTCTCCCCAGTATTCGAAAGCACTCCGATCGGGACTGAAACTCGCCGGAAAATAGGACCACCAAAAACTAAGCTGTTCCTCCGAACTCAGCGCTAGGTGAACTCTGTGCGGCGCGTACGTCAATTTTGCGAGCCACATCGTTGTGAGAAAGCGAACACTAGTCCACCTCTGTTCGGGCGTCTTTTGGAAAAACTTCCCGAGGCGCTCTACGGTTGTCACATCTGCCCTCGCGTCCCCGTCCAGTTCTCCTCCGAACTGACTACGAGTTGCTCGCATTCCATGGAACACGGAATGTTCAGCACCCCGGCCCACTCATCCATGAAATGAGTTACCGGCGTGCCTTCAATGATCAATGCCGGAACAAGTGTCCAGTTGTGGTTCCGCTCGTGATCATCGTGGACTCCGACATATATGTTGTAGGCGCCAGGCCGAAGTGGGAGGTCCGGGAACGATAGCCGAATGTCGTGCTCGCCCTGAGCGAATTGCACGTTGTCAAATGACCACCCCGAAATCAGAAAACCGCGGGAGTCGTAGACAACAACTGCAATTCGACCGCGGTCGATGCGCACCTGGTTGCGTACTCGAATCACGATGCTAATGGGCTCCGTCCCTTCGGCGACGACATTTGCTCCAGCCCCGCGTCGCTGAATGACTTCCCACCCCAAATAACGGAACGCTTCGTTTGAGAGAAGCGCTTCCTCTCCCTCTTGCGACTCGGAGAGGGTTGACTGCTCATAGGCGCTGATCACCGCTTCCGCGGACCCGCTGAGCCGGATCTGTCCGCGGTCGATCCAGAGGACGCGCTCGCAGAGGCGGCGAATCTGATTCATCTGGTGGCTGACGAAGACGATCGTCCGCCCGCTCCGAGACACATCCTGCATCTTGCCCAGACACTTCTTCTGGAACTCAATGTCGCCGACTGCGAGTACCTCGTCCACAAGCATGATTTCAGGTTCGAGATGCGCCGCAACAGCGAATGCCAACCGCATCTGCATGCCCGTGCTGTAATGCTTCAACGGCGTATCGATGAACTGCTCGACGGCGGCGAACGACACAATCTCGTCAAATTTCCGCGCGATTTCGGAATGTTTCATTCCCAGGATCGCGCCGCTCAAATAGACGTTCTCGCGCCCGGTCAACTCAGGGTGAAATCCGGTCCCAACCTCCAGCAGGCTCCCAACGCGGCCGCGAATCTCGGCAAAACCTGCGCTCGGTCGAGTGATTCGCGAAAGGATCTTGAGCAGCGTTGTCTTGCCTGCGCCGTTGCGTCCGATTAATCCGACCACTTCGCCTTCGCGGACCTGGAAAGAGACGTCACGCAACGCCCAAATCTCGCCTGCTTCGCGCGGCCGTCCGTTACGGCGAAATGGGGCGGTGAACGCCCGTGTCAGGATATCGCGCAGCGCGTAATACCGTTCGCGCTCGCCAATCCGGTAGCGCTTGCCCAGCCCCGCCACGTGAATGACGGCTTCGCTCATCGCCTACACGACATCCGCGATCGTCGTCTCCATTTTTTGAAAATATGCTACGCCGCTCAGCAAGACGATCAGCACTACGCCCGAAGAAACGAGGATCAGGCGTCCCGGCGGCTGGCCGTTCCCCGAGAGCGACCATCGAAATCCTTCGATTACGCCTGCCATCGGATTCAAGCCGTACACCCAGCGCCATCGCTCGGGCACCAGCGAACTCGGATACGCCACGGGCGAAGCAAACAGCCAGAACTGCACCAGAAACGGTACCACGTAGCGGACATCGCGATAGATCGCGTTCAGCGCAGAAAGCCAAAGCCCGACGCCGAGCGCAGTCAGCAGAGCCAGCAAGAGAAACGCAGGGAGCCACAGTATCGCAGCCGAAGGCCGAAGGTCGAAATAGATCATCATCGCCACGAACATGAGAAAAGAAACACAGAAATCGACGAGCCCGGAAAGCACGGAAGATAGTGGAAGGGCGAGCCGAGGGAAATACACCTTCGTGATGACGCGTTGGTTTTCCACGATTGTATTCGTCGCATTCTGAAGCGACGCGGCGAAATACATCCAGGGGAGCAGGGCGCTGTAGTAGAAAATCGGGTATGGCAATCCTTCGGAGGGGATGTGCGCAAGCCTTCCGAAAAAAAGCGTAAACACGATCATGGTAAGAAGCGGCTGCAGGATCGCCCAAGCCGCGCCGATCGCTGTCTGCTTGTAGCGGATCTTGATGTCACGCCAGACGAAAAAATACAGAAGTTCGCGATGCTCCCAGAGCTCGTCGAACGGAACCTCCCACCAGCGGGCGGGGGGAGTGATCCGGAGAACCGGAGGCATCGAACCGAGCCGTGTTGGAGCAGTCGTGCTCATCGTCCCTAGCCCACTTTTCTTGAACTAGTGTGAACCGCTAATCTGCTGAACATCTCGCTCCTCGATACGATCCATCAGCTCTCGCCGGTGCAACAGATAGCTGCTCAGTGATCGCTTGGCTTGCTCAGGTACCACCGCTATCTGATTGTAAGCCGCATCCCGCCACGAAATCGGACCTCGGTCGGGAATCAGATGCAGTCCCCATTGGAAGATAAGACCCAAATTCCAAAGGACAAGTGCGGCCGTCCCGCTCCAGGCAACGATCGCCACGCGGCGCGCCTGCCACAGGCGCGCAAGCCAGTCGAAAAAAGCGGCGAGTCCCAAGATGAACACAGCCGTGAGCGAAACGAAAAACCTATTACCATAGGACGAAATCCCGTCCCAGTTCTCGTAACAACCCACTCCGTACGCATACGCCAGGATCACGGCACCCAAATGCCGCGCAAATCCTCGCTCCGATTTTCGCAGAACGAGAATCCCCACGCAGGCCAAAATTGCGATCGGAGTCCAACTAAATAGCCCATGGTCGGCGGAAAAGCACACCTTGAGAAACGCAGGTGACTTCCAATACCAGTGCTCCGTATAGCCAAATCTCAGATAGCCGCCGTAGATGATTCGTTTTGTAAGAAGCGTCGGCGTGAACGCGGCGGCAACCGTGACCGCAAATGCGCAGTTCTTCAAAAATAGACTCGTGATCGCCTCATCCGAGCTCCGTCGCAAGATCGACCAGTAGCCACCAAGAGATTCCAAAAGCGGGAGCAGCAACACGACGGCGTTCATGTAGTACACATTCAGCATCAGCCCGCCGAGCGCACCGAGGACTATCCATTGCTTCCACGAACGAGCGCCTCGCGTGCGAATCCAGTACCAGACGAAAAGCGCCACCGCAAACGCGGAATGCGCATGGGACCACGATGGATTGAAGTACATGTAAACGGGCAGCGAGCTGCCAAACCAGATTCCCAGCGCTCCGAGAAACGCCCAGCACTCTGGAACGCATCCTCGCGCTAGCCGGAAGGAAATAAAAACGGCAAGGAAACCATACAGCGCCGTTCCCAGGGCCATCGCAACGCGGTATGGCCGCGAAAACCCGTCCGCGGGCACACGCCCGCCAAAACGGTCGTACAAAATCACGGCCCCGTGCGCGGCAATTAAGAATGGCGACCATAAAATGGCAGGACCTACAGAGAAGTGGTTGTCGATGTGTCCGGTGACGGTGTATTGCTCGGGCGTCAGACGCCCGTTCGCATCGACTCGGCCCATTCGGAAGCTTGTGTTCGCGGCCAGCCAATCCTTCGTGAAATCCAGCCGATGCTCGATCAGCATCGATCGCGTGAAGGCATAGTAGCCAACGCCGTCGCCCCGCACCCAAGGATTGGTCAACGGCAGCGTAAATACGAAAAGGGCGACGAGGACCTTTTCGTATTTTGTGAACCTGAACAAACTGTGTCTGCTTCCTCGGACGTCCCGCGACTCTGCTGATAGCCTACGAGCCGGCGCCCCCAGTTCCGTTGCTATGACGCCGGAGCCGCGGCGGAGGCTGCATCAGACCCTTGCTTCCGCAGGACCGCTATGATGGAAAGCGGCGGAAGCGGCAGCCACGAATCAACCAATCGGAAAAGCGGCGTCAGCAAATTCAGCATCCGGATCTGGCCAAGCCCAAATGTCCTCCGGCGCAGGACCCGCCCATTCAACCACCAGGCCGGCACTCCGGCGCGATTGAATTTCAGCACGTGCTCGACCTGGAAGCCCGCCTTTTGCGAGACCGCAATCAGCTGCTCCTTCGTGTAACGGCGGCAATGTCCGAGCGCTTCGTCCAGCGTGCCATAAAGCCACGGACCGCAAGGAACCAAAATGAGCGCCCGGCCTCCATCTGCTAGAGCGTTGTAAATGTTTCGTAGCGCGGCTGCATCATCTTCGACGTGCTCGACTACATTCAGGCACACCGCCGTGTCGAACGTTTGCGCGGCCGGAAACGAGCTTGCGTCTGCCGCGTTGGTGTACGTCACCCGCAGATACGGCCGCGTCGCCCGCAAGGTGACGAGATACTCCAAGTAGTGAGGGTTCACATCGGTCGCCCAGTAGACCGATCGCGGCATCAGATGCATTGACATGTTGCCCGTGCCGGCGCCCACTTCCAGAACCCGATCGCCGACATACGGCCGTATCACGTCCGCCATCCATCGCGTGAACCGCGGCGCCCGGTTCAGCCGCTCCAGAATTTCGCCGCCGCTTTCATCTTCCTTGTAGATTCGGTCCGAAATCGCATAGTGCAGGATCGCCCACAGCGCTCGAAACCCGTCCTTCCATCCGATTTTCTTTCCTTCGTTGTACGTGCGCCCGGAATAGCTGATCGGCACTTCGAAAATGCGGCTGCCTCGTTTTGCCAGCTTGATCGTGAGCTCGGGTTCGACGTCGAATGTGGAGCTCTCGAGCGGAATGCTCTTCAGGAGGCCAGCCCGCACCATTTTGTAACAGGTTTCCATGTCTGTGAGATTCAGGTCGCATACGAGGTCGCACAGAAATGTCAGCAGCTTGTTTCCAATCGCGTGCCGGAAGAAAAGCGCACGCTTGTAGCCCCCTGCCATAAAGCGCGAGCCAAACACAGCATCCGCTTCCTCCACGAGAAACACTTCGACCATTTTCAGCAGGTCGCGCGGATGATACTCAAGATCGGCGTCGTGGATTACGACCAGTTCAGTATCGACTTGTTCAAGTCCCGTCCGGATTGCGGCCCCTTTGCCGCTGTTCTTCTCGTGACGCAGCCATACCCAAGAAAATTTCCCCCCGGGCGCCTCCGATTCAAGCGATGTGCGAAAACGCCGGATCGTGTCGGCTGTGCCGTCCGAGGATGCATCGTCAACGACGATCACCTTGATCGCATCCAGCAGCGATGATTCCTCGAGCGCCCGCAATCTCGAGAGGCTCGTCTCGAGCAGAAACCGCTCGTTATAAACGGGGACGATCACGGACAGGGTTATGCTCGTACGCCTTTGTTCGAGGCTTCGGTGCGAGCCGGTCGGCACATCGGCAGCCCCACGGGACCGACTTGCCTGTTGCAGCCGACTCGTCAAAGAAGTTGCGCCCATTTCTGCCTGCAGTGGAGAAATCAACCGCACGCCATTATTTGCTACTCTCGCCGGGACTTCAACCGTGACTTGTCACGTCTCGCTACATTTTGGTCCTACTGGTACCGGAAACCAGCGCCGCTAGAGGCTCCGCTGGGCACCCTAGGTCTGGGGATACCGGTCGTAGGCAGGTTGTTGATCGAATGCGAGTTCCATCGTAAAGTGCCCGATGGGATGCTGCACGAAGCAATTCAAGCGGGGCATCCCACCATGCCATGAACGGCCCGTTTCGTTTGTCCCTGGCGATACCGGTTCACAACGAAGCCGGCGTCTTGCCGGAACTTCTGCGTCGGACCGGTGCTGTTCTTGATCAGCTGCCAGGTGGACCCCATGAATTGGTCTTTGTGGACGACGGCAGCAGAGACCGAACGTTCGAAATCCTCGAGGAAGCTTCTGAGAAAGATCCTCGCATCCTCGCAATCTCGCTTTCGCGGAATTTCGGCCATCAGGCGGCTCTGACAGCGGCTCTCGACCATGTCACGGGAGACGCAGTGATTGTGATGGACGGCGATCTACAAGATGCGCCGGAAGCCATCCTCCAATTCGTTGAGCGCTATCATGAAGGCTACGACGTGGTCTATGCGCAGCGGATTCGCCGGAAGGAGCCATGGACGCTGCGTCTTTGCTACTTTGTCTTCTACAGAATCATGGCCAGGCTTTCGGACATCCAGCTTCCGCTCGATGCGGGTGACTTCGGGTTGATGTCCCGTCGCGTCGTTGATCAACTCCGTCGAATGCCCGAGCACCACCGCTATCTTCGCGGGCTGCGCAGTTGGGTCGGGTTCCGGCAGACGGGAATTCCGGTCGAGCGCGCGGAACGCCACTCCGGTAAGAGCAAATATGGCTTCTGGCGCCTGCTGAAACTTGCCGCGGACGGCATCTTCGCCTTCTCCATCGTTCCGATTCGCGCCGCAGCGATTCTCGGCGCTGTGGTCAGCGCGCTTTCTACGCTTTATGTGCTCTATGCACTCTATGCAAGATTGTTCTTACACGAGTCGCCGCAGGGTTTCACCGCTTTGATCGTCACCGTAACCTTTCTATCCGGCGTGGTCCTCTTCTTCCTCGGAGTGATCGGCGAATACGTTGGGCGGATCTACGAAGAAACAAAAGAGCGGCCGATCTACCTCGTCAGCCGCGTTGTGGGTGGACTCGGAAACGAATCGCAAGAAATTGCGGCTGGACCGCATCGGCAAGGTCGTGTCTTCGCCAAGGGGTTTCTCCGCTAGCTTCGGCCAATGATTGCCGCACGCAATATTGAATACCTGTCGCCTCCCGCTCAAGTCAGCATGGCGGATCAGTGGTTCGAAATCGCCTCCCTCGATCATTTTTGGATCCAGCGGCGATTTGCGGTGCTTCAAAAATTATGCGGCGAGACGATTTCCGAGGCGAGAGAGATGGCCGAGATCGGTTGCGGACACGGACTCCTGCAACGACAGATCGAGATCGCATACAACCGGGCGGTCACCGGTTTCGACTTGAATAACTGCGCTCTAAACCAAAACCTGAGCACGGGGAGCCGCATCTGCTGCTATGACATTTTGCAGATGGATCAGGCGTTTAGGCACAAATTTGATCTGGTCTTCTTGTTTGACGTATTGGAACACATTGCCGACGAAGACGTATTCCTGAAAGCTCTCGCGTTTCACCTGGCTCCGCGGGGGAAACTTTTGATCAATGTGCCAGCGGGTCAACTGCTTTTTTCCAAGTATGACGAGTCGGCCGGGCACGTCCGCCGATATTCGATCCAAACGCTGAGTGAGAGTGGAAGGCGCAGCGGCCTGCAGATCGAGAAATGGAGCTATTGGGGGATGCCGCTGCTGCCTATTCTTGCGTTGCGAAAGCTGTGGCTGGCGGGAATGCACGATCGACGGAGAATCGTGAACAGTGGATTTGGTTCGCGGACGTCGGGGATTAACAAGATGCTCGGAACGATATCACGGTGCGAAATGATCCCGCAGAAACTGTTTGGGACCTCCTTAATGGCGATCCTTCATGACAGCAACAAATGAAAGGCCAAATTCTCACGGCACCCGCTGACATATGAGCGCTGGATTCACCAATGTCGGCGATTCGCGAAAGCAAGTTGAGGACCGCAGAAATGTGCTGGCTTGCATGGGCGTTGCGGCGGCGGCGATCTTAGTTGTTTGGCCATTTGCTGACTTGGGATACGGAGACGACGTTGCGTATGCGCACGTCGCCCTCACCCTATCGCGAACCGGTCACTTGGTTTATGACGGTTGGGAAGCCGCCATGTTGATGCAGCACGCCTATTGGGGAGCGATTTTCATTAGGGTTTTTGGATTCTCTTTCGTTTGCCTTAGGTTCAGTACTCTGCCGTTTGCACTGGGGGCGATCGGGTTTTCCTATTTGCTCGTACGCCGGGCGGGGCTGCCACCTGCCAGCGCCGTCTTTGTGACCCTAGTCTTAGGTCTTTCCCCTCTGTTCGTGCCTCTCTCAACTTCTTATATGACAGACGTCCCCGGTCTCTTTTTCTACGTTGCGTCTCTCTATTCGCTGATCCGGGCAACAGATTGGCCGATAGGGAAGAAACAATACGTTTGGCTCACTCTGGGCATTTTGGCGGGCCTTGTCGGAGGAACCGGTCGTCAAGTGGTCTGGTTGGTACCGTTGATTGTTCTCCCGTACGTGGCATGGGTGCGACGCCAAGATCTTCGATTTGCAATTGTCTCCATGGCGAGTTGGATTCTAACTCTCGGCTGTATCGTAGCCGTCATGTCGTGGTTTGTTCGACAGCCCTATATCGTGCCTCAGCCCTCCTTACTCGGAGAACTGGAGAGGGCCCTGGCGCGTCCCGGACTTGAACTGAACTTGCTCGCTCGATTCGTACTGATGCTTCTGTTCGTGTGCTCACCTGCAGCGCTCCCGCTCGCCTTCCAAGCGTGCCAAGACATTTGGAGAGGAACGCAGACCGCCAAGGTCTTCGTTGGGACTCTCTTGTTCGCAGTTCTGAGTGCGGTGATGATCCGTCCTTCGCTGGCCTCCATTCCATGGCTCTACGGAACATTCAACTGGGAGGGAATGATTGGGGTGGAGCCCCTCCCGGGTCGCCCCGTTGTTCTGACGCGGCCCGTTCGAGCCATCTGCGCGTTGGCAGTGTACTTTGTGTGCTGCGTCCTAGCCAGGGAGCTGTTGGCCCCTCGAGATCTCGCGCGCAGACTCGGGTACCCGCCGCGAGATCACAAGGACAGCTCACTCGCCCTAACGGCCATGTCTCTGGTCAGCTTCGCTTACATCGCGTTGGTCTTAATGCGCGCAGTGGACTTAGATATCTATGATCGGTATCTGTTGCTCTTAATTCCATGGGCATCGACAATGCTGCTACGTGGGTGTGGAGAGGATGAGAAGGCAAAGCGAACGATACGGCGAACAATGCCTTATGCCTGGGCGCTGCTAGCTGTGCTCGCAGCGTACGCCATCCTAGGCACGGAGGACTTGTGGTCGCTAGGTCGTGCGCGTATTGCGGCACTGAAGAAACTGGAGTCCGCCGGTGTGCCACGAACAGCGATTGATGGCGCTTTCGAATGTAATTCCTGGACGCAACTGTTGGCCACGGGAAGGATGAACAGCCGATGGGTCACGAATCCTCCGGGCGCCTATCGCCCCGGACTCTCACAAACACCTAGCGTTGTTCCCACCTACAGGCTCGAATACGAACCAACGCCAGAAACGGTGCCCACCGATTTCGGCTCAGTGTCATACTTCTCGGCGTTGCCACCATTTCACAAGCAGGTCAGGATCGACCGTATTTTGTCGGCTTCCGGCGGAGGTCATTAGCAGCTGTCCGTTGATGTCCTTAGAGAATGAGGACGAGACAGTTCGTTAGGCAAGATGAGTACAAAGGTCCCGACTTGACTAGACAAATCTACCGGCAGGATCGATGAAGCACTAGGTCAGGTGAGAGTCTGGTTGATAGACTTGTCAGTGCAGTAGACAAGTAATCGAGCATCCAACCGCGCGATCGTTTCTGAGCCAAGATCAAGTCGTGAAATCTCCTAGCGCTTTGATGCTGCCAACGCCGAAGTCTGAGGTTCCATGACCAGCATCGGCGTTTCGGTCGCCTTGGCTAAGTGCGCCGCCACACGATCGATGATCTCCGCCAGCGGCGTAGCCGGACGAAACCCGCTGAGCCGCTCCAGTTTCTCGAGCGATGGCACACGGCGGGGCATGTCCTCGAATCCGGGTTCGTAGGCTTGGTCGTAGGGGATGTACGCGATCGGAGAATCGCTCTTCATCTGCTCCTTGACCCGGCGAGCTAACCCTTCAATCGTGATTTCCTCGCTGCTGCCGATGTTGACCACCTCTCCCACCGCTCGATCCGTTGCCGTTAGCCGCAGAATTGCTTCGATCGTATCGCGTACGTCGCAGAAGCACCGCGATTGCTGCCCGTCTCCGAAGATCGTGATTGGCGCGCCATCGAGAGCCTGCCGGACGAAATTGGGAAGTACCATGCCGTACCGCCCCGTCTGCCGTGGTCCTACAGTGTTAAACAACCGCGCAACGATCACCGGTTGCTTCTTCTCTTTCGAATACGACAGCGCGAGAAACTCGTCCAGCGCCTTGGATGCGGCGTAGCTCCATCGCCCTTTCGTAGGCGCCCCTAGGACTAAGTCGGCATCCTCGCGAAACGGAACTTTTTCGCTCTTGCCGTACACCTCCGAAGTCGAGGCTGTGAAGACGAGCTTCCTCTTCTTCGAGGCCGCGTCCAGCACAAGCTGCGTGCCGTACACATTGGTCTCGATCGTTCGCACCGGGCTCTCAACAATTAGCCTCACGCCCACGGCCGCCGCCAGGTGGAAGATCACGTCCGACTCATCGACCAGCTCTGCGAGCAACTGCCGGTTCGTGATCGAATCGAAGAAGTAGTGAAAACGCTCGCGGCCCTTCAAATGCCGGATGTTCTCGACGCTCCCCGTAGAGAGATCATCCAGGATGAACACCTCGCCACCTCGCGCGAGAATTGCTTCCGCCAGATGCGAACCGATGAAACCTGCACCGCCGGTTATCAGGTAGCGCAAGATTTCCTCCTAATCCGAAGACTCCGGGCTATCGCCGGTCCCAGTCGAAAAATCTCGCCCCCTGCTTACATCCTCTCCGTATCCATAACCGTATGCGTACGGATAGTAGCGATATGAGTAGTAGTAGTCCGGCGCGCTCGAATCCACCGCGTTCAAAACTACGCCGAGCAGCCGGCTTTTCACGCCCACGAGTAGGTCGCGTGTGCGCGTGAACGCTTCCTTGGGCGTCTCCCCGCTCCGCACTACCAGCAATACCCCGTCCGTGAGCGACGATAGAATCACTGCATCGGTTGCAGCCATGATCGGCGGCGAGTCAATCACGATGAACTTGAACCGGCGCCTCAGCTCCGCAAGTGCCTCCCGCATCCGGTGTGAGGAAAGAAGGTCCGCCGGGCTGGGCGGCACAGGGCCCGTGGTCAACGCTGTGAGATTGTTGATCGTCGGGTGCGGAATCATGATTTCATCAAGCGTGCAGACTCCCGCCAAATACGAACTCAAGCCCGAATCCTTTCCAACCGTCAGGTTCAGCGCGCGGCGAATACCCGGCTTCCGCATGTCGGAATCCATCAGCAATGTTCTGTCGCCGAGCTGTGCCAGGGTCACGGCCAGATTCACCGCCGCTGTCGTCTTGCCTTCGCGGGGCAGCGCGCTCGTTACGAGAATCACCTGAGGCGGATGCTCGGCCTGGGAGAGCAAAAGCGAGGTGCGCAGCGCCCGGAACGCCTCGGAAATTTGCGATTTCGGCTGCACGTAGGAGAGCAGTTCCACTCGCGGGCCCGCGCCAAGCTGTCGTGCACTTTCTCCGGCCAGGCGGGAAAGTTTGCCTTGATGTCCGTTCAGACCGGGCAATGACGGAACTACTGCCAGCGAAGGCAGCCCCGCCAGCAACTCGATATCGTCGGGCGATTTGACGGTGTTATCGAGATATTCCCGGAAGATCGCCAACCCAATGCCTCCCACGAGTCCAACGAGAAATGCCAGCAGGATGTTCCGCGCCTTCTGCGGCCGGGACGGGCCCGTCGGCACGAGCGCCGGATCCACGATCCGAATATTGCTCGAACGCAAGCCTGCTGTAATGCCTGCCTCCTTCAGCTTTTGGAGCAAGCCGTCATACAGTTGCTTGTTCGCTTCGGCATCGTGCTGCAGGATGTGGTACTGAACCAGCTTTTCCGCCAGGTCGTTTGCTTCTGCCTTCTGCTTGTCGAGTCCCTCCTGAAGCAGCGCTACTCGATTGCGCGCCGTGTTGTAATCCTCGGCGACGCCGTCCGCCACGGTCTTGCGCGCCTTCTCTAGGTCGTCGGCGAGTTCCTTTTGCTGGTCGAGCAGGCGCTGTACCTTCGGGTAGTTCGGTCCATATTGATTCACCGCGTCCGCGTACTGTTGGTCTAGATCAGCTTTCCGCTTGAGCAAATCCTGAATCACGGTGCTTTCTCGGGCCGCCGGCAAAGCATCGATGTTGCCCGACGTAGCCATGCGATATAGCGCCTCTTTTTCCGCCAGCTCGGTTTGAGCTTCCGTCACGGCCTTGCTCATGTCGCCAAGCTTCTGTGTTGTGATGTCCTGTTTTTCGTCGATTTGCCAGATCTGATTTTCGCGCTCGTATGCCAAGCGCGCATCTTCTGACTTCTCGACCTTGATCCGCAGCTCCTCTAATTCCGCCGAGAGCCAATTGGAGGCTTGGGTCGTGGCGTCGTATTTGCTGCGGAAGTTCAACTCGATGTAGTCCTGAAGGTGCGCGTTCACGACTTGCGCCGCAAGCTGCGGGTCCTGCGCCTCGAAGCTCACTTCAATCAGCCGGCTGTTGGGTACGCGCTTGACGCTGAGCGAGCCCAGAAAGGCCCCCAGGATCGCCGGTTTCCTTTCCGAGGAGCCCGCCTGTCCAAAGTTCAGCGGCGTGGACGCGCCTCCAAACTCCGGATATTTCCCTAAGTCGAGAGTCTTGATCGTCTGCAGGGCCAGCGTCTCGCTTTGCAGAATCTTGGTCTGCGTTTCCAAATAGCTGTCCATGTCCTCGAATTCATCGTAGGGATTCGAATCCTGGAACTGGACCGTGTTCTGCACTTCCTTGTCGACCTCGACGCGTGCCGTGGCCACGTAGATCGGTTTCATCTTGAACGACGCGATCGTCACCACCGTCACAACCGTCAGCAGAAACGTGATCACAAGCCACTGATGTTTCTTGATGACGATGAAATAATCGAGGAGGTGCGGCTCCCGCGGTGCGTGATCCCACGGAAGAACGGTGGGAGCCGGAATGACCGTAAGAGATTCCGCAGCCTTACGCTCACGAAGTGCGAATCTGGATGCGTCTTCCATCTACTCCGCGCTCCTCAAATGCTCCGCTTTCATTTCCTCGGCTCGGATCAAGTTCATGGCATCCGGTAGATGGCAACGCCGCTGCCGATCCCCAGAGCCGCTTCCGTACCGCGCGCCAACGCTTTCTTCCCCCGGCTGTCCGGGATGTACAGAATGTCATCCGATTTCAAGGGAACGTCCGCGGACTTGTGGTCCTGGATTTCCTTGATGTGGACCGGGATCGCGTCCCGTTGTCCGGTCGCCGGATTGGCACGCATGATGGTCGCAGCGTCCAACTTCGCAAACGTTGTCAAACCACGTGCGAGCGCGATCGCCTTCAGCACCGTGATCTGCTCCCCGTGACTTTGAACGACATACCCGCCGGGCTGCGCCACGCCGAATCCGAGCACGTACACAACCCCGGCCGGCGGCACGGTGATCGTGTCCCCGCCGTACACCCGGACGTTGTAAACGGAATCACCCGATTCCAGCAGGTCGCGCAGGCGAATCGTAATCTTCTGATCATCGGCCACCGGATCCGTCGTTGCGCTCGCGGGTTCCGCCTCCACTGTCCCGGCGGGAACGGGGCGGGTGATGATCACAATGCTTCCCGCCGTATCCAATATGCCACCGGCGGCCGAAAGCACCTCGAGCAGCGTTGTGGGCCGCACCACCTGGTACACCATCGTATGGTTCACCGCTCCCACCACCGTAACCGGCGCGCTGTTCTGCTCCTTCACAAATACCGAGACATTCGGATGGGAGACGAGGCCGTTTTCAATCAGAAGCTTTTCGAGTTTGGATTCCAGTTCGAAGGGAGTCTGGCCCGCCGCGGGAATTCGGTCTGGAATCAGAGGAAAGCTGATGTCGCCGGTATCGCTGACGCGAACGTCGCGCGAGAGCTCGGGAACGTCAAAAACATCGATGTGGAGGAGATCGCCGCTGCCGATGGGAGTATCGACCGGGCGCGAGCGCGCCAAGGCGGCGAGCTTCTGAATCTTTTCGTTCGTCTGCTGCGGAGTTTCGTACTGCTCCTGGCCGCCGGCCGCCTGCACGCTCGCAATCAGCAGGACCGCCGCCAGCCAGATATGGTTCGCCCGAAACCAGTCCGAGACCCCGCGGACGGTAAGAACCATCGCCAAGGATGACCCCGAAACACTATGGATGACGCCATGTATCGCTGTCAACCGTTTGCTGGGAATACATTCGTCAAATGCACGTCAGCCGAGTGGTTTAGACGTGAATGGAAAGCGAAGCGCTTCGGTCCTCAGACTTCCGTGGGAGCCGGGCGGCGGCCGGGAGGCGCACTGGAACTCAGCGGCGGCGAAGTGATCAGGTAAGCCTGCACCAGAAACAGCAGCGCGTTCGCGGGAATCTGCAGGTTGAAGTCAACCAGACTGTGAAGCAGTATTCCGCTGACGGCGACGATGGCGCCGGCGTGCAGCGCGCGCGAAAAATGGCCTTGCTCTGCCTCCAAACGTTTTCGCGCTTCCCGGAAAAGGATCCACACAAAGGCCGCGCCGCAAAGTCCGCCGAGAATTCCCGTTTCCGCCAGCGTCTCCATGTAGTCGTTGTGGACGTGGTCCACAAGCTTTCCGTCGTACGCCGTTTCGTACCGGGGAAAAACGTCCACAAGCGCGCCGATGCCGCATCCTATGAGCGGGTGATCCCGGAAAATGTGCGCGGCGCCCCGCGCCATCGAGAATCGGCGGCCCAGAGAAACCTCGGGCGACTTCATCGCGGAAAACCGTTCGATCGCCGTGTTCGCTCCGATCCATGCGACCGCCGCAAGCCCCAGCAACAAGAGAATTCCTATCGCGATGACGCGCGGGCTCATCCACGCGCCTGTCTTTCGGCTGCGCGACAGCAGCGCGAGCACGCCGATCTCAAATGCGAAGCCGATGATCCCTCCGCGCGAGCCGGACAATGCGAGCGCGCTGACCGGCACGATCGTCAGCAATCCTGTCAGAAGAAGGACGTCGCGGTGCACGCCGCGAAAGACGATCATCGCCAGTCCGATTGGCAGCGTCAGTTCCACGAAGCCGGCAAAGTGATTGCGGTTCACGTAGGGCCCAAACGGATCGCCTTCCGTCTTGAACGCCTCGGACCAGTAGATTTCGCGGGTCGATGTGAAGTGCTGAATGATTCCAAACAGTGAGACCGCGAAGCAGAGCACGATCAAGAACCAGGCGAGTCCCTTTAAATCAGCGCTCGACCGGAACGCCTGCGCCGTCAAAAAGAAAATCAGGAAATACGCAGCCAGTCTTAGCAGTTGCATGCGCGTCAGAAACGGATACGGCGTGATGTGGAAAACCAACTGAAACAGCCCGATCGCGAGCAGGCCGAGCAGCGGCCAATTCAGCGGGCTCCAATCGATTCGCTCGACGGATTTCAGAGCCGCCAGCACCGCCCACAGGACGAACAGCGCCGCGGCTCCGATCTCGATCGAAGACGTCGCCCATACTTCCGTGCCGCCAATCGCCAGCACCGCCCACGCGAGCAGCAGGCACAGTCCGACGCGGAGCAGGCTCATCGCGAGGCTTGCTCCGCTGGCGCGGCGGATGGCAGGAGCGCCACATCCGCGACCCACACCGTCCCGGCGAGCTTGTTGTCGAAAAGCCGGCTCGGGCTGCGAACGAGACGCACGACTAAGAAGTGCGTCTCCGGACCCGTCGTCAGGTCAAGCTCGAACGGCGTCCACGGATGCGTGCCCGTCAAGCTTTCGGTCGCGACGTTCACGGCATCCAAGTGCTTCGGATCGACGATCGAAATCGCGACGCCGCTTTCGGTCGTGATCCCTTCCGAGCGCATCAGCGCGTGAAAGTGGTAGCCGTGACCCGGCTCGACCGGCACCCACTGCGCCGGCTGAATTAGTTCCAGATTGCTGCCGCCGCTGAAGTCGAGCCGAAGCGAGCGCGCGCCGCCTCCCGAAGGAGCGGCATCGAAACTGGGCATCGCGCCCAGCAAATCGCTCCATCGCCAGTCGAGGCCGCCGTTCGCGAAGTTGTTCGCGAAATCTCCATTCCAAATCGCCGAATGATTCGGAGGATCGTCGTGCGGCAAGCCCGCGGCCGAGAGAGCGTCGCGCCACACGCGGCTCGCGTCGTCGGCGCGATCCTCGTGGATCAGCTCCTCGAGGAGCGAAAATGAGCGCGGCAAGCCGAACGGTTGATGCAGCGCCACGAGCCGTTGCCAGACCTCCATCGCAGGTTCGGCCTGGCCAGTGGACGCGAAGAAATCGACCGCCTGCAGATAGGCATCCGCGTTCGCGGGAAGCACTTCGCCCAGAAGCTGATCGACGTCTTCGGTGGCGCGCCACGTGCGGGAAATCGCAAGCGGCAGAAAGGTCGGATCGGCGTGAATCGCTTCGCGCAGTTGCTCGAACGCCGCGGCATATTGCTGCTGGCGCAGCAGAAAATTTCCGTAGTGGAACGCGACTTCGCCGGAGGCGGGATAGACGGCTTTCGCATGAGCGAATGCATCCTGCGCGCGGACGTCGTCGCCGGCCGATTCGTACGCGCCGGCCAAGTCCATCCAGAAGTGCGCCGAGCGCGGGTCCTTGGCGACTGCCTTTTGGTAGTCGCCGATCGCGCCGGACAAGTCAGGGTGAACGAAATCCCACTGGCGCAGACGGCCCAGGCGATCCCAGGCATCGGCGTCGCCGGGGACGAGCGCGGCGCCGCGCTCCATCAAATCGACCTTCTGCGAATCGAGAAGATGATCCGCGCGCCAGCGAATGCCGGCTTGCGAAACCAGAATCGCCGCAGTCGCGAGCGAGACGAACACAAGGGCCCAGCGTTGCGCCGCGCCGCCGAGAGGAATCTCCATCACGCCGAACTATGCTATGACCTCACGCACCTACGCAACATCAACGTGGCGGTCGGTCTAGTGAATCACGCGGTCGCGGCCGTTGTAGTGCCCTTGATGAAAGCAAGCAACTCAGCGTTCACGAGATCCTTGAGCGTGGAGCACATGCCGTGGGGCGCACCGGGAATCACCTTCAGGATGGCTCCCTTGACGATTTTGGACGAAAGCATCGCGGAGTCGCCGATCGGAACGATCTGATCGTCGTCTCCATGCAGGATGAGCGTGGGCACGTCAATCTTCTTCAGATCTTCGGTGAGGTCCGTTTCCGAGAAGGCCTTGATGCAGTCGTAGGCGGCGTTGATGCCGCACATCATGCCCTGCAACCAGAAGGAGTCGCGCAGGCCCTGCGATACTTTCGCGCCCGGGTGGTTGGCGCCGTAGAACGGCGCGCTCAAGTCCTTGAAGAACTGAGAGCGGTCAGACTGCACGCCGGCACGAATCTGGTCGAAGACTTCGATCGGCAAGCCGCCGGGATTCGCGGGGGTCTTGAGCATGAGCGGAGGAATCGCGCCGATCAGGACGGCCTTGGCAACGCGCTTGGAACCGTGGCGGCCGATGTAGCGAGCGACTTCGCCGCCGCCGGTCGAATGGCCGACGTGAACCGCGTCTGTGAGGTCGAGCGACTGGACGAGCGCGGCGAGATCGTCCGCGTAGGTGTCGAGGTCGTTGCCGCCCCACGGCTGGCTCGACCGGCCGTGGCCGCGGCGGTCGTGCGCGATGCAGCGGTAGCCGCGGGCAGCGAGAAACATCATCTGGTCCTCGAACGCGTCGGCGCTGAGCGGCCAGCCGTGGCTGAAGACGACAGGTTGTCCCTTGCCCCAATCTTTGTAGTAGATGTCGATGTTGTGGGAATTTTCCTGGCCGACGGTGACGTATGGCATCGAGATTCTCCTTATTCTCCCCGATCTGACGACAGGCGCGAACCGAGTGGACGGCAGGCGACTGGCTGCGGAGACTGCGAACTTCCGGTAGGGGTGCCGTCGCCTGCCTAGGCTGGATTGGATGATTCGACGGCGGCGCAGGTCGCGGCAGAAAAGGAGCTAACGCTGGCCGATGTGGAAAACGAGGCCGACCGAAACGCGCTTCATGGTGCTGTTCACGAAGCTGGTGGTAGTGGGGTAGAAGTTGGAGCTGGCGACGTCGAACTGTATGAGGCGAAGGGCCCACTGGTGGGTGATATTCAAGTCGAGTCCGCCGCCCCCCTGCCAAGCGCGAACCACGATATTGGTGGCCGCTGCGCCAAAACCGCTAATAGCAGGAACTGTATTCCGGTAGTATCCGGCGCCATACAAGAAATGGCCGAAGGGAGTGAGCTTGCGATGCCGGAGAGGATAGACCTCGGGGCCCACCATGAAGGTGTAGATGTTGGTTTTTCCGAGGTTGACTCCCTGAACGATGCCCTGATTCTTGCCCGTACCTGCGACCTCGCCGATCAGGCCAATCCAGCTGTGAAAATTGTCCTCGAAAGATCCGTACCAGCCGTTCATTCCAAGCGTTGTGCCGTCGGTTGAGTAGTAGCTGCGATGGGCGTAGCCGGCGGAGATCTCGTACTTCGGCGTGACGAACGTGCGCTTGGGCTTGACCGGCTCGGTCTGCTCGGGGGGAGCCTGGTTCTGATCGGATTGCGGCTGGTCCTGCGCAATCGCTGGCACAACGAACAGCGCGACCAGACCGCAAATCACCGCTAGCTTCTTCATCCGAGCCTGCCTCCCCTGAAGATGTGCTGCTGAAACGACGATGCTTGGAAGGCATGATACTACGCTGAGGTTGGATCGCCTTGCGAAGTTATCTTGGAAAAACAAGGCCGCCGGTGGAACTAGGCGGAGCCCGATACCATGGAAAAACGAGGGTGCAACTGGCGGTCCGCCATGCTTTCGATCAGCTCGCAGAGGCGATCGACGCGCGCGGCATCGCGGTGGGGACGCAACCGCACGATGGGAACGGCCGCGACCAGCCGCCCCAGAAGCTCGAATTCCCTGGCGCGCATGTTTGCGTCAATCAGATTGGTGGCATACGATTCGGCGACCAGCGACAGCCAGTTTTCTCGCAGCGCCGAGCGCTCCACAAAGGGCGCTTCGTCGTCCGCGCTACGCTCTCCCAGCAGAAAAATCGCGCTCAGCGGAAGCGCTCGCGCTGCGAAGGACAATTGATTGTCCGCGAGGGCGAGCCGGCGTTTATCCCAGTTTGCAGAAAACGCAGGGAGCGTTTTTCCGGAGCCGTACAACGCGGTCACCGAATCAGGCCAGAGGGAAAGATATGGATACGCCGGAACAGCATGAAATGCGCCATCGTGTTCCGCCAGAGCGACGATGTCGTCGGAGACGACAGCGTGGCCCCGCCGTGCCATCGCCGCAGCCGTGGTAGATTTTCCGGCGCCTTCCGCACCCACAAACGCGACGGCATGCCCGCCCATCGAAATGGCGCTGGCGTGCAGGCAGGTCACACCGCGCAAGCGAAGCAGCAGGCCCAGGGCGGGGCCGAGGAGATAGGTGGCGGCGTCCTCGGGCGACGACGAGTCAGGCCAGGTGACCCAGATGCTCTTACCTTCGCGTCTCAGCCAAAATCTCACACCGTCGCTGTAATCCATACGAACGAGGGAGTCTCCGGCGGTCGCCCAAACTTTCAGCGACGGCTCGCCCGATTCCGAAAGGATCGAACTTGCGTACGTGAGAGTGTCGCGCGGCTGGGAGCAGGCAGTTGCAGCTGGAGGTGCATCTCCGAAGTGAATCTCAACGTCCGATGTGGTGAAGGAAGGTTCTACTGGCTCGAGGCCCGGTATGAATCGATTCGCGTGAAGCCGCAAACCGAAAACCAGGTAGCCACAGCCCATTGCCTTAGTGGGTACCGGTGCGATTCTTGGGAAAGCTTCCGCTGTCTGAGGTGTGAGTGGGACCTACTTTTTGAGTGAGATCGCGGATGGTTCCGTAAACGATAAGGCGGGGAGGGTCATAGGGTTTCTTGATTTCCGGCTCCACCGGCTTATCCATTATGAACCTCCGCATTTAGGTTATACCGAACTCCACGAGGCGACTGCAACCAAAAGTTCAGGCAGAGCGCTCGAATGCCAACGCTGGCGCGCACTGAATCGGTTTCGCCATAGAGGCGGGGCAGCGCCGAGCGATTGACGTATCGATCGATTTCCCGGCTCCAGCGGGGATCTTCGATCCAAGCCGCGCCGGGCCGGCGAAGGTTTTCCACCAGTGGATCGCCCGCTAGTGGAGTTTTCTTGCGCATCCTGACTTTCTCCGGCAAATGGCCCAGCATAGCCTCGCGCAACAGAGCCTTTTCGAACGCCCATGGAAAAGGAGGCAGCGCCAGGACGTAGTTCACGATCCTCAAATCGAGAAATGGATAGCGGACTTCAACGGGGCAATGCGTCACCCCGACATCTTCCAGCTCGAACAACTGAGCCCATTGCGGCAACAGGAGCGATGCGTGCGCCGTGGGAACAACCGGATGCGCAGGTGAAGCGCAAACGACGGTGCACTCGCGCCAGCGCTCCTCAAGACTGAAACGCTTCACCAATTCCGGGGCGAGCCATCGCGGAAAAACGTAGGCGTTCGAGCGATCTCCGAGCGCGGCGCGAACACGCCGCTGGATTCCGGGCAAGACTGACGGTCGCGAGCGAAGGTACCGCGCGGAATCGAACGCCAAGCGGCGCCATTCGCGGTTCCGCATCAGGTGACGCGCGTAGGGCCACATTTCGAAATGCATCAAGTTGTCGATGCCTTCCCCGTTGAGCACCACGCGGCAATCCTGCGCGATCATGTGCATTTGGTCGAAGAAGCCCGCAAAGAATGGATCTTCCACCGGCTCCGGCCACGTGAACTCAGGATCGGTCCAGCGTTCGAAAAGCTGAAGCGAATCCATCGGGAGGCAACGAATCGGTATCTTCAGGAATTCGGCGACATCGCGCGCATGTTCCCCATCGCGATCCGGAAGGAGCGACTCGTACGTGATCGTGTAAGCGCGAAGATCTCCCACTCCGCCGGAATTTAGCGATAATCCGCGCGCGGTGGCGGCAATCGAGGAGGAATCCAACCCGCCGCTCAGCAAGATGCCGGCGCGGCTCGTGCGGAGGCGGTCGGCAACCGCCGCCTGCAGCAATACCTGAAAGTGCTCCACATACTCATCTGCGTGACGATAGCGGACGCGGCCATCGACCGGGGGAGACCAATAGCGCTCCACGCGCAGGCCATCCGCAGACACCTTCAAAAAATGCGCTGGCGGCAGGCGGCGGATTTCGCGAAACGCCGTGGAAGCGAGGTCGTAGTTGGCGCCGAAAAGGAGGAAATCCGCAATCGCCAGGTCATTCAATTCTTCCGAGATTTCCGGAATCAGCCGGAGGCAGCCGAGCGTGTTGCTGAAAAAAAACGAATCGCCGAGGTCTGCGTAGTAGAACGGTTTGAGCCCGAAATGATCGCGCGCGCAGAAAAGAGCACGTTCGCGCGCGTCCCAGATGGCAAAAGCAAAATCGCCGCGCAAATGCTGCACGCACGCTTCTCCCCACGCGGCGTAGGCATGCAGGAGCAACTCCGGATCAGGCGCGCCGCGCCTGCATTTGCGGCCTGCGGAAGCCAACTGCGATTCCAGTTCCGCCCGGCAATCGATCCGCGCGTCCGCCGTGATCCAATACCGCCGGTCGAGGCTCGCGGGCTGACTTTCACCCAAAGACTCTGCAGTGGTTCGGAGCAGTGCATGGCCGAAAGCGACAGACCCGTCGGCCCACACTTCCTGGCCATCCGGCCCGCGATAAGCAAGTGAATGGGTGAGCGACTCGAGCAGTGCGCGTTCGACGGGAGCCCCGTCGCGCTGAAAAATTCCGACGACGCCGCTCACAGAGTCTCCGTCTCGAGGGACGTGAGGGGTCTGTCGAACGGCTCGAAGTGGCGATGCGGGTCCGAAACGGGGCTTAGCACCTCACCTCCAAGTTCCACCCACGCGTGCGCCTCAAATTTGTTGTCTTCTTTCCGCGCGCCGATCCGCAACTCCGCACCGATTCCTCGCCGATGCAACAGGCAGCAAAGCGCGAGCGATTGCTCCAGGCAGTTCGTGCGCAGAAACAAATGCCGTGCGGCCGAACCTTGGAACCGCGCGATCGCACGCGCCGATCCCAAGACGGCCGAATCGCCTGAATTCGCGCGCTGGATGCTTCCGGTAGTGAGGCTTTCGAGCACGCTTTTCCAACGGCGATATCCGGCTACGCGGATGCCGACCCAAGTCGCCGCGAGCACGAGCGCGGCCTCGATCACCAGCTTCCTCGAGGGCGCGTTCAGGCGCCACAACCTGCGCCAGGTAGCTATCGTCGCATTCAACCCTACACCTCGAAGAAAGTCGCGCCATACTCGCGCGGCGGCCCTTAGGCTGGGTGGAGCGAATCCTCAGGGCGTCAAAGGATCGCTCGGACGAAATCCGAATCGTGCTAGCCAGCCGCGGCGCTCTGAACCAGAATCAGTCCTTCGGCCGACATCTTTGTGAGCATTTCGAGCAGATCGCGCTCGCATCGCTCCGCTTCCACGTCGTACTCATCGACCAGTGTGTCCCGCAGCTCCCCAATCGTTCTGGGTTGTTGGAGCAGATTCCAGACACGCGTGCCTACGGGATTCAACCCGTAATAGATCGTATTGCTGAGACTGAGGATGGCTGCTTCGTCGCCCAGAGGGCAGGAGACCTGGTCGCGCGAAGCGACGACGATCGAGTGGACCGAAAGGTGCGTCTCCATGGCAGCCGTCTGACCCCTCAGGGCTGGTTGGGAACGCTCGCCGGACTCACATCCCGGCACTGCACGATCTGCGGGAACCGCCGCTCCCGCCGGTTCCTCGCAAACCCATTGTATTCTACTGGGGGTTACCCGCAATCGCAATCACCGGGTGCAATTCCGATGAAGCATGGGATGACGTCGTCTGCTGCTGAGTTGGCCTGCCGATGAGAGATCGCAACCGATGAATTGGATGCGGCGCGCGCTGGTCAAAGCCTCTGAAAGTTCGTGGCTGCGTGAACGCGCTCCCAGGCTGGGGTTCGTCCGCAGGGCATCCGCGCGATTCCTGCCGGGCGAAGACGCCGACGCCGCAATCGCAGCCGCGCGGCGCCTGGCTGCTGATCGTATTTCCACTCTGCTGACGCATCTGGGCGAAAACGTCCGCGATCGCGCCGAATCGGAGTCGATCACGCTGCAATATCTTGACCTCATCGATCGCATCCGGGCCGAAGCGATGCCGGCGGAAATCTCGGTGAAACTCACGCAGCTCGGCCTCGACCTGGATCACGAACTCTGCTTCGACAATCTCGCGAAGTTGCTCGACCATTCCAGCGACAGAACGGTTTGGATCGACATGGAGCAGAGTTCCTACGTGGACGCTACGCTTGATTTGCATCGTCGCGCCTCGAAGACACATCCGCATACCGGCATTTGCGTCCAAGCGTATCTCTATCGCACAGAGAAAGATGTTGCCTCGCTCATTTCCATGGGAGCAGCCGTGCGTCTCGTGAAGGGCGCTTACAGCGAGCCGCGCGAGAGCGCCTATCCGAAGAAGGCGGACGTTGACCAGAACTACTTCCGGCTGGCGCAGATGCTGCTCGGACCGGAGGCGCGGCGAGCCGGCGTGCGCGCCGTCATGGCGACGCATGACCGCCGCCTCGTCGCGCGGATCATCGAGTGGGCCGGACAGCAGGGAATCGCAAAAGAGAATCTCGAATTCGCCATGCTCTATGGCATCCAGCGCGCCGAACAATTGCGGCTCGCGCGACAGGGCTACCGCACCGACGTGCTGATTTCCTACGGGACGTTCTGGTTTCCGTGGTACATGCGGCGCCTGGCCGAGCGGCCCGCGAACATATTCTTTGTGGCCCGCAATCTCTTTTCGAGTTAGCTGTCCCGCAGCCGAATCACAGCGTGTGCAGGTACGCCATCAAATCGTCCAGCTCCTGCTGCGTGATCGCGTCTCCCGTGGGAGGCATCATGTTGCGGCCGCCGACGATGGTCTGCTCCACGAATCGGTCATTGGCGGGCAATCCACTCGGCAGGAATTGCTTTCGGAAAAGATGCTGCAGGCTCGGCCCCTTGCTCCCCGAAGACGAATACGCGTTGTGGCAGGCCGCGCAGTAGCGCTCAAAGACGCGGCGCCCACTGGCTTGCTGAGCGTTCAGCCCCAGCTCAGCGTCCGTCTTCGGCGCAGGTTCGCCGCAGCCCGCCACGAAGGCCAGAAAAACTCCAACGGCACAAATGAGCGCGTGTCGTTTCAAATCGCAATCATACTCAACGCTCCGCGCGCGGTACACTTCAAAGCATGCTGCGAATTTCAGCGACCGATCGCGTCTTCGTTCTAACAGGCGCGGGAATCAGCTCGGAAAGCGGCATTCCGACGTTTCGCGGCGCCGGCGGTCTTTGGCAGAACTACCGCTTTGAGGAAGTTGCGTCGCCGCACGCATGGCGGCGCGACCCGAGGCTCGTGTGGGAGTTTTATTCCATGCGACGGCGCGTGGCCTCAGCGGCGAAGCCGAATCCCGGTCATCGCGCTCTCGCTGAACTGGAGCGCGCCTTACAGAATCGCCTCTTCCTCTGCACGCAGAACGTGGACAATTTGCACGAACAAGCGGGTTCGCGCCGCGTCGTTCACATGCACGGCGAGTTGTTCAAAAGCCGATGCGACGGCTGCGACCGCACACCCTTCGACGATATCAACGTCTACGATCCGCCCGCTGCGATTCCCCGGTGCAATTGCGGCGGACAAATTCGTCCGCACATCTGCTGGTTTGGCGAAGTGCCCTACCACCTCGACGAAATCTCTGATGCGCTCGATCAATGCACGGTCTTCGTTGCGATCGGAACCTCTGGCGTGGTCGAGCCTGCCGCGAGCTTTGTGGCGCACGCCCGCCGCCGCGCCCGCACTTTCTACGTCGGCCCCGAAGAGCCCGCGAACCGCTTCGCCTTTACGAATTGTTTCCTCGGCAAATCCGGCGAGCTCCTGCCCAATATGTTCCATTGCGAATGAAGCGGGGTCAATCCGGAATGCCGATGCGCTTCACCAGATCGTTGAACCTCGGATCGCCGCGCAGGCTGCCGAAGTACGAAGCTACCTTCAAAAAGATGAGAAACGCCATGCGCTCCTGAAAGGCCTTTTCCAGCCATTCGAAAGCCGCATCCCCTTCTCCCAGGCAGGCATGAACGGCCGCGATCCAATATGACGACGTCCCATCAGGCTTCCAATTCCTCTCAACTTCCTCCAGGATTCCGCGCGCCCCTTCTGTCTCCCCCAGCGTTGCATGTGAGATTGCTGTCCGCAAAAGAACGACCGTTGATCGTCGACTCAACGCCAATGCCATGTCAGATTCCTCGATGGATCGTTCGCGTTGGCCAGCAGCAGCGTGCGCATAAGCGAGAGAAGAATGACCTAAGGGACTGCCGGGATCGATTTCTGTTGTCTTGCGGAGCCACTCAATCGCTTTGTCGAGTTGTCCATGGAAGAGATACACAATCCCTAGGAGATAGATGGGCAAAAAATCTGTAGGGGCCAGCTCGATGGCGCGCTTCGCCTTTGCAATGGCTTCGTCGAAACGCCCGCGAATCATCTGAGCCCAACCCGAAGTTGTAACTCCGATAGCGAGATCGGGATTCAGTTCGCTGCTGCGTTGCAGCTCGCGGTCTGCGCCAGCCAAGTCCCAGTTCTGAAACATCAGGCAATAGGCCATGGTCACATGTGCGTCGGCCAAAGTTTCGTCTAACACGAGGGCTTTCTTCGCAGCCGCCATCGCCCGGGGATACACCTCCGTCGGAGCCGCGTACCCGTGAATGCCCAGGTTAAGGTAGTTCGCGGTCAGGCCCGCGTAGGCCGAGGCGTATGCTGGATCAATCTCGATTGCCTGCTGGCACAATGCGATCGCCTGGCGCATCCCGTCGGGAGACAGTCCTCCCCCGTAATGTCGCGCCTGCAACACCAATCGAAAGGCTTCGTTGTTCTGCGTGGGCCGCTTGCGGAGTTTCTTTCTCTCGTCGCCGGTCAGTTGCAATCGGAGCTTCTCCGATATCTCCGTTGTCAGGTCTTCCTGCAACGTAATCAGATCCGTCATCTTTCGGTTGAATCGCCCGCCCCAGAGCTGCGCTTGGCGTTCCACATCCAGTAAATCCACCGAAACGATCAAATCGTTCCCCCGCTGCACCATCCGGCCCGAAAGCACTGCCCTAACTCCCAGCTCACGGCCGGCCGCGAGCGGATTCACTTCTGGACCGCGGTGACGAAACGCCAATGCCCGCGGCACGATGCGAATCTTACGAAGCTGCGCCAGCGTGTGAATCAGCGTCTCAGCAATCCCGTCGCTCAAATATTCCGCCTCCGGGTCGCCGCTCGCGTTTTCCAGGGGCAGAATCGCCAGGGAATCGATCGCCTTGCTTTGTTTCCCAGTAGAGGATCTTTCTTTGCTCTCGATTGGTCGAGCCGGACCACGTGTCACAGGACGCGTGCCAGCTGCCGGTGAAACAGAATGCAGCGATCCGACGTCCCGCCGCAGCCGCTGCAGATCCGCGCGCAACTCCGCAGCCGATTGGTAGCGCATCGTGCGATCCTTCTCCAGCGCCTTGTTGAGAATCCGCTCGAGTTCGTGGGGCAGATCGGGATTCAACCGCACCGGCGATGCCGGGGTCTTGTTCAAAATGCCATCGAAGATCATCCCCGATGTCGTTCCCGAAAATGCCTGCCGCCCCGTAGCCGCCTCGTACAGCACGATCCCCAGCGAGAACAGATCGGTCCGCGCATCCACGTCTTCGCCTCGCACTTGCTCCGGCGACATGTAGGCGACCGTTCCGAGAGCCACTCCGGGACTCGTCAAGTGGGGATCTTCATTCTCCGTTGACGCTTCCGTCTGCGCTGCTGCCGCGCGCCCCTGGGGCACCTGTTTGGCGAGCCCGAAGTCCAAGATCTTCACATGGCCGCCCTCGGTGATGAAGATGTTCGCCGGCTTGATGTCCCGATGGACGATGCCCTTCGCGTGTGCCGCGGCCAGCGCATCCGCCATCTGCGAGCCTAGATCGAGCAACGCATCGAGAGGCAGCGACTTCGCGCCGATGCGCTGCCTGAGGGTCTGGCCTTCGAGCAACTCCATGGCGATGAAGCGATGGCCGTCGTGTTCACCGATTTCGTAGATCGTGCAGATGTTGGGATGATTGAGCGCAGCCGCAGCGCGCGCCTCGCGTAAGAATCGTTCCAGCGCCTGTTTGTCTCGTGAAACAGCGTCCGGAAGAAACTTCAGCGCGACGGTGCGCCCGAGCGTCAAATCTTCCGCCCGGTACACCACACCCATCCCGCCGCCGCCCAGCCTCTCGATGACGGAATAATGAGACACGGGCTTTCCAAGGAGTGGATCGCGGTCGGACACAGTGCCGAAATCTTACGGGCGCATCGCAGGAGTGTCAACGGCGCTACGGGGTTGAGAAGGCTACTTCGTGGATTCGTCCTTTTCGACTTTGCCGTCGCGGACGCGGATGATTCGCTGGGCATGCCCGGCGATGTCAGCCTCATGCGTGACGAGGATGATCGTGTTGCCGCCCTCATGAAGACGCGCGAAGAGCGCCATGATTTCTTCGCCGGTCTGGGAATCCAGATTGCCGGTCGGTTCGTCGGCGAGAAGGATAGAAGGATTGTTGACGAGCGCGCGGGCAATGGCGACGCGCTGGCGCTGGCCGCCCGAAAGTTCGTTCGGCTTGTGCATCATGCGGTCGGCCAGATCGACTTGCGTGAGGGCTTTCTTCGCTCGCTCGATGCGCTCTTCGGCAGGCGTGCCGTTGTAAATCATCGGCAGTTCGACGTTGTGCAAGGCGGTCGCGCGAGCCAGCAAGTTGAACGTCTGAAAAACGAAACCAATCTCCCGGTTGCGGATCGCCGCGAGCTCGTCGTCATCCAACTGGCTGACGAGCCGCCCGGCGAGCCAGTAGTTCCCTTTGGTGGGCGTATCGAGGCAGCCGATCAAATTCATCAGCGTAGATTTGCCTGACCCGGAAGGACCCATGATGGCGACGTACTCGCCCTTACGGATGACCATATTCACGCCGCGCAACGCGTGCAGCTGCTCGGTCCCCATTTCGTAAGTCTTCCAGAGATCCTCGGTCTGAATGACGATCCCCGAATCGACGAGGTCCTGGCGAAAGTTCTGCGCGCCGACTTCTTCGACGGCCATGGGCATTGGGCTCCCCTGGTTATGCTGCGTTAGCTGGATGAAGATGTTTCTTCGGTCTTGGGCGTTGAGTTGTCGATCTTGATTGGAGCGCCGGGCTTCAACGAACGGAGCGCCTTGAAGCTGCCGGTGACAATCTGGTCGCCCTCGTGCAAGCCATCCGTGATTTCGATGTCCGTGACGCCGGTGATTCCAGTCTGTACGGGCACGAATTCAGCCTTGCCTGCCCGAATGATGAATGCCCCTTGAATCTCCGTCTTTTGGCCGCTGTCACCTTCACTCTTCGAAGCCGCCAGAGTCACATTTCCGCTCGTGCCGTTCTTCGCCTCGTCCAATTCCTTTTGGGTCCTCTCCGCCAGCGCCTGGATCGGAATGGTGAGGACGTTTTGCTTCTGCGCCGTCTGGATCTTGGCCGTCACGGAAAGCCCCGGGCGCAAGGAATCCGGTGGGTTGTCGAGGGTGACGACCACCTTGAAGTCCCGCGCCTCCTGCGTGTTGGCTGTTGTCTCTGTCATCGAGGCCTGGCCCGAAGTGCGGAGGATGGCGAGTTCGCCGACCTCAGTGACGTGGCCCTTGAAGACCTTATCCGGAATGGCATCAATCGTTACGTCAACCGGCTGGTCGTTCTTCACGCTCACAATGTCCGTCTCGTCGACTTTCACTTCGGCGGTGACGACGCTCATGTCTGATATTGTCAATATGGAGCTGCCGGCGGTTCCCTGGATCCCCGGTACGACGTTCTCCCCGACGCGCACGGCGATATAGCTGATGATGCCGCTGATGGGAGCAGTGTAGGTGGTCTTGCGTAAGACGTCCTGCGTGTGCCTCAGCACGGCACGGCCTTGCTCGAGATTCGAGCGCGCCTGCTCGCGCGAAGCACGTGCCTGGTCCACCTGGGCTTGGGCGGAAGTGAATGCTGCGGCCGCACTGTCATACGAGGCTTTGTCTGCGTCATACTCCTGTTTCGCGATGAGTTGCTCCTTGTACAACTGCTGGCCGCGCTGCCAATCAAGCTGTGCCTTACTGAGGTCCGACTGGCGTTGCGCCAGCGTGGCCACCGCCGCATCGAAACTCGCCCCCGCGGCCTTCATCCCGGATTCCGCCGCCTCGATGCTTGCCAGCTGCGCTTGAACGTCGGCTCCGGGCTGAACGTTTTCCAGGTGAAGCAGCACGTCGCCCTTCTTCACATGGTCGCCTTCCTTCACGACGATGTCCGTGATCTTGCCGATGCCCTCGCCGAGGACGTTGGTGTAGTTCTTGGGACGAATCTCACCCGAGGCGGTCACGATGGATGTCAAATCCTCACGAGTCACTCGCCCGGTTTGCACCGACACCACATTCGCATTCGCTTTGCTGATGCTGTACCAGGTGATCCCCCCGAGGACGATCACTCCTCCGGCCGCGATCCCGATTTTCTGCCAGGTCTTCATGGCCCAACCTTTCGGATTTGACGGTCCCAAATGACAAAAGTACCCACTACTTGGTACATACGCCCGGGCGGTGCAGAATGTTTCTCGGTTCAGAGGTGAGGAGCAGATAGTGGCCGAGAAGTAGCCCTATCTTTCGTTCGTCCGCTTACCCCAGACTCCGAACGGTCATCGATCACGCTCGAAGGCCACCCACGCGAAAAGCCGAAGCCTAATTCTAATTCGACACCGTCCGGCAGGAAAAGCGAAATAGTTCCGGGACTTCGACCCGATCAATCAGGCAACCCGGCGGCCGCGGCGCGATTCCAACTCCCCCAAGGGACAGCCGCTGGGGGAAAGATTAATTGACCTGTACGAAGGTACAGGTTAAGATTCCGCATCGGAAAAGGTGCAATTATGGGCCGTTCTGCCAAGACCTTCCTACGGCTTTTCGCGGTTGCCGGTTTCCTCTGCCTGTTCGCCAACTACGCCTCCACAGCCCCGCGGCAGCAGGATGACCAAGGCCAGCCAGACCAGACGGATCAGGCCAACCAGAAAAAGAACGCTAAAGCCAAGCAGAAGAATGACAAAGAGCTCTTCAATGAGTTGCAGTCTCAGTACAAGAAGTGGCTCAACGAGGACGTGATTTACATCATTACCCCCGAGGAACGCCGCTCTTTCCTCCACCTGAGTACCAACGAAGAGCGCGAGCAGTTTATTGAGGCCTTCTGGCAACGGCGCAATCCCGATCCGGACTCGCCCGAGAACACGTTCAAAGAGGAACACTACCGGCGCATTGCCTATGCCAACGAGCATTTCGCGTCGGGTATCCCCGGCTGGAAAACCGACCGCGGCAAGATTTACATCATGTGGGGCCCACCGGATGAGATTGACGCTCATCCGACCGGCGGGACATGGGAGCGCCCCATGGATCAGGGCGGCGGTGAAACCACTACCTACCCGTGGGAGACGTGGCGCTATCGCTACCTCGAAGGCCAGGGCCTTGGTGAAAACGTCGAACTCGAGTTCGTCGACCCCAGCTCGACGGGCGAATATCACCTGACGATGGACCCGAGCGAAAAGGACGCCCTGCTAATGGTTCCCGGGGCCGGCTTGACCCTCGCCGAATCCATGGGCATGGCTAACAAATCGAGCCGATTCAGCAACACCGACGGCACACACATGGCGGAAGGCCAGTTTGGTGCAATGGGTTTGAATTCGAACGATGAGGAATTCAACCGCCTCGAAAAGTACTCCGCCATCCTTCGGCCGCCGCCGGTGAAATTCAAGGATCTGGAGGCAGCCGCAACGTCTCGCGTGGTGCGCGATCAGGTGAAATTTGACTATCGGTTCGACTTCCTGCGCATCACATCGGACACGGTGCTGGTACCGATCACGGTGCAGATTCCGGTCAATCAGCTGAGCTTCCAGGAAAAGGACGGAGTCGACTCCGCGTCGATGGACTTGTTCGTGCGGGTCACGAGTCTTGGCGGGAGGGTCGTCCAGACGTTTGAAGACACGCTTCGCAGTGATATTCCCGCGTCGCTGCTGCAGAAGTCCATTAACACCGCACGAATTTATCAAAAGGCCGTGCCGCTTTCGCCCAACCTGTACCGGCTTGACATCGTGGTAAAAGACGTGAATAGCGGCAACGTCGGCGTGGTGAATACGCGGCTGCCTGTGTCCCGCTTCCCGGACGATCAACTGACTTTCAGCTCCCTGATTCTGGCGGACGACATCCATCCAGTGTCCTCGAAGGATATTGGCCTCGGCCAGTTCGTCCTCGGTGATGTCAAGGTGCGCCCCAAGCTCGACGGGTCGTTCACTCCGAATGACGCAATGGGCGTCTACCTCCAGGTTTACAACTTGAAGGTCGACGACAAGACGCACCGGGCTGACACATCGGTTGAATACCGAGTGAAAAAGGAGAAGGACGCAGAGCCGATCTTGACGTTCGATGTTCCGCCAGACAAGCTGCCGCAGCACGGCGAGGAACTCACACTCGAGCAGTTGATCACGCTTGGCTCGCTCGCCCCGGGAAAATACCAGCTCGAAGTTGCGGTTACGGACAATCTCGCGAAGCAAACGATTACGCCGACGGCCGACTTCACGGTGAAGCCGTCGCCTGCGAGCGCGCCGCAGGGGAGGTGAGTGTTTGAATCTCCGAGCCATGCGGGTCGTAGGCCTCAGCTTTTTCGTGTGTCTCCTCGCGCTTCCGCTGGCATCGGCCACCTATGCCGGGAAGATATCCGGCTTGGTTGTCGATCCCGCAGGCACGCCTCAGATGGGTGCCTCGGTCGTGATCTCGTCCGAACAGATCCTGGCGGCGAAATCCATTCAAGTCATGACGAACGACCGCGGCCGCTTCTCGGCCGCTGCGCTGCCCGCCGGGCTCTACTCGATTCAGGTGACCCTAGCCGGATTCCTGCCGGCGATTCAGCAGCACGTTCCGATCGACGATCAGCATTCAACTCAGCTCGAAATCGTCTTGGCTTCGGTGTTTTCCTCCTTCGAAAAGCTGCGCCGGCAGCCCGATCAGCCAGTTTCGGCGGACGATTGGACGTGGGTTGTGCGAGCGGCCGCGGCGAATCGCTCGGTCCTTCGGTGGCAGGACGATCCGGGTCTAGCCAACGCCGGGCAAGACGCGGGATCCCAAACGGGCTCATCGCACGGGCTTCTTGAACTCTCGTCCGGGGCCGACCATCCCGGCTCGATTTCCGACCTGGCGGATTCTCCGGCGACCGCGTTCGTCTACGATTTCGATATGGGCGCCAACAGCCGGCTGGTGATGGCGGGCCAATACAGTCATGATGACGACGCGGGCGCCGCGGGCCTCGTCGCTGAATGGCTTCCGTCCGGCCAGCCAGGTGTCGGGCCCGTCACGACTTTGCTGGTCCGCGAGTCGCAGCTTGGTCCCGAGGGCCCCACATTTCGTGGGCTCCGGATGTCGCACGACGACCAATTCGCGATTGGCGACAGGGTGAGCGTCCGCTACGGCGCAGAGTATTTGTACGCGGGTTTTGACGGAGCGACCACTGCCTTGCGTCCCAGGGGAGAGGTCGCAGTCGAGGTTTCTCCCACATGGCAGGTTGCTGCAACGATAGCGGCCGAGCCTTGGCAGAATGCTTCGATCTCCGGGGACGCGCTTCAATCCACGCTCAACGCGCTCGACGCGTTCCCGACTCTGCTGATTCGCAACGGCCATCCGGTCCTGGAGAATGGCTTTCACGAGGAGCTGTCCGTCAAGCACGAGTTGAATAAGCGCGCAGATGTGACCGCAGCTGTCTTTCACGACCACTCCACGCATACCGCTGTCATCGGCCGCGGCGGACCGATCAGCGCCGATTTTCTGCAGGATTACTTCTCTCAAGCGTTCGCCTATGACGGAGGAGCGACTGCCTCGACCGGCGCTCGCCTGGTCTATCAAGAAACGGTCACGAATGACCTGCGAGCAACTGTGATCTACGCGTACGCGGGCGCCCTTGCTCCCAATGGTGATCCTGCCGCGAGGGGGGCGCTGCGCGAGGACTTGACGACGCGCTACCGCCAAAGCCTCGCTGCGGGCGTCACGGCGAAGTTGCCTCGCACCGGCACAAAACTGACCACGAGCTACAAATGGCTGAGCGGAACGACCGTCTCGCGGCTTGATCCATATGGTGAGTCGGTCTACAACATGGACCCGTACCTGAGCATGGAAATTCGTCAGCCTCTCCCCAGCCCCTTCCCCGGGCACATGGAAGTTCAGGCCGACGTGGGCAATCTCCTAGCTCAAGGCTACGTTCCCGTCGCTACGGGCGATGGGTGCGTAGTTCTTGTCCCCTCTTATCGATATTTTCGAGGTGGTTTGAGCCTGCAGTTCTAGAAAATTCTCCGCTACCGGAATTGGAAATATGGCTTCCAGAAATGGGAGTGGACCCGGATCGTCTGCCAAGTACTCCCGCAACGTCTTCACGAGAGGGGACTTAGGAGACCGCCGCATCGATGATTCGCTGGAAGTTCACGTGCTGGCGTACAATAGCAACGAGCGGCCACGGGTGGGTTTGGTATGAACGAGCACTTGCGGACACGGCTGGGAGCGGTCACACTCGCCCTGCTCACGCTGGCGGCAGTGATCTTTGCTGCCAAGAACTTCCAGCAGCGTTCGCGCTTTATCTCCCCGGATGACGGCGTCACCTGGATCGACAGTGACCAAGGTGTCGTCGCTTTGCATGTCGTTCCCGGGGGACCAGCTGATCGCGCGGGCATTCACTCGGGCGATTACGTGCAGTCCGTACACGGGGTGCCGATCCATCGCGCCACAGACGTAACCCGTGTTATCTGGCACGCCGGACCGTGGGCAGAAGTCCGTTACCAAATTCTCCGCGACGGAGCGCCGCTGCAGATTTCTCTGGTCACGGCGCCGCGCGACAATTCCTCGTCACTGGAAAATTACTTGCGCGTCACCGCGCTGCTTTACCTTTTCATCGGGGCTTTCATCTTTGTGAAGCGCTGGAACGCACCCCGGGCGATCCATTTCTACATTTTTTGTCTCGTCTCCTTCGTCCTCTATAGTTTTCACTACACCGGCAAACTGAACTCGTTTGATTGGATCATCTATTGGAGCAATGCGATAGCACTGCTGCTGCAGCCCGCACTGCTCGTGCATTTCGCGCTGGTCTTCCCCGAGCGCCGCGGCATTCTCTGGCCGAAGCTTGTGGCCGTTTACGGTGTTCCCACGGCGTTGCTGGCCCTGCATACGTTCGTAGCCACGGGCACTCTGGACTTCCTGCCATCGGTCAGCGGCCAGCAGGTTCTCGATCAGATCGAGCAACTGAATCTCGGCGTTTACTTCCTCCTGGCAGCCGGGATCTTCCTTGCAAGCTATTTCCGCGCGCCGAGCGGCGTCTTGCGACAGCAATTGAAGTGGGTGGCCGGCGGAACGCTTGCGGGTATTGTTCCGTTCCTCGCCCTTTACGTCATACCTTACCTTTTTTCTCCGGTCGTTCCGGCGTGGACGAAGTTTTCGGTCTTCTCTCTCGCGCTGATTCCTCTGTGCTTCGGCTACGCCATCATTCGCTACCGCTTGATGGACGTGGACATCATCTTCAAGCGCGGCCTCGCGTACACCTTCGCCACCGCAGGCGTCGTCATCATCTATTTCGGTTCGATCGCCCTGATCGGCGAGCTCTCGCACACGGCCTGGCCCAGCGGCCCGATCGGGGCTGTGATTGCCATCGTGGTCGCTGCATTTCTGTTCCAACCGTTGCGTGATTGGGTGCAGGCGCGACTGGATCACTTCTTCTACCGCGACCGCCTCGATTACCGCCGTACTCTGATCGCGTTCGGCCGCACGCTCGCTAACGAGGTCCATCTCGATCCGCTGCTCGGTTCGGTCCTCGACCGCATTTCCCAGACATTGCTCGTCGATCGCCTCGCGGTCTTTCTCGAGGACCCGGAGCGTCCCGGCCAGTACGCACTTTCGCGGTCGATGGGTTTGCAACCGCGCGGACCGCTTGACCTGAGCTTTCTCGATCCGTCTCGGCCGGCGCTCGCGCGGGGCTGTCTCTTCATTGAGTCAGCCCGAGCAGCGGACGAAAGCGATTCGGTCCGCCGCACGCTCGAAGAGCTCGATTTGAACTATTTCATCGCCTGCCGTTTCCATGACCACACACCTGCAATCTTGGGCCTCGGCAAGACCGTTGACGGCGACTACCTTTCGAGCGAAGACCTCGAACTGCTTTCGACCATCGCCGGATACGTCGCCATCGCCGTCGAAAACGCTCGCCTTTATCAATCGCTCGAACAGAAGGCGCTGCAGGTCGAGCGTCTCAAGGATTTCAGCGAGAATATCGTTGCTTCGTTGCGCATCGGCGTTCTCACGATCGATCTCGACGACCGCGTCGAATCCTGGAATCCGCAGCTCGAAGAGCTTCTAGGAATTCCGCGCAGCGAAGCCTTACGCCGCAAGGTGGATGATGTGCTGCCGCGCGATCTGGCGGCTGAAATCGCGTCGCGTATGCCCAGCGAACACGTCTCGGGCATCTACCGTTTTCATCTGAACACGCGCAGCAACCGCCACCTCGTCCTCAACATTTCGATTGCGCCGCTGCTCGGGAAAAACGGCGCGCGGCTGGGCCGGCTCGTCCTGCTCGACGACATTACGCAGCGCGTGCGCCTCGAGGACCAGATGGTGCAGACCGAGAAGCTGACGTCGCTCGGTTTGCTGGCGGCCGGCGTGGCGCACGAGGTGAACACGCCGCTCGCCGTGATCTCCAATTACATCCAGATGCTTGCGAAGCAGATCCCGGCCGACGATCCCCGGCAGAAGACCATCGAACGCATCGTGAAACAGACCTTCCGCGCCAGCGAAATCGTCAACAACCTGCTGAATTTTTCACGTACGGGTGGCGCCGAACCGGTGGCGATCGATCTGAATTCCATTCTCGAAGAGACGCTTTCGCTTGTGCAGCATCCGTTCAAGACCGCGCAGGTGAGTGTGGTGCGCAACTATGCCGAAAATCTTCCGCCGGTGCTCGGCTCAGCCACGCGGCTCCAGCAGGTTTTCCTAAATCTCTTCATGAACGCGCGCGATGCCATGCCGAACGGCGGAATGCTCGAAGTTCGGACCGGCGCGCACAACGGCTCAGTCGAAATTGAGGTCAGCGATACGGGCATCGGTATCCCCTCCGAACACGTCCATCGCATCTTCGATCCATTCTTCACAACCAAGGCCACCGGCCGGGGCACCGGGTTGGGCCTGTCAGTGAGCTACGGGATCATCAAGGAGCACGCGGGCAAGGTCGACGTGCGCTCCACGCCGGGCAAGGGCACTTCCTTCCGGCTGGAATTCCCAGTAGCCAGGAAAGCCGTCCATGCCTAAGGGATTGATCCTCGTCGTCGATGACGAAGCGGAAATACGCGAAGGACTTCACGAGCTGCTCACTTCCGAAGATTTTGAGGTGACGCTCGCCGAGACGGCCGCGGCGGGCTTGCAGAAGCTCGAAGAGCGGCCGTTCGATCTCGTACTGCTCGATGTCAGCCTGCCCGACCACAACGGCATCGACATGCTGCGCGAAATCCGCCAGCGCGATCCGAACCTTGCCATCATCCTGATCACGGCCTACGGCTCGATCGATATGGCCCGCACAGCGTTCAAGAGCGGCGCGCAAGACTACATTACCAAACCCTGGAATAACGACGAGCTGATCACTCAGATTTCTCTCGCCGTCGAAGGCCGCCGCCTGCGCGAGGAAAACGTCCATCTCAAGCGAGCGCTCAAGCAGCGCTACAACTTCCCCAACATCGTCGGCAAGAGCGAAAAGATGCTGGCCGTGCTGGATCTCGTAGCGCAGGTCGCCCCGTCTCGCTCGACCGTGCTAATTTCCGGCGAAAGCGGCACCGGCAAGGAGCTAATCGCCAAAGCGATTCATTCCGCGTCCACGCGCGCCGACAAGGCTTTCATCCCTGTCAATACCGGATCGATTCCGGTCGATTTGCTCGAATCGCAACTCTTTGGTCACGTAAAGGGCGCGTTTACCAGCGCGATCGCGTCGAAGAAGGGCCTGTTCGAAGTCGCCGACCAGGGCACGATTTTCTTCGACGAAATCTCCACGGTCAGCCACGAAACGCAGGCCAAGCTTCTGCGCGTGATCCAAGAGCGGGAGTTCATGCGCTTGGGCGGTACGGAGACGATCAAGGTCGACGTCCGCATCCTCGCTGCCTCAAACGAAGATCTTCGAAAGCTTGTGCGCGAGGGCCGCTTCCGCGAGGACCTTTTTCACCGCCTCAACGTGATCTCCATCCATCTGCCGCCGCTGCGCGATCGCAAGGAAGACATTCCGTTGCTCGTCGATCGCTTCCTCGAGCAGTTCTGCCGCGAAAACGCCAAGCCGCCGCGAGCCTTCACGAATTCGGCGATGAAGCTGCTGATGGATTACGACTGGCCGGGGAACATTCGTGAACTGGAAAACGCGGTCGAGCGGGCTGTCGTGCTTTCGACACACGAAACGATGGACGCCGATCTGCTGCCCGAAGGCGTCCGCACGCGCGAAATCGTCAAGGGTGTGCGCTTGCAGCTCGCCGAATTTCTGCCGCCGTTGCCGGGAGAGGTCGGCGGGCGCGGCTCGACTCCGCCGCCTTCGCTCTTCGAAATTCTCGAGGAAGTCGAGCGCAGGATCATCGTAGACATGCTAGAGCGCACGAACTGGAACCAGACGGAAGCCGCCGAGCGCTTCCAGGTCCCGCTCTCGACTCTCAATCAAAAGATCAAGCGTCTCGGCATCGAGACCCGCCGGCGTCCTACGCCGCCGCGCGGTGCCTTCGGGTACGGCGAAGGCCCAGCAGAATTCTCGGCTGGAAAGTAAGACTCAAGTCGAGAATACTCGCTTTTGCGGCTTCAGCTCCGGACGGAAGGCTACGCCTTGCTTTCGCTCCCGCGGCTCGCCGAATGCGCTTCTTCGTGGGTCTTCCTCTTCATTTCATAGAGCGCCCGGTCAGCCGCCTCGAGCAGCGCGTCCCGCGTTTCTCCGTCCCGGGGATACACGGCCGCCCCGATGCTCACCGAGAGCGCAGGCCGCTCGCCATCTTCGCTGACGCGCCGCCGGATGCGGAGCGCGACTTGCTGGGCTTGTTTCCGTCCTGCTTCCGGAATCACGAGCACAAACTCGTCGCCCCCGTACCGCGCCGCCGTATCGATATCGCGGCAATGAACTCGCAGCACGTCGCCCAAGCGCCGCAAGGCGCGGCTTCCCACCAAATGTCCGTGGCGATCGTTAATTGCCTTCAGCCCGTCCATATCGAGCAGCAAAATGGAAAACGGCCGGCCGGTTCGCCCGAAGCGCTTGATCTCCAAATCGAGCACGTCCACGAGTCTGCGATAGTTTGCGAGACCCGTGAGTGGATCCGTCCCCGCGAGATTCCGCACCTGCTCCTCCGCGCGGGTTCGCTCCGCGGTGATGACGGCGAGCGCCAGCGTCATCACGCCGACGATGCTCATAAACGTCTGAAGGAGCAGCAGGGACTCGTTCTTCGTTCCGACCACAAATGGGCCGAATCCGTGCAGCGTCCCGCGAATCGCGATGCCGGATAGCACCAGCGTCACCGTCGCCGCCTCGCGCGGGCCGAATCGAAATGCGGCCCACACGAGGAACGGGATGCACAGGTACTCCAGCGGATCGCTTCGAAGCCTCGCGAACGGGCCGAACACGATCTGGCCCACGACCATCATTGACATCAGCAAGATTGCGAATTCGCTGAGTTGTCTCCAGCTCCATCGCAATCGAAAATTGGCCCGCCAGAGCAGCAGCAACGGCGTGACGATCACGGCACCCGCCGCATCGCCGAGCCACCACGTGAACCAGATCGGCCTATAGTCTGCCCACCGGGCAAATCCTCCGAGCGCCAGCACCGTCGCGCCGAAACTTGCGCTGATCGTGGTGCATAGAAGCCCCGCCAGAAACGCAAACTTGAAAGTGTCCTGCACTCGCTCGAAGAATCCTGCCCCGTTCGCAAAGCGGGAGATCAGATAGGCTCCCGCAATCGCTTCCAGGGTGTTCCCCGCCGCGATCCCGAGAGATGTCCAAATCGATCCCGCGGTCGTTATATTGACGAGGAACGCGCCCAGCGCTACTCCCGGCCACACCCGGTATCCAAGCACGAGCAGCGCCGCCAGGGCGATTCCCACCGGTGGCCACACGGCGGTGGAGCTCGGGTGCACGAACGCCATGCTGAGGCCCAGCTTGCCGGCAAGAAAGTACGCCGCCGCGGTCGCGCCGATCGCGATCAGCTCTTTCTGCCGCCGCTCCAGCAGGACTCGGTTCTTGGGATCGTTGGACATCGTGTCACATCCAGTTCCTGCATATTGGACGCGACGATCCTGTGGATTTGCTGTGCGACACAAAAAGGCGAAACGCGTAACAGTTATCAGGTAATTGATCTGGCAGGCGAAACAGGCGAATACCACGAGACACGCCGACGAAGCCGCGCGCAATAAGTGGTCAGGCGATCAGCGATTGGCCTGCAATCTTCTCGAGGATTTTGTAGGGTGCCTCTTCCGGCGCTACGAGCGCTTTCGGCGGCACCAAGAAAGTCTGTTCCAGCGCGTATTGCCCGGACATTACCGCGTGCGCCACGCCGTCAGTGAACACGAGCCACGTCGCCAGCGGAGGAAACTCCAACCGAACCTTCGAAGAGCCCTTCTGAAAATCGGTGTTTTCTTTCAGGTAGTCGTGGAACCCCAGCATGAACATGTCGTACGGCGTCCGCCCCATTCCGCGAAATCCGAGCTTCGCGCCGAGGTCCTGCACCGTCCGGCTCATCCACGATTCCTCAGCGAAGCGTTGCAAGCCCGCATCCCCGGCGTAGCGGCGCGCGAGCGTTTCGAAATCTTCCGTCGTGTTCCAGACGCGCGGCTTTGCCGGATTGAGATTCGTGAAGACGCGCAGGATGCGCCCGCCGCGCGTGGGCCGGCTCGGAAAAGCATCCACGTGCAGCAGGTCGTTGCGCTTGTGCAGAGGCAAGCCCCGGCGTTCTTCTTCAAACGGCCGGAAACTCGAAAAATCGATCGTGCATTTGTTGGCGTACGGTGAGAGAAACTTTGCGACAAAATCGATCACGGCTGCCGAATAGTTTCGAAAAATCGTCCGCAACCGCTCGATTGTCTCCGCGCTTCCCGTAACGCCGTTCAAGACATCCTCGGTCGGCCGGTACGACACATTCTTATGCAGACGCAACTCAGCCCATTCCTGCGCGAGCAAAAACTTCTGGTCTTCGGCTGGCAGCTCGAACGGCGGCTCGCGAAACATCAGGATCTGGCCGCTCTCGAGCATCTCGCAGTAGCTGCGCGCTCTCGCCTCTTGCTGGCCGGTTTTTCCCCAGCCGGCGCCCTTCCTATAGTCTTCCACCAGAATCCAAGGCAGGTTCACTTCGCTCCTCGCCTTCGCTCGCGTCTAGCCCTGACTCATCTGACCCGTGCTCCCATAGCCGCGCGGCAGCAGGGCCGTCGAAATATCGGCCCGCGAAAGGTCGACTCCGTCGAGCTTCGTCTCGCGCAGGATGGCGGTCTTGAGGCTGGCTCCCTCAAAATCGGCGCCGGTCACTTGCGCGTCGCGGAAATTCGTCGCTCCGAAATCGGCGCGGCGCAAAACCGCTTGGCGCAAATCCGCGCGGAAGAATTCTGCGCCGCCCGCCTGCGCCCCCGTCAGATCGGCGCTTGCGAGATTCGCTTCGGTCAGATCGGCTTTCCGCAGGTCCGCGCTCCGCAAACGGGCCTCGTTCAGATCCGCCGAACTCAGTTTCGCCTCACGCAGATTCGCGCGCTCCAGGTTGGCATTGCGCAGATCGGCATACGCCAGGTTGGCCCGCTCCAGATTTGCCCGCGAAAGATCGGCCCCGGCCAAGTCGGCGCGCACGCCCTTCGAATTGCCGCGCACGAACTCGGCGTGATCCGCCAGAATCTCCGAAAGCCGCCTTCCGTTGTGGCGGATACCATGCGGCGAGCGCAGTCCACCGCCCTTCAGCGCACTCAGAATGCCCATTTCCAGCCATTCCTTAGCACGATTTCAAGAGACACACCCGAATTCTACTAGAAATTCGGGTGAGACCGCACGCCAGGGGGAAAATACCTAATTGCGGAAGCCAGCTATCCAAGCGGAGGGTTCGCCGTCGCCCAGAGTACAGTCCGCCGCAGATTTCCGCAATGATAGTTTTATAAACGGTAAATAAGAGGCCGACTTTCTGTCTCAGCCTGCTGCCAAGGCTTCTATGCGCGTCTTCTGTGGTAACGTGAATAGATTGGCGATGCGCCACCTAGCGCAGTTCTCGTTGCGGCGCTCGCGTCCACGATGAGTGCCCGCCGCATCCTCTCGGTGATTCTCGGCTTCGCGGCGCTATTCGCTGCGTGCCGCCAGTCTGCAATCGCTCAAGACAACTCGACGCCGACCGACGAAATCGTCGCCAATCTCGCCGCGGGCCGCGTTGTTGTTGCGGTTGTGAAAAATGCGATTCTCGTCGCCACGCTCGAAAATCCTATCGAGGCCGAAACTCGCCCGCCCACTCCGGTGCCCCTCGCAACGTCGCGCGTGGGCGTGCTTCTCGGCCCGGTATTCTGGTGGTCGCCAACCTCGAAGATGGAGCTTGCGCGCCTCGACCAGGAGTTGCCGCAGCTGCGCAGCCGTGTGATTGCCGCAGTTCCTCATTTACAAGCCGAACAGGGCGGCGCGGAAGCCACCGACATGGAGAGCATCGGCCAGGGTCTGTTCGAGCGTCTGAACGTAGTGGCGCAAAACCTGCATTCCAAGGTCGACCTCGCGGCAAACGAGCCTCTCCTTCAACTTATTGTCGCCGATTATCTGCCGGGCTACGGCCCCGAGGTTTGGCAGCTTGCCTATGGAATGAAACAACAGGAAGAACAATCCGGCTACTGGACCACTCGGATTCTGCATCCGGCGTATCTGCAATTCTGGCCGCCGGAGAAGGGGCAGCCGCACACGCTGGTCGAATTCGCTTACCCGCCGGAAAACGCGGCGCCGTCGCTCCTCGACATGCTGCGCCAGAAAGACCCGCGTATTGAGAAAGTCGTGTCCGCAGATCCGAAGATGACGGAGGTTGCCGATCACCTCCTTCAGGGGGACAGTGGGAAGATTCTGGCGGCGGACGCCACGCAATTCCTTCGCGCCGTGCTCGATGCCATCGCGCCGCCCAACGCACGCGAAACTCTCGCGATGATTACCGAGGACAAGGGCTACGAGTGGGTTCTCGCGCCGCCTCCGGAACCGAAGTCGACTTTGCAGCGCACCGAACGGCCAGCCGGCGCTCCCACGCTGCAAAAGCAACCCCAATAGCATAGCCGAGCCGCGTGTTACTTCTCTTCGGCGAGCTGCTTTAGCAGTCGCGCGTTCTTCTCGGCGACCGATCGCACCAGATCTTCCTTGTGCTCGGCGAGCTTTCGCGCGATTTCTTCGTCCGATAATGCAAGAATCTCCGCGGCAAAAATCGCGGCGTTGATGGCGCCGGCTTTGTCGATCGCCATCGTCGCCACCGGAATTCCGCCCGGCATCTGCACGGTCGCCAGCAGCGCATCAAGCCCGTTCAATGTGCTCGTCGCCATCGGCACGCCGATGACCGGCAGCGTCGTGCTCGCAGCCATCACTCCGGCCAGATGCGCCGCTGCTCCTGCGGCGGCGATTATGACCTTCAGCCCACGTTTTGCCGCCGTCGCTGAGTACTCGTGTGCCCGTGCCGGGGTGCGATGCGCCGAAAGAACCTCCATTTCGTATGGAATCCCGAATTTCTTGAGCGTCTTTCCGGCTTCGTTCATCACTGGGAAATCCGTGTCCGAGCCCATCACGATTCCCACCAGCGCCGTTTGTCCCCTGCGCGATGTCGTCACGTCCGAAGTCTCCTCACCTGCCCCACTCGCCTAAGCGTTTCGAGTCTCTGTCGCGGCCTTCCCCCGGGCCCCGCTGCCGAGATTCTTGCTCCCGATGTCCTTTCGATAGTGGGCGCCTTCGATCTTGATCCGGCTCACGGCCTCATACGCCGGCCGCCGAGCGTTCTCAATGTCCTTCCCGATCGCGCTCACGACCAAGACTCTGCCGCCATTCGTTTGGAAAACTCCATCGCTCCGCTTCGTCCCGGCATGGAACACAACGACACCCGGTACTTTGGCAGCATCCTCCAGCCCATGAATCGGCACGCCCATCTGCGGATCACCCGGGTAGCCCTTCGACGCAATCACCACGCACACACTCGCTCCTGGAAACCATTTCGCGTCGAGTCCTCGCAAGTCCCCGGTTGCCGCCTGCATGCACGCCTGCCCAAAATCGAAATCCGCGCGCAGCAGTGTTGCCTCCGTCTCGGGATCGCCCAAGCGGCAATTGTATTCGAGTACCTTCGGCCCTTCCGCGGTGAGCATCAAGCCAAAATAGAGGAATCCGCGGTATGGCAGACCATCCGCCTTCAGTCCTGCAAGTGTCGGCCGCACCATCCTCTCGACGATGATCTTCTCCAGCGCCGGCGGCAAAATCTCATCGATCGAATAGACTCCCATTCCGCCTGTGTTCGGCCCCTCGTCGTTGTCGAACGCGCGCTTGTGGTCCCGCGCCGGCGCCATACGGACGAACCGCTCTCCGTCCGTCAATATAATGTACGAGAGTTCTTCGCCTGCGAGTCCCTCTTCGAAGAAGAGTCGCTTCCCCGCGTCTCCGAACTCGCGACGCACCATCACGCGCTCGATGAATTCGCTGGCTTCCTCAGCCGACGACGTCACCAGCACGCCCTTGCCCGCACACAATCCGTCCGCTTTGATTACCAGCGGCCACTTCGCCGACTTCAACGCCGCCCTCGCCTTCGCCGCATCCTCGTAAATCCCGTACACCGCCGCAGTGGGGATTCCGTGCCGCTGCAAGAACTGCTTGGCGAAAATCTTGCTGCCCTCGAGCTGTGCCGCCTCTCTTGACGGTCCGAGCAGCCTCAGCCCACGCGCCCCAAACTCATCCGCGATCCCCAGCACCAGCGGCAGCTCCGGTCCGACCACCGTCAGGTCCGCGCCCAGCTTTGCTGCCAGATCGGCTGCGGCCTTCACATTTTTCACGTCCAGCGGCAGACATTCCGCGTCCTGCGCGATCCCGTCATTCCCCGGCGCGCACCAAACCTTCTCGACTGAGGCACTGCGCGCGAGCTTCCACACCATCGCGTGCTCGCGGCCTCCACCGCCGATGACGAGTATCTTCATGATCTTTCGCTGCTGAGAATCAAGAACCATACGGCCCGTCATCGGACTGTGTCAACCCCGGATGCCCTCGCCGGGACCAATCCGTGCTGCAATAATTCGCATTTCTAGCTGAAACAACTGCGCGGAGAGAACCACAGGCGAACCAGGCGGTTTGTTGTACTTTTGCAACACCAACGGCGCGGCAGCGCTAGGTTTTCCTGTATCTTATTGAAAATACAAATCACAAATAGAATGCGAACGGTCCACAACATGCCTCATAATGGCTGCTTCTCTCGCATGTCATTTCAACTTACGATTCAGCGTCCCGTTGAGGTCGAAGGCGTTGGCCTGCACACGGCCGTGCATTCGCGGGTCCGGCTGCTGCCAGCCCCGGCCGATACGGGGATCGTTTTTCGCCGCGCCGACCTTGACGGCTTTGAAATCTCGGCACACGCCGACAACGTGGCCCGCGTCAGCTACGCCACAAGCCTGATGCGCCAGAGCGTGCTGATCTCCACTACGGAGCATCTCCTGGCCGCGCTCTACTGCACGGGAATCGACAACGTGTACGTGGAGATCGATGCCCTCGAGCTGCCGATTCTCGATGGCTCGTCGAAGCCTTTCATCGACATTCTCGAGCAGGCGGGCACGCGCCGTCTGCGCCGCAAGCGCCGCTACCTCCGCGTGCTGAAGCCGCTTGAGTTCTCCGATGGCGACCGTCGCATCGGAATCTACCCCGCAGACGAATTCCGCATTCATTGCTTCGTCGATTACCAGCACCCGGCGGCCGGCCCACAGAAAGTCGAAATGACGGTCAACCGCGAATCATTTAGCCGCGAACTGGCTCCGGCCCGCACGTTCACCTTCGTCAAAGAGCTTCTGGCCCTGCAAAAGATGGGACTGATTCGCGGCGGTTCGCTGGCCAACGCCATCGTGATGGATGATCAATGCATTCTCAATGGCCCGCTGCGCTTTCCGGACGAATTCGGCCGCCACAAAGCGCTCGATTTGATTGGTGACGTTGCACTGGTCGGTCGGCCGCTTTTGGCCCGGATCGTCGCGCACAAAGCGGGCCACGCGCTTCACACGCAGCTCATCACCCGCTTGCTGGCTGATCGTTCACTGTGGGAAGAAACGACGATAGACCGCGCACCAGTCTCAATGTCCGCCAATACCTCTGCGCGTCTTGTCGCACAGTCCCAGGCCGAAACCGGCTAAAACTTCTCCGATCCCTCAAGCGTCGGGCTGTCCGCGGTAGCCGGTCCATTCCGCTCGGCATGGATCACACCGGTTTGATCGACATAGAAACTTCGCGTTCCCGTCGTTCCTCGCGCCACAGGATCGGCATTGATCGCAAAGCCGGCCGTTCCGGCGACTGTGCATCCGTTCGCCGCAGCCTGCGCGGAAACCGTGCGGTCCTGCGCCTCCAAATCCGGCACAGGCGTGTAAGTGAAGATGTAACCACTCTTCTGCCCGGTCGCGAGCACGCTGTCGATCAGTTGCGCATGATCGCAGCCCGCCGCTCCGAAATCAGCGCCATCCATCGCCCTGAGGCTGGGTGGAAAGCCGTTGGAATAGGTCGCTCGATACTCTGTCGCGGCCCTATAAATGGCGCGTACAGAATTTGCGGCTGCCGCGTCGTTCGCAGCAAGCTTTGCGCGAAGCAAATTCGGAATCGCAATCGCCGCGATGATTAGCATGAACGGAATGAAGAGCACGCCGCCATATCCGAGCACGAGCCCGGAAATCGCCATTCCCCGGCCCTTTATGCGACCGGCTGACTTGTCAATCTCAGATACAGACAGATGCCCCAGGATTATGGCCGCGACTGCTGCAGGGAAAATGAAAAAACAGACTCCGCAGATCAGGCTCGCGATGGCTTTGCCGCTGGTTTCGGCCGTCCCGGCGCAGGGTGGTGCGAGGCCGGGAATCGGCGGAGTCTGACCCGACGCGGGCGGCGGCCCCGCCTGCGCTTGCAACGGCGCTCCGCAGCCGGAACAGAAGCGCCCGTCATCCGGATTGCTCGCTCCGCATCGGGAACAGAACATCGCCGCACCTCCAGGTCCCGCCTTGCTTTCGATCGAATTTGTACACTTGGTTACCGTTTGGGCCGCGAAATGTCAATGAATTCCGCGATTGCCAAAGCCCCACGCGAGGGCGACAATAGCCGCGCCGATGGCCGCTCCTGACACCTCCATCATCATACTCGCCGCGGGAAAAGGGACGCGCATGCGTTCCGACCTCTCGAAAGTACTGCATCGCGCGGGCGGGCGGCCGCTGCTCGAGCATGTCGTGCGCGCCTGCCAGCCGCTCAAACCGGCGCAGATTCTCGTTGTCGTGGGCCATCAGGCACAGGATGTCGCCACGCTGGCAGAAGGACTCGCCGCTCAAACCATTGTGCAACAGCCGCAGCGCGGCACCGGCCACGCCATGCAGATCGCACGCCGCGCGATTCGAAAAAGCGCGAAGCTTGCCGTCGTCGTGCCCGGCGACGCCCCTCTGCTGCGCACTGAGACGCTCACCGCACTTCTAGACACGCACCGGCGCGGCGAAGCCGCCGCCACGATTCTGAGCGCCGAGTTGCCGGATCCGTCCGGCTACGGCCGCATCGTGCGCGACTCCGAAGGCCGCGTCCAGGCCATCGTCGAAGACAAGGCGCTTGCGCCCGAGCAGCGCGACATTCGCGAAGTCAATTCGAGCATCTACTGCTTCACGCTCGAAAAGCTCTGGCCCTGCCTCGCCGCGCTGCGGCCGGACAACGTTCATCGCGAACTCTATCTCACCGACGCCATCGCCATGCTCCGGCAGCGCAACGAGCGCGTTCTCGCGCACATCGCTCCCGATCCCAATGAAGTGATCGGCTGCAATACCCGCGCGCATCTCGCCGACGCCGATCGTGTTTTTCGCGCACGCAAGGCAGCCGAGTTAATGGATTCCGGCGTCACGATCTATCTGCCCGAGACGGTCACGATTGATCCAGAGGTCACCGTCGGCGCGGACGCCGCGATCGAGCCGGGCGTGCGGCTGCTCGGCAAGACGCGCATCGGCGCGCGCTGCTTGATCGGCAGCGGCAGCATCCTCATCGACACGCGCGTCGACGACGGCGCGACCATCTTTCCGCACTGCCATCTGGCGTCCTCGCACATCGGGCCGGACGCGCAGGTCGGTCCCTTCGCGCGCCTGCGCCCGGGCACGGACATTCGCGCGGGCGCACACGTCGGCACGTTCGTCGAAATGAAAAAGACGACGCTGCACGAAGGCGCCAAGGCGCCGCACCTGAGCTATCTGGGCGACGCCACGATCGGCGCCGAAACCAACGTAGGCGCCGGCACGATCACCTGCAATTTCGACGGTTTCGGGAAGTACGAAACAAAAATCGGCAGCCGCGTTTTCATCGGCAGCGACACGGCGCTGGTTGCGCCGGTTCGCGTCGGCGACGGCGCGTACGTGGCCGCGGGTTCGGTGATCACGGACAATGTTCCCGCCGATGCGCTGGCCATCGCTCGCGGCCGCCAAGTCAACAAGCCCGGCTGGGCCCGCGCCAAGCGGCGAGATCTTGCAGCCCCCGAGAAGAAGCGCAAGAAGCGTTCGAAGCGGGCCACTCACCGCCAGTCCACCCGTCGCACGAAAACGAAGTCACGCCGCTAGCTTTCCGCGAAAGCGCTGGCCAGAGACCACCAGCACTGCTCGAAAACCACCACCTCGTGCAAGCCCTCGCCGCACTGGTTCGGGAAGCCGCGCCGCATATGCCTCTGAAAATATGGGCTTTGAGGTCGCGAACCGCGAGAGGCGACCTTTGGCAACGGCTGTGCATTCTGTGAGGCTGGCAGTCATAAGAGAAAGTGAGCGGGGATCCAAGAGAGATCGAGTTCGAGGATCTCGAAAGGAGTCGAAGATGCGATACCTAAGAATTCTCGGAATCTTAGCAGTGCTCGGAGTTTTTCTGATTCCAGCGGCGTCCACGCAGGCGCAAGTTCGCGTTGGCGTTGGCGTGGGAGTGGGGCCTGTGGCCGTCGGAGTTGGCCCGGCTTACGTTGGTCCGGTCGGCCCGGCGCCGGTGTGCGCCTACGGCTACTATCCCTACGCGCCGTATGCATGCGCACCTTATGGCTACTACGGGCCTGAATGGTTTGTCGGCGGCGTCTTCATCGGCGCCGGACCGTGGTTCCACGGCTTCTATGGTCATCCGGGATATTGGGGCCACCCCGGATTCTATGGGCGTCCGGGCTTCTATGGACGCGGACCAGTTGGCCATGCGTTCGTTGCTCCGCGCGGACCGGCAGGCGGCTTCCATGGTGGCGGTGGCTTCCATAGCTTCGGTGCCGGCGGATTCCATGGCGGCGGACGCCGGTAAGTTTCATACATAACTTCATACCCGCGGTTGGAGCGGCCGGAGGCGAAGGCTTCCGGCCGTTTCATTTGCGCGGTCTGAATTCAGCCACTCAATGCATGTGCTAGAATTTCGGCATGAAATTCGGAGTGGTGCAATTTCCGGGTTCCAATTGCGATGACGATGCGGTTTACGCCATGGGCTCGGTGATCGGCGAGCCCGTCGAACTCATCTGGCACCAGTCCGAGCAGGTCTCCGGCTTCGATGCGCTCATAATTCCCGGCGGATTCTCCTACGGCGACTACCTGCGTACCGGCGCGATCGCGCGATTTTCTCCGGTGATGAAAGCGGTCGGAAAATTTGCGCGCTCGGGTGGCTTAGTGCTCGGCGTCTGCAACGGCTTTCAGATTCTTCTCGAAGCGGGGCTGCTGCCCGGCGCGATGCTGCGTAACCAGCGGCTACGGTTTCTGTGCCGTCAGGTTCACATCCGCGTCGAGCAAACCGACACGCCTTTCACCTGCACCGCACGTCCCGGCCAAGTGCTGAAAATTCCCATTGCGCACATGGAAGGCAACTACTTCTGCGATCCGGCCACACTGGCCGAGCTCGAACGGAATAAGCAGATCGTTTTCCGCTACGTCCACCCGGATGGGCGCGACGCTGGTCCGGATGATTTCGACGCCAATCCCAATGGTTCGCTCGCAGCGATCGCCGGAATCTGCAATCGGGAACGCAACATCGCAGGCCTGATGCCGCATCCGGAGCGCGCCGTTGAGTCCGCGCTCGGCTCCGCGGACGGCCTCGTGATTCTGCGCTCGATGGTCCAGACCTTGACGCGCCAATCCGCCGAGCGCATCTCCGCGTAGCCGCTGTCCCTGAGGTGCCTGAGATGGCAAATCCAAACGGCTACGTCTCGGCCAAGCCGATCGCATCTGCGTGCCAGGCACTTCATATTGGACCGGACGGCTTGGCGTCCGAATGCAAAAAGACCCCTGTGTGGGAGCTAAGCCATGTCAGTGGCGATCGCATCTGTCTCTGCGAGCACCACATTGAGTTCTATTGGAACTACGAGCTCACGTTTCGCTCCGCTGTTCGCGATATCTGGCCCCTGAACATGAAGAGGCAACTTCTATAGTCGGTTGCTTGCTACCAGGCGGCTTGCACTCGCGGGTATTTGCTGCGAGAATTTGCACTCCGACCCCGTCTCCCGTGCCGATGATCGACACCGAAATTAAGGTCACGCCGCAGATCGCGGCGGAGCACGGCCTCACTTCCGGCGAATACGCGCACATCCAGAAAATCTTGGGCCGCGATCCGAATTTCACTGAGCTGGGCATCTTCAGCGTGATGTGGAGCGAGCACTGCTCCTACAAATCGTCGCGCGTGCATCTGAAGAAATTGCCGACGCGGGGCGCGCGCGTAGTGCAGGGGCCGGGCGAAAATGCAGGCGTGGTCGATATCGGCGACGGTTGGGTGGCCGTCTTCAAGATCGAATCGCACAATCATCCGAGCTTCGTCGAGCCGTTTCAGGGAGCGGCCACGGGCGTCGGCGGAATCTTGCGCGACATCTTCACGATGGGCGCGCGGCCGATTGCCGTGCTCGACTCGCTGCGCTTCGGGCCGATCACCAAAGACACCCAGGGAAAAAGCAGATCCCTCGCTGCGTCAGCCGGCCGCGAAAGTCGCGGCAGCTACCAAACCGCGGCTGACTCCGCTCGGGATGACAACGTTGTGGTGAGCGACGAAGAAATCGAGCGCAATCGCCGCATCCTCGACGGCGTCGTGCGCGGGATCGGCTTTTACGGCAATTGTTTCGGCGTGCCCAACATCGGCGGCGAAGTGCAATTCGAGCCCTGTTATTCGAATAATCCGCTGGTCAACGCGCTGGCGCTGGGGATCGCGCGGCGCGAGGAGCTTTTCTTCGCCCGCGCGCGCGGCACAGGAAATCCTGTCATTTACGCTGGTGCGAAGACCGGCCGCGACGGCATCCACGGCGCATCGCTGCTCGCCTCGGCGGAATTCAGCGAGGAATCGCAGCAGAAGCGGCCCAACGTGCAGGTCGGCGATCCGTTCATGGAAAAGCTGCTGCTGGAGGCGTGCCTCGAAGCGATGCGCACCGGCGCGGTGGTCGCGATTCAGGACATGGGCGCGGCGGGACTGACGAGTTCAAGCTCGGAGATGGCATCGCGCGGCGGCATGGGCATCGAGATCAACCTCGATCGCGTTCCGCAGCGCGAAGTCGCGATGACCGCCTACGAGATGATGCTCAGCGAGTCGCAGGAGCGCATGTTGCTGGTTGCCGAGCGCGGACGCGAGCGCGAGGTCTTCGACGTCTTCCACAAATGGGGGCTCGACGCGATCGAGATCGGGCACGTCACGGATGATGGCATGCTGCGCGTGCTGCACGAAGGCCGTGTCGCGGCGGAAATTCCCGCGCACGCGCTGGCCGAAGAGGGGCCGCGCTACGAGCGCCCGATTGCGAAACCTGCTGCACGGCCTGCAGCCGATACGCCCCTGATCGAATTCGCGCGCGAAAGCGCCGACCTGACAGAGAATTTCCGTAAGCTGCTCGCTTCGCCGGCGATCGCGTCGAAGGAATGGATTACCCAGCAGTACGATTCGATGATTCGCACCAACACGCGCGTCGGCCCGGGCGCGGGCGATGCGGGCGTGCTGCGACTCAAGGGCACGAAGCGTGCGCTCGCAATTAAGACGGACGGCAACGGCCGCTGGGGATTTCTCGCGCCGCGCGCTGGAGCCATGCACGCGGTCGCTGAAGCGGCACGGAACGTCGCTTGCACCGGCGCGCGCCCGATTGCGGCAACGAATTGCCTCAATTTCGGCAATCCCGAAAAGCCCGAAGTGATGTGGCAGTTCACGGAAGCGATCGACGGGATCGCCGAAGCCTGCCGCGCGCTCGAAACGCCGATCACCGGCGGAAACGTCAGCTTCTACAATGAAACTCTCGGCAAGCCGATCTATCCGACGCCGATTCTCGGTGTGCTCGGACTTCTCGAAGATGCGGATTGTGCGCTTGGCTCCGCGTTTCGCAACGAAGGCGACGCGATTGTGCTGCTCGACGCGGCTCGCGCGGCCGATTCAGATGATGCGCGCCGCGAATTTTCGTCCTCTGAATATGCGAAGACGATGCACGGAATCGTTGCGGGTGCGCCGCCTGCAATTGATCTCGCCGCCGAAAAGAATCTGATCGAATGCCTCGTTGCGCTTGCTGCCGAAAAGGCAATTCTTTCCGCGCACGACGTCAGCGACGGCGGCCTTGCCGTTGCAGTTGCCGAAAGCTGTTTTGAGAGTGAAGGCTTGTCGGCGAACGTGAGCGCCGATGCGTCGGACGATCCTGCCGAGGCGGCGCTTTTTGGCGAGCGCGGTGCGCGCGCGGTCGTATCGGTTGCGCCCCCGTCGCTTGCCCGCGTCGAAGCAATTGCGGCACAATGGAAAGTTACGGCGCGGCGCATCGGAACCGTCGCCCGCGGCGAATTTCGCATCGAATATAACGGGGCTGCTGTGATACGAGGCAACGTGGATTCGTTTCGTCAAATCTGGGCCGAATCGCTCGGCAAAGCTATCGAGACCACATCATGAGTAAACTTCTGGATTGGGGGCACTGGGTGACTGCCACGTTCTTCTTTCTGGTTGGAGCGATTTCACTTTTCGGTGCGTTGACGGCCATTCCGGGCGCGCTGCACGACCACCCCCGCGAAGTGACGTATTACTTTATTTCCGATCTGTTTTTTTCGTTACCAGCGTTGCTTTGCGCCTGGGGCGTTTTCAAATGGCGCCTTTGGGGGCACTATTTGGCTCTCTATGTTTCAGTTGTGAACCTGGTCGTGATTGGAACGGCTCTTGTCGCGATCCGCGACCGTAATCTTGAAATCGCGACAGCATGTATCGCCGCGCTTGTGCTCTGTATCATGGTTTGGCTGTTGCTCCCGGCAGTTCGAAAAGAGTATGTCCGGAGAACACTGGCAGTATGAGCAACATGGTCCAGCTCGGCGACGATCATTTTCACGATCACTGTGGCGTGTTTGGTATTTTCGGGCATCCCGAGGCCGCAAAGCTCGCCTATCTCGGCATCTACGCGCTGCAGCATCGCGGACAGGAATCGGCCGGCATCGCCGCTGCTGACGGGCTTGAAGTGCGGAATCATCGCGCGCTTGGTCTCGTCCAGGAAATCTTCACGCCGGAAGTGATCTCGCATCTTCCCGGCTCGGCCGCGATTGGCCACACGCGCTATTCCACCGCCGGCGATACGACGCTCATCAACGCACAGCCCATCATGATCGATTGCAACAAGGGCAAGCTCGCGCTCGGACACAACGGCAATCTGACCAACGCGCTCGAGCTGCGCCGCAAACTCGAACATCGCGGCTCCATTTTTCAGACGACGAGCGACACCGAAGTGATCGTGCATCTCGTGGCGCGCAGCGCCGCGCGAAATTTACCCGGTGCTTTCGCCGAAGCGCTCGGCCAGGTGGAAGGCGCGTACTCGCTGCTCGTTCTGACGCGCGACGAAATGTACGCGATCCGGGATCCGCGGGGCTTCCGCCCGCTCGTGTTGGGCCGCCTCGACGGTGCCTGGGTCGCGGCGTCGGAAACTTGCGCGTTCGATCTGATCGACGCGGAGTACGTCCGCGAAATCGAGCCGGGTGAAATGGTGCGCATCTCGCGCAGCGGAATCGAGTCCATTCACTTCTCGCCGGAACGGCAGCACCAATACTGCATTTTCGAGCACGTCTATTTTTCGCGGCCCGATAGCATCATCTTCGGCCGCCCTGTGAACCAGAGCCGCGAGCAGCTCGGACGCCTGCTGGCGCGCGAGCATCCGGTTGAGGCGGATATTGTGGCGCCCGTGCCCGATTCGGGCGTGCCGGCGGCAGTCGGCTACGCCGCTGAAGCTGGCATTCCATTTCGTATGGCGCTGATCCGCAATCACTACGTCGGCCGCACATTCATCGAACCCGAACAGGCGATCCGCGATTTCGGCGTGAAGCTCAAACTGAATCCTGTGCGGCGCATGCTGGAGGGGCAGCGCGTGGTGCTCGTCGACGATTCGATCGTGCGGGGGACGACCAGCCGCAAGATTGTGCGCTTGGTCCGTGAGGCGGGAGCCGCCGAGGTTCACGTCCGCATCAGTTGCCCGCCGACGATTTCGCCGTGCTACTACGGTGTCGATACGCCGCGCCGCGACGAGCTGATCGCCGCGCAGCAATCGGTCGACGAAATCCGCAAATTCCTCGGTGCGGATTCGCTCGGATACCTCTCTCTCGAATCGCTCCGCGCCGCGGTCGAAGACAAAGACCAAAAATTCTGCACGGCTTGCTACACCGGCAGCTATCCGACCGAGCTGGTGCAACTCGAAGTGGAGGCTCATCGTGAAAGCTGACGTGGAAGAGGCCGTGGCCGTCGCAAAGCCGAAGCCCTCGCCGGCGGCGACGAAGGACGTCGTCTGGCGCGAAGTGGTCTCGTGGTTTTGGGTGATCGTCGCCTTCATCCTCATCGAAGGCACGATGGTGCAGGCGCGGGTGATTCCCAGCGGCTCGATGGAAAACACCGTACTGGTCGGCGACCATCTGATCGTCAGCCGGTTCGGCTACGACGCGGGCGTCCCGTTCACCGGCATTCACACGCCGCTCTGGCGCAATCCGAAGCAGCAGCAGATCATCGTCTTTCGCGCGCCCCTTGCCGACCAAGGCAATCCGGATTTCATCAAGCGCTGCATCGGGATTCCCGGCGACCGCATCAAGATTGTCGGCGGGCAGGTTTACGTGAACGGTGTGCGCCTCAACGAACCCTACGCGCTGCATGTTCCCGGCTTCGCCGACCTTCCAGCTGAAAATTTTCCAGACCGGGCCGCCGAATTGCCCATGAACGACCGCCCGGAATGGCTGGACGAATTGCGGCAGCATACGGTGAACGGCGAGATGGTGGTGCCGCCCGGCCAGTATTTCATGATGGGAGATAACCGCGACAACTCGAATGACGGCCGCTTCTGGGGATTCGTGCCGCGCGAGAACATCATCGGCACTCCCGTGATCATTTACATGTCGATCGACGCGCCGGAGCAGGTCTGGGGACCCGGTTTTGCTGTCGATCGATTTGAGACATATGCGAGCGTGCTCCTGCACCCTGGCAAAGTGCGCTGGCGACGGCTATTTCGCACGTTCTAAGATCCAAGGATCAACCCGCCCCTCCAGAAACGGGCCACTGGCATGCGTTACGCAGACGCCGGCGTCGATATTTCGGTTGCGGATGAAGCCAAGCGGCGCATCGCCGCCATGGCGGGGAAGACGTTCCGCCGCGGCGTGCTCGCGCCGATCGGCGGTTTCGGCTCCCTCTTCCAGCTCGACAAAAAGCGCTGGCGCGATCCTGTGATCGTCGCCAGCTGCGACGGGGTCGGCACCAAGCTCAAAGTCGCCTTCGCCACCGGGATTCATTCCACCGTCGGCGCGGACATCCTCAATCACTGCGTCAACGACATACTCACCCAGGGCGCCGAGCCGCTCTTTTTCCTCGACTACATCGCCATGGGCAAGCTCGATCCGCGCGTGCTGGAGCAGGTGATCGAAGGAATGAGCCGCGCGGCCAAACAGGCAGGCTGCTCACTGATCGGTGGCGAAACGGCTGAGATGCCCGACGTGTATGCTCCCGGCGAATACGATCTCGCCGGGTTCATCGTCGGCGCCGTAGAACGCAAGAAAATTCTCGACCCGCGCAACGTGCGCCCCGGCGACGTGCTGCTCGCGCTACCGTCGAGCGGCCTGCACACCAACGGATATTCGCTTGCGCGCAAGCTCGTATTCGGCGTCGCCAAGCTCGAGCCCGATGCTTATGTCGCGGAGGTTGGCAACAAGATCGGCGCCGAACTGCTCAAACCGCATCGCCCGTACTGGCCGCTGTTGAAGAATGTGCTGGCGCGCGGATGGGTTTCGACCATGGCACACATCACCGGCGGCGGCATCACGGGCAATCTGCCCCGTTCGCTGCCGCGCAACGTGCGCGCGGTGGTCGAGCTCGGTTCCTGGCCCGTGCTGCCGATTTTTCGCTATCTCGCGCAACTCGGCCGGATCGAACGAGACGAACTGCTCCGCACGTTCAACCTGGGCGTGGGCATGATCCTCGTGGTTCCGGCGCAGCACATCGCGCGCGTCGAATCTGAGCTCAAGCGCCGCCGCGAAAAATTCTATCTGATCGGCCGCGTCGAGCGCGCCGCCCGCGGCAAACCGACCGTCGTCTACTCCGGCGAGCTTCCCCTGTAGCGTTGGACGAGCGCGGACTACTTCTGATTGGCGCTCGTATCCGCTGCGATCTTCCACGAGCCGTCGGCCTGTTTCTTCCACACGAGGACGTATTCGACGGTCTGAGCTGTTGCTTTGCCTTTCTTGTCAGTCACGGTCGAGTCCACCGTACCGCGGTCGATCGCGATGTCGCCCGAGCGCGCCACATCGACGCTGGCAATGTGAATGTTCACCTGCAACCCGGGCGCGCTGACCAATCCCGATATGAATTTGCGAATATTGTCCTTGCCGATCACGGCCGGCATGCCCGGAGCGAATGCGACCGCGTCGTCCGCATACAGCGATACGCATTTGTCGAGGTCTTTCGCGGCCGCCCACTGGGCGAAATTTGCGTCGGCGGCGCGGATCGCCGCTTCGTCCGCAGCACGCGTGTCGGGTGGCGCCGCGGGCGCGGCAGGTTGGTTCGTGCATCCAACCGCAGCCCACGCGATCAGAACTGGCACAAACGCTAGCAATGAAAAACGCTTTCGCAACATAGCATTCCCTCCTCAGCTGGATGTGCGGGAGAAGATGCCTCGCGCGCCACATCCTGTCAAGCCCGGCAGTCGTTTTGCTGCGTTGATGATCTATGCTAATTTCGCGTTCACATGAAGAAGCGAATTGGCGTGCTGCTATCCGGGCGCGGCTCGAATTTCGAGGCGCTCGCCGATAGCGTCACAGCGGGACGCATTCCGAACGCCGAAATTGCGATCGTGGTCAGCAACCGGGAAAACGCGCCGGGAATCGAGAAGGCGCGTGCGCGCGGCCTCGACGCGCGCGTGATCCCATCGAAGGGACTTGAGCGCGAGGCGTACGATCGCCAGGTCGTCGCCGCGCTACGAGAAAGAAACGTCGATCTGGTCTGCCTCGCAGGCTACATGCGCCTGCTATCGCCGTTTTTCGTAAAGGCGTTTCCGAATCGCATCTTGAATATTCATCCGTCGCTGCTGCCCGCTTTTCCGGGACTCGAACCGCAGCGCCAGGCGCTCGAACACGGCGTAAAATTCTCCGGCTGCACAGTACATTTTGTGGACGAGAATCTGGACGCAGGTCCAATCATCTTGCAGGCAGTCGTGCCAATCGAAGACAGCGATACGGAAGAAACTCTCGCGGCGCGGATTCTGCGCGAGGAGCACCGCATCTATACCGAGGCCGTGCGCCTCGTCCTCGAAGGCCGCGTCCGCATCGACGGCCGCCGAGTCCTGCTGGCACGATGAATCTTTTCCGGCGTTCCCAGCGTCAGTTTGCGGGCTTCAGAACGATTCTTGCCGTCTCTCCCTCTATTTCAACCGACGTGCCAAGGGGCCTTGACGCGTCAGCCAGCCGCCGGAGGATATAGCTCGCTTTCGCGTCCGCCGCAGGCGAGGGCAAGCCACGCGTGTCGAGAAACTCGTTGTTGGTGTACGGACTGTGAACGTCGGGCTGGCCTTCGCCAATGTTGCTCAATACAATCGGCCGGAACGAGATCGATTGCAGACTCTTCCCTTGAAATTGCACGTACGCGACAACGCTTTCCCAGCTCATCGGCTCGTCGATGTACGTCAGCGTCGGAGGCACGTTATAGATGAAATTACCGAGGTCGTAGAAAATGGGCCGGCCGTGATAGATCTCCACGCCGTGCAGCAGCGGCGCGCCGTGCATCACGATGATATCTGCGCCGGCATCGATTTCTGCGTGTGTCCACTTCACGAGCCATTCATTCGGAGCAAGCCGCTCGGACATGCCTTCGCCGAAGATGGTCGAGAACGAATGATTCCCGAAGACGTGATTGTGCTGGTACACGATCACAAGGTCCGCGTGGCGGCGAGCATCGCGAATGCTTTGCAGGATGCGCTGCGCATCCTCCGGATTGGGCGTGTTTCCCGGAGCGCCCGGCAGGTCTTCGGTCGCCTCATTCTCCTTGTCACCAGCTTCCACGCGAAGCTCATTCACTCCCGGCCGGTTCGCCGTAGCGCTTCCTCCCGGCGCAATCAGACCGGACGCGCTCGCGATCAAAGCGATCGTGCCCTTCGGCGTGCGCAGATAAGCCGGCGCTACCGCCTCGGCCGCGTTGTTTCCAGTTCCGGCATGAACAATCTTCCGGATGTCCGCCTCGCGAATCGTGTTCTGAATGCCCGTCACCCGCAGATCAAACGCGTGATTGCCCGCCAGCGACAGCAAATTGAAGCCGCAGGTCGTCAGGGCATCAAGCGCTTCCGGCGGAGTGAGGAATCCCCTGCCTTCGTGGACCGTCTCGCCATTTTCGGCGACTGTGGACTCCAGATTCGTAAACCTTACATCGCCTTTCAGCAGCTCTTGGATCACCGGTACTTCCGCGGGCGCGGTTGCGCGAAGATCCGAACGAATCATCGACTGCCCCGCCAACGTTATCGTGATCGCACTCGACTGTGGGTACGCGGCCGCGCCCGCTGCGCATATGATCACGAGCAGCACGGCGAGTCCCGCAAGTCTCGCTGACCATCGCGCCTTGTTCGACATAGTTGCCGCCTTGTTCCGCTGCAGACAAGCCGACCGGTCATTCTGGGCACGATGCGGCCCGGCCGGTTTTGCTTTCGGTCGTCTTCGCTGAAACGCAATTACGCGCGCGGCGATTTCGCCGCTTCTTCCGTCGCGAGCGCGTCCAGAACAGCCGATGCCTTGTTCAAGTCGTCCACCCCAAACACCAGCAGCGCCAGCGGCGACCCGGGCTCTTGCCCGCAGTAGGAGTAATCGATGTTGATACGATTCTCGCCCAGACGTGCTGCCGCGCGGCCCAGCACGCCGGGTCGATTCGCGACTCGGGCTACGGCGGCGTCCGTCACCTCAAAGATCATTCGCATTTTGCCGAGCACCTCCGTGGCAGTGGCCACATCATCCGCCAGGAATCGCGTCAGGCTTTCGCCTTCCTCCACATATGATTGGAAAGCCAGTATGTTCACCCCACGCTCCGCCAGCGAGAGAAAGCACCTCCCGAGCGCGCCGGGTTTGTCCTCGATCGTAACCGTGAACTCCTTTGACTTTGCCATGCCTGGGAACTCCTCGTAAGACTTCACAGCCTGAATGAATGGTCTGCGATTTTATCGCACGCGCCCATCATTTGTCCGGTTCGCGCATTCGCCAGGAATTGTCCCTTGATCCCGTCTAACTCCGGATGTTGATGTCGTCCAAGCATCCCTGAGTTCTCGATTCTCTATCGATTGGAACGAATGCCGGAGCGGATCGTCCGATTCAAACGCGGACATCATTCGCGCGATCGTGGGTTGTCATGTAACCGAACAAGCCAGCGATGCCCCAACGTCCCTTTCTGTAGGTGATAACGTCCATTTCCACGCTGTCGTTGATGTACTCGCCGCAGGTCGTATAGCGGCTCGCGCCCTGGAACGCGTGCACCTTCTCGAAGGAGGCATGAATGATGCGGCCGCCAGGCGGCCCATCAGCAAGATCCCATCCCCAGTTGCCGAGACCCAGCTTCGGCCAGAGAGCGCGATACGCCGCGAAATCGACGTGAGCATTGTCGAGCATCTCCTGCGTATACGTCGTGGTGGTAAGCCGCGAATTCACACCTTTGGCTCGCAGCCTTTCAAGTGCCGCGTAATGTCCCTGCGCGGCAATTTCCCACGACGCCCCGCCGACGTCGACGCCGAGATTTGGGCCGAGTTGGCGAATAAGTCCCCACACGGCCTGCTGGTCGTTATTCATGTAAGCCAAGCAATGATCCTGACGCAAACGCCTCGCAGCCGCGACGCTGTCGTTGTAGGGTACATGGAGCATGTAAGCGGGCGTGAAAATGGTAGACATCGCCTGGATCGCCCACTTCCCGTCATTGTTGGTGACGCAATAGATTCCTTCGCATCTCAGGAGCTTGTAGCCCTCGGCACTATAGCGGTTGTAATTCAGCGACAGGTTCACGGCCACAGGATTGGAGTTGAAGATCTCGATGCCGTCGAGGACGTCGTAGCAGCCGGGCTTCAGGTAGCCGTCGTGATCGGTAAAGCGCTCCGGGTGTTCTGTCAGGTTCATCGATGCCGGCGCACGGGCCATGAGTTCGTCCAAGCTGTGGACCACGATCGCTTCGGTCCGCTCAAACGTGCCGAACGGGAAGTGCAGCATTTCCGCCATGCCTTGCAGGTCTCTTTGGCCCAATGCGGCGAAATACTTCGTCATCACCCCGACGGCGGCTGGCACGGCGTCCTTGTAACACATCGGAAACCGGAGGTCGGGAATGCCTCGAGGCGACATGCCGGCGGGCGGCTTCAAAACCTGTTCTTCCGTCTCGGCCTGTTGCGCTGCCGCTTGAGTCGGCTGGGCGAGTGCCGAGACTGCTCCGGCAGCGCCGAGCAGCCCGGCGGCAGCGGCATTCCTCATGAAATTTCGGCGCTCTGTTTGGACCTCAACCCCTTGGGCAACCGCGTCCCTGCCTTTCGCGTCAGCAGCCATGACCGTTCTCCTTTGGTGTTCTCTTGAAAGCGAAGCGCGATCCTGCTTGAACCTGTCGTACCGGCGAATGCGTGCCGCTTGGTGTCCGGGAGATCACCGTTCCGATAGTCGGACAAGCCGGCGCCGCGCATGTCTTAGCACACGGCCAGACAAGCGCAAGACTAGAATTTCGCCGTCCGGCGTGAACGTTTACAACTCACACGCACTTGCCGGCCCTACGTCGAATCACCGGACAATTGACACACTAGCGCGCTCTGCCCGCTGGTCACTCCACATCAGCTCGTTTCGCGCGGGCGTGAAGTACTCTCAAAGCAAATATCTCTGATTCCGGGCAATTCTTTGACTCCGGCACTCGCACCATTTAGACTGGCCCATCGCACTTTCTCGATGCAGTTTTCCCGGAGACAACGTAGGTGGCCGCTGCAAAGTTCAAGCCGGTCGACGAGCAGTTTTCGTATCTGAAGAAAGGCACCGCGGAAATCATCCGCGAGGACGAGCTGAAGGCAAAGCTCGAAAAATCCGCGGCCACGGGCAAGCCGCTGCGCGTCTATCTCGGCGTCGATCCCACGGCACCCGATATTCACCTCGGCCACACGGTCGTCCTCCGCAAGCTGAAACATTTTCAAGACATGGGTCACACCGCGATCTTCCTGATCGGCGATTTTTCGGCGATGATCGGCGATCCCACCGGCGTTTCCGAGACGCGTCCGCCGCTCACGCGCGAGCAAGTCGACGCAAACGCTCGGACATACCTCGAACAGGTTTACAAAATTCTCGATAGAGAAAAGACAGAAGTCCGCTACAACAGCGAATGGCTTGGGAAAATGCCGAGCTATGACGTGGTCCGCTTGTGCGGCCACTACCGCCTCGCGCGGATGCTGGAACGCGAGGACTTTCGTTCGCGCCTCGATGAGAACCAGCCGATCTCCGTGCACGAGCTGCTGTATCCGCTGCTGACGGCGTACGACGCGGTGATGCTCGAATCGGACGTGGAAATCGGCGCCACCGAGCAGAAGTTCAATATGTTGGTGCACCGCGACATTCAGCGCGAATACGGCCAAAGTTCGCAGATCGCGCTGACCATGCCGATTCTCGTCGGGCTCGACGGCGAGCGGAAGATGTCGAAGAGCCTCGGCAACTACGTCGGCATCACTGAGCCACCCGGCGAGATGTTCGGCAAACTGATGTCGATCTCGGACGAGCTGATGTGGTCCTACTACGAGCTGCTCACCGATTTTCCCTGGCCGGCCATCACACGCCTGCGCGAAGAAGTCCGCACCGGCGTGATGCATCCGAAGAAAGCCAAGATGGAACTCGCGCACAACATCGTCACTGGGTTCCACGGCGAAACCGCCGCCCGCGCCGCCGGCGAAGAGTGGGACCGAATCTTCAGCAAGCGCGAAGCGCCTGAGGATGCGCCTCGGTTCGCCGTGGCCCGCAACGGTATGAGACGACTCTCGTTGATCCTTGTCGAGCTCAAGGCCGCCCCTTCGCGCAGTGAGGCCGAGCGTTTGATCAAACAAGGCGGTGTGGAGATTGATGGTGTTCGCGTGGAGGACGTGAAGCGCGAAATTGATCTATCGAAGCCCGGCGAGTACCTCCTCCGCGCGGGCAAGAAGAAATTCCTGCGTTTGGTGGTCGAGTAGCGCCTGGAGCGCGACTCCGCTCAGCACAGTTCAGCGCTGGGATTGTCCGACGGCGGAGCGGATCGGGATCGTGACCGGCTTGGCCGGTTCGGCAGGCGCAGGCATGTGGCAGTGGCCGTCGAAGATTGCGCCAGGCTCGATCACAACGCAGGGACTGTGAATCTCACCGGTCACAACTGCGCTCGGCTGAATCTCGACTCTCCCCTTCGCGCGAATCGATCCATCGAACCGGCCGGCAATCACCACGCGATTCCCAATAATTTCGCCTTCCACGTTCGCATTCTCGCCGAGAATAAGGGAATCGTCGGAAACCAGAGTCCCTTTCATCGCCGAGTCGATCCGGAACGTGCCCGCCGTCTCGATCTTGCCTTCAATTTTGACGCCGCGCTCAAGGAAGCCCGTCCACTCCGACGGGTCCTGCCGCTTGCGATCAAACCAGTTCCACGCCATGCAGTTTCTCCGGGATCGACTCTATTCTCGCATGAGCTGGTCGTAGAGGCGGGTGAGATCTGCAGCGTCATAGTATTCAAACGCTAAATGCCCCGGGCGCCCGCGCCGCAGCGGATGGATCGTCACCTTTGTGCCGAATTTCCGCTGCAATTCTTCGATGGCCCACTTCGTGTTCGGATCGATGGTCGCAGCCGGCGGATCGGCTTTCACGCGTCCCGCGCGTGCCGCGTAACGCTCGACTTGGCGCACTGTCATGCCTCCCCGCGCGATGCGGCGGGCAAGGTCCAGACGAGCCTTCGGATCATCAATAGCAAGCAGCGCCCGGCCGTGTCCCGCTGAGAGGCGTCCCTCTTCAAGAAGCTCCTGGATTGGTTCTTCAAGTCGCAGCAGGCGAACGGAATTCGCGATCGTCGCCCGGTCTTTGCCGGTGCGCTCGGCGACCTCCTCCTGCGTCAGATGGAACTCATCGGTGAGGCGCTGGAATGCGCGGGCCTGCTCGATCGGATTGAGATCCTCTCGCTGAAGATTTTCGACGAGAGTCATCTCGAGCGCCATATCGTCGCGGACGTCGCGCACGACGGCTGGCACCCGGCTCAATGCGGCCCGCTGCGCGGCGCGCCAGCGGCGCTCGCCCGCGATCAGCTGGTAGCGATTCCCTATGGGGCGTACAACAAGCGGCTGGACGATGCCGCTCGCACGAATGGAGCGCGATAACTCGTCCAATGCGTCTTCACGAAAGCGGGTGCGAGGTTGAAACGGGCTCGGATCAATCAGATCGATATCGATCTGGACCAGACCTTCACTCGGGCTGCGAGCCGGAACTGCCGCTGCTGCCGCTGCCGATCCCCTCGACATTGCTGCCGCTCCCAGTGCCGGCACCGGCGGTTGCGGCGGAGGCGGAAGCTGCTGCGGCTCGGGCTCCCGTATCAGTGCGCTCAGACCCTTGCCCAACGCGTTTCTGGGCATTTGCGATAACCTCCTTCGCTAGTTGGATATAGCTCTCTGCACCTTTACTATGAATGTCGTAGAAAAGCACGGGCATGCCGTGGCTCGGCGCTTCCGCAAGCCGCACGTTTCGAGGGATTACAGCCTCGAAAACTTGCGCTCCGAAGAAGCTCCTCAAATCGGCGGCTACCTGCTTCGATAGCGTTGTTCGGTCGTCGTACATCGTGAGCAGGATCCCCTCGATCGCGAGGGAGGGATTGATCGTGCGCCGCAAGCGCATGAGAGTGTCAAGAAGCTCCGAAACCCCCTCAAGGGCTAGGTATTCACATTGAATCGGGACGAGTACCGCGTCGCTCGCAGCAAGGGCATTTAGCGTTAGCAGATCGAGAGATGGCGGGCAATCGATCAGGATGTAATCGTACTTCTCGCGTAAGTTGAAGACCAATTCCTTAAGTCGGTACTCCCGGTTCTCCATCGAAACCAGCTCGACCGCCGCGCCAACCAAATTCTTGTCCGAAGGCACGAGCTCGAGGCGGTCCATCTTTGCATCGATCGTGATCCTTTCGATGGACTCGCCTAGGATCAGAGCTTGATAGAGGGTCCGGCGGGCCGGATCTTTTGGAAAGCCGAGAGCACTTGTGGCGTTGGCTTGTGGATCAGAATCGATGATCAGTGTTCGCTGCTCGGAGGCAGCGAGGGAGGCCCCGAGGTTTACGGCTGTCGTGGTCTTGCCGACACCGCCCTTTTGGTTGGCGATGGCGATGATTCGTGCCAAGAAATCCCCTTAGTGAAATTGCGAATGTATCAGAGTTGTTTTTCGCTACGCAAGATGTTTCACGTGAAACAATCGAATAGCTAGGCAGCGACGATGTTCCACGTGGAACAATTGCTCAATCGCGAGGTTTTGGAGAACCAACCAAGAGGCATCGGCTCCGAGAACCGGGGATGCGGATCGGATCTCTCCAGTTCCAGGATGAATCGTTGGAGATTGCTCGGCAGTCCTTTTCCCCCAGCCAAAGAACGATCCTGCCAGAATTCACTAGGAAGCCATGGGCCCAGCGAAGCAGTGCCGTGGGCATACCCAGAGCTCGTGCCGTGATGAAGTCGAACTTTGGCAGGTCCTTGGAAAGCTCTTCCATTCTGGATCGAATTACAGTGACACGGTTCAACCTCAATGCGCGAATAACCTCGCCGAGAAAGGCGGCCTTCTTCACATTCGACTCGATCAGCGTAACCGCAAGACCCGGACAAACCATCGCGAGCGGAATTCCGGGGAACCCGGCACCGGATCCAACGTCGGCGAGCCGACCATCATTAATGGGCACTGATCCTGCCGCGAAGAAACTTTCGCCAAAATGGAATTTGAGGACCTCATCCGGGTCGTTGAGCGTCGTTAGAGAAATCTTTTGATTCCAGCGGGATAACAATAATATGTATTGCCGAATCTGCTCGCAGAGCGCATGGCGAGCGATGACGCCATAGGGAGCGAGAGTCTCGGCGATATGAGCAGGGGCTAGTCGGTCCATATACTATAGCTGTAGTAGTTAATCACTCACCAGATTTGGCTCCAGCTACCGGCTCCTCTGAGCGGGCTGCGACGGTTCGCAACCGAGCAGGGGCGAGAAATCCCGCTGTCAGATCCGCGACAAAGTGGGCTACGACCGGCGGAATCAGGCTGCCAGTCCATGCGCGTACCCACGAAAACAAAGCGCCGATCAGCAGCGTCGAGATCAGTCCGCGGCGCCCTTGATAGAGGTGAGCAAGTGCGAACAAGGCGGCGGAGCCAACAATACCGACTGCAATAACACCGCCGGATAGATCTTCAAACACGCGCTGCGCAAAGCCACGGTAGATCACCTCTTCGCAGATGGAGACAGTAACGACAAGGGCTAGGAAAGCGAGACGCTCGGGATTGTCCTGGGGAAAGACCTTCGTCGCCATCTGGCGGAGAATCCCCTGCTTGTCAGCTGACTGAACGGCAAGGCGCCGAAGGGCCACGAGTTGATTCGCCAGGACAAGCGCCGCCAACAGGATCGATACGCCAAGGGCGAACGCGCGGTTTGGGACCGCGATTCCGAGGCGCGCTGGCGCAATGCCATGCGCCGTCGCGCGCCAGAGGACGACGGCGGCGGCAATCCACTGGAAGATGGCGGTTGAGGCATAGACTGCCAGGCGGTCCTCCTTCGTCGTTTTCTCACTTCGCATTAGCTGACGGATGCGGCGGCGCCCCAAGATCGGCACGATGGTTGCGAAGAAGAGCAAGATTAGCGCGAAGTCCCAGGGCATGACGCCCGATCAAATCACTTTTGGCGCAGGAGAACAAGCAGCAGCCTGAGGGAAAACGACCTTCCGGGAAAGGAACCGTAGGACTATAGCACAAGTGCGGCGGAATCAGCGGAAAAGCGGAACCCTCACCTATCTGCGAAGAGTGCAGCAGGTTCGCGACGTCAGGTTGTCGAGTTAAGGAGAGATCAGGAACCGAGCCGCGGTCCGTGGTTCCGAGGCCGGTTGCAGCCGGCGCGTTGGTGCACAAAGCTTCGAATTTCTGCTGAAAAAAGCCAGAAATTCGTGCATAGTATGTGGCGTCCGCCGGGAAGTAGTTTCCACGCCAGAAACCCCGAAGAACAATAAGCTATCAGCGTCTTTGCCCTTCATTGCCGAAGAACTCTGCTTGACTTCCGCTGGCCAGACAAAGACGCGACCAGAAAGAGAGCCATGAACACGGGCAACAACCTGCGGATTGGTCCGTTTGAGATTTTCTACCCCATTGCGCAAACATTTGAACGGCCCCGGCCGAACGGCGCGCAGCAGTTTCCGGGGAGGCTATTCGTTGTCGAGGGAATCGACGGCTCGGGCAAATCGACGCAGCTCAGCTTGCTGCACAAGTGGCTCGAATCGAAGGGCTACGGCGTCGTCTTCAGCACATGGAACTCGTCGCCGCTAGTGAAGGACACCACGAAGCTGGGCAAGAAGAAAAAAATGCTGACGCCAGCGACCTTTTCTCTGATTCACGCCACGGATTTCGCAGATCGCATCGAGCGCAGCATTCTGCCGCTTCTGAAGGCCGGGGCTGTAGTGTTGTGCGACCGCTATATCTACACCGCGTTTGCACGGGACGTGGCCCGGGGGATGGATCGCCAGTGGGTTCGCGAGCTGTACGGGTTCGCCATGAGGCCGACAGTAGCATTTTACTTCCGGGTGCCGCTAGAAACGGCGATCGGCAGACTAGTCACCGCGCGGGACGGGTTCAAATTCTACGAAGCGGGACTCGATCTCGGATTGAGCGATGATCCAACGGAGAGCTTCCGGCTGTTCCAAGGGAAAATCCTGGACGAGTACGAACGGATGATCCCGGAATTCGGCTTGACCGTGATCGACGCAACGTTGCCCGTGGAAGTGCAGCAGATGCAAGTGCGCCAAATCGCAAGGATTCAGCTCGACAAAGCCAAAGAACTGAGGGTGCGACCGTGAGACAGACATATGGGAAAGTCCTGCCGGGCATGAAGCTCTCCGATCTCTCGGGCAAGCTGATCGTGCTGGAAGGCACGGACTGCGCGGGACGGACGACGCAAATCAATCTGCTCAAGACGTGGCTGGAAGAGCAGGGCCATGCCGTCCTCGATACGGGTATGACGCGCTCGCCGCTCGCCGGCGAGGGGATCCGCCGCGCCAAAGAGGGCAACAATCTCGGGCGCGTGACGCAGAGCCTCTTCTACGCAACGGATTTCATCGACCGGCTCGAAAACGAGATCGTGCCCGCGCTGCGCGCCGGATTCGTGGTGCTAACGGACCGCTACATCTATTCGCTGATGGCGAGAGCGATCGTGCGCGGCATGGATGCGGCGTGGATTCGGAGCATCTACAGCACGGCTCTTGTCCCCGATGCAGTAATTTATCTGCGCATCGACGTGGACGCGCTGATTCCGCGCGTGATCTTTTCGCGCGGATTCGACTATTGGGAATCGGGGATGGACGTGTTCCCAGGACATGACATGTACGAGAGCTTTCGAAGCTATCAGGGCGCGCTGCTGGCTGAGTTCGACAGGCTGAGCGTGGAATATCACTTCGAGACGGTCGATGCGTCGGCGGACGTGAAAACGGTGTTCGCCGAACTGCAAAAGAAAGTCTTGCGAATTCTGGAAGGCGATTCGCGGAAGGAATACGTCTCGAAGCAGTACGAGCAGCCAGTCGCAAACCCGCTCATGAAATCGCAAGAACCGATCACGGCGATGCCGCCCGGGCTGGGGCGCAGGGATCTGGAAATGCTGCTGCATTCGGCCGCAGCGCACGCGTCGAATGGAAACGACCGGAGCGTGGCGTAGCAGCTGCGGAGATTCGAACGTCCACGATCGCCAAATGCTCGCCGCGATCCACACGTATGTACACTCAAATTCGTCTTCGAAATACAACCCCTCGATGAAAAGGCACCCTGAGAGGCACGCGACAGGCACAGCAGTTGTGACGGCCGCCGGGCACGCGTAAGATAGTTTTGAGTTTTCGATGGCGAGCCCCTTCCACATTCTGCCGGATGGTCCAGTGCTGCCGCCGTCCGCAAGTCAGCGGCCGCCGTGGCTGAAGGTGCGGTTCCGCGGCGGGCAGAACTTTCACGAGCTGGACGGCATCATGCGCACTCTCAACTTGCACACCGTGTGCGAGAGCGCGCGCTGCCCTAACCAGGGCGAATGCTGGGAGCATCGCACGGCGACGTTCATGATTCTCGGCAACATCTGCACGCGTGCGTGCGGCTTCTGCGCGGTGCCGAGCGGAAGGCCGCTCGGTCCGCCCGAAGAGGATGAGCCGGAGCGCGTAGCGCAGGCGGTCGAGCGGATGGGGCTGCGATACGCCGTGGTCACGTCGGTGAATCGCGACGATCAGCCCGACGGAGGCGCGGGAATTTTCGCGTGCACGATCGAAGAGATTCGCCGGCGCGTGCCGGAGTGCAAAGTCGAGGTGCTGATCCCCGATTTTCGCGGCAACTGGGACGCGCTTGCGATGCTCATGGCTGCGCGGCCCGACGTGCTCAATCACAATATGGAAACCGTGCCGCGTCTCTACCGCCGCGTGCGCAAAGGCGCGGCGTACGAGCGGTCGCTCGAACTATTGCGGCACGCGCGTGAGATGGCGCCGGGTACGCCCACGAAGACGGGTATGATGCTGGGGCTCGGTGAGACGCGCGATGAAGTTTTGCAGGCGATGGAAGAGATCGCCGCACAGGGAACACACATCCTCACGCTTGGACAGTACATGCAGCCGACGCCCGAGCACTTGCCGATTGAGCGGTACGTTCATCCGGACGAATTCGCCGAATTCAAGCGGCTGGGCGAGCAGATGGGCTTCAAGCACGTCGAATCCGGGCCGCTGGTGAGATCCTCGTATCACGCCTTCGAACAAGAAGAAGCCGCACGCAGTTGAAGATGTCGCGCTGAAGGCCGCGGCACAACACATACACCTGAACCCGTCCGACCTAGCCCGCCTAGTGGGTGACGGTGGAGAAGCGGCCGTTCACGACCGGGTCGCGCTCGTTTTCTTCGCAGTCAGCTTCCTCGAGCATGCGGTCAAAATCGGTGACGCGCGTCTGCGTATAAACGGCGTGAATGGGTTTGGTCAACGCGATAGGGTCCTCGACCGTGTAATCAATCTGTATCGCGTCGTGGTTCACCATGCGGATGCGTTCGATGAAGTGGAGCTGATCGCTCATCGGCATGAAGAAACCGGTCAGCTCGCCCATGTAGATGCGGCGCTTCGTCGCGATCGTATCCACGACGAGCGTGTCGCCTTCCCAGTGGCCGATGGAGTCGCCCATGAGCGTCGGCCATAACAGGTCTTTCGGCGGATGCGAGCGGCCGTCGGTGTAGATGTGGCGCACAGCGCCGACGGTGCTGATGAAAGTGGTTTCCTCGGGCGTTATCCGCCATTCGAACATTCCGGGGGTAAAGGTTGCAGGAAACGGCGGCGACCCGCAAAGCGGCTGATGTGTAGCGGGAGGGTGCACCGGATCGGCGGCGATCGCCGCTTCGATGGACTTTCGGATCGCCTCGTACTTCGCTTGATATTCCGGCGTGAACGAAGGATGCATCGATTCCGAGCGCGCCTTCATCTTGCGCAGGGCTTCCTCGCTGAACTGCTGGCCGTCCGCCTGTCCGACAAAAATGTCAGGCTCCCACATGCCCGACCAATCCGGCAGTTTGGCAAAAGCCTCGACGCGCGCTTTCGAGTTCAAATTCTGCGCGGCAGCAAACGACACACAGCCGAACACAACGAAAAACTCGATCAGCGCTACTCTGACTCTCATGGCGCCCTGCTTCCTGGAGCGGCTGGATGGCCGATGATTTTTCCATCGGGGCCCGTGACCGAAACCACGAGGCCCCCGGGCTGTCCGTCGCGCAGCGGATTGACGATAATCGTGACCTTGTCGCCGGGGTTCAAACTCCCCGGCTTCCATCCCTTGCGCATCAATTCGACCGGAGCGCCCATCTCGACACCCCACTCCACGGGCGATGCCTGCGGATCGTTCGGGTCTGGCACGAGCACCTGAATCCAGCAGTGGGGATTCGTCCACTGAAATTCCTTCACCGTGCCGACCAGAGTGACCTGCTTCGTCTGATCGAACATCGCGCGGGAATGATGAGCGAGCGCCGAGCTTGCGATCGAAAAGAAGATGACAACCGTCAGGGCAGCAACCGATCTCTTCATACGCGTCCTCACGCCACCGTACCACCACTGCCGCTTTCAAATACGGAATTGCGGGAAAGCGTAGTCCGCGCTCGAAATTGTGTCAACTCAGCGCAGCGACGCAAGGAAGGAATTGGCGAGGTCGCGGACGCGAGCGGCGCACGCAGGATCGGGGTCCGAGTCGGATGACGCAAGTACGGCGTGAAAATGCTCGGAGGCCTTCGCGTTGCGGCCCAACTCGATGTTCAAGTTACCGGCGAGAAGCTGAAAGATCGGGTTGTGTGGATAGCTTGAGAGGAGCGGGTCTGTCACCGATAGCGCCTCATCGTAGCGCTGGTCGAAAGAGCGAAGATTTCGCGCCAAGTAGAAGCGCGTATCGACGACGAGAAGCGCGCCGCGGTCGATTCCGGTTTTCATCTGCCGGTTTCCATCCTCCTTGCTTCCTCCGGGAATGCCTATGAAGAAACGAAGAACCTTGGCGATCGCGGAGAGCGTATCAACATAGTAGTTGTAGAGTCCGAGGATGGCGCTGGCGTCGGCCATGTCGGGATCAAGCTGCAACGCGCGAAGAGCTTCACTGCGGGCGACGACGCCCGCATGGGCGACGGCGCGCTTTTCGTCGCGCAGGCTGTAGAGGCGGGCCTTGAGCGCGAAGCCGACCGCGACGTAAACGTGCGATTCGGCTGTGTCGGATTTGGCGATCTGCGCGCGGGCACGATCGATGGCTTTGTCCGCGAGCGCCATGTAGGCGTCGTCCTCGGGCTTTTTCCCGCGCTTCCAGGCGTCGAGCATGCCCCATTTGATTTCGCACGCCGCACAATATGTCTTCCACCACATAGCCTCGGCTTCGAGGAGATAGCCAATGGGGCTTTCCGGCTGCGATTGCTGGATGGCGTGTGCCGCCCCGATGGCGGAATCGGGGTTGCCGCTGTAGATTTCGTCGAGTGTGCGACAAGCCTCCGGAGAAAGCGTGAGGTCGGCGGCGCGGCCGGGCGGCGGAACGCAGACGGCCATCGCGAACAAACCGACAAGCACATGCGTTGCGCGGAGAATCATTTCACTCGTTTCAGCCAGCCGGCGAGCCACGCGGCGGCGACGTACATGGTAAAGCATTCCATCGCGAAAGGCAGAAAGCCGAGATAACCCGGCGCAGGCATCTCGAAAATCTTCCACTGTTGAAACATCGGGAAGGTGTAGTGCCATTTCGCGCCAGCCCAGTTGTTCCAGAATTCCCAGAGCCAGCCGCAAATCCAGCCGGCCCAGAGGAAGCCGTAGAGGCGGCGCGCGAATCCCTCCGAGAGATCGCCGAGGAAAGATGGCAGCGCTAGACGTTTGTTGAGCGGGTCGATCAGCAGCACGAATCCGATCCAGAGGAGCGGAACCATGTACGGAGCAAGTTTGCCCGGCACCAAGAGTGGAACAATGAGGCAGAGTGCGCCGCACGCCATCGTTACATTCTCCGCAGCACGCGAAATGCTCCACGGCTGGACCGGCGCGGGCGGCAGCAACGCCTGCACGAGATCCGACGTCTGAAAGATCGCTGGCGTGATCGTGGCAAACGACCAACCGTAGCCGAGGAGCGCCGCCGGCCACTCGTGGGGCACTCCGACATAAGTCCAGCCGCTCAGACGAAAATTGTAGGCTTCGAAGATGAGCCATAGTGGAATTGAGAGCAGCGCCATGCGCGCCACGGTCGTCGGCGCGTCTCGAAGACGGGAGCGGCCCGTAAGCGCGAACACGGCGGCGTCAACGATCAGGATGTAGGCACTCCACGCGATCGGCGTGAAATACGTGGTGACCGGTTCGATACGGAGGAAGAGCATCCACTCGGCGGAGGCCAGGGCGACGATGCCGAGCCAGCCATGCGGCGGGAACGGGCTGCGGCGCCGCGCGCGAAAGAATTCGACGACCAGGACGCCGACTGTCGTGGCCGTGGCGAGGATGCCGATCGCGGTCCGGGGCTGAAGCATCGTCGCGCAGTCGTCCTTGTGGCTTCCCGCGTATGGTAGCGCAGGTCCGGGGAGTTTTCGGGCGGCGATGACGGGTTTCTTGCTATCCTCTGCGTGCTTCGGCGGCGGAAAAATGCGATGAGCGAGACGCAAAAACTCGATCGCGGGCTCGGGCTGGTCCAGGCGACGTCGCTCAACATGACGTTCATGGTGGGCATCGGGCCATTCGTTGTGATCCCGTTCGTGATTCAGGCGATGGGCGGGCCGGGGAGCCTGCTGGCGTGGGCGGCGGGAGGCGCGCTCGCGCTTTTCGACGGCTGTATATGGGCGGAACTCGGCGCGGCGATGCCGCAGGCGGGGGGCAGCTATGTTTACCTGCGCGAGGCCTACGGCTCGGAGCGATGGGGCAGACTGCTCTCTTTCTTGTTCATTTGGCAGACCCTGTTTCAGGGGCCGCTCAGTGTCGCATCGGGCGCGCTGGGTTTTGCGAGCTACTCGAAGTATCTCGTGGAACGCTCCGACCGGCTGGCTGTCTCGATGGCCGTGTTCGGCTCGCACGCGGATAACGTGGTTGCAGGCGTGATTGTCGTGCTGGTGGTAATCCTGCTTTACCGTCGGATCGCGGAGGTCGGCCGAATCTCAGTGATCTTCAGCGTCGTGGTGATCGGCACCATTCTATGGATCATTTTCGGCGGGGCCACGCATTTCGATGCGCGCCGGGTGTTTGATTCATCGGGCACGAATTGGAATCTGTCGTGGCTGCTTTTCGTCGGCCTCGGCCACGGAACCGTGCAGACGATCTACAGCTACCTCGGCTACTACAATGTCTGCAATCTCGGCGGAGAGATGAAGGATCCTGAGAGGAACATCCCGCGCGCGATCTTCATCTCGATCGTCGGCATCACCGGTCTGTATCTGGCGATGCAAACGAGCATCCTCAGCGTGATCCCGTGGCGTGAGGCGCGGCAATCGACGTTTATCGTCAGCACGTTTGTCGAGCGCGTGTACGGCAGCGAATGGGCGGCGCTGGCGACGGCCCTCATCTTGGTGACAGCATTGGGATCGGTGTTCGCGGCGATGCTGGGATATTCGCGGGTGCCCTACGCGGCTGCGGCAGACGGAAATTTCCTGAAAATATTCGCGCGCATCCATCCGACGAAGCATTTTCCGTATGTATCGCTGCTGGCGCTGGGCGCGGCGGCGCTGATCTTTTGCCTCTCGCTGAAGCTGCGGGATACGATCCGCGCCATCCTGGCGATGCGGTGCATCATCCAATTCATGGCCCAGGGGGTGGGCCTCGTCCTGCTGCGGCAGCGATGGGGCACGGAGCGGCTGCCGTTCCGGATGTGGCTGTATCCACTGCCCGTCGTGATTGCAATTTTCGGCTGGGCGGGAATCTTTCTGGCCACGGGGCCGAAACCGATGCTGGCTTCTCTGATCGCGGCTGCAGCCGGTATTCTTGTCTATTTGGGACGCGCGCGCTGGCAGCGCCAATGGCCTTTTCAGGAGATCGCGTAATGAACCGACGGGGAAAAAGGATTGTGCTTGCTGCGCTACTCGTGGCGCTGTGTACGCTTGCGCCAGCGCGGCAAGCCTGCGCGCAGTCGCTGCCGGAAACCCTCGAAGCCATCAACAAGGCGCGCGTGGCGACGCGGATTCTTTTCATCACGGCGCATCCAGATGACGAGACGGCCAGCATGCTCGCGTATCTTTCGCACGGGCTAGGCGCGGACGTGGCGCTCCTGACAATCACGCGCGGCCAAGGCGGGCAGAACGCGATTGGGCCGGAGCAAGATGGACCGCTCGGCGTGGTGCGAACGACGGAGCTTCTCGCCGCGGACAGCCATTACGGCGTCCATCAGTTTTTCACACGCGCAGTGGACACGGGATTCTCGAAGAGCGCCGAGCGAACGATGAAGATTTGGGGGGACCAGATTCCCATGGAAGACATGGTGCGCGTGATTCGCACCTACCGGCCCGATGTGGTGATCAACGGGTGGGGCGGCGTGCACTTCGGTCACGGCCAGCACCAGGCGAGCGGGATTTACACTCCGCAGGCGGTGGCCGCGGCCGCCGATCCGACGAAATTCCCGGAGCAGATCGCCGAAGGCCTGAGGCCGTGGAAGGTCACGCTCGAAGTCCGCCAGGCGGCGTTCGGTTTCGGCCCCGCACCAGCGCAAGCTCCGGCGGGCAGCGTCGAATTGCACGTAAACGATGTTTCGCCGTTGTGGGGCAAGAGCTACGTCGAGATGGGGATGGAGGGACACGAACAGCATCGCTCGCAGGGCACGCCCACGCTCTTCGGTAATCCCTTCTTTCGCCGGCCGGTGTATCTGATTACCGAGCATGGGCAAGAAGCTGGGGGCGGATTCAATCCCGAACTGCTGGCGGAATGGATTACGACGCTCGCGCAACGTTTTCCAAACCTGCAAAGCATAATGTCCCCAGCGCTTGGATCGGTAGACGGCCATCTAGCAGACGCTACGAATGCGCTCGAAAGCGGCGATCCGCGGTTGCGTCGTGAGGCGGCCGCGAAATCGCTGGCGACGGCGGGAAGCGAGATCGCGGCGCTGCGCGAAAAGGTTGCTACGGCGGGTGGAGACAACGCGGACGCGCTGTGGGAACTGGACGGCGTGAAACAGCGAATCGATGCAGCACTGGCCGCAGACATCGCGCTTCCCATTGACGCACAGGCAAACCGCCACGAACTCGTCGCGGGGGAAAGCTTTGGCGTGAGCGTGAATTTTCTCGACAGGCCCGCGGCCCCTGTGAAGTGGATCGTGAACCAATCAAGCCTGCAGGCGCCTGCGGGATGGGCAGTGACGCTCGATGACGCCCAACCGGACGGCAGCCGCTATCAATTTCATGTGGCGATTCCGCCAGGAGCGAAACTGCCGAGTTCGCCAGAAGACGCGATACTGCCGTTTCCGCCTCCGCTCGTGAAGCTCGCTCTCCGCGTGAACGTCGAGGGCTATGAATTCACGATCGAGAAAACAGTCGAGTCTTCGATTGCCAAGACCACCGGCATCGAGACGTACCAGCTCGAGCTTGTTCCGGCCGTCACGCTGACGGTGCAGCCCGCGCAGGTGATGCTGCCTGCGAAACGCTCTACCATGCCCATTGAGTTGCTTGCGCGAGTCCGCTATCACGGCGCGAAGCCTGCGAGCGTGTCTGCGGGGCTCGACGCGCCTTTAGGATGGACCGTCGCGCCGATTCCCGCGCTCAATTTCACGGCGGCTGGCGACCAGCTCGTGCGCTACGTGGTGAAGCCGCCCGCGACGATCGCTCCCGGCGCGTACTTGCTCCATCCCTACGCGCGATTGGGCGATGAGACGTTTCGGACGTCTCTCGAACCAATCCCCACGCTTCCCACCCGGGATTGGAGTGAGCCAGCCGACGCAACGGTGCACGTGCTGGACCTCGTGGTGCCAGCCGGATTGCGCATCGGCTACATCGCCGGAGACAACGATACGATTCCCGAGACGCTGCGGCAGATCGGTATTCAGGTGGACATGCTCGACGAGGTGGCGCTCGCATTCGGCGACCTGAGCCGCTACGACGCGATCGTTGTGGGAATCCGCGCGTACGAGTTGCGGCCCGACGCGATGGCCGCGAATCCGCGGTTGCTCGAGTACGTGAAAAACGGCGGGACGCTGCTCGTGCAATACGAGCGCGATTTCGCATGGAACGCGCTGAAACCAGCTCCGTTCAGAGCGGACATGGCTCCGCAGGCCGTGCGCGTGACCGATCAAAATTCACCCGTACGATTTCTCGAGCCGGATAGCCCGCTGCTGGATTTCCCGAACAAGATCACCCTTGCCGATTTCGAGGGCTGGAGCCAGGAGCGCGGGCTCTATTTCTGGAGCACGTGGGACCCGCAATACAAAGCCGTGCTTGGACTCACCGATCCGGGCGAGCCGGAGGCGACGGGCGGATTGGTCTACGCGCACGACGGCAAGGGAATCTATATCTACACGGGTCTTTCATTCTTCCGCGAACTGCCGGACGGCGTGCCGGGAGCGTACCGGCTGTTCGTCAACCTGCTGAGCCAGAAGCGGCGTCCCGTCGTGAAGAAATAGCAGACGCCCGCCGCTGGGCAGACATCACTTTCTGAGACGACGGTCGGACCCGGGCAATCAGAAGCTCTTGAAACCCTGATAGAGCCACATCCCGACAATCGCCACGAGAATCAGTCCGGATAGGACTGCAAGGGCGGTGATCGGCCGACCAAGCTTCTCGATTCGCGACACGATATCGCGCTGCTCCCGGGCCATCGATTCCTCACCGGCTTCCAGGTACAGCTGATCTTCCTCGTGCGTTTCCAGCATGCTGCGGTAAATCATGGCGACGATGAGGGCAGCCGTCACCACGCCCCACACGATGAGGAGTATCTGAATCGTTCCCATGGTTCCCTCCCGTGCCCGCGGGTCGTGGGGACTGCCACCGATGGAGGACCGGCCCGACTAGGCCCATTTGGGTCGATTTTGGCGGGATTATAGCACTAAGCGCGGTAAAAGGATGTCAAGCGGACTGGCGCTCGTCTGGGAACTGGACACCCCAAAAATTGTGCGCGGGATAGTAGATTTCGACGCCCAGGTCGAAGGGACCGTGCTCGCGCTGACCGCGCAGGCTGATCACTCGGAACTCGCGGATCTCCCTCGATAGGCCGTGCAGCACCTCGATGCGCGAGCCCATCGGCGGCAGAAACGGCACGCGAAGGAGCGCACCGTACCGGCTGACCGAAAGCGCTTCGGCGGGCGCGTCGTGCGTCTGCCCGTTGCCTTCACTGCTGACGACGTGGACCGGAATCTTGGTCTGAATGCGGCTCGAACGGCGGCGTTCCAGCATCACGCGGGCGCTGGCCATGATCGTCTCCTCCCCCGCGAACTGCTAGGAGCAACTGTAGAAATTGCGGCGGTTCGGGTCAATGGTACTTTTCGGGGGGCTTCGCGGGGGGGCAGTCTGCGTTGACAAACCGGGAGGCGGGCGGCAATATGGATTCGCGATTGATTCCCCAAGCTCGACTTGCCGTCGACTTGGGGGCCCCTTCGGTGTACCGCACGAAGTGCCCAAGTGGCGGAACTGGCAGACGCGCTAGCTTCAGGAGCTAGTGGCCGCAAGGTCGTGGAGGTTCGAGTCCTCTCTTGGGCACCATGAAATCGATGGCAGACTGATTTGCAAGGTCGTGGAGGTTCCCTTCGTCCGCCGGGACGGACTCAGGGCAAGCAAGTCCTCTCTTGGGCACCATTTCCTCGCGCTCTTGGCCCCGGTCTGAACGCCTGGGCTCCGATTTGTCGCGCTTGACTGGTGCGGGTCTGATTGCGCACACTGCTAGTTTCGTTTACGCGTGGCGGGGCAGTCCGGGTGGGGCTGGCGCGCCGAATGGCAATTCCGTTTGAACTGATGCGCGTCCAATCAACCGAGGTGCCACATGTCTGAAGCTGCTGCGAGTGTCCCGAGCCTGAGTCCGATTCTGCGCGGGTATTCCGTCGAAATCAGCCCGCAGAATGAAAAAGTGGTCGATTCGGCCGCGGAACGGTTGGAAGCCGGGACCGAGGTGTATTTCACCTGGATTCCCGGCGAGGATTTCTCGAAAGCTGTCGCCCCGGCGGCCAAGCTGCGCAAAGCCGGGTTATTCCCTGTTCCGCACATTGGCGCGCGGCACCTGGAGAGCGTCGCGCAGCTCGATCAACTGCTCGGGCAGTTTGCTGGAGTAGGCGTCGATCGCGTGCTGCTGATCGGCGGCGAGCGCGACAAGCCCCTCGGGCCGTACGATGCGAGCATTCAGGTAATGCAGTCAGGTCTCCTGCAGAAACACAACATCTCGCGCGCAGGAATCAGCGGATTCCCAGAAGGCCATCCGAAGATCTCCGAGCAAATGCTCGCCGAGTCGACGATCGCGAAAATGAAATATGGCCGGGAGATTGGCCTGACGCTACAGATCGTCACGCAATTCGTGTTCGAGGGAGAGCCGATCGCTGCGTGGCTGAAGAAACTTCGCGCGATGGGCGTTGACCTGCCGGTGCGCCTCGGGCTTGCCGGTCCCGCTGGAATCGCGACGCTGACGCGCTATGCGATTCATTGTGGCGTGGGGAATTCGATCAAGGCGCTGACGAAGTCGGCGTCGTTCGGCAAGCTGCTCACCGAGCGTGATCCCGAGCCGGTGATCCGCGAGTTGATGGCCGCCTCGCCGAACGGCGATCCGTCCGCGCTGGGCGTTGCGGCGCTGCATTTCTACACGTTCGGCGGGCTGAAGAAGACCGTCGAGTGGATCAACGCCGCGCGGGCACAGTAGAGTCGGCGAACCCCTATTTGTCGCTGTTCCTAAGTAGAGCCTCCGCGTAGAACGCGCCGTCGGGTGTGTCTTCATGCTTGAAGTAGGCGAAGACTTCGCCCCGGCGCGCAGCCTTGTGGACTCTTTCCTTCACTGCGGTGCGGGCGCGCCGCGAATACTTCTCTTTGCGAAGACGGAAGTAGCTGAAGCCGGCGGTCGCGACGTCCGGTGTTTCTAGGTCTTCGCTTTCGGCCCAGCAAAGCGCCACATCCCCCCGGCGCAAACGCGCATACACATCGTCCGCAAACCAGGAAGGGTGCCGGAATTCGATCGCGACGCGAGCGCCGCGCGGCAAACCCTCTAAGAACTCCTCCAGCCGGCCGACGTCGCATTTGAAATTCGGCGGAAGCTGAACCAGTACAGGTCCGAGCTTGCCTGCCTCGCGCAGCGGCTCGAGCGAGGCCAGGAAATCAGACATCAGCTTGGCCGCGCTGCGCAGGCGCTTGATGTGGGTGATCGATTGGTGCACCTTCACCGCAAATTTGAAGTCCACAGGCGTCGCTGCAATCCAGCCGGCGAGCAGTTTCTCGGTCACTTGCGCGCGAAATGTGTAGTTCACCTCGACGGAGTTGAGGCGCGTCGCGTAATGCTCGAGGAATTTCGCGGACGCGAGCTTCGCTGGATAGAAATCGGGCTTCCAGCTCGAATAGGCCCAGCCGGATGTGCCTGCGTGGATCTTGCCCATGAGGCGCGCTCCAATCAGAGGCGGCGAGGACAAGTATAGGGCGAAAAGCAGATCCCTCGTCGGCCGCCCGAATAATGGACGGGCGGCCTCACTCGGGATGACAATGCAGGGGGGTGAGCGCGGTTGACAGGGCCGTCGGCGGCAGGATAACGTCGAAAAACAATCATGGATGTCTTCGACTATGAAGCGCTGCGCAGCGCGCCGCTGCAACACGAGCCGTACGACTACGTGATTCTGCGCGGGTTCGTCAAGCCCGAGGCGCTGCGCAAGATCAACGCGGACTATCCGCACGTCGACCATGCCGGCAGCTATCCGCTTGCGTCGCTCGAATTCGGGCCGAATTTTCAGGCGATGGTGGACGCGCTCGAATCGGAGGAATTTCGCAAAGCGTTCGAGGAAAAGTTTCAGATCGATCTGAGCGGCCGGCCCTCGACGATCACCGTCCGCGGGCGCTGCGATACGCGCGACGGCAACATCCACTGTGATTCGGAAAGCAAGATCGTCACGATTCTCCTCTACATGAATCCCGAATGGGACGACGCGGGCGGACGGCTGCGCCTGCTGCGCTCGCGAGACGACATCAACGACGTAGCGGCCGAAGCGCCGCCGTCCGGGGGCACGCTCGTCGCGTTTCTGCGCTCAGATCATTCCTGGCACGGGCACCTGCAATTCATCGGCGAGCGGCGCGTGATTCAGTTCAACTGGGTGACCGGCGCGAAAAGCCAGCGGTTCAACCTGTTTCGCCATCGCGTTTCGGCGTCGGTGAAGCAGATCCTGAGCTTTGGGAAGTCGAAGGATTCGCGAGCCGCCGCGCCCGAAAGAATGTGACGCCAAAAGGGCATGTCAGCGTCAGACCGATCGCTTAGGGGCGTCCGCTGGGACGAAGTAGGCGCCGCGCTGTACGTCATCGGCCTCTTCGTCTTGCTTATCTTCGCGGCCAGTGGGGCAGGACTCGGACGTACTCCCCTTATTCGGTTTCTGTGGCTAGTGTTCGCGGTTCTCTCCGCGTTCCTTTTGTGCGTTCGAGCAAATCGCTGGCCTAGAGTTCTCCCGGGAATCCTGCTCTACTCGACGCTGAACTCTACGCGCGCGATATCCAGCGGCCACGTAAGCGGCGATCCCGCAACAGCGATTTCGCGGTCATCCGCGGTGGAGTCCTCGCTGGCGCTTGCAGCGATTACTCTTTCTTCATTCGCCTTCTACAAGACCGAACTGAACAAAGTGCATCGAATCGCTCTATTCATCTTCATCCTATCGCTCGCGTGGGCGATTCATTCCGGGCCGGCCACGTACGTCGGCCTAGGGATCGCGTTTCTAACCTCATTGACCGTATGGATTTACGATCACTTGCACAAGCTGCACGGCCGTCGGAATTCGGCACGTGAAATGCGATAGTTGCACGGGGGTTTCGCATGCAGTTATCTTGCCTCCCGCTCTTACTTGCATTCCGAGTGCAACCCAGCGCGATGCTAGGCCTGCACGTCAGCTTTCCACAAGGCGCAGTGACGCGCGAGGAGATCGCACTGCGGTGGATGCACTTCGTCGCGGGGATCATCTGGATCGGGCTGCTCTATTTTTTCAATCTCGTCGGCACAAAGACAATGAAGGGACTCGAACCAGCCGTGCGCGCGAAAGTGTTTCCGGCGCTGATGTCGCGCGCGATGTGGTGGTTCCGGTGGTCGGCGCTGGTGACGGTGATCGCCGGCCTGCGCTATTTCTGGCTGATTTTGGCGGCGGACGCTAGCAACGCCGGAAACCCATCGTTCGCGTGGCGATGGCTCGGCGAATGGCTGCTTGTCTGGTTCGTGGCGTTTGCCCTGATCTATCCGTTTCAACTCCCTCACAAAGGGATTCTGGACAGCGCGTGGGTGCGCGCGATTGCGATTGCGGCGATCACAATTGCCGCGTCGTGGATCGTGCTCGTCTTGAACGCCAGCCCCGAATCGTCGAACCGGCATCTTTCGATCGCGATTGGCGGCGGAATGGGATTGCTGATGCTGCTAAACACATGGGGCGTGGTCTGGCGCGCGCAGAAGCGGCTGATCGCGTGGACGCGCGCGAGCGCCGAACAGGGCACACCGATGCCCGCTGAAGCCGAACGCATGGCGCGATGGGCGTTCCTCGCGTCGCGCACGGGATTCTGGATGTCGTTTCCGCTGCTCTTCTTCATGGCCGCCGCGAGCCATTTCCCATTTCTGGGCGGCGTGGCGGATTGAACGCGCGCTGAGTCGCTTGCGGGGCTAGCGGGTCATTCCCTGCGTCTCGACGAAATTGAATGCGTCCTCGATGGCGCGCGATGAGGCGCGCGAGCCTTTCACGTAGGTCGTGAACTGAGGCCGGCGGCGCGGAGAGAATTTCTCCGGGTCAAACGCGCCGCGATTCATCCGGAAAACCCACACGAATTCGTAGCGCGCCTTTTGCACTTCGGACATGGAAACAAGCGCCGTATCCACCGTCGTCAACGGGCTAAAATCGGAGAACCCATTGCGATCGGTGTGCACGGGGGTCGGCATCGCGTACGTGTAGGTATCGGAATCGTGCGTGAAGAGGACCACGAAATCCACGTGCGCGAGATCGGGCGCGGGGCAAATTCCCGAAAATTCCTTGCGCCGGGTTTCGGCCATCCACTTGTACTGCGACGGCGTGAGGCCATACGCCGCGAAATAGATGTGGCAAGCCGGGTCGGCGCTTTCGTTTACGACCTGCGTATCGGGATAGTCCTCCGACTCCGTAGCGGGCGCAGCAGGCTGTGACGTCGCCCGAACCATTGCGACACTATCTGCCTTCGCGCTGACGGGTTCGATCGAGACTTTCACTGCCTCTGCGGCTGGTGCCGAGTGCACGAGCCGCGCGGCTGGCGCGCTATCGAACGCAGCCGCAGGTTCGGCCGGCGTCACATGCGCGTTCTTCGCAACCGCGACGGCAGGTTTCGCATTTGTTGGC